>NZ_JAFCJX010000004.1 GCF_018130695.1 Bradyrhizobium jicamae | reverse complement strand
ATCGAGCTGATCAGCTTCTACAAAGAGAACCCTGGACTGCTCAAGCGGTAACCCTGCGGCCTACGCCGAATGGATACTAACCTTGTGCGAACTGCCGAATTGGTCCAGCACCAAACGCTTGCCGACGTCTCTCGTAGGCGCCAGCGTTGGCAATCCTGGCGGGCTGGACCCGATCCGGGCCGGCTCGTCTTCATCGATGAGACACGGGTCAAGACCAACATGCCATCCATGCGGGACTGGTGCCCCAAAAGGCGCACGCCTGCGCGGCTTCGCCCCGCACGCTCACTGGCTTGCCCTCACATTCCTCGGCGCGCTCCGCCATGACCAACTCACGGCACCCTGCCTCTTCGACGGCCCGTCCAAGGGTGAATGCTTTCGCATCTATGTAGCACCTTCTCCTGCCAACCCTGCGCGAAGGTGACATCGTCATTCTGGACAACCTCGGAAGCCATAAGTCGAAAGCAATCAGGCAGATGATCCAGGCTGCTGGCGCCATGCTCTGGTACCTGCCGCCATACTCGCCCGACCTCAAGCCGATCGAACAGACCTTCTCCAAGATCAAGCATTGGATGAGGCAAGCTCAGAAGCGCACCATCGAGGACACATGGTGCCACATCGGTCACCTCCTCCATGACATCCGGCCGCGCGAATGCGCCAACTACTTCGCCAACGCCGGGTATGTTTCAGTCACAAGGTGAAAGGCTCCAATGGCGCGGGCAGCCGGAACAGCGCCGATAATCTAGCATTCCATGTTTTCATCAGGTACGCTGACGGACACGCGTGATATGACCAGGGACACCGCCTTGGCCCTCGCACGCCCCGCCGACAACCTGGCCCCGCACAAGTGGGATCGTGAGCATCAAATCGGTAGAGGCCGGGCGCCACGAGTTCACGTCACGGAGCGCTCATTCAGATACTATTAGGAGAGAGCACGATCGAGCATCTTGCTCCACACTTCAACTTCCTTGATGAGAACACCCTTGGGCGTACATCGAACGTAGTCTAGGGCTACGAGCTTTGCAGCTTTCCGGCGGACCGTTTCCTTCGGCATTCCGAGAAGCTTGGACAAGTCGATCAGGGCCACCGGTGTAACCTGGATAGCCTTGTTCGAAATCGACGTGCAGAGATAGCCAATCGCAAGAAAGACAAGGAGCTCGTCGGGTGTTAGGCCGAATCGCTTTCGGGGTGACGAAAAGAGGCGCAACAGCCGAGCGATCTTTTCCCGACTCTGCAGAATATCCGTACGCTCGAGGACAGTTCGATCGTTGCATTCCGATGCCGAATTTGGGGCGACCAGATCGAGATCCCTCAAAGCGCCAGACGGCCTGCTTGACCTCACGGCGTCCGGCGACAGCTCGTCAACAGAGTCAGCTTTAGCGCCCGAAGCGCGATCGCGGCCTGATCGCGACAAGACGTCATTTGGGAACATCTGCTCTCCTTCATCAACAAGGTTTCAGTGTCCTCCACTACGATCAATATTTTTGATCGAATCGGCGATCGCTTTGACATCACCAAGAGCAATCGGAAGCGCGGTTGAGATTGGTGCGTTAGACGCCCGTCCGCCGAGGTACGCGCTGAGAACTGCGGGGTTATGACGGAGATTATCGGCCGTGTCCTCTCCCGCGATGGCCCCGTTCTCGATAAGATAGCCGCGATCCGCTATTTTTAGGCTGAGCTTGGCGTTTTGCTCCACGAGCAGGATGCCGTAGCCACTTTCGGCAATCGTCTTCAGTGATCGGAACAGCTCCTTGGAGAGGAGTGGTGAGAGCCCTAGCGAGGGCTCATCCAGCATCAAGATGTCGGGCCTGGACATGAGAGCGCGGCTGATTGCAACCATTTGCTGTTCACCGCCGGACATTGTGCGCACCTGCTGGCGTTTGCGCTCAGCAAGGCGTGGAAAAAGGCCGAAAATGAGCTGGAGGGTCGATTGTTTCGTTCCCCGGGCGCGCTTCGCGAAGGCGCCAAGCGCGAGATTTTCCTCTACCGACAAGTCACCAAACACGCCACGCCCTTCTGGCACAAGGGCGATGCCTTGTTCGACGATGCGATGAGCTTCCAGCCCTGAAATCGCGCGGCCGTTCATGCGGACCTGGGTTCCTGGCTCGGACGGCACGATCCCGGCAACTGCCTTCAGAAGGGTCGACTTCCCTGCGCCATTCGCTCCAAGCATGACGGAGATTTCGCCCTTCTCAACACGCAGCGAGACGCCCTGAAGGGCGATGTGTCTACCGTACCGGACGCCGAGATTACTGACCTCAAGCATCGTCATCTCCAAGGTATGCGCGGATGACATCCGGGTCTGCCAAAACGTTTGAAGCGGTACCGTCAGCAATCTTAACACCGGAGCTCATGACGACGCAGCGGCTGCAGAGCGTTCGAATGGCGTCCATCACATGCTCAACCATGATGATGGTTCTTCCTTCACGACTAATCTCACCGATGAGATCAATACCAATGAGGAGTTCGGACGGATTAAGCCCAGCAAGCCATTCGTCGAGCAGCAGAAGCCGCGGATCCGCAGCGAGCGCGCGTGCCAATTCGACCCGCTTCTGGTCGATATATGTCATGGTCGAGACAGGGGCGTTCTCACGTCCGGTCAGGCCGACCCGCTCGAGGAGCGCGCCTGCAAGTGTGTGCGCACGCGCACCCCAGGTGCGGTCACCGACAAATGCGGTGCCGGCAATAACATTCTCGATCGCAGTCATCGACGGAAGTACGCGCACCAATTGGAACGTGCGCGCGATGCCTTCCTTTGCGATCCTCTCAGGAGCAAGACCGGAAATCTGGTTACGGCCCAGCCTAATTTCCCCGGATGTTGGCCGAAGTGCCCCCGAAATCAGGTTGAGCATCGTTGTCTTGCCAGAACCGTTAGGACCTATGAGCCCAATGAGCTCGCCCTCGGAGACGTCGAAGCTCACATCGTTGACGGCAACAAGCCCGCCGAATGCCTTTCGCATGCGGACAACACTGAGGAGGGCTGGCTTCATGCTCTTCCCTCGATCTTTCCGCAGCCCGGCGCATCAACACCTGTCCCGAGACTCCGTCGAAGCCGCTCCCGCAAACATTCAATGCGGCCAGTGACGCCACTGGGAAGGACATAAACGATCGCCAGGAATGCAATTCCCACAACGATTAAGCTCTCGTTCGGGAAGCGAGCGGCGATGAGTTCCATCACGACGGTAAATGGGACGACGCCCACAAGGGGGCCCCATAGGCGACGAGTGCCGCCGAGCAGCGCCATAATCACCACCATGAAAGAGATCATCGGGTTGAATGCGGCCTGCGGCTCGATATAGGCGTAGCGCGGTGCCATGATAGCACCTGCAATGCCTGCGAACGCGCCCGAGATCATGAATAACACAATCTTGGCGCGTGCGGTCGCGATGCCTACGTGACGCGCCACCGTCTCGTCGTCGCCGATGATACGCAACGCGAAACCAAGCCGAGAACGGTTGATAAGCCATCCGACGCTGAAAGTTGCGGCGGTGAGGGCAAGCAACATCCAATATAGATCGCCCTCTGTGAAATCAGTGAATACGTATAGTCCCATCTTGTGAGCGAAGCGTGACTGCGACCATGAGACGATCTGCCTAATGAGTTCGGTGAGCCCAAGGGTAAAGATTACAAAGTAGACACCAGACAATCTGAGCGTGGCCGCGCCTATAAGTGCGGCCAGCGCCGCCGAGGCTAGAGCAGCTATGGCGATCAGTACAACGAAAGGCAGAGCATCAAGCCAAAGCGCGACCGAGTATGTGCCGATGCCAAAGAATGCCGCGCTGGCCAGCGATACGAAGCGGGTTGGCCCCGAGAAAAGAGACCACGCGGTCGACAGAGCGGCATAAAGAACCAGGTTGACTCCAAACGAAAGATAGAAGCCTTCGGTCAATAGCGGCAGCAACGAAAGCAACGCAAGTGCGACGCCCCCGCAGATAAGGCCCAACATCTCGTCACGGTGAATGCCGGTCATGCCGCACCCCTCCTCAATATGCCCTGCGGCCTAAACAACAGCACCAGAATAAACAGGGCGTAGGTGGCAGCGAGCGTCAGTCCCGGATCGATCAGACTGGCAACGGCTGTCTCTGATAAACCGAGGATGAACGCGGCGAGCGTCGCTCCGCGGATGTCGCCGACGCCTCCCATAATCACGATGATTAGTGCCTTCATCGTGAAGAGGACGCCCATCGATGCGTTGAATGTGTAAAAGGTGGACAGCAACGTGCCTCCGCATGCCGTGAGAGCACCACCAAGCGCGAAGGAAAAGCCTGCCGTTCTGGAAACGTCGATGGCGACGAGCTGGGCTGAAGCGGGATCGACGGCGATGGCACGCACCGCTGCGCCTTGCCTTGTATGGTAGAGAAAAAGGTAGAGCAAGGACGAGACGAGCACGCCAGCAACGAAGGCCACCACACGGTTCAGTGCGTAAGGGGTGCCCAGGATCGAGAATGGCTCGGCCAGGAATTTGTAATTGAAATAGGCACCCCCGAAAGTCAGCAACATAAGCCCCTGAAACAAGAACAATAGACCGAAAGTCGCGAGAATCGAATCGACCTCGAGCATGCCGCGGTTTTTTGCCCGGCGCACAAGCGGCCGCAGCAACCACGCGTAAATCAACCAGTTCAGCACAAGCGCGGCCGGCGCGATTATTACCATGCCAAGGATCGGGTTTACGCCCAGGCGCGAGAATAGCCAAAAGGCAACAAAGCACGCTGCAACGAGCGTCTCGCCGTTGGCGAGATTCATGATGCGTGCTGCACCGTATTGGAGCGTGAGACCTAGCGCGATCAGCGCATAGGTACCGCCAAGCAGAGTACCTGTTACTAAAATTTGCATGTTGGGATCCTGAAACATCAGCGAGAGGTTGGCGCGGGGGCATCCGCGCCAACCTCGGTATTCGGATCAGTTCCAGGCCGGCTTTTTGACCGGTTCCTTCGCGCCTTCGACGCTTAGGCCGTTAACGCCCTGAAATACGCCGCCCCTCCACTGGCCGACTGTCCAGAGCTTCTTCACGACATTGTCTTCGAAGGAGACTTTGCCGATCACTGTGTCAAACGTACCGGACTTGATAGCCTTGACGACGGCTGCTCGCTCTTTCCCCGCCTTCTCGATCGCCTGCGCGAGCACCTCAAGGGATGCATAAACGACCGCGCCAGCCCAATAGTCCGTGTCTTGGCCCGTTACCTTCTTATGGCTCTCGCGATAGCTCTTGTAAGCTTGGTCGTCCGGATTGATGCCGCCCATCGACAGGATGCCTTCGGCCTGTTTGCCGAACCGCTGGCCATAGCCGGTAAGTGCGCCGCCGACCCCGACGTAGAAAGCATTGACGTCAAAGGCTTGAATTTGCGCCTGCTCGGTGAGCGCGAAGCTGTCGGGCGGATAAGAATATGCGACAAAGGCGTCCGGCTTGGCCGCCTTGGCACCGCTTATGACGGGCGACAAATCCTGCGTTCCGATCGGATACGATGTTTCGTATACAATGTCGAAGCCGGCTTCCTTGAAGGCGGGTTTCGCGGAGTCAATCATTTCTAGCCCAAGCGCTTCCGCAACATAGGCAAGCGCCACCTTGTTGCCGACCTGGCCCTTGTCGCGCAGGGTTTTGAGCGTGCCGACGATTCCTGTAGACAGGTCCGAGGCCTTTCCGAGCAACCAAAATGAGTTTGGCCATTGCTTGATGAAAGCCCTCAGGTCATTGGCATTGCCCGTGGCTACCAACTGCGGATAGCCGTAACGCGCGATCAGAGGCGCCGTAGCGAGGTTGATCCCCGTCGTGTACGGCGAGATGATGAAGTCGACCTTGTCTACCGTTGCGAGCCGTTGAATATTCTTGACGGCCTCCTCGGGGCTGCTCTTGTCATCGTATTCAACGAGATCGATTTTCAACTGCTTGCCGTCGACCTTGATGCCGCCCTTCTGGTTCAGATCGTGCACCCAAAGCTGCACGTTCGGCCAATACACGGCTGCTGCGCCACCGGACTGAACACCCGTTTTTGGGGCGCTCACACCAATTTTCAGCGTCTCCTCGGCGCTTGCGATCCCTCCCGCCGTGCCGAACACCACAGCCGAGATTAGCAGGGCATTGAACGTTCGCCTGAGCATCGTCTCCTCCTCCGTTGCGCACAACCCGGCAGGATCCAGACGCCCGGCCAGCGCCCCCGGCCCCCGGAAATTCCTCCCACGGTATTGTGTTTCGACATTTATTGTTATTTTCGAAATTCGTCCAGGTCAAGCCTCTCGGTGAGTTTCCAACGGCTTTAGGGCTCAACCAGATAGTTGCTAAATCCCCCGTTGCCGGTGCCAACGCTCGAGATCGCGGCATTGATGTCCCCGAGCGAATAGACCTCGTGCTCTAGGATCGACATGTCCACGATGCGCGAGGCCATCATTTGGGCCAACTCGCATCCCTCGGCCGTGGTGAACCATACTGAGCCGATCAGGGTCATCTGCTCGTCCATCAGCCATTTGAGATCGATTGGCAGCTTCCCGGCGGTCCCACCGATGTTGATGATTGTGCCGCCGCGGCGCACGCCATGCATCGCATCGTCAAAGGCCTCGAGCGAAGCGACGGCTCCGAGCGTATCGAGCATGACATCACACCCACGCCCGTCGGTCCGTGATTTCACCCAATCGGCGACAGAACCACTTTCGGTCGAGAAGATTTCGATGCGCTCCGGTGCAAGCGCTTTGACGCGCTCCAGAAGGGCCATGTTTCGTCCGGTGCCGTATATTCGCGCCGCGCCACGTCCTAGCGCGATAAGCGTCGCACCCAGCCCGAGCGTGCCCGAGATTCCATTGATCAGGAGCGATCTACCTGCAAGGCTGCCCGCCTTCTTCAAGGCGGAGTAGGCCGTGCCCCAGTATCCGAGCCGCGTCGCCTCTCTGAACGAAACGTTGTCGGGAAGCTTGACGATCGAATACTGCGGCGCCGACATGAATTCGCAGAAGCCGCCCTGAGGGTACTGATCGTAGAGGACCTGCGATTCCTTCTGAAATCCGAAGTAGCCGTTGAACGTCATATAGCGGCACTGTGTGCGCTGACCCGTCAGGCACGACTGACAGCAACCACAGGACCGAACAGGGCTGACATAGACGCGGTCGCCAGGCTCGATCCCAATGACTTTCTTCCCGACCTCGCAGACGACGCCGGCGGGATCCAAGCCAAAGATCGCAGGTAGGCTTGGCAGCGGCATGTGAGGATACCAGGTCGGCCAGTTGGCAAGCACGTTGCCGAGGTTCGGGACCATTCCGCAGGCTTTGACCTCAACGACCACGTCTGTGGTGTCCGCGACTGGTCGCGCGATTTGATCGAGCCGCATGGTCCGGCCGACTTCATGCATGCGAGCTGCACGCATCATTACCGTCATCTCGATCCTCCCTGCGGGCGATCCTATCGCCGCGCAAATATACTCATTGGAATTAAAATACCACGCGGTATGTGAAATTGTCAAGGGTGCGGCCGAGGGGATATCTGCGAGGCCGAAACACCGTTCCGAGACGAACGGATTGGCTCGGCGTCACCACGGCGTTTTCGCTGAAGATCGGGCTCATGCCCCGCGCGACCACGCTGGACAGAACGGCCGGAATTGCGTGTAGCCGAGGCGGTTCAGACCGCCGGCTTGGGTAGCTTCGCGATCGCGCAGGCCGCGCGTAGCGTGTTCACAAGCAGGCAGACAACGGTCATCTGACCGACGCCGCCCGGCACCGGCGTGATCGCGCCGGCGACCCCGAGCGCTTCCTGATAGGCGACATCGCCGACGAGGCGGGCCTTGCCGACGTCGTTGGCGATACGGTTGATGCCGACGTCGATTACGGTCGCGCCCGGCTTCAGCCAGTCGCCACGCACCATCTCCGCCTTGCCGACGGTCGTATAGTGGCAGCAAGGTCTTGCCGAGATCGATGCGGTTTCCCCGGCGATCGGACCCGGCTTTCCCGTCAACCTTCGGAGCTGGACAACGACTTCAATCCGAGATGACCCGTGCGTTTCGTCATCTTTCTCGTCCCAATGCCTATTGAGGGGACGATAGCCAAGCGACGTCCGGCGCTCAATTCCATCGGGCCTCATCGAATTCTTGCATGACCTGTGCTAGACTCGACACCAACGGGACCGTACCCCGGGGAGCACGTTGATGTCGGCCAATTCCGCCCTCGATCCCATCGACTTCGGAGCGCTACGCACCCTTGTCCTGGTTTTCGATCTGCGATCGTTCTCGGCCGCGGCCGAACGGCTCGACGTCAACCAGTCCACGATCAGCTACACTGTCGAGCGCCTGCGGAGCGCATTTCGTGATCCCCTTTTCGTCCGCCAGGGCAATGGCGTCGCGGCGACCGAGCGGTGCGCGACACTCGTCGACTGGGCGCGCGAAACCCTCGGCGAGGTCGAGGCCCTTGCTTCGCCAACTGAATTCGACCCTGCCGTCGCCACGGGTACAGTGGCGATTTCCTGCAACCATCACGAACGGCAAACCCTGTTTCCGCAGTTCAGCATCCGCTTCCGGACCGCAGCGCCGTACGCCAAGCTCGTACTGCTGGACGCGGCCGGTCACGGCAACGTCCACCTCAAGCAGAACGAATGCGACATCGTCATTGGACCGGTAGGGATTATCGGCGACAATTTTTATCGCCGTCATATCCTCACCGATCACTATGTGTGCGTGATGGATCGGGCCAATCCTCTCGCGCGCGGCCGGATTAGCTTGTCAGCCTATTGCAAGGCTGAGCACGTCTTCGTCACGCATAACGGCGAATGGCAGCCGCTCTATATCGATGTCCTCAAGGCCAAGGGCATCGTGCTGGAGCCGGCGGTCACGCTACCTAGCCATGATTGTCTGGAGCGCATTATTCCCGGGACGCCGCTCATCGCAGCCATCCCGCACCATCTGGCCCGCGCAATGCAGGGCCGTCTGCACATCGTGCCCCTGCCCTTTCGCGTGCCGATCAGCATCGACATGTACTGGAGCGCAAGAACCGCCAAGTCGGGTCTCCACAAATGGGCACGCGGTCTCCTGGCCGAAGTGGCCAAGGAGAGCGCTGCCTGAGCGGTCGACGCTCGCAAAGCGATAAAGCGACAAGGTCACTCAATCTGAATGCCCGCCTTGGCGACGATCCGGCCCCAGTTGTCGGAGTCCTGCTTCAAGAATGCAGTGAATTCGTCCGGCGTCCCGCCGCGCGGAATCTGCAAGAACTCTTTGACTTTCTTCCGGAAGTCATCGCCCGTCGTGATCGTCTGGAGCGCGGATGACAAGCGGCTGGTGATCTCCGGCGGCGTACCGGCGCGCGCAAAGATTCCGTTCCAGGAGTAGAGGGGCACGCCCAATCGGGCTTCCTCGAATGTACGCACATCTGGAAGTTCTTCCAGCCGTTGACGAGTCGAGACGACGAGCGGACGCAACGCGCCGGATTGAATGTGAGGGATAATCGTGGCTGTCACGTCCAGCGAGCAGTCGAGGCGACCGCCCAGGAGATCATTCAGGCCGCCGTCCTTGTAGGGCACATGGACCATCTTGGCGTCGGCGGTCTGAAGTATTTGGAGCATGGCCACGTGATTGGCAGAGCCGAGCCCATATGACGGATAGGTGAGCTTGTCCGCGTCCGTCTTCGCTCCCTGCAGCAATTCCTCGACCGTGCGGTACGGCGAGTCGGCGCGCACGACGAGCACGAACGGCACGTCAAGCAGGTGGATGATCGGCGTGAAGTCCGACGGCTTGTAAGGCACGGACTTGAAGAGATGCGGATTGAGCATCACCGAGAGGAGACCGTAGAGTAACGTATTGCCGTCGGCTGGAGCGGCCGCGGCCGCCTGGTAGCCGATGTTGGAGCTCGCACCGGGTCGATTGTCCACCCACACGGCCTGCCCCAGCTCCGCATGGAGTTTTTCGGCAATGAAACGCGCCATGGTATCGGCCGACGTGCCGGCCGGCAGCGTCATGACAAGGCGGATGGGTCGATCGGGCCAACTGTCCTTAGCGAAGGCGCCGGCGCCGCTGAGCACCGCGGGAGCTGCAAGAAGAGAGCGCAGAACAGCGCGACGCGAGTATTCGCGGAGTATCGATTTCACGTGTGTTCCTCCTGTTGGGTCGCGGCATTGTTCTGCTCGTTCTTTTGTTCAAGAAATGGGTAGTCGGTGTACCCGCGGTGATCTGGCGAATAGAGCTCGTCCCGGTTCAGCGGGTTCATACGCGCACCGATCTTCAGACGACGCGGGAGATCGGGATTGGCGATGAAGAGTCTGCCGAAGGAAATCAGATCTGCGTGTATTGCGAGTGCGCGCTCGGCCTGCGCGCGAGTGGTGAAGCCGTTGTTAGCAATGTAGAGGCCGGAAAAGCGTCGACGCAGCCCCGGATAGTTGAGTTCGTGCGTGGCCGGCGCAGTCGTCGTTGAGCCCTCCACCACATCCACATAGGCGATACCCAACTCACTCAACATCTCGAACGCGGTGACGAGTTGTTGCACCGGTTCGGATTCATGCAGGTGGTAGATAGTAGGATTGGTGGGAGAAAGTCTCACACCGACACGTTCTCGGCCCCAGATCCCGCAGACGGCTTCCGCCACTTCGATGAGGAGCCGACACCGGTTTTGCGCCGAGCCGCCATAAGCATCAGTACGCCGGTTCGCCGAGTCGCGAAGAAATTGGTCGAGCAGGAAGCCGTTGCCGGCGTGCAATTGGACGCCGTCGAAGCCAGCCGAAAGCGCGTTCCGCGCGGCCGCTCGGTATTCCTCCACAATGCCGGCGATTTCTTCAGCCGATAACTCGTGCGGCACCATGAGTGGTTTGCGGCCTTCCGCTGTGCGAATGGTGCCGGGCGGTAGAACGGCTGATGGCCCTACCGGCAGAACGCCGCCGGGTTGCGTCAACGGGTGGGAGTTGCGCCCGCAATGCCAGAGCTGCGAGAATATCCGTCCACCCGCTCCATGCACCGCATCGGTAACAAGACGCCAACCAGCGACCTGAGCTTGAGTGTAAATGCCGGGCGTGTTCGGCCAGCCCACACCACGAGCGGAGATGGCGGTGGACTCGGTGACTACGAGCCCCGCCGTCGCCCGTTGCGCGTAGTAGCTGGCGTTGAGAGCGGTCGGAATCCCGCCAGGCGAACGGTCGCGCGACATCGAGGACATGACAATTCGGCTGGAGAGCCGCAGCGCCCCAAATGACACGGGATCGAACAGGCCTTTGCCCATGGCTCCCTCGTCTATGACCGATCAGCACGCTGCGCCAGCATTCCGGATCGCACTGTACAAGCGTCCGGTGACCGCTGGCAAGTATTTTCGAAATATTTTATATTTGCGTAATTATGCGGATTCTTGGCTGAGCGAAATCGCAAGCGGAAGCAACCCGAACCGGCAAATCCAGCTTTTGGCGACGGGACCCCCGCGAGCATCATTCTCAAGCAGGCTTGGGTGCGGTACCTCGAGGCGCATCTGATCTGGAAAGACCGCAGCGAAAGGTCATCGACGGCTACCGCGAGCACGTCGAGCGAAGAATGGCCCCTTGCGGCAAAACGCTCTTCGGCATCACAGCAGCCAATGAGCGCAAAAAGCCATATCGCCGGGCCGTCGCGCCGCCGCCTGGCGCGGCGCCTGTAAGCTCTCCGTACGATCTTGGCTTCTGATCGGCCGAACAGCGCCGCCGCACGATCGTCAATTCGACAACGAATTGGGGTGCCCTCTCGACCCTTTGATGGCTTAGCAGTGAATGCACGGCGAGCAGACACGGCGCCGGGCGGTTTCTTGCCCAGGCGATGAGGTCACGAGACAGTCGATCGGTACCTCCTGCAACGGATTCCCCACATAGGCGCCGTCAATGCCATGATGCTTACTGTCCGTATGGTCATTCCTCACTTTTGTGCTTTGCCGGCACCCGAAATCCCCAGAGGCCGCCGCCGAGGATCGGTCCGGCCTTGTCGAGCACCAGCGGACTTCTGGAGAACCGGATCGGCGTGCGTAATCCCGGCAAACCTTCTGGCTCGATTTTCATGTCTCGGGAGCGGACCTGCGGATCAGCGATAGCTTCTTTGACAGTATTGATGGGGCCGCCAGGCACCCCAGCGCCCTCTAGCGCGGCAATGAGGTCCTGCTTGGTGCGCAGACGCGTCCTCTCGGAGAAAATCTCCGCAAGCATCTTGCGGTTGCCGACGCGGGCAGGATTGGTGGCGTAGGCGGGATCGGCGGCAAGCGTCTCAAGTTCAAGTACAGTGCAGAGGTTGGCGAACTGGCGGTCATTGCCGCAGGCGATGATAATATGACCGTCGGCAGCTGGAAACACTTGGTAAGGCACGATGTTGGGATGCGCGTTTCCGAGCCGGCAGGGCACCGTGCCGCTGGCGAGAAAATTCATCGCCTGATTGGCCAGAACGGCCACCCCCACGTCGAGAAGCGAAAGATCGACATGCTGTCCACGACCAGAGCGCTCGCGCTCCGCAAGAGCCGCCTGAATGCCTATGACCCCATAGAGGCCGGTAAAGATGTCAATCCAGGCCACACCGACTTTTTGCGGTTCCCCGTCCGGCTCCCCGGTAAGATCCATGATGCCGCACAGGCCTTGGATAAGAAAATCGTAGCCGGGATTCTGCGCGCGTGGACCGTCTTGGCCGAAGCCCGTCACGGATGCATAGACGAGGCGTGGGTTAACAACTGACAGACTCTCGTAATCCAGTCCGAACTTCCTGAGGCCACCGACCTTGAAATTCTCAATCACCACGTCCGCTTGAACGATAAGGGCTTTCACACGCGCTAGATCCTCGATCTCCGAGAAATCGCAGGTCACTGAGGTTTTGCCGCGGTTGGCTGAATGGAAATAGGCGGCGACCCTCTCTGTGCCGCCCTTCCTGTCAGAGCGCTCGATGAAGGGCGGTCCCCAACTCCGTGTATCGTCACCGCTCGGGCTTTCGACCTTTATGACCTCCGCGCCGAGGTCAGCAAGCGTCTGGCCGATCCACGGCCCGGCGAGAATCCGGGCCAATTCAACAACCTTCAACCCTGCAAGCGGGGCTCCTTTTGCAGCGGTCATCAGAAGAAGGCCTGAATGCCGGTCTGGGCGCGGCCGAGGATCAGTGCATGAACATCGTGCGTGCCCTCGTAAGTGTTGACGGTTTCGAGATTCTGCGCATGGCGCATGACGTGGTATTCGATCTGGATGCCGTTTCCGCCGTGCATGTCGCGCGCCTGCCGGGCGATATCTAGGGCCTTACCGCAGTTATTTCGCTTGACGATAGAAACCATCTCTGGCGCAAACTTATGCTCGTCCATCAATCGGCCGACGCGCAGGGATGCCAGCAGGCCCAACGTGATCTCGGTTTGCATATCGGCGAGCTTCTTCTGGTAGAGCTGCATGCCGGCAAGCGGCTTGTTAAACTGCTTACGATCGAGTCCGTATTGGCGAGCACGGTGCCAGCAATCTTCCGCTGCACCCAACACGCCCCAAGAGATTCCATAACGAGCGCGGTTAAGACAGCTGAAGGGGCCCTGCAGGCCTGAAACATTCGGCAGCAGGGCTTCCTCACCGACTTCGACTCCGTCCATGACGATTTCGCCGGTGATCGAGGCACGCAGCGACAGCTTGCCGCCGATCTTCGGAGCGGATAGGCCCTTCAGACCCTTTTCCAAGACGAAACCGCGAATTTGGTTGTCGTGTGCTGCGGATTTCGCCCATACGATGAACACGTCGGCAATCGGCGCATTCGTGATCCACATTTTGGAGCCGCGCAGGCGATAGCCGCCCTCGATCTTTTCAGCGCGGGTTTTCATGCCGCCCGGATCGGAGCCCGCATCTGGCTCGGTAAGGCCGAAACAACCGATCAGTTCTCCGGAAATTAGGCCGGGGAGGTACTTCCGCCGCTGCTCCTCGGAGCCGTATGCCTGGATCGGATAGATGACCAGCGACGACTGCACGCTCATCATCGAGCGATAGCCGGAGTCGACACGTTCGACCTCTCGGCCGACCAGTCCGTAGGACACGTAGCCAGCGCCCGCCGCACCATACTCGGCGGGGGCAGTGATGCCTAGCAGACCGGTCTGGCCCATCAGCCGAAAGAGGACCGGATCGGCCTGCTCTTCAAGGTAAGCTTTCTCGATGCGCGGAAGCAGTTCTTCCTTGGCGAAGGCCGCCGCGGTGTCGCGGATCATGCGTTCTTCGTCGGTCAACTGATCTTCTAGGAAAAAGGGATCGCTCCAGCTAAAGGGGACACGTTTTCCAGAATCCTGGGCAGAACCGGTAACAGTTGCGGACACGGGGCCTCCTTGAAAAGTCATTGATCCGAGAGGCCTATGTATCTAATGCTTGGGATGCAATTGGATAACGGTGTTTAAGCGTAAATTCATGCATTGGATGCATAGGCATACATGCGTCAGCGTCGGTTCCTCCCGTCCCTCAGTCTTCTGGCCGCTTTTGAGTCAGTTCTACGAACGGGATCGACATCTGCTGCCGCACGCGAACTCGATTTGACGCAAGGTACTGTCAGCCGTCTTGTGCAAAATCTTGAATCCCAACTCGGCCGCCCGCTGTTCGAGCGCCACCGGCAAAAGCTCATTCCCACGGAAGCAGCCCACGCATATGGGCGGGACGTGTCCCGCGCACTTGATCTCATCCAGCGCGCAAGCATGGAACTGGTCGCGAATCCCGGCGGAGGCACCCTTTCCTTGGCTATCCTTCCAGCTTTCGGAACGCGTTGGCTTGCGCCGCGGCTTGGAGCGTTCCTGATCAAACACCCAGGCATCACGATCAACCTCGCAACACGGCTGAAGCGATTCAACTTTGCTGCTGAAGGTTTCGATGCTGCGATTCACTTCGGGACCGACGACTGGCGCGATGCCGGCCACATGAAGCTGTTTGAGGAGCGGTTGACCGCTTGCATTTCGCGAGAGCTTTTTGCGCAGCACCCAATTCGTAGCGCTGACGATATGGCTGGCTTGCCCCTCCTGCAACTCGAGACAAGGCCATCTGCCTGGCCGATTTGGTTTGCCGCCCAGGGTTCGGAAGCCGCTACTGTAACAGGAATGCTCTTCGATCAATTTGCTACCATGACGCAGGCCGCAATTTCCGGTCTCGGGGTGGCGCTACTTCCAGAGTATCTCGCAAGTGCTGAGATTGCAGAAGGACGGCTATTACCTGTGCTAGAGCAATCAGTGCCAGGTGCTGGATCGTACTGGCTCGTCTGGCCACAGGCACGCCAGAACTTTCCACCGCTGGAAACGTTCCGTTCCTGGTTGAAAAATGAAATTTCGGGCTAATCCTGCGTTGAGGCTATCTTCATTTCCCATGCGTGGATATCCGTGATGGCGAGACGCCCGCATAAGTCAGCTCCGCCTGCTTTGCAGCGTGTGCGAACGCCTTACTACACCACCGTCGCGGCTCCTCAGGAGCACGTTGCGGAGCTCACGCTGGCACGCTTGGCGACCTTCGCCTGACGCGCCTGGTAGCGGGACATCGGAAAGCTCGCGGGCTCATCTCCGTGTCGTGCCGTGCTGGACCTGCCGTCAGGTGGCATCCGCGCCGTCTATCCGGCCGCGCGCTTCCGGCAGCCGAAAGTCACAGCATTTATTGCGATGCTGTCGCAGTAAGCCAAGCGCTCGGCATGAGCGTCATATTGGTCACAGCAGGCTGCGCGTGCTGTTACCTGCCAAGGATGCCTGCGGCAAGTTCGCCGACATCACGGCCGGAGTGTTGGTATCGCCGGCGACGAGACGCGGCACGATCGAGCGCGTGCGGCGTGAGGCCTCTGGGCCAGATCCCAGGATGCCTGGCAGTTGGGCATCACCTAATCGGGGGCCCAAGCACGCGGTCGTTAGTCGATGCACAACTTTCGTTTCGACAGACTCCAGCGCTCGCTAGTTGGCGGGCTGCGCCTGAACAGGCCCCGCCAAGAAGAATAGCTCGGAAGCTGCTCGTGTGAAGCCTGTATCAAACCCAAGCGCTTTCGCTCGAACTCGGACCCCAGTCCGGCTTCCACCTAGAGATATTTCCAGCGCGCCGCCTTGATCTCCCCATTGCACACGTCGCGCAGCCTGTTTGTAATACCGACTGAAAACCGAAATCTCGATCCAATTCGTAGATGGAGCGGCGTACGATCACCGCACCATCATAAGCTCCGGTAGACGAAGCGTTAGAACTTCACCGACACGCCCGCGCTGGCTGATTTTTCTGTGCAGCTGTTTGTGCTAACGCCAGTTGCCGCGACCGTGCAGGTTCCGGGAGTGGCGTTGCTGTCGAGGCCATACTTGTTCTGCCAATAACGATAGGCGACCCAGAGGTCGACAAAGTGACTGTACTTCGGACCAATGAAGGCCTTTCCGGCATCGAACGTCAAGCGGATCGGCTCGCTGTTCAACTCGATCTTGCTGGCAGTGCTGAGACGACCGGCGCCGGACAGCGCAGGCAGGGTGTTGATATCGCGCTTGGGTCCGGTCGCCGAAACGCGGCCGCTAATCGCGAAGTACCTTACGCTTTCAGGGAGGAAACCTAGATCCAAGTAATAGTTGGTCTCGATCCTCCATGTGGGCGGAAATTCTCTATTTCCATCCGCGAGGCAAGTTGCGCCGGGAACGCCGGGATTGAAGAGACCGCACTGAAGAAACGACTTGTGGCTTGCTATTCCCTTGACGACGAGCGGCGCCACGTTGAAATAGCCCTTATACGGCAGATCGAAGGCGAATTGCAGACCACCGACGACGTTGTTTGTCGTGGGTGCAAAATAGCTATTTGCCGTACCGAGATCGAAGCCAACCTCGAACGAGACATTGCGCAGCGGTCCCATCTTGAAGGCGTTCGTATTGAATATCTCATTCCAACCGAACGTGCTGCGTTCCAAGCCATAGAACTCCGTCACGCCGGCGCAGGCTCCTGTCACTCCGAACGGGAGGGTGCCGGTGGGCTGGCAAGGAGACGCCGGATCGTTATGGCCTGATTTCAACGTATCGATGTTGAAGAAGTTCGTGCCGTAAGCCCAAATATCGAAATGGGTGAACGAATAGACCTGCTTGGCGGTCTTTCCGTTAATGGTCCCGTTTGGCTGCGTGCTGTAAGCGCCCGGATCCGTCGCCGTAAATTGGTACGAATAGGTGAGCCTGTTGTCATTCACCGAGAAAAACGGTGGATCAGCCGGGAGCGTTGGCCTTGCCTTGGCTGGCAGTGGAGTTTGTTCATCTGCGGCCTTGGCGATCGATGAAAAAGCAATCAAAGCAACCGCAAGCGACATTCGGGTCGCAAGTCTCGAAGTTAGCATGTTTGGTCCCCCTTTTAAAAAAAAATGAGTTGCCCCCCGGGCATACTCGACAGGTTGGATAGAACGCGACCTGGCGTCGGAAGTGATCACCCCAGTCCGGGGGCCACATCCATGTCGGTCGAGTTCAACCTACGGACAGAAATCTCTGACTGCCCGGAATCTCGATTTTGCCAATACGACTACGAGCAAGACCTCTTCGATGAAGAGCGCCTCGCACGCCTGACGTATTTCAACTTCCCATGCGGGTGCTCTCCCGCAGGACATCGTCCTGACGGCAATCGTCGCTGTGTTTTATTTCTGAAGGCGGTGCCGACTAACTAGATCACCGAGTACGAGCGGCGGAACATCTCCCCTATGTGCTCAGCAGCGGTGCAAGTGACAAAGCGTCGGGGATTCTCTGGTGTGACGCAGGTCGGGATCGCTTCGATGATCGCGTCCGGATTAGGAGAATAAAAGAAAGGGATCGAATATCGATCCTTACGGCTCGTGTTATTGTTTACCCTGTGCATGTTCGAGTTGTAGGTCCCGTTGGTCCAACGCGCCATCAGGTCCCCAAGGTTGATGACGAAAGTCTCTGGGACGGGCGAGGCCGTAATCCATTCATTGTCGGCATTGCGCACCTCCAGTCCGCCTACGTCGTCTTGAGCCAGAATGGTGATGCCGCCCCAATCGGTATGGGCTCCCGCCCCGATCTGATTGAAGCTTGCTGCAGACGGCTGCGGGGGATATTTGATCATTCGCAGCGTAGCGGAAGGAACGTTGTAGAAGGTCTCGAACCATCCCTCGTCAAGATCCAGTGAAAGTGCCATCAGCGCCAGTATTCTGTCGCCGAGCACGCAAACCGCTTTGCGATAAGCAAGATTCTGCTCGCGAAATCCCGGCAAGTCGGGCCATTGATTATGTCCGAAAGTGCGCACGCGACGCTGATGCCAGGGATGCGTGTCGGGTAGCTCAGCGCCAGAGTAGAAGCTCTCCTTCAAATCCGGCGGCCCCTTGGAGCCTTTATCATCCTGGCTATCGAGAACCTGGCCACCGACAGGTTCATAACCGGCGCTGGCGGGAGAATTCTTCATGTGCAACGCCATTTTCTGCTCGATCGGCAAATCGAAAAAGGCCCTGGCAGCGTCGAATTGATTCCTGACGAGCTGCAAGGGAATGCCGTGGCCCGCGACATAGAAGAAGCCCGTTTCGCGGCAGGCCCGATGGATTTCGGCGGCCGCCTTGAGCCTGCCGGCTTCGGTCCAGTCGCTGATGTTGATGACCGGGATGGACGTCGCTGCCTTGGGTGGGGAATAGAGCAACATACTCTGCGTCCTTGCTTTAGGTTTGAACCGCTGGTTGTTCGAGGTTTTCGGCGTGAAGAATCCCCCGCCTCTCGAAGCAGTCTCTGATATCGACCATCGCCTGATGAAATTGTGTATGCAGATGGGCGTCCGCCCACTTGCGCGGCCTCGGGAGATCGATCTTGACCTCGAGATCGATGCGACCCGGACGAGGTGAGAGCACGATCACGCGATCAGCCAGGAAGATCGCTTCGTCGATGCCGTGAGTGATGAACACCACGGTATTTCCCAAGCGCATCCATAGCGCCTGAAGATCCGATACCATCTGCTCCCGCGTGAGTGCGTCCAAGGCTCCAAAGGGCTCATCCATCAAAAGGAGGCCCGGTCTCTGAATGATCGCGCGACAGATGGCCGCGCGCTGGCGCATCCCTCCTGAAAGCTCAAAAGGCAATTTGGAGGCAAAGCCACTCAAACCCACTTGAACCAGCAGCTCATCTGCCACCGACCGATATTTGTTGAGATCGAGGCCCTTTATCTCGATTGGAAGAAGAACATTGCCGAGTATGGTCCGCCAAGGCAGTAGATAATCGGATTGAAAGACCACGCCGGCGCGCGGATGGGGACCGGTCAAGGCTTCATCATCGACTCGCAATATCCCGGTCGAAGGGCGCTCGAGGCCGGCAATCATCGAGAGAAGCGTGCTCTTGCCGCATCCGCTAGGCCCGACGATCGCGACAAATTCGCCGGGCTCGATGCGAAGGTCGATTTCGCTGAGCGCGCTGAGCTCTTCACCAGCCGCTGATTCGAAGCTCTTGGACAATTTCTGCAATTGAACGGACACTCCGCTTTCGAAGCATGTTTCCATCACCAAAGCTCCTGCGATGCCAGCGCTCATCGGCTTGGCCTCCGTCCTGTCATCAATGCCCGTTCAGCTGCAAGAAGCAGCAGGTAGAGACCGACGCCCAGGACGGCGATCGAGATCACGGCAGCAAAGTTGAGCGTCGTATCGAAATTTGAGTTCGCCTGGAGTTGGATGTAACCCAAGCCCCTTTCCGAAGCGACGTATTCACCGAGAACGGCACCAATAACGGCGAGGGTCAGAGCTACCTTCATGCTTCCGAAGATGGCTGGCAGAGCGGCCGGCAATCTTATCTTCGTAAAAATCTGCAGCTCCGACGCCCCCATCGACCGTGCGAGATCAGCATATCCCCGGTCGATGCTCTTAAATGCCACGACGGTAGCGACCATGACCGCAAAGAACGAGATGAAGAAGGACAAGAAAAGCTTTGGTCCCCAGCCATAGCCAAAGTAGAGCACGATCAGAGGAGCCAATGCGATTTTAGGGATGGTCTGGAAAGCGATCAGAATCGGATAGAGGGCCACCTCCAGCAGGCGCGAGTAGAAAATCGTGAGCGCGATCGCCACACCCACCACGACAGCTAACGTGAAGCCTCCAACAACTTCGATCGCAGTGACAGCGGCATGCGTCAGGAGCAAGGGGCAATCTGCGATCATCCGCTTAAGAATGAGCGAAGGCTGGGGCAACACGAATTCGCTGATGCCCGAATAGCGCGCGACAAGCTCCCAAATGAGGATCAGGATTGCGCCGAGGACCGGGGCCGCGGCGCGTTCGAAGATCACGGTCCTTCTGCGTCGTCGCAAGCGTGACGAACGGGCCAACTCTTCTTTGCTCGGTTGCATCTTGAAAGCTGCTTGTTTGAGACCATCTGCCAAAGACATGTCGACCTCCGCGTTCGATCGGATCGTCATTGAGGCTGCGCCAGGAGACTATTCGTGTAATACCTGTCCAGCGGCTTGACGGCCTGAATCTCTCCCACCTCCCTGAGCAAATCGAGTGCCCGTTGGAGCGAGGCCGGGTCGATCCAACCGAGCGGCTTTCCCGCCATTTGAGGAATGGCATGTGCCGTCTCGATCACTTGCTTTTCCACGATCTCGTAGGATGGCGGCGCCGCCCAATTCTTGAGAAGCTCCATGGTCGCGGCGCGTGGGTTGTCTTTGATGACCCCCATCCCCTCGTTCAAGGCCGCAAGGAATCTCGAGATCTTTTCGGGTTCTCGAGTGAGCTTTGCTTCGCTCGTGACGACGGACAGGCCCGGAAGGATCAGCCCATTTTCCGACAAATTCAGAATGACGAGAGATTGCTTTGCTTGCTGCTCGAGCAGCGGAGCGTCAACGTTGAGATATGTACCTATCACATCGACATTCCTGGAGAGGAACTGACTGTTGCGGGCTTCGATGCCAACCGAGACTTTGCTGATCTTCTCGCAGTCGACGTTGTTGATCTTGCAGAAGGCCGGCAAGTAGGTGGCGACGGTATCGCCGGGCGCGACGATGAAGCTCTTTCCCTCCAGGTCAGACGGTTTGCGGACCGGCTTGTCCGAGAATGACAAAATCCCCAGCGGCGTTTTTGGATGATAGAGCGCAACGATCCTGATCGGCATTCCCTTCGAGATCGCCGTCAGTGCGAATGCTGCCGGCAGGACCACGACATCCTCCTTGTCCTGAAGCAGGCCACCCAAGGCAGCCGACGCGCCGGCGCCTTCGCCGAGCGAAACGTCAAGTCCGTGCTTCCGGAAGAGGCCTTGTTCCTTTGCTACATAGAAGGCGGCATATTCGCCTTTCAGCTTCCACGAATACCTTACGTTCACGGCCTCCGACGAATATGCTGTTGCCATCCCGATCAGCAACGCAGTTGCGCCCATGGCCATTCTCCGGAGCATATTCATCTCTCGTTCCCCTGTGATCATTGTCTCGGATTTGCTTCCGGGGACGTTGCAGGCATGAAGATGCACAGGAAGGCTGTCGCCTCAAAGCATTTTGATTCGTGCGATCCGTTGCCTTTCGGGCAATGCCGCTTTCATATGCAGATGTGTCTGCGCTCGCGCACGTGGACGAGCCTGCGAGCCGGTCGCGGCGGAAGTCCGGGTTAACACCGCTAATCTGAATGCGATTTCGCGTTTTCCAACTCGGCCGATGCCGGTTTCAGGAGCAATCCGTTGCTGAAGCTACGTGCAGAGCGGAGGTAACCTGAAGACCCTCTGCGTGCGGGCGACCAAGCAGCCGAGAAGTAGCACCGGTCAGAACTTATCGGTGCAGCAGGCGCAACCGCGCATGCTTTTGCTCCGTTGACGATATGTCCTGCTTCGCGCTGTCAGCCGGGTTGGCCGCAGCAATGATTGATCTGGACTGTGCGTAAATCAGAGCTTGGTCGGAGCGCTGCGATTCGTTCGAACATAACGGGAGAGAGACTGGTCTTGGCGCAAGGGATTAAACGCAGGGCCAGCTGGCTACTTGGCGGCGGTCCTATCGACACTGCTGTTCTACCAAAGACAGAACGACCTGCTTCCTCGAGAGGCCCCAAACTAACAGACTAAGAAGAAGCTTCCGGCGCGTTGACGAGCGGGCTCATGGCCTCGCGCTGACGAAGCTCCGCATCTTACCCGGATTGAGCAGGCCATGCGGATCGACCTCATGCTTGAAGCCGAGCTGATCCGCATCGGCGCGCTTGTAGCGGCTGCCGTCCTCGATGGTGAAGACGTGCGGATTGGCAATGAAGACGCCGCGCTCCTCGTGCAACCTGATGATCTCGTTCAGGCGATCCGCATCGGTGTAGCGTATTACCGGCAGGCTGCTGCATGTGACGCGACCGCCGAAGCGAATGAACTCGAGGTGCTGCATAACCTCATCCGGAAACAGTTCGCGGATCTCAGCAACTTTTTCCAGGACACGATCATGCGGGTAGAGGCATTGCAGATAGGTCACGGAACGATCGCTCTTGAGAACCTGCAGCGTGGTGTGGTTCCAGCAATATTCGTAGAGTGGGACGCGGCTCGGACTCTCGTCGGTCGGCATCTCGAGCGTGATCGTGCCGCGGCCGCCGAGAAGCGACCTGAAGCTTTCCATCGACGGTTCGGCGATCATGGCCATGAGCACGCTTTTGCCTTCTGGGCAGTACGGCTTCAACGCTCCGAAATAGGAGGGCAACGGCCAGGCGACCGGCGAGAGAACTTTCTTTACAATCCCGTCGGCCAGCGCGGCCTCATATCCGAACGCGGCGGCCTCGATGAAGTCGTCGAAGGCGACCACGACGTCGATCCATTTCCATGCCGGCGCAAGCGGCATTTCCAGCGCAGTGATGATACCGGTGGTGCCGTAGGCGCGGTTGACCTTTTGCGCCGCATCTCCGCGCAATTTGATCACGCGCGGCTCCTCTTCGAGGGTCACGATCCGCGCCGCCAGAATGTTGCCCGGCTCCCTCAGCCCTCCATAGGTGACGGAGCCGATCCCTCCCGATCCGCCGGCGACGAAACCGCCGATCGTCGCCATGCGCTTGGTCGATGGATGCAACCGCAGCTCCCATCCTTCCGGCTGCGCGGCCGCATCGATCACATTCATTTTCGCGCCCGCACCGACTCGGACGATACCGTGCTTGATCCATTCGATGCCGTCGAGGCCCGAGATATCGAGGAGCACACCGCCCTCGAGCGGCACAGCCTGCCCGTAATTACCGGTGCCGCCTCCCCGCACGGTGAGCGGCACCCGGCGGCGGGCGCAAGCAGCTGCTATCCTAACGACGTCGTCCTCATTGCGCGGCAACACGATCAGATCGGCCGACTTGCCGTCAAGCTGCTCATTCAGGATGGGGCTGTACCAGAAGAAATCGCGCGACCTCCGCCGCACGACCTTCTGCTCGGTGACGACAGGAATGTCGCCGAGATCAGCCACAAGCCGGTCTAGAGCGTCGCGTGCAAGATCGGTCACGCTCGGTCTCCCTTCGCAGCGCCGCGCGCGAGTTCGGCAGCGACAGCCTCTGAGCCGACAACGAAGCCAAAACACTGGTTGACGTTGTAGATGGTTGCGGCCATGCAATAGTCGGGCGATGTCGTGGCGGCGCAGTCCTCCAGCAACAGGCAATCATAGCCGCGGAAATTCGCATCCTGGAGCGTGCAGAGCACGCATTGATCGGCATTCACCCCCGCGAATATCAGCGTGGTCAGACCGAGATTGCGCAAAATGCTGTCGAGCTCGGTGTCCTGAAATCCGGACATCCGGTACTTCGCGACATGGATGTCGGCAGGTTCGACCGGAAGCTCATCGACAATTGCGGCCGACCAGCTGCCCCGCTCCAGCACCTTCGCGCCCGAGCCTGGCAGTGCGTCCCCCAGACCAATGCCGGCGCCGCTCGGATTGTACACGTGCAGCAGGGACGGACTGAGATTGAGCCGGTCGGGCCGATTGCCCCAGTTAAGCCAGATGACCGGAACGGAAGCTCGGCGCAGCACGGGCAGCAAGCGGCGCAGCGGTGCAATCGGGCGCCGCGCCGGCGCGACGTCGACGCCGATATGGGCGAGCCACCCTTTGGGGTGACAGAAATCGTTCTGCATGTCGACGATCACGATCGCAGTGCGCGCGAGGTCGAACTTGACCAGCTTGCGCTGCGCCTGGACGATCACGGGCTGCGGCAGCACCGGTTGGCGGACCAGATCGGCCCGCCCTTCTGACACCAACCAGCTGTTCGAGCCGCTCGATCCGAGCGGCAGCAAGCCTTCGTCGTCGAGAGCAGGATCGGGCGATACCGCGTCCATCGCTCAGAGCCCTTGCAGAACGCTGATGTCTTCGGCGTCGAGCTCGACCGGCTCGCCGCTGCGGATCAACTCGGAAAAGCCCTCGTTCGGCGTCATCACGGTGAGCGTATAGAGCTTGCCTGCCCCAGTGTTCTCGATGACGTGCTCCGAGCCCGGGTGCAGCAGAAGCGAGTCCCCTTTCGTGATCGGCAGGGTCTTGCCATCGCAGCGCGCCACACCGACGCCGTGCAGCACATGAAAGAACTCGTGCGCGGCGGCATGCTCGTTAGGCGGCGTTGCGCCGCCGGGCCTGAAGATCTCGATGACGAAGATGTTTCCGATCTGGTCCGTAACCGGGTCAAACAGGACCGCGAAATAATTGGTGTCCTTCGGCGAAATTCGGAAAGCTTTCGCACGCGAGAGCTCGGCAATGCTGAACGACATATAATGAATCCCTTGGGCATCGTGCCTGTCATCACCGATTTCGCATGCTACGACATCGCCTCAAAGCGCTTTAATTCGACAGACCCGTTGCCTTTTCGGCAACGAGCCGCCATTTTGTTGCAAATTTCGTAGGTGGTAAGGATGCTTCACAGCCGGCTGCTGAACTATATCGATGAGGTTGCCCGCACAGGCTCGATCCGCAAGGCCGCGGACCGTCTGAACGTCGCGGCGTCCGCCATCAGCCGGCAGATCGTTGCGCTCGAAACCCAGCTGGGAACGCCGATATTCCAGCGTCTCCCGAAGAAGTTGATCCTCACCGCGGCGGGCGAGGTCCTGATCGGCCATGTCCGCCAAACGCTCAAGGAGTTGACCCGAGCGCAGGTCAAGATCGAGGAGTTGAAGGGTCTGCGGCGCGGCGAGATCACGGTCGCGATGATGAGTGGCCTCGCCTCGAACCTTGTCCCGAACACGGTCCAGGAGTTTCGAATTGCCAATCCGAGGGTCAAGCTCAACCTGACGCTATTCAATACCGGAGCCGAGATTCAGCTCGCTGTTGCCAATGGCGAAGCCGACCTCGGCATCGGTTTCGACTTCGGCAAGGACAGCAATCTCAAGGTCTTGGCGCGTGGTATTGGACGGCTCGGGGCGGTCATGTCACCCAATCATCCCCTTGCAAAGCAGGCCAGTGTACGCCTCAGCGATTGCACCGATTACCCGCTGATCATCGCCGATATCACCAGCGCGATCCGTCCCTATCTCGATGCAGCCTTCGTCCGCGTAGCGATCGACCTGCACCCAGCGATCGAGACCAACTCGATAGAGATCATGCGGCATGCCGTCAGCCTGAACGATGGCATTACCTTCCTGACGCCGTTCGACGTCGAATCGGAGCGGCGCGCCGGCCGGCTGACTTATGTGACCATTCGCGAGCTCTCCCACGATACTCAATCGCTGATGTTGATCGGCCATATCCGCGGGACCAGCGCCATCGCGAGCGTTTTGGCAGAGATGCTGAAAGCCATGATCAGGGACGTTGCCGGTTGAGGGATCGCCCGATGGAAGCTGTGATGGCGTGTTGCCGAATGGGCAACAGAACAGACGAAATTTAGCACTTTTCATGTCGCGACCGATATCTGACATTGGTGAGTGAGAGCACAACCATCTCCGCGTCCAAGCAGAAGGCGACTGAAATGAAGCTAAAATCGCACTGGTGGTGGGACTTTTCTGCCGAGGATTTTCGTCACCTCGACATGGAGAAGATCGTCGCTGTGCTTCCGGTGGGCGCCGTCGAGCAGCACGGGCCGCATCTGCCTGTCCGAGTCGACACGGCCATCGTTGACGGCATCATGCAGCATGCGGCTGCGCGAATGACCGACGAGTTTCCGGCACTGATCCTGCCGACGATGTCGATCGGGAAATCAAACGAGCACTCCGCATTCCCCGGCACGTTGACCCTGTCGGCGGAAACGCTCGGGCGTGTCTGGTACGAGGTCTGCGAGAGCGTTCACAGGACCGGAGTTCGCAAGGTCCTCTTCGTCAACTCCCATGGCGGTCAACCGCAGGTCATGGAGATCGTCTGCCGCGAACTTCGCATCACGCTTGGCATGCTGGCGGTCTCGTCGCAATGGTCGCGCTTCACGGATCTGTCGGACCTTTTCAGCCCGACCGAGCGTAGGCACGGAATCCACGCGGGTGAAATCGAAACCAGCGCGATGCTTTATCTGCATCGCGGCCTGGTCGACATGACTCTTGCCGAGGATTTCCGGTCGCTTTCTCATACCCTAGAGAAAGAATGTGAAATCCTGATGCCGGAGAGCCATGCGGTTGGATTCGGCTGGCAGATGCAGGACATCAATCCCAAGGGTGCCTGCGGCAATGCCGCCCTTGCTGACGACAGGCGCGGCCAGCAGGCGATCGACCGTGCGGCCGACCGGCTGATCAAGCTGATCTCCGAAATCGACGCGTATCCGCTCTCTCGCATCAGGGCGACCGCCGATTTCGCGTGGGCTGCCCTGTAGCGGCCCACGACTTTCAGGCCATCCACATCCAGGAATCCACTTCGATGAAGTTCGAGCAGATGACAGCAGAGCCGTTCCGGTTACCCGTCCTCCCGTCCACAATTGAGACGATGACGTTGAAGGACGGCACCCGACTCGACGCGGACGTCTATCGCCCGGCGGCAAGGCGGCCGTTTCCCGTTCTGCTGCAGCGCCAGGCCTACAGCAGGCGCATCGCATGCAGCATCTGCTACGCACACCCCGCCTGGTACGCGTCGCACGGCTATATAGTGGTGGTGCAGGACGTCAGGGGACGAGGCACTTCGGAGGGGACGTTCCGGCCCGGTGAAAGCGAAATCGAGGACGGCGCGGAGGCGGTCGAATGGGCCGCGCGTCTCGATGGCGCGAACGGCGACGTCGCGATGTACGGCTTTTCCTATCAGGCCTACAACCAGTTGCTGACGGCCGCGGGCAACTGCCCATCGCTGAAGGCGTTGGCACCGGCGATGGGTCCTTGGAATCCCGCGCAGTGGGCTTACGAGAACGGTGCCTTTCAGATGAAGCACATGATCAGCTGGGGCATTCAAATTGCCGCCGAAACCGCACGACGCGCTGGCGACGACGAGGCATTCAGCGCCCTACAGGCGGCAGCAAGCAACTTGCCGCTCGGGGGGCCGATCGCGTCGATGCCAGAGCTGCTTCGGAAACATCGGCACTATTCGCACGTCATGGATTGGCTGGAAACGCCGGCCGATTCACCTTATTGGGCCAGCATCTCACCCGTCGCGCATGTGGACGCCATCCGAGCACGACGTTTGCCGATGTTGTTTGTCGGCGGTTGGTTCGATCCGTTCCTGCCGGCGACGGTCGAATCCTTCCGGTCTCTCGCAAGGAGCAGCGAGGACACCAGACTCATTGTCGGCCCCTGGATTCACTTCCCCTGGACACGCAAGGTCGGCTCGGTCGACTTCGGCGCCGAGGCGCAACGGAACGTCGACATCGATCACATTCGGTTCTTCGACTGCGTCCTCAAGGGCTCGCCGAACCGGGCCGACCACCCGCGAATCGAGTTGTTCGATATGGGCTTGAAGAAATGGCGGGCCTGTGAGGATCTGCCAACCAGCACGCACTCGTTGTTTCTTGATGGTACGGGCCGGGCATCGATGGACCCGCGAGACGGCACTCTCGGTTCTCGGCAGGGTACGGCGGATCATGCCGAGCATATCGTGCATGACCCATGGCGGCCCGCCCCGACCGTCGGAGGCTACTACGGCGTTCCGACCGGCCCCGTCGACCGCCGCGTTACGGACGAGCGCGGCGACGTTCTGACCTTCACGACCGATACTCTCGAAGATGCCGTCGAGGTAGTCGGCGAGCCCGAAGTCGAGCTTGAGCTGAGTTGTGACCGTCCGAGCTTCGATCTCTGCTGCATCCTTTCACTCGTCACCTCCGACGAAAGGGTGCATCAGATCTCGAGCGGATATGCGCATTATCGCGTCGCGACTGCCGGCCGATACAGGCTGAAACTGGCTACGACCTGCGCAACGCTCGGCAAAGGCGAACGGCTGCGCCTGTCCATCGCGGGCGCGGATTATCCGGCCTATCCGGTCAATCCAGGAACCGGCGAAGATCCCGTGAGCACCCCGAAATCGCACGCCGTTGTGACCACAATTGCACTGTGGCACGGTCCAGAACGGCCATCACTTCTGCGCCTGCCTGTTGGGGACGGCCGGCTACTCGCTTCGACTGGACTCCAATTGCGCGTCTCATAAGGACTCTCGGTCGCGATGCTCTGGCTAGCCTTCGTGAAGCCCGAGGTCTATCGACACCGGTCCTTGGGACGCGAGTTATCTTCGCGGCCGTCCAGATCAATCCCTCCAATAAGCAACGCGCGCCGCTCCGGCTCGTGGGGACGCTTCGCCTTACGGCTTGCTACCAGGCTATGAAAATGACCGAAACTGAGATCAGGAACAATCAGCGAAGCGCAGCGAGAGCTATTGATCTGCAGCAGCTTCGGCTCGCGGTTGCCGCTTGTGACTACGGAAGCTTTCGGCGGGCGGCAGAAGCGCTTTCAATCAAGCACAACGCGTTCAGCCGTGCCGTCGGTCAGCTTGAGCACCTCGTGGGAACTTCACTGTTTGAGCGCTCAAGCGGAGGAATCAAGCCTACGTTGACCGGCCGCACAGTTTTACGTATTGCACGGCTAATCCTGGAGCAAGTCGACATGCTCGTTGCTACAGGAAAGTCCGGCGGTCGTGGCGAGACTGGGCATCTTGTCGTCGGCTTCTTCACATCTATGTCCACCGGCAATTTGCGAGCGACGATAGGTGAGTTCAAGAAGCTGCTCCCAGAGCTCGAACTGACAACGTCGGAACGCTCACGCTTCCGTCTGATGAATGCCCTCCGTAGTGGAACCGTTGACGTTGTCGTTGGCCCTGGACGTCTACATTTAAGGGACATAAGGTCACTGTTGCTATGGAGTGAACGCATCCTCATTTCGTTGCCGCAGGATCACTGCCTGGCAGCACGCGAGATCATCTATTGGACCGATTTGCGTAACGAAAAGATCCTGCTAAGTGAATACGATCCAGGAAGAGAGCTCGAGGATCTCCTAATTTCGAAGCTCATGTTACCCGACGATCGGCCCAAGATAGAACGCCATGACGTAAGCCGTGGCATCATCAAGAGTCTGACAAGTATGGGAATCGGACTCAGTCTGGCTATGGAATCGGATATTGGTGCAAGCTTCGCCGGCCTTGTGTACCGAGAATTGCAGGACGGAACGGGACCAAGCCGAGTGGACTTCTATGCGCATTGGCGCGAAGACAATGAGAATCCGGCTCTAAAGCGTTTCCTGAATCTGTTGAAAGAACGCTATCCGTCGCCTCCGCCGGCTCTCGGGGTGTGACTGGCCCGTCTCGCCTTTGCAAATCCGCGGTCAGTGGCCATGAAGCGCGCCAGCATGGGCGCAATCAACTTTGCCGGATCGATGCGCTGCCCACTTTCGCGCGCAAGGGCTTCCGCATAGGCGACGAGATCCCGATGGATTGGCGCTGGAAGCTCAGTGTGGACCTTGACCGGCTTATCATCTGGCAGCGCTCCTAGTCTCAGCTTGGGCATCCCTATCCTCCATAAGGCGCAAGTACGAGGTCGCGATTGACGACAACGCGAACCGGGAAACCAGGTCGCACGGTCAGCGTGGGCTGGATGTTGAGGCTGCGCCTAACTACCTGCTGTCCGGTCTGGTTCAGTGAGTCCGAGGCGCCGTGTCGCAGTGCCTGGATAATCGAGCTGTTGTTGCTGTTAGTGTCCGAGCCGGCACCCAGTTCTGTCCCAACCGCTAGAAATGTCGATAGTGCCGCAGCCTTGAACAGCTCGCCCCAGTGATTATCGACTTGATCTTCGAGTCCTGCATAGCCAGCGGTGTCAGCGCCAGGCTGCCGTTCGAGAACGATGGAACGTCCATTCGGCATCATCAGCCGCGTCCAGACCAGAAGGACCCGGGACTGGCCGAACGTAACCTGGCTATCGTAAATCCCGATCAGGCGCGCTCCCTGAGGCACAAGCAGAAAGCGGCCGGTCGGCGTGTCAAAAACGTTTTCGGTTACCTGCGCGGTGATTTGACCTGGCAGATCCGATCGAATGCCGGTGATCAGCGCTCCCGGAATGACCGTCCCAGCCTGCACAATGTATGGTGAAGCGGGCCGCGAGATGCGGTCAGGGCTTGCAGTGCGACGGTCTACAGAAGCGTTCACGAAGGCAAGCTTGCGGTCCTGTGCGCTTTGCGCAGATCCATCGTCGCCGTCGCTCGTCGCGCGCGGCGGCGCGGTGCGCTCGCTTCCAACAGCCGTAGCGGCAGGCGGACGCATTTCTCGTCCGTTGGTGGAAGCGAACAGATGGCTGATGCGGGCTGCTTCAGTCTCTTGGTCCTGGCGCTGCTTATCCGGATCAGCGCCGCTCGTCGGCAACTGGCCTTGAGCAGCAAGGATTGGTCGACCGAGGTCCCCCGGGAGCGGCGGACCTAGCTGCGGAACTGCCTGACGCGTAACGCCCGCATAATCCTTTGGCAGCGCCGTAATGCCATCGGCGACATTGTGATGGTCTGTGCTGTAAAGCTCATCGGCCGCCTGGTTTCGCGGCCGACTGCTCTGGAGCGACCACAGGACCGCTCCGCCGATGACAAGCAGGGCAACCGCGCTCCCGCCGGCCAAGACCTTCCGCGACAGCCGGGTCACGCGCGGATGCTCTGCTCTCAAGCGGAAGCTTTCGGACTGATCGCCCGATGTCTCCGGCGGAGCCGCTTGCTCGTGATCATTTCCATTCCCGCTGTTCATGACGACGGCCTCCCGTCGGTCCTGACAATCCTGACCTTCTGCTGGTGCTCGCCGCCAAGCCGGAGTTCGGCGGCTGCAAATAGCCGATCGACGATCAACACGTTGCCGTAGGCGCGATAGTTGACGAGTTCGGTCTTACCATCAGGGCCGATGATGAAGAGCGGAGGCATCTCTCCCTGAACAATTCCTTGCGGGAATTCGATGTAGACCTTGCGCCCATCGTCATATGCGGTAAGCGGCCGCCAGGGAGAACTATCCCCCTCGATGGCGTAGCGGGAGATACGATGCGCCGGATCCGGAATAACGGGCTTCAGAGCGACCAAGCGCGATCGTTCCCGTACAGTTTCTGGATAGTACCAAGCAACAGACGGCATGTATGGCCGCTCGCGGGAGCGCAGCTCGATCAGGTAGGTGCGCCGGTCAGTATTGACCACTAGGTTGGTCTCGATCGAAGCTCGGGTCGGCTTGACCAGGATATGGACGCGTCGTGTGTCGCCGCTCCCGCTCTCGGTATCGCCCACGACCCAGCGTACGGTATCTCCGGCCGCGATCGGTCCTGATCCCGTCAACTGTTCTCCCTCCTCGAGCGCGATATCAGTGATTTGCCCTGGTGCGGCGTAAATCTGGTAGAGCGCTCCAGGACTGTAGGCGTAGATTTGGGCTGCGTTGAAATATCCCCGCTTGCGTGGTTCGACCCGGGCCGCACTGTTTGCCGTTTCAACCCGGCTCACCGGCTCAACGTCTTCTTTTCCGCCCGATTTGCCGCCGAGAGAGGGCTTCCAGAGAGGTGGAACGTGAAGCGGTCGCGATCTATCGTCGAGAGCAACGGGCGTCGCCGGCAGCGGAGGAACTTCAGCGTCATAGCTAATCTCCGGCGGAATGTAGGTCGCGCACCCACCGAGCGCGGACGAACAAAGCAAAAGAGCGGATAGGATCGCCCGCTTCGAGCTCACGAACGCGGGCGAAGCCGAATTGAACCTGCTTTGCTGGAAGGCACGTTTCGGATGAACGTCAGACGGCGTCTTGATCACTGACCCAACTCCTTTGACCAGCTGATAGCGTGGACGTAGACGCCAAGGGGATTCTTGCGCAGGCGCTCGGCGTCGCGTGGTGTCTCGATCACGATCGAGAGAATTGCAGTCCAGCGCTCCGTCGAGCTCAACGAGCCGTTGTCGTAGATGCGCTGAGTCCAGGCGACCCGAAAGCTCTCGGAAGATGCGCGAATGACGCTCGATACGTCCACTGAGATTTGAGCCTTGCCCAGCCTGGCAAAGGGGTCATTGTTGCGTGCATATTCATTGAGCGCAGCCGCGCCACGATCCGTCGTAAAATCATAGGCCCGGAGCCAATTCTGGCGCAGAACGATGCCGTCGGCCGGCAGGCCTCTGACATCCTGGATGAAGCGCGCCAGATGGTAGGCGATCTGAGCGTCAGTAGGTTGATAGTCGATGTTGGCCGGTGCAATCCTTTGGGCCTGGCCGAGATGGTCGACCTCGACCACCCAGGGTGTGATCGAGCCTTGGCTCGATTGCCAAACAAGGCTACCTGCGAGACCGGCTGATAACATTAAGCAGCCGAACGCCATCAAGCGCCAGTTCTTGGCCTGCACGCGGGCAGATCCAATGCGTTCGTCCCAAACCTGCGCTGCTTTCTGATACGGCGTAACCGGCTCGGGCATGCGCCCATAGTGAACGGATGGTCGTCTGAACATCGATTGTTGCCCCTGGTCGAGTGATCGGTTTCAAGTCTTGCGATAGGTGGATTTGAGGCGCGCTGTGCGGCGGAGATGCAGTGGTGCGCCTCAGCGTTCTCCTTCGGACAAATCGACGGAGGAACCGCTGCCACCATGATCGCCCGAGCGGACAGCGTGGCCGGCGGCCGAGACTCCATGCCGAATGGTCTGAGCATGCTTCATGCGGCGAGCCCAATCAGGCTGCCCTTCAGCCGCGGCGCTCGCACCCTGATCGCCCGCTGGGCTACGTCCGAAGGCAGCCGCTGCTCGACGCAATGGACTCGTCGCAGCCGAAGCGCCCGCCTCCGCGACGCCGGCAAGGCCGCCGCTTCGATAGGCGGCTGTTGCTCCGCTTATGACAGCGCCGCCACCGCGCGCGGCGCCTGCAACCGCGCCGCCAGCGAGACCGGCACCGCCAGCGGCAAGTCCCGCGCCCGCCGCAACAATGCCGCCCGCAGCAAGGCCTGTTCCAATCGCGGCGCCTGCGCCGAGTTGAGGTCCGCCCGACACTAGCCCGTTTGCGATACCCGGACCGAAGATGCCGAGGCCCAGCAAGGAAAGCGCTGCGAGCACCAGCGTCATCGCGTCTTCGATCGTTGGCTGGTTGCCGCCAAAGCCAGCCGTGAACTGCGAGAACAGGGTGGAGCCGATGCCGACGATAACGGCCAGGACCAGAACCTTAATTCCGGAGGATATGACGTTGCCCAGAACGCGCTCCGCGGCGAAGGCGGTCTTACCAAACAAGCCAAATGGAATGAGCACGAAACCAGCGAGTGTCGTGAGCTTGAACTCAATCAGGGTAACGAAGAGCTGGATGGCCAGAATGAAGAAGGCGAGCAGTACAACGACCCACGCGAACAAGAGAACGACAATCTGGACGAAATTCTCGAAAAAGCTGATGTAACCCATTAAGTTGGAGATCGAGTCGAGCAGCGGTCGTCCGGCGTCGAGCCCGACCTGCGCGATCTTTCCCGGCCGCAGGAAATCCGATGCAGACAGGCTTGCGCCGGATGCTTTCAGTCCAAGACCTGCAAAGCTTTCGAAGACGATGCGCGCCAGGCTGTTCCAATTGCTGATCAGGTAGGCAAAGACCCCTACGAAGAGCGTTTTCTTGACGAGGCGCGCGATGACTTCCTCGTCCGTTCCCCAACCCCAGAACAACGCTGCGAGCGTAATGTCGATCGCAGCAAGGGTCGTTGCGAGGTATCCGACCTCGCTCCCCAGCAATCCGAATCCGTTGTCGATATAACGCGTGAACGTTTCAAGGAACTGGTCAATGATCCCCGTACCAGTCATGGCTTGCTCGCCTCAGGTGTCGCCGGCAGTGGATATCCTTGCGGGATCCGGCTTTGGTCCTTTGGAACTGGCGTTACGCCGGCGGCGGAATCGTCGTGGCCAGAAGCTGCGGCACCGTATTTCTTGCCAAAGAAGCGACGGCGGTTTTCGGCCCAAACTTGCTTGCAACGCTCATAACCCACCTCTTCCTCCGCAGTGACACTGCGGCAGCGCGCGAGGTCTGAGCTGGTTGCCGCTGTGTTCTGCTCCGCTTTCGTCGGCGGAGGGCCGTCTCCGCCGCGAAGCTGGATCGTGCAGGCAGTGACGACCAGCACGCCAATGGTCGTAAGCAGCGACAACGCCTTGAATGCTCTTACGTCGGTCATCAGTGAAACATCTGCACGTTGGATGATTGATAGCCCTGCCCTGGCGTAAGAAACCGCCGGAGCTGTTCGCGGCCCTGGTCCTGGGCCGCCGCGCGTTGCGCGGCTTCAAGGCTTTGCGCCCTGCCCTGCGCCGTCACGACCGCCGTAAGGTCGGCGAGCTGCTGCGCGTTCAATGCCAGAATCTGATTGCCGGCCTGTGTTGCCTGCAATGCACCGCTAGCGCCTTGGCTTGAGCTAACGAGCGCGGACGTCTGGACGCGGTTGGTATCGAGATTGCCCACGATGCCGGCCTGGACACGAAGCGCGTCTTGCGTTGCGGTATACGAATTCTGCCACCGCGCCTGAGCGTTCGAGATCAGCAATTGGTTTGATTGGCTTTTGGTCGCAGGCGCGTAGCTCGTTGAGAACGCGCGATCGATCTGTTGGACGTCGTAGGCGATCCGCTGGGCCTGGGCCAGCAATTGCTGGGTCCGCTGAATCGATGATTGCAGTTGCTGCAGCGACGAATACGGCAGGTTTGCTAGATTTCTGGCCTGATTGATTAGCATCTGTGCCTCGTTCTGCAACGAGGTGATCTGATTGTTGATCTGCTGGAGCTCCCGCGCGGCAGTCAGGACGTTCTGGACGTAGTTGGTGGGATCGAAGACGATCAGCGCCCGTGCGGGCACCGTGACGCCAAGCAACAGCGCGAAGGCGGCTGTGGTCGTCAATAAGCCAAGACGTCTCATAGCGATTTCTCCAGATTGACGAGATTGGGGATCAGATCCGTCGCCCAAGCGAGGCCACGATGCTGGAGCCAGGCAGGCACGAAGCCGTCGGGTCCATGTTCGGCGATGAGTTGCGTGATGGCGGCCTGGTCTGTCTTGGAAGAGCCCGCGGCAAATGCGAGCGCAACCTCACCAAGGCCAAGTTCGAACATCCGATTGCCCCGACGCGACTGGCAATAGTAGTCTCGCTTTGGCGTGGCCCGGCTCAGAAGTTCGATTTGGCGGTCATTGAGGCCGAAGCGGCGGTAGACGGCAGTGATCTGCGGTTCGATCGCCCGTTCGTTCGGTAGCAACAAGCGCGTTGGGCAGCTTTCGATGATCGCCGGCGCGATCGCGGAGCCGTCGATATCCGACAACGACTGGGTCGCGAAGATGACGGACGCGTTCTTCTTCCGAAGCGTCTTCAGCCATTCCCGGAGTTGCCCCGCAAAATCCTCGTCATCGAGGGCGAGCCAACCCTCGTCCACAATCAGGAGTGTCGGCCGGCCATCGAGACGATCGCCAATCCGATGGAAGAGGTACGCCAGGACGGCCGGCGCAGCACCGGTTCCGATCAAGCCCTCGGTCTCAAACGCCTGGACCGATGCCTCGCCGAGACGTTCGAATTCTGCATCGAGCAGGCGCCCGGACGGACCACCGAGGCAATATGGTTGCAAGGCGCGTTTCAGAGGGTTCGATTGGAGCAGGACTGACAGGCCCGTCAGGGTGCGCTCCTCTCTCGGTGCCGAGGCGAGAGATGTCAGCGCCGACCACAGATGATTTTTAACCTCCGGGGTGATCTCGACCTTTTCCCGTGCCAGGATCGCGCCGATCCATTCCGTCGCCCACCCTCGCTCGACAGGATCGTCGATCCAGGCCAACGGTTGTAGAGCGACGGGGTTATCGTCCCCGTCAGACAATGCTCCGCCGAGATCATGCCAGTCACCGCCCATGGCGAGTGCGGCCGCCCGGATCGAACCGCCGAAGTCGAACGCAAAGACCTGGGAGTGCGGATAACGCCTGAACTGGAGCGCCATCAGAGCGAGCAATACCGACTTGCCCGCACCCGTCGGTCCCACCACGAGGGTATGGCCGACGTCGCCGACGTGGAGCGAGAATCGGAACGGCGTTGATCCTTCCGTCTTGCCGAACAATAGGGGCGGACCCTTGAAGTGCAGATCCCTCGCCTCGCCCGCCCACACGGCCGACATCGGAATCATGTGGGCGAGGTTGAGGGTCGAAACCGGCGGCTGCCGCACATTCGCATAGACATGCCCCGGCAGGCCCCCGAGCCAGGCTTCGACAGCGTTCACCGTCTCGATCATGCAGGTGAAATCGCGGCCCTGAATGACCTTCTCGACCAGGCGCAGCTTTTCATCGGCGGCATTGGGATCGCGATCCCAGACGGTGATGGTCGCCGTGACAAAGGCTTGTCCGATCTGGTCGGATCCCAGTTCCTGCAATGCCGCGTCGGCATCAAGCGCCTTGTTGTGGGCGTCGGTATCGAGCAGCGTCGACGCCTCGTTGGTCATGACCTCCTTGAGAATGGCGCCAATGGATTTTCTCTTGGCGAACCACTGCCGGCGCATCCTGGTCAGCAGCTTGGTGGCATCGGTCTTGTCGAGCATGATCGCCCGGGTCGACCAGCGATACGAGAAGGCGAGGCGATTAAGGTCGTCCAGAATTCCCGGCGTCGTCGCGCCGGGAAAGCCGACAATCGTCAGAACCCGGACGTTGGCTGACCCCAGCATCGGCTCAAGCCCGCCGGTCAGCGGCTGGTCGGCCAACAGCGCATCGATGTACATGGGAATTTCGGGCACGCGAACGCGATGACGTTTGGTCGAGATCGTCGAGTGCAGGTAGGTCAGCGTGTCCTGATCATCGAGCCAGGCACATTCGGGCATGAACCCTTCAACAAGCTGCAGCACGCGATTGGTTTGATCGACAAACCCGCGGAGCACCTCCCGACCATCTGCACCGACGGTACGATCACGGCCCTCATAGAGCAACCGTTCTGCCCTGGCGGCGCCCTCCTCCGGCGGCAGATAGAGGAAAGTCAGGAAATAGCTGGACTCATAATGGGCGCCCGCCTCCTCAAATTGAGCTCTGCGTTCGGCATCGACCAGCGCGGACGCGACATCCGGAAATGTACTCGGAGGATAGGCCCCAGCGAAATGGCGCTGCGCCTCAACAAATACGGCCCACCCGGATCCGAGGCGACGTAGCGCATTGTTCAGACGGCCGGCGACGCCGACAAGTTCAGCCGGCACGGCGCTGTCGAGGTCGGGTCCCCGGAACTTTGCCGTCCGCTGGAACGAGCCGTCCTTGTTCAGGATGATTCCCTCGTCGACCAGGGCTGCCCAGGGCAGGAAATCGGCGAGGCGTGCGCTGGAATGGCGATATTCGGCAAGGTTCATCATGACCGAGAGCTCAGGTGTTGAGATGACCGGGAATGCGCAGATGCCGGCGCACCACGTCGACGAACGCGGGATCGCGCTTGGCGGCCCAGACGGCGGCCATGTGGCCGATGAACCAGAGGACGAGACCCGCGATCCAGAGCCGAAGTCCGAGCCCAAGGGCTGCAGCAAGCGTGCCGTTGACGATCGCAACCGATCGCGGTGCGCCACCCATCAGGATGGGCTCGGTGAGTGCGCGATGAACAGGCACAACAAAGCCCGTGATAGGTTCATCCATCAGATCACCACGCCGCCGCCGAAAGAGAAGAACGACAGGAAGAAGCTTGAGGCCGCAAACGCGATCGACAGACCGAACACGATCTGGATCAGTCTGCGGAAACCGCCGGAGGAGTCCCCGAAGGCGAGCGTGAGTCCGGTCACAACGATGATGATGACGGCGATGATCTTGGCGACCGGCCCTTCCACCGACTGCAGGATCTGATTGAGTGGCTGCTCCCACGGCATGTTCGATCCGGCAGCCCATGCTGGCGCCGCCCCCAAAACCACCGCACCGAACACGGCCAACGGCGCACCTCGAAGAAAGCTAAATTGCTGACGCATGTCAGTCTCCTGCTGTTGAAATGCTGTAGTCACCGGTGGCACCCAGCCCTGAGACGGCGGCGAGCTCAGCGAGGCGGCGGTCAGCGCCGCGCCCCACCAGCACGGCCACGATGTTGATGGTCTCGGCGATCAGGGCGCGCGGAACCGTGATGACGGCTTCCTGGATGAGTTGCTCGAGCCGGCGCAACGCGCCGAGCGCAGTGCCCGCATGGATGGTACCGATGCCGCCGGGATGGCCGGTGCCCCAGGCCTTGAGGAGATCGAGTGCTTCGGCACCTCGGACTTCGCCGATCGGGATGCGGTCAGGACGCAGTCGGAGGGACGAGCGGACGAGATCCGACAGCGTCGCCACGCCGTCCTTGGTCCGCAGCGCAACGAGATTGGGCGCCCTGCACTGCAGCTCGCGGGTGTCCTCGATCAGCACGACGCGATCGGAGGTCTTCGCCACCTCGGCCAGCAGCGCATTGGTCAATGTTGTCTTCCCGGTCGATGTCCCGCCAGCGACAAGGATGTTCTTCCGTGCGGCGACCGCGTCCTGCAGGGTCCTGGCCTGCTCCAAGGTCATGATGCGCCTGGCGACGTAGTCGTCGAGCGTAAACACGGCGACGGCGGGCTTGCGGATCGCAAAGGCCGGTGCTGCAACGACCGGAGGCAAGAGACCTTCGAAGCGCTCGCCAGTCCCGGGCAGTTCGGCCGAGACCCGCGGCGCGCCGGCATGCACCTCCGCGCCCACATGATGCGCGACCAAGCGAACAATGCGCTCGCCATCGGCTGCGGAGATTGTTTCGCCTGTGTCAATCAGGCCATTCGACAACCGGTCAATCCACAGCCGGCCGTCCGGATTGAGCATCACCTCGATGATCGCTTCGTCTTCGAGGTAGCCCGCAATCGCAGAGCCGAGCGCGCTACGCAGCATTCGCGCACCGCGCGAGCTCGCTTCCGATTGAATGGAATGGATTGCCACCGTTCGCCCCACCGAAATGAGGAGCCCAAAGAGCGCCCTCAGATGGGGATCATTAGAAAAGGCACTGATGGACTTGGCGCAACAAGCGGCTTCAGTGATCGTAGACTGGCGTAGAAAAAGAAAGACTGAGAACTGGTGTTTGAGGCCTACTCAATCGTCTCGTAATCGGCGGGCTACAGCTCACCACTCCGCATCGTCATCCGCGGGCAGGAGGACGACCGAATCCTCATACAACCCAACTGACTCGACGGCGCAGAAATCATCCCCCGGCTTGAAGAAGAGGATTGAACTCGTCCACGGAGTGATGGATCGGCGCCCGGGCAGCGCGAACCAGACCAACGCCGCGATCTGCAGTGCTACGTTGAGACCGAAAGCGACCTGATAGGCCTGGAGCGGCCGATGGCCATCATTGGCAGACCATTGGTCCAGGATCAGGCCCGTCGCGTATTGCGCCAGAAACGCGCAACCAAAGTGCAAGACGTTCAAGGCACCATTGGCACGACCAGCGAGTTCCGGAGGAAAGTAATCTGCTATTACCGCGAAGCTGACCACGGTTGCCGTTCCGGCAATTGCGACACCGGACCACGGCAAGATGGACGGCAGAGGCACTCGCAGGATCAAAGCAAGCTCGGCTGCGACAAACAGCACTGCAACCGTCGCTAACACCCTCTCCGCCCTGATTCCTCTTCGTTTGACGTAGTGGACGGTCATCCCGAACAACAGGGCGCCGCAGCTCAAGACGATCGACATTATGAACAGCTGTCTTACGAGACTTGCGCGGTCAAGCCCCTCCACGTCGGTCAACCACGGTGATGCCCAGAGTCCTTGCAGAGACCAGGCTGACCCAATGCAAGTCGCCGATAACGGAGCCATTCGCCAGAACCTTCGATCGCTGAAAACAGAGCTCAGGCTGGTGGACGCTGTTGACAGCGCGATGCTTCGTTCAGGCACTACGACGTAGATGAGAATGGCCGTCGCGCCGGTGGCGGCCGCCAGAATCTCAAAGAGCTGCCGCCACCCCATCCAGGCGAGCAGGTGTTCCACGGGAGCCGTAGCTGTCACCGCTCCTAGCGATCCCAGCATGACCATGCAGCCGTTCAACAAGACAACTCGCTCCCTGGGGAACCAGATGATGATGGACTTCAGTCCAGCAGTCAGCGCTGCAGCAACACCAAACGCGATCATTGCACGCGCGATCAAAAGGGACAGGAAGCCGCTCGATACTGCGAACAGTCCGGCGCCTACTGCTGCGAGCAAGAACAGAACACTCTGGATGCGGCGCGGACCAAAGCGGTCCAACAATATGCCGACGGGGATCTGCGCCGCCGCAAAAACGAGGAAATAGACCGAGGTAAGCAACCCGAGGTCGGCAGCCCCAAGCCCAGCATCCGAGCTGAGATGACTGGCGATCAAAGCGTTGATCGTTCGAAACAGATACGAAAGATAGTATCCAACCGCAAACGGGAAAAATACGCGCGCGGTGAGGCGCCATGCCCCTGAGATCTGCATGCTGGCCCCTCTTGTTGTCAGCTCGTGCAAGCCGATAGCGTGACCAGCTTTTCGTCGGTTCGGCTAAATCGCTGCGGTCGTAGGCTGGCGTAGAAAAAGAAGGGTCGGCGCGTTTGCGCATCCATGACGCTCGGTCAGGATTCGTCGGCCGGTTCCTGACGGCGAATATCTTCTGGAATCTCGCGCAGGAAGCTCTGTCCCTTTTGCAAACGGCGCCCAAGCGCCTCGACAAATCCTTCAAAGCGCTCCCGGCCCTTTGCCTGCGCGGCGGCCTGCGCATCGTTGGGCAATGGCGGCGTAATCGTCAGCCAGAAGCGAATGAAGAGGGCTAAGGTCTCCGCCGTCAAACCAACGTCGCGCTCCAGTCTCTGCATCTGACGCGACAGCCGATCGAGGCGCCGGGCGAACGCTGCCTCCCGCCTGTCCGGTCCATCGGGCGAAAGGAAGGAGGAGACCGCAGCTTCCACGATCGCGGACCGGGAAAGCTTCCTGCGATCGGCGAGCTCCGAGATCTGTTTCAGCAGCTCTGGTGGAAAATAGACATTCATCCGGTCGCGCATTGCCTCAGAGCTCCATACCGTCATTCGGATCCATGACGACTTGACGGGCGACACCGCGCATCTGTTGGCGTATGAGCCGGGACTGGCGGACCGCGTCCTCGTCATCGTCAAGAACGGCAGCGAATTCCTCTGCCGGGGTCGGTTCGGTCGTCTCCTTGGCGATCGCGACGTGGTCGGGAAGTTCGGGCTCACGACGGAGCCCGCTATTCGCCGTGTCTTCCTCGGCTTCCGCGGCTTTGGCGGTTGGATCTCCGGTCGGCATTGGCGTTCCGAGCGCTGACCATCCGTCCGTTCGCGATGATCTGCCGGCGCTCGTCGGATCTGGCGGCGGCAGAACCCGCTCGGTGAACCGCCGATCCTCGTAATAGCGGACCTTCTTGGCCCGGATCGGGGGCGTGCCCGCCACCAAGACGATCTCGTCCATCGGAGGAAGCTGCATGACTTCGCCCGGGGTCAGTAATGGCCTCGCCGTCTCCTGCCGCGAGACCATCAGGTGCCCCAACCATGGGTTCAATCTATGGCCGGCATAGTTTTTCATGGCCCGCATCTCGGTCGCAGTCCCAAGCGCGTCGGATACCCGTTTGGCAGTCCGCTCGTCATTGGTCGCGAAGCTAACCCGGACATGGCAGTTGTCGAGGATCGCGTTGTTCGGCCCGTAGGCCTTCTCGATCTGATTTAGCGACTGCGCGATCAAGAAACTCTTGACGCCGTATCCCGCCATGAAGGCGAGCGCGGACTCGAAGAAATCGAGCCGCCCGAGTGCTGGGAACTCGTCGAGCATCATCAGAACACGATGCCGACGGTCGCGGGCGTGGAGATCCTCGGTCAGACGCCGGCCGATTTGGTTCAGCACCAGGCGGATCAGCGGCTTGGTCCGTGAGATATCCGAGGGTGGCACCACGAGGTAAAGCGTCGTCGGGCGGCTATCTGCGATCAGATCGGCGATCCGCCAGTCGCAGCGGCGGGTCACCTGGGCGACAACAGGATCGCGGTAAAGACCGAGGAACGACATCGCCGTGGACAGAACGCCCGAACGTTCGTTCTCGGATTTGTTGAGGAGCTCGCGCGCGGTCGAGGCGACCACGGGATGCGCACCCTCTTTGCCGAGGTGCGCGGTGGTCATCATTGCCTTCAACGTCGCCTCGATTGGCCGCTTCGGGTCGGACAGAAAGGCCGCCACGCCGGCCAAGGTCTTGTCCGCCTCGGCATAGAGGACATGAAGGATAGCCCCGACCAGCAGCGAATGACTGGTCTTCTCCCAATGGTTTCGCTTGTCGAGCGAGCCTTCGGGGTCGACCAGGACGTCGGCGACGTTCTGCACGTCGCGAACCTCCCATTCCCCGCGTCGGACCTCGATCAGCGGATTGTAAGCTGAGGATTTGGGGTTGGTCGGGTCGAACAACAGGACGCGGCCATGCCGAGAGCGAAAGCCGGCGGTCAGTTGCCAGTTTTCACCCTTGATGTCGTGGACGATGGCCGAACCCGGCCAGGCCAGCAACGAGGGAACGACGAGTCCGACACCTTTGCCGGACCGGGTAGGAGCAAAACACAAGACGTGCTCCGGTCCGTCATGGCGGAGGTAGTCGCGGTCAAGCTTGCCGAGCACCACGCCATCCGGACCAAGAAGTCCGGCCGCCCGGACCTCTTCGGCATCGGCCCAGCGGGCCGAGCCATAGGTCTCGACATTCTTGGCTTCACGCGCGCGCCACACCGACATGCCGATCGCCACCGCGATCGAAATGAAGGTCCCGGATGCCGCAATGAAGGCGCCCTCGACAAAGACCTGAGGCGCATAGGCGTCGTAGACGAACCACCACCAGAAGAAGACTGGCGGATAATAGATCTTGAAGCCCAACAGTTCGAACCAGGGTCGCCCAAGCTCGGGCTGCCAGGCGAGCCGCCATGCCGTCCACTCGGTTGCTCCCCAGATGGCCAGCAAGACGATCAGGCCGACAACGATCACCTGACCCCAGAGGATTTTGGTTCCGGACATTTCGGGCGTCCTTCCGCACTGAATTGGTGAGATAGCTAGAGGCCGAGGTCGCGCTTCCGGCCAAAGCCCCATTCGATGCCACCGCCGTCCTTCACGACGCCGGTGACGTGTTGGCCGAGCCTCTTTTCGAGTTCGTGGGACCAAGGCACGAGCTGGAAACCGAGCCCATTATCAATCATGGCGAAGCGTCCCGAGGTGAGCGTTAGCCGCTGGCGATACGTGCCCGCCACGTGCTCCCCGGAGGCGGCATTCACGCGAGGCAGGCCGGTGTCAGCCGAGACCTTTGCTGCCACCTCGTCCACTTCGCGTCTGCGCAACGAGTCCAAGAGATCGCGCTGCAGGATGATGCGTTGGCCCTGCCGCCGCGCCAGACCCTGCTGGATCAGATGCTCCGTACGGGCTTCCATGGCCTCGCGGGTCTCGCGGCCGAATCCACTCATGGCGAGCGGCATGGGGTCGCGTTCGACCAGCCTGTGATCGAGCCAGGTTGCGCCCCTCGCGGTGACCTGCTCAGCAAGATCGAGATCGGAGCGGATCGCCAGCACTACTGTCGGCCGCGGATCGCCGGCTTGACCGAAGCGTCGGACTTCGACGATGCCGCCGGCCGGCGGAGCATGTTCGAAAGCCGCGACGCCTCGAAAGCGCACGTGGTGCGCCCGTCCGTCTGTTCCGTCGATCAGGGCATAGGCCTCGCCGGTCAGTTCGTCATGCAGTCCATGGTCGACCAGTCGTCCGACAAGCTGGGATGTTGGCTGTCCGCCTTCGATGACGAAGTCGGCAACGCCGCGGGCTTCCCCACGCTCCGTGAAGGCGCGGTGCATGGTCTTGATGATGTCGCCACGCATGCCGAGGTCGCGCAAGCTACGCTCCGCCTCGAGCCCGACCATCCATTCCCCTGACGCGGCGGGTGCGGCAAGGCCCATCTTCTCCAGGTGCTGAAGGCGGCCGACCATCAGGCGCCTGATCTCGGGATCGGACTTGCCGGGATTCTCCGGCCGAAGATCAATGTAGCCGGCCTCATCAGCCGCCAGTCGGATTTCTCGGTCGAGTCGCGTCCATCGTTCAGCTGTGATTTCCCTCTCCAGCGAATTGCGGATCTCGTGCTCGGGCTTTGGCCCCAGCTCGATAGCGACCAGTTCCTCGGCGCGTGAGCGCAGGCCTCGGCTGATGTAGTCGCGGGAGATCACGAGATCCGCCCCTTCCTCATCTACTCCCCGAACAAGAAGATGGACGTGAGGATTGTCGGTATTCCAGTGATCGACCGCCACCCAGTCGAGCCGCGTGCCGAGATCACTCTCCATCTGCCTGGCGAGATCGCGTGTGAAGGCTTTCAGGTTGGTCATTTCGCCGGCATCCTCGGGCGAGACGATGAACCTGAAATGATGCCGGTCGTCCTTGCATCGTTCCGCGAAAGCCGCGCTATCGGCACGGTCGCTGCCGGCATCGAACATCTCCGCCCGCTCGCCCGTCCGGGTCACGCCGTCGCGCTTCAGATATGAGAGGTTGGCGGTCAGTGGTGCTGAACGAAAGGCTCGCCCCTTGTGACGAACCACGCGCGCCTTCACCACGACGCGCCGCGTCGGGCTGAACAATCTGGCGTGGCTGAAGGCGAGGCGCCCGCGGCCAAACGTGGAGCGCCCATAGGCTGCCGAACGCCTGCCCGACCCTGTCTGACCCGAGGTGTGCCCAGCCTTCTTCGCCGCGCGCAGCACCTGGTTGATGAAGCTTTTCTGCTTCGGCGCGCGGGTGCTGCGAATGCGCCCAGGCCGAATACGCAGATCGCTGTCGCCCACGCTCACGCCAGGGCTCCCCAACGATCAAAATCGCACATGGTGCCGAAGACGCCTTTGATTGCATTCATCAAAATGCAAGGCGCGGCACGCGCCCCGACCGACCGGCACGCCAGAACCCAAGCCATGCCAATGGCTTGCGGTTCGACCGGCGAGCCTCTTTTATCTCGCCGTCCTGCCGTCGTTGTCTCCCGGTCGCCGATTCCCGAAAGTGCCGCCGCGACCTGGCAGCCAACTCGCGAAGCCCTTACTGCTTCCAAGCGCTTGCGATAGCGATCGTTACCCGAAGGGCCGAGACACCCGAAGGGTGGCTCGGTGAGGAGCGAAGCGACGAGTAGAGCGCGGGCCGAAGGCATCGCCCGTACGCCATCAGCACATGTCACCTGCTCGGTGAAGCACGCCAAAACTTGCGAACTCGCACACCTGGTCATTGCGATCCTCTCGAATCCGATCGAGCGACGAACACGCCAACAGGCCGGGGGACCATGGGCGAAACATCGGACGCCGAGATTGCGGCCGTGACACCGCTCGACGGCTTAAACGCGAGCAAGCGATCGCGCGCTTTCATGAGATCGGACCGCATGACGAATAGCGTCCCAGCTGCTGATGACTGTCCCCTGGACGTCCACTTCGGCGGCAGTTCGATGGCAAGCAGATTGGCAAGCTTTGCGACGTATGCTCGCGTCTCATCCGGCAGAGGGCCGCCTGCAAGATGCTCTTCATAGCGAGATGGTCCCGCGTTGTAGGCGGCAAACACGCCAGGCGAGCCATAGCGATCGAGCAGTTCGCGCAAGTACGCCGTGCCGGCGGTAATGTTGTCGTGCGGGTCGTAGGGATCATTCCCGAGATTGTAGCGCTCGCGAAGTTCTGCCCACGTCGACGGCATGATTTGCATCAGGCCCATTGCGCCTTTTGGCGATCTGGCGTGCACGTCACCAGCACTCTCGATGCTCTGAACCGATCGAATCCAGTTCGGCGCGATCGCAAAGCGTTGTGAGGCTTCATTGATGAAGCCGGCAAAGGGGTGAGCGGTCTGACTGATCGCCGGCTGGGCGGCTGATCCGCTCTGGGCCAAAGCAGCGCTGTCGAACGCGGTCAGAAGAAACACCAGGGAAACGACAGCACAAACGCGGGTGACCGACCGACTCAAATACGCGGTCTGGCTCGCGCCAGCCTTGCAGACATCGATCGAAACGGAGGACTGATCCCGCAACCGATCGAACTGGGGCACGGCGAGGAGAACGCATCGAATACGCACGATCACTCCTCCCACGTCCACACCGGAATCGCACGGCCGATCACGGTAGATGCCGGAAGCAATCCAAAATACCGGCCGTCAAGAGAGTCGTCCGACTGCCAGTTCATCAGAAACAGCTCGCCGTCGCGGACAACGCGGCAGCCCTGCCATTTCGGCAGCGGCCGGCCGCGTCCGTCGCGATCCCGCGCTTCGCCCATTGCAATGTCGTCGACCGAGATCGTGGACCCGCTTCTGCAGACCGTCTGCCCGGGGAGCGCAAGGACCCGCTTGAGCATGGGGACGCCGATGGGCAGATAGCCGTTAAGGTCAAGAAACGTCGCGAGCGGCTCCGGCGGCTCCACGGCGACCAACTCGGTAACGCGGAAGCGTTCAGCCGGCCGCAGGCGATAGAGACCGACCGGCACGCTTGCAGATGCATTCCAGATGCAGAGTGGAAGCGGCTGCAGGACGAGTGTCATGACGAGCGCGGCAGCGGCACCAAACGTCGCCGCAAGCGTCTTCAAGCGCCCTCTCATCGCATCACCCTCTGCCGGTGAAGCCAAGCCTGGTGGCGCGCCTTCGTGTAGGGGCGCGGGCTTTCGTTGACGGACAGGCGGTTATGAACGTGATGCCAATGATCGGGCGCGACGTCAGCCGGATCGATGCCGAGCGCCTCAACGGCATCGATCATCTGAAGCACTCGCTCGACCTTCGGCCAACCGGAGAGCCGCAGCACAATCTCTCCGCCAGGCGTCACATAAGGGATGGTCGAGCAGCGCTGGCCCGGCGCGATGGCTCGCAGAATATCAATCCGCGAAATGACCGTTCCAAAGTCATTGGACGTCCACCGAACGAAGGCAAAGATGCTGCCGGGCGCAAATGACAGGACGCGACGATGGCGATCGAGCTTTCGCTCCTCAATGATGCGACCGAACCGAATGCGGTTTTCGATGCGCTTCTCGAGCCACAACACTTCCACTTCCGTGAGATCACTCATAGCACCGCTCCCCAACGCTGGAGTTGGCAGCCGTGGGCTTGGGGCTCGGTGGAGAGTGTGTACCGCCTGCAAACGCAAGCTGGCCTGTCGGACTGCCGTTGCCGAGCACCAACGACGCAGGCTTCGGCCCGGTCCGTTAGAAGAAATCCGAAGGATTTCTGGTTAGTAAAGTTAGAGCGGCCGGAAAGCGCGGAGAAACAGGCTCTTAAGCTCGATTCCGGTCCCCGATAGCACGAGGATCGGGTCCCTGATAGCACGAGGGTTGCGGTCCCCGATAGCACGAGCTGATTCACAGGATGTCCTCCGAATTTGGAATGAGACCGCGCCGGCGCAGGCGTGCCGTTAAGGGATGAACAGGCTGAGGGGCGAAGTTCAGCCGCTCGGTGCCGTCAGGATCACGCGTGAGCACGAGCTGGTAGCCGGGCAATGTCTGGCGCTGGACGATCTGGCGAACGTCGTAAGCAAAATGCTTGAGCGGCGAGAGGATGCCGGACTTGGCATGGAGGTGCAGAAGATCAAAACTCCAGCCACCGTCCTGGCGTCCACCGTGCTTGCGCACGAGCCGGTAGAGCCATCGTTCAAGTCCGCCCGTCAGCTCGAAATAAGCGCGATCGATCGTCAGCACGAGCGCATCATCGATGACGCCAGCGTAGAACCAATCCGGCAGGATCAGCTCGAGCCCGAATGGACGGCCATTTGCATCGGCCGTCTCCTTCCACTCGTTGATCCAGGAGAAGCGATGCCGTCGCCGCTCGGCCGGCTGGCGGATCGATGTCAACACGGTCGTTGACTGGAGTCTGTCTAGGCCGGCTTTCAGCCGATCATAGTCCCTCGCGCTTGTCCCGCGCCCGACAAACGTCAGAATCTCATAAGGCGTTGCAGCCATCAGGCGCGACGTCTTCAAGCCGGCATCACGTGCTTCGACGATTTGAGACGCAGCCCAAATCAGAACGTCTGCATCCCAGATGGTCGCCAAGCCGTGTTCCGGAACAGCTTCGACACGAATTGAGATTGCACCGGCACGAAAATCGATCGGCACTACGCGCTTCGTCTTAGCGAGCGAAAAGAACGGGTAAGCCATCAGATCCTGCGCGTCGCGCGGGGCGAGATCGCCGGGCAGCGCCCGAAAGAGCTCAAGCTGGTCACGCTCGGAATGGTGTTTGCGCCGCATGGTCACTGCTCTCGCAAGGCGGTCAGCGGCGTTCCTGGCCCGCATACGGGCGCAGCGCGGGATGCTTCTTGGCAGGCAGCACGGTCCCCTTGCCGGGATCGGATGTCGACGTCTTGGCGCCGCGGTCAGCCCACGCTTTCAGGTCATCGACGGCGTAGACAACACGTCCGCCGATCTTCCGATATGTCGGTCCAGTACCGTACGTGCGGTGCTTCTCGAGCGTGCGACCGGACAGGCCAAGATAGCGCGCGGCCTCAGGCGTACGCAGGAATCGCGGGGGGAGACCGGCCATCGGATCGGGCATTTGAGAACTCCAGGATGACAGCGCACTACGCTTGGCTAGGCCGGCGTGTGTGCGGTCATCATGGAGGAGCAGGATCTCGCAGGGGGATGCCGAATATGGAGGGGGCGATTTTCGGCACCCCTCGGGGACTGCACTACTCGTCCCTGCGCCCAGGCCGCAGAAGTTTGCGGTAACCACCGCGCATCAACGCGAGGCCGCCTTGCACCAGGCGGATTGTTCGATTGCGCAGATCATGCGTCTTCCAGGCGCGATCGGGGATGCGCTTTTTTCCGAACAGCGCCTCGGCGATCGTGCGATAGCTACCGCCGGCGCTGTGAGCATCAAGCGCACGGATCGCGGCGCTCAAGCGTTCGCGTCGGTGTTTCGATAGTTGATGAAATGCAGGCCCCGGCGCGCGTCCATTCATCGCGCGCCACAGCCGCCGGGCTGCATAGGCACGCGCGTCGAAATCGCCGTCGAACGGCAAGTCGGCTGCATATGACGCGCCGAGCACCGGCGGGCCCTTGGACCAGACACGGTGGTCCGCCGAACCGATGCGCAGCACGGCGTGCCAGCCGTCGGCGGCGCGGCGCACCTGACCTGCTGCAAGGTCAAGCAGCGGTTGAGACGCTGAACTGCGATCGGCAGCCCCGGCAACCTTGACCGGAACGACCGCCGCTAGAACCTCAGGCGCCCAAAAGATCGTCTGCTCGTCGAAGGACCTCTGTGGGTCATGGGCGAAAGCAGATACCCCATTTCCTCCTGAATTCCTCGGTCACTTCACCATCTGGGCTGCTTGCGATCATCGCCTCAAAGTCGCGCCCATAGTCCGCATTGCGGCGGAGGCATTCCCAGGCGATGTCGGTGATTTCGGCGTGTTGTAGACTCTTGTAAGATTCCGGCGACCGCCAGTCGAATTCAGGCATTGCTTCCGCCCCATTGCACGCAGCTAACAAGGATTGCGGCGCAATAGGTATGAACGAAGCGGTTGTAGGAAGCCCCTAGTTTGGCACCACGTGGTGCACCGGAATGACCACTGATTGGCAAAAGAAAATAGTTCTGCCTGCAAGTCGGCGGCCGCGATTTTCTTCTATTTCGAGCCGGTGCCGCGCAAGAGGCGCCCTTGCTCGGTCATCCATTTGGCGCGCGCAAGATGACTCTGATATGCGCGCCGCGCACGATCTGGCTCTCGCTCTGGGTCCATATGCAAGACCACTCGAGCAACTTCGCGCCAGTCGGCGCCCTCACCCTCCGCCTGCAGAAGCCGAATGTACGTGACGACGTGCTGTTCGTCATAGGCCGTCGGCGCCGGCTCATTCGGCGCACTGTCCGCAACGTCTGGATCGAGGGATGGCTTCTGCATCATATCCACTTTGGAATGCCAGGAACCTACGCCATGGTCTGGTCGCGAGCTAGACCCACGTTGCCCGGTAGAATCCCGGATTTCTTTTGAATCCGTTCCGGTAAGTACGCGACAAAGATCGGCCGCGCATAGCGTGGTCATCATTAGCACATTTGGATGCGAATAGGAACGATCGTTCCTAGAACGATCGTTCCGGCTCAGTTCCCATATCGCCATGGATCTCAAAGAGATCATGGCTGTGAACCTGCGTCGGAAACGCCACGATCTACAAATGACGCAGGAGGAGCTGGCCGAGCGTGCGGGTTTAAGCGCCCGTTATGTCGGCGCCATCGAGCGCGGCGACGTATCAGCAAGCGTCACCGTCCTCGGGCAAATTGCTGAAGCACTAGGGGTCGAACCCGGAGACCTGCTCAAAAGGGTTGCGCGGCTTAGCAAATCGTAAGCCGCCTCAGGCCTGCGGCGAAGCGCCCCGCCCGGCGGACCGGACGGGGCTTGGTGGGCGCTCTTACTCGCCGTTCTTGCGCGGCCGGGACCACAGGAGCGTGTAGCCCTCTCCGCCTTCGTCGTCGAACAGGTTCGCGTAGATCGGTGCGTTGAAGGAGGGATCGTCGAGCTTGAGCGAGAGGTAATCGCGGCCCTCCTCGGAGCGCTTCGACCAGGCGGCCCCGATCTGGGCACGGCCCACGTAGATGCGGTGGCTGGGAGCGTTGTCGTTGGAGCGATTGGTCTCGGCGACGATGCGGACGCCCTTGGCCTGCAGGCTCAGAGTGACGATCTCGCCCTGGAAATCGTTGCCGACCTTCTTGAAAGAACCGATGTTAGCCATGTCACTTCTCCAGTTGTGTTTCGAGCCCGCGACCACCGCGGCCTCGATGGCGATCTGAAGGCCGAAGACGATCGGCGACGCACCCGCTCGCGGGCCGGAGCGCAGCGGAGGACGCCGGTGCAGCGACTTTCTTGTCTCGCGAGGAATGGGCAAAGCCCAGGGGAAGAAAGTCGCAGCAACGGCGTTGCGGCTCAGACGATCGAGGCGAAGCCGGTCTTCGGCCAGATCAAGCCATCAACGAGGCCACGTGCGTCCGCGTGCTGAACCGCAATCTCGGGAGAAGACGTGGCTTATCTCGGTTTTGATGAACAAGAGGTCGGAACGATTCAGCGCAGAAAGAGAAACAATCTACTGCAAAGGGTGGTATCGCCTCCCAAGAACGGATCGAGGCAACACCGCTCCGCCGCGGCTGCGTGAGCCAGGCCGAAATGCCGGCGGCTTGATCGAGGAGCTCCGAGGAGGACTGCCTCTCCCGCGCTCGGTCTCGACCGTCCCCCGTTTCAGCGCGCCGATCTACGTTTTCGACGATGAAGGCGATAAACGGACATCCCTCGGGCCTTCCGGCCGTAAGAACTGGTTAGGATGGACTCTCCGCTACCCCACCCGGCTCGAACTGGCGGGTCTCCACCAGAACGATCAAGCGCGTCCATGACATGACGCCAATGCAAACCGCGCCCAGACAAGCGAAGACCTCACGCCAAGCCAACGAAGGCGCCCCGATCTGGGACAAGGCGAACACCACATGATAGCCCGCAACGGCGGCGGGAATAGCAAATGCCGTCGCGATTGCGATGCGCAAGGCAAAGGACCGGGTAATTGCGACGGCGACTTGGCCGATGACGAGCGTCAGCGCTCCGCCGGCCGTCGCGATAAGCAGCGCACCTATGAGGCCAGCGCCGCTCTGAAACGCTATCATCCCGATACTCAGCGCGATGAAAAACGGGAGGGCATACACTGCGAGCGCGAAAATCGCCCAGCAGAACAGGCCGATGCCGAGTGTGTTGAGAACAAGCCCAATAGCGAGCATGGTGGTGGCTCCATGTGCATAGATGTACCGGTTGCGCCTTCCACCACCACCACGGCGCAACTCTGGATATGAGACCGAAACGAGGCGGAGTTGCGGCGTGAGCAATTTCGCCTCAAAGACTTCGGTCGAGCAGACTGCGCTCACGCGCCGCCGAACATCCAGACCGGGATGCCGAGCCGCTTTGCTTTATCGGCCATGTTGTCCTGGATTCCAGTGCCCGGGAAGTGCATGACGCCGATCGGTAGGATTTCGAGTATGGCATCGTTGCGCTTGAAAGGTGCTGCCTTGGCATGTTTCGTCCAGTCGGGCTTGAAGGCGATTTGGGGCACCTTGCGGGTGGTCGCCCATTTGGAGGCGATCAATTCGGCCCCCTTGGGTGAGCCGCCGTGGAGGAGGACCATGTCGGGATGCTTGGCGTGAACCTTGTCGAGGCGATCCCAGATCAGATGATGGTCGTTGAAGTCGAGCCCTCCCGTGAGTGCGATCTTCGGTCCTGGTGGCAACATGACCTCGGTCTCGGCGCGGCGCTTGGCGGCGATGAAGTCGCGGGAGTCGATCATCGCTGCGGTCAGCGTTCGGTGGTTGACCAGCGATCCCGATCGAGGGCGCCAGAATGAGCCGGTGTGTGTCTCAAAGCGCTCGATGGCCTGGTCGCGGAAGAGCTCCAGGCAGTCGCGCCGCTCGATCAATGTGATGCCTTCCGCCGTCACGCGCTCGAGTTCGACCGATCGAATTTCGGAGCCGTCCTGCTCGCGCTGGCTCTTCTGCTGCGCCTGTTCGTTGTCGTCAAGTTGGCGCCCGATGCGGTCAACGGCACGATGGAACAGGTTGACAGTCGACCAGAGCAGATCGGCAAGGTCCGGCTCGAGCCGTGTGTCGCTCAATGTTGCGACCAGGGCATCAAAGATGTCGGCAACGGCCCCGGCGACGATCTTGCCCTCGGGAAGTGGCCGTGGATCGGGCTGGTCGTCGAAGGGACGGTAGCCGAAGAGCTGCAATTCCGTGAGGATGTGATCGGTCGGAGAAGAAGCGTGCGGCGCTTCGATGTCGTCGTGGTCGGTCATTGGAGGGATCCTTTGCCGGATCGGCCGCGCCCATCGCGGCCTTCGTGGCGATCACTCAGACGGCGGGCGGAACGGGCCAGAACCCGCAAGGGCCGAAGCGGTAGCGGAGGATGGCGGAGGCCGGCTATTTTGCTTCGCGATGCAAAGCGCGCCGGCCAGTTAAATAATGTGTTCTCATGGCCGGCGCGCGGCGGAAAATAGCCGGGCGTAGCCATTGCCGGCCCGAGCCGCTTGCCGTCTGATCGCCCTCTAGAAGGCCGTGGTCGCGTCCTCTTCCGGCAGTGGCCGCACCGCGACCGACCTGTCGACGCCCATCGAATTGCCGGGGCTATTCCGCGGTTGCCGTCGACGAATGCAGGAAACGAACGACGTCCTCCGGTACGAGTTGAAGTAGCAACGCTGCTCGGAGGGCATCGAGGCCGAAGATGTGCAGATCTTCGTTGAAGTCGCCCAGCCGAGGCGACAAGGCGATCGCTTCAATGCCGGCGTCCTCCGCGCGCTGGGCGAGAACTGCCTGTACGGCGTCTCCGGCGGCATCTGCGTCGCGGGCGATATAGAGTCGGCGTAGGCCAGAGGGCAGCAACATGGCTGAGAGGTGATTGGCCGAGAGAGCAGCGGTCATGGGCAAGGTCGGCAGTACATAACGCAGCGACAGCATGGTCTCGATGCCCTCGCCCGCAGCGAGCACGTCGTCCACCACGCCGAAGCGAACGGCGTTACCAAGCAGGTCGCCCATGGCCCGTCGTGGCGTGTCGATCGGGGCCTTGCCGAGCCGCACGCGATCAAAGCCGTGTGGATCGAGCCAGGTGCGATGCACGCCGGTGATCCGTCCCTCGAGGTCCGTGACAGAGCCTATCATCGCCGGCCACGTTTCAGTCGGCAAATGCTCGTCCGGTCGGTAGTAGCAACGTGGGTGGAAGCGCAGGCTACCACCATGCTGGATTTGGCTTATTCCACGACGTTGCAAATACGTTTCCACCAACGTCCCTTCGATCGGACCGGATATCGCAAAAAGTCGACGGGCGGCTTCTTGCGATCCGGCCGGCACGACTAGACGAACGGGTCTCGGGAGTGATTGCTCCTCAGAACGAGGCAGCTTCAGAAAGCGCCTCGCCTCCTCGGCGACCTCGCGAAAGTCTCGCAAGGCAAGGCTTTCGCGGATGATGTCGAGGAGATCGCCATGCTCCCCGGTCGCGGCATCGGTCCATTTGCCGGCGGGGCCCTTCGACGATTCTTGGAGCCGCACAAATAACGAGCGGCCCGGGGTGTTGTGGACGTCGCCCACCACCCAGTACCGCCCCGCCCGCTTACCATTGGGGAGATAGTGTCGGCACACCGCCTCGGCCTCGCGCGCGAGGCGGCGTGCCAGCTCGGAGATATCGCCGGACATCACGCGGCCTCCCGCTCACTGACGCCCGTAACCGGATAGGTGTCGAGCACCCTCGACAGGACCTCAATGCCGCTCGCGTCCGTGGGTACGAACATGCGCAGCTTCCAGGAGATGATCTCCCCAAAGAGGCCGTAAGCACGGAGGCGATCGCGCATCGTGTCGTTGAATCCCGACAGCTCGATGCGATATGCACCCATCACCCGGACTCGACGAAGCTGGAGGCCCTCCGTTAGATCGAGGACGGTCCGTCCTTCCACCAGCGCGGCAAAGGCAGCATCCGGCGTCAGCGAAGGCGCGTCCGCCGCAAGGACGCTTGCGACCCAGACAGCAGAGACCTTGCGTCCGATGATGCGTTCGCCCGCATCGGTTTGGAGCCGATAGACGCGGGTCGACTCGTTCGGCAACCGCTTCCAGATCGGTAACAGCAAGCCCGCCACAACGTGGATCGTGGTTTCCGTGAACTCGGGCACCTCGGCAAGCTCCGCCAGCCAGGTCGAGGCAAAGCGTTCACGATCCGCTTCGTCCCAATGACTTTCGGCCATGGTGGTCAAGGGGACCGTGTGCTGATCCATCGGCCGGATCAGACGGACGCGCCGCTCGATCTCGCCGTCATCGAGCATGACGCTCGCCGCGGGGACCTGCACGGCAGCTCGTCTCGAGCGCTCATTGACGAGCAGGACGGCCCGACGATCGGAAAGACGAGCAAGAGCATCATCCAGACTCACCGGATGATTGCGCTGGCGCTGGGCGACCGTGAGCAGCCGGGTCTCGGCGCCGGTCCCCGGATGGTCATAGATCGTCCGCCGGTCGGTGACGACAAAGCTCTCGGCACGGAGGGTTTCCAACCCCACGTCGTAGGTGCCGGATGCAACCGCGCCTTCGATCCGAGCGGTCAAGAGCTGCTCGAAGGCGGTGAACAGGACATTCTGCAGGTCAATGGTGAGCGCCAATAACCTGTTCAGGAAGGTCGTGATCGGCGGCAGGTCATCCCTAAGGCCATTGATATCCGTCAGTTTCAGGCCGGTCGCATCCTCGAACCTCTCGAGCGAGCAACCTTCGACCTTGCCTCGGACGAGCAGCGTGTAGAGTTGACGCAACGCATCGCGCCCGTACTGACTTTCGAGATTGTCCTCCGGCCGGAATAGACCCTGCCCTCCGGTCTGGCGCTGGCCGCGCGTGATGGCCCCCAACGTGTCGAGCCGGCGGGCAATGGTGCTGAGAAAGCGCTTTTCGGCCTTCACGTCGGTCGCGATCGGCCGAAACAGCGGCGGCTGCGCCTGATTGGTCCGGTTGGTTCGACCGAGACCCTGGATCGCAGCATCCGCCTTCCAGCCGGGTTCGAGCAGGTAATGGACCCGCAAGCGGCGATTCCGGGCCGACAACTCGGCGTGGTAGCTCCTCCCGGTGCCGCCCGCGTCGGAGAACACAAGGATGCGCTTGACGTCATCCATAAACGCCGAGGTCTCAGCGAGATTGGCCGAACCGGCGCGGTTCTCGACCACCAAGCGGTCGCCCTTTCGGATGACCCGTCGCGAGCGGCCAGTCACTTCGGCGACCGTGTCGGTGCCGAAGCGCTGCACTATTTGATCCAGCGCGCCGGGTACCGGAGGCAGCGAGGCGAGTTTCTCGATGAGGCGATTGCGGCGTGCGACGGCTTCCCGGCTCTCGACTGGCTGTCCGTTGCGATAGACAGGCCGAGAGCATAGGTTGCCCTCAGAGTCGGTGAACGGCTCGTAGAGCTGGACCGGGAAGGAATGGGCGAGATAGTCGAGCACATACTCGCGCGGGGTGATATCGACCTGGACGTCGCCCCAATCCTCGGTCGAGATCTCGGCGAGCCGGCGCTCCATCAGCGCTTCGCCCGTTGAAACAATCTGGATGACAGCGGCATGGCCGGCGTCTAGATCGCGGTCGATCGATCGGATGAGCGACGGCGTCTTCATCGAGGTCAGCAGATGGCCGAAGAAGCGCTGCTTGGCGCTCTCGAAGGCGGATCGGGCCGCGGACTTTGCCTGCCCGTTCAGCGTTCCGGTTTCGCCGGTGATGTGGGCGGCCCGCATCGCAGCGTCGAGGTTGTTATGGATGACGCTGAACGCACTGGCATAGGCGTCGTAGATGCGGACCTGCTCCGGCGTAAGCTGGTGCTCGAGGAGCTCATACTCGACGCCTTCGTAAGAGAGCGAGCGGGCCGCGTAGAGGCCGAGCGCCTTGAGATCACGGGCCAGCACCTCCATCGCCGCGACCCCGCCCTGCTCGATCGCTTCGACGAACTCGGCGCGCGTGGCGAATGGGAAGTCGGCGCCGCCCCAAAGGCCCAGGCGTTGGGCATAAGCTAGGTTGTGGACCGTGGTAGCGCCCGTCGCCGACACATAAACCACGCGAGCATTGGGCAGGGCGTGCTGGAGCCTCAGGCCCGCGCGCCCATGCTGAGAGGCCGCCTGGTCGCCGCGCTCGCCCTTGCCGCCGACCGCATTCTGCATGGCATGGCTCTCGTCGAAGACGATCACTCCGTCGAAGTCGGAGCCCAACCATTCAACGATCTGACTTACGCGCGAAAGCTTCTCGCCACGCTCGTCGGTGCGCAGCGTGGCGTAGGTGGCAAAAAGGACGCCTTCCGAAAGCCGGATCGGTGTGCCCTGGCGGAACCGGGACAGGGGCGTAACGAGCAGTCGCTCCATGCCGAGCGCGGACCAGTCGCGCTGGGCATCTTCGATCAGCTTGTCGGATTTGCTGATCCAGACAGCACGGCGGCGGCCCTTGAGCCAATTGTCGAGCAGGATTCCGGCGACCTGCCGCCCCTTGCCCGCGCCGGTACCATCGCCGAGAAACCAGCCGCGGCGAAAGCGGACGGCATCTTCTGCGTCGTCGCGCGCGGCGGCCACAAGGTCAAAGGTCGCATCGACGGTCCAGGAGCCTGCGAGAAATTCGGCGTGCGCCTCGCCCGCATAAATGACGCTCTCGATCTGGGCGTCCGACAAAACTCCGTCTGCCACCAGACTTGAAGGCAGGTGCGGACGGTAGGACGGCTTCGGTGGCGCAACGGACGCCATCGCCGCGGACTGCACGAGCTTGGTCGGATGCGCGTACGATCCGGGAATACGGATCGACTGCAATCCGTACTCTTCATAAAGCGCATCGGTGAGGCGGGCGCCTTCCGGCGGCGACCATTCGACCGTCTCGTACGTGAGTTCTATGCCTTCTGGCGCTGCGCCTCCTGAAGTGAACGGTGCCCGTGGTGCAGCGGCGCCGGACGATCGGGACATTGCAGGGCGCCTAATGACGTCGGCTACGACCGGCGCAGCGACGGGCAGCCTCGGAGGCACATGCTGGGTTACCCAATTGAGCAAGGTGGCGACATCGCCGGCCATGCCTTGCGAGGCAGGAAAAACCTTCGGATCGGCAGCGGGCAGCTTGTCGATCACAAGCAGCCGCGTGTCCATCTGAGTGCCGTGCTTGGCGTAAACGGAACCGTCAATGGCGGCAGAAAACACGACCCGTCCGCGCTCCTGGAGGCGAACAAAGGCATCAGTCCTCGCCGGGTTATCCGGTCCAAGACCTGCGCCAGCGATGGCGACGAGGCGTCCACCGTCGTAAAGACGCGCGAGCGCCGAAGCGATGTGCCGGAAAGCGGCGTCCGCCATTCGTCGATCCACATTCGCCACAGCGGAAAACGGCGGGTTCATCAGAACGACGCTCGGTACGACACACGCGTCGAGGTGATCATTGATCTGGGCGGCGTCGAACCGCGTGACCTCAACATTGGCGAACAAATGATCCAGCAGCGACGCGCGGCCTTCGGCCAACTCGTTCAATATCAGGGAGCCGCCGGCGAGCTCGGCAAGGATAGCGAGCAAGCCGGTCCCCGCGGACGGCTCCAGAACGCGGTCGGCCGGCGTAATGCCGGCGGCGGTGCATGCGACCAGCCCAAGCGGGATCGGCGTTGAGAATTGCTGAAACGCCTGACTGTCCTCGGAACGCCGCGTATGGGTCGGCAGACAGCTCGCGATTTTCGCGAGCATTGGCAGCATCGCGGCCGTCGAGCCAGCCTTGGCGCGCATGGCCGGACCGAACTTGCGAAGGAAGAGAACGGTTGCCGCCTCGCAGACGTCATAGGCGGTCTTCCAGTTCCAGGCACCGGTCGCGTCCGAGGTGCCGAAGGCAGCCTCCATGGCGCCGCGCAGGACGGCGGCATCGATGCGACGGCCGCGTTCGAGATCAGTCAACAGCTGTCGGGCGGCCCTGAAGGCGGCGGAGGTGAGAGTAGCAGCGGCACGCATCGAGAGCGGCGCGGCGGCAGCGCCGCCGGCAAGAGATTCGGTCATGACAGGATTTCTTTCGGAGAGCGGGAACGGGTCGAACCATCAGGCGCTCTCCTTTGACCCAACGGCTCAAACCCTTCCCGGCCCGGCTCTCCCTCTCAGCGCTCACTCAATAAAAATGGGGACCGGCGCTACTCACCGGTCCCCAAGCAACTGCAGGACAGCCTCAGCCGTCCCGCCACATGATGTCACTCAGCCGCATCGAGTTGTTGCGGATCATCGTCGCCGGCTTTTTCCGTATCCTCCTCGTCGGCGAGGAATTCAGGCAGCGGGCCGGCTTCGCCCTCCTGCGCCACTGGCGCCGCATCGGGATCGACGAGGCGCAGCGGCTCCGGCAGCCAGCCCGAGCCATCGAGTAGACGCTCGGCCTCCTTTGCCATCTCAGCCTTCTTCAGATGGTCGATCAGTTGTGCCGACGATTCGCCCTTGGCTTCCCGCACCGCCTCCAGAATTCGCGGCTTGGTGACCCGGCCGAGATAGTTGTCGACGGTCGGCCGCCAGCCAACCTGCACCATGTCGAGTCCGACCGCGCGCGCAAGCACATCAGCCTGGTCGAGACGCGTGCGGACACCGTGAGCGGAGACACGGCTCTGATTGTAGCGGTTGGCCGGCTCGTAGACGGCGTTGACCGCAAATGATGCACAGTGGGAGAACAATGATGCCTGTGCACCACCATCAAGAGCCGTGAGCGCATCCCAGAGATCGTTTTCGTTCTTCGGCAACCGTGCCTTCCAGGACTCATGCCGCGCCTCGACAGCCTTCGCAGACGCGCTTTCCCTCAGCCCGGGAGCTTGGGCAGGAAAGGTCGGTGTACGAAGGCCGACCTCCAGACAGCTCCCGGACGATGCGAACCGATAAAAGGCCGTCAGCACGAAGTTATGCAACACCGCCTGAAACGCGATCGCGGGATTTTCTGCCAGCGCATCCCGCAATGCCAGCGTACGATGCGCCGTCAGTTCGGTGATGAGCCGATCCGGCAGAGGTTTGGCCGCGTCCTCATCATCCTCTTCCGCATCAGGAGCGCCACCTGCGACTGCGATGATCGTGCGCTGTACTGAAGTGCTGGGCTCCTGCCCTTCAGTCGACGACACGTCGGCGTCCTGCCCGACATCAGGATCAATTTCCTGCACATCGTCCTCCGGCCGGACGTAACCCCGGTCCACGGAGAGGCGTCCTTCGGAATCGATGCAGATGAAGACGCCAGCTCGGGCGATCTCGGTCGGTTCGTAAAGCATTGGCCGGTCTTCGAATGCCGCCAGTGCCAACTCGATTTCGCCAAGACGTTGATCGACCTCTTCGGGCAATTCGTCGGCATCCTGGTAGTCGGTTTCCAGCTTGGCCCGCTCGGCATTCAGCGCATCGATGGTGGACTGCTCCTCAGGCGAGAGATCGACAGGTCTGCCTTCGATTGCTCGTAGGCCTTGAGTGTGACCGTAGGAGAAGTCTACGGCGACTGAGATCCACTTCCAGCCTTCGGCAGCAATCGTCTCAGCTTCAGCTTTGAGCTTTTCGGTTACGAGGCGGTCGAGCAACACGACGTCCTGAAGCCAGCCGCCGTCGTCGTGCTCGAACAAATCCCGCAGAACGCCGCCACCCGCGTGCTGATAAGTATCGAGGCCCACAAACTGCGCCCGGCGATCGGACCCGCGCACGGTGTTCTCAGTGAGCAGCCGACGGATCTGGTAAGGCTCGTCATAACCGGAACGGCTGACGTTCTCCCAGACTTGCTCCTGACGGGCGTGATCGGCTGTGACCGAGAACGCCATGAGCTGCTCGAGCGTCATGCCGTCTTCGGCATAGACCTCATGCAGCTTCGGCGACACCGACGCCAGCCGCAGCCGCTGCTTCACGATTGCAGGGTTCACGAAGTGCCGCGCGGCGATGTCTTCCTCAGTCATGCCGAGATCGCGGAGGGTCTGGAAGGCCCGAAACTGATCGAGCGGGTGCAAACCGACCCGCTCATCGTTCTCCGCCACCGAATCGTCCGCGGCGATGCCCCCTTCACGCACAACGCACGGCACCGCCTGCGTCTTTGACATCCGCTTTTGTTTCACCAGAAGCTCGAGGGCGCGATAGCGCCTGCCGCCCGCCGGCACCTCGAACATGCCGGTCTCGTTGCCATCCGCATCAACGACGGCCCGGACACTTAGACTTTGCAGGAGGGTACGCTGTGCGATGCTCTCGGCTAGCTGCTCGATCGAGACACCGGCCTTGACTCGGCGAACATTCGACTGGCTGAGCACGAGCTTGTTGAACGGAATGTCCCGGGAAGGCGACAGCGTGATCTTTTGTACGGCTTTCGTCATTTCGGCTCTCCACGACGGGCGGCCGTGAGACTCTCTCTCGGCTTCCAACCCGTCGCGAACAGCCTTCCCTCCTCTCGCTCTCGCGCGAGGCCGAGCATCACGCCGCCTCGTGATCGGCGACAACCGTTTCCAGCGACGCAGAATCAACGGGCCGGGGAACGAATCCGAGCAAATAGTCCGCGGCCTTGCTCGCCTGCGAAGCGGCACGCACGATGGCCCTGACGTCTTCGCGCAGGACTTCAAGCCATGAGCCGATATAGTCGGCATGACGCACGGTCGGGACGATCCCGAGCGAGGCGCAACTGAATGCGGAGCTCAACTCGGCAACCAGTTCTTCGAAGGCATATTTCTTCGTGCCGTAGGATCCGCTCTGGTCGCGGTTGAGACGCGAGGGATGCCCGGTCGCATGACCGAGTTCATGCAACGCAGTGCGGTGCCAATTGATGGGTTCGAAATAGGCCTGCGGCGGCGGGACCTGCACATAGTCTTCGGCTGTTGCATAGAATGCGCGATCTCCACCCATCCGAAACGGAATTCCGCTGGCCTTGATCAGGGCGTCGACCGTGGGTTCGATGAGGCCAGGCAGCGGTGGCGGCGCAGCGGTGGTAATATTGTCGGGCAGTTCATCGCACTGATCGGTGTTGAAAACGGTAAATCGTTTGAGGAATGGAATCGCTTGCGCGTCTTCGCCGGTCTCAGCGGCGCGTCGCTTTTCGTCATTCGGCACGAAACGATCAGCATAGACGACTGTGGTGCCGCGTTCTCCCTTGCGAACGTGGCCGCCGAGCGAGAGGGCCTGACGAAAGGTGAGCCAACTTTGACCTGTAAACCCGCGTTCGATCACGGCTCCCCAGAGGATGAGGATGTTCACCCCACTGTATTGCCGGTTGGTCGACGCGTTTTTCGGCATCGCCAGTGGCGCTTTCGCCGCGGCAGTACCCCAGGGCTGAACCCAGGGGACGCGTCCGGCCTCAAGCTCGGCAATAATCCTGTCGGTGATTTCGTTATAGAGATTCGTCCGGTCCTGGCCGGCGCGCGCGCAAGCATTAGGGTTTGACATCGCGGGTCTCCGCGACGGGCACCGCGAGCCTCTCTCGCAGCTTGTAACCCGTCACGGAAAACCCCAGCCTGCACTCTTACTCTCAGCCTCGTCGCAATCTGCCTCAGGGCCGCAGGCCCAACCAGGCGTGCGCCAACGGCGCATCGCCTCAACGCAAAATGGCAACCGGAGAGCGTGAGCATAGCGACCCGAAGGGGCACGCGGGTCCGAGTGCAGCGACGAGACCGGTTAAGAAGGCACCCGACCCGAAGGGCAGTGATCGCGACGCCGGAATGCAATGACGGCGGGACCCGAGAGCGAGTGCCTCCGGCGAGCGACTCAATGCGGATTTGCGTCTCCTTGGTATCAATTTTGCTTTTGTGATATCGTCTCACTCGTGTGCATGTCTATGCACGGCGTGGGCATGTTCACTGAGAGCCAATTCTTACAGAGGACGACATGGCCAAGAAAGCGAAGAAGGCAAAGAAGACCGCGAAGGCAGCTACCAAGAAGGTGGCAAAGAAGACTTCAAAGAAAAAGAAGTAGTCGTATCGGCTACTGATCTATTGCCGCCTCCGGGTCGAAAACCCGGATGAAAAGCGAGACCTCCCAAAGGATATGAAGCGTCCTTTGCAGCCATTTGGTATCGCGGCAAGCTGAGATAAGGCCGGACCTTTGTGCAGGTGGCTGCTGCATAAAGGTCCGGTTTTTCGTTTCTGCCCCGCGAGGCCGTGATCTGCTCGTGCGCGAGGGATCGAAGCCGCAGGGGCGAGACGCTGCGCGGCTCGGTCCACGAGAGCCCGGTGCGCGACAGCCGCACGCGCAAAATCGGACAAGGAGCAACCACCTGAACTCGGACGTCGTCTGAAGTAAAAACGGTTTCTTCAGTTCGTCCTTGCCCACCCTAGCACCTTTGGCCTTCGAAAAACCACGAGATCCCACGATCCCGAATCCCAGTCGTGTGTTAGCGATGGGGAACGTCTGCGGGACTAAACGATTCGTCTCAGCGTGGGAGAACCTTTCAATGCTGATGACCAAGCAGAGACGGCCGGCGATCCGCACCCTGCGCGGTTGGGCGATCAACGTGCTGAACGAAGCCGGCGCCATCCGCGAGTGCGAGGAGCACGGTTGGATGCAGGACCGCGCCGATCCGCATGCACGAGAGCGCGCCTTCGATATCGCCCGTCAGGACCCGCCAGCAGACGTCTCCCCTCAAGCAGCGGAGGCCGCGGTTCGCGACATGCTGGACTCGATTGGTGATACCTGCCCAGAATGCGCCCCTGACGAGGAGGACCGGCGCTAAGCATCGACGCCACCCCGTCCCTACTCAGCGGCCTAGCCGTTTCTCCACACGCTTGCGCGCGTTGCCGACCTTTTTGACAGCCTTTTTCACCGCCGGTGCCGACCTTCCGGTCTTCTTGGCCTCGTACTGCACCTCGTAGTCCTGCCCCCCGGCCACCCGTGCCCGGTCCTGCTTGCGTCCGCGGGACGTCTTCGACTTCTTCGCTGCCGCCATGGATACCTCCTGTTCGTGGCGTCGAGGCAACGCAACAAGGATTCGCCGGTTCCGGAACGATTCGATCTGTGCCAATTTGAATCGGCTGTAGCGTGGAGTTCTTCAGTGGCGTTTCAGCGTAAAATGCCGCCGGCTATCGGCGTCAAGGCGCCCTTCCCCGGCTTTATCGAACCGGCCCTGGCCACCTCGATCGAGAAGGTGCCATCCGGAGAGCGCTGGATTCACGAGATCAAGTTCGACGGCTACCGAGTTCAGGTCCATCTGGCCAACGAAACGGCGAAGATCTTCACCCGGCGCGGCCACGATTGGACGCATCGCTTCAAGAAGGTCGCTCATGACGCCTGGCGGATCAAGGCGAACTCGGCAGTAGTGGACGGCGAGATCGTGGTACCTGCCGCCGATGGCACGACCGACTTCTCGGTTCTGCAGAACGAGCTCAAGGGCAAGTCGAAGAGCATCGTGCTCGTCGCGTTCGATCTGCTCTATCTGAACGGCCGAGATATCCGGAAGCTACCGCTCTTTCAGCGCAAAGCCGAACTTAAGAAGATACTAAGCGGCACCGACATCCAGTTCAGCGAAAGCTTCGAGATAGACGGCCGCGAGATGTTCGCGCACGCCTGCAAGCTCGGCCTCGAAGGCGTCGTCTCGAAGGTCCGGGGCAGCGCCTATCCAACGGGACGCACGAATGATTGGGTCAAAAAGACCTGCGAACAGCGTGAGACGTTGACCATTGCGGGTTTCGCACTCGATGGGACGAAGTGGGACGGCATCTACGTCGGCCGGCGCAAGGGCGACGATCTGGTCTATGCCGGCAAAGTCGACCACGGCTTCGACAAGGTCTCGGCAGCCGATCTGCAGAGACGGCTTAAACCCCTCATCCGAAAGACCCAGCCTTATACCAAGCGCATCGGCCACAAGGGCATCTGGGTCGAACCCAAGCTTCTGGCCGAGATCGAGTATCGCGCGAAGTCGGCTGAGGGAAAGGTCCGCCACCCGTTCTTCCGGGGCCTGCGAGAGGACTTGTGATGGATGCGTTCGATCGCTTCTGGCAGTGGGCGAACAAGCCCCCGGAAAGTCCGCTGACGATCCCGGCCGAGCTGCATCGAGCGGTCATGGAGCTCACTCCTGAAGACCGACACGACCGCACCGCGGTGAACCGAGCCGCAGCGCGCATACCAGACGCCGAACGATGAACGCTTGACGGCACCTCTGGCTTTCCTCGGTGCCTCGGAGCAAGAAACGTCAAGAGACTAACTCCGGGCGCGCCGCAGCGCAGCTTCCAAACGCTCCTTCTCTTTATTCCAGCGATCGTCTTCGGTTTGCGATCTATTCGCGAGAGCGTCAACCTCGGCCTGGATGGCGGCGGCCCGCTTCGTGTGCTCCTGCTCCGCCTTGTCCAGCGCAGACTGCGCCTTGTCGACCGCCTGCTGACGGCGCTCACGCTCTTTCTGCCTAGCGGCCTCTTCCCTCGCCCGTTCATGCGCGCGGCGCTTCTCCTCGCGTTCGTAGGCGAGCGCAGCCGTCCGCTCCGCCGCCTTGTCGACGGAACGCGAGGCAGGCTTCTTCGCCACAGCGCCTTTCGATTTGCGGGCGGCTTTCGTCGATCTTCTGCCGCCGTCAAGATCGGTGGGCAGTTCGGCTTGCTCGCTGAAGGATCGGTCGGATCCGACCGGGCGCCTGAGAACGACGCCAGGCTTCTTCATGGCCGCAGCGATGACGTCCGGATCGTCGCTTTCCTTCGCCGCGCCCTGGTGGAAGAGATTGCTGTTGGCGCCCCAGGCTTCGAGGGCAGCTTTCATGGAAGGAGCGGCGATCGCCAGATCGAAGAAGCCCAGCGAAGTCTGAAAGGTTTTCAGTTTTCTCGCCATCGGTCTGATCCGCCCTCCTTAATCGAGCGTCAACGTCGCATGCCACGGAGCCTGCGGAACACGCCGCGGCCCCGAAGCGTTCCCTAATCCTTGAAGGACGTCCATGCATTTCGCAACGTGCTCTTAAGGATTGGCCTCGAATGAGCCGGACGTCGACCCTGCCCAAGCGCCTGCAGCCGATGCTCGCTACGCTCACCGACGCGCCGTTCGACGATTCCGGCTGGGTTTTCGAGGACAAGTATGACGGCTTCCGGATGATCGCGGAAATCCGGCGGGGCAAGGTTGCGCTCTACAGCCGCAATGGCAAGATCATCAGCCGCGGCTATATCGAGGTCGCCAAAGCGCTGGAGGGCGTGAAGGGCGATGCCGTGATCGACGGGGAGCTCGTCGCGATCGGAAAGGACGGCGTCTCGCATTTCCAGTTGCTTCAAAACGCGCTGCGCCATGAGGCGAAGCTCCTGTATTGCGTCTTCGATCTCATGTTTGAGAACGCAACAGACTTGCGCAAGCGGCCTCTTCTCGAGCGTAAGAAGCGGTTGAAGGCAATCCTGCCGCGCGACAAGCTGATCGCCTTCAGCCCTCACCGTAAAGGGAACGGCACGAAATTCTTCGCCGAGGCAGGGCGGAAGGGTCTCGAAGGCATCATGGCCAAGCGGGCCGACAGTTCGTATGCGTCCGGAAGCCGGACCCCGGATTGGCTGAAAATCAAGACGGCAAAGCGACAGGAAGTGGTGATCGCGGGCTTCACCGTGCCCAGGCGCACCAGGCCGTTCTTCGGCGCCCTGGTCCTCGCCGTACGGGAAGACGACGCCTGGCGCTACATCGGACATGTCGGGACTGGCTTCAGCCACAAGGCCCTGGAAGACCTCCATGCCAAGCTCTTGAAGCTGAGGGTCTCTAAGTCACCCTTTCCTGCCAAAGTGAAGGACGAGGCCGCCACGACCTGGGTCAGGCCTTCGCTGGTTGCCGAGGTCAAATTCGCGGAGTGGACAAGCAAGGGCGAACTGCGCCAGCCGGTCTATCTCGGCCTCAGGTCTGACAAGCGGGCCAAGGATGTCGTGCGCGAGCGAGAACGTTCGCGCAAATAGCGCTTCCGTTCGGGCGTAACCCGCCAACGGAACGAGTTGACGCATTCGCCTTCTCCGCTGTGAACTCCCTCCGTGGCGGTGCGTTCAATCGCCTCCAAGGACGTGGATCTCCGGTCGCATGCCCCCAGGCGTGATTTCGAGCGTCGCAAGGGTGATTGGCAGCTGGAAGCGCCGTGGTCCTGCGCTGCCGGGATTCAGGTAGAGAACGCCATCGACCGTGTCGATCTTCGGCACGTGGGAATGCCCGGAGACAATGACGTCGATGCCCGCGCGGGGATCGACCTGCAGTGTCTTCAGGTCGTGCAGAACGTAGATCGATTTTCCCGCCAGGCGCACAAGGCTCGTGTCGGCGTATTCGCGAGCCCACTCGCCATTGTCCACGTTTCCACGGATGGCAGTGACAGGCGCGATCTGGCGAAGCGCGTCGACGATCTCGGGGCGTCCGATGTCGCCGGCATGGATGATGTGATCGACGCCCGTCAGGCCTCGTTCCGCCTCGGGCCTCAACATGCCGTGCGTGTCCGAAATGATTCCAATCCTGAACATCATTTTCCGTCGCTCTCAGCCGCGATCGCCAAAAGACGATCGAGAAGTTCGACCTGCCCGGACAGTATCTTGGTCCGCGCGAACTCGATATCAAACCATTCCGCGCGGTCGACTTCGGGAAAGCTCTGCCGTCGACCGCTTCGTGGCGGCCATTCGATATCGAAGGTATTGCTGGTCAGCGCCGCCGGGTCAAAACGGCCTTCTCCGGCGAATGCAATAACGCGCATCCCTCCTCGCTGTCGGACCTCCCCCAGCGCACGAAGTGGACCAATCGAAGCACTCGGGCCGAGTTCTTCGGCAAACTCGCGCCGCGCGACCTGCTCGGGAGCATCCGCGCCATCGATTTCGCCCTTCGGAATGGACCAAGCGCCATTATCCTTCTCGCGCCAGAACGGACCGCCGGGATGAACGAGCAGAACCTCGAGCCCGCGAGCGCCCTTGCGGTATGCGAGAATGCCCGCACTCAACATCGATCTCCTGGAAGTCTTTTTCGGCGCAGCCATATCGCTCCCCGCCGCGGACAACGAGCTAACGGCCGTCTGGCATCACGGGATGCTTCACGACACGCTAGGCCGACTTCCGCTGCGGTCTGGCCGCCGGCTTCTTTGCCGCGGCTTCCTTCGCTGGCTTCTTGCCGGCAATCGGCATCAGCATTTCCTTCTGCCCGGCCGCTGCCTTGCGCGCCTTCTTGGTTGGCTTCTTCGGCGCCTCCGTTGGGCTCGTTGCGTCTCGTCCGATGCTCTTGCGCAGCGCGTCCATCAGGTCCACGACGTTCTCACCGCGAGGACGCGCTTTCGCGGTGATGGGCTTGCCGGCGCGCTTCTGGTTGATGAGATCGATGAGGGCGGTTTCGTACTGGTCTTCGAACTTGTCCGGCTCGAAATGGCCCGCCTTCTGATTGACGATGTGCTTGGCGAGATCAAGCATGTCCTTGGTGACTTTGACATCCTGGATATCGTCGAAATACTCATCCGCGGAACGGACCTCGTAGGGGTAGCGCAGTAGCGTGCCCATCAGTCCCTTATCGAGAGGCTCGAGCGCGATGATGTGCTCGCGATTGGTCAGCACCACGCGGCCGATTGCGACCTTGTTCATCTCGCGGATGGTTTCGCGGATGACGGCGAAGGCATCGTGCCCGACTTTGCCGTCCGGACGCAGGTAGTAGGGGCGAATGAGATATCGCGGATCGATCTCGCTGCGGTCGACGAACTCGTCGATCTCGATGGTTCGCGTCGATTCCAGCGCGACGTTCTCAAGTTCCTCCTTGGTCACCTCGATGAAGGTATCGGTATCAATCTTGTAGCCCTTGACGATGTCCTCGTTGTCGACCTCCTCGCCGGTGTCGGCGTCGACCTTGGCGTATTTGATCCGATGGCCGGTCTTTCGGTTCAACTGGTTGAAAGAGACCTTTTCGGATTCCGACGTGGCCGGGTAGAGCGCAACCGGGCAGGTGACGAGGGAAAGACGCAGGAAGCCTTTCCAGTTGGCACGGGGGGCCATCGCGGGGAACTCCATTACTGATGCCGGATTCAAGACGAACCAACCGGCTTGGTTCCGACATCGCGACGGGTCCCTTAGGAGGATTTTTCTTAGCAGCGGCCCTGGTCGGACTCGACATTCGTTCTTGTTATGTTCTAATTCAGGCATGACCGACCGACCCGCGAGCTGGCGCATGCCGACCCCGAAGCAGATGGAAAAGCTGGCCGCTGAAGCCGCCCGTAGGCCGAGCCCTTCCACCGCGGCTCCAGAGGCGCCGCTTCCAGCCGAATACTGGGAATCGGTCCTCAAAGACCCTCGGGCCGACACGACCGGGGCCCAGATGCGGCAGCGACGCCTTTCCGAAATTCAGCGTCACGTACTCCGCGTCTCCTGCCGCCGCTGCGAGCGGACCGTGGAAATCCAGACCGCCGATGCGGTCCGCTTGTATGGCGCCAACGCGGTTTGGAAGGACGTGGCGGAGCGGTTGCTCGACAACACCTGCCAGCAGCGCACCGGCAGGCATGAAGAAGACGGGTGCTGGCCAGCGTTCGAGACGCCGTAGTCGCTCAGGATTTGCCGATCCGATCTCTTTGCGCCTGGATGCCCGGATGGCCCCGAAGTATCACCCCACGCCCCTGTCGGGCGGCGATCGCAAGGCTCTGGCAAAAGAGCTCGGCAAGGCGCGCGCAATGGCTAACATCCTGGCTGCCCAGTCTGCGGAGATGCGGGCCAAGGGCGAGGCAATGATCCAGCAAGCCGACAGGCTGCTTTGCGAAAGCTGGAACGAGCGGATGTGGAGTGACGGCGAACCGATCGATCCGTCGCCGACCATCGATCAGGCCGTGAACGGAGGCTTCCCCTGGCTGGAGATCAGGTGCGCGCGCTGCAAGACGCCAAGCGACGTGGACCTCGCGGCGATGAAGCACCCGCCGACTACCTTCGTGCACGATCTCGCCAGTCGGCTGCGCTGCCGCAAATGCGCCAAGGCGGGCCGGCGTCCATCCGCGACTCTGCTACAGTTGACGTGGCAGCCGCGCCACCCCCGGACCGAATCCTGACCGATGTGCAATCTTTATTCAATCACGACCAACCAAACTGCCATTAGTGCTCTGTTCCGCGTCGTGAACCGATACGTTGGAAATCTGGCGCCGATGCCAGGGGTTTTTCCGGACTACCAGGCGCCGATCGTACGAAACGGAGCCGAGGGCCGCGAGCTCGCTACGGCGCGGTGGGGAATGCCATCGTCGTCAAAAGCGCTGATGGACGCCACGAAGAAGCGAGCGGAGAAGCTGCAGGCAAAGGGCAAGGCAGTGGATTTCAAGGAATTGCTCAGAATGGAGCCGGACGGCGGCACGACTAACATCCGCAATGTGAACAGCAAACACTGGGCCCGTTGGCTCGGCCCCGAGCATCGCTGCATAGTGCCGTTTAACTCGTTCAGCGAGTTCAACAAGGCCGAGGGCGGAGATATCTGGTTCGCGCTCGACGAGACCCGTCCCCTCGCCTGCTTCGCCGGCATCTGGACCAACTGGACGTCCGTCCGGAAGGTCAAGGAAGGCGAGACCACCAACGACCTCTACGCTTTCCTCACGACGGAGCCAAACACCGAGGTCGCCGCCATCCATCCGAAGGCGATGCCCGTGATCCTAACGACGCCGGATGAGGTAGAGGCCTGGATGACGGCTCCTCCGGACGAGGTCCTGAAGCTACAGCGGCCGCTTCCCGACGGCAGTCTTCGGATCGTCGCCCGCGGCGTCAAGGAAGATCCGGCCGGGCAGACAACGTGACCGACGAGGACGACGACCAGGCAGAGCCCTCACCCCGCCAGCGGAAGATCATCCACGTCGACATGGACGCCTTCTATGCGTCCGTCGAGCAGCGGGACAATCCGGATCTTCGCGGCAAGCCGGTCGCCGTCGGCGGATCCCGGGAGCGCGGCGTCATGGCGGCGACCAGCTACCAAGCGCGCAAGTTCGGCGTCAGGTTAACCGAACGCTTCGGTTGCCTTGTTCAAAGCAGCCCCAAGCTTCGCGGCTACCTCGGGAGTTGGCGTTTCATCTTCGGCGAACTCCACCGTCACTTTGAATCGGAGGGTCAGATTGCCTGCCGCGGCCAAGACGTCTCCCATCGCTTCGACCAGCTCTGTCAGCTGGCTGCTATCCAGCACCCCAGATCGAAATCCGGCTTGGCCGTAAGTCGATTTTGGAACCGCCTCTTGCATCCCCGGTGAATTTGGCCCGCCAGCGGGCGTAACCTCAGGCAACCCAAATACGACAGCGGCTGCCTCATGAGACTGACATGGCCATGATGCCGCCCCCGGACTTACACGCAGAAAGCCACTATTCAGCGCACCGGTAATGGCCGCCTCGACTAACTTCCAAGGCATCGATGTCACGCCACGCTGCGCAGCGACTGCCTGCTCGATTGAATGCGCTGTGGCCCTTCTCCCGCTCCATGCATCAGGCAACGCCTCAGGGGTAAGTGAAGAAACGTCTATTGGCTGCGGGGGAGTGCGAAGGACAGCTGTTTTTGAAACAATGCCGGGCGGTGGTAGTTCGCCCCAAATTGAAGCAGCTCCGCTCGTCAACCAAGCAGAACCTGCCTTAACCGCAATTCCAACAGCCTCAAAAATTTTGCCCTCAGGGCAGCGCGGAATGGCCTTTTGTTCGGTCCAGCCTTCTTCCGGGTGATCAATCGTAAGCACGTAACCATCAAAATACGAAATAAGATCAGCGATCTTGACTCCATTTTTCCAGTCGAGGCCTTCCAGCTTCGATGGCGCCAGTAGGTTGGAATCCAAACTATCAAGGATTGCCGCGGGGTTCTGCACGGCTTCCAATGCATCGTCGTTGAGCGCCTCCTCGTCGATCTGTGTGCGCCACCAGGTGCGCGCGCTTCCGTCGGGTCGTTGAAGCGAAAGTACAAACAGGCCCTGCTCGCAACCGTTTGCCACAGTATCCAGCAAATCTTTACGGCGAAGCATTTTTGGAAGCTTTGGCTGTTCGGCAAAAGCACCCACGATGGTTTTTACTCTCCGCCTATCCTCATCTTCGCGCCACAGATCGAAACCACTTCCCGAACCGGGTAGTAGTGCATCGGGCGCCAAAGCTACGTCAGTAATGCGAGATTTCGAATCTTCCTTGATCGTGGTGAACAGCGGCTTGGCCGGATCTACTGTTACCTTGAAAGCAAGGACTGAATCGTCACTGCCTCTTGTAACCACGATGCAATATGCCTGCCTGATAGCGTCGGCGATGTCTTTCTTCGCCCCAGAGACGGCACTGTCCAACATTGAAGATCGAACCGGATCAACTGCCTGGGACGAAAGCTGCGCTTTCACCTCTAGCCAAGCTAGATAATCTTTCACCCTTTCCTGAGCCTGGGCCATTCCCGCACGATCCGGCGCGGCAATCACTATGGCATTCTTGGCAGAACGCGGATTGTGAGGACCAGTTACCTCTTCGCAGAAGCGCACCGCTGATGCAGACGGTTTTCCGGATTCGGACTGTGAATTCGGACCGAGAATAACATACCGAAACTCACCATCGTTCGGCACTTGATCCGGACCAGTCGGCAGCTTGTGAACGCGCGCGCCTAGCGTTGACGCTCCGGCATCCAGCCACTTAGCAGTCTTTATTTCATCAAGAAGCATCTCGTCTACAGCAGATTTGCCGACTCGATTCACTCGGGCGTCATCATGCATCTGCTTGAGATTGGGTTGGAAGCCGAGTCTCCAGGTTTTTGGAACGCCCCGAGATCCGTCTGCGCGCTTATCGGCGCTGTCGAGATGCATTTCATCCAAGAACCAAGAACGAGTGGCCCAACTCTGCAGACCTTTCTCTAGCGCAATTTTGTCTGGTTTCGATATGCCCACAAGTGAATAAAGATCTGTGATGCGCGCGTGGTTAGCGCCTTGAGGCTGCGAATGCAGGAACGTACCGGCTACAGCCTGCTCTACCTCACGCCCCTTGAGCGCCGGCAACTGTTCTTGAGCTTCCCGAGCAAATCGTAATTCTCCCTGCAGAATCGCAACCCAATCTTGCGGGGGGCCGTCTACCTGATCGACCCGTGCTACCCCCGCTAGGTCGCTGAGCGCCGGTGAAAGCTTGTCTTCTCCCGGCTGCGCCAAAAGAATGGATGCCCCCGCGATCGGTGCGGTGTCCCAAGTCTCAGCATCGCGCAACGCGACGGCAAAACTACGAAGCACACCTCGAGTGCGCTGGAACAACGGTAGGCCACTTGTCCACTTTGTGTAGAAGATCTCCATCATCGCCGGATCAAATGGAAAACTCGCGAGGTACTGCTTCTCTCTGTCGTCCCGTTGTTTTGCTGTTTTGGCAAATTCCGGATCGGTTGCAGACAAAGCCTTTACTACGGCAACAACGTTCGGGCGAAATGCCTCTTGGTCTTTTATTGTGTCTGGGTCAAGGAGACGGCGTCGAAGTATCTCAGCGACGTCATCTTTTCCGACCGGTTGAAACGGCTCATCCTCCTTGCGTCCCATAATGTTCGACATATCGGAAAGAAGCTGACGTCCAAACGGATCATCGCGCTTAGGGTCTGACGCAAGGAGCGAAACGATCATCGAAGCAGTGCTCACCTTTGCTACAGCCTGGGTCAACGACTGGAGAAAATTCAAGAACTGCTCACGAAACTGCTCACCCCGGATTGGATCCTTCGCCATCTCGCCCGCATACATGAGCACTTCATCGAATAGAATAAGTGTAGCGAGGCCTTCCTTGCCAGGCATCTCAAGTAGCTTTTCCAATGCCAAGTCACGCGGAGGAGTGTCCCGTTCTTCGTCCTTTCCATCGGCGCGTAGGACCCGCAGGCCATCAGCGCCGGCGACCTGAAAGGCGATAATGCTCCACGGATGCTTCAGGGTGCGCTGCTCACCCGACGGACTCCGCACAGGCACGCCAAGCTCCGGGTCGAGTTTGTCGAAGCACACGGCCGCCACCCGTGCTTTAGGCAACTCCCCACCCATCGCGCTCACAAACTCCTTCACGGCAGGTAATTCCGGAAGAGCCGCGGACTCTCGAAAGAGATGGGTTAACGTGACTAGCGTATGCGTCTTGCCACCGCCGTAGGTCAACTCCAACTGACGTATCGCCTTATCGCTCTTCCCGCGAAGGCGTTCAGCCGTGGCAGCCGCGATGTCACGTTGTGCGCCCGTGGCGTAGCTAAGCGAGAAGAATTTAGTTGGATCTTCATAGAGCGGACGTTTACCCGTGCGATTAACAACGTCAAACAGATCCGCGGCAAATTCTTGCAAGGAAAGTTGTCCAGTTCGCACATCTTCGCGGACCTTAACAATTTGTGCCCAGGATTTAACGGTATTCGCCGACATGATCATTCTCCTGGGTTGTCAAAAAATAAGGGGCGCTTGTGCAAGCATGGAAATGCCAGCACGCGACCTCAGATGATTGCTAATAGACTCCAGAATTGGCGCTTCATCACCCTTGTCATCGCGGCGAGCGAGTTCGATCAAGGCCTGCACGAGTTGGGCGAAAATTGTGTCGCGCGCTAATCCGTTTTGGTCGAGATATCCATTTACCTTCGATAGGTCCCCGACTTTCCACAATTGCATGAGTCGGTGCACGCGATCTATCATGGGCACCGGAAGGCCACCGACTCCCTCCAAACCCAGAGACTTACGTTTGCGCTGATCCCAACGCCGAAGCCGCACTTTGCTCCCAGTGCCGCCGCTCTCAGCATCCGCCGCTTCTTCGTCCTCTGAATCCTCGTCCTGCTCCGCGTCCGCATCAGTAGATTCGGTTGTGCCCTTGCCGCCAGCGCGCGAGAGTATATCGAAACGGTCAGCAAGATCTGCGTCCGAAAGCCCGCAGGACAACGCATAAAGAATACAAGCGCCGATCGGAGCTTCAGTCATACCGAAGCTGTCGCGGTGCAAAACGTAGTAAGTTGTGATGTCGTCCATGCCGACACGCTGCACGTCCTCATCAGATCCTGTAGCAGGCTTAAGTACGCGACCAACAGCAAATTCTACCACAAGGCGACGCACCTCGCGAAGAAACTCAGAAACTGGCATTTGCTCGCGTTGGCCAGAGTTAGACGTTTCGCGGTAGACTACTGGATGACGGCTGAACGCTTCGAGTGCCGGCCCCGTGGCAGCCCAAAGAAAATCAGGGCCACGGATTCCAGCGTCCCAGAATCGATGCATCTGTGTACGGATCTTTTCTCGCATTTGCGATAACACAGGACCAGCGAAACCCGGACGCGCAATAGCTGGACGTTTGCGACATACGAGCCAAACGGAAGAAGATAGCGCGGCCGCAGATAGCGCGTTCGGACGACTAGATCGTTCCGTTTGAATAGGCAGACTTCCTTCAACAACAAACCCTGCCCGAATAACCGCGTTGACAAGGGTTTCCCATGCATCAGGATTCTTATTGGCAAAGACAATAACGAATATGCCATCTGGACGTAAGCACGAGCTGCATTTCCGAAATACAGCGGCCATCCCGTCTTCGAAATTTCGTTTCGAAGCTTCCTTACTACCGCCGAAGCGGCTCGCCTCATCAATCAGCTCACCATCGCCTTCTGCGTGATTCCACTTTGGGCCTGTTGGCGCTCTGAATGCCGCATCGATTTCGGGAGATAGGCCGACCAACGATCGCCGCAGCCAGACGTAGAAGAAATCCATCAGGTCGGAATAAGGAATCGCATCGTAGTAAGGCGGGTCGGTAATAATCGCGTCGAATTCGCCATCTACTTGAGTCGCGCTACTGCACAGAACTTTAGGCGGCGATGCACATTGAAGAGATTCGGAGTTACGGAGAACGACTTTCGAGATCCAATCGATACCACCGAGATAGTTCCCGGTACTACTGGATAGCGGGCTAGTTTCGGTAAAGTCCCACACAATCGGAATCGCATAGCGTGCAAACGTTCCGCGAAGCGTTTCTCGTTTGTTATTCCAGCTGCAAATCACGCTTCCGTAATCAGCCAATCGGTCAATTGCAAGGGCGAGATATGCCGTCAGGATCTCAATCCAAGCAGGTGGATACCCGTGGTCGCGGAGCACAGTGGGGGCGCGTCGTATGATGCTAACAAAGGTACCCAAAGAAACTAGTTGGCGCGGCAGAAAGAGATGCTCCCAACGCGTCAGTCCATATGGCGGCGTTGAGAACCGAGTACCGCCGCCACCTCGACTGCCACCCAGGGGTATAAGCTCTGTTGGCATACCGAATGGAACGGTCTCGAATACTTCGGGCAGGTCCGCGACCGCCGAGGCTGCGGCCTGTTCTTCCTCAGGTTGAGGACTCCGGTACTCTTTGCCGTGATGCCCTTCGACGATCACGGCGGTCATCTTCGTTCCTAGTCGCCCCCCTACCGATTCGTACTTCAGATTTTCTAGTGCTGTGATGTGATTGCAGCACGGACACGTTGCGCCAGCCCGCGATAACGTCCCTTGACCCGCGATCCGATCTATCTCATTCCGCTGGTTAGCGGTGCCAGATGGCAGAGGAACTTCGGGATAGACACTGAGGTTTACTCCGTCTCGTTCTCCATTTGGCTCCATTTTCAATAGCGCTCGCTTATTCCGCTTTTGGCAGAGCCACCTCGTTTTGAGGAGCGGGAAAACTGCGCGGCAAGCGGGACAGCAAAGAGTGCGAGCCCAAAGGTATGCTACGGTCGGTTTCGAAACCCATCGTGGAGTGCGAGCATCACGTAGCTCTGAGCCAGTGAGGTCCCTATTAAGTTCGTCTATCGCAACTGAATTTTTAGCATCTGGTGGCAGACGCTTGAGTAATTTCGGTTCAACGGCCGTCTCACTATCCAACGCTTGCCACTCTGCGAACGTAGGATAGCGTGCAGCGAGTTGCCGCCGAGCTTCCGTTAAAACCCATCCGCCCCAAGCGCGGATATGCCACCCTAGGGGTGCCTCTTCCCAAGGATGATCGTCTAGCAGACCATGCTGTATCGTTTCGCCACGTCCAGCTGCGGACATCGCTTCCACTGCTTGTTCAAGTCTGGTGCCCTTAAGATCCAGAGCCTTCAAGAAGTTTGTAGCGAAGTCCGTGTCTCGCATGGCGTGTTTCGGCAACGGAAGCTTCTGACCCGCCAACCGCTGTGGATAATCAAGAGTGCACTTTAGGATAAGCCACGCGACAGGATTGAGGTCGTTAGCCACGACGTCACAACCGAGCCTCATTGCCTCTAATGGGATGGCGCCGCCTCCAGCGAAAGGGTCAAGAACACGGGGACGCCGTCCGCCGCTTGCTGCGGAAATCCTTTCGCGAAACCAAGCTACATCAGGCGAAGATTCCTGCCCCCACCATAATATTCCACCATCCGCTTCGACCTTCGCGGCCTCAACCTTGCCGCCGGCTTCAGTCTTCGTTTGCTTCTTCAGCTTAAGCCGGCCGCCTAGCCGACGGACCAGTTGATTTCGTGCCTCGTCATCAACTGGATCGGGAAGGAGCGATGCCGCGATTGCCGCGCGCGATGCCGCCAACGGCCGTCTAGCCGGCCACAGATGCAGCGTGGAAATGTGGCCATGCCGCATGTTCTTCTCATGCAGAGAAGCGGCCGATGCCTCCGCCAGCGGGAACGCGGTTTCGATCAATCGTTTGTCTGACATTGGCTCGTCTCAATCCTGTTCCGCGAGGGCGCGAATGTCCCCGGCAGTAAACGTCATTCCGCTCTTAGCTGCACCAAGAAGTCGAGTGAAGGGATCCTGCACCCGAAATAGACTTGGTTTAGGTGAGGCACAGTCGAGAACAACGTAAAGCCAATAGCGTTCGCCGAGATTTGCGGCCTTGGCCCATTCGTTCTGCGTCATGAAGACTTCGCCGCGATCTGCCCTACCCTTCACCTCAATACATCGAGGTGCAGAGCTTGGGCGTTCAGACAGGAGATCGAAGCCAGGAAAGTCCGATAGACCAGCGGCCCGAGCGCGCGCCGCTGTTGAGACATCGCGGACCATCCCCCGAGCATTTTCTTCATGCGAAATCGATAGCTTCACAGCGACGGCCTCGACCTGGGCGTCAAATCGCTTTTCGTCTTCGGCGTCGACCGATGGCACGATCAAGGCGTGCGCGACGAAGCGTACGGGCCCGAGCACGATCTGATCCGGCTCGGCCTTGATCGCTGCAAGCCGGCTCTCTCGGACTCTGGAAAGCGCTGAGTGCCGGTTTTTGACAAGTTCCAACTGAATCGACGCTTGCTTTTTACCCTCCTGAGCAGCTTGACGGAGACGATTGCGCGCGCGTGTCAACTCCGCTTCCTGACGGTTGAAACCTGCCTTCACGAGATCGAGGCGTTGCGGAAGATCGTTCTCAACAATCGATCGATGCGAAGCAACCAAACCCGCACCGAACACGTCGGACAGCCACTCGCCGGCCTCGCGCAACAGCCTAAGGCACTCACGGCCGACAGGATACGCTCCCGGCTTGACGTCCTTCACGCCCCGAAGAAGCAGCAACCACTCGACGGGGCACTCTCGGATCGATCCGTCCGAATCCTGGCGAAGACCAACCAGACGGTGTTCCAGCACATCCTCCCCAGTGGGACTTCGGTGGAGAACGGTGCATGTCGCGAGATGGAACAACGACGCTTCCTTAGCGTGCGGGTCTACAAATGCGGCGCCACGAAGCGCATCGGAACCGAAGCGCTCTTGCAGTTCACCGGAGATCGCGTCGAAGACAGGCTCGCCCGGGTGTAGCCAGATCGCTTCCTCGCCAAAACCTGGACGATGGACCATTAGCTTCTGACGTGCTTCGTAGGGATATGTTTCGATCTCAGGCGCAATAGCGTCCATAGCGCCGTGCTGCCGCACCTTAAAGCGAAAGCCGGATGACACATCTCCATCGATTCCGAGCCCAAGCAAAGGCGCCGACCTTTCGACCAGCCGTTGCACATAGCCCGGCATTAAGCGGAGATAACGTTCGCGCTCTAAATCCTCGCGCATGGAAGGCAATTGGGCCTTCACGTCACCGCCGTTGCCATACAGCGTGCGCTCCTTAGCTTCGAGTGCGCGTAGCTGTTCTATCGTCAGCACGCCCTCGATTCCGTCGGCGACAGCTTCGCCTCGAATGGCCGCGTCAAAATAGGATTTCAGCGAGACGTTCTCGAAGAGCCGTCCGATGACGTCGAACACCTTGTCCGAACCGAGTTCCTTACGAATTGTCTCCAACTTGTCGAGTAGGGTCTTCATGACCTTGCCTTCGCGAGTTTTCCACGCCACAAGGTTGGCGATGTAAACAGCGTCTTTCTTCTGACCGTAACGATGGATGCGCCCCATGCGCTGCTCAAGTCGGGCAGGATTCCACGGAACGTCATAATTTATCATCAGCCAACAGAACTGAAGATTCACGCCCTCGCCCGCTGCGTCCGTGCCGATGAGATACTTAGCACCGCCACTGTCGATGGGTTTTCGGAAAAATTCGACCTGTCTATCTCGTTCTACGTAGTCCATAGCTCCGTGCAGCTGAGCCACTTGCCCGGCGAAGCCGAGACGCTCTAGTTGTTCGGTAAGGTAATTCGCAGTGTCGCGGTGCTCGGTAAAAACGAGCATTTTTTCGTTCGTAAAACGCGGGTCTTTCATGGTCTCAAGCAGCTTCGCGAATTTGGACTCTCGTCCAGCGTCCAGCAGGCCCTGTGCCATCTGCCGCAGACTGAGGACGCGATCCCGCTCATGGATCAGGTCTGCAAGGTTCTCGGTGACCAGCGCGCCAAGCGTCTCAGATTCTCCAACTTCAACTGCCTCGCCACCATCTCCGGCATCGTCATCTGCCGTGGCATTGGCAAAGAGATCGAGTTCGTTATTCTCGGCCTTCTTTTGAAGGTCTCGTTGCGCCTTCCTTACTGCTTCAAGGCCATTTTCCTCGATCGCTTTGATAGCTGCAGAAAGCTTTTCCGCGCGCCGTTCGAACGATCTTTTCAGTGCGAATGTCGAGGACGCAAGACGGCGCTGGAAAACCGCCATCGCAAGCCTAGCGGCCGATCGATTCAGCGTGGATGCTTTGTTGTAAATATCGCGAATATACTTGCTCGTCTCGTCGTACAGTTCTTGTTCGCTGCCCGACCCTTGGGTTAAATCGAAACCAAGAGTGTCGCAAAGGCGTTGCGGATACAGCGGCGTTCCATCGAGCTTCACCATCTCTTCTTTGGTACGTCGAATGAAATGGCGTACCCGACGCTCCCTCGGAAAATCAGCCAACGCCTCAGGCGTGCTTAGTGCATCCGGTTCGAGTAGACGCCATAGTGCAAAGTACGGATATGGCTTACCCATGTGCGGCGTAGCGGTCAGCAGCAGCATAGATTGAGGCGCCCAACCCAAGTCGAACTCGGGATCATCCGAAACAATACCGGCGAGGGATTCTGCCAGCCTGTAGCGCGCTGTCTTGCGAACGGTCATATCGATCGGATCACGATCGGCTGAGAGCTTGTGAGCTTCGTCGAAGACGACAATGTCGTAACCGTGGCCGGCTAAACCTGCTTCGCGAAGGCGCGCAAAGGTGCCCTTCGATCGAAGCGTGTCGAGGCTGACAATCGCAAAATTCGCATCGGACTCTAAGAAGGGATTGCCCTTTGCCGCCTCGTTACCCCGGATGATGCGCGCTTGAATGCGAAAGAGAACACGCAGTTCGCGCTGCCAGTTTCCCACCAGTCCGGCTGGAGGAACAATAAGCACCCGCTGGATCAGCCTACGCGAGAGAAGCTCGCGGATGGTAAGTCCAGTCATGATGGTCTTACCTGCGCCCGCGTCGTCGGCCAGCAGGAAACGGATAGGCCAAGACTTCAAAATTCGGTCGTAAACGGCGACCCTTTGATGGGGCAGCGGATCGATTAGCGAGATTTCGGTAGCGAAAGTCGGGCTGGCAAGATGTCCACTAAGCAAACGAACAGACTCAGCAACCGCGGCAACGGCCTCAGGATCAGCTCCAAAGTCGATTTGGGGGCTGTTCAATGAATTTTCACCAAGCGTTCCCGCGGGCACGGCAGCCCGGCTCGCGAGACTTTCGATCCGAGTCCACGCCAGATCTGTGGGATCGTTTTGGCCGTTTTCCCAGCGGCTGACGGTGATGGGGGATACCCCGACTAAAGCAGCGAACTCAGGCTGCTTGAGCCGCAGGGTTCGGCGGAGACCTCGGATTCGTTCCCGATAATCAAAAGGAAGTGCCATGTCCCTCTCCTGCGCGCCAGGACGGAAAATTAGCACTTGCTAAATTTGAACGCAATGGCGACAATTCATCACTTGTTAAAACACGACGGGAGCTTTCTCGGCCGGAAAATCCCACAGATTATGGGCTGAACTACCAGATATTGGGGATAAGGGTGACTACTCGGCTAGTCCGTTCTCTTTATGTTCAGTATCGATTAAAAAAATTTCGGCACGCGCTTCCGAAAAACGCTGGGTGCTTTCGCTCAGGTCACTAGGGACGCGCCGCAGAGCGGCCGCCGCCAGTGACCACGCGCTTAGATTGGGGGACTCGTTTTGCAGTCGTTTCGCTTCATCCACACTGGCGACATCCATCTCGACAGCCCATTGAAGGGACTTTCCGGACAGCAAGGCGCGGCGGCCGAACGGATCCGCACAGCAACGCGTTTTGCGCTCGACAATCTCGTCAGCCAGGCAATCGAGGAGCGGGTCAATTTCATCGTTATCGCCGGTGACCTGTATGACGGCGATTGGCGCGACTATCAGACCGGCCTTTTCTTCGTAAAGCAGATGGGCCGATTGGCCCAGGCCGGCATTCCGGTCTTCCTGCTCTATGGCAATCACGACGCGGAAAGCCAGATCACGCGCCGTCTGAGCTTGCCGGCCAATGTGAGCGTGTTTTCGGCCCGCAAGCCCGAGACGTTCCGGCTGCAGCAGCTCGGCGTCGCCCTTCACGGGCAAAGCTTCCGGCAGCGGGACGTGACGGACAATTTGGTCACGGCTTATCCTGCGCCGATCCCCGGCTGTTTCAATATTGGCGTTCTGCACACCGGCTTGGGCGGGATGCAGGGGCACGCAAACTATGCGCCCTGCGCCATCGAAGATCTGATCAACAAGGGCTACGACTATTGGGCGCTCGCGCATGTACATCAGGCCGCCGTTCTAAACGAGCGGCCGCATGTCGTCTTCTGCGGCAATCTTCAAGGCCGGCACATCCGGGAAAACGGCCCGAAAGGCGCATCGCTTGTTGCAATCGAGGATGGCCAGGTCGAGGCGATCTCGCCGCTTCACGTGGATTGCGTGCGCTGGATTCATTTGCCGGTTCCGGTGGGCTCTTGCAACGCATCGGCCGACGCCATCGATTGCGTGCGCGCGGCGATCGAGGACGCCGTTGCGCGCGACGCGCAAGGCCGCCTTCTGGCCTGCAGGATTGAGTTGACCGGGCAGACAACGCTGCACGGCGAGTTGCTCGCATCGGCGGATCGTCTCCTTGCGGAGGCGCGGGCCGCCGCATTGGGCTTGGGCGAAGAGACGGCCTGGATCGAGCGCCTCGTTATCGCGACCGCAAGCCCTGACGCCTCAGCCTCCCGCAAGGACGCTCTGGGCGATTTGCAGCGGATGATCCAGGGCGCTAGGGGCGATGCCGAGCTTCAGGCGCGGCTCGCGTCGGAGCTTGGCGATCTCGTCCGCAAGTTGCCCCACGATATCCGAGCAGAGTCGAGCGACGCGGCATTGAAGGCCGCCATCGATGCCGACATCGCGGGCGTCATCACGCATGCCGGCGCGTATCTCAACGCACGCCTGGCAGCAGAGAAGGTGTAATCCGATGCGCATCAGACAGCTTGATCTTCTCAAGTACGGGCATTTCACGAACGCCACCATCGACCTTCCCGCTGGGAAGCCGGACTTCCAGATGCTGCTGGGCGAGAATGAAGCCGGCAAGTCCACGACCATGGGCGGTGTCGAAGATTTGCTCTTCGGCATCCCGGCCAATTCACCGCGCAACTTCCTGCACGAATACAACGCCATGCGGGTGGGAGCGCTCCTGGAGAAGGGAGCCGAGACACTCAAAGTGCGCCGCCGCAAAGGCAACAAGGACACACTGCTGGGCGATGACGACATGCCCGTCCCGTCGGGCGAGGCGATACTCGCCCCATTTCTCGCGGGCGCGGATCGTCGCTTCTACACGCGGATGTTCAGCCTCGATCACCCACGCCTGCAGCAGGGCGGCAAGGACATCTTGCAGGCCCAAGATGATGTCGGGCAAATGCTGTTCTCGGCAAGCGCTGGCATCACGGGCCTGCGTGAGACGCTTAAGGCCATGGAGGCTGAAGCCGATGCGCTTTGGGCCTCTCGCCGCGCGGCGCACCGAAAGTATTTCCAGGCAGAAGAACGCCTGAAGGCCGCCGAAGCCGGCTTGCGCGAGAATGTCGTGACCACGAGCAAGTGGCAGCTGCTCAAGAGCGCCTTCGAGACATCGAACGATGCTCACACCGCCATCGAGCAGGAAATCGAGATCCAATCGGCGGAGCTGCGCAGGCTCAACCGCATCCGCCGCGTTTGCCGCGACGTGCGAAAGCGCACGGAGACGCAACGCACCATTGAGACGCTCGGGACCGTGATCGCGTTCGATGCCGATGCCGCCAATGTTCTGGAGAGGGCGGCGGCTGATGAAGCCGCGGCCACTGCGCGCATCGCCGCGTTGAGCGAGCAGATCGCGGCCCTTGAGGGTGAACGGGCAGCGCTCAACTTTGATGACAGCTTGCTCGCGCGCGCCGAAGACATCGCGCAACTTCGTGATCGCCGGATCCAGGTCCGGGCTGGCAAAGCCGATCTTCCCAAGCGACGCGCCGAACTGGCGGCGGCCGAGGCCGCGCTCCTTCGACTGGCCGCCGAGCTCGAATGGAACGGTAACGTCGAGCAGGTGATCGCGCGGATTCCCGCTAAGGCGAAGGCGGCCGCGCTTCGCGGCTTGCTCAATCGACGAGGCGCGCTGTTCGGCGCGGTTCAGAATGCAAAAGCGGCCGTCGCCGAAGCGCAAGAGGAACTCGCCGAGATCGGGGCCGATATTGAGGCGTTCGGCGCGCTGACAGATGTTTCCAAGCTCGCAACGGCCGTCAAAGCCATCCGCGAACTCGGCGACCTGACCGGCCAGATCGCCAATTCCAAGCGCGACGAGCAGGAGGCGCGGGCCGCGATTGAACGCGCGCTGACAACCTTGCGCCCGGCCGTGGCGGAGACTGCCGATCTTGAGTCGATGCCCGTTCCGCCGCTGGCTGCCGTTGAGGCCCACCGCGACGCTTGCCGCGGCCTCGAACAACGGCAGCAGACCTGCCGCGAACGCATCCGCCATGCGCAGCAAGAGCGCGCCCGGCATCGCAAAGCCCATGAGCGCCTTATCACCGACGAACAGGTCGTCGCGGCCGATCAACTTGAACGCTTGCGCAGTCGGCGTGATGCGGGCTGGTCGATTATCCGGCGGCGCCATCTTGAGGGCGCCGTGGTTCCGGAAGATGAGGTCGCGGACTTTTCGCCGTCGGGTGCGCTCGCGGAAAACTTCGAGACCGCGATCCGGGTTGCGGATGTGGCTGCGGATCGGCGCTTCGAGCATGCTGGCGCGGCCGCGCAACTCGCGGTGATTGGGCGGCAGATCAGCGAGCAGGATGATTTGTTGGAGTCCTTGGGCCTGGAGGAGACGGCGCTGGAGGAAGAGCGCACGGCGCTCGGTGTTGCCTGGGCCAAACTTTGGGCTGGAGTCTTCGTCGCGCTCGAGACCCCCGACGTGATGATCGAGTGGCTGCGCGCGCGCTCCGAAATCCTGGAGCTCATCGGGGAGCGCGGTGCGGCCGAGCGGCATACCGGCGATTACCAGCAGCGTGAGGCCGAGGCCAAGCGATTCGTCCTGGCCGAACTTGATGCACTCGGCACCTCTACGGCTGCGCTGGCCGGCCAGCCGCTTCTTCTGGTCGTGGAGGCGGCCGCGACGGTAGAACGCACGCATGAGACGGCCGCCAAAGCCCGGCGCGATCTTGATGCCGCGCATCACAAGGCGGCAGGCGCCTTGACGCGCAGGCGCAAGGATCTGGAAAAAGCAGACGGCGAATGGAAAGCATGGACGACCGATTGGACGTCAGCTCTCAAGGCGCTGCAATTCCCCCTGACGGCCGCGGCCGAGACCGCGGAAGCCCAAATCAATGCAATCGACGATATGCGCGAGGCGGCGGTCCGCATCAATGACCTGAGACATGAGCGGATTGAAAAGATCGAAAGGGATACGACGGCATTCGAGGCCGACGTAGCCGCCTTGGCGCAAGCCATTGCGCCGCACCTGCACGGCATCGATGCCGAGGAAGCCGTCTTGGAGCTCGATCGGCTCGCGGCCGAGGCCGCGCGCGTTCGCGATCTCAAGATCGCCAAGGAGGCAGATATCGGCGGCGTGCAGAAGAAGATTGAGGAATGCCGCGCATCGAGCGCCGAAGCCCGCGACATTATCGCGCGTTTGCAGCGGACGGCTTCGGTCTCAGCCATCGACGACCTTCGCATCGCGATCCGGCGCTCGGATGAGATGCGTTCGCTGACGGCGGAATTGGATCGCCTCACCAAAGCGCTTACTCAGGATGGAGACGGCCTCTCGGTCGCGGACTTGACCGCCGAGTGCGCGGGCATCGATCTCGACGCCACCGCCGCGAAAGAGCAGACGATCAACGACGAAGTGCAGGAATTGCGTAACCGCCTGATGGAGGCGCGCGAAACCCGCAACGCCGCACGCCAGGCTTTCGAGGCCATCGGCGGAGACGACAAGGCGGCGAGGGACGCGGCGGATCGCCAAGCGGCGCTTGCCGAAATGTCAGAGATTGCCGAACAATACGTCCGGCTGCGCTCAGCCATCGTGTTGTTGCAATGGGCGATCGACCGCTACCGGCGCGAAAAGCAAGCGCCATTGCTCAAGCGCGCGGGCGAGCTGTTTGCCATGCTCACCTGCGGATCGTTCAAAACCCTTCAGCTCGAATTCGACGACTACGACAATGTGCAGCTCGCCGGCATCCGCGACGACGGCCGCCGAGTAGCCGTCGCCGGAATGAGTTCCGGCACCGCGGACCAGCTCTATCTCGCGCTGCGCATCGCCGCGGTCGAAGACTATCTCGACCACGCCGAGCCCATGCCGTTCATCGCGGACGATCTGTTCATCAACTTCGACGACAAGCGCGCGGCAGCCGGCTTCCGCGTGCTGGGTGAGCTGGCGAAGAAGACGCAAGTTCTATTCTTCACGCACCACGAACATCTGCTGGAGGTTGCACGAAAAGCCTTGGGTGTCCTGATTGCCGGCGTTACGCTGCCGGCGGCCGCGGGCCCGCCGACGCCGCAGTCGGAGGCCGCCTGAAGCCAGGTTATTTCCCGTAATTTATGTTGTCGATCTTGGTTTTTTTATTCATCTTCAATGACTTACCAAGCTACAAATCCACATTTGAAAGAAATGTTCGGACCCCGCTTCCGGAATTTTGGATGTGCGGTCGCTTCCTAAATAGGGCCGCCCCCTGTTCGGATCGCGAGGTTGAAACATGAAGCCAGGTGCCAAGACGTCTGAGGAACCACCCTCGCCATCCGACTTGGAAGGCTGGAGGCGCGTTGCCGCCGCCAACGGCCTTCGCCGCCTGCGGCCGGAAGACATCGTGGCCACGATACAGCACATCGGCCCGAACGGCGACCAACGGCTCCTTGCCGCCCTGAGCACCCACATCTCGGATGAGCTGTTGCGCCGCATCAAGCGACTGGTCGGCAAGAACCACCGCAATGAGGGTGAGGACATTATCTGGCGTGCACACCACCAGTTGATCGTGGCCGTGCTCACGCCGAACTCGAAGGACGGGCAAGCGCTCTGCAAGACCTTTAGGACATGCGTCGAATTCCGCGTTGCCGACGCGATCCGCGCGGAGCGCAAATACGCCTACCGCAACAAGCCCTTCAAGACGCAGCCCGGCGTCGCCGATGACGGCGAGGAAATCGTCGTAACCATCGAGCCGCCCGAGGAAGGCAGCGAACAAGCGGCCGAGGTCCAACAATTGCTGAACAGGATTCCTGATCCGAGAAAGCGCGAGGCGTTCCGCCTGCATATGCACGGATGTCCCCTTGGTCCCGGGATCGGCACGACGTCGATCGCGGAGCAGCTCGGAATCAGCGCTAAAACCGCGGGAGAGTGGATCGCCGAGACCAAAGCTCTCCTCAAGATTGAGATAGGAGCCGCCCATGATTGAACAAGACAGAAATCCCGAACGGGACGACGTGTTGTTCGCATTCCACCAGACTTGCGACAACCCGACCGCCGAGCAGGTGTCCGAATGGACGCGCCGGTATCCGCAGTATGCCGACGATATCCGCGAGCATGCCGCCTTGCGCGCGCAGTGGGCTTCGGAGTCCGACGAAGCTGGCGCCGAGCCCGACGAGAGCATGCTTGCGCGCGGACGCAGCCATGCCCTCAATCTGCTTCACAGCGCACGTCAGGAAGCCGCTGCCACCCAGAACGTCTCTGAAAAGACATGGCCCCAGGCCGTGTCGGCGGCCGGCTTCGATATTCCGCGGCTTGCCCGCTGCATCAACATCGATCGCATGGTTCTGGCCGAGCTGAATGCCGGCCGCATGCGCTTGCCGTTGGGCCGGCGCTTGACGGATGCGCTGACGGACGTGCTCGGCATGAGCGCCGCTTGGCTTGAGCGCGTGGTGTCCGACCTCTTGTCAGGGCCCCGCAGATTGGGCCATGCCAAGGCGGATGAGGCGCCCACCATCAATACGCGGTCCTATGCGGAAGTCATTCACGCCAGCTCCATGTCGGAGGCTGAAAAACACTACTGGCTTGGAGAGGACTAACGCATGGACGCTTGGCGGGATATTCGGCTCAAGGCGCGCGAGTGTCACCGCCAAGCCCTTCTGAAGTCCAAGGACGTCCGTAAGGCGCCGGCGCTGCTCGCAGCCGCGCTGGAGGACGAAGACCTTCAACTCACGCATTACGCACCGGGATCGGTCGTCAGCAAAGGCGTTCATGGATTTCTCGACCGTCCGTCGAAGATCATCAACGTCGCGAGCGGACAGAGCCCGGAAAACGAAGCCGTCGTGACCGCGCATGAACTCGGCCACTACAAACTCCACCGCGATCCCCGCAACGAAGTGACCGCGATCGCGCCTGGCCTTGGCGGCGATCCGATCGATTCAGGCGCAGGCCGCGTGGAGGGGTATTCCCCGCGCGAGCGCAAAGAAGTTCAAGCCGATATTTTCGCGGGCGAGTTTCTCTGCCCGGCCGATTGGCTGCGCGAAGAATTGCTCGCGCATGGTCGCAAGCCCGCGGACATCGCCAAAGATATCGGCGTGCCGCCGGGGCTTGTCCTGAATCAGGCCATCCGCGGCCTGCTCCTGCCGGCACTGGAAGCCCCCGCCCCGGCAGGCCCCAGTCTGAGCTACGCGCTCGATCCGGGCCAGCTTGAGGCTGCGACCTGGAGCGGCGGGCCGCTGCTCGTCGATGCCGGGCCGGGCACAGGAAAAACAAGAACACTTGTCCACCGCATCCAACACCTGCTGGACAACGGCGCCTCGCCCGCCTCGATCCTCGCCCTCACCTTCTCCAATAAAGCCGCCGAGGAAATGCGCGAGCGGCTGTCCGTCAGCAACGCGGATGCTGCGATCGAAATGTGGGTCGGCACGTTCCACGCATTCGGGCTGGAGCTGATCACCAAGTATCATCAGCGCATCGGCCGCACGATGAACGTGCGCATTTTGGATGAAGCGGGCTCGCTCGCGCTGCTTGAGGCCAACCTTATCCGCTTGCCGCTGCGCCATTTTCAAAACCTCTACGAGCCCGCCTATGAGCTGGTGCCCGTCCTGCGCGCGATCTCGCGCTGTAAGGACGAACTCATAAGCCCGGCGGCGTACCGCGCCGCCGCCGAGGCCGCGCGCAGCGCGGCGACGAGCGAGGACGAGCGCGAAGCAGCCGGCAAGGCACTGGAAGTCGCCGACATCTACGAGATCTATCAGGATGAATTGGCGAAAGGCGATGCGGTCGATTTTGGGGATCTTGTTCTGCTCGCGGCGCAGGCGCTCGAGCAGAACCCCGACTTGCGCGCCGAGTACCAGGCACGGTTCGAGCACATCCTCGTTGATGAATATCAGGATGTGAATCTGGCGAGCGCGCGGCTCTTGCGGGCGCTCGCAGCGCCACAAGCAGATGTGTGGGTCGTAGCCGATGAGCGGCAGTCCATTTACCGCTTCCGCGGCGCGGCGCCCAGCAACGTGCAGCGTTTCGTAACCGAATTTTCCGGGGCCCGGCGTTCGCTTGGCATCAACTACCGCTCCGGCTCGCCGGTGGTGCAGGCGTTTCAAACCTTCGCCGCCAGCATGCAGGCCTCCCCCGGCGGGCGCTGGACCGCTCAGCGTGGAAGCGTCGGCGCAATCCGCCAGATCGTGGCGCCTTCAGTCGCGGCGGAGGCGGCTGCGATCCGCGACCACATCGAGCAAGCGCGCGCCAACGGCATTCCCTATAGCGAACAGGTCATCTTGGCGCGCAGTCATCTCACTCTCGCGCGCATCACCGGCGCGCTCGAACAGCTTGGCGTGCCTCTCCTTTATCTTGGCGATCTGTTCGAACGCGAGGAAATCCGCGATCTGCTCGCTCTGATCTCGATCGACGCCGAGCCCGGTGGAATCGGTCTTGTCCGCGTCGCGCAGTTGCCGGAATACGGCGCGTCCAAGTCCGACGCGCTTGCCGTCATCAAATGGGCCGAGGCCAACAATCTGCGCATCCTAGACGCGCTACGCCGGATCCCAGAGATTTCGGGCCTGACGCCTCAGGGCAGCGCGGGCCTAGCACATCTTGCCAACCACCTCGACGGCTTCGGAGCGGCCACTTCGCCCTGGACGCTTCTGACGACATGGCTTTTCGAGCGCAGCGACTATCTTAAACCGCGCCTGGCGGCCAACGACTCCAAGGCGCAGCAGCAGCTCGTCGCCATTTATCAGCTCCTTAAGGTCTGCGGTGAAATGGCGGCCGACGGCGATTCTACCCGCAAGCACATGCTGGCGCGCGTGCGCCGCATCGAGGCCTTGAATGACGATCGCATGTACCGGGCCGTGGCCTCAGAAGCGTCCGACCTCAACGGAGTGCGAGTCCTTACCGTTCACGGCAGCAAGGGGCTTGAGTTCAAAGCGGTCCACCTGCCGGCGCTAGCGACCCGGTACATGCCGGCGAACCGGCAGGGCGTACGCTGCCCGCCGCCACCCGGCCTGCCGCACCTCGCCATCCGCCCCGCCGATCATGAAGCGGAAGAAGAATGCCTGTTCTTCGTGGCCCTCTCGCGCGCGCGGGACTTTTTGTTCTTGAGCCGCGCCGAACGCTATAGCGCGAGCCAATCCGCGAGCGCTTCCAAATTCTTGGCCCCCATCAACGCGCTGGCACCGGCCGCGCGGCGCAATGGCTCTCCACTTCCGGCGCGTCCGGCGCGGGTCCTCGCGCCGCCCGGCCTGCGCGCGCTTTATCAGGAACGCGAGCTTTCTCTCTATATCCAGTGTCCGCAGCGTTATCAGTTCGAGACCTTGGACGGGTTGCGCGCCATTCGCGACGACTCACCCTATGTCCGCTTCCATCGCTGCGTGTTCCGCACCATCGGCTGGCTTGAGACGCAGCGCGCCGCCGGCACGCCATCCGGCCTTCCCGCCGCGCTCGCGCAGCTCGGGCAAGAGTGGGCGGTGCGCGGGCCGAAGGGGCACGGTTTCGAGGCGTATTACCGGGCCTCCGCCGAGACCATGATCACGTCGATGGTGGACGTGATCGCGGCGGAGACGGGAAGCTATGACCAGGGAGAATGGATCGTCGATGTCGGCGGTAAGCAAATCGCGGTGACGCCCGACCGCGTCGTCATCACTGCAGACGGGACGCTGCACGTGCAGCGCATCCGTACCGGGCGCAAGACCAAATCGGATCCCGCCAACCGCATTTATGCGCTGCTCCGCCGCGGCGCTGCGGAGCGCTATCGGGGCCGGCGTGTCGTGATCGAGGCCTATTACCTCGCGACCCGGGAAGCGGTGCCGATTCCACCTAACAAAGATGACAAATTGCTGGAGGAATACACCGGCGCCATCGCCGACATCGAGCGCGGCGCATTCGCGCCCGCCCCGGAGGATGCGCGGCGCTGCCCGAATTGCCAGTGCTACTTCATCTGCGATTTCGTCCAAGGCGTCTCCTAGACCACTTCCTGAAAATTCTGCCTGCCGTCGCTTTCTCCTTAGGGGCTCAATCAAGGGCCGCACACCAAAGGGAATATGCGATGAGCAAGACGATCATCTTCATCCAGGTCGAGGGAAAGCCCGGCGTCACCGAGGCCGAGATCACGATCCCGGCGACGGTGCGCGACCTGCACGAGGCCTTCAAAGCGCACGGGATCGATTTCGACAAGGAGCGCGAAGCTTTCGTCGATGAGGCGGATAACCCCGTGCCGCACGACGACAAGGTCACGGTCGAGGGCCTCAAGCACGGCTCGCGCGTCCACGTGACCCACTGCACGAAAATCAAGATCACGGTCCACTACATGCACCGCACCATCGACCGCGCCTTCGCGCCGGGCACCCGCGTGCGTACCATCAAGCAGTGGGCCGTGCGCGAGCTGAAGCTCAATCCCACGGATGCGGGCGAGCACGTGCTGCAGCTCTGCAACAGCACGATCCAGCCGCCGACCGACGCCGCGCTCTCAGAACTGGTCAGCGGCCTGAGCTGCGATGTCTGCTTCGACCTCGTCCCCGAAAAGCGCATCGAGGGCTAAAGCCGATGAGCGTGGTCGTGCCTCCCGACCAGTTGCTCCTCGCAGCGGATCTCGCCGCCCCGGAATTCCGGCGCGGCGAGATCGAGGGCAAATGGCATCACATCGAAACTGCGTGGCCGCACGCGACCATCGTGGTTTCTGCGGCGAAGCGCCCGCACGCGCCCGACGAATTCGGGTTCCGCTTCGAGTGCAGCGGTTACCGCCACACGCCGGCAACGGCGCAGCCGTGGGATGTCGCCGCGCGGCGGGCTCTCCCCGCGCCGCACTGGCCGGCGGGCCGCTCCATCGTTCCGTCTGTCTTCAGGCCGGACTGGAAAGGCAGCCAATGCCTTTATTTGCCGTGCGACCGCATGTCGATCGAGGGCCACGGCGACTGGATTCACAAACACCCGAACCGGCTGTGGCAGCCGCAACGGGGCATCCTCTGTTACCTGGAGCAGCTTTATGATCTCCTCAATCAAGACGATTATTCGGGCATTCGCGGCGCCTGAGCACCGTTTGAACTGCCCCACAGCGCTATGGGCGCGCACCATGGCCGAGCTGCACCGGCGCACGCAGCGCCGGCACGAATCCGGTGCGTTCCTGATCGGTCACGATCATGGCGGCCGCCGCGCTGCCGTCGATGTCGTCTTCTATGACGAGCTCGATCCGGCGGCCTACGCGAGCGGTGTGTGCATTCTCCACGCCGGCGCTTTCGCCAAGCTCTGGGCGATCTGCCGAGCGCGCAAGCTCTCCGTCGTCGCGGACATCCATACGCATCCGGGCACCGCCTTCCAGAGCGAAGCCGATCGCACCAACCCGATGGTCGCGCAGCCCGGCCACATCGCCATTATCGTGCCCGGCTTCGCCGCGTCGCCGGTCGGCTACGAGGATCTTTGCATCTACGAGTACCAGGGCGAGCACCGCTGGACCGAACGCAGCCACCGCCACTGCCGCAAATTCGTCTACACCGGATTTTGGAGTTGATCCCATGACCGCTCTTATCGATCACACGCGCCTGCACCGCACGGCCAAATACTTCATGGATAGCGGCCGCGCGGCGACGCACGACGACGCGATGGGTATCCTGCGCGGCTTCGGCGCTTCGATCCGCGTCGGCCCGGAAGTCGAAGCCTCGATCCCGCATCAGATTGCGGTTCTGACTTTGGTCAATCTCGCGCGCCGGACCTTGCTTGGCGGCGTCGAGGTGCTCGGGGTGCCCGATGCGCCCCTGGTGGTTCCGCTCGCGCGCGCGCGCAGTCTCGCAGACGCCGTGGTGGAACTGGGCGGCACGCTCGCCACAACCGGCAATCCGCTTTGGCCAGTCGCGCAGATCGGGACGGTGTCGCCACCGGCGGACGTCACTGGTTGGCAGCTCACCTGGCAAGGATGGCGGGGCGGTGTCGTGCCGCGGCATGACCCACGCCGCCTGTCCGACGATGCGGCGAATCCGCTCACTGCCGCCATGGCGGCGGCTGCTGCCGCCGCCGAGCTATTTGCCTGGCACGCGAAAGATCATGCCATGGCGGGACGGCGTGCCGCGGGGATCTCACTCTGGAATCCAGGCGCCGATTGGCTTGCCCCAGACCTAAGCGAGCCCGCGCTCGCCTACCTGCCCGCTTCGCTTTGGCTGATCGGCCTTGGCAATCTCGGACAGGCGTTGGCATGGCTGCTGGCCTGCCTGCCCTATGCCGATCGCAGCAAAGTCGAACTCACGCTCCAGGACTACGATCGGATCGCGGCCTCGAACGAAAGCACCTCCTTGCTGTCGTCCGTGCCGTTGGTTGGAGTCAAGAAAACGCGCGCCGTCGCGCGCTGGCTGGAGGCGGCGGGGTTCAATACTTCGCTCGAAGAGCGACGCTTTGGACCGTGGACATTGCGTGGTCCGCACGATCCGGCGGTCGCTTTCTGCGGCGTCGATAACGGGCCGACGCGCGCCGATCTCGGAAGCGCGAAATTCGAACTCGTGGTGGAGGCTGGGCTAGGCGCCGGTCCAAGCGGCTTTCGGAATTTCTCGCTGCACACCTTTCCGTCGTCACGGCGGCCCGACCAAATTTGGCGTCGCGAAGATGCTGGAAGCGCCTTTGATGTTTCCGCGATGCCGGCGTACAGCGCGCTGCGAAAGTCCGGGCTCGATACTTGCGGTCTGGCCCAGCTTGCGTCGCGCACGGTCGGCGTGCCGTTCGTCGGCTTGATTGCCGCCGCCCTGGCCGTCTCGGAACCCTTGCGCCGACTCCATGGCGGCGGCGGGGTCGAGATTGCCTCGGGGTCGGCACTCAATCTCTGTGATGTTGAATGTGTCCGCCTCCCGTTTTCCGCCTACGCACTCGGCCACCTGCCGGCGCGGTAGCGCGAGCGAGCGTGTTATACTCATTGTGGCGCATATCGATCCTCTCATTGGAGATTCAGAGTACAGATGAGCTTGTCGCAGACTTCCCGCGTCCTATTGGAGCGGATGAAGCCGATCATCGCGCACGCAACCCAGGCCGAGATCCGCCAGGCTGTCACCTCCGACGGCCCGTCGGTCTTGCGCGATGAGGCGTTGGGCCTCGTCCAGGAGGGGGATTACAGCGCGTTCTTCGCGCCCTTCGACTGGATCAACGACAAGGCCGACATCGTCATCATCGGGGCCACGCCCGGCAAGCAGCAAGCGCTTGAAGCCTTACTCAGCTTTCGCACCGCGCTTGCCAGTGGAGCGTCGCTCGATGAAGCGGCGCAGCGCGCCAAGAGCGCCGCTTCGTTCAAGGGCGGCATGCGCACGCTCGGCGCGCGGTTGATGGACCACTTCGGCTTGCACCTGCTCTTCGGCCTTTCGTCCACGCTTGATCTCTTCGGCGCAGCCGCGCACCGGGCTCATTACACCTCCGTCCTGCGCTATCCCGTCCTGAAGAGGTCTGGAAACTATGCCGGCGACAGCCGGATAGCGACGCGCCCCATTATGCGACGCATGATCGAAGAGACCCTTGCGGACGAGCTCGCTGCGCTGCCCAAGGCTTGGCTCGTGCCCTTCGGGCCCAACGCGCTACGCGCGCTCGAACACCTCGCGGCTGCCGGCCGCATCGACGACACGCGTATCCTAGGCGGCATCTTGCATCCCGGCGGTCAGCAATGGAACCGCTACAACATACAGCTTGATCTTGTGTCCGGCGATGCCGCGCTTGCGGTCCCAGGCGGCGCTGAGGTCCTGCGTCGCAGCGCCGTGCTGCGCGCGAAGGTCACCGCCCTGCTCCAGCAGTGATCACTGCTCCTATGATGTGAGCAGATTGGCAAGATCGTGTTGCTCGATTTTCTCAGGCGTATTCGCCCAAGGTTCGCCCTGGATCAGCTGAACGATGTCGCGGAAGACTGCTGTAAAGGCTTGCCTGCCCGTCTCATCCGTGAACCGCGCCGCCTCTTCCGCCGTCAACAAGGGTTTGACGTCGGCCAGAAAGTCGGAGCGCTCCAGTTTTTCAAACATGCGCTGCTCGGCCTGTGCGCGTGAAATCGCCTGACCGGACAGATCGAGGTACTTGCCGAAAAGCTCGACAATTCGCTTCTCATTAAGTTTCTCGAAGATGTCGAGCGAATGCGAAAGGTCAATGAGGTCACGCCCCTTGTTGCGCTGAAGCAGCGCGCGCAGCTTGGTCGAGAGGAGTTCCTCGTTGGAAAAGGTCGGAATCTCCGTCTCGCCGGAGAACCACGGGTTGTCGACCTTGAAGGGAGCCGTGATGGCCGGGTCATAAGCCTCACGCTCGCGCGTGTTGATCTCTACCTTCAGGCGGATGAGGCCTGATCCGTCTTCGGCCTCGGTCCTGAAGCGAAACTTGGGTGCCACTTCGCTCTGATCGAAGCGCGGAGTGCCGAGCCAAGGCGTAAGGGTATCACGGACGCGATCGAGGATCGGGCCGATCGCGCCCGCCGTGGTCCGCACAAGGTCGATATCCTCCGAATACCGCAGAGGCTTTGGGAAGTGCAGTTTGTTGAGCGCTGTTCCGCCACGGAAGCGAAGCTCTTTGCGCAGGAATGGGTCGTTGAAGAGCTCGACCAGCGCCCGTGCGATGATGAGGTCCTGCTCGACTTGCCGCTGCTCCGCCCACGGTGTATGCTTTGACCATGCGATGATGTTCTGAGCGGGGATCATTCATCGATCTCCGGATAACGCTGCACAATCACGCGCCAGCGCTCGTTGCGCTCGACAGGCGAGAGTTGCGCCTTCTCATCCTTTCGACGCTCCGGTTCGAGCGTGACCCACGGCATTGCCTCTTTTTCAAAGAGCTGGTTACGAAGCGCATTGGCGCGCTCGGCATGACCGAGACGATCAAGCAGATAGCCGACCCGCTGGCCGCAAGCGCGCTCGAAATGCGCCGACAATGCCGCCAGCTTTTGACCATCAATGCTTTCCGCAAGATCCGTCATGACGGTCGCCACGGCATCGATGCCGCCTGCCACGTGCATGTAACGGAAGAGGTCAAGCGCCGTTAGTTCGGGCCCTGAAATCTTCATGCTGCCCGTATCCGTCTTTCGATCGACGATACCCTCGCGGACGCTTTCCAGGTCTTTGCGGAAATAGAACGTAACCCAAGAGCGCCCCGCCCGGATCTTGCGGAGTTGCTTGTCAGTCACGACTTGGAATTCCATGACCGCATGATGCGTAGCGCCGTGCAGCTCAGCGGCCTTGAGCAGTCCGACATAGTAGGGACGCTCCTCGTGCCGCATCAGCGCGTCGATGTACCAAGGGGGTGGTGGTGCCTCCCAGCTCATGAATTGCGGCGGGACAGCCACGTAGAAACCATGCCGGGGGTTGAACAGCATGTGGCGTTTCTGGAGCCGCGCGGCGGCTTTGAGGAAGGCAGCCTCCGTGATGCCGAGGGCCGCGATGGCTTCCGCGCGCGTGAATGTAATGCGCCCCTCCGACTGGAGAGTCGTGACGAAGTTAGGGAGACTGGAACCGGCTTGTAGCATCATATCCAAAAATGGGCTATAAATGTCCATTTTTCAATATGGCGCATCCAGCAGCAAAGCGACATATGCAAATTTCGACCCAAAACGTCTATTCTTTAATATGATTCAACTAGTTAGGATCCCCGCCATGACTGCCGATCCCTTCACGCACCGAATTGCCTTCGGCGTCATGCTCTATGACGGCGCTGATCTCTCGCCTTTTGGCGATAAGCTGCCCGCCTTGCCCTTGTCCTCTTTATGGGGCTGAGCGGCATGGGCCAACCCACAAGATCATCCCGTACGAGAAGCGGCTCGCCAATCGAGTCCGCTTTGGGATGGACCTATCTATCGCGAGAGGCGCTCGCTCGCGCCAAGGCGCAGATGGATGAAGAGTCCATGGGTGTGCGCGATGAGATCGGCTTCCTGACGATCCATCAGCGTTATGCCGATCGCTTTTTTCCCGGCACATCGGTGCTGCATACTCGCGCCCGCTATGCCGTCATCGTGCCCTGGCTCTTCGAGGATCTGGCGGGACTGACGGGCCCGGCGGCCGTGCGTGCTTTGCGCGAACGCGAACGGGAGCTCGCTGGCCGTCTCAAAGATGCGGGCGAAAGCCAGGTGATTGGCGGCCGTGTCTTTCCCAAACCATCAAGCCAGCCGCCATCAACAGTGTATTGGAATGCGCTGGCGGTCTGGGGAATATTGCGTCCACGTCCGGATGGACGAACGATTTCGCGGGCACAAGCACATCGATTGCTGAAGAGCGCGGGAGCGGCGACTGATGACGATGGACAGCCGCTCCTCAATTTCGACCCGCCGTTCGCGCCGCTTCCCAACCGGCCGGATAGTTGGCAGAGCGGCCCCCTTACCCTTCAGCTAGCGACCGCGGAAGCGATATTTCTTCGCGAGCGGCTCGCTCAATTGCGGCGGAATGGCGGGCACGAGCTGTCTCTCCTTGCCCGGCTGGTCCGGAGCGAGGTTGCGGCACCACCGGCTATGTGGGCCGACGAGACTCGTGCAATCGCCGGTCCTGACCAAGCACCGCTTGTTCGGGCGCGACAGGCCGCAAGTCTCGCCGGTGTGGGCCGCGCCGTCTACGACGCGCTTCTCGAACATATGGTCGAGGCCGACGACAAGCGGGAAATTTCAAGCCGACATCGCAACCACTTAATCAATGTTGTCGAAGAATACGGTTCCATCGCAGCCAAACTCGACGTCGACGCGCTCGAGGCGGATATTGGCGCAGTGCCATCCAAATTACGCGCGGTCCTGACCGCCACAAAGGAGTGGATCGCGTCCAAATCGGAAAGTCCCGGCTCGCTCTTCGATGTATATGCTGCAGCCGAAGCTCGCAAAGGGCCTCGCGCTCGGCTTGCGAAGACGCCCAACGGTCGCGCGCGGCGCCTCGAATGGTCGAGCGACGAACACGGTCTCGCAGGACCTCTCCACTATCGATGGGAGCAGGTAAGCACGCTCCTCAATGATCTGGCTGACGCCGAATGAGCGGAACGGTCGATAGCTGGCCGGCGCTCTCGTTTCTCGAAGGCTTGCGCCCGGCTCCCGATGAGAACGTCGAGCTGGCGTTGTTGGCATCCTATTCGGCAGACCTGGGATCGATCGGTGCGACCTTGCTCGCCCTGGCGGGGAAGGACACCGACGCGGGCCGGGGCAGCCCGTCCGATTTCGCCGACGCGGTTGAGCGGCTGCGGGGGAAGGTGCGCATTATCATCCAGCGCGGCCGCCTCGCGAAGATGCGCAAGACACCGCGTATCGCTGCAGTGCTGGATCAGTTCGTACGCGAAGTCGATTTCGATGAGGCGACGCATAGTTGGCACCCCAAGGTCGCGCTGGTCCGAACGCGCGGCGCAGATGGCGAAATCGGTTGGCGGCTCTGGATTGGGAGCCGAAATCTAACCGAATGCGTGAATCGTGACATCGGACTTTTGCTTGTCTCCGGCGGGAAAGGTGGCGCTCCGATCCCCGGTACTGACGACCTAGCACGCGCGTTGGCCGACAGGGCCGCACTCAAGGGCCTGCGCTCGACCTCCCTTGCGGCCATCATTGCGAAAGTGGCTTGGCGGCCTCCGGCGGGCGTGCGCGTCGAGCGGATTCTCTGGTCGTCCGGATTGGGCGGCCAGCCCATTCCTGTTCCGCCGGTAGGAACGGACGAAGTTGTGGTGGTGAGCCCCTTCGTCGACAAGAAATTCCTTGCGCGACAGGCTCCGCAGACGACGAAGCCAACGCGACGGGTGCTGCTGACAACAATGCGCGAGATCGAGCGGATTGGTCCGTCTTTGGCGGTGTTCGACGATCTGCTAGCGCTGGATGCACCCGACTATCCAATCGGCGATCCCGCGCCTGAACCGCAGAGCGCTGCGTCGGCTCCTGACAGCGGCGCGCCCAATGACGAGGAAGAAGAGGTGGGCCGCGGACTTCATGCGAAGTTGTTGTTTATGCGATCGGGGCAGAAGCGTCGGCTCTGGCTTGGAAGCGCGAATGCAACTATGCGCGCCTGGACCGGGCGCAATGCTGAGGCGACGGCCGAACTGCTGGTGACCGAACCGGTTGAGAAAGGGCTGAGAGCGCTTCTCGGTTCGGCCCGGCTGGTTGAGGCGCCCGGCATCGAACATTCGCCGGATGCGGCGGCCCTAGAAGAGGAAGCGCTCGAACGGGCGCGTGCCCAGGTCGCGGCGCGATGGGCGGCGCAGCTCAGCATCGACGATGCGGGAGCGCGGCTCACCCATCGTTCCAGTCTCCATCCTGGCGGCCCCCATTCCGATGAGTTGGACATCGTGCTGGAGGTGGGCGCGCTTCACGGCGAGCTCATGGTCTGGCCCGCGCAACAAGTCGTGGTGGAGCTGGGGCCCGTCGCTCCCGCCGAGCGAAGCGAGTTCGTTCGCTTGCGCGTCAGCCGGGGGGGCAAAGGCCTGTCATGGCTTCAGCGCGCGCCAGCGGAGCCGCCTTTCGGAGAGGATCGCGACCGCGCAGCGTTCGTGCGCTTCCTCGGCGCAAGAGGATTCCTCATGTGGCTGGCCGGATTGTTAGCCGACGACGGGCGCGAGGGTGAAGGCGACTGGACGAATGACGAGCCGCAGCAACGAGCAGGCACGGTAACGAATCCCGCGCTCGATTCCTCACTGCCCACGCTCGAAGAAATGTTGGCGGCATGGGCGCGCGATCCGGACAAGTTCCTGGAGATCGAGCGGCGGGTCTCTCAATATCTGCCAGCCGTGCTTGAGCAGGCCAAACAGGAGGAGCCGCAAACCGCGGAAATGCTGGAGCGCTTTGATGATCTGTGGTGCAAGCTCCGGAGCGGGCTCGGCGTCGCCAAGATCAAGGAACAGCGTCGGTGAGCGCGCCCAAACCATTCCAGAAAGCCGCCGTCGATGCGGCGTTTGCGATCTTCGCGGCCCCCGGAGGCCGTCGGCGCTTTCTGGTTGCCGATGAGGTCGGTCTCGGAAAAACGGTCGTGGCGAAGGAGCTGGCTCGCCGAATGTCCGATGATGGCCGCCGCTCCTTCGTCATCTACTATATCGCCAATGGTCACGCGGTTTCGCACCAGAACAAGGGTCGGGTTGTCGGCTTTCTTGGTGATACACAGCGCAAGGCCGCAACCGCCACACCGGATCGGCTTTCGCTGATTGCGGTTGCAAAGCGGCCGGACAATCCGGTTCTCATTTACGCGTTGACCCCGGCAACGTCCTTTCCGGGCGCACGAGCACGCCTGACCGGAGGACGCAAGGAAGAGCGTGCATTCCTTAAGGTCTTGCTCGAGCAAGCATACCCCGCTTTCGCCCGCGACCTTGATCCCGGCATATTGCGGCTGAGCGCACGTGGGTCATGGGATTGGGCCGTCGCGGACGCGGAGACGAAATTCGCTGCCTCGCCACCTCATCTGCGACAGCAGTTCCGCGACGCGCTAGCGGCGGAATTTGGGGAGCCGGTACGTGCGATGCTCGACCTGGCCCTGCGCGGCGACGCCGAGCGGAAAATCAAAGCTGTCAAGCCCACAACTTTCGTTGGCCGCCTTCGGCGTGCGCTGGCGCTGGCGACGCTGCGCCAGCAACCGCCCGATCTCGTTATCCTCGACGAGTTTCAGCGTTACCGGCAGCTTCTGGACGAGAAAGACGCTGATCCGCTTCTCAAGGCGCTCCTTGATCCCGAAGGCTCGACCACCCCGCCGGCCATCCTGCTGCTCAGCGCAACGCCTTATCCGCATCTGACCACTCGGTGGGAGGAAGCACGCGGCGCGCTCGCTCACGCCGAACTTCTAAAACTGATCGATTTCCTTGGAGGTCCTTATGTGCGAGACCGTGCGAGGAAGCTCTTCTCGGATTTCGGCGACAAGCTACGTGACATTGCGGTGCATGCCGATGCGAGCCATCCGGAACTGAGGAATGAGGTGGCCGAAGCTGGCCGGCTCAGAGACGAGCTACGCAAGCTGCTGACGCCCGTGATGTCGCGCACCGAACGAGACAGCGTGGCCTCAATAGATCCGCTGGCAGGAACTCAGTTCCTCCATGCCGATCCGTCGCCCGAGGACTTTCAGGTGTACCGCCATTTGGCCGACAGTTTCGCCGAACGGGTTCGCTATGAAGCGCTGCCGTACTGGTCGTCGGTTCCGCTGCCGGCCCAATCTCTCGGTCCCCGTTACGCGGCCTGGAAGGGCGCCAACATTAGGGCTGCGCCGAAGCTCATCAGGATGACGCGCGAGCGCCGCAACAAGCTCGATGCGCCAGCCGCGTGGCCTGACGCAAAGCTTCGCGCTCTGAGCAGCGTAGCTCCGCCCGAACTGCTGTCGTTGCCGTGGGTTGCCCCTTCGCTTCCCTGGTGGCCGCTCGGCGGAGACTGGAAAAAGGTGGCCGCCGAGCCCAAGCTCCTGATGTTCAGCCGCTTCCGCGCAACGCCGCCCAGTGTCGCCGCACTGCTCAGCTTTGGCGTCGAGGCCCACTGCCTCCCCCGAAAACATGGCGGCTATGAAAAGGCCTACAGGCGCCGGCGCTTCAAGCTGGCCGCCGTTCCCGGACCCGTGATGGCGGCCTTCCATCCTTCGCCATGGCTGATCCGTAACACTGACCCGCTCGCGAAAGCCGGGGCGACGCTCGGCGCCGTCCGTAAAGAGGTGCGTCGGCAGATTCTCGCCGCATTGCCAAAGGGGATCGTTGAACGAGACACCGTCAAAGCCCGGCGAAGGCACAGATCGATTGCACGGATCTTGGCCTCGATTGAACGCTTCGCCGATGTCGCGGAGCTATCTGCCTCAGCGTGGAGCAGCGCAATCGGCGACGATCGTGCTGCGCAGACCGCTGTCCAGAAATGGCGGCAGGCGCAGCCGGTCGACCGGCTCTCTCCAGCCGAGCTTTCGGACCTCGTGGACTATGCAATCGGAGCGCCGGGCGTCGCACTGGGCCGGGCCCTGCTGCGCCACGACCCGACAATGCTCGATCCCACACGCTATTCCGAACTGGTGCAACTGAGTTGGCAGGGGCTTCGCGCCTATCTCGACAATCCGGTTATCCTGTCATCGTTGCCGGGAAAGAGTGCCGTCGACCAGGTCATGGGTGCGGTCGTCGATGGCGGTTTCGAAAGCATTCTCGATGAACACTTTTGGCTCCGCTCGCAGAATCTGCAAGAGGGTGCGGCTGGGCTCGCCAAGGACTTGCAAACATCTCTCGGACTTCGCGCCGGCGGCTTCAGCTTCCATAATATCGGAGGACAGCCGCATAAGATTCCAGTGCGCTGCCATGTTGCCGTGCCCTTTGGAGATGCCGAAACCGAGCCGGTTGTCAAAGTGGATGGCGGAGTGGCGCAAGCCACCCCGGTCCGCCCGGACGAAGTGCGCCGAAGCTTCAACACACCCTTTTGGCCGCATGTCCTTGCGACGACGTCAGTTGGGCAGGAAGGGCTGGATTTTCACACATGGTGCTCGCATGTCGTTCATTGGGATCTCTCTTCCAACCCGCTCGACCTCGAACAACGTGAAGGTCGCGTCCAGCGCTACGCGGGCTTGTCGGTCAGGCGAAGGCTGTCCGCGGAATTGCGCGATGAAGTATTGAAAGATCCCGCCCTGGCCGACGGCTCACCGTGGCGTTGCGTACAAAGACATGCGGAGCGTTTTGTCGATGCCAGCGGTCTTCGTCCTTGGTGGGTGCTCGACGGAGCCGAAATCCGCCGCCATGTCTTCGAGCGTCCCTTTGGGCGAGACATTGCGCGGTTCGCACAACTTCGAGAACAGCGCATGATCTATCGGCTAGCCCTTGGACAGCCCAATCAGGAGGATTTCATCGACCTGTTGTCTCGTGGGGGCGAGGCGACCCGTACCCTGCTACAGCCACTCATTCTTGATTTATCCGCAATGGGTCTCCGAACGAAGGCAATCCATGCCTCCGGCATGAATGGTCAGAGCCCGATATCGATCGCCCGTCCTCGGGTCAGGGGTGACGAAGATACTTCTGCGCGGCCCCCGCCGAACGAGGAGACGACCGTCCATCGAGCGATGCCCGGTCAGACATTTTGATGCTCCCCGCGCGGCGATCGCGAGCTGCCTATTGCTCTCTTAAATCGCTCATCGATTAGCTCGACATGTTGGTTTCAAGGAGCGCCAGTAGTGAGCGCACCACTACTAACCGTCGACGTCCGATCGTTGTCGTGACGATACGCCCAGCACCTATCAACTCGTAAAGCTTCGTGCGTCCCAGGCCCGTCACTTCGCATGCATCGTCAATAGTGCAGGTGAGCCGCTGAGCGAATGGCAAAACGCTCAGTTCTGCGGCTTTCGGAGGAGATAGACTGACTTGTGACTGTTGTCCGCCAGTTTTCTCTCGTCGATTGTCTCTCACGTGGCCCTCCTATCCGCACAAAGCTCGACAGGACGAGAGTTGAGTGTGCGACGAGCAAGGTCAATGCGAACATCCGAGGGCGCTGGCGTACGACAGCGCACGTCAGCGGCGGTTTGAATGTTTCTGGACACCAAGGGCGACGGAGAAATTTTTGCGAATGCGCCAGCCACCGTGAGGCATCGCGCCGAGGCTGGTCTGCCAATATCGGGAGCAAATTCCGCAAACGTTCGCCGCTGTTCACCAGCGTCTTATTCAACCATTATTCAACGAACGCGGCTGGTGGCTAGCTAAGTGCCTGAGTTTGCTGGCGCTCCCTAGGGGAATCGAACCCCTGTTTCAGCCTTGAGAGGGTAAAGCCGACCCGCTTGATGATCATCGTGAGGAGAGTCCCGCGATGGAGACCTTACGGATGTCAAGCCCGGGCGCTTGAGTCCGCCTTCCTCTGCACCGCACCAGTTGCGCACCAGAAACGGCCTCACTGAAACGCAACGAACGCAAACGAATCCAACCGGAAACCCAATTAACAAGGGCGATCGATGTCTTGCCGCTCATAACGGTCAGCTTGCAGGTTCGAACTCAAAGAATCAACGCTATCGAATTGCCCAGATCCCAAGATAGGCGCGCCATGTACGGCACTTACTCGCCGATGCAGAGAGCCGCACGCCCGAGCGCTCCTTTTACTACGCTAGGCAAGCCAAATTCCGCCGATGACGGAAATAGATCTCACAAGCCGGAAGCTATCAACGTAGATAGAATAAGTAGCGATTGAGATCTGGCCCAATGAACACTGCATTCCTTTTGATGGCGCAGTACGGAGGTAAGGCCATCATCCCGATTGAAGACGTGTGTCGGGATTACTTCTCACACCTCAATCCCACCAAGCTGGTGCAGAAGATCAGCGCAGGTGAAATAGCAATCCCTCTGGTGCGAATGGAAGCAAGCCAGAAATGCGCTAAGGGAATCCACCTTCTGGATCTGGCCAAATACCTTGATGCGAGAACCGAGGCCGCCAGAAAGGAAATGGCAGCCCTGACGGCCTAGCGGCCCCCCGCCTCGCCCTTTTTTGGGCGCCCTCAGGCTCGTTGCCTGAAACTGGCTAGACTAACCGCCCTCGCCCACGCGCAGAGCAAAGCTCCGAGCAGAATGATCGCTGCAGAACGTTGCACGCGGACGCCGCAGCGCATATCGCCAAGCCGCGGCGCGCGGCTACGCCGTGCTACGCTATAGCCGGAGGACAGACGCTGAGGCGCGACAATGCTCGCTCGTCGAGCTCCGAACCAGCGGCAGTACTACATTTGGTACGACATGATCGATCGAGGAGCGGCTTAAGTGCTGGCGCTGCTTGGCTTTTTGCGATGTCCCGGTCCAATCCATCATGGGGGCCGTGGTGAATTTTCGATCTAACTCATTCATCTTGCTAAGATATTTCGGCTTCAATCGCTCCTTTATGCTATTGGACCGATTGAGATATTTGGTTTTAACAAGCTTCCCCTGTTGGGCTCTTCTAGGACCATATATGCATGAAGTGGAAGCGAAAATCGCTTCTTCGGATCTCAGTGCACACGTCAGGCACGCGAGAGCAAAGGGGTGCACGGGCACCCGCATGACGTGCATCAGCGATTTTCGAGGCATCCAGATTGGGCAATGGGCATCAGTTCATACCCATTCAGCGATGTGAGTATAAATCGCAGCTATTGCCGGGTGGAGAACTTTCGATGCAAGAAACCAACGTCGATCACGCCCGCCTTGCCCGGCTTGATCTCAACTTGCTCGTGGCGTTAGACGCCATCCGGACCGCCGGAAGCGTGACCAAGGCCGCCGCCCGGCTCCAGATCAATCAGTCCTCGCTTAGCCACCAACTCGGCCGCCTGCGCGAGCTATTCGGCGATGAGTTGTTCGTCCGAAGCGGTTCGGGGATGAATCCAACGCCACGCGGCGCATCCATTGCCAACGTCGCGTCGGAAATCTTGCGACGCGTCGACGGCATGTTGCTGACCGAAGTGGAGTTCTCACCTGCCTCTTCCAACCGAGTCTTCAGGCTCGGCATTCCCGATTATCTCGAGAGTGTCCTCGTTCCGCCACTGGCCCGATTCTGTCAGACCGCCGCACCGAACGCCCGCCTGGAACTGCACTCTCTCGAGCATCATCGTGCCATTGACATGCTGGACAACGGCGAAATCGACGCCGCTGTCGGTAGCGTTTCCGAAGGAGGCCTCCTCCACAAGCGAAAGGTTCTGTTCGACGACCACTACGTTTGCTTGCACGGTTCGTGGCTTTTGGGGGACGCGTCGTCGATCACTCCAGAGACCTATTTCCAGCTCCCTCATGTCGCCGTGGAGCTGAAGGAAAACGCCTGCAAACTCGTCGATGAAGCGCTCGAGCACAACAAGCTGCGCCGCAAAGTGGCAGTATCGACGCCCCACGCGCACGCCATTCCAAAGCTGATCGCCTCGTTTTCCGCGATCGCGACGGTACCGAGGATGTTCGCCGAGGATGCCGCAAAAGTTCACGGCCTCGCAGTCAGCCCTCTCCCCTTCCATGTGGCACCATTCCAAATCTCTCTGGTTTGGCACGCGTCCAGTCATGCAGACCCCCAGTACGGCATGGAGGTTTTGATGGGACCCAGGCGGGGGCACGGATGTTTCTCGGCTTTGCGTTGGATTGCCTGAAACGTTGTCCAATCGGTTGGCCAAAATGCCAACGCTACTTTCAGATGCGGGAGATATCCGAAACTCAGAAAACGGCCGATACTACTTACGGCCAGCCCTGCAATCGCCCCGCCAGCTTGTCGGGGGAGCGCCGCGCGCCCGAGGCATCGGACCTTGGATGTGGGCCACGTAGGTCCAATTGAAGTCGCGGACCAACGTGACCTCGCGGGGAGCGCGCACCCATACCGCGCTATCGATCACCTGAAGATCGGCTAATCTGTCGACGACACGAGCTGGACCCTGTCGAAGGATCCTCGGCCGACTAGAGAGCAGCATCATCCCCGATGGCGCGGGCCGATTCCAGCGCGGCGATCTGCTCCGGGGAAACGCCCCAATCCGCGAGCGCCTGTCTTGTATCGCGCCCCGGCGTTGGCGGCGGCGTGTGAAGCGCAGACGGTGTTCGGGAAAACCGCGGCGCAGGGCTTGGGTGCCGTACCCCGTCGAACATCGTGTAGGCGCTTCGCGCCTGCATCTGCGGATGCAAGGGTGCCTCGTCGATGGTCAGGACCGGCGCGAGGCAGGCATCGCGTCCCATCGCGGCCGCAACCCATTCGTCGCGCGTTCGCCGAGCGAAGGTATCCGCAAAGCGCTGCCGCATCTGCGGCCAGGATGCGCGGTCGTTCTGGTCCGGAAGTTCCCCTGCCCTGAGCTCCATCACGCCCAACAGGTTGGCATAGAAATGCGGTTCGATCGCGCCGACGGCGATGAACCTGCCGTCCCTGGTTGCGTAGCTGCCATAGAAGGGTGCGCCGCCGTCGACGATGTTGTCGGCCCTCCGCTCAGTCCAGCTTCCCAGCTGTCGGAATGCCTGGAACGCCGACATCAGATGCGTCACGCCGTCGATCATGGCGACATCGATTGTCTGCCCGTTGCCCGACCGCCGCGCCTCCATGACTGCTGCGAGCAGGCCGACGACTAGATACAGCGCCCCACCGCCGAGGTCCGCGACCAGATTGAGCGGTGGTGACGGCGGCCGGTCCGCATCACCCAGGCAATGCAGCGCTCCGGTGAGCGCAAGATAGTTGATATCGTGCCCGGCCTCCTGCGCCATCGGTCCTGCCTGTCCCCACCCCGTCATGCGTGCATAGACCAGCCGCGGATTGGCGGCTTGGCAGATCTCCGGTCCAAGTCCAAGTCGCTCCATCACCGACGGACGAAAGCCTTCGATCAACGCATCCGCCCGCGCCACCAGTTGGAGCGCAGTCGCGACCGCCTCGGGCTGCTTGAGATCGAGTGCCACGGAGCGCTTGTTACGATTGTAGAAGTCGAACTGCGCGGGTAGCTCCGGTGCGACGCCGGGCTTCGCGATGCGATCGATACGCATCACATCCGCCCCGAGATCTCCGAGGAGCGCACCGGCAAAGGGAGCCGGGCCAATTCCGCCCATTTCGACGACGCGAAAGCCTTGCAGCGGTCCGGTCAAACCAACACCTCCCTGTCTCGACGCTCTCAGCGATGGAAACGCACGACGTCGTCGATCGGGGCCCGTTCGACGCGCGCGGCATTAGCCTTGACGTCAACATCCTCGTAACCAAACGAGATACCGAACAGCAGCCTTTGATGGCCGGGAATTCCGAGCTGTTCACGGACGATATCCGGAAACAAGCCGAGCGCGCCCTGCGCGCAGGAGGCGATGCCGCGGGCGATGAACGCAAGCATCAGGGTTTGCGCGTACATGCCGATATCCGCCGCCTCGCGCGTATCGAACGGCTCGGGCATGAAGATGAAGACGGCGTGGGGCGCATCGAAGAACGCGTGGTTGCGAACATAGGCCAGCTTGCGCCCGACCGTATCGCTTCGCGCCACGCCCATCGCGCCATAGAGCGCCTGCGCGGCACCGACCTGACGTTCGCGATGGATTCCGGAGAACTTGCCGTCGGCCGGCCAATCCGGCTTGATCGGCTCGTCGCGCATCCCTGCCGCAACCAGCGCGTCACGAAGCCGCTTGAGCCGACCTCCCGAAACCACGTGCGGAACCCATGGTTGCACATTGCAGTTCGACGGAGACCACTGCGCCAGTGCAAACACCTCGCGAAGCGTCGCGTCAGGCACCTCGCGGGACAAGAAGCCGCGCACCGAACGGCGCCGGCGGATCGCTTCATCGACACTCATCGACGGTCGTTCCAGCATGCTCATGTTTCATTCTCAATCAGGGCCATTCCCCGCGTCGCATAGGCACGGGCGAGCCGGCGCCCCACATTCGCGGCATCAGGCAGCGTGTTGTTGCCGAGATCGCCGCGCGCCGCGACGCCGGCACTGCCGACCGCACCGCGGAACATCGCGAACACCTGATGAAAGGCCGTCAGGCGCTCGGTCGTTTCGGCCCGATCGTAGTAGTGGTCGAGATAGGACTGCTCGCCCGGTATCCCCATCTCTTGGAGCGGCAGACCGAGCAAGCCCCCGTTCTCGTCCGGTGCCATGCGCCACGCCTGGGTATTGAACGCCAGATCGACGAGCGGATGGCCGAGTGTCGACAACTCCCAATCGAGCACACCGATCACGCGCGGTTCAGTCGGATGAAACACCAGATTGGCCATCCGGAAATCACCATGACAAAGCGCTAGGCTGTCGCTTTCGGGCACGCGTTCCGACAGCCAGCGCACCATCCGGTCGAGCGACGGATTGTCGTCGTCACCGCAGCGGTACTCGGCCCACAATTTTGACCAGCGGTTGAGCTGGCGGGCGAAATAATTTCCGGGCTTGCCGAAATCGCCGAGCCCGGCCGCGCGGAAGTCGAGCCGGTGCAACGCGGCCAGCGTTTCAGCCATCGAACGATAGCAGGCCGCACGTGCCTCCGGCGCAAGCCCTGGTAACGCGTAGTCGTACATGACGCGCCCCCTTAGCCACTCCATCAGATAGAACGGCGTGCCCAGTACATCCCGATCCTCGCAGTACCGGAACGGTCGCGGCATTGGGACGACGCTCTGCTGCAAAGCCGTGAGCACGCGATACTCGCGATCGATGGCGTGAGCCGACGGCATCAGCACGTTGTTCGGCTGCTTGCGCAGCACCGCATGCCAATCGCCACGAGTCACGAAATAGGTGGGATTCGACATCCCGCCACTGGTCCGCGTCACGCTGGCTTCGGCGCTTCCGCCGAGCCAGTCCCTCAGATACGCGTCGAGCCGACGAAGGTCGAAATCCACGTCGCCGTCGCTCGCCTGCCCGCTCATCGCGATCAGCTCGCGCTCTTGCCGCTGAAGCCGAACAGATACTGCGCCACGCGGCGCATCTGCACCTCCTCGGTTCCCTCCGTGATGCGGTAGCGGCGGTGATGGCGATAGATGTGCTCGAACGGCATGGCGCGGCTGTAGCCCATGCCGCCATGCACCTGCATCGCGCGGTCAGCGGCCTCGCAGCACAGCCGGTTGGCACGGAAGTTACAGATCGAAACCATGTCGCTGATCGTCAACGGGTTCTGGCGGTCCATCTGCCACGCGGTGCGGAAGATGAAGTTGCGGAGCAACTGATAATCGGCCCAAAGCTCGACCAGCGGAAACTGCACGGCCTGCTTCTTCGCCAGCGGCTCGCCGAACGCGACGCGTGATCTTGCGTACTTGACGGCCTCCTGGATGCAATAGCGCGCGGCGCCGGCGCTGGCCGCGGCCTGGCGGATGCGGTTCTCATGCACAAAGCGTTGCGCCACCACGAGACCCTCTCCCTCCCGGTGCAGGATCGCGCTGTCGGGCACGCGCACATTGACGAGCTCTGTCTCCGCGTGATCGCTCGGCATGTTGAAGGTCCAGTGATTGTAGAGCACGTTGTGGCCGGGCGTATTGGTCGGCACCACGAAGGCGGTGATGCCCTTGGCTTCGCCCGGCTTGCCCGAGGTGCGCGCGAACACCAGGTTGGCATGCGCACGCGCAACCTGACTGTTCCAGCGCTTGCGGCCGTTGATCACCCAGTGATTGCCGTCGCGCACGCCTGTGGTCTCGAGCCAGGTGGCGTCGCTGCCGTGGCCGGGCTCAGTCAGACCGAAGGAGAGATGCTTCTTCCCCGTGATGATGCCTTCGATATAGGTCTTCTGCTCCTCGGTCCCGTAGTCGGCCAAGGCAGGAATGATCGGGAAATTGCCGACGATCGACGACTCGTCCTGCAAATCGTTGTGCAGACCGAGGCCCTTGGCCGCGAGATGTTCGCGGATCGCGGCGATCGCGAGATTCGAAGCGCCCTGCCCGCCGCATGATTTCGGCAGGCCGTAGCGCAGATGTCCGGCCTTGTCAGCGCGGCGCTCCATCTCGCTGATCAGTGCTCGCCATTCATCGCAGGGACGGCCGTCATTGTCCCAGTCGGTGCGGGCGTTCTCGCGGCGGTGATCGAAGAACTTGATGTTGTCGCGTTCGAGCGGCTTGATTTCCGCTTCGATGAACGCGTCGAGCTCAGCCAGCTTGTCAGTGATCGCCTTCGGGAGTTCGAAATCCACGGCGTCTCTCCTGTGTCTGCTATTCTTGTTGGGCCGCCCGCTCCGCTAGAGCGCGATCCGGCCATACGGATGCGTGCTACTGACCCCACCGTCGACGGACAGCAACTGGCCGTCGACATATGACGAATCATCGCTCGCGAGGAACGCCGCGGCGGCCGCGATTTCTTCAGAGCGCCCCGGACGCTTCAGCGGCGTGACATGGCCGAGCTTGGATTCGACACCCCGTGCGCGCGCATCCTCGAACACCTTGCGGGTCAGTTGGGTCTCCACGAGGCCGGGCAGCACCGCATTGACGCGTACGCCAGTGCCGGCAAAGGCATTGGCAGCCGTTTGTGCCAGATTGTTCACTGCAGCCTTGCTGGCGCTGTAGGAGATCGCACCCGCATTGGCGCGCAGCGACGCCGCCGACGACGTCAGGATGATCGAACCGTAGCCCTGCTTCGTCATGTGCCGACCGGCATATTTGATGGCGAGGAAGCAACTGATCGTGTTGATGCGATAGACCTCGGACCACTCCTCGACCGTTTGCTCCAGCAACGGCGTATTCGTCCCGGTAACACCGATATTGGCAAAGAAGATTTCAAGCCCGCCGAATTCAGACACGCAACGCGACACGATCGCGGCCACATTCTCCTCGACCGCCGCATCCGTGATCATGGCCGAAGCAATCCCGCCCTCGCTCCGGATCGCCGCCACCGCCGCCTCGGCGTTGCCGGCGCGACCGACCACCAGGACGGAGGCGCCTTCGCGCGCGAAGCGGATGGCACTGGCGCGGCCGATACCGCTTCCGCCGCCGGTGACGACCGCGCGCTTGCCTTCGAGCCGCCTCATGCGCCTTCTCCTATTTTGCTGGGACAGTCCAGCCGCCGTCCGCGGTGATGACCGCGCCCTGGATGTAGCTGGCGTCATCGCTTGCGAGGAATGCCGCGAGCCCAGCGATCTCCTCGGGCTGGCCAAAGCGGCCGGCAGGCATTTCGGCCTGACGCGCCGCGATCGTCGCCTCATCGAATTGCGCGATCGAGGCCGGCGTTCCGATCATGCCCGGCGCGATTACGTTGACGCGGATATTCTTCGCAGCCAGCTCGATCGCCGACGCACGCGAGAGGCCGACGACACCAGCCTTCAGCGCGGAGTATGCGATGGAGTCCTTGGCCGGATGAAATGCCGATACCGAACTCAGATTGACAATCGAACCGCCGCCGCGCCGCTCCATCTGCGGCACCACGGCCTGCGTGGCCCAGATCAGGCCATGCACGCCGACCGCGAACATCCGCTCCACCGTGTCGACCGCGATCTGCGCCAGCGGCTCGAAGCGCGCAAACACGGCATTGTTGACCAACGCGGCAACCGGCGCCTTGAATTCATGTTCGATGCGCTCGAACAGCGTATGAATGTCATCGCGCCGGCCGACGTCGACTTCATATCCCCTGGCTTCGAACCCCATGTCTTTCAGCCTGATGACAGCGGGCTCCAGCCGCTTCGCGCTGATGTCGACACAGGCCAGACGCCCGCCCTCGCGGCCGAAGCGCTCGGCGATCGAAAAGCCAATTCCGCGCGCCGCGCCCGTAACGACGCAGACACGATCCTTCAGACGTGCGTTCATGCGCTGGCCTTGTGGGGCGGCTCGGCGAATGCCTTGGCAATCTCACGGAGCTGATATTTCTGCACCTTGCCGGCCGGCGTCTTGGGTAAATCGGCGACGATTTCGAGCCGTTCGGGCCAATACTGCTTGGCGACCTTGTGCTCGGCCATATGCGCCTGCACGGCGGTGAGATCGAGCGTGGTGCTCGGCCGCAGGACGACGAAGGCACAAGCCCGCTCGCCAAGCCGCGGATCCGGATATCCGACGATGGCGACGGACAATACGGAGGGAAGCTTGAACATCAGGTTTTCGATGTCGAAGACGGGGACGTTCTCTCCACCGCGGATAATGATGTCCTTGATGCGGCCATCGATCCGGATGTAGCCCTCGTCATCAATATAGGCCATGTCGCCGGTATCGAACCAACCCTCGGCATCGAACGGCTCCATGTCGTCGCGCTTGTAGTAACCGAGGAACATCTGCGCGCCTCGCACTTTCAGCAGGCCGCGCTCTCCGACCGCAGCCGGCGATCCGTCCATGCGCAACACCTTGACCGCGACGCCCTCGACGGGACGTCCGTCGGTCTTCGATGATTTCTCCAGCGCCCGCTCGGGCTCGGTCAATGTGCTCGCGAGCGACTCTGTCATGCCCCACAGTGAGCAGACCTTGAGGTCGAGCTCCCGATAGGCGCGATCGATCAGCGCGGGCGGGATCGGCGCACCTGCACAGAGGAATTTGCGTAGTTCTGACGGCTTCGCCGCACCGGCAGCAACCGCTTCGCACATGTCGGCCAGGAACGTGGCGGCGCCGGCAGAATAGGTGACGCCCTCCTTGGCCATGATGGAGACCCCGCGCTTTGGCTCCCAGATGTCCTGGAAGATCACGGTGGCGCCGATCTTCAGACCGAGCAGCATGCCGGCCGCAAAGCCAGTCATGTGGCCGAGTGGCGAGCACACTAGCATTGTATCACCTGCGTCGAGACCGAAGCGTCGGCCAAGTCCAATGCAGCACCCCATCAGCGTGTTAAGGCAATGCATGACGCCTTTGGGCGAACCCGTGGTTCCCGAAGTGAACATCAGCACAGCCATCCGGTCAGCCGGCAGCGCGCCGATGTCGCCGACCGGCGGCGGGCCGAGGCGCTCGCTGCCGGACAGCAAAGCCTGCTCGAAGCTCTCAGGTCCCTCGCCGTCGACGACGATGACATGCGTGAGCTTCGGCAGCCCCGGCTTCAGCGAACGCGCCATCGCCTCGTGATCGAAGCCGCGGAACAGCTTTGGCACCACTAGCAGCTTCGTCTCGGCAAAACCGAGCATGTAGCTGAGCTCGTGCTCGCGGAAGATCGGCATCAGCGGATTGACGACCGCACCCACCCGGAACGCCGCCAGCGCAATGACCGCGAATTCCCACCAGTTCGGCAGTTGGACCGATATCACGTCGCCTGAACCGACACCGAGACGACGCAGCGAGGCCGCCGCGCGCGAAATCATGTCGCCCAGCTCTGCGTAAGTGAGCCGCTTCGGCGCGTCACGATCGGCACGGTCAGCCATCAGCGCGAGCTTGTCGGGCGTCGCCACGATCGTCTGCTGCAGGAACTCGTCAAAACTCTTGTCGACCCAGAAACCGCTGGCACGCATCGCACGCGCGTGCGCCACGGGATCGAAACGCTTCTCGCTCATGGCGTTGCCTCCAAGACGATTGGTCGATGCACTTGACGGCATGTTCGTTCGCTAGTGTATTATATTTGAAATGGACCGCAATACTAAATTGCGTGGCTATGTAGACTGTCCATCAGGCACGCAGCGGAAACGTTCGTGAGCTAGTGCATTAGTTTTGCAGTGCGACCCGAAACAGGGAGGGCGACGATGCAGGCGGCAGTTCTGGAGCGGCGCGGGCCGGACGGCGTATCCTGGCGCGAGTTCCCCGATCCTGTTCCCGCCGCGGCTGAGTCCGTGCTCAAGGTCGCGGCCTCCTCGGTCAACCGCGTCGATCTCTACATGCGCGACAATGGCGACGGCATCACCCACGCATTGCCGCAGGTGATGGGGGTCGAAGCCGCGGGCGAAGTCGTCGAGGCCGCGCCCGGCAGTGGCCTGAAACCCGGCATGAAAGCAGTCCTGTTCTCAGAGGCGTTTTGCGGCAAATGTCGCTACTGCCTGGCCGGTGACCAGCCGCTCTGCGAGAACGTCAGGATCATGGGCGAGCACCGTAATGGCGGCTTCGCGGATTACATCGCGATGCCCAGCGATTGCTTCTTCCCTCTCCCCGACGATGCGGATCTCGTGGCCGCGGGCGCCTTGATGACCGGCCATCTCACGGCATGGCGAATGCTGTTCGGCAAGCGTCCGCTGCAGCCCGGCGAAAGCGTGATGATCGTCGGCATCGGAGGCGGCGTGGCCGTCGCTTGCCTTCAGCTTGCCAAGCTGGTCGGTGCCCGCGTGTTCGTCACCTCCTCCAGCGACGAGAAGATCGCCAGGGCCATCGCGATGGGCGCGGATGGCGGCGTCAACTACCGGCGCGACAAGGTCTCGGCCGCGATCCAGCAAATGAGCGGCGGTGGTGTCGACATGGTGATCGACAGCGTCGGCGAAGCGAGCTGGGGCGAGTCGCTCCGTTCCCTGCGCCGCGGCGGCCGGCTTGTCACCTGCGGCGCCACGACCGGCTCCAATCCACCGGCCGATTTGCAGCGCGTCTTCATCCGCCAGCTCGAAATCTACGGCTCGACGGGCGGCAGCGTCGCGGAGTTTCGGCAATTGCTCGACGTGTTCAATCGCGGCCTGATCCGGCCGGTGATCGACACGACCTTCAAGATGGCCGACGTCCCTGCGGCCCTCGCACGTCTCGCTTCGGGAGCGCAGTTCGGCAAAGTGTCGCTCGTGGCGTAGATGGCGCCACGAGCGAAGGCGGATCAGCGTCACATCTTGCAAGCGGGATCGACCGGCGGAATGATGTCGGACCCCGGCTCGATCTTCTTGATCTGGTAGACCGGCTTACCTTCCGGGCCCATCACGATCTGGCTGATCGCCATGCGCCGCGCTGTCTGGTGGTCACCCGCGCGCACCTCCACGTCACCCAAGACCGTCTCGGTCTTGAGGCCGGACAGCGCGGCACGGACGGCGTTGATGTCGGTCGAGTTCGCCTTCTGGAGCCCGGCGGCCATCAGCTGGATGGCCGCGTATTGATCGGCGCTGGTGTAGGGCGGAAGCTCACCGTTGTATTTCTCCTTGTACGCTTTCACGAAGGCCTCGGCCTGCGCGCCGGGGAAACCGGCCACGAAGCCGATGTTCTGATACACGCCGAGCACGGTCTCGCCCTGCGCGGGCAGCGTCTGCGGGATCACGAAGGAATTGCCCAGCACCATCTTGTACTTCTTGAACAGGCCGAATTGCTGCTGCTGTTTGGCGAGGTTGATCGCGTCGCTGCCGAAGATCGTGACGAACAGGCCGTCGGCCGGATCGGCACCAAGCTCGGAAATCTTGGCACCGAAATCCGGCGTGCCGTTTGGCGAGAACAGGACCTTGCCGATGGTGCCGCCCTGCGAGGTGACCAGCTGCTTGAACTTGTCCGCGGAGTCACGCCCAGCGGCATAGTCGACTGCGATGATGTCCCACTTCTTGATGCCCTGGTCCTTCAGAAATTCCCTGAACGTCCCCATGATCATGGAGTCATTGGCATTGACGCGGAAGTAATTCGGCGTGCAGTTCTTTCCGGTCAGGCCGTCCGCATTGGCCATCACTTCCAGCATCAGGACCTTCAACGCCGGAAGCTTGGCCTGCAGCGCCGGCGTCACTGCGGACGTGTCCATACCAGTGATGAACATTGCGCCATCCTTCTGGACCGCGCGGATGGCGCCGTCCACGGCCGTATCAGGCGTGCCGGGATAGGAGATGAAGATCGCTTCCAGCTTCTTGCCGGCCGCGCCGCCAGCGGCGTTGATCTGCTCGATCGCGAGGTTGGCGGCCTTGACCTGAGTGTCCTTCAGGCCGGCAAGCGGTCCGCTGTCGATCAGGAGAACGCCGATCTTGACCGTATCTTCGGCCAAGGCGGCGGTCGTGACGCCGAAAGCCATCGCTGCGCCGATTGTCGCCATGCGCAACAAACCGAAAGTCGAGCCCATGGATGATTTTTTCATTTTTTTCCCTCCTCCGTTATCCCGATGTTCCACTAGATCGCCATGAGCGCCTGGTTCTCCGGTGCACCGATGGCAGCGATCGCGCCTGCGCCGACGACCTCGCCCTTTGCCAGAATCACGAATCGATCAGTGGCGCGCTTGACGAGACTGAGATGTTGCTCGACCACGAGCACGCCGGTTCCGGCGCCACGGATTGTGTTGAGGGTGTCGACCAACCCATCGATCAGAACGGGAGAAAGCCCCTCCGAAGGCTCGTCGAGCAGAATGAGGCTTGGGTTGGCCATCAGCGCGCGGCCGATCGCCAGCATCTGCTGCTGGCCGCCGCTCAGCATCGTGCCGAGCCGATCGGCGCGCTCCTCGAGCACGGGAAACAGGTCGTAAATGGTTTTCAGAGTCCAATGCCCTGCCCTGCCGGTGGCCCGGCCCAGCAGCAAGTTCTCCCTGACCGTAAGATTCGGCAGGATTCGCCGCCCCTGCGGCGCGATCGACACACCGAGCTTGGCCGCCGTGTAACCTGGCAAGTCATCGATCCTGCGCTCGCCGACCCAGATCTCGCCGGACAGAATGTTGGTCTCGCGAAAAACGGAGAGCAGGAGTGTCGATTTGCCGGCCCCGTTGCGGCCGACCAGCGCGACCGATTCTCCCTCCTCGACCGTCAGATCGATGCCGCGCAGCACCGTCGAGGCGCCATAGCCGGCAAACAGCGACTGGATCCGCAGCGCACTCATGCCGCCGTCCCCAGATATGCCGAGATGACACGCTGGTCGGCGCGGATCGCTTCGGGCGCACCTGTCGACAGGTGCCGGCCAAGATCCAGCACCGTGACCATGTCGCAACAGGCGAAGACCGCGTCGACATCATGCTCGACGACGACAGCCGCGATCCTGCGCTCGCGGACGAGATCACGCACATGCTGGAACAGGCGCAACGTCTCCGTGGCCGAGAGACCGGCGCCCGGCTCGTCCATCAGCAGGAGGCGCGGGCGTCCGATCAGGGCGAGAGCGACGTCGACCCGGCGCTGCACGCCATAGGCGATACGTCCGGCCTTCTGGTCGAGATAGCCGCCGAGATCCATGGTCTCAATGACGTCGTCGAGCCCCTCGTCGCCGAGATGCTGTGCAACCAGCTGCAGCTGCTCGCGCACGGTCAGATCCTGGAAGATGCTGGTGCGCTGGAACGATCGCGCCATGCCCTGCCGGCGGCGCCAGCTGATCGAACGGCGCGTGATGTCCTCGCCGCAATAACGAACGCGTCCCGAGGTCGGACGCCGGCGGCCGCAGATCGCATCGAGCAAGGTGGACTTGCCGGCCCCGTTCGGGCCAATGATGCCGTGCAGCAGGCCATCGCCGCTGATCTCGAGATCGACGTCGGTCAACGCCCGCACCGAGCCATAGCTCACTGATAGTTTTTCGGTCGCGAGCATGTCAGGCCCCCTCTCGCCGCCAGCCCAGCCGCTTCGATAGGCTCGACAGCCCGCCGACGACACCGCGCGGGAACACGACGATGAACAGGACGATGGCGACGCCGGTCAGGAGCTGCGTCAGCCCCCGCGCGCCGAACTCGTCCTGCGCAAACGAGAAGATCAACCCGCCGAGAATCGGGCCGAGCGAACCGGAGATTCCACCGATCAGCGCCGCGACCAGCGTATTGGTGCTCACGAATAGTCCCAGGCTCTCCGGCGAAACGAAACCGGCATTGAGCACATGCAGGAAGCCGGCGATCGCCGCCGCGACATTGACCAGCACATATCCGATCAGCCGCGGCAGGAAGGTGTTGAAGCCGGAGAACCGCATGCGTTCCTCGTTCCCCCTGATGGCGCGCAGCACCACGCCGAGTCGCGAACGCCCGATGGCCCAGAAGGCCAGCCCGATCAGCACGGTCACGATCCAGGCGATGCACCAGAATTGCACCGGGTCGGCAAAACGAAGCGCGTCGATGCCAAGGACCGATCCGTTGACCCGAACCACCAGTCCGTCGGCACCTCCGGTATAGTCGCGCAATCCCTCGAGCAGCACGGCATGGCTGATCATCTCGCCGGCAGCAAGTGTCAACATCATGAAAGCGAGCGGATTGGTCCGGACGATCAGCGCGCCGAGCATCGCAGCATAGACGAGAAGGATCAGGAACGCGACGCACAGTGCTGCCGTTGGTGACAAGCCCCAATCGCTCATGCCGATCGCGAACAGGTAGCCGGCACCGCCATAGATACTGGCCGCGCCGAGCGCGACCAACCCAGCCTGGTTCATCAGGAAGGCGACGCTGAGCGCGAGCAGGCCGAGCAGCAGGCCTTCGCTGCCCAGTCGAAGCACGAAATCGCTGGCGAGATAGGTCGGAACGATTGCACCTGCGCAAAGCCCGATCAATCCGACGGCGATTGCGAGCGAACGCTGCGACAGCGAGCCGAATGTTGCCGTCGTGGAAGCACGCAGATCGTCGGTCATCGTGCCGTTGCTCAACTCATCACCCTCCCACGCCCGATGCCGCCCGGTGCGATCAACAGCACGACCATCAGCAGGATGTAGGGTACGAGCGCCGCAAGATTGGGGAGGAATACCGATCCTGCCACCTGCACGAAGCCGAACAGCAACGCCGCGATGATCGCGCCTCCAATGCTGCCGGTGCCGCCGATCACCACGATGATCAGGCAGTTCACGATCATCACGACGTCCATGCCGGGATCGACAGACAGATAAGGCCCGGCCAATACGCCGGCGATACCAGCGAACGCCGTGCTGAGACTGGTCACGAGCAGGCTCAGGCGATCGGCGTTGATGCCCATCATCCGCGCGACCGACGGATCCTGGCTCACCGCGCGCACATAGAGCCCCGACGACGTATAGCGAAGCCAGAGGGCCAGCAGCGCGCAGGAGCCGAGCCCCATCACGATCAGGAACAGGCGGTAGACCGGATAGGACAGATGCAGGACGGTCACAGAGCCCGACAGGATTTTCGGCGCATCCACGCTGCGCGCCTCGCCCCCGTAGATGTAGATGATGACCTGTCCGAGGATGATGCCGAGACCGAGCGTGACCAGCGCCACCTCGATATGCGAGCGGCGCTGCAGCGGTCGCAGCGCCAGATACTCGAACGCGATCCCGAGCAGCGCCAGCAGCAGCGGCACCAGCAGCAGCGCGAGCCAGAATCCGCCAACGAGGGCGATCGTGTAGCCGAGATAGGCGCCGAGCATGTAGATCGCGCCGTGACCGAAATTGATGACGTCGCGCAGGCCGTAGATCAGGGCGAGCCCGCTCGACAGCATGATCAGCAGGGACGCCAGCGCCAGCGAATTCGCGATCAGCAGCGCGATCATCGCAGCGATCTCCCGCCACGGTGCACGGCGCGACAGCACGCGATCGTCCGATGCGTCGCCAGTCTGCGCGCTTGATCTCGCAAAGGGCCCTCCTGCCATATGCACAACGTCCGTGGCGGATCTCGATCGCGCCCGGAGCCGGCCTTCAGCATTTCCCCGTCCTATCGGACGATTTCGAGTTCGACGCTCGATTAGTACACTGGCTTATCATATACTGGTGTTCGCCGCAAATCGAAATCGGGCGATACGCTGCGGCATCTCGCGCATGTGTCGTCAGGTTCACGGCGACGGCAACGGCCGTCTCTCGCCGAGACGCGTGATCAACCGCGCAGCGCCTCCAAATCGGCCATCGCCGTCGAGATCCGTTCGATCATCGCCAGCGTGGTCGCCTCGGACTGCATCGCCGGCAATAGCGGCGAGTGGCACAGCGTGATCGTCCACATCAGCAGCGCATGCACCATCTGCTGCCGATAGTTGAGGAAACTCCGGTCAAAATCCGGCCTGGTCCCCGTCAGCGCGGCAAACCGGTCAAGATAACGAACGAGCAAGTCCTTCTCCCACTTGCGGCGATCGCCGGGGGTGAGCGCCGCCGTCACGGCATAGGAAAAGTCCCTCGACCAGTGACCGCGGGCCAGGCACTGCCAATCGCACAGGCCCATCTTCCCCGCGCCCGTGCGATACCAATTACCGATATGCACGTCCGAGTGGATCAGCCCCTGCGGCTCGCTGTCATGGACGGCGAGCGCCTGCATGGCAGCTGGCCAGACCGCGTCCCGCTGCGCCAGCACGCCCTTGGGGATCACGTGCGCCGCGGCGTCGAACGCCTTCCTTGTGTAATGCTCGAGGCTCATCTTGTCCGCGCCGATGGTGAACCAGCGCGGATAGCTGGCGACCCAGCGATATTGCGTCGCGAGTTCAGCATCGCCGTAGAAGCGCGCATGCAGCGCGGCCAGCACATCGACCATGTCCTCCGCCATCCCCCGATCGACATAGGTCCTGGAGTTGCAGAAGGTCGCCGATTTGGTCGCGACCATGTCCTCCAGGAGCAAGATCGAGGCGTAGGTCTGGCGATCGAATGCCGCGTGATAGCCGATCGGCGCCTCGATCTCGAGCTGCGGCCGCAACTGCATGTAGAACCGGCCCTCGACCCGCGCGGTGCCGTTGAAACCACCGATCATGCGCGTCACGACGCTGGGCAGCGATTTCGTGAACATCGACCGCGGCAGGCCGGCGCGCTGGCCCGCGTCATTGTAGCTGACGATCAACTGGTGGCGTTCGTGCGTTCCTGCACTCGACGGCTTCACCACGACGTCGGTGACGACAGCGCCGGGCGTTTTCTGGCAGAGCACGGCGGTCAGCCATTCCGGCGTGATGGCGCTGGGCGAGCACGGAACATCCTCCGCGCGGCGGGCCTTCGGCCGCGTCAGGCGCTCGAAGGCCACGCGTCCGCCAATTTTCAGTGCAGCCAGTGCCGTTGCACCCGACGCAGCCATGGTCCCTCCCCTCTGCCGCACCCGATCGGGATCTGAGGCGACATAATTAGTACGCTTATGTACTATCTGTAGCACAATACAGGCCGCGTTCAAGGCATGGCTGCGCCGCGTCACGCGGTGGCTATGGCTACATCTTGGGCCAGCAACCGCCGGCTCGCGCGGAAAATTCGGTCGTGACGCAGCATCGCATATTTTAGTTTGATAATATATGGTATACATGCGTACTTACTACAGTCAGAGACCTGACTGGAATGACAGGGGGAGAGAACATGAGAATTCCGGTACTGGTCGGCATTTCCGCTCTTATTCTCGGCAGCACGGCTGGCGCCGCCGAGAAGCAGTACGGCCCGGGCGTCTCCGACACCGAAGTCAAGATCGGCCAGACCGTTCCCTACAGCGGTCCCGCATCGGCTTTTTCAAGCTATGGCCGCGTCATGACCGGCTATTTCCAGATGCTGAACGAGAGCGGCGGCATCAACGGCCGGAAGGTCAACCTGATCTCGCTGGATAATGCGTTCAGCCCGCCAAAGGCGATCGAGCAGACTCGCAAGCTGGTCGACGACGATGGCGTGCTCGCCGAGGTCGGCACGGTCGGCACCGTCCCGAACGTCGCCGTTCAGAAATACCTGAACCAGAACAAGGTCCCGCAGGTCTTCATCTCCGCCGGTGGCCGCCGTTTCAACGACCCGCAGAATTTCCCCTGGACCGTGCCATTCTATCCGCCGTTCGAGATGGAAGGCGCGACCTTCGGCAAGTTCATCGCCCGGAAGCTGCCTAACGCGAAGATCGCGGTGCTCTTTCAAAATGACGATTACGGCAAGGATTACCTCACCGGCTTCAAGTCAGGCCTGGGCGCGGATGGCACCGCCAAGATTGTCGCGGAAGCCTCCTACGAGCTGAGCTATCCGACCGTCGACTCCGAGGTCCTCAAGCTCAAGGCTGCTGGCGCCGATACGATCGTCTATTTTGCGACGCCGAAGTTTGCGGCGCAGGCGATCAAGAAAGCCAACGAGCTGAATTGGAAGCCGGCCCAGTTCCTCGCCAGCCCCGTCAATTCGATCCAGGGTGTGTTGATGCCGGCGGGCCTCGAAAACGTCCAGGGCGCCTACACGACCCAGTTCACCAAGCAAGCCGGCGATCCCGCCTGGGCGGACGACCAGGACGTGAAGGACTACGTCGCCTTCATGAAGAAGTGGGCACCGAACGACAGCCCAAATGATTTCATCGCGCTGTCCGGCTACATCAATGCGCAGGCCATCGCGAAGGGCCTGCAGCGATGCGGCGACAACCTGACGCGCGAGAACCTGCTCGCGCAGGCGACGAGCTTCAACAAGGAACGTGTCGGCATGCTGCTGCCGGGAATCGAGCTCTCCAATTCCAAGGAGAATTACGCGCCCTACCGCACGTTGCGTATGGCGATCTTCGAGAAGACGTCCTGGAAGCTGCTCGAAGAATAACGCAAGCACCGGCGGAGACCGAGTTGACCATCAAGGGCAAGGCCTACATCGCGGGGATCTATGAGCATCCCACCCGGCATGCTCCAGACAAATCCATCGCGCAGCTCCACGCCGAGGTCGCCAAGGGCGCGATCGAGGACGCGGGGCTCAGCAAGGACGATATCGACGGCTATTTCCTGTCCGGCGATGCGCCGGGCGGGACCTGGCCGATGGTCGACTACCTCGGCCTGAAGGTGCGCCATATCGACAGCACCGATACCGGCGGAAGCTCCTACATCATCCAGCTCGGCCACGCAGCCGAAGCGATCGCCGCCGGCAAATGCTCGGTCGCCCTGATCACGCTGGCCGGTAAGCCGCGTACCAGTCATACGCCACCTCGCGCACCGGGCGCAGAAGCTGACTTCGAAACAGCCTATGGCGCAACCACGCACAACGCATATGGCATGTGCGCCATGCGCCACATGCACGATTACGGCACCACTTCCGAGCAGCTCGCCTGGATCAAGGTCGCGGCCTCTCACCATGCACAATACAATCCGCATGCGATGCTGAAGGAGGTCGTCACCGTCGAGGACGTTGTCAACTCTCCGATGATCTCCGATCCGCTGCACCGGCTCGATTGCTGCGTCGTCACCGATGGTGGCGGCGCGTTGATCGTGACGTCACCGGAGATCGCCAAGAGCCTGAAGAAGCCGCTGGTCCGGCTGATCGGTCACAGCGAGGCGATGAAAGGTCCGAACAGCGGCAGGAATCTCGACCTCACCTATTCCGCCGGCGTCTGGTCCGGCCCACGCGCCTTCGAGGAAGCCGGCGTGACGCCAAGGGACATCAAATACGCCTCGATTTATGACAGCTTCACCATCACCGTCTTGATGCAGCTGGAGGATCTCGGCTTTTGCAAGAAGGGCGAAGGCGGAAGATTCGTGGCCGACGGCAATCTCATCTCCGGTGTCGGCAAGCTGCCGTTCAACACCGATGGCGGCGGTCTGTGCAGCAACCACCCCGTCAACCGTGGCGGCATGACCAAGATCATCGAGGCCGTGCGCCAACTGCGCGGCGAAGCGCATCCGAAAGTGCAGGTCAGGAACTGCGATCTTGCCATCGCCCACGGCACCGGCGGGCTGCTTGGCGTGCGCCACGCCGCATCGACAGCCATCCTGGAGCGCGTGCAATGAGCGAGAAAGTCTATCCGGCTCCCGTGATCAACCCCGAGACCGCGCCGTTCTGGGACGCGGCGAAAGCCGGCAAGCTGATGATCAAACGCTGCACCGCTTGCGGCGAGGCGCACTATTTTCCGCGTTCGATCTGCCCGTTCTGCTTCTCCGATCAGACCGTCTGGGAAGAGAGCTCGGGCGAGGCCACGATCTATACGTTCAGCCTGATGCGGAAATCACCGACCGGACCGTACGCGATCGCGTATGTGACGCTGAGGGAAGGTCCCTCGCTGCAGACGAATATCGTCGATTGCGATCTGGGGCAGCTGAAGATCGGCCAAGAAGTGAAGCTGGTGTGGAAACAAACAAGCGGCGCGCCGCTTCCCTTCTTCACGCCGGCCTAGAGGGTACCTTCTCCCCTTGGAGAGGGCACGAAAAAGAGCGCCTTCGCTTGCGGAGCTCATCTCCGAAGATGAGCTGCATGCCGGTCAACCAATGATCTCATCCCGGCGCAATGCGGCGATGCTCTCCGCGGATAGCCCCATCTCCCTCAACACATCATCCGTATGCTGCCCCAGCATCGGCGGTGGCAGGCCGGGCTCCCGCTCCGCGCCCACGAATGTCACGGGGTGGCCGACGCAGTTCAAGCGACCGGCGGCGGGATGATCGTACTGCATGATCAACCTGTCCGCCTTGGTGTGCGGATGCTCCAGCAGCTGGGCAAGCGTGTTAATCGGCGAGCAAGGTATGCCGACCTCATTCAACGCGTCGTTCCACGCGGCAACGGTCCGCGTCGCGATGATCGCCTGCACGTAATGCAACGTTTCGGCACGGTGCCTGACCCGCTCCGCATTGGACCGGAACTTGGGATCGTCCACGATCGCGTTCAACCCCGCAACCGCACAGAATTTGCGCCAGAGATTGTCGTTGGCGACACCGACCATGATCGGTCCGTCCGCGGCTTCGAACGCCTGATAGGGACAGAGCGACTCGTGGCTGGAACCGCATTTGGGCGGCTGCGTTCCGCGTTGCCAATAGGTCTGCAGATTGTAGCCGAGCAAGCCGAGCGCGGTATCGAACAGCGACACCTGGATCGCCCCACCCTTACCCGACTTCTCCCGTGCCAGCAGGCCGGCCAGAATGCCGCTGAAGGCGTGCACCCCGGTCATCTGGTCGATCGGCGAGATCGGGCTGCGGATATAACCGCCGCCCTCGTCGCCGGTCATCGACATGATGCCGCCGAAGGCCTGCAGGATCACGTCATAGCCGGGCGAGTTCTTGAGCGGTCCGGTCCGGCCGAAACCGGAGATGCTGCAATGGACGAGCCGGCTGTTAAGTGAGCAGAGTGTCTCGGCATCGATGCCCAGCCGTTCAGCCACACCCGTGCCGAAACTCTCGATGGCGACGTCGACGGATTTCGCCAATTCGTGCACGAGCTTTCGCCCCTTGTCCGACTTCATGTTGATTGCAATGCTGCGTTTGTTGCGATTGGCGCTCAGGAACACGGTACCCAAGCCGGGTGCTGGAAACGGCGGCCATCCCCGCGTCTCGTCGCCCTGCCCCACCGCCTCGACCTTGATGATCTCGGCGCCGAGGTCGCCGAGGTATTGCGCGCAGAGCGGGCCGGCCAAGACCTTCGAGAGATCGAGAACCTTGATGCCATCGAGCGGTTTTGACACGGCGTGTCTCCTTGATCGGCTAGTTCAGTCCGGCGGCAAATAATCCACCGAGATAGGCCGGAAAACCTTGCTGCGTAACGAGGACGTAATCGGCAGCGCGCCGCTCCGCCTCGTCAAGCTCGGAACGCCAGGTCGCGGCTGCGGCATCCGCTTCCGCAAGCCGCGCTCGCAGCAATTCCTTGCCCCAGGTCCTGGGCTCGTCATCATGCCAGTAGACGTCGCCGGCGATCCGGCCGTCGAAGCTCGCCTTGCGCTGTCCATCGACCCGAAAGCCCGCCCGTGCAAAGGCATCACCAAGCTCCTGTCCCGGCTCGGCCTCCGCACGGAGTGCATGCGAGACGGCGCCGACAGCCTGCATGATCCCTGAATCGAGCCCCTTCTTCTTCAGCCGCTCATAGTCGAGCCTGCCGAGAAACAGCGTCCGGATCATGTTGCGCGGCTCCCGGCGCTGGATCAGCTTTGCAAAGATCTGCATCTCGGCCCGAATCGCCGTGTCGAAATCCTGGGGGAGTCCCTGCACAACGCAATCGAGAATCGCTGACGGCGCGGGATAATGTCCGAGGGTTTCGGCAAGCATTTTGGTCCGGCATGTGTCGATCTCGCCCGCGATGCGCTGCGCGGCCGCCGGCCGCCAATTGGGGCGGTCCCAGGGCTGCGTGGACACGGGACAGGACAGCACCCAATTTTCTGCCGCGGCAATCTCCTCGCCTGGCGTCACCAGTTCGTGCGCGAGGCCTGCCGCGACCGCCGCTTGGCCACCGATCCGCGCGCCGTCAAGTAGCACCGGAAGCGCCGCGTCGATACCAATCAGCCGCGGCAAGCGCTGGGTTCCGCCGCCGCCCGGCAACAATCCGACCAGTGACTCCGGCAATCCAAATGTGGCCTGCGGTCGATCCGCGAGTACCCTGTGATGAGCCGCAAGCGCGAATTCACAACCACCTCCCAGCGCAAGACCGCCGACCGCGACGGAAATGGGCTTGCCTGCCGTCTCGAGCTTGCGCAAACCGTGGCTCAGGCGGAAGAAATGGTCGAAGGCCAAACGGTCGCGCTCGCCTGACGGCGCGGCCATGATCATGTCATACGCGGTCTCCAGTTCGGCCAGATCCGCGCCGGCGCAAAACGCCGTGGACTTGCCGGAGCTGATGACGACGCCCGCCACATCGCTCTGCTTGAGCCAGTCGGCGAACAGGTCGAGCTCTTCAATCGCCGCGTTCGAGAACACGTTCATCGAACGGCCGGGCATATCGAAGATCAGGTGCAGGACGCCGTTCCCCGACTGCTCCATGCGAAACTGCTTCAGCTCCGGTCCGATCGGCATCATTGGCCCCTTGATTACAGTTCGTTGGTGTACGATCACGCTTGCACTGGTCCCGTTTCGGGTTGTATACCCAATCCAAATACTGTACACTAGCACACTAAATCAGACGAGAAGCGTTTTGACAATGATCGAGCGTACGATCTTTCGCGAAGAGCATGAGATTTTCCGGCAGACGGTCCGGCACTTCGTCGACCGCGAGATCGTGCCCTTCCACGCCCAGTGGGAAGAAGACGGCATTGTTCCGCGGGAATTGTGGCTGAAGGCCGGTGCTGCCGGCCTGCTCTGCTGCACCGTGCCCGAAGAATACGGCGGCATGGGCCTCGATTACCTCTTTGACGTCGTCGTGTTCGAGGAACTCTGGCGGGCCGGCGCGAGCGGCCCTGGCTTTCTCATCCACACCGACCTCGTCGCCACCTATCTGCTATCGTTCGGCAGCGAGGCGCAGAAGCGCAAATGGCTGCCGAAGATGGTGTCGGGCGAAGCCATCGGTTCGCTCGGCATGACGGAACCCCATGCCGGCAGCGATCTCAAGGCAATCCGCACCCGCGCAACGCGCGACGGCGATAACTTCGTCATCAACGGCCAGAAGGTCTTCATCTCCAACGGCCAGCTCTGCGACTTCATCGTGCTGGCGACCAAGACCGACGGCCAGGCCGGCGCCAAGGGCGTCACCCTGTTCATCGTCGAGAGCAACCGAGAGGGCTTCAAGCGCGGCCGCAATCTCGAAAAACTCGGCATGAGGGCGCAAGACACCTCCGAACTGTTCTTCGACCATGTCCGCATTCCCGCCAGCAACATGCTCGGCGCGGAAGGCAGGGGCTTTGCACAGATGATGACAAAGCTGTCGCAGGAACGCCTTGCGCAGGCCATTCGCTCCGCAACGGTCACGGAAACCGTGATCGACTGGACGCTGCAATATACCGCCGAGCGTAGCGCGTTCGGCCAGAAACTCGCGGACTTCCAGAACACCCAGTTCAAGCTCGCGGAGCTGAAGACCAAAGCAACCGTTGCGCGCGTCTTCACCGACAAATGCATTGCACTGTTCATGGAAGGCAAGCTCGATCCCGTCGATGCAGCCATGGCAAAGATGTTCACCTCCGAGTTGCACTGCGAAACGGTCGACGAATGCCTACAGCTGTTCGGCGGCTGGGGCTATATGTGGGAATATCCGATCGCAAGGGCTTACGCCGATGCCCGGGTGGTGAAGATCGCCGGCGGCTCGATCGAGATCATGAAAACGATCATCGCCCGGCAGATGTATTCACAGCGCGGCTTCGACATCCAGAAGAACGGGTCGGCGTCATAGCCTTCCGACTTCCGACCATCGAAGACCAACGGCAAAGCGAAAGAACGACAAACGACAAGGGAGATCAGCGTTGAAGGGCCTATCTGGAAAGGTTGCCGTCGTGACCGGCGGCGGACAGGGCATCGGACGAGGACTGACGCTGCGGCTGGCCGAGGAAGGCTGCAAGGTCGCAATCTTCGACATCAACCCACAGGGCGGTGAAGAGACAGCAAAACTCGCACCACAGGCCGTCATCAAGACCTACGGGGTCGACGTTGGTGATGCCGCCTCGGTCGAGGCAGCCGTTGCCAAGGTGGAAGCTGAGCTCGGTCCGATCTGGGTGCTGGTCAACAACGCCGGCTGGGACCGCCCGATGCCGTTCCTGAAGACCGACAAGGAGCTTTGGGACAAGATCATCCGGATCAACCTCTATGGTCCGCTCAACACCCACAAGGCGATCGCGCCTCTGATGGCCGAGCGCGGCGGCGGCCGCATCATCAACATCGCTTCCGATGCCGCCCGCGTCGGCACCAGCGATGAGGCCGTCTACTCCGCTTGCAAGGGCGGGCTGATCTCCTTCACCAAATCGCTCGCGCGCGAGCTCGCGCGCAAGAACGTGCTCGTCAACGCCGTCTGCCCCGGCCCAACCAACACGCCGATGATGGCGGCCGTACTTGGCGAAGGCGAGCATGCCGTGAAATGGAAGGACGCCATGGTCCGCGGCATTCCACTGAAGCGGATGGGCGAACCGGACGATTACGGCGGGATCGTTGCCATGCTTGCATCCGACGACGGAAAATTCATCACCGGACAAACCATTTCCGTCTCCGGCGGAATGAACATGATCTAAGCGCGCAAGGAAACGCCAAGAAAACGCCGAGGAAAACACCATGACCGACCCCAAGCAATTCACCGACGTCATCTATGAAGTCCGCGATCGCGCCGCCTGGATCATCATCAATCGGCCGAAGGTCTACAACGCGTTCCGCGCGCGCACGCTGGATGAACTCATCCACGCCTTCCAGCTCGCCGGCAACGATCGCAACGTCGCAAGCATCGTGCTGACCGGCGCGGGCGAAAAGGCGTTCTGCACCGGCGGCGATCAGTCCGCGCATGAGGGCCAGTATGACGGCCGCGGCGTGGTCGGCCTCCCGATCGACGAAATCCAGGGCTTGATCCGCGATGTGCCGAAGCCGGTGATCGCACGCGTCAACGGCTTTGCGATCGGCGGCGGCAACGTGCTCGCCACGCTATGCGACCTGACCATCGCCGCCGAGCACGCGCAGTTCGGGCAGGTCGGTCCCAAGGTCGGCTCGGTCGATGCTGGCTGGGGCACGGCGTTCCTGGCGCGTCACGTCGGCGACAAGAAGGCCCGCGAAATCTGGTTCCTCAATGAGCGCTACACTGCCGAGCAGGCATGCGAGATGGGCCTCGTCAACAAGGTCGTCCCCATGGCGCAGCTCGACGCCGCCGTGAAGGAATGGACCGACAAGCTCGCGCAGCGGTCGCCGACCGCGATTGCGCTGGCCAAGCGCTCCTTCAACGCCGATTCCGACAACATCCGCGGCATCAGCAATTTCGCGCTGCACGCGGTCAAACTGTTCTACGACACGGCGGAGTCAAAGGAAGGCGTCAACGCTTTCAACGAAAAGCGCGAGCCGGACTTCCACAAGTTCACACGCTGAGTGGCCACGCCATGGCGCCCCACAAGGTCATCATCTCCTGCGCAGTTACGGGATCGATCCATACGCCGTCGATGTCACCGCATTTGCCGGTGACGCCGGCGGAGATCGCCGAGTCCGCGCTCGGTGCCGCCGCGGCGGGGGCTGCAATCGTGCATTTGCACGCGCGCAATCCTCTCGACGGACGGCCTGATCAGTCGCCGGAGGCGTTTGAGCCATTTCTGCGGGTGATCAAGCAGAGTTCAAACGTCGTGGTGAATCTCACGACCGGCGGTTCCCCCTACATGACCGTCGAGGAGCGCGTCCGTCCGGCGGCAACCTGGAAGCCGGAGGTCGCAAGCCTCAACATGGGCTCGATGAATTTCGGCCTGTTCCCGATGCTGAAGCGCTACAAATCGTTCAAGCACGACTGGGAGCCGCAGATGCTGGAGGGCTCCCACGACCTCGTCTTCCGCAACTCCTTCAAGGATATCCGTTACGCACTGGAGACGCTGAACGGAACGGGCGCGCGCTACGAGTTCGAATGCTACGACACCAGCCATCTCTATAATCTGCATTACTTCTGGACCGAAGGGCTGGTGAAGGCGCCGCTGTTCATCCAGACCTGCTTCGGCCTGCTCGGCGGCATCGGCTCGCATCCGGACGATGTCATGCACATGAAGCGCACGGCCGATCGCCTGTTCGGCGACAACTACTGCTGGTCCGTGCTCGGCGCCGGCCGCGCCCAGATGCAGGTTGCCGCGATGGCGGCGGCGATGGGCGGCAATGTCCGCGTCGGGCTGGAAGACAGTCTGTGGATCGGCGCCGGCCGTCTTGCGGAAACCAATGCGGCGCAGGTGACGCAAGTGCGCAAGATCATCGAGGGCCTCGGGCTCGAGATCGCGAGTCCCGAGGAAGCCCGCGACATCCTTAAGCTCAAAGGTGGCGACAAGGTCGCCTTCTAACAGACGGTCCGACGAAATGCTGCCAAACCGCGCGGTCTACGACGAAGAGCACACCCTCCTGCGCGACAGCGTCCGCCGCTTCGCTGCGGCCAAGATCGCGCCGCATTTCCAGGGATGGGAGAAAGCCGGGATCATCGATCGGGCGCTGTGGCCTGCGGCCGGTGATGCCGGCCTGCTCTGCCCACAGGTGCCCGAGCAATATGGCGGGATCGGCGGCGACTTCCGTCACAACGCCGTCGTCATCGAGGAGCTCGCCTATTCCGGCTTCGCGGGTCCTGCGACCGACTTCTCTGTTCATAACGACGTCTGTTGCGGTTATCTCCTGAGCTACGGCACGGAGGAGCAGAAGAAGAAGTGGCTGCCGCGCATGGTCTCTGGCGAGACCGTTTGCGCGATCGCGATGACCGAGCCCGGCACCGGCAGCGATTTGCAGGGCATCCGCACCCGCGCCGTGCGCGACGGCGACGACTTCGTCATCTCCGGCCAGAAGACCTTCATCTCGAACGGCCAGATGTGCGATCTCGTCATTGCCGTGACACGCACCAATCCGGATGGCGGTTCGCGCGGCATGAGCCTGATCCTGGTCGAAACCGATCGCTCGGGCTTCCGGCACGGCCGCAACCTCGACAAGCTCGGCCACCTCTCCTCCGATACGTCGGAGCTGTTCTTCGATCAGGTCCGCGTTCCCGTCAGCAACCTGCTGGGCTCCCAAGGCGGGGCGATGGGCGCATTGATGAGCGAGCTGCCGCAGGAGCGGCTGACGATCGCGCTTCACTCCATCGCGTCGGCGCAGAAGGCGTTCGACATCACCAAGGCCTATGTCCTGGAGCGCAAGGCGTTTGGTCAGGCCGTCGGAACGTTTCAGAACACCCGTTTCAAGCTGGCCGATCTGAAATCAGACCTTCAGGTCGGCTGGGCCTATGTCGACCAGTGCCTGGCCCAGCATATCCGCGGTGAGCTCACGACCTATGCCGCTTCGACTGCAAAGCTCTGGACCACCGAGATGCACGGGCGTCTCGTCGACCAGTGCCTGCAGTTCTTCGGCGGCTACGGTTTCATGCGCGAATACGAGATCTGCCGGCTTTTTGCGGATGCGCGCGTTCTGCGCATCTATGGCGGCACATCGGAGATCATGCGCGAGCTGATCTCGCGCAACCTTTGACGGGCTTCAATAGCTCTTCGGCAGATCGAGCACCTTCTCGGCAATGAAGCTCAGGATGAGTTGCTCGGTGATCGGCGCAAGGCGGGTGATCGAGACTTCGCGGAACAGCCGCTCGACGTGATACTCCTTGGCATAGCCAAAGCCGCCATGGGTCATGATGGCCTGCCAGGCTGCATCGTGGCCAGCACGCGCACCGAGCAATTTGGCGCTGTTGGCTTCCGCGCCGCAGGGTTTGCCGGCGTCGTAGAGCCAGGCCGCGCGCATCGCCATCAGCCACGCCGACTCCAGATACATCCACTTCTCAGCCAGCGGATGCTGGATCGCCTGGTTCTGGCCGATCGGACGATCAAAAACCACACGCTCCCTTGCGTAACGGGTCGCGCGGCGCAACGCATCCTGCCCGATACCGATCGCTTCGACCGCGATCAGGATGCGCTCCGGATTGAGGCTGTGCAGGATGTAGGAAAATCCCTTGCCTTCCTCGCCGATCCGGTCGGCCTCGGGGATGAACAGGCCGTCGATGAAGATCGCATTGGAGTCCACCGCCTTGCGCCCCATTTTCGGGATCCGCCGCACCTCGATCTTGGAGCGATCAAGGTCGGTGTAGAAGATGGTGATGCCGTCGGTCGGCCGCTTGCAGTCCTCGAATTTCGTGGTTCGCGTCAGCAGCATGATCTTGTTGCCGATCTGCGCGGTCGAGGTCCAGACCTTCTGGCCGTGGACGAGGTAACCGCCCGGCACCTTCTCGGCAAAGGTCTTGATGCGGGTGGTGTTGAGCCCGGCGTCCGGCTCGGTGAAGCCGAAGCAGCACTGGTCGTCGCCCGAAACCAGCCGCGGCACCCAGCGCCGCTTCTGGTCGTCGGTGCCCTTCACCACGATCGGATGCGGCCCGAACAGATTGATGTGCACGGCGGAGGCCGAGGTCATGCCGCCGCCATGGCTCGCCACCTCGTGCATCATGATCGCGGCTTCGGTGACGCCAAGGCCTGCGCCGCCATATTCCTCCGGCATGGTGATGCCGAGCCAGCCGGCATCCGCCATCGCGCGATGGAACTCGCGCGGAAATTCGCCATCCTCGTCACGGGCCAGCCAGTATTCATCGTCGAAGCGTGAGACCACGCCCCGAACACCCTCACGAATGGCAGCGTGATCCTCGGGCACGTCGAGCTGGTTGGCAAAGGATCTATCCATTCGAGCTCCCCTCCCCGATCGACGCCAGCGTGCGCCGCGCCGCGGTCAGATGCGGCATGTCGTACATCTTGCCGTCGATGCCGATCGTGCCGAGATCCGGATTCGCCGCGAACGCGGCCACGACGCGGCGCGCGTGCGCGATGTCTTCATCCGACGGCGTGAAGCATTCGTTGATGGTCGCGACCTGATCCGGATGGATCGCGATGCGGCCGACGAAACCGTCGCGGCGCGCGATCTTGCAGGTGTCAGCCAGCCCCTTCTGATCCCTGAAGTCGACATAGAGGGTTTCCAGCGCCGCGGCATCGGCAGCGCCCGCGGCAAACAGGCACTGCGCTCGCGCCACCTGATAAGGGAACGTCCAGCTTCCATCGGCCTCCCGCGGCGTCAGGGCGCCGAGCGCCGCGCTCAGATCCTCGCCACCCCAGGTCAATGCCACCAGTCGCTTGTGCTTGCGCGCATAGCCGCTGAAGCCGATCATCGCGGCGGGCGTCTCGGTTGCCACCGTCAGCAGCTTGACGTGACCGGGCGTCACGCCGTTTGCGACTTCCAGCACATCGACATAATGCGAGACCAGTTCGACATCCTCGATGCCGTTGACCTTGGGGATCAGGATGCCGTCGAGGCCGGGACGGACCACCGCCGCGAGGTCTTCCAGCGTCAGCCCGGTGCCGAACGGATTGATGCGGACCAGGAACGCCCAGTTTCGCGGCCCGCCGCCGAGCAATTCCTTGACGGCGTCGCGAGCAAAGGCCTTGCGGCCGGGCGCCACGGAGTCCTCGAGATCGAGGATCAGCGCGTCGGAACCGATTCCGTTGGCCTTGGCGAACTTGCGTTCGCTGTCGGCGGGCACAAAGAGCAGCGAGCGCAATTTCATGCCGGCCTCCGCATCATCAAGCCGTTCCTGCGGCAGTACACCACCTCTTCGTCACGCTGGTTGAAGCCGCGGTGCTCGAAGGTCACGATGCCCTGGGTCGGCCGCGACTTACTCTCGCGCACAGCGACGATCTTGGTCTCGGCGCGCAGCGTATCGCCGGCAAACACCGGCTTCGGGAACCGCGTGTCCTCCATGCCGAGATTGCCAACGGTGGTTCCGAGCGTCGTGTCCTGCACCGACAGGCCGATGATCAGCCCGAGCGTGAAGATCGAGTTCATCAGCGGCTTTCCAAACTCGGTGCTTGCCGCATAGTGATGATCGATATGCACCGCCGCCGGATTATAGGTCAGCGACGAGAACAGGATGTTGTCCATGTCAGTCACGGTGCGCCGAATCTCGTGGACGAAGGTCTGCCCGACCGAAAATTGCTCGAAGTAGAGCCCCGCCATCGCTTGCCTCTTCTGTTTTACAGGGTGACCTGGCAGCTTTCGACCCGCCGGACGTCCTTGTCTCCCGACCGATTTTTACCGTATAGTTATATCGTACACAAGCGTACCAATTTGAGGATCGTGCCATGACCATACATGAAAACCGGCAGGTGCGGCTGACGGCGCGGCCGCGTGGAATTCCGCAGGGCGAACACTTCTCGCTGGTCACGGAACCGATCGCCGCCCCCGGCAAGGGCGAGATCCTGATCGCAAATCGCTACCTCTCCGTCGATCCCGCGCAACGCGGATGGGCCAATGAGGAGGGAAATTACAGCGCACCGGTGCCGCTCGACACGCCGATGCGCGCGCTCGCGGTCGGCGAGATCATCGCGAGCAATGTTCCTGACTATCGTCCCGGCGAGCACGTCTATGGCTGGTTCGGCTGGCAGCGATATTGCCTCACGACGCCGGACGCTGTGCTGCGCCGCGTCGTTCCATCCAGCCTCCCGCTCAGCGCCAATCTGAGCGTGCTCGGCATGAACGGAATCACCGCCTATCTCGCCTTCCACGGCCTCGGCGATCCCAAGCCCGGCGAGCATGTGCTGGTGTCGACGGCGGCCGGCAGCGTCGGAAGTTTTGTCGGTCAGCTCGCAAAAATCGCGGGCTGCCGCGCGGTCGGGCTGACCGGTTCATCCAACAAGGCTGCGCACGCAAAGGCACGCTACGGGTACGCAGAGATGATCAACTATCGCGAGGCACCCGACCTCGGCGCGGCGATCCGTGCGGCCTGCCCTGACGGCAACGACATCTTCTTTGATAACACCGGTGGTTCGATCGCCGATGTCGCCATCCGCACCATGCGCCTGCGCGGACGCGTGATCCAGTGCGGCACGGCAGCCAATGCATCCTGGACCCCCGTCCCCACCGGCCCGCGTCCCGAGCGCGAAATTCTTACCCGCCGCCTGCGCTGGTCGGGCTTCATCATCTTCGATCATCTCGCCGAGTTCGAAACGGCGGCGGCGCGCCTCGCCGAGCTCACGTTGGCTGGCAGGATCGTTCACGACGAGGAGATCCTGCCGGGTCTGGAGCACGCTCCCGGCGCGATCGCGAGACTTTACCGCGGCGAGAACCAAGGCAAGCTGATCATCGCGGTCGACTGAACGCGGCCGGCTACGCGCTGGCCTTGCGCTTCATCACTTCGGGCAGCTTCACGCGATGGAAGCCTTCGAAGGGCGTGCTGCGGCTATGCGGCTCGAGCTTCCAGGTGGTGCGCGCATTCGGCGTTCCGCCGTCGACGCGCAGACAAGAACCAGTGATGTAGGCCGCTGCCGGCGACAGTAGATAGGTGATGGCGGCCGAAATTTCGGCTTCCGTGCCGAACCGCTGCAGCGGCACGCGTTCGGTGAAGTCGTGGAGCTTCTTCTGCATCTCCGGCGTATAGGTATCGAAGCCGCTGGAGACGATGCCGCCGGGCGCCACCGCATTGACGCGCACGCCCGAGGCCGACCATTCGCAGGCCGCCGTCTCGGTGAGGGTCAACATGCCGCCGCGGGCTGCGGCCGAATGGCCGAACTCGGGCCAGCCGTGCCAGATGTCGGCGATGATGTTGACGATCGCGCCGCCATTGGCCTCCATCCAGCGGTTGTAGACCTCGCGCATGAAGATGAAGCCGCCGGTCAGATTGTTGCGCACGACAGCCTCAAACCCCTTGGTCGAGATCGCCTTCAATGGTGCACGAAATTGCCCGCCGGCATTGTTGACCAGACCGTCGATCCGGCCATAGCACGCCAGCACCGCGTCGACAGCGCCGACCACCATCGTCTCATCGCGGATGTCGCAGGCATGGCTCATCGCCTGGCCGCCATCCTCCTCAATCTCGCGCTGCACCTCGACGAGCTTCGCCATCGTCCGGCCGAGGATCGCGACATTGGCGCCGAGCGCGGCGAGCTCATGGGCGGTGCAGCGCCCGATGCCGCTGCCGCCGCCGGTCACGATGATGGTCTGCCCCTTGAACAGATCCGGCCTGAACACGGATTGATATGGCATGCGTGCTGCTCCCTGAAGGTCTTGGCGCAAGCGGCGGCGACCTTCCTTCGACGGCCTCGACGAGCATTGCGCGTCGCGATAGTACACTATATTACTATATGCCATCAAGGACGTTGACCGATAGGAGCGCAGCCGTGACGCAAACGACCACCATCACGATCGAGAGCAAGGGCGCGATCGATATCCTGACCTTGAACCGCCCTGCCGAGCTCAACGCCGTTTCGCCCGACATGATCGCGGAACTCACCGCTTATCTCTCCGCCCTGCACGATCGGCCGACCACGCGCGTCGTGGTCCTACGCGGCAACGGGCCGCAATTTTCCGCCGGCGCCGAGCTCGGCTCTGATGCCTTCGCCGTGCCCGGCAAGGGCCGGCCGCAGCGCCAGCTCAAGATGCAGCAGAACTACTCCGGCGTGATCCGCCTGATGCGATCCTGTCCGCAGCCGATCATCGGCCTCGCCCATGGCGCGGCCTGCGGCGCCGGCTTTTCCTTCCTGCTCGCCTGCGACGTCCGCTTTGCCGCACCGGATGCGAGGATGAACGCCGCCTATATCAAGATCGGTGTCGGCGGCTGCGACATGGGCTCGGGCTACCTGCTGCCGCGCCTGGTCGGCCTCTCTGTGGCCTCGGAATTTCTGCTCACGGGACGCTTCATCAAGGCCGATCGCGCCAAAGCAATCGGACTTGTCAGCGACATCGTGCCGGGTGACGATTTGCTCAGAAGGGGGCTCGCATTCGCCGAGGACATGCTGCTTGTGTCGCCGATGGGACTTCGCATGACCAAACAGGCGCTCAACACGTTGATCGACGCGCCGAGCCTCGATGCGGCGCTGATGATGGAGGACCGCCAACAAGTCATCCTGCTGGAGACACACGACCATGCGGAAGCCGTCGCCGCGTTTCGTGAGCGACGGGATCCGACCTACGGCGACCAGTGAGCTATTTGGCGTCGGCAAACGCGACAGCCATCTCGCGCAGCTTGAACTTCTGGATCTTTCCGCTCGCCGTGCGCGGCAACTCGGCGACGATCTCCACCCGTTCCGGCCAAAACTGCTTGGCCATCTTCGCCTCGCCGAGATAAGTCTGCACCGCTGCGAGATCGATCGTGCTCCCGCTCCGGGGCACGATGAAGGCGCAGCCGCGCTCGCCGAGACGCGCGTCCGGAAATCCGACCACCGCGACACCGGACACCGCGGGATGCTTGTAGAGCAGGTTCTCGATCTCGACGACCGGCACATTCTCGCCGCCCCGGATCAGGATGTCCTTCACGCGACCGGAGATACGGATGTAGCCATCCCCGTCCATGTAGGCGAGATCGCCGGAATCGAACCAGCCGTCGCGATCGAAAGTCTGCAGCTCCGGCCGCCTGTAGTATCCCTTGAACATCTGGGCGCCACGCACCAAAAGTCGGCCTGACTCGCCTGCCCGCATCGGCCTGCCGTCGGTATCGACGATCCTGACCTCCATCCCCTCCAGCGCGCGGCCATCTGTGCTCGCCGATTTCCCGGCGGCACGCGACGGCTCCGTCAGCGTGCCCGACAGCACTTCCGTCATGCCCCAGAGCGAGCAGACCGTCAGGCCGAGTTCCTCGGCCGCGCGTTCGATCAGGACCGACGGGATAGGCGCGCCGCCGCACAGGAAGGAGCGCAGGCTCTTCGGATGCGGCGCACCAGCCCTCACGGCTTCGCAGATGTCGCTGAGGAACGGGGTGGATGCCGCGGTGTAGGTCACGCCTTCACCTGCTATCAGGTTGACGCCGCGCTTGGCTTCCCAGACATCCTGAAGGATCATCGTGCCGCCGAGATAGACCGAAAGCAGCACGATCGCAGCATAGCCCGTCATGTGGCCAACCGGCGATGCCACCAGCAGCACATCGCTCGCGTCCAATCCAAACCGACCCGACAGCGCCTTGCAGCAGGCGATCAGCGAGTTCGAGGTGTGCATGACGCCCTTGGGCTCGCCGGTCGTACCCGACGTGAACATCAGCACCGCCATGTCGTCCGGACGCAGGCCGGGCGGAAGCCTGGAAGGCTCCGACGATAGCAGCATGCGCTCGAAGCCGGTCTCGCCGTCACCGTCGGCCACGATCACGTGCTTGAGATGCGGCAGCTCGGCACGCATGCCCTCTGCCATCGCGGCATAGTCGAAACCGCGATAGCTCTTCGGCACGATGAAGACCTTCGCCTCGCAGAAGTTCAGGATGTAGAGCAGTTCGCGCTCGCGCAGGATCGGCATCACCGGGTTCATGACAGCGCCGATCTTGCTGCAGGCGAACGCCGTGACCACGAACTCCCACCAGTTCGGCAATTGCACCGTGACGACGTCGCCACTGTTGACGCCGAGCCGCCGCAACGAACTGGCAGCGCGATTGGCAAGATCGTTCAACTCCCTGTAGGAGAAGCGCGGCGCCTGGTCGCGATCCGCCCGATCCGCGACGATAGCAACCTTGTCGGGCGTTCTCGCAACCGCTTCGCTCAGCAACTGGTCGACGGTCTTGTCGAGCCAGTAGCCGGCTTCGCGAAAGCTCGCGTGGGACGTGTCTCGTAGGGCGGCGGCCACGGTCATTTCTCCCTCCTCTCGTGTCGTGCATCGTCCGGCTTCGCCGCCGGATTAATTGGTTTATGTGTGTACGTTATTGCAGAGTACGAGTGACTGCCAAGATTGTCGCTTCACGTCGCGTCGCGGGTCATTTTCCCGAGAACACCGGCTTGCGCTTCTCGACGAAAGCGCGGACACCTTCCTGCGCATCCGCCGTGCGTGAAATCGCGGCAAGCGTCTGCGCTTCCTCCTCGAGCTGGCTTTCGAAGGACCGATCATTGGTTTGAGAAAACAGCCTCTTGATCGCGCCGAACGCCTCGGTCGGACCGGCGGCGAGCTCCATTGCAATCCGCGTCGCCTCCGTCTGCACCGCGCTGTCGGCAACGACGACGTCGACGAGCCCGAACGACAGCGCTGTGGCGGCATCGAAGGTCTCACCGAGCAGGAAGAAGCGTCTGGCGCGGCCCACACCGATCCGGCGGGTTACCGTGGTCGTCGATCCGCTGTCCGGGCTGAATCCGATCCTGGAGAATGCCGCGGAGATCTTCGCCGATTCCGCCATCACGATGAGATCAGCGGCGGCCATCAGCGAGACGCTGCCGCCCGCGATATTGCCGTGGACGGCGGCGACGACGGGCGCGCGCATCCGCACCATCCTGGCGATCGCAACATGAATGTCGGCGGTCCAGGCCTTGATCGTTCCCGGCAGCGCCTCGCCCTGCTTGACCAGCGCCATCAGGTCGCCGCCGACGCTGAACAGTCGCCCGCGCGCAGAGAGCAGCACCGCGCGGACGTCGGAGCGTTCGCTCAATTCGGCAATCGCCAGAGCGAACTCGCGACAAAAGTCCCCGTCGATCGGATTCCCGCGGGAGGGTTGATTGAGGATGATATGGGCGAGACCATTGTCGATCGCGCATTCAAAGCTCTTGGTCGATATCGCCAATCCCATCAGCTCTCTCCCTTCGAGGCGCTTGCAACGCGTCCACCTGCCAATGCTCAGATCGACCGCGCCTGCTTTTCCTTTTGCACCGAGGCCTGGATCACCTCGCGCGCCCGCTGCCAGTCGGCCGGCGACAGCTTTGAAAGCCCGGCAAACGTGCTGGGCGCGGCCAGATGGTGACCGCCGTCGATGCTGATCGTATCCCCGGTGATGTAGCTGCAGCCGTCCGACATCAGGAAGATCAGGAGATTGCGCAGTTCGTCCATCTTGCCGAAGCGGCGCAACGGCACCTCGTCGGCCTGCGTCGCGCCGACGCCGGTCTCCGCCAGCGGGTTGAGCTTGTCCCAGGCGCCTTCGGTCGGAAACGGCCCGGGTGCGATCGCGTTGACGCGGATGTTCTTCGGGCCCCACTCGACCGCGAGTGACATCGTCATGGCATGCACCGCCGCCTTCGCCATCGCTGCCGGCACCACATAGGCCGACCCGGTCCACACCCAGGTCACGAGATTGCTGATGATGACGCCCGGCAGGTTGGCTGCGATCCAGCGCTTGCCGCAGGCAAGCGAGGCGTAGAACGAGCCGTCCATCACGGTGGAGCGAACCGCCTCATAGCCGCGCGGCGACAGAGTTTCGGTCGGCGCCAGAAAATTCGCGCCGGCATTGTTGACGAGGCCGGTGAGCGGACCTTCCGCCCAGATGCTCTCCATCATCGCCTCGATGCTGTCGGGATCGCGTACATTGGCGAGCAATGCGGACGCCTGCCCCTTCGACCGCGTGCGGATGTCCTGCGCGGCCTGGTCGAGCACCTCCTTGCGCCGGCCGCAGATGTAGACGTGGGCGCCGTGCGCGGCGAAGCCGACCGCCATCTCCTTGCCGAGCCCGGTCCCTCCGCCGGTAATCAGGATGCGCTTTCCCTTGAGCACCGCGGCGTCGAACATGGGTGGCTCCCGTCCCTGTGGCTGATCTGGCTGCGCCGGCCTTGCTTACGCCGGCAGCGTCGACGATATTAATACACTAGCGTACTTCTTTTGTAAATCGGCCGACGCGAGCCTGATCCGGGGCATTGTGCCTCTTCCATGGCCTTCCCTTTAAAATACGCTGGTGTATGGTATTTGTGAACCGCCGGCCCGACTCGGGGCCTTGAAGGGAAGCATCAATGGTTGAACAGCCCGATTGGGATCTCCGTCTTGGATATTTGATCCACGACGTATCGCGGCTCAGGAGGATGATGTTCGACCGCGCGCTGGCACCGCTTGGCATCACCCGTTCGCAATGGTGGGTGCTGGCCTTCATCTCGCGCAAGGACGGCCTGCCGCAGACCCAGCTCGCCAATGAACTCGACGTCGGCAAGGTCGCTGTCGGCGCCCTGATCGACCGGCTCGAGGCCTCCGGCTTCGTCCTCCGTCAAGCCGATCCGGTCGATCGGCGCGTCAAGCGCGTCTATGTCACCAAGCAGGCGCGTGGGTTCTTGGAAAAGCTGCGGAAGGAAACCGACAAGTTCAACGCTAGGATCGTCAACGGTATCGACCGCAAGCAGCTCGAGGCGGCGTCCGACGCGCTGCTCGCCATGAAGCACAATCTCCTCGCCATGTCTGATGGCGCGGTCCCTGGTGGCGCCGACGACGAAGAGGAAGAAGCTCAGCCCGCCAAGGCTAAGAAGAAGAAGCGAGCGGCGGCCTAAGGCTTGACCGTCCACTTCAAATGCACTCCGGGGGAAGTTTCGCAAAAGTTACGAGACGATGTCGCGTCCCCAGATATCCGCGTTGGGACGCGCCTTGCGCAGCATGTCCAGCACCTGCGGGCCGAGTTCGTTCGGATCATCAACCGGATCGATGCCGGGGCCGGCGTGCCAGCCCTCGGCGACCTTCAGAATTCCATCACCCGCTTCGAACACGCGACCCGTCACCTCGGCCGATTCCTCGCTCGCAAGCCAGACCACGATCGGCGCGACCCAGCGCGGATTCCGCCGCTTGATCTCTTCCTCGGTGCGTTCGCGCAGTCCTTCGGTCATCCTTGTCTGCGCGCGCGGCGCAATCGCATTCACCGTGATTCCGTACTGCCGAAGCTCCATGGCACTGATGATCGTGAATGCAGCGATGCCGGCCTTGGCGGCGCCGTAGTTGCACTGGCCGACATTGCCGAAGATCCCGGAGGCCGACGACGTGTTGATCAGGCGGGCACTCACCGGCTTGCCCTGCGTCTTCGATTCCTGACGCCAATACAGAGCGGCATGGTGCGACGGCGCGAAGGTGCCCTTGAGATGCACCTTGATCACCGCGTCCCATTCCGCCTCGCTCATGTTGACCATCATGCGGTCGCGCAGGATGCCGGCATTGTTGATAAGCACGTCGAGCCGGCCAAACGTATCGACGGCGGCGTCGATCAGCGCCTTGGCACCGGCCCAGTCGCTGACGTCGTTGCCGTTGACGATGGCCTCGCCACCGGCACGCTTGATGTCATCGACGACCTGCTGGGCCGGCGAAAGATCGGCGCCCTCACCTGCCGCGGTGCTGCCGAGATCATTCACCACGACCTTGGCGCCTTGCCCAGCCAGCATCAGCGCATATTCACGCCCGAGTCCGCGGCCGCCTCCGGTCACGATCGCGACGCGCCCGGCACATAGTCGTCCCATCTCTCGTCTCCCTCTAATTTTTCACGTCGCTGCTCATGACGTCGCCGAACAGATGCCAGGTGGTGCCCTCGAAGCGCATCAACTGCCACTGCTTGACCGGAGCAAAATCGTTCGGCGATGTATTCAGACGGATGCCGGGAAGCAGCATTCCGAGTTCGACGTCTTTCAAGTGGGACGCCTGCCGCATCACGTTCTCGCGCGTCAGATCGTCGCCGCACTGCTTCAAGAGATAGACCAGCGCCTGCGCCGTGTTGTAGCCGTTGACGATGAGCGTATCGCTGCGATCGGCGCCGGGAAAATAGCCGTCAAGGAATCCGTTGAGCGCCTTGAGCCCGGCATCGTCCTTCCAGGTCGGATCGTTCGGATCCTTGAAATAAGCCGCCGAAATCAGGCCCTGCGCGCGCTCGAACCCGGCGGGCTTGATCACGCTGCCGATCGACGCCGAGACATAGCTGAGAAAATGCAGCGGCTTCCAGCCGAGTTCCGACACCTTCTTGATCGCCTGCGCACCAAACTTTGGCGTCGCGACGTCGAACAGCACGTCGGCGCCGGTGGCCTTCAGCTTGACGAGGTGGGAGTCGATGGTCGGCTCCGACACGTCGAAGCCTTCCTCCGCGACGATCATGGAGGCGGCCTTGTCGCCGAGCCCCTGCTTGATCCCCTTGAGATAATCCTTCCCGAAATCATCGTTCTGGAACAAGATCGCGATCTTGGCCGCCGGCCGCTTCTTGAGCACGTATCGTGCGTAGATGAAACCTTCGGTCTCGTAACTCGGGGTAAATCCCATCGTCCAGGGGAAGTTCTGCGGATCGTTCCACTTGGCGGCGCCGCTCGATACGAAGAGTTGCGGCACCTTCCTTGTGTTCAGATATTTTTGCACGGCCGAGTTGGCCGCAGTCCCCATCGCATTGAAGACCAGCAACACCTCGTCGCTCTCGACCAACCGCCGCGTCTGCTCAACGGTCTTCGGCGGCGAATAGGCGTCATCATACGACAGGAAGACGATGCGCCGGCCGTTGATGCCGCCTTCCGCATTGACCTTGCGGAAATAGGCCTCCTCCGTCTTGGCGACCATGCTGAAGGCGGAAGCCGGGCCGCTATAGGGATTTGTGTTGCCGATCCTGATCTCGGTGTCACTGACGCCGGGGCCATATCTTTTCTCGCCGGCCAGCGCTTGCGTCGCAAGCAGACAGGCCACGGCGAGCGTCGCGGCGCCGCGAAGCAAGGTCACTGCGAACGATCCTGCTGTGCGCCCGCGACGGTTTGTCTGGTCAGTCTCCGGGTCCACGGCGTCTCCCTGCCCGGCGGGTTCGATGCCGGCATTTTCTATTTCGTACACTTGTGTACTATATGATAAGACAGCATTGCAACCGCCCTTGAACCGCGATCTTGAAATCGCAGCCGGGTCGGTATCGGAGGACGCCATGAACCTCGAAGCCGTCAGGAACCTGCGTTTTGAGTCGGTCACGCAGAGCTACACCCGCCGCGACACGATGCTCTATGCGCTTGGCCTCGGTTACGGCTCCAATCCGCTGGACCGGCGCAGCTCGACTACGTCTACGAGGCAAATCTGAAGGCTGTGCCCTCGATCTGCTGCGTACTTGCCCATCCCGGCTTCTGGGCGAAGCGGCCTGAGCTCGGCATCGACTGGCTCAAGCTGCTGCACGGCGAGCAGAGTTTTGACATTCACAACCCAATTCCTGCCGAAGGCACCGTCAGGGCCAACTATGAGATCGCGGCCGTGGCGGACAAGGGCGCCGGCAAGGGCGCGATTCTTCACCTCGTCAAGACGCTCGACGATGCCGCCACCGGCGCAAGGCTCGCGACGGTCCGCAGCGTGTTGTTCCTGCGCGGCGATGGCGGTTGCGGCAGTTTCGGCGAAGTCCCTGCCGATCCTGCAGGCATCCCCGAACAGGCCCCGTCACAGACGACGGATATCCCGACCCTGCCGCAGAGCGCGCTGATCTACCGGCTGAGCGGTGACTACAATCCGATCCACGCCGATCCGGACGCTGCGGCAAAGGCCGGCTTCGACCGGCCGATCCTGCACGGCCTGTGTACGCTCGGCGTCGCCACGCGCGCGGTGCTCGCGACCTTCGCGGATGGCAAGCCCGCGCGGCTTGCCTCATTGTCTGCCCGCTTCAGCCGCCCGGTGTATCCGGGCGAGACGATCCGGACGGAATTTTTCCCCGCCGGCAACCAGGTCCGTTTCCGCTCGCGCGTGATCGAACGCGACGTCGTGGTGCTCGATCGCGGAACGGCGGTGCTGCGCGATTAGGTTACTTCTTCTCGATCTTGGCGATCGCGACGATCTCGGCCCAGCGCCGCGTGTCGGCCTCCTCGAAGGCGCGCAGCGCATCGGGACTCGCGGGGAATGGCTTGGCGCCCACGGACTCCAGATAAGCAGCGGTCTCCTTGTTGTTGACAAAGGCAAGCACGACCTGGCTGAGCTTCGCGACGATGTCGGATGGCGTTCCAGCTCGCACGAATACGCCGACCCAGGCGGCAAGCTCCGCGCCGGGAAGCCCGGCCTGCGCCAGGGTCGGGATGTCGGGCAGGCCCGACAGCCGATCGCTGCTCGTCACCGCAAGCACGCGCAACTTGCCATCCTGGATCAACCCTTGTGCGCTGGCGGGATCGGCGAAGACGCAATCGATCTCGCCGGCCAGCACATCGGTCAGCGCCTGCGGCATCCCACGATAAGGCACGTGCTGCATCTCGATCCCGGCACGCGAGCGAAACAGCTCTGCAGCACCGCGGCTCGATGTGTTTCCGCTTCCGAACGACAGCGGCTTCTGCCGCGACTTCGCCAGCGCGATGAACTCGGCGACGGTCTTCGCCGGAAACTCCGGCTTCACGGCCAGCATCATCGGAATGGTCATGATCCCCGCCACCGGTGCGAAGTCCGCAGCGGGATCGTAGGGCAACGTATTGAACAGATTGATATTGGCCGACTGCGTCGAGTTGGTCGTCACGAACACGGTATAGCCGTCGGCGTCAGCTTTCAGCACGGCAAGCGCCGCCAGATTGCCATCGGCGCCCGGCTTGTTCTCGACCAGCACCGTCGCTCCGGTTTCGATCCGCATGCTTTCCGCAAGACGCCGCGTCACGCCATCGGTGGCGCTGCCCGCAGGAAACGGCACGATCAGGTTGATGCGCCGCGACGGATAGACTTCCGCCGACGCGGACGTTCCGACGAGCAGGGCGGCCAGCCCCAGGATGATCGCAACCCGACGCCGCATGAATTCTCCTTCGGCCTGAAGCGCTTGACGTTTCCACGCTGCGGTTCTGCATCAACCACAGTCTCGATTTGTTCTGATCGTACTCTACTTTACGATCTCTGAGAACAATCGTTTACAGAATGGATGCCCAGTTTCTCGTCGGCCGCCCCCTACGACGGCCTACGCGCACGGCTCCGACTCGCCGCTGGTCCGGCTCAACTCGACGCGATCGAGCTTCGGGAACAGCCCGTCATCGAGGCGCATATCCGCCGCAAAATGCATGGGATCGGCATGGCCGCAGATCACATCCGGAAAATGCCAGCTCGCGGTGCCCAGCACCGTCTCGCCGGCAAGCACCGCGATCTTCAACGGATGCAATGCCCCCACGCCGCGCGCGCTCTGATAGCCGTCGGCGATGCAGTAAAGTTCGAGCCGCATCATATTCTCCGCGACGCGCTGCACCGACAGCTCGATCTCGCAGAACCCGAACGCAGGATCATCCCTCGAACCCTCCGCATAAAAATAGAACGCACCGATCTTGCCATGCGCGCACGGGCCGCGCTGTGCGTCCTTCGGAACCTGCGGATCCGGCCGGGCCGGCGTGCGTGGCGGCAGGGGACCGAGCGAGCAAAACTGTCGATAGGAATAGCAGCGTCCCAACATCTCCTCCCTATTCGAGCCCGAACAGCCGCCTGGCATTATCAGCGAATGCCGCGCGTGCGATCGACGAAGCCTGCTCGGCAAACTGTGCAGGCTTGTCCTGCTTGATCGTGAACGGATAATCCGATCCCACGACCAGACGATCTGTCCCGACCTTGTCGGCCAGATACCGCAGCGCCGGCCCGTCGTAGAGGATCGTGTCGTAGTAGAAGGACCGCGCGATCTCGCTCGGATCCCGCGCAAACAGACTTTGCAGCGGCGGCCCCATGCCATAGGCGTGGCAGAGCCGCGGCAGCAACCAGGACAGCGCGCCGCCGCCATGGCTGAGCAGGATCCGCAAATTTGGAAAGCGCTCGAGCACGCCGTTTGTCATCAACGACACCGCGGCAAACGCCGTCTCCAGCGGAAACGCCGCGACAGCCGCGAGCTCTGGACGTCCACTCATCCGATCGAGCCCGAGCGGATGCAGCGGATGGATCATCACCGTCAATGCCGCCTGCTCTGCTGCCGCATAGAAATCGTTGAGGCGCGCATCGCCAAGCGGCATGCCGTTGATATGCGTGCCGATCTCGATGCCACGCAGGCCGAGCGACTTGACCTCCGCCATGCGCCGCGCCGCCAGCGCTGCGTCCTGCATCGGGACCATGCCGATCCCGATGAAATGCCGCGGATGTTCCGCGCAGAGCGCGGCAATGCCCTCGTTGACATGGCGACACAGCGCGTCCGCGTCGGCGGAGGGAAACCGGTGCGAGAGCAATTCCGGCATCGGCGAGACGACCTGCACATCCACGTCGTCTTCAGCCATATCGTCGAGCCGACGGCGCGCGTCCCAGCTTCTGGAATCGATCACCCGAAACACCTTGCCGCCGACCATGACGGCGGCGGACGCGTCGCGGAGCGCGATGGAGGGCCAGAGCGGGTTACGGCCCAGCTCCGCCGGAATGTGTCGCGGAACGAAATGGGTATGGGTGTCGATCGCTTCGACCACGGCGCTTCCTCAAACGATGCTTTTGCGCTGCACCCGGGTCCGGAGGGGCTCCCGCCGCCAGCGATCAACTTACAAGCAGGTTGGACTGTTTTTATTTTCTATGCAATCCATTATTCGTATGCTAGTGCACTAACTAGCCAGACGGGTGCGAACGGGCATCAGGGAGCGAAGCGCGCGTGACGCGGACGATCAACCACATCGTGATCGCAGGAGCCGGCCAGGCCGGCGCGCGCGCCGCGGAGGCATTGCGGGCGCGCGGCTTCAAGGGCTCGATCACGATGATCGGCGAGGAACGCCACCTCCCCTACGAACGGCCGCAGCTGTCGAAGGCCCTGTTGCGGTCGCCAGATACACCCCTCGCCTACATCAAGCATGCCAATGACTGGAACGAGGCGCTGGATATCCGGATCGCGACCGGCTCTGCTGCAATCGATGGCGATGCCGATCGCCGCGTCGTGTCGACCGCGGACGGCCGCAGCTTTCCATTCGACGCCCTTCTGCTCGCGACCGGCACACGGCCGCGACGTCTCCCTGCACTGGAAGGTGCACAGCTCGAGGTTCAGTACCTCCGCAATGTCGAAGATGCGCTCCGCGTCCGCCGTCATATCCAGGCGCAATCGCGGATCGTGATCGTCGGCGGCGGCGTCATCGGCCTGGAAGCGGCGTGCGCCGCAGCCAACGCCGGCTGCCATGTCACATTGGTCGAAAATGAGGCGCGGCTGCTCCCGCGGGCGTTTCCGGCTGCAATCAGCGACCTCGTTGCCGACAAGCACCGCAATCACGGCGTCACGTTCGTCTTCAGCACGACAGTAACGGGAAGCTCATCGCGTTCTGTGACGCTGAGCAACGGCGCTGAGATCGCGGCCGATCTGGTGCTGGTCGGCATCGGCGTCACCCCGTCGGGCGATCTCGCCGCCCGGCTGGGTCTTCCTGTCGCCGAGGGCATTGCGGTCGACGCCTGTGGCCGCACTGCAGTTCCCGGCATCTTCTGCGCCGGTGATGCTGCCCTACAATGGAGCCGGTGCCACGGCCGCGCCATTCGCGTCGAGACCTGGGCGAACGCACAGAACCAGGCGATCTCGGTTGCATCAAACATGATCGGCGAGACCAGCGACTACGGCGACCCGCCATGGTTCTGGACCGATCAATACGACCTCAACATCCAGGTTACCGGCGATATGCGCGATGCCGATCACATTGCGCGCGGCGATCCCGGCAGCGGGCGGTTCTCGGTCATCGCCATGCGCGGCACCGAGCTCGTCGGCGCGCTCTCAGTGAATGCGACCAAGGACATGGCAATGCTGCGGCGGATCATTGCCACCGACGCCAGACCCGGGCGCGCCGATCTGGAATCACCGGCCTACGATCTGCGGACCGCGTTGAAAGCACGATGACGAGTTCGAGGGAGGAATTGCAATGAATGCGTTCCAGAGAATGAACACCGCGCTGATGGTCGACGAGGACAGGCAGATCTTCAAGGTCTCGCGCCAGGCCTTTGTCGACCCCGATATTCTCGAAGCCGAGCGCACCCGCATCTTCGACAAGTGCTGGCTCTATCTCGGCCATGCCTCCGAACTGGCAAAACCCGGCGACTTCGTCACCCGTCAGGTCGGCGGCCGCAGCATCCTGTTTGCGCGCGACGCCAAAGGAACCCTGCGCGCGATGTTCAACACCTGCCCGCATCGCGGCGCGCAGGTCTGTCGGGAGAAGCACGGCAACGCCAAATCATTCCAGTGCTTCTATCATGGCTGGGTGTTTGGCCTCGACGGCGCGCTGCGCAGCCAGCCGGGCGACGCCTCCTACGCGCCTGACTTCAAGGAGCGCAGCACCTCCAGCATGCAGCAGGTGTCGCGGTTCGAGACCTATCGCGATTTCTGCTTCGTCTGTTTCGACAAGAATGCCGAATCGCTGGACAGCTATCTCGGGGCGGTGAAGGAGTATCTCGACGTCATCGCCGACCAGGCCGAGATGGGCATGACCATCGTCGGCGGCACGCAGGAATATTCCATGCGCGCCAACTGGAAGCTGCTCACCGAGAACTCGATCGACGGCTATCACGCACTCACCACGCATGCGACCTATTTCGATTACCTCAAGGCCACCAATGGGGGCCTTGCGCCGGTGCCGCTCGATGGCGCCGCCCGCGATCTCGGCAACGGCCACGCGGTGCTGGAATACAAGGCGCCGTGGGGTCGGCCGGTCGCGCAATGGGTTCCAATGTGGGGCGATGGGGGCAAGCGCGAGATCGACCGGCTCTATGAGGGGCTCGTGACCCGCTACGGCGAGGAGCGCGCCAAGCGGATCGCGCTCTACAACCGCAATCTCTTCGTGTTCCCCAATCTCGTCGTCAACGACATCATGGCGGTGACGATCCGCACCTATTATCCGCAGGCACCTGACTTCATGACCGTGAGCGCGTGGGCGCTGGCGCCGAAGGAGGAGACCGACTGGGCGCGCAAATATCGCCTTTTCAACTTCCTCGAATTCTTGGGCCCCGGCGGCTTTGCAACCCCCGACGACGTCGAGGCGCTCGAACAGTGCCAGCGCGGCTTCCGCAACGCGACGGAAGCTCAATGGAATGACATCTCAAAGGGCATGGGCAAGGCAGTGCCGGCCTATGACGACGAGCTGCAGATGCGCGCGTTCTGGTCGAACTGGAACAAGCACGTCTTCGCGGCTCAGGTGTAAGGCGGGAGGCGCAGATGCAGAATATCTCCCGAGCCGACGTCGAGGATTTCCTGTTCGCCGAGGCCGAGCTGCTCGACGAGTGGCGGCTGCCGGAATGGCTCGAGCTGTTCACGGACGACGCGATCTACTACGTGCCGTCGACCGACGTTCCCGCCGACTCCTCGCCCGACAAGAACCTGTTCTATGTCGCCGACGACCGTTTTCGCCTCAGCGAGCGCGTCAAGCGCTTGATGAAGCGCACCGCACATGCCGAGTTTCCGCATTCGCGGACGCGGCACCTTGTCAGCAATGTACGGATCCGCGGCCGCAACGACGACGAGATGGAGGTGGCCGCCGCCTTCATCACCTATCGCACCAAGGACGGCGTCACCGACACCTATTTCGGCAGCAACCGCTACCGGCTGGTCGCGGAGAACGGCCGGCTGCGAATCAAGGAGAAGCGCTGCCTGCTCGACAGCGAAGGCCTGCGCACGCAGGGGCGTGTCAGCATCATCCTGTAGGGAGCGCCGATCGTGGACAAAAAACTCAGGAACAACGTAGCGGTGGTGACCGGCGCCGCGAGGGGCATAGGCCTTGCGATCGCCGAGCGGCTCGCAAGCGACGGCGCGAGGTTGGTGCTGGCCGATCTCGACGAGACTAGGCTCAAGCAGGCCTCGGTGCAGCTCATCCGCGAGTTCGATACCGAGGTTGCGACGCAGGCCGGCGATCTCTCCGATCAGGCCGTCGCCGAAGGAACGATCAAGCTCGCCACCGAGCGGTTCGGCCGCCTCGACATCCTCGTCAACAATGCCGGTGGCGGCATCATCAAGCCATTTGCTGAGCACACTCCCGCGACGCTGAAGACCACGATCGATCGCAATCTGTGGACCGTGCTGTGGTGCTCCTGGTATGCGGTACCCGTGATGCGCAAGCAAGGCTATGGCCGCATCATCCATCTCGGCGCCGATTCCGTCCGCAATGGCCTGTGGGACCACGCCGCCTACAACGCTGCCAAGGGTGGCGTGCACGGTCTCACCACCGGCATGGCACGCGAGTTCGCCAGGGACGGCATCACCATCAACACGGTGGCCCCTTGCGCGGTGAACACGCCACAGATGGTGGCGATCACCAAGAGCGATCCCGCGCTTGCCGCCAAGTTCGTCAGCGTCATCCCCATGGGTCGTCCGGCCGAAATGGAGGAAGTCGCCTCGATGGTCTCCTATCTCGCTTCCGCCGAAGCGTCGTTCGTGACCGGCCAGGTCATCAGCGTCAATGGCGGCAGCACCATGCTCTAAGATTCGCGATGGCTGAAACGGTTATTCTCTGCAGGGACGACGAGGTCGTCGAAGGCGAGATCAGGCAGGCTCCTCTGCCCGACGGCACCAATGTCGCGCTCTATCGCGTCGCAGGAACCATCTATGCGACCGCCGACATGTGTACCCATGGCGAGGCGTCGCTGGCGGAGGAAGGCATCATCAACGGCAAGATCGTGGAGTGCACCTTCCACTTCGGAACGTTCGACGTCACCACGGGTGAGCCCACCGGCATGCCCTGCGAAATTCCGTTGAAGACCTATCCCGTCACGGTCGTCGACGGGAACGTCCAAATCGAGGTGTGACATGGCCCCCCGTCCCGATCGCACGCCCGCTCCGCTCAAATCCGCCCGGCGTCCGCTTGCGCCGCCACGCCGGCGCACGCAGGCTGAACGCACCGCGGAAACGCGTTTGCGGATCCTGAAGGCAGCCGCCAATCTGATCCGCCGCCGCGGCTATGCGCGATTTCGGACCGCCGAGGTCGCAGCGGAAGCCGGCGTGTCCCGCGGCGCCCAGCTCCATCATTTCCCGACCAAGGACTCCCTCGTCGTCGCCACGCTCGAATATGTGTTCGAGCAAGCGCAGATCGTCAGTCGCCGCCGCGCCGCGGCGGTCAATCGGCCGCGCGACCTGCTTGAGGCCGTGATCGCGGATGCCCGAGAATTCTTCTTCAGCGAGCACTTCATGGTGGCGATCGACATCGTGCTCTCGACTTCCACCGACCAGGCGGTGCGCAAGAAGATCCTCGATATCTCCCGCAAGGCGCGCCGGCCGGTCGAGGCGGCCTGGGCTGAGGCGCTGGTGGCTGGCGGCGTTCCTGCGACTGTTGCCGCCGATGTCGTCGCACTCACCCTCGGCGTTGTCCGCGGCATGGCGCTGCGCACGCTCTGGGATAATGACCCAAAATGGTTCGACCACCTGTTTGGACTGTGGCGGCAGATGATCAGGGTCTTCCTCGAGGCGGAGCAAAAGCGAGGACGGCTGCGATGAAGGCTCCGTTGAACGGAACGAGGCCACTGATCACATCGGTCTGCTATGTCAGGCATGCCGTCAGCGAGCCGGAGGCGTGCGCACGCTTTGTCTCCGATATTTTTGGCTTGCAGAAGGTGGCCGGTCAGGACGGTGAGCTTGCCTTTCGTTCCGACGATCGCTTCCGTACGCTGAGCCTCAGCAGCGATCGGGACGACGGTGCCAGCATCGGCGTCGAGGTCTGGGATGATGCGGCACTTGAGGCGATCGGCGAGCGGCTGCGCGCAAGCGGCTTTGCCGCGAGATCGGCAAATCCAGAGGAATGCCGACGGCGTTATGTGCAGTCAGCCCTACTCGCCGACGACGCATCCGGCAATCGGATCGATCTCGTGACCCGCCCGACTCGCAGCGGTCGGCGCTACTTTCCGCCACGCGATGCCGGCATCATCCAATTTCAGGGCATCGGTCTCTGCAGCACCAACCACATCGGCGATCTCGCCTTCTGGCGTCTGCTCGGCGCCGAGGTGACCGATTGGGTTGGCGACATCGCCTACCTGCATATCGACAATCTGCATCATCGCATCGCGCTCTACCCGTCGCGGCGAAACGGCCTGCTCTACGCTTCCTTCGAGGTCGAGTCGCTCGATCAAATCATGCAGAACAGCTACTTCATGCAGGAGAATCAGGTGAAGATCGCGCAGGGGCCTGGCCGCCAGTCCGCCTCGCAGCAAATCTTCCTGCATGTCGACGGGCCGGACGGGCTGATCCTGACCTATGTCAACGGCATGGCCGAGATCGGCGACCGGTCGCGGCCGCCACGGCAGTTTCCGCTTCACCCCGCCTCGCTCTGCAATTGGGGCAGCGAGAGCCAGGGTGTCCCCGAGCTGAGCGCCAGCGCTAACAGGAGAGACCTATGATCCAGCTGAAGGATGTCAGCTATGTCCGCTTGGGATCGCAGGATCTCGAACAGGCCGAGCAGTTTGCCACGACGTGCCTTGGCCTGCAGATCGCAGAGCGCCGCAAGGCCGATCTTTACCTGCGGTCCGATGATCGCGCTCATACGCTGTGCTACACGGAGGGTGATCCGACGCACCAGACGGTCGGGTTCGAGGTCGAGGACGAGGCGAGCCTGCAGGATGCGGCATCCATCCTCGAGTCGCTCGGCCACGCCGTTCACGGCGGTTCCGCCGAGCAAGCCGAGCAGCGCAAGGTAAGATCCTTCATCGGCTTCCGCGATCCGACCGGCAACCATATCGAGCTCGTCGTGCGGCCGGAGCGCAGCGGGCGCCGCTATTTTGCGAGCCGCGATGCCGGCATCACCGGTTTTAGTCACGTAGGCCTCAATTCCACCAATCCCGCGCGCGACGAACGGTTCTGGACCCAGGTCTGCAATGCCCGTGTCAGCGACCGCATCGGCGACATTCCCCTGATGCGCGTCAACGCCATCCATCACACCATCGCGCTGGTCCGCGCGCCGCAGGCCGGGATCCAGCACATCAATCACCAGGTCGAAAGCAGCGATGACGTGCTGCGCTCCTACCATGTGCTGAATGAGAAGCGCGTGCCGATCGTGTTCGGTCCCGGCCGACACCCGACCTCTGGCGCCCGTTTCCTCTACTTCAAGGGGCCGGACGGGATGGTCTTCGAGTATTCGGTCGGCGTCGATGAAATCGAGGACGAGGCAACCCATCGCCCCCGTCAATTCGGCTTCGAGCCGACGAGCTTTTGCATGTGGGGCTCAAAGCCGGCCGGCATGACGTTGCCAAACAGTAGCTGAAGAATCTCCGTGCGCTGGAACTACTCAAAACGAGCGATCGCAAACGAAGTCAGATCGATATGGTTGCGCCCTCCGGTCAATCGTTCGGCAACCACATCGCCTATGCCGGCGGAGTGCTTGAAACCGTGGCCGGAACATGCCGAGACCACGAAAATGCGATCGTGGCGCGGATGGCGATCAATGATGAACCCTCGATCGGGAGTGACGGTGTAGAGACAGGCGGCCGCTTGAGCCACGCGCGGCGTCGTGCCTGCCAACCGCCCCTGGACGTGCCTGCGGTACATCACGGCGGACTCCGCCGGATCGACCTCGCGATTGATGAGATCAGCGGTCGTCCGCGTCTCGTATTGTTCGGTCGCGACTTTGATGCGGCGATCGCCCGGCAGCGGCGGAAAGCCATAGAGATAGTCGACGTCGGTCGCGCCATGCATCCAGATAAACGCCGGCGCGTCTGGCCCGTAAGCGGCGGCATCGTCGAGTTCGTACCAGTGAAGAACCTGGCGATTGACGGTCAGCAGGCGATCGAACGGCGCTCCCAGCAAGGGCGCCGTCCAGCCGCCGGCCGTGACCACAGCCTGCTGTGCCTCGATCGTTCCGCTCGAGGTCTCGACACGGACCGTGCCGTGCTGGTCGACTGAAAGAACCTCAACGCCGGTGCGGATTTGCGCGCCGAGCTGCGAGGCGCGGCTCAATTGCGTCGAGATGCAGCGCTCGGGAAACACATAGCCACCGCCAGGCTCATAGTAAGCCTTCTCGTTTCCTGCGAGGCCCAGGAATTGAGGGAATCTGCGCGCAACTTCCGTACCGTCGAGAATTTCGTGCTCGATGCCGAAATCGCGGGCGACCCCGACCGAGCGCGCGACGAAGTCCGGTTTGCCATGGTGCGAGGTCGGTCCCGCGCCGGGCCCCATGACCAGAACACCACAATCATTCAGCAGCTTCTCGCCGGTATCCGCTTCGAGCTCGCGCCAGATCCGGTGGGAGTTGAGGACGAGTGGAGTGTAGACGCCCCCCTCACCGACCGCCTGCCGCGTGATGCGGGTTTCTCCGTGGCTCGACCCCATACGGTGTGGGGGCGCGAAACGATCGATTCCGATCGCATGCACTCCGCGCTTGGCCAACTGATAAAGGATCGCACTGCCCATCGCGCCAAGACCGACGACAACGAAATCTGCTTGCTCGGTCATGGCGTGCTCTCCGGGTTCGGGTCTGAAGTCTTGACCCATGTAGGGGCGTCGCGATCCGCGATCGACGGACACAAAGAGCTCAAATCAAGCGACCTTTTTCAACCGCTTGAATCGCTCGATCCGGAACGGAGCCGGATCGACGCAAGTCGTCGATCCCGTCACCAGGTCTGCCATCAACGCGCCGGCGCCCGGGCCGATACCGAACCCGTGACCGGAGAAACCTGTCGCGAGATAGAAGCCCGAAATGGACCCGACCGGCGCCATGACCGGAACGGCATCCGGCGTAACGTCCATCAGGCCGGCCCACATCTTTGTGATCTTGGCGTCGCCGAACACCGGGAAAGCCTCGCGCAAATGCCGAACGCCGCCTCGGACGAATCGCCACGACGGATCGGGATCGAGAATGCGGACCTGTTCGAAAGGCGTAACTTCGTCGCTCCGCCAGCTTCGCGCCATCGACAGCTCACGAAAAAACTGACCGCCGATGCGAAGTGTCAGCTCATTCCAGCTCTTGATGAGCGTCGGTGTATAATCGCAGAACAAACGGAAGCTGTCCGGCGTGATCGGCGCAATATTTGCGTTGCGCTGAGCGACAGTGAACCCGCCGTCCAGACGGCGACGGAAAGCGAAGTTGCCCGCGCCAACTGCGAAATCCGGAACGCCGTCGACGGAGGACAGGCGGACGACGCTGCCGAGGATATTCAGGACCGGAAGATCGATGCCCATGTTACCCGCGAACAAGCGCGACCAGGCTCCCCCCGCCAGAACCACTGAGGAGCAGCGGATTTCGCCGCGCTCGGTCACACAGCCGCTGACCCGGCCGGCCGATCGCTCGATGGAGCGAACCGCGCAATTGGTGAGGATGTGCGCGCCTTTGGCGGCCGCGGCCCGCGCCATCGCCGGGACTGCGATGAAGGGCTCGGCCTTGCCGTCGCTCGGCGTGTGCAACGCGGCGCGGAACGGCTTCGCCGCTCCGGGAATGAGCGTCTTCAGCGCCTCGCCGCTGACGAGGCGGGAATCGAGACCAAACGGGCTGGCATGCTTGAGCCACTCCTCGTACGTCGCGACGTCGGCATCGGTGTCGCAGAGGTAGGCGATGCCCGTCTGCCGAAAGCCCGTTTCGCCGGCGATGCGCGCGTTCATGCCACGCCAGAGCCGGAGGCTTTCGATAGCAAGCGGCAACTCGGCCGGATCGCGCCCCATCTGGCGGACCCAGCCCCAGTTTCGCGACGACTGCTCCGCTCCGATCAACCCCTTTTCACACAGGGCCACGCTGACGCCGCGCTCAGCCAGCGAGAGCGCCGTCGAGACACCGATGATGCCGCCGCCGATGACGACCACGTCAACTTGCGCAGGCAGCTCCTGCGGGGTGACGACGGGGTCGGGAATTATTCTGGACAAATTGCCCTCCTGGAAAGGAGCAAACGGAACGCCAAGCGGATCAGGTGTGCCTTGCTGTCAGCGCCCCGGGCGGTCGAGGAAATCGCGCAGGCGATACCAGCCGGAAAAGAGCGGCAGGAACCACGGCTTGCCCGAATAGAACGGCACGGCGGTGAATTTGTCCCGATCAAAGGCAGAGGGCGTGTTCTGCTGGCCGAGAATTTTCCGCGCCGTCTGATAGCCGAGATACGTCATCAGCGCGACGCCGTTGCCGTTGCAGCCGACTGCGAAGTCCGTGCCGTCGCGGGCACCAAGATGGGCGAGCTTGTCGACAGTCATGGCCACACGCCCGCTCCAGGCGTGGGTGATCTTCACACCTGCAAGCTGCGGCCAGATCGCCAGCATGCGCGCATAGAGCCGCTTGGCGGCAAGCTTGTCCGGCGTATCGAAGATGCCCGGGCGCGAACCGAACAGAAGTCGCGTCCCGTCGGGTGACGGCCTGGTGTAGATCAGGTCGCGGCGCGTGTCCGACACCATGCGCGCCTGCGGAATGAGCTCGGCCAGCAGATCAGCCGGCAGCGGCTCCGTGGCGATCTGATAGCTCTTGACCGGCACGATGCGGCTGGCGAGCCCCGGCGTCGCATCGGCGGCGGTATAGCCGTTGGTGGTTGCGACGACGTGCGCGGCCCGGATGCTGCCCCGCGCGGTCGGCACGATCTTCTCCCCACCTGCTCCGTCCTGCACCATGCCCGCACGCGCATGCGAGCGCAGCAAGACGCCGGCGGCGCGCGCGCGGTCGCGCAGCGCCTTGTGATACTTGCCCGGATGCAGACCGCCATATTGGTCGATCACCATGCCGCCGTGATAGTAGTCGGAACCGATCGCGGCCCGCTGTTGTGCGCGATCGAGGAAATGCACGGTGACGCCGGTCTTCTCCGCCAGCAGCGCGCCGTGTCGCTTCAGGGTTTCGTAGTTGCCTGCAGCGTGAGCACCGAAAAAACGGCCGGTGAGCGCGAGCCCGGCATCCAGCTTCTCCGTCTCGACCAGCATCTTCAGGTAGTCGAAGCTCTCATTGCTTTCGCCGATCAGGCGCGAGAACAGCACGGGGTCGATCCCCTTGATCGCGCCGCTCACCACCAGCTTCTGACCGCTCGACACCATGCCGCCCGACCGCGTCGAGGCGCCCTCTCCGATCCGGTCGCCGTCGATGACGACGACCGAGCGCCCGGCGCGCGCCAGATGGGTCGCCGCATTCAGTCCGGCATAGCCCGAACCGATGACGACGACATCGGCTCGCTCCGGCAAGGAATCGAGATCGGTCTCCGGTTCGGCCGCCTCCCACCAATAGGGCGCCTCCTTGAAGTCCTTGGCATAGATATCGTCAAAACGGGGCATGATGGGTCAAGCCTTTCCGGCTTATCTTTTTTGAACGTAGGCGGCGCGATCAGAGAACCTGACCGAGGAATTCGCGCGTGCGCGGATCTTGCGGATTATCGAAGAGTTCTGCAGGCGGCGCGCTCTCCACGATCAGGCCATGATCGGTGAAGCAGACGCGCTGCGAGACCTCCCGGGCAAACTTCATCTCGTGCGTTACGAGGATGCAGGTAAGACCTTCCTCCACCAGCTCGCGGATGGCGAAGAGCACGTCCTTCACCGTTTCAGGATCGAGCGCCGCCGTCACCTCGTCGAACAGGATGACCTCCGGCTGCATCGCGAGTGCGCGGGCGATGGCCACGCGCTGCTGCTGCCCGCCGGAGAGCTGACCCGGATAGCTGTCCGCCTTCTCGGAGAGCCGCACCTTCTTCAGCAGCTTGCGGGCGCGCTCCTCGACTTCGGCGCGGTCGTGTCCGAGAACCTGGATGGGCGCCATCATGATGTTTTGCAGCGCCGTGCGATGCGGAAACAGGTTGTATTGCTGGAACACCATCGCCACCTGATGGCGCAACGCCCGCATCGCCTTGTCCGATTTCAGTTCGTGCACGCGATGTTCGCCGACGCGAATAAAGCCTTCATCGATTGGAAACAGGCCGTTGATGCAGCGCAGGATGGTGGACTTGCCCGATCCGGAGGGACCGATGATGCAGACGGCCTCGCCCTTTTGCACGAACATCGAAATGCCCTTGAGAACCTCGAAGTCGCCGAAGGACTTGCGGACGTTGTCGAGCTCGATCAGCGCTTCGATGCGGCTCACAGGCTGTCTCCCTTCACGGCACGTTCGAGCCGGCGCGCAATGGCCGCGATTGGATAGCAGTAGGCGATGAACAGGAAGAGGATGGTCAGGTAGAAATAGACGATCACCCGCTCATTCTCCATGGCGAGCAACGTGTTGAGGATCGTCAGGACGTCCTGGATGCCGGTGACGGTCGCGAGCGCGGTCGCAATCATCAATAGTGCATAGAGATTCATCCAGCCCGGGATCATGCGCCGCATCGCCTGCGGCATGATCACGTGGCGATAGATCTGCAAGGTATTGTAGCCGAGCGAACGCGCCGCTTCCCATTGGCCGCTGTGAACGGACTGAACCGCGCCGCGGATCACCTCGGAGAGATTCGCCGCCGTCGGCAGCGCAAGGCCGATCACGGCTTTCACGAATGGCGGGAACGGAACGATCGTGCCGAAGATGCGCATCTCGAAGGGGAGGAAATAGAGCGTTGCAAAGAGCAGAACGAGCCAGGGTGAATTGCGCAGGAAGTTCACCAGCAGAACAGACGGGACCCGGATCAATCCGACGCGCGCAAGCGTCCCAAGACCCATGATCGTGCCGAGCACGGTCGCCAGAACCATGGAAGCGATCGAGAGGAGAATATTGAGGACAAAGCCGCCGGTGACCGGCCAACCGGATGCCGAGCCGGTCAGTAGCAGGGGAAGCCGCAGCAGCACGCGGGTCCAGTATGCCGAGCCGCCGGTCGCGGCATCGACAGCGATCCAGACCACCACGCCAAGGGCGATCAGCAACTGAACGGCGCGCTTCTTGTCGTCGTAATGAAGCGCGAATCCCGCCATCAAAGCCCCCGTCCGTATCCCGGGAAGGCCATGAAGGCTTCGAGCCTTGCCATCGCGAATGTGAGCATCGACACCAGCGCCACGTAGATGAGGAGCACGAGGATCATCACCTCCAGCGTGCGAAACGTGTCATTGTAGATCTGCCCGGCGTAGTACATCAGCTCCGGCACGGTGATGACTGACGCCTGCGACGTCGTCTTGAAGAGATTGGTCAGGATGTTCGTCAGCGCCGGCAGACAGATGCGGGTCGCGATCGGCGCCTCGATGCGCCAGAAGCGGGCCCATCGGCCGTACCCGAGTGACCGCGCCGCGTCGACGATCGACCGCGGCATGGTTTCGATCCCCGAGCGAAAGGCTTCGATGGCCAGTGCCCCGCCGAAGAGACTGAGCGAGATGGCCGCGCAAGCAAAGGCACTGAGCAGCGGCACCGACAGCCCGGTCGACGGATCGGTCACTTTGAGCCCGAGGGTCGAGAGCGTGAAATAGGCAAACAGCATCTGCAGCAGCGGCGGCGTGTTGCGAAACACCTCGACGAACAGCTCGATCAGGGCGTCGAGCCAGAATATCCTGAAGGTGAAGCCGAGCGCCCCGAGCATGCCGATGACGATGGCGGCGCTCGACGAGAGCGCCGCCAGCTTCAACGTGTTGACGACACCGATCAGCAGCCACCGCTGGTACGCCGGATCCGCGAGCCAGGAATAATCGAGACCTAACAAGGGCTGCGGCTCCGTACCCGTCAGTTCTTCTTCGCGGAAGCAGCCTTTGCCCGCGCGGCAATATAGTCGGAGTGCGGCATGCCGAACTCGGTCTCCCACGCGATCAGCTTGCCTTCGGCCTCGGCCTTGCCGATGGCCTTGTCGACGGCTTCGCGGAACTCGGCGTCGTCCTTCCGCACGCCGCCCGCCATCGGCTGGAATTCATACGGTGCAACGGCGATCTTGTAGCCTGTCCAGTCGGCTTCCTTGAGCTTCTGCTGAAGCGTCATGTCGTCGAACACAAAGCCGATGCAGCGATTGTCCTTCAGCGCGCGATAGGCTTCCGGCTGCGTCTTGAAGGCGACGAGAGTGATCCCGAACTCCTCAGTCATCTTCTTGTTGTAGTAGGAGCCCTGAATGCCGCAGACCGACTTGCCTTTCAGCTCTTCCCACTTGGAGATTATGGTCTCCTTGGCCATCAGCACCGATGGGCCGGCGGCGGAAACATATTCCGTCGTGAAGTCGATGACCTTGGCGCGCTCGGCCGTAACGCCAAGTGTGGCGAAGATCGCATCGATACGGCCTGCGGTCAGGAAATCGATGCGATTGGCAGCGATGACCGGCACGAGTTCGATCTTGTCCTCTGAGCCGAGGAGTTCCCTGGCAACGTACTTCGCCAGCGAGACCTCGAAGCCGACGACTTCACCCTTATCGTTCAAATAGCCGTAAGGTACGTAGTCGTTCTTCACGCCGACGATCAGCTTGCCGCGTGCCTTGACGTTATCGAGCGTCCCCGCCACCGCGGCGCCAGCAACGAAGACGGTCGCGAGCGCGAGGGCAGAAACGCCCATCATCCTTTTGAAGCCTGTCATCCTGTTCCTCTGGGTAAATCGCGGCTTCGCGCGCTGTTGCCGCAGCGCCACGTCAGCCGTCTTGTGTGCGAATGCAGAAATCGGGCCGCTCGAAAAATGTGCATCTCTCTTGAGCGACCTAATTTTCATCATTGGATGCTGATCTTTTTCAATAGGCAAGTTGTCAGCGGTAGTTTTTTCATAATATGAGATTTTATGCGTCCAACCGCCCAGCCATCCTCCGGTGGAGCCCAACTGCTCGACCGGACCGTCGCCCTGCTGGATCTCGTCGCCGATGGTGGAGTCGACGGCCTGTCGCTGAAACAATTGGCGGCGCTCTCCGGGCTCAATACCGCCACCTGTCACCGCATCCTCAACACGCTGGTCGGCCACAAGCTGCTCGCCCGCGACGACAAGAAACGACGCTACCGGTTGGGTGCGCGCATGGCGATCTATGGCGTGCGCGCGGCGCGCGGCCCCGGAATCATCAGCCGCTGCGAAGTCGCCCTGACCCGACTCAGGCGGCGCACCGGTGACACGACCCATCTGATGGCTCGTTTCAACCACGATTCCGTCTGTCTCGACCGGCGCGACGGCGAATGCATCGTGCCGACGCTGACGGGATCAATCGGCGGCTTCGTGCCTCTCGGCGTCGGTCCCGGTTCGATCGCGATGCTTGCATTCCTCGACGAGGACGAGCAGGACTACATCATCCGCGCCAATCTCGGGCGCTATGCATCTTATCGCAATCTCACCGAGGAAAAGGTTCGGCAGTTGATCGCCGACACCCGCCGGCGGGGCTACGCCGTGGATATGGGCGGGCTCATTCCAGGCATCGCTGGCGTCGGAATGCCGATCATCACGCCGGGAGAAAAGCCGGGCGCCGCGCTCAGCTTCACGCTGCTCTGCGCCAAGGCCGGACCCGGCGTCATCGAACGCTATGGCGCTCTCCTCGAGGAGGAGATCAACGCCATCGTCGGTCAGTAGGGCGGATTGGGAACGTGCGGCAATGGCTTAACGAGCTTCGCTCAGCTTAGAGCGCACCAGCGAGCCGCAGTGCCCGCTCTAGCGTCCGCAACTCGTTTGGCGTCACCGACGTCTGCGGCGGCCGGGCCGAGGCGCATGAGAGACGTCCGAGCAACTTCAGGCAGGCCTTGAGCCGCACCGACGCCCGTCCTCCAGGCGCATCGCGATAAATCGCGACCGCCAGCGGATAGAGCTTCTCGTGCGCGGCCCGCGCTCGCTCCCAATCGCCGGCTTGCGCAACACTCCATAAGCTGACGACAAGCTCCGGCACCACACAGGCAAGGCTGACCTGGCTACCGGCCGAACCGACGAGATAGCTCGTCAGCAGATGTTCGTCTCCGGATCCGAGCACGACGAACTCCGGCCGCAGCTTGTGGATCAGCCGCAGGTTCTGCTCGTAAGTCGCAACCTCCCAGCTGCCCTCCTTGATCGCGACAAAGCGCAGATCGGCGACGAGCCGCTCCAGCAACGGCGGTGGATAGGCCATGGCGCCCGCACCGACCGGCGCGGCATAGAGCATCAGCGGCACGGTCGTCGCATCGCGGATATGGCGGTGATGCTCAATGACACAGTCGTCGGCGTGACCGAGCGCCCAGCTGTTCGGAGGAAACACCAGGAGCCCGTCGGCTCCGGCCTGCTCCAGCGCAGCCGCTTCGCGCGCGGCTTCGAGACTGGATTCGTGATTGACGCCGGAGACGATCAGGCAGTCCTTCGCGTGCTGACGCGCCAGCTCCACCACGCGTCGCTTCTCGGCCAGCGTCAGCACGAAATTCTCGCCGGCGTGTCCGTTGACCAGAAGACCGTTGATCTCGGGCACTGACGCGACCGACGCCAGGTGCGTTGCCAACTGAGATTCATCGATCTGGAAATCAGGCGTCATCGGCACGATCGTCGCGGCATGGATGCCGCGCAGGCGATCGCTGAATGTCCGCATCCCCGCCGACATCGGCTAGTGAATGATCTGGTCGAGGAACGTCCGCGCCCGCTCGGACTTCGGATGCTTGAAGAACTCCTCCGGCGCGGCCTGCTCGACGACCTTTCCCTCGTTCATGAACACGATGCGGTCAGCGACCTCACGGGCAAAACCCATCTCGTGGGTCACGCACAGCATGGTCATGCCCTCTTCCGCGAGCTTCTTCATCGTCTCCAGAACTTCCTTGACCATTTCAGGGTCGAGCGCGGAGGTCGGCTCGTCGAACAGCATGATCTTGGGCCGCATGCACAACGCGCGCGCGATCGCGACGCGCTGCTGCTGGCCGCCGGACAACTGCCCGGGGAATTTCTCAGCCTGATCCGGAATCCGGACTTTTGTCAGGAAATGCATGGCGAGATCCTTGGCCTCCGCCTCCGTCATGGCGTTGACGGTCATCGGCGCCAGGATGCAGTTCTCGAGCACCGTCATGTGCGGGAACAAGTTGAAGCTCTGGAACACCATGCCGGTGTCACGCCTCACCGCATCGATGTTCTTGCGCTGATGGTCGAGCTCGATGCCGTTGACATAGATCAGGCCCTCGTCGTGCTTCTCGATGTGGTTGATACAGCGAATGAGCGTCGACTTGCCCGAGCCGGAGGGGCCGCAGACCACGATCTTCTCGCCCTTGGCGACCTTGAGATCGACCTCATCCAACGCGGTGAAATCGCCATAGTGCTTGTAGACGGCCTCCATGCGAACCGCAGGGACCTCACGCAATTGCGGCTGCGCCATTGCGCCTTCGACACCACCGGCCGGGTTCATCGACGTTTCACTCATGCCCGCGCCTCCACGCTTGCTTGCGCAACCGGCGCCCTCGCCGCGACCCGCCTGGATTTCGCGGCGCTCGACCGGCCAAAATGCTTCTCCAGCCGCCGCTGGACCGCATCCCAGACCGAGGTCAGGATCAGGTAATAGGCTGTCGCGGCCGCATAGACCTCGAGGATCTGGAAATGCTCCTGCATCAGCATGTCGCTGCGGCGCATGAGCTCTTCCACCGAGATCACCGAGGCGAGCGATGTTGCCTTCAGCAGCGAGTTGATGGAATTGCCGAGCGGCGGGATCATCAGCCGGAACGCCTGCGGCAGCGTGACGCGACGGAACGTCACCCAGGGCGACAGGCTGAGCGCCCAGGCAGCTTCGCGCTGTCCCGCCGAGACAGCCATGAAGCCGCTGCGCACGATCTCGGCGAGATAGGCCGCCTCGTTGAGGATCAGGCCGACCAGCGCGCAGGTGATCACCGAGAACTTGATCCCCAGCTGCGGCAGGCCGCTATAGATCACCACGAGCTGGATCAGCAGCGGCGTGCCACGGAAGAACCAGATGTAAAAGCGCGAGAAGCCAGACAAGACCGGATTGGACGACATGCGCATCAAAGCGATGCCCATGCCGAGGATCAATCCGCCGATCACCGCCGCCACCGTCAAGCCAATGGTGACGAGCACTCCCTTCATCAGGAAGTAGTTGAAGAAGTAGCTGACGGCGGCCGTCGGACTGAAATGGCTCATCGGTCGTCTCCGTATCTCAGGCCGGACCGGGGCCGGCGATCGCAAGCGGCTGATCGGCCGGCATGGCGGTCAGGCCGAACTTGTCGAACAGCGCTTGATAGAAGCCGTCAGCCCGCATCGCGTTGAGTGCCTTGACGACCGTATCGGCGACCGTCTTGCTGCGGAAACCGAGCGTGGTCCGCGCCGTGCCGAGCCCGCTCAAGACTTCCTTCACGCGGCCGCGGCCAACGAGATCGCGCGCCACGCTGTCGACGAGCAGCGCGTTGTCCACCTGGCCCGCGAGCAGTGCGCTGACGACGTTGGTCGCGGTCGGGAACGTACGCATCTCGATGGCGGGGCCGCCCTTCGCCACGTTCGCATCGCTGAGCTTCTTGAGCCAATTCATCTGGTAGGTGCTGACCTCGACCGCGGAAGTTTTTCCGATCAGGTCAGACTCGGTAGCAATTTTTGTGCCGCTGTCCGGCGCAACCACGACCGAAATGGCCTGAATGGAGTAAGGCACCATGTACATCAGCTTCGAACGTTCCTCGGTCCAGAACATGCCGGTATTGATGCCGTCGATACGGCCCGCGCCCATGGCCGGGATCATCGCCGGAAAGTCCATCCGAATGAGCTCGACCGGAAGGCACAACCGCTTGCCGAGCTCGGCAGCGAGTTCCACGTTGAGGCCCTGCAGCTGGCCGTCCTTGTCGACGAATTGCTGCGGCGGATTGGTCGGGTTGATCGAGAGCTGCAATTTCCCCGGCGCGATCAGATCGCCGTCGGCAATCGCCGCCGTGCATGCGGCGTGCGCCGCATTGGACGCGAGAACGAGTGCCGCAGCGGTACCCAAGCGAAGCAGTGTCGAGAACATGTTGTACCTCCAGTAAGACGCCAATGACCGATGCAATCCCCCGCCCGGCTTTCCCCCTCAACGTTCTTGGATGCCGCCAACCGGATCTTTCGGACACGGCAGGCTGCATCATCATCATCGATCCCTTCAGGCCGGTCCCGACATCGGCTTGAGCTGGATGCGCATGAAATTCCTCACCAGGGATTCGAACGGGCCGAATCCCTTCACCTTCAGAAACTCCGGTGTCTCGAACGCCCATCGTCCCGCGACCTCGTACATGGCCGCGTATTTCGGACCGTCGCCGATGGAGACGAAGCGCCTTGCCGAGAGCCAGCCGGGACAGGCGAGCAGATCAGGAAAATGCTTCTGCTCGTACCAGGCATTGAACGCAGCCTCATGCTCGGGATCGATGTCGACCCGCACGATGTGGATGAAGGCTGCGTCCGGCATCGGCTCGTTCCTCATGCCGGACGGATGTCGCCGGCCGTGCGCGCCGCGCCGACCGTCGTTGCAATGGCGTCGCACAGCGCAGGCAGAACCGGCAGCAGCGGCGGCCGCGGATCGGCGTTGCGGATCAGGCCGAGCGCCTTCAGCCCGACCTTCATGCGCGTGTGCATGTCCATGATCGGCGCCGGCCCGTAGATCGCGCGGACGATCGGATAGAGGCGCTCGTTGACGGCGCGCATCGCCTTGAGATCATCCATGAGCGAGGCCTGCCAGAGATCGATGAACAGATTCGGCGCGAGGCTGACGAGACCGGAGAGGATACCGTCGCCGCCGATCGCGAGCTGCGGCAGGAACCAGTTGAAGTTCGACGGCAGGATCGCGACGGTGGGATCGGCCTGCTTCACGGCACGCCGGTTCTCGTCATAGGCGAAGATGGTGTCACTGCCCTCCTTGATGGCGATGACGCTGTCGAGCGCAGCGATCTTCGCCAGCGTCTCCGGCGAATAGCCAAAGCCTGACGCAAGCGGATATTGGAAGATCGACACGGGAATGTTGATGGCGGAGCTGACGGCCTGCACGAAGGCCACCGGCGCGCGCGAGGTGGCCGATGCGCCGCCGCCGAGCGGGGCCGGCGGGAACAGCACGGCGCAATCCGCGCCGGCGGATTCGGCGAACCGGGCCTGATGAATCGCTTCTGCGGTCGAATGCGCGATGATGCCGGCCAGAAGCGGCTTGCCACCGATTTGCCCGCGCGTCCGCTCGATCACCGCCTGCCGTTCGTCGTCCGAGAGCGAGCCACCCTCGCCGGCATGTCCGTTGACGAACACCGCCGCGATTCCATCCGGGCACGCGCAATAATCGAGCAGGCGCGCATAGCCATCCCAGTCGATCGAGCTGTCGCTCCTGAAGGGCAGCACGGTCGCGACCGTGACGCCGCGCAAATCGGGTTTCTCCATCGGCTTGCTCATGACGGTTTCCGTCGCGGGAATTTCAGGCTCGCCCGCGCCTTCAGCACTTCGAGGCCGCCTTCGTTGCGGGCGCTGGCTTCCCAGATGATGGTGCGGGTCTCGTCGTGCTGCTCGGCAATCCACACGTCGAAGGTGAGCGTGTCGCCGTAGAACACAGGTCCCGTGAACCAGAACCGGTCCTCCACCGACACGCCGATGGTGCCCACGAGCTCGCTGGTCAAAATGCTGGTGCAGAGGCCCGCAACCATGATTCCCGGCGCAAGCCTGCGGCCGAAGCGCGTGGCGCCCGCATAGACCTCGTCGACATGGACCGGGCCGAAATCGCCGGTGGCCGCGATGTACATCGCGCCATCCGCCTCGGTGATGGTCTTGCTCAGGCTGACCCTGTCGTTGACCTTCAGATCGTCGAAGGATTTTGCCTCGTACATGGCTCAGGCCTTCGTAAAGGGAACCAGCGTCGCGGTGCCATCCACCACGGTAACGCCCGACGGAGATAGCGTGCAGATGACGCGACAGGTCGCGTCGTCACCGGTGACCTCCACGATCTCGGCCCTGGCCTCGACGGAGTCGCCGACGATCACGGGTGCGGCAAAATTCAGCGCGATGCTGCCGATACGCCGCGTGGGACCACCGAGCTGGCTGAGGCAGGTGGTGGCGAGGCCGCCGACCGCGAGCTCAAAGGCCACCATGTTGGACGCACCCGCCTTCTTGGCGCGGACGGCGTCGACATAGAGACCGCCGAGATTGCCGCTGATGCCGGTGAACATCGCCTGCTCGGCAACCGTCATGGTCTTGCGGAAGGCGAAGGCGGCGCCGGGATTGAGAGGTGTGTGAGACATCGGGCGTTCCCTAGAGCTGCAAGCCGTTCTTGATGGTGCTGCGCGCAACCAGCATGCGGTGGATTTCGGAGGTTCCGTCATAGATGCGGGTAACGCGGGCATCGCGATACATGCGCTCCAGCGGCAGGTCCTTGCTGAAACCCATGCCGCCGAACACCTGGATGGCGCGGTCGACCACCCTGCCCTGCATCTCGGACGCTGCAACCTTGATCATCGAGACCTTGTCGCGCGCGTCTTTTCCCTGATCGATGTCCCAGGCGGCATTCATCACCATCATCTTGACGCCGAATATCTCGGTGGCGGAATCGGCGATCAGCTTCTGCACCATCTGGAAGTCGCCGATCAGCTGGCCGAACTGGCGCCGCTCGCCGGCATGCTTGCGCATCATCTCCAGCGCCCGCTGCGCCATGCCGACGGCGCGCGCGCCGATATGGGCAAGGCGGATCTGGAGCACGCTCTGCATGATCAGCTTGAAGCCGCCGCCGACCTCGCCGAGCACGGCTGCCTTCGGAATGCGGCAGTCCTCGAAAGACAGCTCGGCGTGGCCGTAGCCGCGATGGCCCATCATCGGCTGGGTGCGTGCGACCTTGAAGCCGGCCGTAGCCCGATCGACCAGGAACAGCGTGATGCCGCCGCGCGCCCGCTTGTCCTTGTCGGTCAGTGCCATCAGGATCACGTAGTCGGCGATGTCGCCGTCGCTGATGAAATGCTTGGTGCCGTTGAGCACCCACTCGTCGCCATCGAGATGGGCCGTGGTGCTGATCGACGCGGCATCGGAGCCCGCGCCGGGCTCGGTGATCGCCATGGCGCATATCTTGTCGCCCTTCACCGTCGGCAACAGATAGCGCTCGACCTGATCGCCCTTGCAAGCCATCAGCATTGGATAGACCTGGCCGAACACGCGGCGGATCAGCGCGTCGGAGGTCTTGCCGAACTCCTCCTCGACGAGACAGTGCTCGACGCAAGACAGCCCGCCGCCGCCGACATCAGCCGGCATGTTCATGGCGTAAAGGCCGAGCTTCTGCGCCTTGGCTTTGGTGACCGCGAGCGCATCGGCCGGTACCTTGGCCGTCTGCTCCACAACGTCCTCGAGCGGCTGCACCTCCGTTTCGACGAAGCGGCGGACGGTATCGACCAGGAGGCGCGTATCCTCAGGGACCGAAAAGTCGATCATCGCGCCACCCCCACGGCCTTGCCGGCGATCATCGCCTCAATCTCGGCAACGCCGTAACCGATCTCGCCGAGCACCTGCCGCGTCTGCGCACCCAGCCGCTGCGGCACCAGCCGCACTTCCGGCGTCTGACCGTCATAGCGCGCCGGATGGGCGACCATCCGGATCGGCTTGCCCCCCGCGCTCTCGGCGCTCTTGAAGGCACCGAGGTGGTTGAGCTGCGGATCGGACACGAGGTCGCTATAATCCTGCACCGGTGCGTGCCAGATGCGCGCCGCCTCGAGCGACGGCAACCAATCGGCCGTCGATTTCTGCCGCAGCCTGAGAGCAACGATCCGCGTGATCTCCTCACGCTTCGAAAAGCTGTCGGCCTCCCCGAACTGCTTCAACTCCTCGCTGTCGAGCGCAATGGCAAGCGCCTTGGGTGCGGCCATCGAGATGGCCATATGACCGTCCGCGGTGGCGTGAACGCCGTAAGGCCCAGGGCTGAACCACGCCGCGATGCCGGCCGGACCGCGCGAGGTCGGCGACGGCGCGCCGTTCAGCCAGGCCGTCAGCGGCTCGACCTGGAGATCGAGCGCGGCCTGAAAGAGATTGACCTCGACGAGTTGGCCCTTGCCGGCCTTCGTCCGCGCAAACAGTGCCGCGAGAATGCTCATGGCATAGAGCGAGGCGGCGTGCTGATCGACGATGACGGCACCGACCGCCGTCGGCTCGCCGTCAGCCCGCCCGGTCCGCATCGCAAGACCTGACATCGCCTGAAGCAACAGGTCCTGACCGGGACGATCCTTGTATGGTCCCTCCGATCCGAAACCGGTTGCAACCGCATAGATCAGGCCGGGGTTGATCGCCTTCAGCATGTCGTAGCCGAGGCCGAGCTTGGCCATGGTGCCCGGCCGGAAATTCTCCATCACGACATCGGAAGTCGCGACCAGCTTCTTTACCGCGGCGATACCGTCGGGATGCTTGAGATCGACCGCGAGACTGCGCTTGTTGCGGCCGGTCGCCAAATGATTGACGCTGTCGCCAGCGACGAAATGATTGGCGACCGCCCAGTTCCGCTGAAACGCGCCCTCGATCGGCTCGACCGCGATGACGTCGGCGCCGAGATCGGCGAGCGTCTGCGCCGCCAACGGACCCGCGAGATAGTGATTGAAGCTGAGGATTTTGACGCCGTCGAGCAGGTTCATGCCTTCACACCGTGCTGGCGCTCGGGCCTTCGCATCCGGAAATGCGTCGGCCATCGCGCGATGTCTTCGCGTGAAGCGTAAGCTGACGCCCGAACCATCGACAACATCGCCATCAATTATTTTGCGCGCGAGGTTGATAACCGAAATCTATGATGCACACTGTCATCGCTCACTCATGTCTGGACACTCCGATGAATCTTCGACAGCTGGAAATCCTGCGTGCCGTGATGCGAACGCGTTCGACCGTCGCCGCCGCGCAGGATCTCGGCATGTCGCAGCCCGCCGTCAGCAACGCCATCAAGCATGCGGAGACCGCCCTCGGCTTCCTGCTGTTCGACCGCATCAACAAGCGCATGGTCCCGACGCAGGAGGCGCAGATCCTGCTCGCGGAGGCCGAGCCGCTGTTCCTGATGCAGGATCTGATCAGCCAGACGGCGGCGCATCTGCGTGCCGGCCGCAAGGGACGGATGCGAATCGTCGCAACCTCCGAGCTGTCGGAATCGCTGCTGCCGCAGGTGGTCGCACGCTTCAGCCGCGATCACGGCGGCGTCGAGATTTCGTTGGAGACGCAGCGGCTCGACGACCTCCTGGAATATGTCGAGACCGGAATCGTCGACATCGGCTTCGCCATGGAGCCGCATCCGCGTCCGACACTGGACTATCTGCCATTGGCGCAGCTCGACATGGTCTGCGCCTGTCCTGCCGACAGTCCGCTGGTGGAACTGAGCTTCGTCAGCCCGACCGATCTGCGCGAGACACCGCTGATCAACGCCCGCACGTCGAGCCGCATCAGCAGCCTGATCCAGGAGGCGTTCCGCCGCAGCGCCGTCAACTTTGCCCCCGCCATCGACGTGCGCTTCATGAATGTCGCCGGGCATTTCGTCGAGGAAGGGCTGGGCGTCACCATCATGGACGAGCTGACAGCCTCCTCCAAGCGCTACAGTCGCCTCAGAAGAGTGCCGTTCAAGCCGAGGACGGAAGTTACAGTATCCGCCATCGTGCCGGCCGGCCGCATGCAGCAGCGGCTGACGCAATCCCTGATCAAACATGCGCGCGAGGAAATCGCGGCCCGGATTGCGGCGGCTCGGCAGTGAGGCGGTCATGCGCTCGCTCGCGATAATGCTGCAGTTGGCCACGCCAAACCGAACCGCTTGACGAGCGCGAGCGCAGCCGCATCCTGCGCGGCCGGCAACGGCAGCCGCGGGGGTCGCGGATGGCCGACCGCAAGCCCCATATGGCCGAGCAGCGCCTTGCTGCCGGCGACATAGGCCTGGCCGCCGACGAATTCGATCACGGGCAGGTATTTCAGGTAGAGCTCGCGCGCCTCCTTGATCGCCCCCTGATCGGCAACCAGGCTGAAGATCCGCGCCATTTCGGACGGCACCACGTTGGAGGCCACGGCCACCCAGCCCTGCGCGCCCTCGACGAAGGATTCGAAGCCGAGGATGCCGCCGAACACGGTCATCCGGTCGCCGCAGAGGCGGATGATGTCGCGCACGCGCGTCACCTCCAGCGTCGACTCCTTGATATAGAGACAGTTGTCGATCTCGGCGATGCGCGCCACCAGTGGTGGCTTGAGGTCGACGTTGGCGGTCGCCGGGTTGTTGTAGACCATGATGGGCAAGGAGATCGCATCCGCCACCGTCTTGTAGTGATGGACGAGCTCCTCATCGGTCGGGGTCGAATAGAACGGCGGAATGATCATCACGCCGTCGGCGCCCAATCTTTCGGCACGGCGGCTGAGGCGCACCACCTCGCGCGTATCTTCCGCGCCGGTGCCGATCAGAACGGGCACGCGCCCCGCGGCCTGCTTGATGACGACCTCCGCGACCAGCGCCTTCTCGTCATCATCGAGCGACAGGAATTCGCCCGTCGAGCCGAGCGGAATCAACCCGTGTATGCCCTCAGCAATCTGCCAATCGACGAACGCGCGCAGCGCCGCGACGTCGACGTCGCCCGCCGGCGTGAACGGAGTGATCATGACGGTGTAGGTGCCGCGAAACGTCTTCATCGGGAACCAGCCTGAAATTCAGGTGAAGGGAGGGGATGGCAAGCGTCTGCGGAATATCCGCATCTTTTTTGCAAACGATTGCGAAACTGGCTCTGCATTGGGCAACACCATCTATTTTTTGAGCTTGATCCGCGTGGAATTAGCTCTTAGCTTTTTGCAATCGTTTGCAGTCTAGCGGCAGGTTTGATGAGCGTCACGCTCAAAGATGTGGCACAGGCGGCCCGCGTTTCGGTCAGCACGGCTTCCCGAGCGCTGACGGGGACCGGGCTGACCAGCGAGCGCACGCAGCAACGCCTGACGCGCATCGCGCGCGAACTCGGCTATCGGCCGAACCCGATCGCGCGCGGCCTCAAGACCGGGCAATCGCGGCTTGTTGCGCTGCTGGTCCACAATCTCACCAACGCCTCGTTCCAGGTGATGGCTGAAGTCGTGCAGGCGCGCCTGAAGGCGCTGGGTTATCAGATGCTTCTGTGCATCGGCGGCGATGATACACAGCAGGAAAGCGACACCCTCACCACGCTGGTCGACCATCGCATCGACGGGCTGATCGTCGTGCCCACCGGCAAGAACGGCGCCCAGCTCGAGGCGCTGGCAAAGGACGTCCCGATCGTCTGCCTGGTGCGGCGCGATGACGCAACTGATCTGGAGACCGTGCTCGCGGACGATCCGCAGGGCGCCTATCTCGGCACGCGCCATCTGATCGAGCTTGGGCACAAGCGCATCGGGTTGATCGTCGGCCGCCAGGACACCACGTCCGGCCGTGAGCGACTGTCCGGCTATGTCCGCGCGCTGCGCGAAGCCGGCATCGCCAAGGACGACACATTGATTCATGCCGGCCATTTCGTGCCCGAGACCGGCGCGACCTGCGCCCGCAAGCTGCTCGACCTGCCCCGCCCGCCCAGCGCAATCTTCGTCGCCAATCACGAGGCGACGCTCGGCGTGCTGCGCGTGACGGCGGAGCGCAACATCGCCATCCCCGACGACCTCTCGCTGCTCTGTTACGAGGACATGCCGTGGTTCGAATGGCATCGCCCGGCGATCAGTATCGTCGACAACGGTGCGCGCGACCTCGCCAATCTCGCTGTCGACCGACTGCTGCATCGCATGGATGCCAAGGGAAATGGCAGTGACGGCGTGCGCGAATATCGCGTCGGCGCGCGTCTGGTGCAGCGCGACTCCTGCCGCCGGATCGAAGCCACAAGCGCAGCCAGGGCCGGCAAGCCCAAGTCTGCCGCCTCCAAATCCAAATCGTCTGCGGCCAAACCCGCGAAGGTCTGATCGATGCCTTATGTCGAAGTGCTCGCCCCGCAAGTTCCGTCCCAGCGCAAGGCTGCGCTGGCGCGGGCCGTGACCGACGGCCTGATGTCGGCGTTCGGCGTGACCGCCGACACGGTCACACTCTATTTCCTGCCCATCGCGCCTGACGATTACGCGCATGCCGGCACGTTCGGCGCGGAGGCGACCGGCCAGCGCATCCTGCTCAAGGTCCACGCCTTCCGCCGCAGCGAGGCCGAGCGTCGCGCCGCAGCCATCGCGTTGACCCGCGGCGTGTGCAGCGCCTATGGCGTGCCCGGCGACGACGTCGCCGTCTATTTCCTCGATCGCGACCGCAGCGAGGTGTCGCACGATTCCAAGCTCGCCAGCGACTGACGAGGGCACACGATGGACCGCTTCTACACCCAGGACCAGAAGGCTCTCCGCGACACCGCCCGCCGCTTCGCCGAAGCGGAGATCTTGCCGCGTGCGGCCGCGATCGACCGCGAGGACCGCTTCGACCGCGCGCTCTACAGGGGCATGGCCGACCTCGGCCTGTTCGGCATCTGCCTGCGTGAGGGCGCGGGCGGCGCCGGCCTCGACGCAATCGCAGCCTGCATCGCGATGGAGGAGCTGGCGCGTTGCTCCGGTGCGGTCGCCAATGCCTTCGCCATTCCCGTCGAGGCCGCCCTGTTCTTCGACCATCACGGCACCGACGCGCACAAGGCGCTGATCCCGAAGATCCTCAGCGGCGACATTATTCCCGCCACCGCCGTCTCCGAGCCCGATCACGGCTCCGACGTCGCCGGCATCCGCACCAACGCGGTGCGCGAAGGCAACGGCTGGCGGCTCAACGGCACCAAGGCCTGGGTGACACTCGGCGGCGTCGCCGACCGGATCATGGTGTTCGCGCGCACCGGCGCGGATGCAGGCCATCGCTCCATCTCCTGCCTGCTGGTCGACGGCACCCTGCCCGGCATCGCCCGCGGCAAGAACGAGGAGCTGCTCGGCATGCACGGGCTCGACGACTGCCAGATCACCTTCTCCGATGTGCGCCTGCCGGCGGACAGCCTGATGGGGCCGGAGAACCAGGCCTTCAAAATGGCGATGAGCAATTTCAACTTTAGCCGGCTGATGATGGCCTCAATGGCGCTCGGCATGGCGCAGGCCGCATTCGAGGATGCCACCAAGTACGCCCGCGATCGCAAGCAGTTCGGCCAGGCCATCATCGGCTACCAGGCGGTGCAGTTCATGCTCGCGGACATGTCGACCGACATTGCGGCCGCGCGCCTCCTGATCCACCACGCCGCACGTCTGCACGACGCCGGCGAGCCGATCGCCAAGGAGGCCGCGCAGGCAAAACTATTTACGACCGACATGGCGATGAAGCACGTCTCCAACGCCCTCCAGATCCACGGCGGCAACGGCTACTCGCGCGAATACCGCATCGAACGCATCTTCCGCGACGTTCGCCTCGCCCAGATCTACGAAGGCACCAACCAGATCCAGCGGCTCATCATCGCCCGCCAGGTCGAGAAGGAGGCCGCGTGATGCGGCGCGTGTCATGCTGAGCATCATCACGGCGGAGCAAGCCGCCGGCATCATCCGCGACGCGGACACGCTGATCGTCGGCGGCAACGGTGGCACCGGCGTTGCCGAATCCATCCTCGATGCGCTGGAACGGCGCTTCGTCAGTGGCCAGGGCCCGCACAATCTGACGCTGATCAACATCACCGGCGTCGGCGCCGTGACCGAGAAGGGCATCTGCCATCTCGCCCATGAAGGTCTGATCGCGCGCGTGATCGGCGGCAATTTCGGGCTTCAAGTGCCCTTCATGCGCCTCGTCCGCGACGAGCTGATCGACGCCTATAATTTCCCGCAAGGCGTGATGAGCCAGCTCTGCCGCGCCATGGCGGCGAAGCATCCCGGCGTGCTCACCCATGTCGGCCTGAACACCTATATGGACCCGCGCCAGGACGGCGGTCGCATGAACCAGCGCACCACCGCGCCGCTGGTCGACCTGCTCGAGCTGCATGGCCAGTCATACCTGCTCTACCGCGTCCCCGCTCCGCCCGATGTCGCGCTCATCCGCGGCACCTCCGCCGACGAGGACGGCTATATCAGCATGGAGCACGAGGGCACGACGCGCGAAGACCTCTCGATCGCGCAGGCCGTGCACAATGCCGGTGGCACCGTGATCTGTCAGGTCAAGCGTATCGTGAAGCGCGGCTCGATCCATCCGCAGATGGTAAAGATCCCGGGCTTCCTGATCGACCATGTCGTGCTCGAACCCGATCAGATGCAGACCTACGGCACCGTCTACGATCCGGCGCGCTGCGGCGAGACCCGCGTGCCGGTGGCGATGATCACGCCCGATCCGCTCACCGAGCGGCGGGTGATCGCCCGCCGCGCCGCCTTCGAGCTGCGCCCGCGCGACGTCGTCAATCTCGGCGTCGGTATCTCCGCGATGATCCCCAATGTCGCGGCGGAGGAAGGCATCTCGGACCTGATCACACTGACGGTCGAATCCGGCGTGGTCGGCGGCGTGCCCGGCCATGCGCGCGAGTTCGGCACCGCGATCAATCCGCGCGTCATCCTCGACCAGGCCTATCAGTTTGATTTCTACGACGGCGGCGGGCTGTCCTGCGCCTTCCTGTCCTTCGCCGAAGTGGACGAGATGGGCAATGTCAACGTCACCCGCTTCGGCGAGCGGCGCGATGGCTCCGGCGGCTTCATCGACATCACCCAGAACGCCAGGCGGCTGATCTTCAGCGGCACCATGACCGGCGGCAAGTTCGACATCGGCGTCGAGAACGGCCGCCTGGCGATCCGGCGCGACGGCGCTTTCCGCAAATTCGTTCCGCACGTCGGACAGATCAGCTTCAGTGCCTCGCTCGCCGCGCAGCGCGGCCAGCACGTCAGCTACGTCACCGAGCGCGCGGTGTTCGAGCTTGAAAGCGGCAGCGTAACGCTGACCGAGATCGCCCCGGGCGTGCGCCTGGAGGAGGACATCCTCGCGCATATGGGCTTCAGACCGCGCATCAGCCCGCAACTCAGGGATATGGACCCGCGCATCTTCCGATCCGGGCCGATGGGCATTGCGCAGAGTTTCATGGCGCTGCCCGCGCGGTCGCGCAAAGTCGCCTGAGGGATCAGCATGGATACCAACGCCCCGATCAATCTTCGCTATGAGGACATCGCGCTCGGCGCAGAATTTGAGACGTCCGTGCACACCGTGACGGAGGCCGACATCGCGACCTTCGCCGACGTCACGCGCGACCATCATCCGCTGCATGTCGACTCAGGCTACGCGAAGTCGCGCGGCTTTCCGGCCGTGATCGGCCATGGCCTGTACGGCCTGTCGCTGATGGAAGGCTTGAAGTCGGAGCTGAAGCTTTACGAGGAGACCTCGGTCGCCTCGCTCGGCTGGGACGAGGTGAAATTCAAGGGCCCCATCGTTGCCGGTGACAGTTTGCGCGTTCGTTTCCGCTTCGTCGAGAAGCGGCCGACAAGGAATCCCGAGCGCGGCATCGTCGTCGAGACGCTCGACCTTCTCAACCAGCGCGACGAGGTGGTGACGGCTGCGCGCCACATCTCGCTGATCCTGACCCGGCAGGCCGATCGCGGCGCCCCGGCTGCCCCGTAACACAGAAAAAGACGTCGGACAGGAGACGGCTCAACTGCCACCCGCGATTTGACAGGAGTACTTTGATGCGATTTGCCAAAACCTTCTCCGCCCTCGCCGTTCTGATCGGCTTGACGCAGGTCGCCGGCGCGCAGACCTGCACGCCGAAAGTGCCGGCATCGAGCTTGATCGAAGCGCCGAAATGGCAGATGTCGATCAACCCGACGCTGCCGCCGCAGCAATTCGTCGACGACAAGGGCGAGTTGCAGGGACTCAATGTCGAGCTCGCCCGCGAGATCGCCAAGCGCATCTGCGTCGAGGCGGTATTCCTGCGCATGGATTTCCCACCGATGATCCCGGCGCTGCGCTCCGGCCGCTTCGATGCCATCAATACCGGCCTGTTCTGGACCGAGGAGCGCTCGAAGATGCTCTATCTCGTGCCCTACGCGCAGCAGGCGATCAGCATCTACACCGATCCCTCCTCCAGCCTGAAGCTGGAGAAGTTCGAGGATCTCGCCGGCCGCGTCGTCGGCGTCGAGTCCGCGACCTACACTGAGCGCAAGGCGCGCGAGTTCAACGCCGAGATGGTCGCCAAGGGCCTGAAGCCGATCGAGCTGCGCACCTTCACCACCGTCACCGCGACCTCTGCGGCGCTACGCGCCGGCCAGCTCGAGGCGGCACTGAACATCAACGAGACCGCGAATGCGCTCGAGCAGAAAGGCATCGCCAAGATCTGGGTCCGCGACATCGCCGGCACCGATATCACCTTCGCCTTCCGCGACAAGCAGCTCGCGCAAGCCTTCGCCGACGCCCTCAACGCAGTCCGTGCCGACGGCACCTACGACAAGCTGTTCGACAAGTTCGGTATGACCAAGTTGAAGACCGCGACGTTCGCCATTCGTGGTGACGGGCCGACGAATTGACAGCTGGCACTGCCTCATCTTTGAGAACGAGGTTGCTCGTCAGCCTCGCACAGCTCGCCGTAACTCTCGAAATCTTGCTTGCACTTGCACCTCTGAAGGCCGATCCGTCCGCTTCAGGCAGCTTGCTCCTGTCGGCCGGTGCAAGATCTTTCTTGATCTCCCGCTGCACAGGTCGTGCACACGCCACCCTCCAAGTGGTTGAACTACCGTGACTCTCGCTCCAATCCATCACGGGAACGGTAGACAACTTCCATCGTAAGCTTTTCATTTTACTGATCTATTTTATTCCACCCATCTCGCAAGGGCGGTCCGCGCGCAAAATCCGGCGCGCGCAAGCACATCAATCACGCGGCACATTTCTTGCCCCTGGTATCGGAGCCTTGGGGGATGCCGCATGAAACTGACCAAAGCCGTCGCCGTGATCCTTGTCCTGTTGATCGGCCTTATCGTGCTGCCCACACCGTCCAGGGCACAAGACAAGGTTTCAGTTGGGGTGTTCCCGGTCAGCTCATCACTACCCTACTTCGTTGCGCTGGAGCGGGGCTTCTTCAAGGAGCAGAACATCGAGCCCGAAATGACCAAGCTGATGGGCGGGCCGCCCAACGTCGCGGCCATGATGACCAACCAGATCGAGGTGTCGGCGGTGCTGGTGATGCTCGAAGGGCTCAATGCCGACGTCAAGAAGCCGGGCGTCGCGATGTATATCAGCCTCAACAGCCAGACCAAGGTCTGGAAGATGGAGCAGTTCGTCGTCCGCAACGGCTTTCCGGCGAACTCGATCGCCGACCTGAAGGGCGCCAAGCTGATGTCCGCGCCCGGGCCGGCCAATCTCAACACCGCAAAGGCCATTCTGGCCAAGAACGGCCTCAAGGATGGCGACTACACCATTGACCAGCTCGACATGGGCCAGCACGTCAACGCGATGACCGCCGGCACGTTCGACGGCGGCTATACGCTGGAGCCCAACGCGTCGATGATGATCAAGGCCGGCATTGCCCGCTCGATCGAGGCCGGCGTGATCTCGAAATATATCCTGGGCAACGAGGCCGCCGACGCCTATGCCGCGGGCTGCGCGATGACCTCCGACTTCATCCAGAAGCGGCCCGATGTGGCGAAGCGGTTCGCTGCAGCGTGGGCCAAGGCGATCGCATTCATCAACGCCAATCCGGACGAGGCGCGAAAACACCTCGCCAAGAACACGTTCACGCCCGACAACGTCGTCGACATGGTCTCGATGCTGGGCTACGTCATGGCTGGCGATCTCAGCCCGAAGCAGCTCGCCGACTTTCAGGCGTTCGCGGATTTCGGCACCTCGATCGGCGTGGTGCCCGAGAAAGTCGACGCCAGCAAGTTCCTGCAGAGATTCTGAGGGATGCGCGTGACCAGCCTGGCCCCGAGCGTGGCGACCGGCGGCTTCGACGAGTCGCGCCGTACCGCGCCGCATGTCACGATCCGCGGCCTGAGCAAGCATTATCCCGACGCCGTGATCTATGACCGCTTTGACCTCGATATTCCCCGCGGCAAATTGATTTCGGTGTTCGGCCCGAACGGCTGCGGCAAGAGCACGCTGATCAACATGATCGCAGGCCTCGTCCCCGCCGATGCCGGCGAGGTGCTGTTCGACGGACGGCCGCTCAGCCGCGTCAAGTTCGGCTATGTGTTCCAGAACTACCGCGAGGCGCTGTTTCCCTGGCTGCCGGCGTTCGACAACATCGCCTATCCGCTGAAGGTGATGGGCATGCCGAAGGCGGAACGCGAGCAGCGGGTCGAGCGCCTCGTCGCCCATCTCGGCGTCAAGATCGACCTCGCGCTGTATCCCTACCATCTGTCCGGCGGCCAGCAGCAGCTGGTTTCGATCATGCGCGCGCTGGTCGTCGAGCCAGAAATCCTGTTCCTCGATGAGCCGTTCTCCGCGCTCGATTACGAGATGACCCTGTTCATGCGCGACCAGCTGCAGCGCGTGTTCATGGAGACGCGGACCACGACGGTGCTGGTCTCGCACGATCTGGAAGAGGCCGTCTATCTCTCGGACCATGTGCTGCTGCTGTCGCGCCACCCGGCGCGCGTGGTCGAGTTCGTCCCCTATGACGCGCCGCGACCGCGTACCGACAAGACGCTGTCGGAGCCGGACTTCGTCGCCACCAAGGCGCATTGCCTGAAACTGTTTCAGCGCGAGGTGCGCCGGGGATGAAGACATCCAACGCCCTGCTGCCGCTGGTCGGCGTCGCCATCCTGCTCGCGGTCTGGGGTCTCACCACCGCGCTGAAGCTGGTCGATCCCGTGCTGCTGCCCTCGCCGCTTGCGACCTTCCGCACGCTGTGGGAGGGCATGCTGAGCGGCAAGCTCGGGGCCGATTTCCTCAAGACGGTGATGCGAACCATCTCCTCGACCGCGATCGCCGCCGTGATCGCGATCCCGCTCGGCATCCTGCTCGGCTCGTCCGAAAAGCTCTATCGCTCGGTGGAGTTTCTGATCGACTTCTTCCGCTCGACGCCGGCCTCGGCCATGTTTCCGCTGTTCCTGGTGCTGTTTGGGGTCGGCGACCGCACCAAGATTTCCGTCGCGGCCTTCGGGGCGGCACTGGTGATCCTGTTCAACGTCGCCTATGGCGTGATGAACGCGCGCAAGACGCGCCTGCTCGCGGCCAAGGTGATGGGCGCGTCGCGGACGCGGGTGCTGTTCGACGTGATGCTGCTGGAATCGCTGCCGCAGACCTTCGTCGGCCTGCGCAACGGCGTGTCGCTGGCGCTCGTCATCATCGTCGTCGCCGAGATGTTCATCGGCTCGACCGACGGCCTCGGCCAGCGCGTGTTCGAGGCGCAGCAGCTGTTCGACATGCCCGGCATGTATGCGGCGATCTTCGCCGCCGGCGCCCTCGGCTATACGTTGAACCTGCTGTTCCTGCTGATCGAACGCCGCTTCGTGCACTGGGCGGGGCGATGACACCCCAAGCGCGGCGGCCAGCGATGGACGAACAATCGTCCCGCATAGGCGCGCGCGAATGCCAGCAGCGGCCAATCGCGATTTGGCCCGGCGATGATCTGCAGGCCGACCGGCAGGGCCCCGTCATCGACCACGCAGGGCAACGAGATCGCCGGCAACCCAAGCGCATTCGCAACCGGCGTGAACACGGCATGGCCGCGCGGACCGACCGGCTGGCCGGCGATCACCGTCGGATGCGAGTCCGCCGCGGGCCACGGCATCGCTGCCGTGCTCGGCGTGACCAGGAAATCATAGCGCTCGAACAGGGCTTCAAGGTTCCGCTTCATCGCGGCGATCGTATCCAGTGCGTTGAGATAATCCGTGGCGCCGTAGGTCCGTCCGGCCGCCGCCATCTCCGCGATCGCGGGGGCGACCTTGGTCTCCCAATCCCGATGCCGCGAGAGCAGCCAGGCGACACCGGTCTGGCTGATGATCGGCCAGATCTGCCCAAGCGGCTCGGCCAGATCGAACGGCGCGATCAATTCGACGTCGATGCCGAGCGATCGCATCGCGGCCACAGTGCGATCCACCGTGTCGCGAATGAAGGGGTCGACCGCTGCGCCGCCAAAGCTCGGCGCGTAGGCGATGCGGGGATGCGGCGCTGCGGATTCGCTGAACAGCCGCGGCCAGGCCGCACCGGCAATGACCTCCATGCCGGCGACGATATCGTCGACACAGCGTGCGATCGGTCCGATCACCTCGAAATCGTGCAGGATCGCGGGAAAGCCCCTGCCGCGCGTCACGCTATCCCGCGACGGCTTGAATCCGATCAGCCCGGTATGCGCGGCGGGACGCCGGATCGAGCCGCCGCCGTCGGTGCCAAACGCCAGCGCGCCCATGCCGGACGCAACGGCGGCAACCGCGCCGCCGCTCGAGCCGCCCGGCGTCAGCGCGGGATCCCAGGGATTGCCGGTCGTCCCGAACACGGCATTGTGGGTGAAGCCATGGACGGTGAACTCCGGCACGTTGGTCTTGCCGAGAGTGACCGCGCCGGCCTCGCGCAACCGCCGCACCGGCGGTTCGTCCTCATCGGGCACGAAGCCGTCGTAGAGCCGACTGCCCCATGTGGCGCGCAGCCCGGCGACCAGGATGTTGTCCTTGACCGTGACGGGGACACCATCGAGCTTGCCGAGGGGGCGGCCGGCCTGCCACCGACGCTCGCTTGCCTCGGCAGCCGCAATCGCGCCGGCCTCATCGAGCGTGATGATCGCGTTGAGCTTCGGATTGACCTCGCCAATCCGCACCAGCGTCGCTTCGATCACACGGCGTGGCGACAGGCCGTTCGCATAGGCCGCGCAAAGCTCTCCCGCGTCGAGCGACCATAACGGGCGATCGCGATCGTCCATCGCGTCAGCCAAGCTTCGGGTAAGCCGCCTTGTCGAAGAAGCTCGTGCCTGCGACGTATTTGCGTCCCGGCGACATGTCCGGCAGCTCTTCGCCCTCGCCGCCGCATTCGAACGTCAGTTCGAGCTGCACGCCGCTGGGATCGTAGACGAACAACTGCCAGAGCGAGGTGCCCGGCACGATGAACTCGCGCCAGTCGAGCCCCGCCGCCTTGAAGCGCGCCACATAGGAGCGATAGCCGGAGCACGACAGCGAGATGTGATCGATCGCAGCCGTCCCCGCCGGCGCCTTGCCCTCGGGGCCGAGCGCCGGTCCGCCAGCGTAGATGTGCATGATGGCAAGTCCGCCCGGCTGGGTGCAGCCGATCCACGCGCCGGGATAGCCGAAGTCCGGCCGGGGGAATTCGCGCAGGCCGATGATGTCGACATAGAATTTGCGCGTCGCCGCCAGATCGTCGGTCTTGATCGCGATATGGTAGAGCCCGTGCACCGTGGCGAGCGGCAGCTGCTTTTCGAGAGCGGTGGTCATGACGTTCGTCTCCTCAGGTTCGGCGTCCATCCAACGGCAATCCAACGTCGCGGTAGAGTGCCTTCAGGCTGTTCTGGAACGCAGCCTCGGTCTTGTGCCGCGTCCCCGCGACCGGATCGGCACCATCGCGCATGGTGTCGGTCGCCTCGAGCGAAAACGCCATCACGAAGCGCATGCGCTGCTGCCGCAGCGCCTCGATATCGGCGAGCCAGCCCGCGACGTCGCGGACACCGTCCCGATAGCGCTGGGTGATCAGCGCCGAAGCGTTCGCGGCGTCTTCGAGCGCCTGCGTGGCGCCCTGCCCCAACGTCGGCACCATGCCATGGGCGGCATCGCCGAGATAGAGCACGTTGCAGTCCTCGGCGCGGTACAGCAGCGTGTGCTCCTGCATCCGCGCCCAATGCGTATCGGCGGCGTTCGCGCAAACCGTGTCGATCAGCCAGCGCGCCTGGGCACTCGGCTCGGCATCAGGCGGCGTATAGGCCGCGCGCAGAGCGTCGGGCGTTTTCAAACTTTCTGCAATCGGCGCCTCGGGCGAAATCGGAAACGTGCCGGCGACATAGATGTGGCCGGGCGGCACCTTGAACGACAGCAGGCGGTTCGGCCCATTGAACCACTGTTCGTAATCGTCGATCAGCCCGCCCGCAGTATCCGGCACCAGCAGGCGGAAGATCGCAACGCCGGTCTGTTGCACCTCGGGTTCACCCGAGATCGTCCGACGCACCGCCGAATAGCGTCCATCGGCCGCGATCAGCAGATCGATGTCGTCGAGCCGCCGCGTCTTGCCGTCCTCGATCCATGTGACCGACGTCTTGCTGGGATCGCTGGCGGCGCGCCCGATCCCGGTGATCTCGCAGCCGTAGAAGACCTTGTCGCCCGCCGCCTCGCGCAGCACGCGATAGAGCTCCGACCAGCGAATCCGCCAGCCGGGCCCGTCGGCGACGTCGGCCAGCGGAAGGTCGAACAACACGGTGCCGTCGGTCAGCGAGATCCGCCAATTGTGCCAAAGGTAGCTCGCCTCGGTGATGCGATCGACGAGCTCCGGATCGACCGCCTTGACCGCCTTGACCGCGTTCGGTCCGACATTAAGTCCGGTGCCGGCCTCGGAATGATCGTCGCGCGCGACGCGCTCCAGGCAAACCACCTCGACGCCGTCCAATCGCGACAGCCTCCGCGCCATCACGCATCCCGCAACGCCCGCGCCGACGATGACGATCCGCATCAGGCAGCCCCTTCTCGCGCAGCGATCACCGCAATCAGGCCGCCGCCATCCGGCCCCTGATGCTCGGCGCCGCCGGACACGAAGATCCGGCCGTCGCCGATCACGCCGGCAACCAGGCCCGCGACCGCGCCGCGGACATGCCGCTGGGCGTTGATGTCGGTGTCGTCGAGCATGGTGTGGCGGTGACCGCGAATCCTGCCACGACGGTCCGGCTCGCATTTGACCAGCACGGTCGCGATCCTCGTGGCGTCGGCTGCTGTGACCTGAGGCCGGGCGTCGATATCGAGGTCGGCCAGCACGTCGACGACAGCTCCGAGATCGAGCGCGTCGGTCATCGGGCGGTGGACGATGCGCAGCCGACCGGCCCAGCGCGCGCTGTTGCCGAGCACGACCACCTCGTTGCTCTCGACCTCGACGCCCGACGAGATGCTGGCGCGCGGCGACTGAATGGAAAAGTCTGACAGCAGCGAGGCATCCTGGAAGGCCGACGGCGCGAGCTCACCGAGCGCCACCGCCACGCCAAACGCACCTGCCGCCCGCGCAAACGCCATCGACTTGTTGGGATCATTGGTGAGCGGCGTCTTGCCGGCCGCGATCGCCGCCGCGGCGCGCGCCACCGTGACGCAGGGACATTTGACCTGCACGAAATGCACGTCGTCGAGGTGCGCGATCCCGGCATCGGCGATCGCGGCGCGAACCGCATCGGCGACGCTCTCGACATGGGCGCGCCGGCCGACATCCTCCGCCGGCACCGGAGCGCTGAAGGCGGTGCCAATCGCAAGCGATGGGCTCGCGCCCGGGCCTGGCCCACCCTCGCCGGCACAGAACACGCTGTAATGCGGGCTCATCACGCCTTCGGTGCCGCCTGACAGCACGCAGGGAATTTCGCGGATCAGTTGCTCGGCGGGCCTGTTCAGATGCTTCGCCAGCAGCGCCATCAGGGTCTGCGTGAAATAGCCGCGGGTGAAATCATTGACGCCGCCATTGCCCTCGGTCTTGCCGATGATCGCGACGATCTCCGCCGCGCGCACCGTGCCGCCCGCGATCAGCCGATCGAGCTCGGAGAGGTCGCCCGGATGGTCCATCGACAATCTGAAGACCTGCGCCGTCCTCACGTGGGCCTCGCCTTGCGCGTCAGTTCGAACAGCCGGCTCGGGCTCAGCGGAATTTCCAGCAACTCGACCTCCTTGCGCTTCAAATCCAGCGCGTCCTCGATCGCCTGCGCGAGCAGCGGCCCGACCGGAATAGCGCCCGCCTCGCCCGCGCCCTTGATCCCGAGCGGATTGAGCGGCGACGGCGTCACCGTGTGGTCGAGCTCCATGCGCGGCACTTCCAGCGCGGTCGGCAGCAGATAGTCGGCAAGCGAAGCGTTGAGCAGCTGACCCTGGTCGTCGAACGACAGCTTCTCGTAGAACGCATTGCCGATGCCTTGCGCGACCCCGCCATGGATCTGGCCGGCGAGGATCATCGGATTGATCACGGTGCCGCAATCATGAACCACGATATATTTGAGAACCTTGAGGTCGAAGGTCTGCGGATCGACCTCGACGATCGTGGCATGGACGCCGTTGGCGGTCGCGCCCATCGGCGGCCCGAAATATTGCGTCGATTCCAGCCCCGGCTCGGTCCCCGGCGTCACCGCGCCGCGCATCGGATTGGCGCGTTGCGCGAGATCGCCGAGGCGGATGAATTTCTCCGGGATTCCCGTGATCGAGACCTTGCCGTCGGCAAGCACCAGATCCTCTTCCGCGCATTCGAAGGCGTCGCTGGCAAGCTTCAGCGCCTTCTTCCGCACGGCGCGCGAGGCCTTCTTCACTGCCGTGCCGGCCACGACGGCGCCGCGGCTCGCAAAGGTGCCGGCGCCCCAATAGAACCGGTCGGTGTCACCCGTAACGATATCGACGTCGGTGACATCGACGCCGAGCTCATCGGCCACGATCTGCGCAAAACTGGTGAAATGACCCTGCCCCTGGGTACCGATCCCGGTCGCGACGTTGACCTTGCCGTTGGACTGAACCTGGACCTTGGCGCCCTCATAGGGCCCGATGCCGGTACCTTCGACATAGCAGGCAACCGCGATGCCGACGCAACGGCCCTCGGCCCGAAGCTTCGGCTGCTCATCGCGGAGGAAGCGATCATAGCCGATCAGCTCCAGCGCCTTGTCGAGCACCGGCTCGTAATTGCCGCTGTCATATTCGAGCGGCTGAAAATCCTGGTAGATGATCTCGTTCTTGTAAGGGAAGGCGTCCGGCGGAATCAGGTTGCGGCGCCTGATCTCGGCAGGATCGATCTTGAGCGCCTGCGCCGCCAGATCGAGAAACCGCTCCATCACGAACACGCCGTGCTGCCGGCCGGCGCCGCGATAGGGCGTCACGATCGGCAGATTGGTGAAGACGGCGGTAAAGGTGCTGTCGTAGTTCGGCACGACGTAGGGGCCGAGCAAGGTGCACTGGCTGTTGATCGGGACCGTCAGCCCATAGGGATCGTAAGCGCCAGTGTCGTGCAGGAACACGTCCTTGACGCCGAGAATGCGGCCGTCTGCGGCAAGCGCGATCTCGGCGTCATGGATCTGGCCGCGCTCATGCGTGGTAGCGAAGAAGTGCTCGAGGCGGTCCTCGATCCATTTCACCGGACGGTTGAGCCGCATCGAGATCCACGGCAGCACGACCTCTTCCGGGTAGAACATCATGATCTTCGGCCCGAAGCCGCCGCCGATGAAAGGCGCGATCACGCGGACCTGCCGCTCGCCGAGGCCGAGCATGGCGGCGAGGCCGTTGCGGACGAAGACCGGCGCCTGGGTGGTGTCCCAGATCGTCATCTGGTCGGCGCGCGCATTCCATTGCGCCACCATGCCGCGGGTCTCGATCGGCGAGGAGATGCCGTGCTCATAGCGAAAGCGGCGCTTGAGGATCAGATGCGCGTTTGCGGCGGCGCGACGGTAGTCGCCCTTGGTCTGGCGCACCCGCGCCGCCATGTTCGAACTGAGATCGTCGTGGACATGCGTCGCAGCCTGCAGCGCGTCCTCGCAATCGACGATCGCCGGCAGGATGTCGAGATCGACGACGATGTCGTCGAGCGCATCCTCGGCGATGTAACGGCTGTCGGCCACGACGACCGCGAGCGGCTCGCCGACATGGCGAACCTTGTCGCGGGCGAGCGGCACCTGCGTCCGCGCGTTGAAGATGCTGCCTTCGATCGGCGGCGGCGGCACCAGCAAGGGGCCCGGCTGCCAATAGGCGCCGAGATCATCCGCGGTGTAGACCGCGATCACCCCCGGCCGCTGCAACGCCTCCGAGACATCGATCCGCTTGATCCGGGCATGCGCGACCTGGCTGCGCAGGAAGGCAACATGCAGCATGCCGGGCAATTCGACATCGTCGATGAACAGCCCCTGCCCGGTGAGAAGCTTGCGATCCTCATTGCGTTTGACCGGCGCGCCGAAGAAGCGGGTGGTCATGGCGCAGCCGTCCGCATCGTCGCTGCCGCGGCCAGCATCGCATCGACGATGTTCTGGTAGCCGGTGCAACGGCACAAATTGCCCGACAGCGCCTCGCGTACGTCGTCTTCGGACGGTTGCGGGTTCCGCTTCAGATAGGCCGTCATCGTCAACAAGATGCCCGGCGTGCAATAGCCGCATTGCAGGCCGTGATGGTCGTGCATCGCCTGCTGCACCGGATGCAGCTTGCCGGTGCTCGCCGCCAGTCCCTCCACCGTCGCGAGCTCATGGCCGTTGGCCTGGACCGCCAGCATCAGGCAGGCGCGCACCGGCGCGCCGTCGAACAGGATGGTGCAGGCGCCGCAGACGCCGTGCTCGCAGCCGACATGGGTGCCGGCGAGCCCGAGGTCATGCCGCAGAAAATCGCTGAGCAGAGTTCGCGCCTCCACCGTACGCCGGTAGATCGTACCGTTGACGGACAGTTCGACGTCGTGCCGCTCAGGCTGCATCGGCGGCCCGCGACTGCGCCGTACTGATCGCGCGCTGGACGAGAACGCCGGCGATGTGCCGCTGATAATCGGCGGTGGCGTGAACGTTACCCGATGGATCGATCGTGCCCTGGACGTCGACCGCGACGGCCTCGATCGCCTCGCCCGTGCAGGGCTGCCCGATCAGGGATGCCGCGGCGGCGCTGGCGTCGACCGGCGTTTCGCCGACACCGCACAGCGCGAGCCGCAACTGCGCGCAGCATCCCTGCGCGTCGAGCGTCACGACGGCGGCCACGCCGGCAAGCGCGAAATCGCCCCGCCGCCGCGCCACTTCCATGAAGCAGGCCCCGCTCCGCGCTGTCGGCGGCGGAAAGACGATCTCGACCAGCATCTCATCGCTCTGCATGTCGGTCGTCAGCAGTCCCTGGAAGAATTCGGACGCATCGACCCGGCGTTCGCCGTTCGCCGACTTGATCCGCATCTGCGCCTGCATCGCAACCGCAAGCGCCGGCAATTCGGAAGCCGGATCGGCGTGGGACAGGTTGCCGCCGATCGTGCCGCGATTGCGGATCTGCGGATGGGCGATGTGCGGCAGCGCGTCGGCAAACAGCGGGCAGTCGGCCAGGAATCCGCGGTCGCCTTCGAGGGAATGATAGCGCGTCAACGCGCCGACCCGGATCTCGTCCCGCGATCGTTCGACGCCTGAGAGCTCGCCGAGGCCGTTGATGTCGATCAGCACGGCCGGCCGCGCCAATCGAAAATTCATCGCCGGGATCAAGCTCTGACCGCCGGCAAGGAAGCGGGCCTCATCGCCATGCTCGGCCTTCAGGGCAAGCGCATGATCGAGAGACGAAGCTGCAATATATCTGAATGGCGCAGGCTTCATCGTTCTCGCTCGGAAACCGCGCCTGCATCGATGCGGCGCATGCAACGCGAAAGTATCGATCGTCGAAGCGCTTGAGTCAAAAGCCCGCAATCGGAAACGACGCCGGAGTTGCATCGAAATCCAGCGATTGCTTGCTCATTCTGCTCTCGATCTGCATAAAGATTTTGCAAACGCAATGTCGTGCCGACCAGCGGTGATATCAGCCGCGTCGCTCCTCGGAGGTGAGCGCGTTCAGGAATGTCGCGAGCGCCTGCCTGCCGGCCTCCTCGGCCGCCCGCTGTGACATGAATCCATCGCCATTCAGCTTGACACCCATCGGTGCGCTGCGGCGCCTGATTTCCCATCGCCACGCCGAGCGGCTATCGTCGCTCATCGTCACGACATGATAATCTCGCCAGAACAGGATCATGGCGTCATCGGCCGGGCCGCCCCGTATCAGCGCCGCTGGAAGATGGCCTTGGCGACGTTGCCGACAGCCTCGACGTTTTCGTCCATGCCCTCGAAGCAGACGATCCGGCACGGACAGGCTTCAAGGCCCTCATAGCGCCACGGAAACGCGCCGATGATCGCCCGCTTGTTCAACATCTTCTCGATGTCGCCGCCGACATTCTCGGCGTGGATCAGCCCTTCCTGGAAGGCGTAGGAGTGGAACGGAAACATGTCTTCGGTGACCTGCCGGCCGGATTTCTTGTGCACGTAGCTGTATTCGCCGAAGAACGCGTCGCAGCTCATGCCGACCTTGGCTTCGAAGCGCTTGGTCAGATCAGGGCGCATCAGGCGGATCGAGGTGTTCATGGCGTGGTCGCCGGAGCCGCAATCGATGCCGAACCATTTGATCTTCTTCTTCAGCATCCATTGCAGCAGCTCGATCTTGCCGCCGGGATGCATGCAGAAATAGCGCACTAGGTCCTGCTGCGGTTGTCCCTCCCAATAGCGGTGCCAGCCGGTGTGCAGGATCAGGATGTCGCCTTCCCTCACCTCGACCGGCGCGGCCTCGATCATCTCGGGCGTGATCACGGCCCAATCGTCCATGTGGGGCGAGACGTCGACCACGGCGCCGGGGCCGACCAGAAAATCCAGCGGATAGGATGCCATGTCGCCCATGCCGTCGGTGCCGTGCATGGCGCCATCGATATGCGTGCCGACATGCAGCGCGGTGTCGATACGCTGCGCGACGATCATCTTGGTTTGAAGGTTTTGTGCATAGTACATCTTGTTGCCGGCGTAGCCGACCCAGCCGGGCGTGTGCACGTTCATCAGATGACTCATGTCGACGATCTTCATGGCGGATTCCTTGTCTGATTCGAATGTCACGCCGTGCGGCGAAACAGGGATCTGAAAACGCCCCGCAAGGCGGCCAACAGCAACGCAAGGCCACCGATCGGGCGTACCGCTGCAGCGCTATCGCTTGCAGCAAGCGGCTTCTCGCTTGCGGCGGACGGCGCGGCACGGGCACCCATCGCGGCCTCCGCATTGGCGACGAAATCAGCGACCAGCGCGTTGGCGATCTCGGTGATCAGGCCGGTTCGGCCGAACTGGGCGATGGTGCCGGACAATTGCACGTCGGAATCGACAGTGATCGCGGTTCCCGCGCCGACCGGCTGCAGCGAGCAGACCATCGTCATCTTGCCGCGGCTGGCGCCCTTGCGGTCAACGCCCTTGCCTTCGAGCGCGACCGATTTGGCCGCCTCGTCGTAACGGACTTCCGCCTCGCCCTCAAAGCTCGCCTGGAATGGACCGACCTTGGCCGACACCTTGCCCGCATGCCGGCCATCATCCCTGGGGCCAAGATATTCCGCGCCCGGCAGGCAGGCTGCGACAGCGGGAACGTCGTGAAAGAAACGCCAGACCTCGTCGAGCGGCCGCGCGATGACGAATTCCTGATGCAGCTTCATGCGCCGACTCGCTGCTTTCCTGTCATGCTGGCTCCAGGACTTAAGTGACGGGCGGCGGCGCGGCATCCGCCGGCAGCGCACCGGCCGCCTTCAGCAAGGGAACGTCGGCCGGCGCCGGTCCACCGACGCTGACGATTCCGGTGCCGCGATCCGCCTTGACCGCGTGCTTGATGCCGACCGGCACATGGACGATGCATCCGGCGTGGAACGGCACCGCGATGTCGTTGGTGTAGTCGTGGATCGTGCCCTGGCCTTCGAGGATGAAGATCGTGTCCTCCGACAGCGTGTGGATGTGCGGAACGTTGGCCTCGCCGGGTTCGAGGCGGACGTAGTTCAGGTTCGCCTCCCAGGCGCCGACGCCGGGCCAGATCACGAACCGGGCATCCTTCGAGATCAGCGGCAGCCGCAACGAGGGGTGATCGCGGTGAAACAGACGAATGGCCATCGGTGATCAGCTCCCGACCGCCGTAAGGCCGGCATACAGGTTCTCATCCGGCGGGCATGGTCCGCCGATCACCTTGATGCCGGCTTCGCCAGCCTCGATGCGATAGAGATCGCCGGCATCGATATGGACCATGCTGCCCTCCGCGAGATCGACACGTGAGCCGGCGGCGGCGTCGACGATGGCGCCCGAACCTTCCATCACGTAGTAGACGCAATTCGACGCGTGCCTCAGCCCGATGGTGCGGGCCCCCTGTTTCAGGGAGACCAGTTGAAAGCTGCGAAAGGTGGCACCGTTATGTGGTGACAGCACAACCTTCGCGTTGCCCTCGCCCTCGACGATGGGTATTTCTGGACACCCGACCGCGCTGTCGATGACGCGGACACGGGGTAACGGAGTGCTGGTCATCGCCACCTGCATATTTTAGGACAGATCAATATTTTTGAATATAATTCAAAATCCGAGACCGGGCAACGTCTACTTTGCGAACGACTGAAGCGGAGCGGCACAAGGAACGTCACGACATGAGCGAACGCGGCACCGAGGCGAACCTCGAAGCGCTACCGGAGGAGATCGCCGAGACCACGGCGAACACGCTGGCGGCGATCGGAATCAGGATCCGGGAATTGCGGCAGCTGCGCGGGTTGACGCTGCAGGAGCTTGCCGATGTTTCGGGGCTCTCGACCTCGATGCTCAGCCTGGTCGAGCGCGGCCGCGCCTCGCCGTCGATCGGTTCGCTGATCGTGATCGCGAGCGCGCTCGGGGTCACGATGTCGGACCTGCTGGTCAACGGCGCCGAGAGCGAGGAAAAGATCGTGGTGCGCGCCTCCGAGGCACGCAAGGTCGAGACCGCGCAGCACGTGGTGCGCCGGCTGCTGCGCGAGGACCGCAGCCGCGGAGTCTCGGTTGCCGTCAATGAATACGCCCCCCATACCGGCAGCGCCGAGCATCCGATCCACCATGACGGTTTTGAATACGGCTTCGTGCTGCAGGGCGTACTGACCGTCGAGGTCGACGGCACCAAGCATGTGTTGCGGCAGGGCGACCTCATCGCCTACAGCTCCCGCCGTAAGCACAAGATCTGGAACCACGGCAAGACCACGGTCCGCACGCTGTGGTTCAACCTCGACCGTGAATGAGACATCATGGTCGCCGGCCTCGCAGAATCGCATGCAGCCGGGCCGGCGTGATCGGAAGCTGCGTCACGACCCCCGGCTTTTGAAGTGCAGCGTCAATTGCAGCGGCAAGCGCGGCGCCAACGGCATTGATGCCGGCCTCGCCGGCGCCCTTGACGCCGAGGGGATTGAGCGGTGACGGCGCATCCTCGCGCAGCAGGACCTCGATCTCCGGCACCTCATGACAGGTCGGCATCAGATAGTCGGCAAAACTCGCCGCCAGCGGCTGGCCGTTCTCGTCATAGACGAACTCCTCCAGCAACGCGCCGCCGATCCCCTGCGCGGCCGCGCCGACGATCTGCCCCTCGATCAGCATCGGATTGATGGCGCGCCCGACGTCATAGCCGACCAGATAGCGCTCGATCGTGATCCCGCAGGTCGACGGGTCGACCTTCACCTGCGCCGCATGGATGCCGTAGGGATAGGTCATGTGGCCGGCGACGAACCGGCCCTCGCCCGTAAGGCCGCCGGACTCCTCCAGATGCAAAGCGACGTCTCCGAGCGGCAGCGACGCCCCGCCGTCGATCGCCTCAACCGTTCCGTTCGACAGACGTAGCGTATCGGGCGTCGTCTGCAGCAGCTTGGCCGCGGTCGCAAGCGCACGGTCGCGCAGGGCCTCGGACGCGATCTTCACCGCGGAGCCCGCCATCACCGTGACGCGGGACGCAAACGCGCCAAAGCCGATCTCGATCCGGTCGGTCTGACCATGGACCACGCTGATCCGCTCGATCGGAACGTCGATCGTCTCCGCGCAGATCTGCGCCAGCACGGTCTCGACGCCCTGCCCGACGGAAGCGACACCGGTCACGATCTCGATGGTGCCGCGGCCATCGACCCTGATCCGGACCAGGTCCTGCGGGCCCAGGCCGCTCTTTTCGACGAAACAGGCGACGCCGAGCCCGACGTGCTCGCCGCGATCTCGACGCGCGGCGAGCTCTTGCTGCAGCTGATCGTAATCGAGACGATCCAGCACGCGTTCGAGCAGATCGCCGTACTTTCCGGAATCATAGACGACGCCGGTTCCAAGCGTCTGGATGCCGCGATCGAACGGCATCGCCTCGGCGGCGATGAAGTTGGCGCGGCGCACTTCGACCGGCGACAGACCGAGGTCACTGGCGATCTTGTCGATCAACCGCTCGCGGGCAAAGGTGGACTCGTAGCGGCCGGGCGCGCGGTAGGTGCCGGCCGGCGTCTTGTTGGTGAGCCGGATATGTCCCTCAACGCAATAGGCGGGAATGACGTAGGGCCCCGGCAGCATGGCCGCGGACAGATCGGTCACCGTGGTGCCGTGGGTGCGCACATAAGCGCCCTGGTCGGTGAAGAACTCCGCCTTGAGGCCGAGGATGAAGCCTCTTTTGTCAACGGCGGCGCGCAATCGATAGACCTGATCGCGCGAATGATTGGCCGCGAGCAGATGCTCCTTGCGGTCCTCGATCCATTTCACCGGACGGTGCAGCCGCAGCGCCGCGGCGCACACCAGCACGTCCTCCGGATAGAGCTCACCGCGGATGCCGAAACCGCCGCCGACATGGCCCTCGCTGAGCTGCAGCCGCCCCGGACCGAGGCCGAGCATCCTCGTGATGGCGTCACGATTGTAGTGCGGCACCTTGGCAACGCCATAGAGCGTCACCACGTCCTTGTCCGCGTCGTAGACGCCGAGCGCGCCGCGGGTTTCCAGCGGCACGCCGGTGTGACGCCCGACCTTGACCTCCACCGCGACGATCTTTTCGGCCGCGGCGAAGGCAGCGTCGATGTCACCATAGGCGCGGCGGAGCACCGCGGGTTCCGACAATAGCCCGGGATAGATGTCGGGCTTGAACGCCACGGGCGGTGCGGTGGCATCGAGCTGCGCGGCCTGCTCATCGATATCGCAGTACACTAGGTCGGCCGCGTCTTCCGCGACATAGGGATCGACGGCAAACACCACAGCTACCGGCTCGCCGACATAGCGCACGTAGTCGCGCGCCAGCACGAACTGGCGGTAGGCCGCGAGCGCCTCGAGCCCCATCTGGCGAAAGTCGATCGGCGGCAATTCGGCGACGTCTGCGATTGTCCAGATCGCGACGACGCCGTCGAGCGCGCAGGCCTCCGCGGTCTCGATCCCGAGAATCCGCCCGAACGCGACCGGCGAACGCACGACGCGCATGTGGAGCTGGTCACGGGCATTGCAATCGGCCGCGAACGCGCCGGCCCCGCGCAGCAGTGGACGATCCTCGATGCGCCGGAGCGACCGGCCGATATGGCTCATGCCCGCGGTCTCGCCCGCAATTCGCGCGCCGCGATCCGCACCGCCTTGACGATGTTCTGATAGCCGGTGCAGCGGCACAGGTTCGAGGACAGCACGTCCTTGATCTCGTTGTCGGACATCTCAGGGTTTTCCTCCAGCGCGCCGGCGGCGAGCATCAGGAAGCCGGGCGTGCAGAAGCCGCATTGCAGTCCATGGTTTTCCCAAAACGCCTGCTGCAGCGGATGCAGCGTGTCGCCGTCGGCGAGCCCCTCGACGGTACGGATTGTCTTGCCCTCGGCCTGCACGCCGAACATCAGGCAGGACCGGACCGGCCTGCCGTCGACCAGCACGGTACAGGCGCCGCAGACACCGTGCTCGCAGCCGAGATGGGTGCCGGTCAACCCGCAATCGTCGCGCAGCACGTCGGCCAGCGTCCGGCGCGGCTCGATCGAGACCGCGTGGGACGCGCCGTTGATGGTGAGATTGACGTCGCGCTTGCTAGCCATGGACCGATACTCCCGCCTTGCGGAGCTGCTCGCGAATCCGTTGCGGTGTCGCCGGCAATTCGAACAGCTCGATACCGAACGGCGACAGCGCGTCGACGATCGCGTTGACGACCGCAGCCGGCGCACCGATCGCGCCGCCTTCGCCGACGCCCTTGGCCTTGGTGACGCTTTCGGGCGACACCGTCTCCATATGGGTGATCTCGATCTCCGGGATCTCCGCCGAGGTTGGCAGCAAATAGTCCGCGAACGACGCCGTCAGCAGATTGCCGTTCTCGTCGTAGATCATCTCCTCGAACAGCGCGTTGGCAATCCCCTGCGCGACGCCGCCGGCGATCTGCCCGTCGACGATCATCGGGTTGATCAGGACACCGGCATCCTCGACCACCAGGAAGCGTTCGATCCTGACGCCGCCGGTCTCGATATCGACCTCGACGATGGCGACGTGGCAGGCGTTCGAGAAGGTCCCGCCGGGATCGTAGACGGCGCTTTCATGCAGCCCCGGCGACAGTCCTTTGAACTTGTGGCTCTGGTGATAGGCTGCGCGTGCCAAGGCGCCGATCTCCGTCGTCCGGTTGGAATTGCTGACGCGGGCGAGGCCGTTCTCCAGCGTGATGTCGTCGGGGCTTGCTTCCATCAGATGCGCGGCGATCGCCTTGAGCTTGCCGGCGACCTGTCCCGCGGCAAGCTTGGATGCACCGCCGGCGATCACCATCGAGCGGCTGGCGAAAGTGCCCCAGCCATAGGGCGTGGCATCCGTGTCACCGGAGACGACCCTGATCCGCTGCGGCTCGATGCCCAATTCATCCCCTACAAGCTGGGCAAGGCTGGTCTTCAAGCCCTGGCCATGCGGCGAGGACCCGATGCGCAGCACGACGTTCCCCGACGGATCCATCGTGCAATCGACGATCTCATAGCCGGGAACGATGTCCATGCCGCGCGCGGCGTAGGCCGGCGTGCCGTATCCGGTACGCTCGCTGAACACCGAGAGGCCGACGCCGAGATGGCGGTTGCGCTTGCGCAGCGCGGTCTGCCGCGCCCGAAACGCCGGAAGGTTGATGGCTTTGACGGCCGTCTCCATCGCCTGCAGATAGCTGCCCTCGTCATAGACGAGGCCGGTCGGCGAGCGGTGCGGAAACGTGCCGATCAGATTACGCCGTCTGATCTCGACCGCATCGATGCCGAGGCGTTTTGCCGCCACCTCCATCAGACGCTCCATGGAGAAGGTCAGCATCGGTCGCGACACGCCGCGATACGGCGCCATCATGCAGGTGTTGGTGGTGACACCGCGTGAACGAACACCGTATTCGCCAAGATCGTAAGGGCCCGGCAACTCAGCCAGCGCCATCAATGGCTCGACGCCGCAGGTGACGGGATAGCAGGAGAACGCCCCGACATTGGAGCGCAGATCGGCCTCCAACCCGAGCAGCCTGCCGTCTTTCGCGAAGGCGCCGCGCAGGCTGAAGGCCTGATCGCGGCCATGGGCGGAGGCGGTGAAGTTCTCGCGGCGATCCTCGATCCATGCGACACTGCGTTTCAGTTTTCGCGCGAGCCAGACCAGCACGATGTATTCCGGGAACAGCGACATCTTCTGGCCGAAGCCGCCGCCGACGTCCGGTGCGATCACGCGCAGCTCCGACTCCGGCATCCCGAGCGCATCGGCGATCCCCGTGCGCAACATATGCGGCATCTGGACCGACGCGGTGAGCGTCACGCGCCCCGAGACGCCGTCATATTCGGCCAGTCCCCCACGGCCTTCCATCGGCGCTGCGGATTGCCGATGTGACCGCAGGTCCAGCGCGACGATCTCGGCTGCATCCGCAAAGGCCCGGTCGAAGCCGGCCGTCCTCATGCGTCCTTCGACAAGCACGTTCGACGGCGCCTCGGGATGGACCGGCGCAGCACCGGGCGCGAGCGCGGTGTCGAGGTCAACGATGGCGTCCGTGGTGTCGATGTCGACGAAGACCTGGTCGGCGATATCCTCGGCGAGCGCAGCATCTTCGGCGACGACCACGGCGATGGCCTGTCCGCAGAAGGCGACGCGGTCGACCGGCAGCACCGGCTGGCCGATCGCGATGTAGTCCGGACGATGCAGGATCGGCTGGATCGGCTTCACGTCGGACAGGTCACGGCCTGTGAACACCGTTGCTCCCGGTGGAATCTCGATACCGGTGATCGCGCCGCTGGCCAACGGGCTGCGCACGAAGCGGACGGAAGCGGCCTTGCCGATGCGGTCGGCGACGTAGCTGCCATGGCCTCGGAGCAGAGACGGATCCTCCAGCCGCGGCAGCGATCGTCCGATCCAGTTCATGCCGCAGCCTCTGTGAGCGCGCGCCTGACGGCGGTCGCTATCAGGTCGCGCCGGTATTCGGGCGACGCATGGATGTCACCGACAGGGGTGACCAATGCCCACGCCTCGCGCGCGATGCTGTCGATCAGCTCCGGCGAAGCGGCATGGCCGACCAGCCCGTCTTCCAGGCTCTCGAGACGGATCGCGCGATCGGCGACGCCGCCGACCCCGAGCCGCGCTTCACGTACGATACCGTCTTCGATCCTGAGCGCCGCCAGTGCCATGCCCAGTGCAAAATCTCCGGCGCGCCGGGAGAATTCGAAGAAGCCGGTGCGCCAGCCCGGCCCCATCGCCGGCAGGTGAATTTCGGCAAGCAGCTCGTCGGCCGCAAGATCGGTTGCGAATGTGCCGTTGAAGAAATCGCCGACGGAAATGCGTCGGTCGCCGCGTATGCTCTTCGCCACGATCGCCGCGTTCAGCGCGGTGGCGACGAGGCACCATTCCGATGCCGGATCGGCGTGCGCCAGGCTTCCCGCAAAAGTGCCGCGCTGTCTGATCGGATAATGCGCGATGTGACGCGCCACCTTCGACAACAATGCGCCAAGCGGGCCGTCGACGACGCGCCGGTGGAACGCGGCATGGCGCGTCAGCGCGCCGATATGGAGTCCATTGTCGTCCGCAAAAATGTAGTCGAGTTCGCCGAGATCGTTGATGTCGATCAGGATCGCGGGACGCGCGAGCCGGAAATTCATCGCCGGTACGAGGCTCTGGCCGCCGGCCAGGATCTTGCAATCGTCCTTGTACTTCGCCAGCAGCGCGAGCGCTTCGGAAAGGCTCGCGGGCCTGAAATAGTCGAACGCCGAAGGCTTCAAGTTTTTAACCTTGCTCAAATTTGTTTAACGTGATTAACATGACTGTGTCCGGGTGTCCACCACTACGAAGTTGAGCTTGCATGGGCTGGGCCAAACCCTTGGAGAACGGGCATGACGTTGCGCCGACCGGTCGGCCGGAAACCCGTAGCCCTTCCCCCGGCGGCGCGGCGCTAGCGGGTGCTGCGCCACTGCTCCAGCAGATCGGTGGCGTCGGCGACCACGCCGAGATGCAGCGACACCATTTTCAGCGCGGCCTCTTCCATGTCCTGATCCGTGCCGCGCACCAGATCGCGCAGCACCACCACGCGATAGCTCAGATTGCTGGCGTCGAAGGCGGCGTTGAGAATGCAGCAATCGGTCATGCCGCCGTTGAGCACGACGGTACGGACATTCATCTGTCGCAACAGGAAGTCGAGGTCGGTGGCGAAGAACGGCGACAGCCGCTTCTTGCCGGCGACAACGAGATCCTGCGACTCGACCTGGGTTACGAATTCGGTCCAGCGCGAGCCTTCGATCGCGTGCGCATCCGAGTTGGGAATCGCACCGACATGGAGCGGAAAGGTCCGCCGCCATGCCGACGGAATGCCGGCGGTGTCGTCGACGCCGCCCTTGCGCAACACCGATTTGACGTGGATGACCGGCACGCCGACCGCGCGGGCCGCCGCATGAAACGCGTCGATCGGCGCCACGATTTCGCGCGCACGCGGCGCGGGACAGGGGCAGTCCGGCGTATCGGCAAGATGCCCCTGATGCATGTCGATCGAGACGATCGCCGAACGACTGGCGGTGGTGAAATCCTCAAAGCCCTGCGGCAGGTCGCGCCTTTCGCCGTACACATAAGCCTTCATCACGCACTCTCCCGTCGACATCTGCACAACCTGCTGCGCTCCGCAGCGCTGCATGCGAAGCAATATCCAAGCCGCCTGCCCGTCAAGCATAGATTGCTTTTCGATGGCGTTCAGGCGGCCGCCGGCACGTCGCCGCACGACCGGACGCGGCGCCAAAACCTGGATTGGAAGGGGACGAACCTTGAACGGTGCGCCCTCAATTCCCGCAGCGGCCGACAATGGCCCCGTGACGACAAGACGAGGAGGAAGTGCCCAGCGAATGGGGCGACGATGACTAAACAATCGGCGTGCTATTTTTTCCATCGATGCGAAGATTTTTCGACGTCCGCCTCATGCGGCCGAAAATTTCGCACAGCTAGAGGATTTGCGTGATGCGCTGGACTTACATTCCTGTTCTTGCTGCGGCCCTCACCGGCGGCGCTGCAATCGCCTATGCGGCCGGCTTCACATTGCCTGCACCGCCCAAGGTCGCGTTCCTGTATTTCGCCGACAAGAGCGACGGCGGCTGGACGCAGGCATTTGACGAGGCTCGCCCGAAGATCGAAAAAGCGGTCGACTTGCAGATTCCGTTCGTCGAGAACGTGCCGGAAGTTGCAGGCCAAATCACGCCCGCGGCCGAGCGCTTCATCCAGCGCGGATACAATGTGATCATCGGCACCGCGTTCGGTTATTCCGACACGTTCAAGGAACTGTCGCTGAAATATCCGAAGGTCGCGTTCCTCAATGCCTCCGGCACCACCAACGGTCCGAACCTCGAATCCTTCTACGGCCGCACCTATGAGAGCCAGTATCTGTGCGGCATGATCGCGGGTGCGATGTCCAAGACCGGCAAGCTCGGCTTCGTCGCCGCGCATCCGATCGGCCCGGTCAACTGGACCATCAATGCCTACGAAATGGGCGCCTTGAAGATGAACCCGAAGGCAACGACGACGGTGATCTTCACCGGGGCCTGGAATGACCCGGTCAAGGAACGCGCCGCGGCAAGCGCCATGGCCGACCAGGGCATCGACGTCATCGGCCAGCACGTCGACACCCCGACGCCGCAGATCGTCGCCCAGGAGCGCGGCATCTATGGCACCGGACATCACCGCGACCTGCGCGAATTCGCACCGAAGGCAACGCTGTGCTCCTCGGCCTGGACCTGGGAAAAATTCCTGGCGCCCGAGCTGAAGAAGGTGGCGGCCGGCAACTGGGAACCGAGCCCTTATGGCGCCTTCCCGGGCATCAAGGACGGCGGCACCGATATCGCCTGCTGCGGCCCTGCAGTGCCGAAAGAGGTGGTGGACAAGGTGATGGCCGAACGCGACGCCATCATCGCCGGCAAGAAAATCTTCACTGGGCCGATCAAGGACGTCGCAGGCACCGAGAGGGTTGCAGCCAATGCGGCGCTCGACGATGGTGGTCTCTGGAAGATGGACTGGTACGTTCCAGGCGTCATTACCCAGAAATAGGCTGGTACGAACGGCTGATGGCATCTGCGCTGCAACTCGTCGGAATTCGAAAATCCTTCGACGGGGCCCTGGCTCTCGACGGCGCGTCGTTCGAGAGCCAGGCCGGCGAGGTGCATGCCTTGCTGGGCGAAAACGGCGCCGGCAAATCGTCCCTCATGAACGTCGCCGCCGGGCTCTACGCCCCGGACGCCGGATCGATCTCGATCGATGGCGCTCCGATCGCGCTGAGCGGCCCGGCGGCTGCCCGCCAGCATGGCATCGGCATGGTTCACCAGCACTTCAAGCTGGTGAAACCGTTTACCGTGGCGGAGAACGTGCTGCTGGCCAATCCGCAACCGCATTTCGCCTCCGGCATCCGCAATATCCGCGCTGCAATCGAGCAGCAGGTCGGAGAGCTCAAATTCTCGATCGACCCGGATCGGCGCATCGACACCATGACGGTGGCCGAGCAGCAGCAGGTCGAGATCGTCAAGGTGCTGGTCGGCGGTGCGAAGATCCTGATCCTCGACGAGCCGACCGCGGTGCTGACCGACGCCGAGGCGATCGGACTGCTCGAGATCGTGCGGCGGCTGGCGCGGGCCGGCACCGCCGTGGTGCTGGTGACGCACAAGCTGCAGGACGTGAAGCGTTTCGCCGACCGCGTGACCATCATGCGCGGCGGCAAGACGGTGGCGAAGCTCGACCCGCGCCACGCCAGCGCGGAAGAATTGACCGAACTGACGGTCGGCCAGACCTCGGCGCTGCCGGAACGCTCACCGCATGAAGGCGGACCGACGCGGCTCAATGTCGGCACGCTCTGCTACACCCGCGGCGACGGCCGCGTGATGCTCGACAACGCCAGCTTCCACGTCCGCGCCGGCGAGATCTACGGCATCGCCGGCGTCAGCGGCAACGGCCAGGCCGAACTCGCCGAAGCACTGATCGGCGCGATCGAGCCGTCGTCGGGCGAGATCTGGCTCGACGGCACCGGCGACATCAGCCGCGCCGGCCAGACCAAACGTCGGGAAGCCAAGATCGCCGCGATCCCCGCCGACCGTTACGCTTATGCGCTCGCCGGCAGCCTGCCGATATCGGATAACCTCGCGGTGGCGCAGATCCGCTCCGGCCGCTACGGCAGCGTCGTCAAGCTCGACCGCGCAGCGATGCGCCAGGATGCCCTTGCCGCCATCGCCGATTACGACGTCCAGGGCGTCCGCAGCGTCGGCCAGAAGGCTTCGCTTTTGTCCGGCGGCAACGCACAGAAGCTCGTCATCGCGCGGGAGTTCAGTCGCGAGCCCGACGTCGTGGTCGCGCATAGCCCGAGCCGCGGGCTCGACGTCCGCGCCTGCGCCGCCGTGCATCAACGCCTGATCGCGGCGCGCGAGCGGGGAGCTGCGATCGTGCTGATCAGTGAGGACCTCGACGAGGTGCTGAGCCTGTCGGACCGCATCGGCGTGATGAGCCGCGGCACCATCGTCGGTGAATTCGAGCGCCCCGCGGATCGTCAGGCGATCGGCCGTGCTATGGTCGACCATGGATGATTTCTCACGCCGAGCGGATGCCTTGATCTCTCCTGCGCCCTCCGCCTCCCGCGGCCTCGGCCGCGTCACCCTCGACGTGCGCCAGGACCTGTCGCCGTGGAAGCAGGCGGCTTTCGTCGGCGCCTCGCTGATCTTCGGGCTTGCGATCTCGATCGTCATCCTGGCGGTCGCCGGCATCCCGCCGCTGACCCTGGCGAGCGAACTCGCGGGCGTGCTGACGGCCGAAAACCTAAGCGGCGTGCTGGTGCAGGCCGCGCCGCTGATCCTGGTCGGACTCGGCGCCAGCCTCGCGTTCCGGATCGGGTTCTGGAATCTCGGCATCGAGGGCCAGATGATCTTCGGCGGCATTTTCGCCGCCGCGATTTCGATCTACGACATCGGACCGCAGGCGACGCGGCTCGTGCTGATGGGATCGGCCGCGGCGCTCGGCGGCGCCCTGTGGGTGCTGCTGGTGGCGTTCTTGAAGACTCGTTTTCGCGTCAACGAGATCATCGCAACCCTGCTGCTCAACTACGTCGCGATGTATTTCCTGTTTCATCTGCTGTACGGCGCCTGGCAGGATGCCAAGACGGCCTTCCCGCAATCGACCCCGTTCCGTCCCTTCGAGCGGTTGGGGGATATCGGCTACGGCGTCAACAGCGGTCTGTTGATTGCGATCGCCGGCGTGCTGGCGGCCGGCTGGCTGATTCATCTCAGCCGGATCGGTTTCTACACCCGCTTCATCAGCGCCAATCCACGGATGGCGAAAATCGTCGGCGTTCCCGTGCAAACGGCGACAATCTGGATCATCGCGGCCTCCGGCGCCTGCTCAGGCCTCGCCGGCTTCGTCAACGTCGCGAGCCAGGAAGGTCGCCTTACCCAGTCCTACGCCAACGGCTACGTGTTTTCCGGCGTCCTGATCGCGTTCCTCTCCCGCAACGATCCGATCGTGATCGCCATCGTCGGTTTCCTGATCGCGGTGCTGTTCATTACCGGACAGACACTGCAGGTGTTCTACCAGATCCCCTTCACGATGGTGCAGATGATCGAGGCGATCATCGTGATGGCAGTGGCCTCTTCCGAATTCCTGATCCGTCACCGCATCCGCTGGCTTCGCTGAAGGCATCCCGTGAACCTGGTCGACTTCCTGATCAATTGGATTGCCAACGCGCCGGTCACCGCGGTGCCCTATGCGCTCGCCGCCCTCGGCCTGATCGTGGCGGAACGTTCCGGCGTGCTCAATCTCACCGCCGAGGGTCTGATGCTGGTCGGCGCGCTGGCGGGTGCCGGCACCTCGCTGCTGTTCGTCGGCCATCCCGCGGTCGCGCTGCTCGCCGCGATGGTGGCGGCAAGCGTGGTCTCGCTGCTGTTTGCGGTGCTGGTGGTGGTGCTGCGCATCAACCAGGTGATCGCGGGATTGTCCGTGGTGTTCTTTTGCCAGGGCTTGACCGGCCTGATCGGCACGCTGGCAAAATGGCAGAACAAGCAATTGAGCGGGCTGGTGCCGCTGAAAATCTGGCCGCTGTCGGAAATCCCGGTGATCGGGCGGATCTTCTTCATGCAGGATCCCGTCGTCTATCTCACCATCCTGATCTTCATCGCGGTCAACTTCCTCCTGTTCAGGACCATGCTCGGCCTGCGCATCCGCGCGGTCGGTGAAAATCCGGCTGCAGCGGATGCGGCCGGCGTCAGCGTCGCGCTGCATCGCATCCTCGCGATCGTCGCCGGCTCCTCGCTGATCGGGCTTGCCGGCGGTTACATCTCGGTGGTCAGCGTGAAATTGTGGGTCACCGGCATGACCGGCGGCCGCGGCTGGATCGCGGTGGCGCTCGTGGTGTTCGCCCGCTGGGCGCCATGGCCGGCGCTGGCGGGCGCCCTGCTGTTCGGCTGCATCGAAGCGCTGATCCCCCATGTCGCCGCAGCCGGAATTCGGGTGCCGCAATATCTGATGCTGATGCTGCCCTATCTTGCCACCATCGCGGTGATGATCTGGGTCGGCGCCAAAGACCACCGCGGCAGCCAGGAGCCCGGCGCGCTTGGTCAGCCACATGTCCGCGAGGAGCGGCGATAGCCCATCGTGTTCGCGGGCTGCGCTTGCTTAGTGTCCCGCCCGCTCCAGCGCATCCGCGATCATGGTCGGCGACAGCGGCACCTGGTGGAATTTGAGTGCACCGAACGGACGCAGCGCGTCCTCGACGCCGGATGCCACCACTGCGCCCACCGCGATGCAGCCGGCCTCGCCGACGCCCTTGACGCCGAGCGGATTCAGCGGCGACGGGGTTTCGAGATGCAGGATCGAGACATCGGGAATCTCCGTCGCGTAGGGCACGAGGAAATCCATCAGGCTGGCGTTGGCGAGGTTGCCGTCGGCCTGATAGTCGAGATGCTCGTACAGCGCGCCACCGATGCCCTGTGCGATGCCGCCCATCACCTGGCCCTCGACCAGCATCGGATTGATCATGTTGCCGCAATCATGGATGCAGACATACTTTCTGATCTTGACGGTGCACAGGCCGGGATCGACCTCGACAACCGCGGCGTGCACTCCGTAAGCCCAGGTCGATTGCGACGGGCTGTAATAGTCGGTCGCCTCCAGCCCCGGCGCCTCGCCTTCGGCGAGCGGCGGACCGTCGTGCTTGCTGGCCGGTGCGAACTGCGTCGCCGCCTGCGCGGCCTTGTTGAAGGCATAACGTAGCGGATTGCTCGCGGTCGCGATCGCGGCCAACGGCACGAAGCGGTTGGAGCCTTTGACCCAGGCGGCGGAGTCACGCAACTCGATCGAGTCGATGTCGACATCCAGCATGTTGGCCGCCGCCTGCAGCACCTTCTTGCGCACGGTCACCGCGGTCTTGTGGATCGCGTTGCCGCTGACCACGGCGGCGCGGCTGGCAAAGGTTGCGACACCCCAGTCGAACGCCTTGGTGTCGCCCTCGACCACGATGACGTCCTGCGGCGAAACGCCGAGCTGGTCGGCGACGATCTGCGCAAACACCGTATCGTGCCCCTGCCCTTGCGTGCTCAGGCCGGTATTGACATAGACCTTGCCGGTGATCGGATGGATCTTCACATGACCGCCCTCGTAAGGACCGAGGCCGGTGCCTTCGACATAGCAGGCAAGGCCGAGGCCGAGGTAGCGCCCCTCGGACAAGGCTTTGGCCTGCGCGGCGGCAAAGCTTTCGGCGCCGAGCTCGGCCGCGGCCATCGCCAGCGCCTTGCCATACTGGCCGCTGTCGAGCGTCACCTTCAATCCGTCGGCGAACAGCAACCCCTCGCGGGCGTAGGGAAACTGATTGTCGGCGATCAGATTGCGGCGGCGAATCTCAAATCGATCGAGCCCGAGCTCTTGGGCCAACTGGTCCATCGCTCGCTCAATCGCGAAACAGGCCTGCGGACGGCCGCAGCCGCGATAGGGCGTCACCTGCACGGTCGGGGTGTAGACCGCCTTGAACTCGACGAGGATGTTGGGGATTCGATAGGGACCGGCGATCGAGGTGGACGCGACCTGCGCCACCGCGATACCGTAGGGAATGAAAGCGCCGGTGTCGTGCAGGAAGAAATCGCGCAAGCCGATCACTTCGCCCGACTTCAGCGCCGCCAGTTCGATGGTGTGGATCTGGGTCCGTTCCTGGGAGGAGCCGATGAAATTTTCGCGGCGGTCCTCGATGTATTTGACGGGGCGGCCGAGCTGCATCGCCGCCATCGGCACCAGCAGCTCATCCGGATAGAACAGCAGCACCTTCTGGCCGAACCCACCGCCGACGTCGGGCGCGATGACGCGGACCTTGTCCTCATCGATGCCGAACACCGAGGCGAGCCCGCCGCGCACCGAGATCGGCGCCTGCGTACCATCCCACACCGTCAATTCCCCGGTAACCGCCTCCCACCGGGCGGCGACCGCCCGGCATTCCATCGGCGCTGCGGTCGAGCGATCGACCTGCACGGTAATCCGCGTGACGTGCTCAGCGGCGGCGAAGGCGCCGTCGGGATCGCCGCTGCTCTGGACGAAATGGGCGGCGAGATTGTTCGGGATCGAGGCGTGCACGCGCGGCGCGCCGTCCTGCAGCGCCCTGATCATGTCCATCTCGACCGCCAGCGGCGCGTAATCGACCTCGATCATCGCAGCCGCATCTTCGGCGGTGTAGCGATCCACGGCCACCACCATCGCGACGGTCTGGCCGACATAGTGCACGTCGCCGCGCGCCAGCGGACGCTGGGTCTGCGGGTTGGTCATCGACGGATGCGGGATCAATAGCGGCATCTCGACGTCGAGCGCGCCGATATCGTCGCAGGTGTAGACCGCGACGACGCCCGGATGAGCCTTGGCGGCCGCCGTGTCGATCGCGTTGATCCGCGCCCGCGCATGCGGGCTGCGCAGGAAAGCGACGTGCAGCGCATCCGACAGCGGAATATCGTCGACGAAAGCCCCCTCGCCGCGCAGCAATTTTGGATCGATATTGCGCTCGATGCGCGCTCCGAACATGCGTGTCGACATCGGCACGCGCTCCTATGATCTGCCGAGCAGTTCGGCGGCGCGACGCACCGCGGCGACGATGTTGAGATAGCCGGTGCAGCGGCAGAGATTGCCCGACAGCAATTCCCGGATGCCGTCGTCGGAGAGATCGAGCGGTCCTTCTTCCTCGAAGCGGCCGAGCACGTTCATCACCATGCCGGGCGTGCAATAGCCGCATTGCAGGCCATGGCACTCCTTGAAGGCCTGCTGCACCGGATGCAGCGTGCCATCGGCGGCGGCGACGGATTCGATGGTGCGGATGCTGTAGCCGTTGGCCTGCACCGCCAGCGTCAGGCAGGAGCGGCCGGGCTTGCCGTCGATCAGCACGGTGCAGCAGCCGCACACGCCATGCTCGCAACCGACATGGGTGCCGGTCAGGCCGAGCTCGTGGCGCAGGAAGTCGGACAGCAGCATCCGCACGCTGACGCTGCGGCGAATGGCTTCGCCGTTGACGGTGAGCTCGACGTCGACCTGCGCGTCACCGGAGCGGGCGGAGCCGGCCTGCTTCATCGGCCGCGTCATGCCACGGACTCCGCGTGTTGCGCGGACCCGGCGCGCTGCGCAGCCTTGACGACCATCCGGCGGATCAGCGCGCCGAGCGCCCGGCGCCGGTAGCTTTGCGAGACATTGATGTCATCGGGCTGGGTCACTGCGGCCACCGAGGCCTCCGCCGCAGCATCGAGATCGGATATGCCGAGCGCCGTTCCCGTCAGGATCGCTTCGGCGTCTTTGAGCCGGATCGGCCGATCGGCGATCCCGCATGCCGCGAGCCGCACGCGCTCGGCACAGCCGCTGCCATCGAGCGATACCACGCAGCCGACGCCGACGACGGCGTAATCGCCATGCCGCCGCGTCACCTCGTCGAACGCCCACCCGGCCCTGCGCGGCAACAGGGGAAAGCGCGCCTCGATCACGATTTCATCATGGCTGCGCGCCGTGGTCAGGAACGACTGGAAGAAATCTTCGGCTGCGATCTCGCGCGTGCCCGACGGCCCCTGCGCGATGACGGAGCCGCCGAGCAGCACCAGCAGCAACGGAATCTCGGCCGACGGATCGGCATGGCAAAGGCTGCCGACCACGGTGCCGCGGGTACGGATCGGGACATGGGCGACGTGCTGGATGACCTCCGCGACCAGCGGATTGGCGCAGAGCACGTCCTGGTCGAGCTCGAATTCGCGGTGGCGGACCATCGCCTTGACGACGATGCCGTCGGCGCCGACCGCGATGCCGCGCAAACCCTGGATGTGCTGGATGTCGACCAGCAGCGACGGATTGGCGGCGCGAAAGTTCATCGCCGGCAGCAACGTCTGCCCGCCGGCGAGCACGACGGCGTCGGTATCGCCGGCAAGCAGACGGATGGCATCTTCGAGGCTGGTCGGCGCCTCATAGCCGAAGATCGAGGGCTTCATCGCGTCACGTCACCTCGCATGTTCGGCGACCGCCGTCATGAACAGCGCGACCAACGCATCGGGATCGGACAGCTGCGGCGCATGATCGCTGTCGAGCCCGTAGACGGCGCGGCACGGCGACATCGCCTGCATCTTCCGCTGCAGCGGCAGGTGCACCGAGCGATCCTCTCGCGCCTCGATGTAGACGCGCGGCACCGTACCGAAACCATCGGGCGACAATTTCAGCTGCGAGCGGCGGCCGCCCTCGGGCTGCGGCGTCAGGCGTTGGGCGGCGGCTTCGGCCTGCGCGCGGTCTGCCTTGTGATAAAACACTTCAACGGCGGAGGCCGGATCGATGCGCGACAGCAGCCCGCTCTCATCATAGGTGACGCGCTTGTGCGCACCGACCATCCAAGGCTCCAGATGCAGTTCGTAGAACTGCAGCACCGACATGCCATCAGGCAGCAGGAACGCGGCGAGGAAGATCGCAAGCGCGATCCGATCGGGACGTAATTCGCAGGCCTGCGCCGCGGCGGTGCCGCCCATGCTGTGGCCGACCATGACGATCGGCCCCCGGGTGGCGTCGATGATGCCTGTGACGTGCGCAGCGTAGCGCTCGAGATTGACGTCGGCTGGCGCCATCGGGTTGTGGCCGTTGCCCGGCAAATCGACGGCGATCGCGTCGTGACCCAGCGCTCTCAGCCGCGGGACAATCGTCTCCCAGGCCCAGGCGCCCTGCCAAGCGCCGTGGATCAGGATGAAAGTGAGGCGGGGCGGAGCGGCGTCGGCCATGGCGGCTATTTATAGGTCCGCTTGTACATCGCCCGCATGTGCTCCTCGACGGTGATGGGCGGATATTTGGGCGCCTCGCCCGGCGCAACGCAGGTCGGGATGCATTCGACCTTGTGGGCGTAGTTGCCGGTGTAGAAGAACGGCACCGAATAGCGCTCGCGGCCGGAGGCATTGACGACGCGATGCAGCGTCGAGCGATATTTATCATTGCTCCAGCGCGCGATCATGTCGCCGAGGTTGACGACGAAGGTGCCGGGAACGGGATCGGCGTGAATCCAGCCGCCGGAGGCCTGATCCCAGACCTGCAGGCCGCCGACGTCGCCCTGGCGCAGCAGAGTGAGCCCGCCGAAATCGGTATGGGCGCCGGCGCCTTTCTGGTCAGGATTGCCGCCGGCCGGTTGCGGCGGGTAGTGCAGCAGTCGCACGGTCGCCATCGCATCGCTGCAGTAACCGGCAAAATAGTCTTCCGGCAGATCCAGCGACAGCGCGATGCCGCCCATCATCCGCGCCGACAGATCCAGCATGACCTCGAGATAGGCCTGCATCACCGGCTTGAAGTTCGGCCGCATTGCCGGCCATTGGTTGGCGCCGTGATTGAATATACCGGCAATCACCCGGGGATCGTCGGCGCGATGTTCGGGGCCGATATAGTATCCCTCTTTCAGGTCGGGCGGCGCGCCGGGCTCCAGCGTCTGTCCCTGCAATGGTTCATAGCCGCGATTGGCCCTGGAACGGGATTTGTCCACCTCGGCCTTTTGCCCGGGCGGCAGGTCGAAGAAGGAAGCGGCTTCGGCAAAGACATCGGCCACCAGGGCTTCGCTCACTCCGTGATTTGAAATGTAGAAGAAGCCGTTGTGGAGGCACGCCGACCGCAAGGCGTTTGCGACCTGCTTGCGATCAGGCAGTTTTGGCGACAGCAACCCGCCGATGTCGATCACCGGCAAGCTGGCCTCTGATACGCGCGCCGCCTCAAGCATTGTCGTTCTCCGCATCTCAGGCTTTGCTTCCCCGCGAGGGAGCAGATCACCGCAGCTAGGTTACGCGGACAGCATCGACCGGGGCGCTCAAATATTCGGCAAAACGCAGGACTTCTGGCCCAAAAATCAGCCACGCCCGATCTGGGCAAGCTCGCGCATGCTGTCGAGATCGACCAGCCGTCCATGGCTGATGACGGCCGCGGGCGGGCTGTGAAAGCGCAGCGCTTCGCTGACACTGGGCTGATCGAGCACGACGAGATTGGCGGCGCAGCCCACCTCGACGCCGTACTGCCGAAGATTCATCGCCTCGGCCGCGCGCGACGTGATCATCTCGTAGAGCGTGGCGATCTCCGTCTCTTTGGTCATCCACAGCAGATGCGACGCCAGGAACGCGACCTCTGGCATGTTGTTGCGGCCGAACGGATAGTACGCATCCGAGATATCGTCCTGGCCGAGGCAGACATTGACGCCTCCACCCAGAAGTTCCCGCACGCGCGCATGGAGCGGGCCGGTGTGGGGATCGCTGACGATGCTGATGCGTGCCTGCCGCAACAGTTGCTTCAATTCGCCGAGATAGTCTTCGGGATAGAGCGCCATCGCCCGGCAATGATGCGCCAGCGCCCGCCCCTCATAGCCCCGCGCCAGGGCTTCTCGGGCCATCGCTTCCAGCGTCTTCATATTGGGATCGCCGACGTCATCCAGCAGCATCGAGACGTCGGCGTCGAATTCGGCGGCAAGATCAAAGCAGAATTTGAGGTGTGCGTCCGCATCGGCGGCATTGGCCTCGATCCAGGGAATGCCGCCGACGACATCGGCGCCCATCGCCATCGCCTCCCGCATCAGCGCGTCCGCACCGGGCTCGCGGATCAGGCCGTCCTGCGCGAACGCAACGACCTGGAGATCGACGATGCCGCGGAATTCCTCGCGAACAGCGATCAGCGCCTTGACGCCCTCAAGCCGCGCCTTGGTGTCGACATCGGCGAAGCCGCGGATGTGGAGATTGCCGTGCAGCGCCGCCAGTGCCATCGCACGCCGCGCGTTCGGAATGATCCAGGACGCATCGCAATTGGCCTTGACCACGGCGGCGAGATCGATCGCCTTGGCCGCCTCGCTCATGCCCTTGGCATGATAGGCCTCGATCGCCGCTTCCGACATCATCGGCAAGGTCCAGACCTTGCAAAGATGCAAATGCGCGTTGACGTAGGACGGCGTGACGAGATGACCGCGCGCATCCACCGTGGCGCCGGCCCCGATTTCAATCGACGGCCCGATCTCCACGATGGCGCCATCCGAAATCGCGATATCCGAAAGGACCCCGCCGCCATTCGGCAAGCGGGCATTTTTGACAAGCAGGTCGACCGCTTCAGAGGTCACGACCGATTCTCCGCGCCCGGTATCTTGTTTCGCCATCGTACGGACGCGAGCAAGTTGCGTGCCGCGGCATAACAGCTCATTCTGCAAAGCGCGCGCGTAGTCCCGTATCAGCGTCCGGTTCAGAGGGTGACAAGTGAATGTGGCTCACCCTTGCTTGCAAAGTTATCATTTGTCCGCCAGTTCCGCCACGACGCAAACTGATCCCAAAATCAGGGCATCAAGCTTTTGGGGGGATGTGCGCTTCTAGGAAGCAAAGCCGGGAATACCTCGTACGCCACAAGCCTGCAGGTACCCGAGCGAGACTCCTTCACACAGATCAATTGAGCTTCGAGACCGCAGCTGCACCTTCGGTGGGTCCCCGCATCGATTGCGACGTCATCGATTGCAGCGCAGCCGCTCCTGCGCAAGCACGAGTTTGACTACCAGAGACCACGTGAGAGGCGCGAGGGGCCTAACAACCTACGAGTGCCCAAAAGGAGGAGGAAGCACGAATGAGGCTCATGACTTTCCTGGGGGCAGCCGCTTTGGTTGCCTTGACCGGTGCCGCGGCGCCCGCAGCGGACAAGGATGCGGCGGATATCGCCGTCGAAGCCGCGAAGAAATACTCGGGCACGACCATCAGCATCGTCTGGGAGGCCGGCCTTCAATCGCTCGATCCGCTGAACTATTCGGGCCCGAAATGGGAGAAGTTGACCGGCATCAAAGTGAAGGTGGTCGAAGTCCCGACCGATCAGATGTTCACCAAGATCCTGCAGGACTTCAAGTCCGGCGCCGGAGCTTACGACGCACTGAACGTGATCCCGTCCTGGATGCCCGATCTGGCGCGTGCCGGTGCGCTGGAGCCGCTGGACAAATATGTCGACAAGTACGGCTATCGCGACGAGTTGCAGGACATCGCGGCGGCCTATCGCGACAACCAGATGCAGTACGACGGCAAGATCTATGGCTTCCCGGACGACGGCGACGTCATGCTTCTCTACTACCGCAAGGACATCTTCGAAGACCCGAAGATGAAGGAGGCGTTCAAGGCCAAGTTCGGCTATGAGCTGGCGCCGCCCAAGGACTGGAAGCAGTTTGACGAGATCGGTCAGTTCATCACCGACAAGATGGCGCCCAAGGTCTACGGTGCCGGTTTCTTCCGAACGGCGCCCTATCCGCAATACATGTTCCAGGAGCGCTTCCGCATGGAAGGCGGCAAGTTCTTCAACCCGGACACCATGAAGGCGACCGTCAACAGTGACGTGGGTCTGAAGGTGCTTACGCAGATGAAGGCGGAGAACAAGTTCATGCCGCCAGGCGTCGAGCAGTGGAACTTCGTCGACAACCTCGCCGCCTTCCTGCAGGGCACGACGGCGATGACAATCTCATGGCCGCCTTATGGGCGCTGGGCGGCCGGCTACGGCTCCGGCGAGGAAGCCCTGAAATGGGTGCCGAAATCGCAGGTCGCCGGCAAGGTGGGCTATGCGCTGACGCCGCTTGGACGTCCCGAACTCGGCGTAGGCTTCGACCTGTCCGTCTCGGCGACGAGCAAGAACAAGGAAGCGGCCTATCTGTTCATCCAGTGGCTGAACAGCAAGAAGACCAGCCTCGAGCGCGTTCAACTGCCCTACACCCTGCGCGATCCTTTCCGCATCTCGCACTATGCGAGCGAAAAATATCGCTCGGTGTGGCCCGACGCCCCCGCCTATCTCGACACCGTCAAGCTGTCCGGAGAGAAGGGCCTGCTCGACCTCTCGCTGCTGCAGCAGGACAAGTACGACGAGGCGATGACCAAGACGATCTCCAGCCTTTGGGCAGGCGAGGATCCCAAAACCATTCTCGACCGCATGGCGCAGCAATTCGATGCGATCACCGAGAAGGTCGGCGTCGAAAACCAGAAGGCGGTCTACAAGGTCTGGGCGGCAAAGCCCGGCGCCTATCCGCAGTAGTCAAGACCAGACATTTGCACGGGGTCGGTCCGCAACCGTCCCCGTGCATCGTATCTTCTGGATCGTCATGATGTCCTCTCCAGCCATCGAGACCACCAAGCCGGCCCGCGGCCGCACGTTCGGCCGCGTGCTCGAGGACCACCTGCCCTATCTCATCATTGCCCCCGCGATCCTCATCCTCCTTCTGGTTGGGCTGTTTCCGCTCGTCTATTCGCTCATCGTGAGTTTCCAGCACATCACAATGACTGAGAACGACACGTCCTTCGCAGGCCTGATGAACTACGCCGAGTTGTTCAAGGATACACGCCTCTGGGCAGCCTTGGGACACACCGCGATCATCACCGTCATTGCGCTGCCGCTGGAGCTACTGATCGGCTTCCTCATGGCGCAGCTATTCATCGATCGCATGCCCGGCCGCCAGCTCTTCGTCGCGCTCTTGGTACTGCCTACCGTGATCTCGCCGATCGTCGCCGGCGCCACCTGGCGGCTGATGTTCGACGTCCGGTTCGGGCCGGTTGGACAGATCCTCAGTTTCCTTGCCGGCGAGCCCGTGCGCATCCTCTGGACGGTCAATCCCGCCTACGTTTACCCGGCAATCATCATTTGCGAGGTCTGGCAATGGTCGCCATTCATGTTCCTGCTGTTGCTCGCGGCGCTGTCGAATGTCGACCAGTCTCAGCTCGAGGCCGCCGAACTGGATGGGGCGTCCTATCTGCGTGTCCTTCGGGCGATCATTTTGCCCGCGATCGCGCCCGTGGTCGCGGTCGCCTGCCTGATCCGCGGATTGGACCTCGTGCGCATCTTCGACATCATCTGGGCCCTGACGGAAGGTGGCCCCGGCTCGATGACCGAGACGATCTCGCTCTACACTTATATCCAGGGCTTCTCGCAGTTCGAGACCAGCTACACGGCTGCCATTGCCTTTCTGGTCATCGCGCTGCTCACCGTCATCACGACGCTGGTCCTCAAGCGAATGGAGCTGGCGCGGTGACCCCGACGTTGCTCCCAAGCAGGAAGACGCGCATTCTCGCCTTGCGCTACGTCGGCGCAATCGCCCTGACGCTTCTCTTTCTGTTCCCGGTCTACTGGCTGTTCATGATCTCGTTCAAGACGCCGGATGAGATCTATCATGTGCCGCCGCTCTGGGTTCCCGGCCAGATCCAGTTTTCCAACTACTACGTCCTCTTCAAGGACGGAGACGTTGTTGCGATCGCCAATAGCCTGATCGTGGCAGGGACAAGCTCGATCGTTGCCATCATCCTTGGCACGCTCTGCGCCTACAGTCTCGCACGCTTCGGAACCGGCGGCGAGAATCTCGCGATGTGGATCATCTCGCAACGAATGATCCCGCCGATCGCGGTCGTCTTTCCGATCTTCCTCATCTACGTCTATTTCGGCATGGTCGACAGCTTCTTCGGGCTGATCCTGCTCTATACGGCGTTCAACCTACCCTACGTGATCTGGATGATGCGCGGCTACATCGTCGACGTGCCGATGGAACTTGAGGAGAGCGCACTCGTCGATGGCTTGAATCGCTGGCAGGTGATCTGGAAGGTGGTCTTCCCGATGGTTCGCCCGGGGCTGATGGCGACGTCGGTCTTCACGTTCGTGTTTGCCTGGAACGACTTTCTTTTCGCGCTGGTGCTTACCCGTACGGAAGTCATCACCTTTCCAGTCCAGCTGACACACTACTTCGGCGGTCAGTCAAACTTCTGGGGGAAGATCGCGGCCATGTCCGTGCTGGGCACGTTGCCGATCTTCGTCGCAGTCACCGTCATGCAGCGCTACCTGGTGCGAGGCATCTCGCTCGGCGCAGTCAAGGGATAGAGGAGATCAGGAGTGGCGGACGTCAGATTGTCCGGAGTTCACAAATACTACGGCAATGTTCATGCGGTACGGGGCGTCGATCTGGTCATCAACGACGGCGAATTCGCCGTCCTGGTCGGGCCCTCCGGTTGCGGCAAGAGCACGTTGTTGCGCACGATTGCGGGTCTCGAAGATCCCGATCAAGGCACGATTGCGATCGGCGGCGCGGTCGTCAACGACCTGCGGCCGCGGGAACGGAATATAGCCATGGTGTTCCAGAACTACGCGCTTTATCCGTACCTCACCGTCAAGGAGAACATCGCGTTCGGCCTACGCGCGCGCAAGACGCCCGAGATCGAGCTCAGGAAGCGGGTCAACGAAGCCGCCGAGATGCTCGGAATCGGCGGACTTCTTGAGCGTTATCCCCGCCAATTGTCGGGTGGCCAGCGCCAGCGCGTAGCCATTGGACGCGCGATCGTCCGCAAGGCCGAGCTGTTCCTGTTCGACGAGCCGCTCTCCAATCTCGACGCACAATTGCGAGATGAAATGCGGGGCGAGATCAAGCGCCTGCATCATGAAATCACAACGACGATGATCTACGTGACCCACGACCAGGTTGAAGCCATGACCCTCGCCGACCGGATCGTACTGTTGCGCGACGGCAAGATCGAGCAGCAAGGCGCACCGCTTGAGCTGTTCGAACGACCCAGGACCGGGTTTGTAGCCGGGTTCCTCGGGTCTCCGTCCATCAACCTGATTCCTGCCAAGCTGGCGTCGACAGACAATGGCATCTCCGCTGTATTCGAAAACGGCGGAACACTGGCGCTGCCGGCGTCGAGAGTTTCGTCGCTGAAGGGAATGGAAGGACGGCCGATCCTGCTCGGAATCAGACCGCAGCATTTCAGCCGCGCCACCGGCGGTGCCTTGCGTGAAGGTGTCATGTCATATCCCGCTACGGCAGAGCTCATTCAGCCGACCGGTACGCGGACTCTCACCACCATCAAGATCGGCGGCGTGGACGCGATTGCCGAACTGCAGGCGCATGATGTCGAGAGCCACGGCGAGACGATTGAACTTGCCGTCGACCTCAACCGCGCCGTCCTGATCGATCCGGCGTCCGGCGAAGTCATCAGCTGATCGCTGCGCGGTGCGCAGGTCATTCGAGACTGAAGAATGAAAGGGAGTGAAAATGACATCGAGACTTTTCGCCACTGAAATTGGAGCCCCGGAAGGTCCTGTCTGCTTACCCGACGGATCGATGTATGTGACCGAAATGTCGGCTGCGACCCTCTGCGTCACCCACCTCGATCCGCAAGGCAATCGAAAGATGATCAAGAAAACGGCCGGCCGGCCCAATGGCCTGACGACCGACGGCCAAGGCCGGATCTGGATCGCCGAGGCCGGCGTTCAGGCGCTGATCTGTATCGATGCGCAAGGAAACGAAGTTCGCCGCATGGACGGCGACGGCGCGGTTCGTTTCCTGTTTCCCAACGATCTCTGCTTTGGTCCGAACGGCCTGCTTTACATGACCGACTCCGGCCTCGCGGCGACGGATTTCATCAGCGGCCAGGAATTCGTTGACGGCTACATGGACCTTGATTGGGACGGTCGGGTCTACGAGATCGACCCGGTGGCAATGAAGGTGCGGCGCGTGCTCGATCGCAGAATCCGCTTCACCAACGGTATCGCCTTCGGCCCCGACAACCAGCTTTATGCCAATGCGTCCTTTACCGGCGAGATCTATCGCTACGATGTGTTCGGCGAAACTGCTCCGAAGCGCGTCGTTTTCGGTAACGTCCTGCAGCCGGATTCCAATCCGGATTTCAAGGGTCCGGACGGGATGGCATTCGGGACTGATGGCCGGCTGTACTGCACCGTCTACAATCAGAAGAATGTCACCGTGCTGGATCGCGAGGGTGCCGTGGCGGACCGCCTGATGCTCGATGGTCCTCAGCCCACGAACTGCGCGTTTGCTCTCGAGGGCAAGAGGTTGCGTGTCACGGAGGTCGGCAAAGGGCAGGTCGAAGAACTCGACTTGCCCTGCGCGGGCCTGCCACTGCATCTGCCGCGATTTTCATGATAGGCGATTGTGGCAGCCGGAGCGCTAGAGCCATTGCTTGATCTGCCTTGCGACCTCCGAGGTCGAAATGCCGTAGCGATCGTGCAGCGTCGGAAGCGCACCGGCGTCGAGGAATTCGTCCGGCAGCGCGATCTGCCGGAAGGTCGGATGTATGCCGGCGCGCATCAGGAGCGCGGCAACCGCCTCGCCGAGGCCGCCAATGATCGTGTGGTTCTCCGCCACGACGACGAGACGACCGCCCTTGCCTGCCTCGCGCAGGATCGTCTCGGTATCCAGCGGCTTGATCGTCGGGACATGAAGCACGGCTGCATCGACATGGTCGCCGGCAAGCGTCTGAGCTGCTTCGAGCGCGCGCATCGTCATGAGGCCCGATGAGATGATCAGCACATCCTTGCCGTCCCGGATCATCTTCGCCTCGCCGAGCTCGAATTTGTAGCCGTACTCATCGAGGACCAAGGGGACCTGACCACGGAGCAGCCGCGCGTAGACCGGCCCCTTGTGAACGGCGATGGCCGGCACAAGCTGTTCGATCTCGAGCGCATCGCAGGGGTCGATCACCGTCATGTTCGGCATGGCGCGAAACAGTGCCAGATCCTCGGCCGCCTGATGGCTTGGGCCGTAGCCCGAAGTCAGGCCTGGCAGCGCACAGGCAATTTTGACGTTACGGTCTTCCTCGGCAATCGTCTGGTGGATGAAGTCGTACGCGCGGCGCGATGCAAACACCGCATAGGTCGTGGCGAACGGCATGAAGCCCTCGGCCGCCAGCCCCGACGCGGCACCGAACAAGAGCTGTTCGGCCATGCCCATCTGGTAATAGCGATCCGGAAACTCTTTGGCGAAGAGATGAAGGTCAGTGTACTTGCCGAGATCGGCCGTCATTCCGACCACGTCGGTGCGGTTACGCGCCAGTTCAACAAGAGCGTGACCGAAAGGCGCCGGCTTTGTCCTCTGTCCCTCCGACGCGATTGAGGCGATCATCGCCGAGGTGGTCAGGCGCGGCTTGCCCCGCTGCGGAGCTGTTCTGACGGACTTCATCATTGCTTCCCAGCCTCCAGCGCGGCCAGCGCGAGCTGCCATTCATCGGCCTCGACGCGAATGAAGTGGTTCTTCTCGCGTTGCTCCAGGAACGGAACGCCCTTGCCCATCAGCGTATCGGCGACGATCATCCGTGGCTTCGGTTCAGGATGTGATTTCGCCGCATCGAACGCCGCGACCACCGTATCGAGAGCATTGCCATCAACCCGCTGCACGAACCAGCCAAACGCTTGCAGCTTGTCCACCAACGGCTCGAAAGCCATGACCTGCGTCGACGGACCATCCGCCTGCTGATTGTTGACGTCGACGATGCCGATCAGATTGTCGAGCTTGTAATGTCCCGCGGATTGGATGGCTTCCCAGACCGAGCCTTCGTCGAGTTCTCCGTCCGAAAACAGTGTGTACACCCGAGCTGTCGATTTCTTTCGCTTCAACCCCAGACTCATGCCGACAGCAATGCTGAGCCCCAAGCCGAGCGAGCCGCCGGACATTTCCATTCCCGGCGTGTAGGACGCCATTCCGGACATCGGCAGGCGGCTATCGTCGCTGCCATAGCTCCCGAGTTCCTGCTCCGGGACGATCCCGGCTTCAATCAGCGCCGCATAGAGCGCGATTGCATAGTGCCCGTTCGACAGCAGAAAGCGGTCACGCTCTTCCCAGGCGGGATCTTCCGGCCGGTAACGCATGGCGTGGAAATAGGCCACCGCAAGGACGTCGGCGATATCGAGCGCCTGCGCGATATAACCTTGTCCCTGCACTTCCCCCATTCGCAGCGCGTTGCGGCGGACGTTGTGGGCGCGCTCGGCAAGAGTGGGAGCGTTGGCAAGCGGTTTAGTTGTGGTCTCCATTGCTGTCCGTCTCCGCTCAGTGGATCAGCATGCCGCCATTCACGTCGATCACTGCCCCTGTGACGTAGGCGGACAGATCGGACGCAAGGAACGTGTAGATGCCGGCGACATCGCTGGCATCACCCAGGCGACCGAGCGGAATTCCTTCCAGAATCTTGGCCCTCATCTCGTCGGTCAGCTTGCCCGCCGTGATATCGGTGCCGATCAGGCCGGGCGTAACGCAGTTCACGCGTATACCGTCGGGGCCGAACTCGCGGGCCATCGCCTTGGCGAGGCCGAGGACGCCAGCCTTTGCCGCGGAATAATGCGGACCGCCAAAAATGCCGCCGCCGCGCTGCGCCGAAACCGATGACATGCATGCGATCGACCCGGACTTCCGGGCGCGCATATGCGGAATCACCGCCTGCGACAGGAACAGGATGCCCTTGAGGTTGACGTCCTGGATGCGATCCCAATCGACTGACGAAATGTCGAGGAATTTGACTGGCTGGGTGATGCCAGCATTATTGACTAGCACGTCGACGGCGCCGAAGGCATCGATCACGCTGCCGACGGCCTTCTCGCAGGAGGCTTTGTCGGCGACGTTGCACCCCAGCCCGATATGGGTCGGCCCGAGCGTCGCAGCGGCATCGGCCGCTGCTCCCGCCTCGATATCCAGAATGGCGACCCGCGCACCCTCGGCGGCGAAGCGCCGGGCCGTGGCAAGCCCTATGCCCCGCGGCGAGGCCGCGCCCGAGATAATCGCGGTCTTATCGCTGAGCAGCATTCACGCCTCCCTTCGATGATTTCTTCTTGGCTGCGACTGAAAATGACCTGCGGAGAGCCTCTCGACAAACGCGCAGTTGTCACGGATCGATGAATTTGGTTCACTTGTGGGATGCTGTCGAACATCCCGATATCGTCAACTCGCGTATTTGAGGCTGCCGCGCGCACCGGATCGTTTCGGGATGCGGCGAATGAGCTTCACCTGACCCCCAGCGCTGTCAGTCATGCGATCCGCAAGCTCGAAGGCACGCTTCGCACCGTCCTGTTCCAGCGCAGCGCGCGGGCCGTGCGGCTGACGCCGGCTGGCGAGAACCTGATGCGCCATACCGGAGTTGCCTTCGATCAGCTCCGCCGGGGTCTCGAGGAAGTCGCCGCGCGCGGACCGCAATTGGTGCGAGTCCATTCAGCGCCGAGCTTCGCTGCACAATGGCTTGCCCCGCGGCTTGCGCAGTTCCTGACCGCTTATCCGAAACTGGAGGTTCGCCTCGCCGCAAGCACCGACTATGCACGCTTCAGCAACGATGATTTCGATATCGATATCGTCTATGGTCAGCCGCGCGCAGAGGGCGTCGAGGTCATCCCGCTCAAGGAGGAGACGGTCACCCCACTCTGCTCACCCGCGCTTGCGAAATCGATCAGGAAGCCGTCCGATCTCTTCGATCAGACGCTCATTCGTTCCGACGTGAAGCAAGTTCAATGGCATCAATGGTTCGCCGCCAACGGATTGGAAGCGCCGGCGCTTCACGGCATGAGGTTCGACCGCAGCTTTCTCGCAATTGCGACGGCGGCGGAGGGATTGGGTGTGGCGCTGGAATCCACCCTTCTGGCCGAACGTGAATTGGCCTCAAGACGATTGGTCGCGCCCCTGGCAGGACGAGCAACTGACATCAGTTACATCGGTCACCGCCTCGTCTATCCGCGCGCCAGCCGGCAACGATCCGCGGTGCGCGCCTTATGCGGATTGGATCGTGTCACAGCTCGGCGGCAAGGCTCCGTAGTTTGAGTGTCGCGACGACCTAGAGCCCGGCAGCCTCCGTCGCCGTGGCAGATCCAGAGCCCTCGACGGCATCCGTCAAACCGCACGATTCTGGGTCGGAGAGCGCCCACCTCCGTCAGCGACCAACACTGCTCCGGTGACAAAAGAGGCCTCATCGGAAGCGAGGAACAGGCAGCAGGCGGCGATTTCCGCTGGTTCGGCCATCCGCCCCAATGCAATGCGCTGCGTGGTCGATCGAAACTCGCTCTCCGCGCTTGTGCCGTTCCGCTCAGCCAACAACTGCATTTCGCTCGCGCTCATCGGTGTCCACACCCAGCCAGGGGCGATCGCATTGGCGCGGATGCCGTCGGCGCCATGCGCGTAGGCCAGTGAGCGCGTGTAGGCGACGACCGCGGCCTTGCTCGCCGCGTAGCTCGTGCTGTCCGGACTCGCATTGAAGGCTGCGACGGAGGCGATGTTCACGATCGCGCCACCCCGTCCCTTCAAAAGTGGCAAGGCAGCGCGGCATACGCGCATCGTCCCGGTCAAATTGACGTCGAGCGTCCTGGCCCAGACGTCATCGGTGACCGCGATCGGCTGATCCGGAATAATGTGGCCTGCCGCATTGACGACGATATCGAGCCGCTCGCCACAACTTGCGATGGCCCGCGCGACATCAGCATTGGCTGTGACGTCGCCGTGGACCGCCTGCCCGCCGCTCTCGGCGGCAGCCGTGTCGAGCTCAGCGCCACCGAGGCCGAACAATAGGACGCGTGCACCGTCTTGCGCGAACAGCAACGCGGTTGCCCGGCCGATGCCGGTCGCCGCGCCCGTGACCAGTGCCGTCCGTCCCGCGAGGCGTGCCGTCATCCGGGGCCCCAATGTCGTTCGATGGCAAATCCAGTCTCGGGCAGCGTCGCGCCGCCATCGACCACGATGGTCTGTCCAGTCACATATTTGGCTTCGGCCGAGGCAAGATAAAGCATGGCGTAACCGACATCGTCGGCGCTACCCATCCGTCCGATCGGAATGAAACGTTCGAGCTTCGGCCGCGTCTCGGGCGCGCTCATCGTACCGCGGCCCGGCTTGGCGATGAACCCGGCCTCGACGCCGTTGACGGTGATGCCGTCCCGCGCCAGCTCGAACGCCGCGCCCCGGATGAACGCGTTGACGCCGGCCTTGGCGGCCGAGTAATGCGCACCCCCACCCATTGCGAACCGCGCGGATATCGACGATGTCACCAGAATGCGGCCGAAGCGGTTGGCGCGCATATGCGGGATGGCGGCTTGCGCGAGCCAGAAGCCCGCATTGAGATTCAAAGCCAGTGCTTCCTCAAGCCTGGCCTCGTCGAGTTCTTCGAGCGTCGACCAAGGGCAGCCGCCGGCATTGTGGACGACAATGTCGAGCCGACCAAATTGACCGGCAACGCGATCGATCATGATGCGCAGGCTTTCCCGATCCAACGCATCGAACGGGACGCAGTGCACCGTCGAGCCGGCCGCCGCCAGGTCCCGCGCCAGGGCTTCGGCGACATCCCGCGAGCGGTTGGCGATCACAACGGCGGCGCCGGCTTGCGCAAGGCGCATGACGATGGCTGCACCAATTCCCCTGCCCCCGCCTGTCACAATGGCGGCGCGACCGGAGAGATCGAAGGGACGTGTCATGATCGGATCATTCCCGCTTGGCGCAGGAGGTCGATGAAGCCGCCGAAGGCGACCGTGTGCCGGTCGATATCGGCACCCGATGTCGCCGGACACATCAGCAGCATGGTATGGAACGGCGTCACCAGGATCCCTTCGTTCATGTAGAACGCGTGCAGCAATGTCTCGAGGTCCGCTTGCCGGCCGGCGATGACATCGGCGCCGTGTCGCGGCTGGTTCGGCATGAACATGATCTCTGCGCGCGCGCCGATCTGGGTGACATGCCAGGGCAAATGATTGGCCTCGATCAGGCCGCGGGCCGCCTCGGCAAGCCGCGTTGCGGTCGCGATCATCCGGCCATAATTCTCGTCGGTCAGCACCTTCTCCAGCACCGCGCGCATGGTCGCGACCGTCAGCGCATTGCCGGCAAGCGTGCCGCCGAAGCCGAGATGCGCGGACTGACGCTCGCGCGGATTCACATGGGGCACGATGGCCCAGAGCCGCTCGGCCGTCTCCTGGTCAAGCCCGAACACCCCAGCCGGTATGCCGCCGGCAATCGCCTTGCCCGCGACGAAGATGTCGGGCTGCAGCCGATGCAGACCGGTGTAGCCCTTGGGCCCGCAGGACAAGGTGTGGGTCTCATCGATCACCAGCAACGCACCGGCCCGCCTGGTCAGCTCGCGAAGCGCGCGGTGAAAGCCTGCAGCGACCGGGATCATGCCGAAATTGGTCATCAGCGGCTCGGCCAGCACGCACGCGACGTCGCCGTGCGCCAGCGCCGCCTCGAGCGCCGCGACGTCATTGAACTCGACGACGCGCGTCACGGCGGCATGATCGATCCCGTTGGGATGGATCATGTTGCGCAAGCCGACCCGGCCGTGGCGGATCTCGACATGCGCCTCCTCGACGCCGCCATGATAGCAGCCCGAAAACACCAGGACCTTGGGACGGCCAGTGATCATCCGCGCGATCCGGATCGCAGCGCGGTTGGCATCCGTGGCCGAGGTCGTCAGCGTCCATTGCCGTGGCCCGAACCGGCGCGACAGCTCAGCACCAACCCACAGACTGTCTTCGGTCGGCAGCATCATCGTTGCGCCGCGCTTGAGCTGGCGCAGCGCGGCCTCGGTGACGGCGTCGGGCGCGTGGCCGCACATGCCGCCGGTATCGCCGAGGCAGAAGTCGATATAGTCGTTGCCATCGATGTCGCAGATATGCGCACCACGGGCCTCGTCGACATAAACGGGAAAGCCGCCCGCCCAGCGCCGCATCCAGTGCGAGGGGCCGCCATAGAGAAAATGCCGCTGGCCTTCCTGCCAGGCGGCGGCAGACTGCGGATGGGTCTTCCGGAAGCGTTCCTGCTCGGCGTCGATCAGGCGATCGACGATTTCGCTGCGTTCGACGGTCACGGTTCTCATAGTGCAATCCAGGCGGTCTTGAGATCGGTATAGGCGTCGAACGCATGCAACGACTTGTCGCGACCGAAGCCGGATTGCTTGAAGCCACCGAGGGGTACGGAGATATCAGCCCCGCCATATGTGTTGACGTGCACGACGCCGGCGTCGATGGCGCGGATCATCCGGTGCGCGCGCGACAGGTTGCCGGTCCACACCGCCGACGCCAGTCCGTAGGAAGAGGCGTTCGCGAGAGCAACGGCGTCCTCCTCGGTCTCGAACCGCGTCACCGCGAGAACGGGGCCAAACACCTCCTCGCGCCAGAGCGCCATGTCAGGCATGACGTTGGCGAAGACCGCCGGCGACATGAAATGCCCGCCGCTCAGGCCAAGGACCTGCTCGCCGCCGACAAGGCGACGGGCGCCCTGCTTCTCTGCCAAGGCGACCGCATCGAGGTTGCGGCGCAGTTGGGCACTGCTGGAGATCGCGCCGATATCGGATGTCAGATCAAGGGGGTCGCCGACCTTCAGACCCGCGGTCGAGTTCAGAAGCTCGTCCACGAACGCATCATGGATCGACGACTGCACGAGCAATCGCGACCCGGCGACACAGACCTGGCCTGAATTGCGGAAGATGCCGTTTGCCGACACTTTTGCGGCCAGCTTGAGATCGGGAGCATCGGCGAACACGATGTTCGGGGACTTGCCGCCGAGCTCGAGGTGGATGCGCTTCAGGTTGGAGCGCGCCGAGGATTCGAGCAGCCGTCGCCCAACCGCGCCCGAACCGGTGAACGCCAGCGCGTCGACATCCATATGGAGCGCGAGCGCCTCGCCGGCCGACGCTCCGCGTCCGGTGACCACGTTCAATACGCCGTCGGGTAAACCGGCCTCGCTGGCGAGCCGCGCGACGTACAGCAGCGTGAGCGAGGCGATCTCCGGCGGCTTGACCACGACCGAATTGCCGGCCGCCAGCGCCGGCGCGATCTTCCAGGCGCCGATCATTAAGGGAAAATTCCAGGGCACGATGACGCCGATGACGCCGAGTTGTTCCCGGTGGACGAGGCCGAGCACGTCGCGCCCGGTCGGTGCGATCTCGCCATAGAGCTTGTCGATCGCCTCGGCGTAGTAGCGGATGGTGCCGGCGGCCGAGAGCGGCTCGGCCTTGTAGGCCATCCCGATCTCGGTGCCATTGTCGCGCACGCCGAGCACCGCAATCTCGAGCGCATGCTGCTCAATCAGTTCGGCGAAGCGCAGCAGCACCTTCTTGCGATGCGCCGGCGCTGCCCTCGACCAGCTGCCGCGAACGAAGACCTGTCGTGCCGACGTCACGGCACGATCGATGTCGCGGGCGTCGCCATCCGCGATCGTGGTCAGGAACCGGCCATCGATCGGCGACGTCACATCAAGCCGCGCCTCGGCGACGGCATCCGCCGTCCTGCCCCCGATGAAGAGCTGCTGGGGCGGAACGGCCGCCGACCTCAATCGATCGATCTGGGCTTGCTGCATGCGGATGAATGGGCCAATGGCGAGAGACGGCATCGGACACGCCGTTGCATGGTCCGATCCTCGCCAAACCGACGGCTCGGCGGCAATCAACCGATGGGTGGATGTCGTTGCAGCGCCTGCGCCCATAGCGTGCGGACAAACCTCGACATCCTGCCCATCCGACGCAGGCCGGTCGTTCCACATTCTCTTCAAACTATCGGTGAGTGCTGAGAGGTCATGTCTGAAACCATGAAGCCGCGGATCCTGCTGATTGGCACCGGGGACACCAAGGCCGACGAGTTGCTCTTCATGAGCGACCGCATCGCGCGGGCTGGCGGCGAACCCGTCATGATGGATATCAGCGTGCTCGGCGATCCGCCCTACCGTCCCCAGCACGACAAGCACGCGGTCGCCGCGGCCGCGCAGACCACGACTGCAGCAGTCGCTGCCAGCGGCGACGAGAATTCCGCGATGTCCCTGATGGCGCGTGGCGCCACCAACCTTGCCCGCGAGCTCACCGAGCGCAACGAGATCGACGCCGTCATCGCGATCGGGGGTACGATGGGAACCGATCTCGCGCTCGACGTCGCCCTGGTGCTGCCGCTCGGCATGCCCAAGCTGATCGTCTCGACGGTCGCCTTCTCGCACCTGATCCCGCCGGAGCGGATCGCGGCCGACCTGATGATGATCCTCTGGGCGGGCGGCCTCTACGGCCTCAATGGCACCTGCACATCCGTGCTTTCCCAGGCCTGTGGTGCGATCGTCGGTGCTGCCCGCAATGCTGTGCGACCAAAGCAGGACCGGCCCGTCGTCGCCATCACCTCGCTCGGCAAGAGCTGTCTCAACTACATGGTGGAGCTGAAGCCGCAGCTCGAGCGACGCGGCTATGAAGTGGTGATCTTCCACACCACCGGCATGGGCGGCCGCGCGATGGAATCGATCGCCGCGCAAGGCGGTTTTGCCGCGGTGCTGGATCTCAGCCTGCAGGAGGTCGCCAACCAGCTCACGGGGTCGGTCGTGAATTCTGGTGCAGACCGGCTGGAGAATGCGGGCAAGGCCGGCATCCCACAGATCGTCGCGCCCGGCGCGATCGACATGATCGATTTTCCGGCCTGGCTATCCACGCCGAAGGAACTCGCCGATCGGCCCTTCCACGCGCACAATCGCTTGCTCGCATCTGCCACATCGAGCCCGGACGATCGCCGGCGGATCGCCCGCGCGATCGCAGCCAAGCTGGCCCAAGCCAGGGCGCCGGTCGCCTTCGTGCTGCCCGCCGGCGGCATCCAGCAATGGGATCGAGAGGGCGAAGCCCTGCACGATCCCGAGGGGTTGGCGGCATTCGTCTCGGAGATGCGCACAGCCATTGCATCGCCGGTCGAGCTGCACGAGCTGAAGGAGCACATCAACAGCCCCGTCTTTGTCGAGCGGGTGCTGCAGATCTTCGATCGCTGGGTCGCAGCCGGCATCGTGCCGGCCGGCCAGGCAACGGCGGCCGCGTGAAGCCGCCGCTCGCACGCGCACTGGTGCTGGATTTCGGCGGGGTAATCTCCAAGACCCTGTTCGAGACCCATGACCTCACCGAGCAAGCGCTCGGCCTGCCCCCCTGCACGCTGAAATGGCTCGGACCGTTTGCACCGGACACCGATCCGCTCTGGGTGTCGATGCAGCGCGGTGAGATCACCGAGCGTGACTACTGGCTGACGCGCAGCCGTGAGGTCGGCCGTCTGCTTGGCGAGGAGTGGTCGGCGATGGAGACGTTCGTGCAACGCGCCCGCGGCGCCGATTCCGAAACCGTCATTCGCCCCGAGGCTGACCGGGCTATCCGGATGGTCGCTGACGCTGGCTTCAAGCTTGCCATCCTGTCGAACGAGCTCGACCTGTTCTACGGCGCAAGCTTCCGCCATCGCCTGCCGATCCTGCAGCGGTTCGAGGCGATCGTCGACGCGACGCATACCGCCATCCTGAAGCCCGATCCGCGCGCCTACCAGGACGTGCTCGATCAGCTGAAGCTCGATCCGGAGGATTGCGTCTTCGTTGACGACCAGCGCCGCAACGTCGCCGGAGCCGCCGCCTGCAACATGCGAACGGTGCTATTCGACGTCAGGCACCCCAGGATGTCCTATAGCGAAGCGTTGCAGCATTTTGGACTGACATTCGACTGAGGCGAGAGAGATCATGCGCGACAGGAACTTTCTGATCGAGAACAACGCCAAGCCGATCTGGCATCCGATGGCGCATCCGGCCGAGATGCGCGCGCAACCGCCGCGCATCATCATGAAGGGCGACGGCGCGCACGTCACCGACATCGACGGTCGCAGCGTGCTGGATGCGGTCGGCGGCCTCTGGAACGTCAATCTCGGCTATAGTTGCGATCCCATCAAGAAGGCGATCGCGGATCAGCTCACCGCGCTGCCCTATTACTCCGGCTTCCGCGGCACCACGACCGGCCCATCGATCGAGCTCGCCTACGAACTGACCGAATGGTTCAGCCCGGAGGGCATGGTCCGCGTCTTCTTCACGTCGGGTGGATCGGACTCGGTCGAGACCGCGCTGCGCCTGGCACGGCAATACTGGAAGATCAGGGGTCAGAGCGATCGCACGAAATTCCTGGCGCTGAAAAAGGCCTATCACGGCACCCATTTCGGCGGCGCCTCGGTCAACGGCAACGCCAATTTTCGCCGCAACTATGAGCCGTTGCTGCCCGGCGTATTCCATTGTCCTGCGCCGTGGACCTATCGCAATCCCTTCAATGAAACCGACCCGGCGAAGCTCGCGCAGCTCTGTGCCGCCGCCATGGAGGACGAGATCGCCTTCCAGGGCGCCGACACGATCGCAGCCTTCATCATGGAACCGGTGCTCGGCGCCGGCGGCGTCATCGTGCCGCCGGACAATTTCATGAAGCTCGCGCGCGAGATTTGCGACCGGCACGGCATCCTGATGATCGCCGATGAGGTCGTCACCGGATTTGGCCGCACCGGCGCCTGGTCGGGCTCACGGCTGTGGGGTGTGAAGCCAGACATGATGACCATCGCCAAGGCCATCACCTCGGGCTACTTCCCGCTCGGTGCGACCTTGATCGGCGAGAAGGTCGCTGAAACCTTCGAAACCGATGCGACCAGCTTCGGTTCGATCGGGCATGGGTACACCTATTCGGGGCATCCGGTCGGCTGTGCCGCGGGTCTTGCGGCGCTCGCCGAGACCCGTCGACTGAGGGTCGACGAGAATGCGGCCGTCCGCGGCAAGGAACTGGCCGCGGCACTCGACGGGCTGAAATCGAAGCATACGCTCGTCGGCGACATCAGGTGCAAGGGCTTGATGGCGGCGATCGAGTTGGTGGCCGACCGCGACAGCAAAAAGATCGTCGACAAGAAGCTGATGGCGAAGGTCGCCGACGCCGCCTATGACTCCGGGGTGATGCTGCGCGTCTCCGGCAACAATATCATCCTGTCGCCGCCGCTCATTCTTTCCGCCACTGACGTGACAAGGATCGTCGACGGCATCGGCGCCGGCCTCTCAGCGGCGGCGTGAGGCGACGCAGGCGATGGCCCGCTCGAACATCGGGCCGTTCGTCCGGTCGCCATCGAGGCACTCGACAAGCAACGCGGCCGGCATGGTCTGGTCGGTGCAGAAGATGCGCATGAAATCCGACGCGAGCGCCAGCCGTTGCACGGTCGATTGCTTCGGCCAATCCACCGGCTCGAGATAGAGGAGCGAGGTCTCGGGACCGGCCTGAGCGAGCGTCGAGGTCATCGCCAGCAGCGCACCGGCAGTGGCGACGGATATCCGACGCCTGCTCATTGTGCGGCCTTGACGTCGACTGGCGGCACATCGAGGGCCGGATTGCGATCGAAGAAGTTGAACGGACGCAGCCGGAAGCCGTGCCACAGGCCGGGCATCACAGGCCAATCCTCGGCCCTCGGCACATGACGAAAGCCGACCGTGTACCACAGCACCAGATCGCGATTCTCGATCGGGCGGTTGGCCGCAACCCATTTCGGCAGGCCATCGACCTCCGGGTTCTCGTTCGGATAGAGCCCTGCAGCGTACTTCTCGTCCTTGGCGTAGGCGGAAGCCCAGAGCGTGTAACCGCTGAAGGCGGCGCGCTGCTGGATCGGATCGTCCTTGGCGAGCAACGACACGTCGGAATGACCAGGCATCAATTGATAACCGGTGTGATAGCCGAGCCTGTTGGTCTTCTCCGTGCTCTCGACCCTGAACTGCGCTGCGTTCAGCGGCGTCGTAATCGGTCCTTCGCTCGACACGGGCCGCGATTCCACCTGCCACAGGCTCTTGCGCGTCCCCTCGCCGGTCAACTTGCGGACGCCAAAGCGGTCCTCGACCAGCCGGTTTCCGGTGCCGTCGACGTCCATGTCGATGCGGAACGTCATGTAGTGATCGTGGTTGACCGCCAGCAGCCGCGGGTCGACCAGCGTTCCATAGGCCGTGTCCTGCGCTGCGGTCGGATCGCTGAGATGTGCGCTCGCAACGCCCTTGGTGGCATCGATACCAAAGGCGCCAAGCCGGACGTCGATGTCGCCGGCACGATCGAAGACATAGTCGACGATGTAGTCGTAATTACCGACCACCGGTGCCATACGCACCACCAGTTCGTTGTTCGGCCGCCCTTCCGCCGTGTTGTTGAGCAACTCGCTGTGGCGCCAGATCGGATCGCCCGTCGGCCGCTCGAAGATGCAGACCGCCCCACGCGAGATGACGGGCGCGCCCTTGGTGTCCGAGATCGCGAGATCCAGGAAATGTGCATTTGCTGGACAATCCTCACCGGGCCGCAACTCGCTGGCGAGCACGCCGAAGCCGTATTCGCCGATGTCCATATAGGCGCGGAAAGCCCAGGTCTGCATGGGGTCCATGTAGGGCACGAACATCTCGCTCGCCGCGAGCTGATAGGCGATGTCGCGCTGGGTGCCGTGGTCGTCGTAACGGATCAGCGACAGCACCGCACCAACCCGCGGTTCGAGCCGGATGTGGAACGACCAATTGTCCCAACGGACCTGCCCACCATTCACGGTGACGTTGCTGCCCTGCGGCGCCGTGATCTCGATCGGCTTCGGCACGGCGCGATATCTTCCGGAATCGGCATAGGCATGCGACGGCGTCGGCGCTGGCGGCGGCACCACGCCGAGATCGGTGACCGAGAGAACCGTCCTGCTGCTGAGGTCGACCTGAGCGATCAAATTCTCGATCGGCTTGCCCCAGAGATTGTTGCCGGCGCCGGTCCGGTCGACGCAGGGCACGTTGAGCAACCGGCGGCCCTTCAGCGCGGGATCGCTGACCGGACCGACGGTCAAGGGAAGACAGAGCACATTGCTGAAATCGGTGATGCCACGCTTGGCCATCGCCGCGATCCAGCGCGGATCCTGTTTCGGCAAATCGCCGGCCGACATCAACTCGTCGATAACAAGCGCGGATTGCCGATCTTTGACCTCGTCCCAGCCGGCCAGGCTGCGCGCGGCAAGATCGATCCGCGCCTCATAGAGCTTTCCGGCAGCCAGCAGCGTCGCCATCGCGCGCCGTGCGAAGGGCTGTCCCGGGTGCCAGGCGCGGACCTCGTCCTTGGCGTTCTCGTCGATCGTCAAGGAGACGATCCGCGCGGCATCATCGAATTTTCCGGCCGCGCGCAGCACGCCGACGGCAGCACTGATTTCATCCGCAGTGAGGCCGTCCATCGGATGGCTCGCAGACGCTGAAGGCGCCACCCTTGTTTCCGCGTGCAAGGCAGGTACGAGGATTGTCGACAGGGCAAGCAGCGTTCCACCAAGCCACGACGTCAGCGATTTCAAGGCCATCCCCGCTCTCCCGGTCAACGCATCCGTTGCGAGCATACTCACAAAGGCGGCGGCATGAAGCCCCCGAGGGTGCGCTCGAGCAGTTGGGCAAATTTCAGCGGCGTGCGATCTTCGAGATAGGGACCGACGATCTGGACGCCAGCCGGCAGTCCCTCCACCAGTCGCCGGGTCGGGATCGCGGTGGCCGGCAGGTTCGCAACCGTCACGAGCCCCGGCCACATCAGATTGTCCATATAGGGCGCCGGCTTGCCGTTCACGACGATCCGTCGCTCGAACTGCGCGGCCAGATCCATTCGAGCGACGTCATGCGGAAACGCGACAGTCGGCGTGATCGGGCACAGCAGCACGTCGAAGCGGGTGAAGAAATCGCGCCAGGCGCGGAATAGTCTTTCGCGCGCTTCCGCAGCGTCGGCGAACTGCGCAAAGCTCTGGCCGATCGCTTCCGCTACCATCCGCGGATAACTTCCTTCCGGCGCAGCTTTGCCATCAGCGATAATCGCCTCGCGCGCCGGCGGAGGCATACCGACGCCGATGATACCGAACAGCGTCTGCATGTAGACACGAAAACTCTCCGCGGGATCAATCGCGGGTCGCGCCGTGACGTCGACCCTAACGCCAAGCCGGGTCAGATCCGCGACCAGCTCAGCGATCGCGGTGGCATAGGCGTCATCCAGTGCGTAGGCCTTTGCGTCGTTCCAGACTGCGACCCGAAAGTCTCGCAAATTGGTGTGCCGCGCGGGCGGCAGCGCCAAACCGAATGCAGTCCGCTTCAGTTCCGGCACATCAGCGATCAGATCGAGCATCAGCTCGAGATCGAATGCGGACCGCGCCAGGGGACCCGCGACGCCAAGCTCGGGCTGCGAGAGATGGCCGGGCGGCGGCGGGATATGTCCGTCCAGCGGAACGATGCCGTGGCTCGGCTTGTGACCGTAGACGCCGCAGAAATGCGCGGGCACGCGGATCGAGCCGCCGATATCGCTGCCCAGCTCCAGCGGCGTGAAGCCGGCGGCGAGCGCGGCTGCCGAACCGCCGGAGGAGCCGCCGACCGTGCGCTCGCCATTCCAGGGATTGCGCGTCAGCCCGAAAAGGGCGTTGCAGGATTGATGGTCGGCCGCCGCCGGTGGCAGATTGGTCTTGCCGAAGATGATGGCACCTGCCTTGCGTAGCTTCGCAACAGTCGCGGCATCCGCTTCAGGACGATAGTCGCGCAACGGCTCCAGCCCGCAGGTCGTCGGCATGCCGGTGACGGCAAACGTGTCCTTGATCGTCATGGACACGCCATGCAGCGGACCAAGAGCGTCGCCGCGCGCCAGCGCCGCGTCGGCCTCCTTGGCTGCCTTGCGGGCCCCCTCCTCGTCCAGCGCGACGATGGCGTTGATCGCAGGATTGAGCTTCCTGACTCGCGCGAGATTTTCGTCGAGCAGCTCGGTGGCGCTGATCCGGCCCGCTGCCAGCATCCGGGCGAGATCGGAAGCCGTGGCGTTGGTGATCTCGCTCATCCCGGTGTCCTCCCCGACAGTTCATTCAAGGCCATGGCAGCCGCCGGACACGGCGGCGTGCGATGCACGTCCAGCAGGCGGACGCCGATGCGATCGCGCAGCACCGGCCAGATGCCGCGCGGAAACAGCATCATCACCACGACGGCCAGCACGCCGAGCCCGACCAGATACCAGCCGCCGGACAGACCCAGTGGTCCGGTCATGATCTCGCGCAGGCCGAAGAAGATGATCACACCAAGGATCGGACCTTCGAGCGTGCCGATGCCGCCGATGATGACGATGAACATCATGTAGACCGACCAGTTGACGTCGAACGCCGCCAGCGGAGCAATATAGAGGTTGCCCATGAAGTTGAGCGCGCCGGCGAGGCCGCACCCGGCAGCGGAGAGGACGAAGGCGACGAACCGATTATGCCGCACATCGACCCCGACGCTCATCGCGGCCAGGTCGTTGTCACGCACGCTCATCAGACCGAGGCCAAAGCTCGAAATCATCAGCCGGTAGAGCGCGCCGATCGTCCCAAGCGTCAACGCCGCCGCGAGCCAGAACATGATCGGTTCGAACCAGTCGAAATCGATCAGCTTGCTGGTGGCAAGCGGCAGCCCCGCGGTGCCGCCGGCAAATGACGATTTCATCGTCAGCGCACCGATGATCTCCGCGAACACCCACATCGCGATCGAGAAATAGGCCTCTCGCAGCCGGAACAGCGGCACGGCAATGACGGCCGCCACGATGGCGCTGACCAGCGGCGCCACCGGCAGCACCCAGATCGGTGTGAGCTCGAGCCAGCCTGCCGTCATGAACAGCGAATAGGCCCCGAAGGCAACGAACACCTGGTGGCCGAGCGAGACCAGCCCGGCATAGCCCGCCAGCAAATTCCACATCTGCGCCATGGTCAGCAGCAGCAGGCATTCGGTCGCGAGCCGCAAGAAACCTTCGTTCAGCACGAAGGGGGCGCCGGCCATCGCGGCAACCAGGACTGCGGCACAGAGAACAAGGATCGTCCGTGTCGGCATCGACGTCAGGCCTTGCTCGAGACGAGGCCGGACGGCCGGATCAGCAACATGCAGAAGAACAAGAGATGCGCATAGAGCAACCCGGCATTGGGATCGATCTTCAGCCCGATCAGCTGAGCCATGCCGAGCGCGATGCCGCCGAGCAGCGCGCCCCAGAACGAGCCGAGGCCGCCGAGCACGATGACCTCGAAGGCGATTAACAACCGCTCTGCGCCGGAGAACGGCGTAAAGCTCGAGCGCACCGCCAGCAGCACGCCGCCGATCGCCCCGAGCGCCAGCGACAGGCCCATGACATAGTTGTAGATGCGATCCGGCTTGACGCCGGACAGGCGGACAATGTCGGCGCGGTCGGCGGTCGCGCGGACGATGCGGCCGAACTCGGTCCGCCGCAGGATCAGCTGCAGGACCATGAACAGGAGCGCAGCGAGCACCAGCGTCAGCAGCGGCATGATGCCGATGCTGAGCCCTGCGATCTCAAGGCTGGCGCGGGACAGTTCGCCGACCTGCAGGCTGCGCACGTCGGCACCGAAAATCTCAACCATCACATTGCGCAGGATCACCGAGACGCCGAAGGTCAGCAGCAGCGGCGCAAGCGGATCGGGCGATTTGATGACGCGGTTGACGATCACGGCCTGATAGGCCCAGCCCACCACAAAGGATACCGCGATGACCGGAATCAGCATCAGGAGCGGCGGCACTGACGGGAACATCGCGGCCAGTAGCACCGCGAAGAAGGCGCTCAGCACCATGAACTCGCCATGCGCGATATTGACGACCCGCATCACGCCGAACACCAGCGCCAGCCCAATCCCGAGCAGCCCGTAGAGCCCGCCCAGCAAGGCTCCATTGATCAATGTCTCAACCCAGATCATGTCGCACCGATCAGTCCTTAGGTTCCGAAATAAGCTTGCGTCAGCCGCTCGGGGTTGGTCTCGCGTGCGTCCCCCGTGAGCGACACCCGGCCTTTCAGCAGGCAATAGACCCGCTCGGAGGCGCCGAGCGCACGCTTGACGTCCTGCTCCACCAGCACGACTGCAGTCCCCTCGCGGCGGATGTCGGCGAAGGAACGATAAATCTGCTCAACCATCACGGGGGCGAGCCCCAGCGAAATCTCGTCGCACAGAAGCAGGCGCGGATTGGACATCAGGGCGCGGCCGATTGCGGCCATCTGTTGCTGGCCGCCGGACAATTGGCCTGGATACATCCGCCGCCGCTCTTCAAGGATCGGGAACAGGTCGAACACGCGCCGCAGCGTCCAGGTGCCCGAGCGGCGGTTGACCGTGCCCATCAGAAGATTCTCCTCGATGGTCAGCGAGTCGAACAGCAGCCGCCCTTCCGGCACCATGATCAGGCCGAGCCGCGACACCTGCTCCGCCGGCATGCGGGAGATATCGATGCCGTCGAAATAGACCGCGCCCTTGCGCTCCTCGTTCAATCCGACCAGCGCCTTGAGGAAAGTCGATTTCCCGGCGCCGTTGGCGCCGACCAGGGCCACGGCCTCACCGTCTCCGACTGTGAAATCCATGTCGAACACGGCCTGCAGGTCGCCGTAGAAGACCTGCAGCCCGCTCACCTCAAGCAACGCCATCGGCCTTCAGCCCCATGTAGATTTCGCGCACCACCGCACTGTCCATGACCTCGGCCGGCGGCCCCTCCAGCACCTTGCGGCCGAAATTCAGCACCAGGATGCGGTCCGACACCGCGCGCAGCGCGTGCGGGATATGCTCGATCCAGATGATGGCGTGATCAGCCTTCACCGTGCCGATGATGGCAACGAGACGCTCGACCTCCGGCTCGGTCAGGCCGGCCGCGATCTCGTCGAGCAGGATCAGGCGAGGTTTCGACGCCAGCGCCTTGGCGAACTCCAGGCGCTTGCGGTCGATCAGCGGCAGTGCACCGGCAAGCTTCTCCGCCTTGCCTTCCAGGCCGGTCCGGCGGAGCACGTCCATGGACCAGTCCGAGGCCGCCGCGCCGCGCAGGCCGGCGCCGTAGGACGCCGCGACCAAGGCGTTTTCGTAGACCGACAGATGGGTGAACGGCTGCGGGATCTGGAAGGCCCGTCCGACGCCCATCCGCGCGCGCCGGTGCGGCGGAAGATCGCTGATCTCCACGCCGTCCAGCACGATCGAACCATGGTCCGCCGTGACCAGGCCGACGATCAGGTTGAGCAGCGAGCTTTTGCCAGCACCGTTCGGACCGATCACGCCCAGACATTCTCCGCGCGCCAGTTCAAACTCGACGTCATCGGCGACGACGATCGCGCCGAAGCGTTTGCACAGACCGCTGACGCGCAGAAGCGGTTCCATCTCAGGCGAGCTTGGACAGCAGCGCGAGATCGGCCTGTTTCGGAATGAACGGCGCCGTTCCATTGTGTACGATCAGCAGCTCATACTTCGACTTGCCGCCCTTGGTCTTGCGCCACTGCCCGCCAGACAGCGAGGTCACCGCGACGCTCTTGATCGGGCTGCCCTTGAACTTGACGGGACCGACGATGGTCTCCATGTCCAGGCCGGCGATCGCATCACGCAGCGAGTTCTTGTCCTTGGGATCGCTTTTCTGAAGTGCGGCGAGCGCGACCTCCCACAGCGCGTGGGCGTAGCCGATCGGCTGGGTCCATTGCTTGCCGGTGGTCTTCTCCCATTCGGCGGCGAGATCACCCGCGCTCTGCCCGGTCAGCGATGACTTGAAGGGATAGGCCGGCGTCCACCACACCTCGGTCGACATGCCATCGCCGCGGTCGCCGAGCGCGTTCACCGCACTCGGGAACAGGAAAGCCGCGGCGACCGTGCATATCTGTGGCCGGAAGCCGGCCTGCGCGGCCTGGTTCCACAGCGTGACCCAGTGATTGCCATAGGTGAAACCGGAGACGATATCGACACCGTTGCTCTTGAAAGCCGAGACCTGGTTGGTGAAGTCGTCAGTCGCGATCTGGAATTTGCCGGCGGAGAATTCCTGATAGCCGGCCTGCGCGATGCCGCCGGGCAGTCCGACCTTGGGATCGGAGAAGGCCTGTCCGGCCGGGTTGTCGATATAGAGCGTGCCGACCTTCTTGTTGGTATCGACCGACTGCCACATGCCCATGAAATTCTTCACGACGTCGTCGGCGCCCCAGAAGAAATGGAAGCTGTAGGGAAAGCCCTTGTCCGGCGTCGACTTGCGCGGGAACATCCAGCCCTGCCACGGCACCATCGTCGAGATCGAGGGAATGCCGCGGGCGTCCGACAGCTCCTGCACCGGCGCCTGGGCATCGCCGTCCTCGACCAGAATCAGGTCGCATTTTTCGCGCAGCACCAGTTCGCTGGCGACCACCGAGGAGCGGTTCGGGTCGGACTGATTGTCCTTGAACACGAACTCGATCTGATACGTCTTGCCGCCGATCTTCAGGCCATCTTTCACATGCGCCTTGATCCGCTCGTGGATCCAGGTGTCGGGCTCGGCAAAGGGAGCGCGGACGCCGGAAAGGCAGCCGACCCAGCCGATCTTGATGGTGTTGCCGGCCGCACGCGCGATATTCGGCATCGGCATTGTGAAGGCCGTGGCGAGGCCGGTGGCTCCCGCCGCTTTCAGCAGACTGCGCCGATCAAGCCGGCCGGCCGACGGCGCCTTCGAATTCGTCGTATCAGTCATATCCCTCTCCCTGACCAAGCAGATGAAAATGCCGCGTCACGCCGCGGATCGATGGACCGCATTCCGGCTGACGGCAGCGAATTTGCACAGCGTGTTCTCGATGATCTCGCGCGGGATGCCGCGCACGATGAAGACGAGGCGCGAGCGCCGGTCCGCCGACGGCCAGCCATCGAGCGCAATTGGCCGGTGAAAGACGTGCTGGACGCCGTGCACCACGACCGGTGCATCCGGTCGCTCGGCGATCTGGACGATAGCCTTGAAGCGCAGCAGGTCCTCGCCCTTCAGCGCCGCGACATAGTCCAGCCAGCGCATGAAAGCGTCGTGCCGGATCGGCTCGTCGATGATCAGGCTGTAGGAGGAAACACCGGCATCGTGGGCGTGATGGCTGTGATGCGCACAGGTCACGCCTTCGCATTCGTGATGGCCGTGGTCATGCGTTTCATTTGCAGCCTGGGACGCTGTCTCGAACCAGCGCAGAACGTCGGCTGACTTGGCGGACGGATCGAACAATCCGGCATCGAGGACACGGCAGGGATCGACATCCCCATTGCGAACAAGCGTGCGAACCGCGACGGGATTGATGGACACAAGCCGCTGCTCGAGTGCCGCGCGGTCCGCATCGGAGACCAGGTCGGTCTTTGTCAGAAGCAGCCGGTCTGCGACCGCTACCTGGCGCACCGCCTCGGGATGAGCCGCCAGCGTGCGGGCGCCGTTGACGACGTCGACCATCGCGACCACCCCGTCGATCCGGTAACGATCGACCACATCGGACGCTGTCATCAGCGTGTGCAGCACAGGGACGGGATCGGCGAGACCGGTGGTCTCCAGCAGGACGCGATGGAATGGCGGGATCGTCCCGGCGACGCGGCGGGACGCGAGATCCCTAAGCGTCTCGATCAAATCCTCGCGCACCGAGCAGCAGATGCAGCCATTGTCGAGCAGCGCGAGGCGGTCCTCGCTGGTCTCGACCAGGAGGTGATCGAGCGCAACCTCGCCGAACTCATTGATGATCGCGACCACACCGTTCAGCTCGGGCTGGCGCAGCAGATGGTTGAGCACCGTGGTCTTCCCGCTGCCGAGGAAGCCGGTGAGAACCGTAACCGGGATATGATCCGCTGCCATCGCGCTCACCTCCGCTCGAACACCTTGCGGCCTTCGAAGAAGGTCGTCTCGACCCGCGTGTCGGCGAGCTGGTCGACCGGAATGTCGAAGATCATCTGGTCGAGCACGATCAGGTCGGCCGATTTGCCGACCTCGATCGATCCCGTGATCTGGCTGAGACCGGCGGCACGCGCCCCGTCGATGGTGTAGATGTCGAGCACCGTCGTCAGATCGAGCGCCTGTTCGGCCCACAGCGACTTGCCGGGAAAATCGCCGGTCGGATTTTGCCGCGTCACCATCCCCTCGATGCCCTGCCAAGGATCGGGGATCGGGATCACCGGCCAGTCCGAGCCACCGGCCATCAGCGCGCCAGCCTGCTTCAGATCCTTGTTCGGCCAGAAGCGCTGCGCGCGCTCGTCGCCCATTGCCGCCTTGTGCGCTTCCAGGAACACGGTCGGATACCAGATGATCGGCGACAGATCAGCGGCGACGTTGAGTTCGGCGAAGCGGGCAATGTCGTCGGGCGCGATGTAGCTGGCATGGGCAATGTGGTGGATCAGATGGGTCGGCCCGTTGAAGCTGCGGACCACGTCGATTGCATCGAGCGCCTGCGTCACCGATGCATCGCCCGCGCAATGGATCTTGGCCGCCAGCCCGAGCTTCTCGCAACGGCCGAGCCAGCGGATCAGGTCCGGTACCGTCATCATGGTGGTGCCGCGGAAGCAGCAGCCCCGCACGGGATCGGCCACATACGGCTCGTGAAATGCCGCCGTCTTCGCGCCCGGTACACCGTCCAGGAACATCTTCACATAGTCGGGCTTCACATGGGCCCCGCGAAACTGTTCGCGCATCGCAAACAGCGCCTCGCCCGCTTTACCGAACATGAACCCGGGCTCGACCACCGGCATGGCGCAGACCGCCCATGCGGTGAGCTCGCCGCGATCGTCGAGGCCTTTCAAGGCGGCCATGATCGGCTGCATGCTGGCCGCGTCGATGAAGGCCGTCACGCCATAGCTGTTGAGCACCGAGATCGACCGCGCGACCGCCGTACGATCCATCTCCGCGGTGTAATGGCCGGAGGCCGCGAGCGCCCGCTCCACCAGCCCCGAGGCCGCCTCGATCATCAGCCCGGTCAGGGTGCCGGTCTTGAGATCACGGCCGATCTCGCCATCCGTCGGATTGGGTGTGTCGGCAGAGACGCCAGCCAGCCGCAACGCCGCCGAGCTGGCCCAGCGATTGTGATAGCTGTCGTCACGCAATACCACGGGATGGCCGAGGCTCGCCGCATCCAGCAGCGCACATGCCTCGGTTGTGTTCAGCGAGGTCAGGAGATTGTTGCCGAACTGGCCGCCGACGATCCAGGCACCGGGGGCAGCCTGGGCGGCCGCCTTGTGCACGGCATCGGCGATCCTGGGGATGCTGTCGCTCGAGGAGAAGCGCAGTTCGTAGAGATCGGCCTGCCCACCCATCATGATGTGGTTGTGGATGTCGATGATCCCCGGCATCGCCATCCGCCCGCCGAGATCGACGGTGGCGGTGTCCTCGCCGACGAGCGACGCGACATCAGCCTCGCTGCCGACGGCGACGAACCGACCGGCTTTCACGGCGGCGCAGGTCGCCCAGGGCTGCTGCCGGTTCGACGTGTAGATCCGGCCGTTGCGGAAGACCGTGTCGGCGAATGTCCTGTCCATACGCATCCATGTCTCGGTTGGAAGGCACACAGAGCCGTGAAGGAACGGCCGGCATGATGAGGGAAACGTTCGGCATGTCGCCGTCGCAAACAATCCACCGTCTGGTGGATGCAGCTTCGTGGCGTCCATGCGGACGACAAAAGACGGCTTCGGGGAACCGATCTGATGCGATTCCCGTCGGCCGCTTGACGTTCCGCAGAACGCGGACGCTCGCTCTATTTTGTGAACATCGGCCGCTTCTGCGACGCCGGCGGCGCGTCCGGCCCCCACAGGCGGAAGCTCAGGTTGGCGAAGACCGAATAGCCCCTGGTGATCGACGCCGTATCGATGCCGGGTGGGCCGGCATTGCCGCCGGACGCATTGGCGGAGAATTCGTGCGTGGCCCAGACCGTGAGCGCCGCCGGCCCGAAATTGTAGCCGACCAGGCCGCCGCCGGCCCAGATGTTGTACCGGTTGACGTTGATCGCGTTGCCATAGAACGCGCTCGACTTGTCGTCGGTCACCTGCCCCGCATAGTAGGCTACGGGCCCAAACGTCCAGTTGCCGATGATCTTGGTCGCCGTGAACTCGGCATGGAAAACGTCGCCGGAACGATAGCCGGTGATCGAGTTCGCAGTGTTGATCTCCTGGAAGAAGTTGGCGGTCAGATTCCAGCCGTCCTTCAGGTAGGACACGACGAGCTCAGGCTGGAAGGTCCACCAGGGATTGCCGACGCTGTTCAATCCGGCCGGGCCGCTGATCGAGCCATTCGGCACATAGATGCCCAGCCCCGTCTTGACGAAGAAGCCGCTGTCGCCGAGCTTCCAGCTCAACTCTGCCGGCACGATGTAGGTGTTGTGCATGCCGGCCTGCTGCACGTTAATCGGCGAACCAACGTCGGCCATGATCCAGGGCTGCACGATGACCGCGTCGTAAGTCGCGCCGAAAATGGTCCAGCCCGGCACCCACAGCAGACCCGACGCCTCGACGGCGGCATGCACCGGCGTCGACGCACCACCGACATTCGGTGCACCTGGCCCGACGAGGTTCGACTGATAAGTGAAGACCTGATTGAAGCTGTAAAGCCCAGGCGGCGGTGCACCCGCGGTGCCGCCACCGAGCGTGATCCCGGGCTTTTGCGCAAAGCCCGCGTAACCGAACTCGAACGCATTGGCGCTCGTTGCACCGGACACGGCCGCGACGAGCGCCGCCGCAGCAATTCCTCTATTGATCGTCATGTGGCCCCTCTCCGTCCCCAAAATCAGCTTCGCGCCACGCTTCGTTCAGGTGGTGCTGCAGCCGCAGGCAAAATCTAGGAAGAGGCTTTCGGCAAGCGTTATCCGAAATCGGCAGACGGACAAACGGCGATGTGAAAATTCTCAGCGTGGTGCAGAGAGCACACGCTGGACAGTCTGCGACGGCAACTCGCCGAACAGCTGCCGATAGTTCTCGGTGAAGCGGCTCCAGTGCCAGAAGCCCCATCGCGCCGCAACATCGCCGATCGAGATCGGCTGGCGGGCTGCAGCCAGGGCGCGGAGCTCGCGGCGCACCGCATTCAGCCGCAGCATGCGCAGATACTGCAGGGGAGCCAGCCCAAGCGATTCCTGAAAGCACAGCTGGAGCGTTCTGCGGCTAACGCCGACGTAGCGGCAGAGGTCGGCGATGCTCGGGGGCTCCTCAACATGCGCAAAGACGTAGTCCTTGATTCGATCGACGGTCCGCTTTTGCGCGGTGACGCCATTGACGTCGTTCCACGCATTGTCCGAAAGGATGTCGGCCAGCGCGTCGACAACCGCGTCTTCGAGCGACGCCCGCGCGCGGGCAAATCCGACCGCCGACTCCAACCGATCTCGCTGATCGTAGATCTCACGAAAACCGTGCTGCAGCGTCGACAGCCCACCGGGCAATCCACTGAAGCAATGGTTCTGCCGACGATGACCCGCGACGAAATCTGCCGCCCGCCGCTCTCCGAGCGCTTCGAGTGACGACGACAGGCGATTGCGCTCGACGGCGATCGACACCACGTCGAGCTGCGTCGATGTCAACAAGGGAGGCAAGTCCGCACCATCACTGAGCAGCACATTCGGGAAGGCCAGCGGTCGGCCGTTGAAATGCCCTGCGTTGGACGCCGCCAGCGGCAGGCTGAAGACAAGTGACCCAGACCATGCCGACCCCTGCTTGATCAGTGCCTGTGTGGTGATCTCCCTGACAATCTCGAGACCGCCGAGCCGGATCGAGATCAGCCGTCCGGCGAATGACCCGGACGATACCTGATCCATGCGCAGGTCCCAGCCGGCGAAGCGGCTGGCGTGATCCGCGACATCGACGGACTCCGCGGCCGAAACGCCAACAACGTCACCGGACTCAGTCCTGGAAACGGGCTTGTCCGCCATGAAGCGCCCCCCGAGACCAAGCTTGGCGAGCGCGCTGGATGGTAACAATCAACCCTTGGGTGGACGATTTGTCACGGCCGATGCCGGCCGAGGCAGGCTCCCCGCGTCAATAACCGAGCGCGAGACCATCCTTGCGATGGTCGGAGGCCCCGAACAGGACGCCACGATCATGGTCGATGCGGATCGCCTGACAGCCGCCGATCGGCTCCTCCGAGAATCGTGCATCGTGTCCGCGCGCGGCCAGTTCGTCTCGAACGACTGGTTCGATCGTCGTCTCCAGCGACAGCACGCCGTCGAAGGCGAACGAGCGAGGCGCCTCAGCGGCCGCCTGGATGTCCATCTTCATGTCGAAGATGTTGGAGAGCAGATTGGCATGGCCGGCGGCCTGGTAGTGGCCACCCATGACGCCGAACGACATCACGGTCCGCCCGTCCCTGCGGAGCAGGCCGGGAATGATGGTGTGCATCGGGCGCTTGCGCGGGCCCAGCGAGTTCGGATGCCCGGGCCTGGCGCGGAAACTCCAGCCGCGATTGTGCAGGAGGACACCGGATCTTGGGGCATAGATGCCGCTGCCGAACGGATAGAATAGCGAATTGATCAGCGAGATCGCGTTGAGGTCGCGATCGACCACGGTGACGTAGACGGTGTCGCGATGCTCGATGTCGTCCCACGTAACGGCGTTCGATGCCCGCACCATGTCGATCTTGCCACGGATCCGCACAATGTAATCGTCGGCAAGGAAGCTGTTCGGATCGACCTTGCCGGTCGCGGGATCGCAGAAGAACGCATCGCGTGCGCGATAAGCGGCCTTGGTCGCCTCGGCCAGGAGATGGATACGATCGGTCTGCGACATCGCGGCGATGTCGAAGCCGGCCAAAGTGCGCAGGATCATCAGCGCGGCGAGGCCCTGCCCATTCGGCGGGCACTCGATCACGTCATGATCATGATAGCGCGCGGAGATCGGGGCGACATAATCGGATATCTGCGCAGCGAAATCATCCGCAGAATGGGCGCCACCGAGTCCATGGAGAATGCCGACCATCTCGTCGGCCACCTCGCCCGCATAGAAGCCGTCGCGGCCGTGACGCGCGATCCGGCGCAGCGTGCCGCCCAGCGCCGGCTGGCTGCGGATATCGCCGACCATGGGCACCTCGCCTCGCGGCAGAAACTGCGCGCGTGCATTGGCATCGATCTCGACCCGCGCGCGGAAACGCCGCCAATCCTCGGCCACGCGTGGCGTGACACGGAATCCGTTCTCGGCAGCATTGATCGCCGGTCGAAAGATCTCCTCCAGCGATTTGCTGCCGTGATCGGCGGCCAACCGGCACCACGCATCAATGGAGCTGGGTATCGTGACCGATTCCGGCGAGGTCGGCGGGATGTCACGTTGCGTCCCATCGGCATATTTCCCGATGCCGGTCCCTGCGGGCGTGCGCCCTGACCCGTTCAGCGCGATCGGCTCGCCCGACTTCGGCGAATACAGCGCAAAGCAATCGCCGCCGATGCCGGTCATCTGGGGTTCGACGACGCCCTGCACCGCGACGGCGGCGATCGCGGCATCGACGGCGTTGCCGCCCGATTTGAGAATTTCGACCGCCGCCAGCGTCGCCTGCGGATGCGAGGTCGCCGCCATTCCCTTGTCGGCGACCGCCACGGAGCGGGCGACGGCCATGAAGTCGCGCATGTCGTTTCCTTGAGAACCGGTTGGTCACAGCGGGAGCCGCTCGCCAACACAGTCGAAAACGACGCCATCACGACAATGTCGGCTGCGATCGCAGCCGGCAGCAATCAACCGATCGGTGGAGAAGACACCATCAGGCCGCGCGCAGGATCAGCGCAAGCCTTCGAACCGCGGCGCCACGAGTTCAATGCGGCCGCGACATCAGCGCGACGACGGCGGAGCGGGTCTCGACGCCGAGCTTCTCGAAGATGTGGATCAGATGCGTCTTCACCGTTGCAAGGCCGATATTGAGGCACTCGCTGATCTCGCGGTTGGTCCGCCCGCAGCACAAGAGCTCGATGACCTCCATCTCGCGCGCCGTCAAACCGTAGCGCGCGGGTTCGTCGCTCGCCGACGACAGGCGGCTGGTCAGGTTGAACTCGAGATAGTCGTGGATCTTCTCGGCAATGTGCATGCTGCCATCGGGAATCCTGCAGCCTTCTCCCCAGAGCACGCTCATGCCGGCAACGATGCGGTCCTTGCGGCGGAAGAAGAACTCGATCATGTCGACGATGCCGCATTGCCCGGCAAAACTGCGATAGGTCGCCGCCTCCGCGGTCGGACACCGGTCGATGGCAACACTCAACCGCGCGAACGGCTGATTGGCCGCAGCACGCGGATGCAGCGGATCAAGCCGGCTCATCCCGGCCACGTATTGGTCATGAAACCCCGCCGGGACACCGTTCGAGAGCACGAAGCGGTTGAGATTGAGGTTCCCGTCAACTTCGTAAAACGCAGTCGCAGACCCCTCGAGAATCCCGCGTGCGAACTGAATGGCCTGCGTGGTTGCCGGATCCGATCGGCCCAAAAGCGCAATCATGATCACTTCTCCCGATGTTTCCCGATGGCGAACGTCTGGGCGTCACATGGCCGGCAACGCTGAGGCAGACGCACGGCTTAGTCAAGCAAATTGCGGGCCAAGCAGCCGTCCAACACAGATCTGATGCAGTTTCAGCCAGGTAACCAGCCGCAAGCCTCCACCATCCGGTTGATTGCCGGCCGTCCGACGCACGCTGAAGTTTGACGCTGTTCCAAAAAGCGAATGCCGGACCAGGAATGAATTCACGCCACATCATGGCCGCCTTCCCGGCGGCCACGGACGCGCAAGTGACGCTCGCCAATTGGCGGCAGCATCCGTTCAGCGAATGGGCTTTTCGCAACGTGCGCGAACTATTGCCCACGGCGAACATCGCGCGCTCGCCGACGCCCACATCGCTGACCTTCGCGCAGTGCTATCTCGAGGATGTTACTTTCGCGAACCCGCGTGGCGATACGATCGGCCTCGGTGAGGCCTTGCGTACGAGCCACACTGACGGAATCGTGGTGTCGCATCGCGGCCGGGTCGTATTCGAGTGGTACGCCAACGGTCTCACGCCCGACACCGCTCATTTGGTCTTCTCCGTCAGCAAGTCGGTCGCCGGCACGCTGGGCGGCATCCTTGCCGACATCGGCAAGCTCGACGTGGACGCGCCCGTTACGCGCTACATTCCGGAAATGAATGGATCGGTCTATGGCGACGGCTGCACGGTGCGGCATCTGCTCGACATGAGCGTCGGCATTCGCTTCGACGAGGACTACATGGCGCGCGCGGGCGACGTCATCAACTACCGGCGCTCCACCGGTTGGGAGCCGCCGGACGCGAGCATTCCGCCGATCCATCTGCGTCAATATCTGCAAACGCTGCGTCCGGACGGCACGCCTCACGGACACACGTTCCACTATGTGTCGACCAATACCGACGTGCTCGGCTGGGTCTATGAGCGCGCCTGCGGCCTGTCCTACGCAAAGATCCTATCGAACTATCTCTGGCAGCCGATGGGCGCGGAGCACGACGCCTATATCACCGTCGACTCCCACGGCGCCGCGCGCGTCGCCGGCGGCATCTCGGCGACGCTGCGTGACCTCGCCCGCCTTGGCGAGATGATGCGTAACAACGGCGTCAGCAACGGGCGGCAAGTGGTGCCGGGTTGGTGGATCGATGACATCAGATGCAACGGCAATGCCGGAGCCTGGTCACGTGGCGATCTGACGAAGGTGTTCCCGAACGGCAACTACCGCAGCAAATGGTACACGATCGAGCGTGGCCAGCCGCCGTTTGCCGCAATCGGCATCCACGGCCAATGGGTCTACATCGATCCGGCGAACGACATGGTGATCGCGCGCGTGTCGTCGCAGCCGCTGCCGATGGACCTCGATCTCGATCACATGTGGTTGCGCGGCTACCGCGCGATCGCCAGCAGGCTTGCCGGCAAGTCCTGACGGGATTGCCGCTCACGTCAGGGGAAGAAGCATGGGGCAATCGATCAATCGGCGTCAGCTCTTGCAAGTCGGCGCTGGCACAACGCTGGGGCTTGCGATGCCGCGTATCGCGCGGGCGCAATCGTCGAAAACGATCACTGCGGTGATGCACGCGCCGCTGCGCGCTACCGATCCGATCATGACGACAGCGTGGACCGCGCGGAACCACGGCTACATGATCTATGACACGCTGTTCTCGACCAATTCGAAGTTCGAGATCAAGCCGCAGATGGTCGAGGCCTGGGAGGTGTCGGCCGACAAGCTCGTGTACACTTTCCGCCTGCGGCCCGGACTCAAATTTCACGACGGCGTTCCGGTGACGTCGGCGGATGTGATCCCGTCCCTGCAGCGCTGGGCCAAGCGTGACACGATGGGACAGAAGCTGTTCGAATTTGTCGCTGAGCTGAATGCCGTCGATGAGCGAACCTTCCGCATGGTGCTGAAGGAACCCTGCGGGTTCGTGCTCGCAGCCCTCGGCAAGCCGACCGCCAATGTGCCCTTCATCGTGCCGGCCCGGATCGCCGCCACTCCGGCCGACCAGGCGATCACGGATCATGTCGGCTCCGGGCCGTTCCGCTTCGCGACCGCGGAATTCCAGCCCGGCGCGAAGGCAGTCTACGAGAAGAATCCGGATTACATCTCGCGGGACGAGCCGTCCGACGGCACCGGTGGCGGCAAGGTCGTGAAGATCGGGCGTTACGAATGGGTCGGCATGCCGGACTTCCAGATCGCCACCAACGCGCTGATCAACGACGAGATCGACTATTTTGAAGTTCCGCCGCACGACCATTTGCCCTTGCTTCGACGGGCGCCCAATGTCGAGCTGACCGATTACAACACGCTCGGTTTCTCCGGCATGTGCCGGATGAACTGGCTCGTGCCGCCATTCGATAGGCCGGACATCCGCCAGGCGGTGCTGCACGCCGTGAACCAGCAAGACTGGCTCGATACGCAGATCGGCAATCCCGATTACTACAAGGTGACGCCCGCGATCTTCGTCGCTGGCACGCCGTTCGAAAGTTCGGTCGGCTGGTCGACCAGGGCGGATACGGCAAAGGCCAAGGAACTGCTCAAACAGGGCGGCTACAAGGGCGAGCCGGTCACGATCCTGCATGCCACCGACGCCCCGATCATCACCGCGCTCGGCACCGTCACCGCCGAAGCGCTTCGCGCGATCGGGATGAACGTCAATCTGCTCGCCATGGATTGGGGATCGGTGGTCGCGCGGCGCGCCAAGCAGTCGCCGCCTGCGGAAGGCGGATGGTCGATCTACCACTCGACCTGGGCCAGCGCCGACCTGATCAATCCGATCGGCAACGCCTGCGTTAACGGCAAGGGCAAGAATGGTGGCTTCTTCGGCTGGGTCGAGGACACCGAGCTCGAACGTCTGCGCGACGGTTTTGCTAGGAGCGCCTCGCCGTCCGACCAGAAGACACTCGCCGATCGTATCCAGGGCCGCGCCTACGATGTGGTGACCCACGTTCCCACGGGGCAGTACAACCAGCCTGCCGCGACGCGGAAGGTGCTGAAGGACATCGTCCGCGCGCCGGTCCCGCTATTCTGGAACGTCGACAAGACAGGCTGAGACCGCGCGCGGGTCGAAGCTCTGGTCGGCGAGCCTTCAGTCGAACTGCACCGGCTCCGCTCCGGGATAGGCATGCGCGACATACTCGCAGAAAGCCCGAGCTGCCGGAGAAAGGCGCGCCTTGCTTTTCCAGGCGAGACCAACATCCATGGTGTGAACGTCGTCATCCAGGGTCTTCACATCGATGCGATGCCCCTCCAGTGACCATGGCCGATAGACCATGTCGGACAGGACCGTGATCCCCATGCCGGTCGCGACCATGCTGCGGACGGCCTCCACGGACAAGGTCCGGAAGATCACGTTGGGCACATGTGGCGTGCGCTGCCAATAGCGCATCGCGGAGCGCTCAGCCTCGTCGACGGTCAGCATCAAATACGGCTCGCTGGCGAGGTCGGCCAGCGTGACCTTGTCCTTGTGCAGCAGCGGATGGTGCGCGCAGGTCCAGAGCCGGCGCGGCGAGCGCAACAGCAGGCGCGAACGGATGCTGCGCCGGTCGTGCAGGTTCGAAACCAGCATGACCGCGGCATCGACGGTGCCCTTCATCAGGCTCTGCTCGATCGCATCGCGCTGGAATTCGTGCAGCCGCACCGTGATGCCCGGAAACGATCGCCAGAACCGCGATAACAGCGGCGGCAGGAAATAGCCGGCGACGGTGTAGCTGACGGCAACGTCGACCGTGCCGTCGACCTGTGTTCCCCAGCGATGCGGTCCCTGCATCGCATCCGATACGCTGGCCTCGATCGCACGGGCGCGCTGCAGGAATTGCTGTCCATCGACGGTGAGCGTCACGCCGTTCGAATGCCGGTCGAACAGCTTGCGTCCGAGATCGGCTTCGAGCGCCTTGATCGACGCGGTGACAGCCGATTGCGTCACGTTGAGCGCAGCAGCGGCCGCCGAGACCCTGCCGGACTCGGCGGTGGCGATGAAATGGCGGACCTGACGGAACGTCAGCGTCATAAATTTTTCCGATATCAGTGACCAATATTTCGAATTTTACAATCCCTCACCTCATCGCAAAAATCAATCATTCGATCGCGTATGAGAAAGCCGTTCAATGTCGTCCGGTGGGTTGGAATTGGTCGCTCACGAAGTCAGCGTCCAGTTCGAGGGCCTGAAAGCGCTCTCCGAAGTGACCCTTGCCGTACCCCGCGGACGCATCACCGGATTGATCGGCCCGAACGGCGCGGGAAAGACGACGCTCATCAACGTGCTGACCGGCTTCCAGTCAGCGGGCACGGGCAGCGTCGCGCTCGAAGGTCAAGCGGTCAACGGCATCGCGGCCCACAAGCTGCGACGTATGGGTGTCGCGCGCACCTTTCAATCAGGCCGACTGTTCCGCGATCTCCCCGTGATCGACAACCTCGAGGTGACGGGCGTAGGTCTCGGCCAGAGGCGCCGCGACGCCATCGCGGAAGCCCAGCGGGTGATGGCCTGGCTCGGCATCTCGCATCTCGCCGGCATGATCGCCGGCGCCCTGCCCTACACCGACGAACGCCGCGTTGCGATCGGCCGCGCCATCATGTGCACGCCGCGCTATCTGCTGCTCGACGAACCCGCAGCCGGCATGTCCGAGCATGAAAGCCACGACCTCGCGGTCATCATCAGACGGATCGCCGCCGAGCTCGGCATCGGCGTTCTCCTGATCGAGCACAATATCGGGCTGGTGCTGGAGCTCTGCGAGCGCATCTTCGTGCTCGATTCCGGCGAGATCATCGAGGTTGGCTCGCCCACCCAGATCCGCAACAGCGACGCAGTCCGCCACGCCTATATGGGCACCCAGCAGGACGAGTTGCTTCCGGTCGAAGAGGCGGTCGCGTCATGAGCCTGTTGGCCGTCGACGACATCACCGTCAGCTATGGGCGCCTCACCGCGCTGCGCGGCGTCACTCTTGATATTGCCGAAGGTGAAATCCTGTTCGTCACCGGCCCCAATGGCGCCGGAAAATCGACCCTGCTCAACGCCATCGCCGGCGTGGTGCCGTCAGGCTCGGGCACCATCACCCTGGCCGGCGGCATGATCACGGGCGCGGCGCCGGAGGAGATCGCGCGGCGCGGCTTCTCGCTGGTGCCGGAAGGACGCAACGTTTTTGGCGGCCTGACGATCGAGGAAAACCTGAAGGTCGGCACCGGCATGCGGACCGACCGGAAGAAGATCGCCGACGATCTCGATTCCGTCTATGCGGAATTTCCCATGCTGGCCGAGCGCCGCCATACCCCGGCCGGCATGCTGTCCGGCGGCCAGCAGCAAATGCTTGTGATCGGGCGTGCGCTGATGGCCGCGCCTCGCATCATGGCGATCGACGAGCCCTCGCTCGGGCTGGCGCCGAAGATCATCGATCAGGTCTACGAGATCCTGATGCGGCTGCGTGCACAGCGCAAGCTGACGCTGCTGATCGTCGAGCAGAGCTCGACGCGCGCCAGGATGACCGGCGGACGGATGGTGCTGATCCGCGGCGGACGCATCGTGCTTGAGGGCGCAGCCGCCGACATGGTGAAGGACGCACGGCTGAAGCAGGCCTATTTCGGCTTCGGAGATCACTAGGCATGACCGCCGTCCTGCAAATCCTGTTCGACGCGCTGAGCCTGGGCAGCATCTATGCTCTGGGCGCGCTCGGAATCGCAGCCATCTTCGGCGTCATGCGGCTGGTGAACTTCGCTCATGGCGACTTCATCGCCTTCTGCGTATTCGCGATGTTGTGGCCCTCGATCGACGCCGCTGCGATCGTGTTCGCCGGCCGCCTGCCCTTCTATCTCCTGATCCCGTTGTTGCTGTTCATCGGCGCCGCGCTGTCGATGTTGTCGGAGGTGGTCGTCTTCCGCCGCTTCCGCAACGCCAATCCGGCAACCATGATGATCGCGTCCTTCGCGCTCGGCTTCGTGATCCGGCATCTGCTGCTGATGCTGTACTCCAGCCGCCCGAAGTCGATCACGCTCTGGCCCAATCTCGGGCTGCCGGTGGAGTTCCTCGGCGCGCACATCCCGATGCTGCAGGTCGTCACCATCATCATCACGCTCGCGGTGCTGGCTGTCCTCGTGCTCTTCCTGAAGCGCACCCGCTTTGGCCTGGAGATGCGCGCCGCCGCCGACAATTTCACGATGGCCCGCATGCTCGGCGTACGCGCCAACGGCGTCATCCTGCTCGCCTTCGCCATCAGCGGCATGCTGGCGGCGGCGATCGGCTTGATCCTCGCCACCAATTCCGGCACCGCCGACATCGGCATGGGTGCCAATGTCATGCTGATCGCGTTTATCGCCACCGTAATCGGTGGCCTGGGCAGCGTGCCCGGTGCGGTCGCCGCCGGCTTCCTGATCGGTGCCGCCAGCGTCGTGTTCCAGGCTACGCTGCCGCATGACGCCCGCGTGTTCCGTGATGCCTTCGTTTATGGCGCCGTCATCGTGGTTCTGCTGGCGCGCCCGCAGGGCCTGTTCGCGCCCAAATCCGCCAAGCAGCGAGTCTGATCGATGTCGAAGCCGCACTCCGTCATCAGGCAAACGATCACCACGCCGATCGTGCTGATCGTGGTGCTGCTGGCAATGGCGGCCCTGACCTATGCGTTCGGCAGCCGGGCCTTCAACCGCACCGCCATCGAGATGTTCATCAACATCATGGTGGTGGTCGGGCTCTACGCTTTCGTTGGCAATTCCGGCCTGCTGTCGTTCGGGCATATCAGCTTCATGTGCCTCGGCGCCTACATGACGGCGTGGCTCGCCATTCCGCCCGTCATGAAGTCGATCACGCTGAAGGGCCTGCCGGGCTGGCTGCTGCACACGCAACTGCCGATGTGGGTCGCCACCCCGATCTCCGGCGTGTTCGCCGCACTGTTTGCGCTGATCGTCGGCCGTATCATCATGCGCCTCTCCGGGATCGCCGCCTCGATTGCGACTTTCGGCCTGCTCGGCGTCGTCAACAATGTCTATTCGAACTGGGACACCGTCACCGGCGGCCAGGGTTCGATCGTCGGCATTCCGCCCACGATGAACGTCTGGATCGGCTGGCTCGGCGCCGCGGTCGCGATCGTGATCGCCTACCTCTATTCGATCTCCCGCTCCGGCCTTGCGCTGCGCGCCACGCGCGATGAGGCGGTCGCGGCGAGCGCCTCCGGCGTCGACATCGTGCGCGAGCGGCTGATCGCCTTCGTCGTCAGCGCTTTCATCATTGGCCTGGCGGGCGCGCTCTACGGGCACTTCCTCAGCATCGTCAATCCCGGTTCGTTCTACCTGCGCACCACCTTCATCACGCTGTCGATGCTGGTGGTCGGCGGCATGTACAGCTTGAGCGGCGCGGTGTCCGGCGTCGTCGCGATGTCGGTGCTGATCGAGCTGTTCCGCAACCTCGAAAAGGGCGTCAGCCTGGGCGGCGTGACGGTCGGCCTGCCGAACGGAGTCCAGGAGATCGCGATCGGCATCATCACCATCATCATCCTGATCTACCTGCCGACCGGCCTCACCCGCAACCGGGAATTCTCCTGGCGCGGCTGGCCGCTTCAGCGGCGCCTCGCACCTTCCGTGCAGACGGCGCTGAAGGAAATCAACTGAAGTTCGATGCATCATTGGAGGAGTGGACAATGCGTATCTTGAAACTACTGGGCGTGCTGGCCGGGGCGACCGCACTGCTGCTGACGCCGGCCCGCGCCGCGAACGAGATCGTCGTCGGATTCGCCACCGCGGCATCCGGCTTCATGCAGGCCTACGACAAGCCTGCCCAGGACGCCGCCTTGATCCGTATCGAGGAGATCAACAAGGCGGGCGGCCTGCTCGGCAAGAAGATCAAGGCCGTGTTCGCCGACACTAAGACCGATCAGGCCGAAGGCGCCAAGGCGGGCCTTGCCGTGCTCGACCAGGGCGCGGACCTCGTCATCGTCTCCTGCGACTACGACTTCGGCGCCCCGGCAGCCCTGCAGGCGCAGGCGGCCGGCAAGGTCTCCTTCTTCCTGTGCGCGGAATCGATCAAGGCCGGCATTCCCGGCGTCGGTCCGTTCTCGTTCTCGGCCTCGGTGCTGGCCGCCGTGCAGGGCGCGACCATGGCGGAATGGGCCTACAACAAGAAGGAAGCCCGCAACTTCTACCGCCTGCTCGACAGCTGGACGGTCTACAACAAGGGCATCTGCGACGGCTTCGACTGGATGCTGCCGCGTCTGAAAGACGCCAAGCTCGCCGGCAGCGACACCTTCAAGAACGATGACGCCTCGATCGCGTCCCAGATCACACGCATCAAGAGCCTGCCGAAGGAGCCCGACGCCATCATGCTCTGCACGATGATGCCGGGTGCCGTCTCGGCCATCAAGCAGATCCGCGCCGCCGGCATCAAGTCGATGATCCTCAACGGCTCGGGCGTGGATGGCAGCTACTGGCTGAACGCCGTGCCCGACCTGTCGAACTTCTACGTTCCGGTGCAGGGCTCGGTCTACGGCGACGATCCGAACCCGAAGGTCAACGAATTCAACAAGAAGTACAAGGAAGTCACCGGCGGCGATCCGTCCAGCCAGTACGTCTATCCCGGCTACGTCCTGATCGACGTCTGGGCCAAGGCGGTCGAGCGCGCCAAGACGACCGATGCCGCCGGCGTCGTCGCCGAGCTCGAGAAGATGAAGGACGAGGCCACGCTGTTCGGACCGCGCACCTTCACCAAGGACATCCATCACCAGAACCAGGGCCGCTATCTGATCGTCGACACCGAGGCCGGCAAGCCGAAGGTGATCGATCAGTGGACGATCTCGGAGAAGATCCCGGTCGACTACCTCGTTTCCAAGTAACCAACTGATGTGCCGCGCGCGAGTGCCCTCCGCACCCGCGCGCGGCGCGGCGCTTAATCGTACGCACCTGACCGGAAGAAAGACAATGGGAGGACAATGAGACATGGTCGTCATTAACTGCGACATGGGTGAGGCCTACGGCCTCTACAAGATGGGCGATGACAAGGCGCTGATGCCCCATATCGACGTCGCCAACGTCGCTTGCGGCTTTCATGCCTCGGATTTCAATCACATGCGCAGGACTGTGCAGCTCGCCAAGAAACATGGCGTCAAGGTGGGCGCGCATCCGTCGCTGCCCGATCTGCAGGGCTTTGGCCGCCGCGAGATGAAGATCGACCGCGATGAGCTTGCCAACTGCCTGCTCTATCAGATCGGTGCGCTCAAGGCGTTCCTGGACGCCGAAGGCATGCCGCTGAACCATATCAAGCCGCACGGCGCGCTCTACGGCATGGCGTCACGCAACGAGGAGATCGCGGAAGCTGTCGCCGACGCCGCTGACGTCTACAAGGTGCCGCTGCTCGGCATGAAGGGAACGCTGCATCAGAAGGTCTATGAACGCCGCGGCCACACCTTCGTTGCCGAATATTACGCCGATCTCGACTACAACGCCGATGGCAGCCTGATCATCACGCGCGAGCATGACGCCAAGGATCCGGTCGATGCCGCCTCGCGCTGCACCCGCGCCGTGAATGAAGGCAAGACCCGATCGGTCGCCGGCAACGACATCGTGGTCGGCGCCGATTCGATCTGCATTCATTCCGACACGCCCAACGCCGTCGCGATCGCAGAAGCTGTTCGCGAGGCAGTTCGTCCCTATTTGACGGCGCCTTGAGCAAAAGGCCAAGGTCGACACGAACCCACGAGGAGCAATTCATGGCCACCCAGCAGATATTCTCGCCGCTACCAGGCATCTTCTACCGCAAGCCGGCGCCGGACAAGCCGGTCTACAAGGCTGATGGCGACGTCATCACCGAAGACGATACGATCGGCCTGATCGAGGTGATGAAGTCCTTTAACGAGGTCAAGGCAGGCGCTGCCGGCAAGATCCTGCGCTTCCTTGCCGAGAACGAGGAAGCGGTGATGGCCGGCCAGCCCATCGCCGAGATCGACGTTTGAGCGTCCCCTGTTGTCCATGACGATCAAAAAGCTCCTCATTGCCAATCGCGGCGAGATCGCGGTGCGCATCAACCGCGCGGCGCGCGAACTCGGAATTGCGACCGTGCAGGTCTACAGCAAGGCCGACAAGGATTCGCTTGCGGTCAAGCTTGCCGACGAGTCCGTCGAGATCGGCCCGCCGCAGGCCTCCAAGTCCTATCTCGACCAGGCGAAGATTCTGGCCGCAGCCGAGAGCACAGGCGCCGACGCCATTCATCCCGGCTACGGCTTCCTCGCCGAAAACGCCGAGTTCGCCGCAGCCGTCGAAGTGGCGGGGTTGATCTTCGTCGGCCCGACTGCGCATGCGATCCGCCTGATGGGCGACAAGGTCGCTGCGCGAGAAGCCGCGGCATCGGCGGGTGTCCCGACCGTTCCGGGCAGCGAGGGACGCCTGGAGTCTCCCGAAGCAGCCTTTGCACTGGTCGAAAAGACCGGCTTTCCCGTGATGATCAAGGCTGCAGCTGGCGGCGGTGGCCGCGGCATCCGCATCGCGCGCACGGTTGAAGAGTTCCATCATCTGATGCCGCAGGCGCAGGCCGAGGCGTTGGCGGCATTCGGCGATGGTGGCCTTTATGTCGAGAAGCTCGTCGAGGGTGCGCGGCACATCGAGGTGCAGGTGCTCGGCGATGGCAAGGACGTCATCCACTGTTTCGAGCGCGAATGCTCGCTGCAGCGCCGCCGGCAAAAGGTGTGGGAGGAAGCCCCCTCGCCGTCGCTGACGCCGGCCGTTCGCGAACAACTCTGCGCATCGGCGGTCGCGCTTGCCAAGGCGGTCAACTACCGCGGCGCCGGCACGCTCGAATATCTCTATGACGACCGAACCGGCGCGTTCTACTTCCTGGAGATGAACACCCGCATTCAGGTCGAGCATCCCGTCACCGAGATGGTGACCGGCATTGACCTCGTGCGCGAGATGATCCGGATCGCCGGTGGCGAGCCGCTCAGCATCCGCCAGGACGAGGTCCGTGTCAGCGGCCATTCGATCGAAGTGCGGATCAACGCCGAGGATCCTGCAAAGAGCTTCATGCCGAACCCCGGCACGGTCAGCGCGCTCGCTATCCCCTCCAGCGACGGCGTCCGCTTCGACAGCATGCTCTATGCCGGCTACACCGTGCCGCCCTTCTACGACAGCCTGCTCGGCAAGCTGATCGTCCATGCCGAGGATCGCGCGAGCGCGATCCGGCGGCTCGAGGGTGCGCTCGCCGAACTCACCATCGAAGGCCTGGCGACGACAAAACCCCTGCATCAGGCCCTTGCCCGCGATCCCGACGTGCGGGCCGGACGTTTCCACACCGCCTGGCTCGAACCCTGGCTTGCTTCGCACGCCAAGGCCGCGCCGTCGGTCCCATGATCACCCGCCCCGTCAGCAACAGGAGGCCGTAGTCCCATGCAAACGCGATTTTCCTTCGGCGGCGACGAACATATCTTCGCCGAAGTCGATGATTCCATGTCGCTCGAGGCTTTCTTCAAGAGCCTCTTCATCACCAACGCGGTGCGCGACGCCAAGATCAAGGGCGTGACCGAGATATGTCCGGCCAACGCGTCCTATCAGGTCAAGTTCGACCCCGATCAGATCAAGCCCGATGATCTCCTCGCCGAGCTGAAGCGACTCGACACGGCGACCGAGAAGTCCGAGCCGGTGATCAAGACGCGGATCATCGAAATCCCCGTGCTCTACAACGATCCCTGGACGCATGAGACGCTGATGCGCTTCCGCGAGCGCCACCAGGACCCCAATGGCACGGACATCGAATACGCAGCGCGCATCAACAATCTCGACGGCATTGACGGCTTCATCAAGGCGCATTCAAGCGCACCCTGGTTCGTCTCGATGGTCGGCTTCGTCGCCGGCCTGCCCTTTCTCTATCAGATGGTCGAGCGCCAGCGGCAAATTCAGGCGCCCAAATACCTGCGTCCTCGCACGGATACGCCCAAGCTTACCGTCGGGCATGGCGGCTGCTTCGGCTGCATCTATTCGGTGCGTGGTGCCGGCGGCTACCAGATGTTCGGTATCACGCCGATGCCGATCTACGATCCGAACCAGGAGATCAGCTACCTCCGCGACTTCATGTGCCTGTTCAGACCAGGCGACATCGTGAAGTGGAAGCCGATCGACCGTGCCGCCTATGACGCAGCAGTGGCCGACGTCGATGCCGGCCGCTTCGCGCCAACCATCCGCGACGTCGCGTTCTCGCTGACCGAGTTCAATCGCGACATCGACGGCTACAATCGCAAGCTCGAGGGGGTTCTCCATGGCCATTAAGGTTTTGAAGCCGGGTCTTGCAACCACCGTGCAGGATCTTGGCCGTCCCGGCTATTACCATATCGGCATTCCCCTTTCCGGCGGCATGGATCGCCATGCGCTCGCGGCCGCCAATCTGCTCGTCGGCAATGAGGAAGGCGCCGCCGTGCTCGAGGCCGTCTTCATGGGACCCGAGCTTGAATTCACCGACGACGCCATGGTTGCCGTGACGGGGGCCGAATTGCCGCCAAAGCTCGACGGCACGCCACGCGAGACCTGGACCAGTTTTCAGGTGAAGCGCGGCCAGAAACTCTCCTTCGATTTCCTGAAGCAGGGCGCGCGCGCCTACATCGCCGTCTCCGGTGGCATCGACGTGCCGCTGGTGCTCGGCTCGCGCTCGACCTACGCGCTCGGAGCGCTCGGCGGCTTCAAGGGCCGCAAGCTCGAAGCTGGCGATGAGTTACCGGTTGGCACGAGCTCGGCATCGGTCAGCGAAGGCCGCACGATCGCCAAGGAGTTGCGCGGCCTGCCGGCGGGAATGCCCACCGAGTTGCGCGCGATGCCGGGCCTCTACTGGCATCGCATCACAGAGCAGGCCGGCAATGGCTTCTTCTCCGACACCTGGAAAGTCGCGCCCGAGGCCGACCGGATCGGCTATCGCTTCAGGGGCGGCAAGCCGCTGGAGTTCGTGCCGCGCGAACCGCCGTTCGGCGCCGGTTCCGATCCCTCCAACATCACTGATGCCTGCTATCCCTATGGCTCGATCCAGGTGCCCGGAGGCACCGAGCCGATCGTGCTGCACCGTGACGCCGTCTCGGGTGGCGGCTATTTCATGGTCGGCACCGTGATCGCCGCCGACATGGATCTGATCGGTCAGTTGCAGCCGAACATGCCGGTCAGGTTCGTCAAGGTCGGAATGGACGAAGCGCTTGCAGCCCGTCACGATCGCGCCGGATTGCTGGCGAAGCTGCGCAGTTCCCTGGTCTGAACATTGACCTGCTCTGGTCGTCGACAACCCGCCGGATTCGTCTGGGAAGTTGTCGACGACCGCAGTGTCCACCTTGCGGTTGCCCCTCATCGAAATTGGGCAAACCCGGCCTAAAATATCAGCTTTCCCTTCTATTGGACTTGACGTCATCCTGACGTCCTCGCGAAGCTGATGATGACGGCAACTGGAGTGCAGCAGTCGACGGCAGTGACGGAGCGCAAGATGCAGACCACTTTCGCGACCAACGACATTCCCGCCCACCAACGCCGCCAGTTCTGGCAGCAGGTCGTCTCCGACATCTACTATTCGCTCGACCTCCGCTTTCTTGGCGGCCACGACTTCCGCGGCAATCTGGGCGCCTGGTCGCTCGGCCCGGTGTCGATCTCCCGCAACGTCTCGGACGGCCTGCTCTACAAGCGGCATGAACGCCACCTCCTCAATGAGCGTGAGGAGAGCTTCCTGATCACGGTGCCGGAGCTCGCCGAAATCCGCTTCGAGCAGGACGGCAAGGACATCCGCTGCAAGCCGGGCGCCTTCCTGATCGAGCGCAGCCATCTGCCCTATGAGTTCAGCCATTGCGATCCGGCCGCGCTGTGGGTGCTGAAGATCCCGAGCGCGGTGTTGCGCGGCCGAATCTCCCGCCCCGAACGACTGGCGACGTTGCAGTTCGATGCCAGCCGCAGCGTCGGCGCGCTGTTCGTCGAGACGCTGCGCCTTGCCGGCGAGCGGATCGGGGAAATGGACGAGACCGCCCGCACCATGATGGGCAAGCATTTGATCGATCTGCTGGCGATGGCGGTGGAGTCGGATGAGCGCGTGCTGGCCGGCCACTCGTCCACCGTTCGCAATGCTCATCTGCATCGCTGCGAGCAGTTCATCCGCACGCACATCGACGACATGCGGCTCACGCCGCAAATGGTGGCCGACGGCTGCGGCATTTCACTGCGCTACCTGCACCAGATCTTCGAGCGCGAGGGCGTCACCGTGAGCGCCTATATCCGCAATCAGCGCCTGCTGATGTGTGACGCCATGCTGCGCGATCCGAACTGCCGCAAGAGCATCTCGGAGATCGCCTATCAATGCGGCTTTGGCGATCAGGCACAGTTCAGCCGGAACTATCGCGGCCGTTTCGGCTGCTCACCGAGCGAGGCACGCGCGGCATCGCGCACACCCAATTCGTGAACCTGCCCCATTCGGTCGCGGTCAACTGAGCCGGCGCGTTTGAGCCGTCGTGCTCTCTGGCACAAATTGTCTTGCGCTCAGCGACAAGAGTGTCGCTGACGATCTGCCTATCATCCTTCCGACATCTTCGACATCCGCCGGTCGAACGGCGGCGCGCGGCTCCGGACCAGCTGTCCGGATGAGCCTGCGCGCTCGCCCAACAACGGTCGGCAAAAGAATGCTGGAAAGGAAGGCCCATCGTGCAGAACCTTCGCGTGGCCGTTGACGTCGGCGGCACCTTCACCGACATCTGCATCATGGATGAGGCCACCGGCCTCATTCGCATCGAGAAGACCTCCTCCACCCGCGACCCCATCGAGGGGATCATGGGCGGTGTGTCCAAGGCCGGCATCGACCTGTCCAAGGTGGCGCTGTTCTCGCACGGCACCACGGTTGCGACCAACGCGCTGATCACCCGCCGCCTGCCCCGCACCGCCGTCGTCAGCACCGAAGGTTTTCGCGACGTCATCGAGATCCGCCGCGCCAACAAGGAAGACCTCTGGGACACCTACAAGGACGTGGTCCGGCCCTACGTGCCGCGGCGCGACCGGCTCACCGTGCCCGAACGCGTCGATGCGAGCGGCCAGGTGATCCAGCCGCTCGACTTCGAGGCCGCACGCAATGTCGCACGTATCCTCAAGCGCCGTGGCGTTGCTGCGATCGCGGTCTGCTTCATGAATGCCTATCTCAACGGCGCGAACGAGCGCGCGATGCGCGACATCCTGCTCGAGGAAATGCCGGACATCCCGGTCTCGATCTCCTCGCAGGTCCTGCCCGAAATCTTCGAGCACGAGCGGTTTTCGACGACCGTCGCCAATGCCGTAGTGAGTCCGGTCGTCGTCAACTACACCAGCCGGCTCGGCGACCGCCTCGCAGACGAAGGCTACACGCGCGATCTGCTGCTGCTGCACACCGGCGGCGGCGTCATGACGCCGGCCAGCGTCAAGGATTTCGCCGCGCGCCTTGCCGGCTCCGGAATCGCCGCAGGCGCTATCGCCAGCCGCTACATCGCCGGCCTCTGCGGCTATCCCAATTCGATCGGCCTCGACATGGGCGGCACCTCGACCGACGTCTCGCTGGCCTATGAGGGCCACTCGCGCATCACCAAGGACTGGTGCATCGAGTTCGGTTATCCGATCCGCTTTGCCTCCATCGAGGTGCTCACCATCGGTGCCGGCGGCGGATCGTTGGCCTGGACCGATCCGGCTGGCTCCCTGCGCAATGGCCCGCAATCGGCCGGCGCTTTTCCGGGTCCAGCCTGTTACGGCAACGGCAACACCCAGCCAACCAACACCGACGCCAACGTCACGCTGGGTCGGCTCGGCACCGATCTCGCCGGCGGCAAGGTCAAGCTCGATCCTGCGCTTGCCCGGCAGGCGGTCGAGGATGGCGTTGCAAAACCGTTCGGCCTCGGCCTGCATGAGGCGGCGGACGCGATCGTCAAGGTGGCCAACGCCAACATGTCGGATGCAGTGCGCCTGATCTCGATCAGCCGCGGCTATGATCCGCGCGATTTCGCATTGGTCGCTTTCGGCGGCGCCGGGGCCCTGCATGGCGTCGACGTGGCGCGCGAGCTCGCGATCCCGGTCGTGATCGTGCCGCCCAATCCCGGCGTCACCTCGGCGCTCGGCTGCCTGCTGGTCGATATGCAGCACGACTTTTCGCAGAGCTGCATGGTCGGCGCCGACGAGGCCGACTCCGCCGACATCGAGGCGCAGTTCGTCGCGCTGGAGAAGGAAGCGCTGGCCCGGCTCACCCACGAGGGCGTCGCAGAAGGCGACATCGTGTTGCAGCGGTCGATCGACATGATGTATCGCGGTCAATGGCGCTCGCTCGCGGTGCAAGCACCGCGCCCGATCGGCGCGATCACCGATCTGGTGCAGAGTTTCCACGCCGAGCACAAGCGCGAATACAATTTCCGCCGCGACGACTCGCCCGTGAGCTTCTTCCGGCTGAACCTGAAAGCCATCGGCGTCGTGCCGAAAGCCGAGTTCGCCGTCCACAAGCCGACCGGCGTGATCCCGGAGCCGGTCAGCCGCCGCAGGGTTTGGTTCGAAGGCAATGGGCTCGATACGCCCGTCTATGCCCGCAACGACCTGCCCTGCGGCTTCTCCTTTCAGGGCCCGGCGATCGTCGAGCAGGTCGACGCGACCACCGTCGTGCCGCCCGGCGCCAGCGCCGAGGTCGACAAATATCTCAACATCATCATCCGCGTGAAGGACTGAACCATGGCCGGTGATCTCCCGCTCGACCCCGTGACCTTCGAGGTTTTGAAGAATTCCTTCATCACCAGCGTCGACCAGATGGGCGAGCAGGTGCTGCGCACCTGCTACTCCTTCGTGATCTACAACCGCGATTTCTCCAGCGCCCTGCATGACGCCAAGGGCGAATGCGCAGCCCAGGGCAATCAGGACATCGCGGTCCATGTCGGCACGCTGCACTTCACCTGTCAGGACGTCATGCGCCACTTCGAGGGCGACATGCACGAAGGCGACGTGTTCGCGATCAACGATCCCTATGCCGGCGGCACGCATTTCTCCGACGTACGGCTGATCCGGCCGATTTTCGCCGACGGCAAGATCATCGCCTTCAGCCAGTCCAACGGTCACTGGTCGGACATGGGCGGCAGCGTTCCCGGCTCATTCGACGTCGCAGCACGCGACATGTTCCGCGAAGGCCTCCGCATCACGCCGATCCGGCTGTTCGACAAGGGCCGTTTCTGCAAGGACGTCGCGCATCTGATCGCGTCCAACACCCGGGATCCTGCCTCCATCATCGGTGATATCCAGGCACAGGCCGAGGCCACGGCCGTGTGCGGGCGCGAGATCCTGCGCCTCGTCAACAAGTATGGCCGCGACACGGTCGAGACTGGCCTAGCGGCTGTGCAGGACTATGTCGAACGCTCAGCGCGCCAGCGGATCGCTGCGCTGCCCGACGGCGAATGGGAGACGGTTGACTTCATCGATCGCGACCCGGCCGGCGGCGAAGGCATGATCCCGATCCGCATCAAGATGACCATCAAGGGCGACAAGGCGATCTACGACTTCACCGGCAGCCATCCGACCATCGGCTCGATCTACAACTCGGCCTTCGGCGCAACCTTCTCCGCCGTCGCGGCCGGCATGAAGACCTTCTTTCCCGACCTGCCGCTCAATTCCGGCTTCTACCGCTGCTTCGAGATCATCGCCCCCGAAGGTTCGATCGTCGATGCCAAATGGCCGATCGCAGTCACCGGCTTCCTGATGCCGTTCGAGAAGATCATGAACTCGATCTACGAAATGTGGTCGAAGCTGATGCCCGAGCGCGCCCTCGCCTGCGCCTTCAATCTCGAATATCTGCTCACAGGCGGCCTCGACGGCCGCAGCGCCGACAAGCCGATCTTCATGTTCTACGACTGGCTGCCCGGCGGCTGGGGCGGCCGCAACGGCAAGGACGGCAGCAATGTCACCACCGCCTGCTTCGGCACCGGACTGATGTCGCAGCCGGTCGAGGGCCAGGAGCGCGCCAATCCGATCCTGACCACCAAGTGCGAGATCTTGAAGGACTCGCCCGGCCCCGGCAAATGGCGCGGCGGCGCCGGCGTGATGAAGACCTCACGCATGCTGCAAGCCGAGAAGACGGTGATTTCCTATATCTGCGATCGCGAACGAGCCGTGGTGTGGGGCATCGAGGGCGGGCTGCCGTCCATGCCGCATGGGCTGACGCTGCATCGTGCCGGCGCAGCCACCGAGGAACGACTGGGCTCGATCTTCTCCGACGTGCCGATCGGTGAAGGCGACATCTTCTCGCGGCCAACCGCCGGCGGCGGCGGCTTCGGTGACCCGCTCGAGCGCGATCCCCGCCTCGTGATCGAGGACATCAAGGACGATTACGTTTCGGTCGAACGCGCCGCGAAGGATTATGGGGTTGTCGTCCAGATCATCGACGCCGAGCTCTGCGAGTACGAGGTGGACAAGGCCGCAACCGATGCTCTACGCGCCAAAATCAGGGCGGAGCGGATCGCCAAGGTCCGGCTCGATCCGGAGCTCATCGCGCAGCGCTTCCGTAGCGGCGAGATCGATGCCCTCGACGTCATCCGCCAGCACGCTGTGATCCTCGACTGGGGTAACGGCGCCCTCCTCCCGGAATCCACACGCCAGTTCCGCGAAACTTTCGAGCGGCGTTCGGTCGCGAAGTGGACGACCGGCTGATGCCCATCGGCAACCGCGTCGCCCACGGGCGGCGCGGCGCTTGCATGCAACAGAGGAACCGAAGCCGTCGGCCCTCACCCTTCATCCGAACCATGAGGATAGAGCTATGACCCGTACGACGTGCCTTTCCATCGAGCGGCTTCGGCCGATCTGCTCCACCCTCGGCATCGCCGCAGGCCTCGCCTTCGCCGCAATGACGCCCGCTGCGGCCGAGACGCCGTGGTTCCCCATGAAGGTGTACGACGCCTCCTCCGGTACGCCGAAGCCGGCCGAGTACACGGCTTTGACCAAGGCGGAGAAGCCCTACAAGCTCTGCGTGCTGTTTCCGCACATGAAGGACAGTTTCTGGGTCGCGGTTGCCTATGGCATCGTCAAGCAGGCCGAGGCAATGAACGTCAACATGACGCTCTACGAAGCCGGCGGCTACGAGAACCTGCCCAAGCAGCTTTCGCAGTTCGATGACTGCATGGCGAGCAGCCCCGACGCGATCATCGTCGGTGCCATTTCCGGCGCCGGTCTCAGCAAGAAGTTCGAGGAAGCCAAGGCCAAGGGCGTGCCGGTGGTCGGCGTCGCCAACCCGTTGCCGCCAAATGCCCTACCCGCCGCGATCTATGTCGACTTCGTGGCGATGGGCGAAGTCACCGGCGACGGTCTGCTCGCACAGGCCAAGCCCGGCGATAAGCTCAACATTGTCACCTTCCCTGGCCCCGCCGGCTCGGGCTGGGCGGAATCCTTCAACGAGGGCTTCAAGAAGGCGGTGGCGAAGAATCCCAACGCCAAGGTGCTGGCCGAGAAGTTCGGCGACTCCGGCGTCGCCGTGCAGCTGCAGCTGATCCAGGACGCGCTGCAGGCCTATCCCAGCATGAACGTGATCTGGGGCACCGCCCCAACCGCAGAAGCCGCAATCGGCGCAGTCGCCGAGGCCGGTCGCAGCGACATGAAGATCATGTCCTCCTACGAGAACCAGGCGATGCTCGACGCGCTGAACCGCGGCGACGTGCTTGCCTTCGCGACCCAGTATCCGGTCGGCGAAGGCGCCGTCTCGGTCGACCAGGCCGTGCGCCTGATCGAGAAGAAGCCGGTGATGAGCCTCGCCCAGCCGTTGGCCTCCGCCGTCGACAAGACCACCGTGCCGAAACTGCAGATGGACCTTGTGCTGGCGCCTGGCAGCTGGAAGCCGGTCTATTCGGTCAAGGCCAAGTAATCGCCCATCATCGAGGCGGGAGACCTGCACTCCCGCCTCTTCCTTGTTGAACGCCCTTGGAGACCAGATGGACGTCGCCACCGACCAGACGCCGGCCGGCCCCTTGCTCGCCTTGCGCGGCATCTCCAAGCGATTCACAGGAATCCGTGCGCTCGACCGGGTTGATCTCGATGTCCACGCGGGTGAGCTGCATGTGCTGTTCGGTGAGAACGGCGCCGGCAAATCGACCCTGATCAACGTGGTGTCAGGGACGTTTGCGTCCGACGAAGGCACGATGCATTTCGGCGGCGAGGAAGTCCGTCACCTCACACCGCAGCGGGCGCGCGCGATCGGCATCAGTCCGGTGTTCCAGGAATTCTCGCTGGTGCCGAGTCTCACGGTGGAAGAGAACCTGTTCCTCGGCCGCGAAGTCACAAGCGGCGGCGTATTGCATGCGCGCGAGATGCGCAAGCGCGCGACGGCGTTGATCGATGAGCTCGGCTTCGACCTTGATCCGTCCCAGCGGGTCGACGACCTCTCGCGTGCGCATCAGCAGATGGCGGAGATCGCCAAGGCCCTGCTCGGCCGCGTGCGCCTGCTGATCCTCGACGAGCCGACGGCATCGCTGACCGAGCGCGAGACCGGCCGGTTGTTCGAGCTGATCGCCCGGCTGAAGAACCAGGATGTCGGCCTGATCTACGTCTCGCACCGCATGCGCGAGATCCGCGCGCTCGCCGATCGCGTGACCATTCTGCGCGACGGTCGCCACATCCGCACCCTCGACGCCGCGACCTCGACCGACGGTGAGTTGGTCGAGCTGATGACCGGCCGCAAGATCGACCTGCTGTATCCGACGATCATGCACAAGCCGGACAAGGTCATGGTTGACGTCGAGAACCTGACACTGGCAGACGGCAGCGTGCGCGACGTCAACTTTCACGCCCGTGCCGGCGAGATCACCGGGATCGCCGGCCTCGTCGGCTGCGGCAAGTCCGAGCTGATCCGCGCCATCTACGGGATCGAGCCGATCGTCTCCGGCATGGTCCGGATCGACGGCCTGCCTTATGAATTCCCGGCGCCCCGGCGCAGCCTGAAGCATGGCATCGCCTACTTCCCTGCCAACCGGGTCGCCGAAGGTCTCGCGTTGTCGCGCCCGATCCGCGAGAACGCCTCGATGACCGTGCTCGACCTGCCGGCCTTCGCGCGCTTCGGCGTGCTGCGGCAGGCCGCGGAGCGTATCAAGATCCAGGGCGTCATGGAGGCGTTACAGCTCAGGCCGCCAAACATCGAGCGGACCGCAGGCGCGCTGTCCGGCGGCAACCGCCAGAAGGTGATGCTCGGCCGCGCGCTGACACGTGAGCTCACGGTGTTCCTGTTCGACGAGCCCAGCGTCGGGATCGACGTCGGCGCCAAGCTCGAGGTCTATGAATTCATGAAGCGTCTGGTCGAAGCCGGCGCCGCGGTGATCGTGGTGTCTTCGGAGCTGCCGGAGGTGTTGGCGCTGTCGAAGCGGCTCTACGTCATGCACCACGGCCGTATCGCCGCCGAACTCGCAGACGCCGAGAAGACCGAGCAGAACGTGCTGGCGAGCTTTTTCCGGGAGCATCTCGTGGCGGAGGTCGCATGAGCACGATCGTGACCGTCGGTGCGCCTCGCGGATCAATCAGCCTTCGCTCGATCGTAGGCCGGATCGGATTCCTGCCGGCACTGCTGGTCGCCCTCGTCGTCGGCATGTCGGCGGTCGATCCCCAGTTCTACGGCCTCATCAACATCCTCAACATCCTGCGCAACGCCTCGCTGCTGGCGATCGTCGCCTGCGGTCAGGCGCTGGTGATCGTCGCGGGCGGCTTTGACCTCTCGGTCGGCGCAGTCGTCGCGCTGGCGAGTGTGGTGACCGCCAAGACGATGGCAGCGACCGCGGCGGCATTCCCCGGCAACACCGCATTGATCATCGCAAGCGGCGTTGCCGCAGGCCTCGGCTCCGGACTGGTGGTGGGGCTCATCAACGGCTTCTGCGTCGCGAAGCTCAAGGTCTCAGGCTTTGTGGTGACCCTCGGCACGATGTCGGCAACCGCGGGCGTCGGTCTGATGATCACGAGCGGCATCCCGGTCTACGGCATGCCGGATGTCTTCGTGAAAGGATTTGGCCGCGCGCAGTTGTTCGGCCTGCCGACAGCGGTCTATGCCGCGCTTGCCGTCATTGCCGTGATGATGTTCGTGCAGCGGCGCACGCTGTTCGGTCGTTACGTCTATGCGATCGGCGGCAATGTCGATGCCGCCGTGGTCTCAGGCGTCTCGATCCAGCGCCACATCGTCGGTACCTATGTGATCTCAAGCGTGCTGGCCGCCCTGACCGGCATCCTGCTCACCGCACAGGTCGGCTCCGGCCAGGCGAGTTTCGGCGGCGACCGCATGATGCTGCAATCGATCGCCGCCGCCGTGATCGGCGGGGTCTCCTTGCGCGGTGGCGTCGGCCGCGTCGAGATCGTGGCAGTCAGCGCGCTGTTCCTCACCATCCTAGGCAATGCGCTCAACCTGCTGCATGTCGACTCCCGCCTGCAGCCGGTCTTCCTCGGCATCATCATGGTGGCCGCCGTGGCGCTGGACGAATTCAGCCGACGGAGCAAGGCCCGTGTCTGACCTGGAATTGTCGATGACGTCAGAGAGCACGATCCCCAAAAAGTCGTTTCCGACCGAGTGGCTCTGGCGCGCAGTGTTGCCGATCGCGCTGATTGCTCTCCTGCTCGGCTTTGCGGCTGTCGACCGCAGCGTGCTCTCGCCGGGCAATCTGCTCAACATCGCACAGCAAACCAGCTATCTCGCACTGTTTGCGATGGCGCAGACCGTGGTGATCCTCACCCGCGGCTTCGACCTCGCGCTGGGCCCCGCCGTCTCGATGGTCAGTGTCGGCACGGCGCTCGCCATGGCGGGTGCCACCGCCGCGGGCCATGATCCGTCCACCGTGCTGCTCGCTGGGCTCGGCGCCGGCTTCGGCCTCGGCATTGCCTGCGGCCTGTTCAACGGCATGGTCATCGCGCTGCTCGGCGTCAACCCCTTTGTTGCCACGCTTGGCAGCTACAACGTCGCGATCGGCGTCGCCACCACGCTCTCCGCCGGACGGCCGGTGCAAGGTGTGCCAGAATTGTTCTCGCAGCTGTTCTACGGCGGCAGTATTTTCGGCATCCCCGCCGCGATCTCCATCACGCTCGTCATTGGCCTCGTGCTGCATCTGATGCTGGGCCGCACGGTGTTCGGCCGCTCGCTGTACATCATCGGCACCAACCCGCGCGCGGCGGCAGTCGCGGGCCTGCCGGTCAAACGGATCCTGATCGCGACCTATGTGTTGTGCTCGACACTCGCTGCACTCGGCGCGATCATGATGACGGCGCGCACCGGATCGGGCGAACCGAACCTCGGCGGCTCCCTGTCACTTCAGGCGATCGCCGGCGCTGTCGTCGGCGGAACCAGCCTCGCCGGCGGACGAGGTGGTGTCGGCACCGCCGTGCTCGGCGCCCTGTTCGTCACCATCCTCTCCAACGGCATGAATCTCACCCGTATCGACGGCTACATCCAGATGGTCGTTCTGGGCGCGATCGTCATCATCGGCGTGCTGCTCGATCGCCTGCGACTGGAGCGACGCCAATGACAACTGGACCCCTCACGAAAGGCGGCGCGAGCGGAACGTTCTATGTGGCACCGTCGTTGGCCACGGCCCTCGACGCGCTGAATGACTACGGCGCGGACGGCGCTCCCTTTGCCGGCGGCACCTGGATCATGCGCGCGCCGATCCGGCATCAACAGCTCAAGGCCCGCTACGTCGCGATCGGGACAATTCCCGAACTGAGCGCGATCCGGATCGATGCCGATGCGATCGAGATCGGGGCCGCGGTCACGCACGCCGCGCTTGCCTCAGCCTTGGCAGACCTGCCTGAGCTCGCAGTCCTCACATCGGCCGCCGGCTCCTCTGCCAACCCCGCAATCCGTGCGATGGCAACGATCGGCGGCAATCTCTCGGCATCTGATTTCTCCGCAGCGGACTGCGTGCCCGCCCTGCTCTGTCTCGACGCCCAAGTCGAGATCGCAAGCAAGCACGGCCACGAACGCATGAGTCTCGACGCATTCCTGAAGCAGCGATCGACATTGGCCCTGGGCCGGCTGCTCACCAAGATCGTGGTGCCGCGATCACTGTGCAAGACCGCTCATGCACGCCTGCCGCTGCGCAAAGCGGGAGATTATCCGGTCGCCATCATCAGCCTCTCCTTGGACGCCGATGCGACCGCCCATGTTCGAAAGGCGCGGATCGCGGTCGGTTCGGTCGAGACTGTCGCACGCCGCTGGGAGCGGCTCGAGACTGAACTGCTTGGGCGCGTACTCGACCCCGCAAAGGCTGCGGATATCGCCGCCGGTCTTGCAGGTGAATTCACCGGCCGCGAGAGCGTCGAGGTTCCTCCCTGGTATCGCGCTAGCGTGCTGCCCGGTCTCGTCAGGCGCGCGACCGCCGCCGCTCTCGGCGCCTGAACGACATTGCAGGAGGTGACCATGACCCTGAACCTGACCGTCAACGGTAGTCGCCGCACCTCCGCGTCCGAGCCTGCGACGCCCCTGGTCGACATCCTGCGCGAGGAATTTCATCTCACCGGCGCCAAGCCGGTATGTCGCGAAGGCTTCTGCGGCGCCTGCATGGTGCTGATTGACGGCAAGCCAACCCCATCTTGCCTGATGCCGGCGGCGCTCGCCCAGGGTTGCGAGATCAGAACGGTCGAAGGCCTCGGCGCCGGCAACACACTGAACACGATCCAGCAAGCGCTCGAAGCCTGTGATGCGGTTCAGTGCGGCATGTGCTTCCCGGGCATGGTGGTGACGCTCACGCATCTTCTGACAACCGCGCCCAGCGCAACACGTGACGACATCCGTGCAGCGTTGAGCGGCAACATCTGCCGTTGCACCGGATATGAGCGCATCGTCGACGCCGCGCTGACCGCGCTCGCGAAGAAATAGAGGCTTGCCATGTCCGACGTCTCAGCCATCATGGATTTCCGCCGCCGCGATGCCCGCGACAAGCTGCGCGGCCGCACGCGCTACACCATGGACCGCTTTCTGCCCGGAATGCTGCATGCCGCGGTGCTGCGCGCCAAGGTGGCCTCGGGCCGCATTGTCCGCCTCGATACGTCGCGTGCCGCAGGCATGCCCGGCGTGCGCGCGATCGTCACCGCGGCCGATGCCCCCGGCAAGATCGGGATCGGCATCGCCGATCATCCGCTGTTTGCGCGCGACGTGATCCGCTACGACGGCGAGCCGCTGGCAGCCGTCGCCGCCGACACGCTGACCCAGGCTCAGGCCGCGCTCGCGGCGATCGATGTCGAGATCGCGCCACTGCCGGCCGTGCTCACGATGGAAGAGTCCCTCACACCGTCCGCGCCTCTGGTTCATCCCGATTGGCGCGAATACGAGGTGCTGTTCGAAGGTGGCGCACGCGAAGGCAACGTCGCCTGGGAGGCAACTGTTGTTCGGGGCGACGTCGACGCCGCTTTCGCGCGACCCGACGTCGAGATCGTCGAGAGCAGCTTTCGCGTCGGCCGCCAGAACCATGTCGCCTTCGAGCCGCGCGCAGTGGTGGCGAGCTACGAGGACGGTCGCTTCCATATCGAGACGTCGACCCAGGTTCCCTGGACCATCCGCAATGCGACGGCGCGCATCCTCGGTGTGGCACCATCGCAGGTGCGCGTGACGGTGCCGCCTGTCGGCGGCGCCTTCGGTCTCAAATTCGATCTCGCGATCGAGCCGTTCGCCGCCCTTCTCGCCCGCGCCAGCGGCCAGCCGGTGCGGCTGGTCAACTCGCGCGAGGAGGAGATGCTGACCTGCCTGTTCCGCGAGAACGCCGACATCCGTATCCGCTCGGCGGTGACGCGCGACGGCGAGATCGTCGGGCGCGAAGCCGTCGTCCTGATGGATTGCGGCGCCTATGGCGGCGAGCAAATCTTCCTGACCACGATGACCGCGCACACGCTCGGCGGAAACTACCGGCTCGGAACGACACGGCTGGTCACGCGCGCCGTCTACACCAATACCGCGCCGAACGGCGCTTTCCGCTGCTGCAATGGTGTCTATTGCACCTTCGCGCTGGAGCGGCACACCGACGAGATCGCAGCGCGGATCGGCATGGATCCGCTCGCCTTCCGTCGCCGCAACGTGCTCGGCGACGGCGATCTCGGCGCCACCGGCCAGGTGTTTGAAGGCAATGTGCTCGGCCCGATGCTCGACCGGATGGACACCTTGCGCGATGCAGCCGTGCCGCCCCGCAAACTGGCCGATGGCCGGCTGTTCGGCCGCGCCACCACAGTCGGCACCTGGTTCGTGTTCGTCGGCCCCTCGGCCGCGACCGTCAACATGAATGCCGACGGCACGGCCACGCTGGTGACATCGGGCGTCGAGATCGGCTCCGGCTCGATGATGCAAAGCCTTCCCCAGATCGTTGCGAGCACGCTCGGCCTCAAGCCCGACGACGTCGTGGTACGCGCCGCCGATACCGACTCCGCCGGCTACGATGTCGGCGTCGGCGGGGGCCGCACCACGGTGTCGCTCGGGGCCGCAAGCCTGTCGGCCGCGCAGGAGGTCAGGACCAAGCTACTGAAGGTCGCCTCCGACATGATCGAGGCAGCGCCGGAAGATCTCGTGATGCGCGAAGGGCGGATCGAAATCGCTGGCGCGCCCGGTTCGGGCCGCACCGTCGCCGAGGTCGCAGCCCGCGCACAGGCCACGCTTGGTCCGGTCGCCGGCACCGGCTCCTTCACCGGCGCCGGCGTGCCGGCGATGCCCGGCTGCGTGGCCGGCCACTTCATTGACGCGATCGACATCCCCGTCTTCGCAGTCCACGACTGCGACGTTGCAGTCGATCCGGAGACCGGCCACGTCGAGGTGCTGGCCTATCGCGTCGTCCAGGACGTCGGTCGCGCGCTCAATCCACGCGCGATCCAGGGCCAGATCCAGGGCGGCGTGGTGCAAGGGCTCGGCTATGCCCTGCACGAGGAAGTCACGATCGGCGCCGACGGCCGGGTCTGCCAGACCGGCTTCGAGACCTACCGCGTGCCGCTGGCGCTGGATGTCGTGCCGGTCGAGATCAGCCTCTACGAAGGCGCACCATCGATCGGCCCGCTCGGCACCAAGGGTGCCGGCGAGGTGCCGATCCTGAACGTCGGCGCGGCCATCGCCTGCGCCGTGGCCAACGCGACCGGAAAGCGTGTCCAGGAACTGCCGTTGACGCCGCCGCGGGTGCTCGAACTGCTGCTCGACCGCAAGGGCGCGCTCAGCCTCCCTCACATCGCCGAGGCCTGGGCCGACAATCTGGTGCGACCGCACGGCACGGCTGCACAGAATTGAAAGTGACGCATTTTGGCCATTGAAACCATCAAGCCCGCCGCGTCGTTCGATCCAGTCACCCACGAAATCATCCAGGGCAAGCTGCTGTCCGTCGTCGACGAAATGGCAATCGTGATGACCAAGACCAGCATGAGCCCCGTGATCTACGAGGTGCTGGATTTCGCATGCGGCATCTGCAATGCGCACGGCGAGCTCATCGCCCAGACCAACGGAATCACACTGTTTACCGGAACGTTCGGCGCACAGATCCGGAGCGTCATCGACCGGTTCGGCACGTCGATTTTTCCAGGCGATGTCATCGTCACCAACGACCCTTTCCGCGGCGGCACGCATGCCTGTGATTTCGCGATCGTACGCCCGGTGTTCGCCGAAGACCGACTGATCGCGTTTGCCATCAATGTCGCGCATTGGCTGGACGTCGGCGGCGCAATTCCGGGAAGCCTGCCGCCCGATGCGACCTCCATCTTTCAGGAAGGACTGCGGCTGCCCTGCGTGAAGATCGCCGAAAGGGATGAATTGGTCGAAAGCATCGTGGAAATCATCCGCGAGAACGTCCGGCTTCCCGACATGGCCATCGGCGACCTCCATGCCCAACTCGCGACCGTTCGAATCGCCGATCTGCGGCTGCAGGAGGTGGTCGGCCGATACGGTGCCGACACGCTGCTCGCTTCGTTTGATCAACTGCTGCGAGACTCCGAGAACCGAGCCAGTGAAATCATCCGGTCGCTGCCGGATGGCGAGTACATCGCCACCGACGTGATCGATGGCGACGGCGTCAATCCGCTTCCCATCGAAGTCAGGGTTGCGGTTCGTATCGCCGGCGACAGCATCGAGGTCGACTTCACCGGTTGTCCCCCGGCGTGCGCTGGTCCGATCAATTGCGCCCGCGGCGCGCTGCACTCCGCAGTGAAGACCGTCTTCAAAGCCCTGGTCGCACCCTACGAGCCCTCGAACGAGGGCTGGTTTCGCCCACTGTCGATCCTGGCCCCGCAAGGCACGCTCTTTACCGCCGAGCGGCCGTCTCCCACTGGCTGGTACTATGAAGGGTCGGTGCATGCCTCCGAGCTGGTCTGGAAGGCGCTGGCGCCGATCTTGCCCGAACGATTTTCTGCCGGCTCCTATACCAGCCTCTGCGTCACCTACATCGCCGGACATGACGAAGCCGGCGAGTTGTTCGTCCATATCGAACCCGAGCATGGCGGCTGGGGCGCCTGTCACGACGGCGATGGCGCCAATGCGCTGATCGCGCTGACCGACGGCGATACCTACAACTATTCCATCGAACTCATCGAAGCCAAGTTTCCGCTGCTGGTCGAGCGCTACGGCCTCAATGTCGAGGGCGGCGTCGGTGCCGGTCGATTTCGTGGCGGATATGGTTTGGTAAGGGAGTACCGGGTGCTGGCCGAGCGCGCCGAGGTCTATTGCGGTTTTGGACGGACGATCACGCCGCCTTGGCCGATGGATGGCGGCGAGTGCGGATCGGTCAACTACCTTGAAATCGTGAAGGCCGATGGGAACGCGTTGAAGCTCGGTCGATCGCCGGCGAGGCCGGTTGCCCGAGGCGACCGTGTCAAGATCGTGACAGGCGGCGGCGGCGGTTGGGGAGCGCCCTCGGACCGGGCCCCCGCAGCAGTGACCGCCGATATCGAGAGCGGGCTGATCTCCCGAGAGGATGCACAGCGCATTTACGGAAGACAACAATAGCGCTTACCAGGAGTGCATCTGCATGATTCGCGTTGCCACGGATGTCGGCGGCACCTTTACCGACCTGATTGCATATGATGACACCAGCGGCGCCGTCGTCTTCTCGAAAAGCCTGACAACCGTCGATGACCAGTCGGTCGGGGTACTCGACGCGATCGCCATGGCCGAGCAATCCGGATTGGGCGTCGATGACATCGGCTTCTTCGTGCATGGCGGCACCACCGTCATCAACGCCATAACCGAGCGCAAAGGCGTCAAGACCGCGCTGGTTACGACGGCTGGTTTCCGTGACGTGCTTGAGATCGGCAGGGGCAACCGACCCGATCTGTATAATTTGCGCACCAGGACTCCGGCACCCTTCGTACCGCGTCACCTGCGGTTCGAGGTGAGAGAACGCATGAGCGCTTCGGGCCAGGTCCTGCACGCCCTGGACGAGGAAGACGTCGCGCGCTGCGCCCGGCAATGCCGCGAGCAGCACGTTGTCGCCGTCGCGATCATCTTTCTTCACAGCTACGCGAATCCAGCTCACGAGCAGCAATGCGCGGAACTGCTGCGCAAGGAGCTGCGTGGGATATCGGTTTGTGCGAGTCACGAAATTTCACGGCAATGGCGCGAATACGAGCGATCGAACACGGTCGCGCTCAATGCCTATGTTCAGCCCATCATCAGAAATTATTTCGACAATCTCGACGCCGCACTGCACAGGAAGAGGATCAGTTGCGCCTACTATGCGATGCAATCGAACGGCGGCATCGCAAGCTTCGAGCAGGCGGTAACAGCTCCCCTCACGCTGGTCGAATCCGGCCCCTCCGGCGGCGTGGCTGGCGCGGCGCGCATTGGATCGGAAATCGGCGAAACCGACGTTCTGTACCTGGACGTCGGCGGCACGACCGCGAAATGCTCCCTGATCAAGGCGGGACAGCCGAAGGTCGACGCAGAATATCGCCTCGAGAAGACACGAAGCTCACCTGGTTACACGATTCAAGTCCCGGTCGTTGATATCGTAGAGGTTGGCGCCGGCGGGGGCTCGCTGGCCTGGCTTGACCCGAGCGGCAGGCTGCGGGTCGGCCCTCAGAGTGCGGGATCCAACCCAGGGCCAGCCTGTTACGGCAGAGGTGGCGTCGACCCGACGGTGACGGATGCCAAGCTCACCCTCGGAATTCTGGACCCGCTCACCTTCGCCGACGGCCGCATGCCGCTCGATGTCGATCGGGCGCGTGCGGCGATCGCCCGTGTTTCCCTGCCGATGAAGCTCTCCGTCGAACAGGCCGCGCTGGCGATCGTCAGGGTGGCCGAGGAATCCATGAGCAACGCGCTGAAGTTGATCACGATACAGCGGGGGCACGATCCGCGCGACCTCGTGTTGATCGTGTCCGGAGGCGCGGGACCGTTGCTGGCTGCCAGCCTCGGGCGAGAACTGAACGTCAAGCGGACCGTGATTCCCACGCATCCCGGTATTTTTTCGGCCTGGGGGATGCTTGCCGCGAGGCCGCGCGCCGATATCAGGCGTACGGTGCTGAAACCGGTCAGCGAGGGCGAAATGAATTCGATCTCGCAATTGTTTGCGGAGCTCGAACAGGAGGCCACCGAATATTTCGCCGGGACCGACACAGCGAGATTGAAATTCCATCGCCGTGCCGAGATGCGATATCGCGGTCAGGAGCACAGCGTCTCCGTGGCTATTTCCGGCGGTACCACCAGGGAATTGTTATCCGACTTCCATACCGCCCATCAGAAGGCATTTTCGTTTGCGATAATGACGGCAACAGTCGAGATCACGATGCTTCATTTGCAGACCGAGGTGCTTAGCGAAGTGATCGGCCTGCCGAATATCCAGAGCGACGAGCGCAACACGCTTGAGAACGCCCTCAAGGGCCGACGCTTGGTTTTCCTTGCAAGGGAAAACGGTTGGGTCGCTTGCAGCGTTTATGATCGAAACCGGCTTCCGATCGGATCGTTGATTCCGGGCCCCGCACTCGTCGAAGAACCCACAACGACGACGTTCGTGCCGTCCGACCAGGCTTTCACGCGCGACGAGACGGGTCAGCTCGTCATCTGGGGCGAAACATCGATGACGAGGTCGGAAGGTGAAGCAGCCTGACAGGTCAGATAATGCCCTCATTCTTAGGTGGCTCGTGCGAACCAATGAGCATCCACTGGCTCAATTTGGCTCGGGACGTCGCAAGTTGACGAAATTGAGCCAAGTGATAATTTTTGAATGCGCCCGGCAGCACGGCCAATTGAACCGGGCGCCGAAACAAAGGCGTGAGGGGCAGGTCCGTAGTTTCACGGATTTGCGCGCTCCTCCGGTATTTCCTAGCCAGCACGCGCTAATAGAGAGATCTGCTGACGGCGCATCACCGCAATGAAGCCGCGTTAAGGGGGAGTGCGAAGCAGCGAACGGGTCTCCCTCGGCTCGGGTCGGCACGCATGGTTTACCGAGATGATCCTTCCTTCGATTTTGGGCGCAGGCTGGGCCCATGGTCTGCAGGTCCTGTGTGACGACGAAGGAATTCTGCTGTGCCGTGCCTCTCGTGACGGCATCGATGGTGAGCCGAAGACCGTGCTGGCCGTTCTCCCGACAGCTGAGCATCCAAGTCCGCAGAGCCTCGATCGCCTCGCTCATGAGTTCGGGTTGATGAACGAGCTGGACGGCGCGTGGGCAGCGAAGCCACTGGAACTTCTAAGGGATGGCCGGACCATTCTTGTTCTTGAGGATTTCGGCGGCGAGCCGCTCACCAGGCTGTTGGACGCGCCCATGGAGATGGGGGACTTCCTGTCCATAGCTGTTCAAATTGCAGCAGCATTGGGCAAGGTCCATCAGCACGGTCTCGTGCACAAGGATATCAAACCAGCCCACATCCTGGTGAATCGCACCAAAAAGAACGTGCGGCTCACCGGCTTTGGCTTTGCCTCGCGTCGGCCGCGCGAGCGACAATCTTCAGCACCTCCTGAATCCATCGCCGGCACGCTGGCCTATATGGCGCCCGAGCAGACCGGGCGCATGAACCGGTCGATCGACTCCCGCAGCGACCTGTACTCGCTCGGGGTCACGCTCTATCAGATGCTCACCGGCTCCCTCCCCTTCGCCGCGACCGATCCGATGGAGTGGGTGCACTGCCATATCGCCAGAAAGCCAACACCGCCAAGCGACAGATTGGCAGACGTCCCGCCCGCAGTGTCGCGGATCGTCATGAAGCTGCTCGCCAAGATGGCGGAGGAGCGATATCAAACTGCGGCCGGCGCCGAGCGAGACCTGCAGCGCTGTCTCGCTGAATGGGAGCGTCAGCGCCGCATCGATGATTTCCCGCTCGGGCAGCACGACGCGCCCGACCGGCTGCTGATCTCCGAGAAACTGTACGGGAGGTCGCACCAGGTCGAGACCCTGCTCGCCTCCTTCGGCCGCATCGGCGAAAGCGGCGTGCCGGAATTGGTGCTGGTCTCGGGATATTCTGGCATCGGAAAATCCTCGGTCGTCAATGAACTGCACAAGGTGCAGGTTCCCTCACGCGGCCTGTTCGCATCAGGCAAATTCGACCAGCACAAGCGCGATGTCCCCTACGCGACGCTGGCACAGGCGTTCCAGAGTCTCGTTCGACCGCTGCTTGGTAAAAGCGATGCTGAGCTAGGCGGGTGGCACCGCGCCTTTGTGGAGGCGCTCGGCCCCAATGCACAGCTGATGGTCGACCTGATCCCCGAGCTCGAGCTGATTATCGGCAAACAGCCGCCGGCTCCGGAGCTTCCACCGCAGCAGGCGCAAGGCCGATTTCAGGAGGTGCTGAAGCGGTTCATCGGCGTCTTCGCCCGCCCCGAGCATCCGCTGGTGCTGTTCCTCGACGATCTCCAATGGCTCGATGCCGCGACACTCGACCTGCTCGAGGATCTTTTGACGCGGTCGGATCTGAGGCACCTGATGTTGATCGGTGCCTATCGGGACAACGAGGTCAATGCCGCTCATCCCCTGACGCGTATGCTCGACGTCATCAGGACGGCGGGCGGAATGGTCACGCAGATCACGCTTGCGCCGCTCGGCCGCGAGCACCTCGGGCAGTTGCTCGCAGACGCGCTTCGCTGCGAGCCGGAGCAGGCGGCACCGTTCACGCTGATGGTGCTCGAGAAGACCGGCGGCAATCCATTTTTCGCCATTCAGTTCATGTTCTCGCTGGCCGAAGAAGGACTGCTCGCCTTCGACCACGACGCGGCACGCTGGTCCTGGGACCTCGATCGCATTCATGCCAAGCGATACACCGATAACGTCGTCGACCTCATGCTCGGGAAGCTCGCGCGCCTGCCGGCCGCGACACGGACCGCCCTGCAGCAGATGGCCTGTTTCGGAAACATCGCCGAGACGTCGATGCTGTCGATCGTGCTCGGCATTCCCGAGGGGCAGGTCCACGCCGCCCTGTGGCCCTCGGTTCGTCAGGAACTGGTCGAGCCCCACGCCGGCGCCTATCGGTTCGTCCACGACCGCTTCCAGGAGGCGGCTTACGCGCTGATCCCCGAGGACGAACGGCCCGCGGCCCATCTGCGGATCGGCCGGCTGCTCGAAGCGCGGACCGCACCGGAGGCGATCGAGGAAAATGTCTTTGAAATCGTGAGCCAGCTCAATCGCGGTGCAGCCTTGATCACCGATGCGAAGGAGCGGGAGAAATTGGCCGAGCTGAACCTGGTGGCCGGCCGGCGCGCCAAGGCGGCAACGGCCTTCGCCATGGCGCTCGCCCACTTCAGCGCCGGTGAGGCGATGCTGGCCGAAGACCGTTGGGAGCGGACTTACACGCTTAGCTTCGCGCTGGCCTCGCAACGTGCGGAGTGCGAATTCTTGACCGGCGAGCACGCCGCCGCGAAAGCCCGCCTCGCCGAACTGGCGGGCCGCGCCGCTACCCTTCCCGACCTGGCCGCCGTCACGCGACTGCAGATGGAACCAAACGACCGCGACGTCGAAATCGGCCTCGCCTATCTGCGCCGTGTGGGCATCGCATGGCCGGCGCAGCCAACGTCGCAGGAAGTCGCGCAGGAATATGAGCGGATGTGGCAGCACATCGGCGAGCGCAAGGTCGAGGCGCTGCTGGATCTGCCCCGGATGACCGACCCGATCGCGCGCGGCACTATGGACGTCCTCACCGTGCTGGTGTCGCCCGCCTGGTTCATCGACGAGAACCTGCGTCGTCTCATCATTGCGCGCATGACGAATTTGAGCCTGGAGTTCGGCAATTCCGATGCGTCGTGTCTCGCCTATATCTTGCTCGGCACCGTGCTTGGGCCCGACTTCGGCGATTACGAGGCAGGCTACCGCTTCACCCAGCTCGGCCTGGACCTGGTCGAAAGATACGGATTGGACCGCTTCAAATCGCGCGTCTATCTCGGCTTCGGCAGCTGGACACGGCATATCCGGACCGGGAGGCCGCTGCTGCGGCGAGCCTTCGACGCAGCGCAACAGGAGGGCGACTTCAACTATGCGGCCTTTAGCCGCCACCACCTCATGACGCATCTTCTCGCCTGCGGCGATCCGCTCGCCGAGGTGCAGCGGGAGGCCGAGGCCGGGATCGCGTTCGCGCGGCGGGCGCGGGTTGATCTCGCGGTGGACCGGATCGCCGGGCAGCTCCAGCTGGTCCGGACGCTGCGCGGCTTGACGCCGAAATTCGGCAGCTTCGACGACGCCGATTTCAGCGAGGCGCCGTTCGAACGTCGCCTGGAGGCCGACCCGCAACTGGTGCATGCCGGCTACTGGTACTGGATCCGCAAGCTGCAGGCGCGCGTCCTTGCCGACGATCCGGCTGCCATCGCGGCAGCAGCGAAGGCGGAAGGGCTGCTATGGACGTCGAAGGCGCTGTTCGAGCGGGCGGAGCTGCACTTCTATGCCGCCCTGGCGCGGGCAGCCCACGCCGATTCAGCGTCGGCCGAGGAGCGCGCCATACGTCTCGAAGCTATCGCACCCCACCACAATCAGCTTCAGCAATGGGCGAGCATTTGCCCGGAAGATTTCGCCGATCGCGCCGCGCTCGTCGAGGCTGAGATCGCGCGTATCGCGGGACGTGAGCTCGATGCCATGCGCTGTTACGATCAGGCTATCGGCGCGGCGCACGCGAACGGCTTTGTCCACAACGAGGCCATCGCCAACGAACTCGCCGGGCGGTTCTATGTCGCACGAGGGTTCGAGAAGATCGCTTATGCCTATCTGCGCGACGCGCATTATGGATATCTCCGTTGGGGCGCTGATGCCAAGGTGAGGCAGCTCGAGCGGCTCTACCCGCGACTGCAAGTGGTGGAAGACGATCGCACCGCCGCGAAGGCGAGCGGCTCGGTCCGGCAACTGGACGTCACGACCGTGGTCAAGGCGTCACAGGCTGTATCGAGCGAGATCGAGTTGCCGAAACTCATCGAGTCATTGATGAAGATCGCGCTGCAAAACGCCGGCGCGGAACGCGGCCTGCTGATCCTGCCACGCCACGACGACTTCCGAATCGAGGCGGAGGCCCAGGCAAGCGTCGAAGAGTTCACGCTCGCGATGCGTGAGGCTCCCGTCTCCGGTCCCGATTGTCCGGAGGCGCTGCTGCGCTATGTCATTCGCACGCAAAAGCCCGTCATCATCGATGACGCATCGCGGCCCGATCCGCTCTGCGACGCCGAGTATGTGAATCGCCGGCATCCCAGATCGATCCTCTGCCTGCCATTGATCAAGCAGGCCAAGCTGACCGGGTTGCTCTATTTCGAGAATAGCCTGACCACCCACGCTTTCACTCCCGACCGTGTCGCGGTACTGGAAATGCTGGCAGCGCAAGCGGCGATTTCGCTTGAGAATACCCTGCTCTACCGGGACCTGCAGGAACGCGAAGCCCGGATCCGACGCCTCGTCGATTCCAACATCATCGGAATCCTGTTCTGGGATGCAGCCGGTAACATCAGCTACGTCAACGAGGCCTTCCTGAGCATGACTGGCTACTCCAGGGAGGAACTGGTCTCCGGAGCGGTCAGCTGGAAGGACATGACGCCGTCGGACTACGAAATGGACGACACACAGCGGCTCGATCAACTTCGCCTGTCGGGGGAGCTCGCACCCCGCGAGAAGGAGTTTTTCAGAAAGGACGGTAGCCGGCTTCCCGTGCTCATCGGCTCAGCCGCGGTGGCGGGATCCCCTGATCAAAGCATCTCCTTCGTGCTCGATCTGACAGAACGCAAGCGGGCGGAAGCCGAAGCGCGCGAGAGTGAGCGGCGTTATCAGGAAATGCAGATTGAACTGGCGCACGCGAACCGGGTCGCAACCATGGGCCAGCTCACCTCATCGATCGCCCATGAGGTCAGCCAACCGATCAGCGCTGCTGCCATTAGCGCCGGCGCGGCCTTGAACTGGCTCCGCAGGAGCCCGCCTGCTCTCGAGGAAGTGCGAGCTTCACTAGAGGCCATCGTCAACAATGCGCATCGCAGCGGCGAAGTGATTAGCCAACTTCGTGCACTGTACAGGAAGGCGCCGCCGCGCAAGGGGCGCGTCGATTTCAATGAGGCGATCGAACAGGTGATTGTCTTGACCGGTAGTGAGGCGCTCAAAAACGGGATCTCGGTGAAGACGCAGCTTGCGGACGGTTTACCGCTCATCGAGGGCGATCGCGTGCAGCTACAGCAGGTTCTGCTTAACCTCGTTGTCAACGCGATCCAGGCCATGGCCACCATGGCTGACGGGGCGCGGGATCTGCTCATTACCACCGGCGCGGCCGAACCGGACTCCGTGCTGGTGCGGGTTGCCGATTCCGGGCCCGGACTCGATCCACAAATGCTCGAAAATGTTTTCGATGCCTATTTCACCACCAAGCCTCACGGTATGGGCATGGGTCTGGCCATCTGTCGTTCAATCATCGATGCACACAGCGGACGCCTGTGGGCGAGCGCCAACCAGCCGTGCGGCGTCGTCTTTCAGTTCACATTACCGGTGAATCCGCAGAGCGAAATCTGACGAGTCTGGGAAAGCGCAAACACGCTGGACGGAACGGTGATTTCGTGGACGGCCGCTAGAGACTTGTCGGTCAACCCGGGGACAAGTGAACCACGTTCCATGATGCCGGCTTCAGCGTCGCGCGCATCCGCGCGCCGTCGATGGTCACGCCCTGCAACGGCTCCGGCTTCACGCGCTCGGTTGCGTCACTTGTGTTGGTCGCCTGGAGATCGTCGTGGCGCAACTCAAGCGCCTCGCTGACTGCGAGCGGGCCAAAACCCCGCGCCTCGAAGCCCACCTCCATCTCCTGCGTCTGGTCGCGGTTGAGCATGAAGAGGGAAAGAGTGCCGGCTTCTCCTGCAACCGCCGCGATCTTGAGATACGGCACGTTTGGCACCGGAAAGCTGAAATCGTTGGTGCCACGGGGATCGTAATAGAAAGTATCGTATGTATCCGACTCGACCAGGGTGCGCAGCACCTTGCCACGTCCGAGGCGGCTCATCTGCGCGAACGGAAAGAAAATCGTCTGGCGCCACGCGGCGCCGCCCGTTTCGGTCATGATCGGCGCGATGGCGTTGACGAGCTGCGCAAGACAGGCCGCTCTCACCCGATCGGCGTGATTGAGCAGCGAGATGCAGGCGCCGCCGAAGGCGAGCGCGTCCTGCATGGTGTAGATTTCCTCCAGGATCGGCGGCGCCACCGGCCACCCTTCCTTGACCCGATCGGCCCGATTGCGGCGGGTTCGATACCAGACATTCCATTCGTCGAAGCTCAGCATCATGCGCTTGTGGGAGCGCCGCTTCGCCGCCACCGCGTCCGCCAGCGCAACAACCTCGTCGATGAAGCGATCCATCAAGTCGGGGCTGGCGAGAAACGATGCCGTATCCTGTCCGTAATTGTTCAGATAGGTGTGGAGCGAAATGTACTCGGCGTGATCGAACGTGTGCTCGATCACCGTGTCTTCCCACTGGCCGAACGTCGGCATGTTTCGTCCGGACGAACCGCACGCCGCAAGCTCGATCGTCGGATCCACCCACCGCATCATCTTGGCGGCTTCGCGCGCGATCGCGCCATAGGCGTCGGCGCTCTTGTGCTCCATCTGCCATGGACCGTCCATTTCGTTGCCCAGGCACCAGAACCTGACATTGTGCGGCTTCTCCCAGCCATGGGCACGACGCAGATCCGACCACGCCGTTCCGCCCGGATGATTGCAATATTCAACCAGGTTGCGCGCGGCGTCCCCGCCCCTCGTGCCGAGATTGACCGCCAGCATCGGCTCGACCCCGGCGGCCTTGCACCAGTCCATGAATTCATTGGTGCCGAAACTATTCGGCTCGGTGCTGAACCAGGCGAGGTCGAGACGCGTCGGGCGCTTATCCACCGGGCCGACGCCGTCCTCCCAATTATATCCGGAAACAAAATTACCGCCGGGATAGCGGATGATGGTCGGGCCGAGTTCCTTGACCAGGGCCAGCACGTCGCCGCGAAAGCCGTCCTTGTCCGCAGTGGGATGGCCGGGTTCGTAAATGCCGCCATAGACACAGCGTCCCAGGTGCTCGACGAAGGCTCCGAACAAGCGCGGGTCCGTGTGGCCGATGGCGAAATCGCGGTCCATCAGAACGGTTGCTTTTCTCATATTCGCCTCTCAGGTGCCCCGGAGCTTGTGAGGTGGGTCATGCTGACTTGACTTAAAGGCCTGCTGCGACGTCAGGCAATAGCGCGGCCTCGCGCAACTGACGGGAATAGGGATGCTGCGGCGCATTCAACACAGTTCTTGCGTCGCCGCTTTCGACGACGCTGCCCTTCTGCATGATCATGATGCGGTCGCTGACATAATAGGCGGTCGCCAGATCATGGGTGACATAGATGATGGAAATACCGAGGTCATCACGCAACGTCTTGAACAGGTTGACGATGGATATGCGCAAGGACGCATCGATCATGGACACCGGCTCGTCGGCCACGATCAGCTTCGGGTTGGCGAGCAGCGCGCGGGCGATCGCGACCCGCTGAAGCTGTCCGCCGGAGAGCTCGTGCGGGTATCGATGACTCACCTCCTTCAGCGACAATCCGACCTTGTGCAGCGCCTCGTCAACGGCCATCTCGGGGGTGATCCGACCATCGGATGCGATGAAGCGGCGATGCGTCATGAACAGATAGCGATCGAGCCGCTTCAGCGGGTTGAAGGAGTCAAATGGATTCTGGAAGATCGGCTGCACCTTGTGCATGAAGGCCAGGCGGTCGGCGCCGGTGCGGAGCGTCGCAAGGTCGACACCGTCGAACAGCAATTTGCCGCTGGTCGGTATCTCAATATTGAGGATCATGCGCGAGAGCGTAGTCTTGCCGCTGCCGGATTCGCCGACGATCGCAAAAATCTCGGGCCGCGCTGCGTCGAGCTGCAAGCTCACGTCCTTGACCGCGGCAATTCGCTGGCCCGACAGCAATCCTCCGCGGGTGAAGGTCTTGCTGACCTGGCAAACATCGAGCAGCAGGTCGCTCATGCCGCCTCGCTCCGGTTGACGGCAAAGCAGGCGATACGATGCCCAGGCGCGGTCTCCAGCGTGGCGGGGACCTTGTGCCTGCAAATCTCCATCGCCAGCGGGCAGCGCGGATGGAAGCGGCACCCCGGAGGCGGATCGGCGAGATTTGGCGGCGCGCCTTCTAGTCCCTTGCGGGGGACGTCATCGCCGATGCGTGGCAGGCTGGAAATGAGATGCCTGGTGTAAGGGTGCAGCGGATTGCGGAAGATCTCCACCGTTGCGGCCTCTTCGATCAGGCGGCCGGCATACATGATGCCGAGACGGTCGGTCACCTGTGCATGAACGCCGAGATCATGGCTGACCAACACGACCGACGAGCCGATCTCGCGTCGGATGCCGCTGATCATGGCGAGCACCTCCTTCTGCACCACGACATCGAGCGCGGTCGTGGGTTCGTCAGCAAGGATGACGTCGGGTCGGCAGATGGTGGCGAGCGCAATGGTGGCGCGTTGCCGCATGCCGCCGGACAGCTCATGCGGATAGGCCGCCAGCACCGAGGGGTCGAGCTTGAGTCGCGCCAGGTGGGCGACCACGTCCTGCTCGAATTGCTTGCGGCTCTCGCCGATATGCGGATACGCGAAGTCGACAAAGGCTGACCGGAGCCGACGCACCGGGTTCAAGACGTTCATCGAACCCTGCATGATGTAGGACAAATGCCGCCAGCGAATCCGCGCCACTTCGGCCGCCGGTGCGCGGCGCAGTCCGCCATAGCCGGGCAGGAAGGCGAAATCCACGCGGCCGCCGACCACATCCAGCGGCGGCTTGACCGCCCCCGCGATCGTCCTGACCAGCGTGGTCTTGCCGGAGCTGGACTCGCCGGCAAGCCCGTAGATCTCTCCGCGGCGGACCGCGAAGCTGACACCGTCGACCGCCTTGACGTCGCGCTTGACGCCGAAACGATCGGTCCGGAAATGCGCTTGCAGGTCGCGCACCGACAGGATCGGCTGCGCGTCGTCGGGCAGTTCTCCCGGCATCGTCTCGGCCTGCGTCACGAGGCCCCTCCGAAGCTGCGGAGACGGCTGCGCGGATCGATATAGTCGTTCATCGATACCGCCAGCAGGAACAGCCCGATGAAGGTCATGATCACTGCGATGGTCGGAAATGCGATCCACCACCAGATTCCCGCCACCATCGCGGTGTGCTGGTTGGCCCAATAGATCATGCCGCCGATCGTCGGCGTGTTGATGTCGGTGAAGCCAAGCACCGCCAACGTCACCTCCAGCCCGATCGACCATACCATGTTGTTCAATGTCGTCGAGAAGACGATCGGCATGACATAGGGCAAGTGCTCCTGAACCAGGATCTCGCGCGTGCTCATGCCGGAGAACAGGCTGCTCTGGGTGAATTCCCGGGCCTTCAGGCTCATGGCTACCGCGCGGATCAGCCGCGCGTCATAGGCCCAGCCGAGGCTGGCCATGATCAGCGCCAGCAGCAGCCAGGACATGCGGTCGCGCATGACGAAGAAGAACAGTACGAGGATCGGCAGCAGCGGGATGACGATGAAGGTGTCGTTCACCGCCATCAGCGACCGATCGATCCAACCGCCCTTGTAGCCGCTAAACAGCCCGATCGTGAGCGCCAAGAGACGGCTGATCAATGCCACGGTGCATCCGAACAGCAGCGTATTGCGCATGGCAAAGGTCAGCTGCCAGAACACGTCCTGGCCGCGGGACGTGGTGCCGAACCAGTAGGTCAGCGACGGCGGCACATCCGGCGGCACCACATAGACCTGCTGGGGCGGATAAGGCGAGAAGCTTGCCAGCACGGACAGCAGCAGCGCGACGGCAATCAACGCGGCGCCGATCCGGAATTCGGCGTGGTATCGCCAGAGGTCACGCAGGATCCCGGTCATCAGGTGACCTTCACCCTGGGATCGAGCAGCGGATAAAGAAGATCGATGACGAGCACGCCGGTCGAAACGCCGAGAATGGAAACGGTGGTCACGCCGAGCACGAGCCCATAGTCCCCCGCATAGACGGCATCGACCAGCAGCGAGCCGACGCCGGGATAGCCGAACACCTTTTCGGTGATGACAGCACCGTTGAAGATTCCGCCGAGCGACATGGCGAGCCCGGTCAGCTGCGGCGGCAGCGCGTTGCGCATCACGTAGGATGACAGAACGCGCCAGGGTCTGACGCCTGCCAGTTCGGCATAGACGACGTAGTCCTCGGTCACGACATGGGACACCAGCGCGCGCATCCCGAGGAACCAGCTGCCCACGCCGATCAGGATCAGCGAGAGTGCGGGCAGAACGGCGTGCTGCATCACGCTGACGATGAAATCAAACGTCGGTGCCTGCGGCAGGTTCATCGCCGCCCCGCCCGTGATCGGAAGCACCGGCCAGAGGAAACCGAACACGATCAGCAGCACGAGTGCCAGAATGTAGTAAGGGATCGGGTGCACGCCGATGGCGATCACGCCGATCAGCTTCAGCCCGCGACTTTCCTGATAGTAGCCGGCAAGTCCGCCCAGCAGGCTGCCGAGCCCCCAGGCGACGATCGTCGAAACCGCGAGCAGTCCGGCGGTCCAGGGCAGCGCACGGCCAATCAACGTCGAGACGGGCGTTGGAAACGCCGACATTGAGGGACCAAAATCGGCGCGCAGGATCCGCTTCCAGAACGCCAGATATTGCTCGACGGGCGAGCCGCCAAGTCCGTAGAGTTCGCGCAGCGAAGTGCGCATCTTCTCGATCGCGTCCGGAGCCGTGTTGCCGAAAGAGGTGACGACCGAGATTGATTGCTCGACGGGATCGATCGGCGTGGCATGGGTAATGACATAGGCGATGTTGATGCCGATGAAGACAACGAGCACGAATTGCGCCAGCCGCCGGACGACATACGCGAAATACCCGCTCATCGGCGCTCCCGGGACGCGGGACCGAGGCGTTCGGGAGGATGCGACCGGCTGTTCGGGGATGCCATTGCCGCTTCCTTATCACGTCCCTAGCCGGCCGGCTTGAGCTTGACGAGCATATAGCGCGAATTCCCCCAGTTCGGCACCGGATTGGTGTAAGGATTTTCCGACGTCGGATAACCCGTCCAATAGGTCTGGTCCATCGCCGTGAAAACGTTGTACGCCATCAGCGGGATGGTCGGCATCTCCTTCACGGCGAGCTTGATGTAGTCCTTGCCAAGCTCGGTCGATTTCGGATCATCAAATCCCACCATCCGGATGCTCTCGATGATCTTGTCCAGCGCGGGGCTAGACCAGCGCTGCCAGTTGCGCAGGGGCTGCGATTTGCCTGGCTCTGCGACGAACTGCGAATGCCAGCTGTCGAGGAAGTAGGACAGGTCGGGGTGACCGCCCCAGGTTTCCACGCTCCAGCCGATGAATGTGTCGAAATCGCCGGCCGCCCGCCGCGTCGGCAGCGTCCCCTGCGCCACATCGATCCGGGCGTCGATGCCGGCCTGTTTCCATAACTGCACGATCATGGTGCCTGCCCGCGTCATCACGGGGCGCAGGTCGCCTTCCACCATGACGCGGACCGTGAAGGGCTTGCCATCCGGCGTGGTCCAGGCGCCGCCGCGCTTGGTGAAGCCGGCCTTCTCCAACAGCTCCTGCGCGGCCTGCGGATCGACCTTCCACCAGCCCATGCCGAAGGCGCGGGCGATCTCCGCGGGATCGGACGGAATCTGCTCGCCCATCGACGGCCGCAGCATCTCGGCGATCTGCTTGCCGATCGTGGGATCGTAGGGCTTGATCTTGCGCTTGCCGGTGTCGAGCTCGAAACCCTTGAGCCATTCTTCCATCGGCTGATGATAGGTCGCCGGGTGGGCGCCGGTCGGCGGCACGCCGATCGCCGATATGGTGGCGGCGCCGCGATAGGCTGCCATCGACACCGCCTTGATGTCGATCAGAAGCGCCAATGCCCATCGCACATCGGGGTTCCTGAACAGCTCGTTCTGGGTATTGAAGATCACCGCCGGCAGCGTCGGGTCGGGATGGCCATACGGGAAACCCTTGAACCAGGCCCGCGTCACCTTGCTCTGCTTGGCGAGGGCAAACATGCCCTCGGGCGCGATGTCATGGATCACATCGAGCTCGTGGTTGAGCTGCGCAATGACCCGTTTGTCGGGCGGCCCGGGATCGATATAGGCGAGATATTTCGGCCCGGGCTTGCCGTAGCGGGCGAGCGTGGTGCGTTGCCAGTCGTCGCGCAATTGCCAGATGTACCATTTGCCGTCGGGATCGTAGCTGTTCAGCACGTAGGCGCCGAGCGAAACCGGCTTGTTGAAATCGAACCTGACCGGATCATCCACCTTCTCGAAAACATGCTTGGGCAGGATCCACACCGCCCCCCAGCGCACCGTGAAGTTGGCGTGAAAGCGTGAGTTGGGCTTCTTGAGCTTGAACACCACCGTATAGGGGTCCGTCGCCTCGACGGACGCCACGTTGCTCGCGAGCACTGCGCTGAAGCGCATTCCCGGATGCTTGATCTGCGTCGTCACGGTCGCGACGACGTCGTCCGCGGTGAACTCGACACCGTCGCTCCAGAAGATGCCCTTCCGCAGTTTCGCCGTCATCTCGGTGAAATTGGCATTGTATTGCGGCTTGTCTGATGCCAGCGAGTTGTCCCAAACGCCGTCGAGGCCGCTTTCGGGATCGATGTACCACAGCGTATCGAGGGCGACCTGCTGCAGTCCATTCGACTGCGACCCGGCATTGATGGCCCAGATGTTGAACCATCCGGCGTTCTTGACGGTCCCTTCCGGGTTCTCAAGGATCAGCAGTTCCTTCCTGGGGATGTTTTGCAAGGCGCCCTGCGCGTGGCCCGACGTCGCCAACGGGAACGACTGCATGAGCGCAGACGCAACCAGCAGAAGTGCACGAATGCAGCGCATCATCTTCCTCCCGGTGCAGTTCGTCGCGACACCTGTGCGACGAATGCTAAGGGCGGCAAAAACGAGTAACAACAGAAATCTTGTCCAGCGCGAAAGGTCAGTCCCCGATGTGCGCGCCCGTCTGGATGGCGCGGCCAATTTGAACCACCTACGGCCAACAAGGGTGGAGTTCAGCAATGATGATCCAGCTTGCCCCAAGCCGTGGAACCTGCAATTCGGCGACGGATCCGTCACGGCATGGGCGGCAAGGCAACCCATCTATCTCCATTGCAGAAACGGCACCGGATTGGCCGCGCGGTAAAAGAAGTTGATCATCGTGTTGATATCAAAGACCGGAAGGCCCGAGATATCAGCCACGTCCTTCGCGAACGGGCACATGTTGGTGCATTCGAACAGGATGGCGCCGGGATTCTTGCAGGAGGCCATGAAGGCCTCGGTCATTTCGATCATTTCAGCGCGCAGCACATCGGTGTCGAGCTCTTCCCGGCCAAGGATATAGGTCGCCGGAAACTGTGCGTCCGGCTTCATGCCCTGAATCTGGACCGGGATGTCGTCCCGCGACCAGCCGACGCCGCGGAAGTGGCCGTCGTTCATGTGATGGCCGCGCTCGGTGAAGACGCCGATGACCTTGCCCGGCGGCAGCATGGCGCGGATCAGCGGCGCCTGGATCAGGCTGGAGGCGAAAACCGGAATGTTGACCGCCGCCGCAAGCTGCTTCTGGAACGGCGCGAGGAAGCCGCAGCTTGTGGTGATCGCCTTGACGCCCTCGGCTTCCAATTCACGGGCCGCCGCGACAAACGGATCGAGCAGACTGGCATCCGGATGATCGCCCATGATCTTGGTCGCATGGGCGCCGTGCACGATCTTGTAGCGCACGGGAAAGTCGTAGGAGAGCGCATTTCCAATATCACCGCGCGGGCGTGGAAACCGTGTGTCCAGCATCAGGATGCCGATCGTCTCTCCGTAATTGGTGTAGCCGCCGCGCAGTTTCATGGTGGTCTCCAGAGATGATGAACAAGATCGATGGTGTTTGGACTCTTCGATCACGCGAAACGCGAGGCGGCGAACGGCTGCAGATCAACGCCGGTATCCCTCCCCGCGACGAGATCTGCAACGATCCGGCCGGTGATCGGACCGGACGCCAGGCCGACATGTCCGTGTCCGAATGCGTGGAAGATATCTGTGGATGCCGAGGCCGTGCCGATGACCGGCCGACCGTCCGGTGTCGATGGCCGATGCCCCATCCAGCAGTCGATCGTCAGGTCCGCGCGCGATCCGAGACCGGGATAAGTCCGCAGCGCATGCCCGATCAGAATCTCGACCCGCCTCCAGTCGGGCTCGGCGTCGGGTTGCGCCAGTTCGACCTGACCCGAGAGCCGCAGGCCGGCAGGCGTCGGCGTATTCGCCATCCGTCCGTCACTCGGCATCAGTGGAAGCCTGGGACCTGCCGCGGGCGATGCAATCACACCGTGATATCCGCGCTCGCTCGCCAGCGAGACCCGATCGCCTGCGGCGACCGCAAGAGCCTTGGACCAGATGCCGGCGCAGATCACTGCGCGATCACAATCGATCCGGCCCTGGTCGGTGGTGACCGCCGCGAGACGGCCGTTCGTTACGACAAAACCTGCGGCACGCGCTCTGACGAGGCTGGCGCCGCGGGCACGCGCGGCGTCGACAATGGCCGCCACATAAGCGCCCGGGTCGGTGCAATGGGCACCGCCCTGAACCAGTGCGCCGAACCGGTAGTTCGGGCTCAAATCCGGCTCGCGGCGGCGCAGCTCTCCGGCATCGAGCTCGAGCCATCGCAGCCCGTTCTCGCGTCGAAGCCGCCAGGCGAGCGCCTCGGCGTCAAACGCCGCGCGATCGGGATAGGCATAGAGCAGGCCTGTGCGGCGGATGTAATCCGGCCTGCCGATCTCCTCGGCGAGAACCGCATGACGCTCCGGCCCGTCGCGAAGGATCGAGGCGAGCACGCGCGCGGTCCGCTCGACCTTCTCGACGGTCGATCCGGCTGCGAGGAAGCGGAGCAGCCAGGGCGCCAGCGCGGGCAACGCCGACCAGCGCAGCACCAGCGGTCCGTTGGGGTCGAGCAGAAATCCCGGCACCTTGCGCCAGAGGCCCGGCATCGACATCGGGATGATCGAGGCAGGGCTGATCCAGGCCCCGTTGCCGTAGCTGGCGGCCTGCCGCCCGCCCGGCGCTTCCGGGTCGATCAGCGTGACCTCGTGTCCATCCTTCAACAGCTCCCATGCGGTCGCAGCACCTACGATACCGGCGCCGATCACCGCGATGCGCAGCCGCCTGCTGTCCCGTTCCATCGCTCGATCCGGTCGCTGCTTCTCAAATCATCCGTTGACTGCTGCCGACGTCAGGCCGCTGTTGTGGAAGTGGCTGAGGAAGGTCCGCGTGGACGGCTGACGCGGCGCGTCGATGACTTGCCGTGCAGGCCCCTCCTCCACGACGACGCCGTCGCGCATGAAGACGACGGTGTCGGCGACCTCGCGCGCGAACGCCATCTCATGGGTCACAAGCACCATGGTCATCCCCTCGGCCGCGAGCTGGCGGACCACCGCCAGAACCTCTCCGACCAGCTCGGGATCGAGCGCCGACGTCGCCTCGTCGAACAGCATGACTTGCGGCTTCATCGCCAAAGCGCGCGCGATCGCCACGCGCTGCTTCTGGCCGCCCGATAGCTTGTCGGGAGCAACGTCCGCCTTGTCCTTCAATCCGACCTTGTCCAGCAGCGCCAGCGCCGTCACGCGCGCCGCCTCCGGCGCAACCTTCAGAACCGTGACCGGCCCCTCCATGACGTTCTGGATCGCGGACATGTGCGGAAATAGGTTGAAGTTCTGGAACACCATCCCGGTCCGCGCGCGGAATGCGGCCAACTCCTTGTCGGCGGGCAGCTTGTGCCCGTTGGTGAAATCCATGGCGCTTTGCCCGACCCGGATGTAGCCACTTTCCGGAATGGTCAGCAGATTGAGGCACCTGAGCAGCGTCGATTTGCCCGATCCGCTCGGACCAATCAGTGCGACCACGCCGCCACGCGGCACCCGCAGCGAGATGTCTTTCAGGACGTTGACGGCGCCGAACGACTTCTTCACGTGCGCCAGTTCGATCATCGGGGCATCGGACACGGGACCATTTCCCTCTTGGCTGGACATCACGGACCTCACCGCGCCAACCGTGCTTCGAGCACGCTCGCAGCACGCGTCATCGGGAACAGGATGATGAAGTAGATGGCAGCGATCATGGTGTAGGTCTCCAGCGGCCGGTACGTCGCCGAGGTGATGAGCTGCCCTTGGTAGAGCAGATCCGGCACTGCCAACACCGACAGCAGCGACGTGTTCTTGAGCTGCAACACGGCCTGATTAACCAGCGGAGGAATCATCCGCTTCAGCGCTTGCGGCATCACGATACGCCGCATCAGGTCGAAGCGGCGCATGCCGAGCGCGCGACCGGCATCCCATTGCCCCATATCGATCGAAACGATGCCGCCACGGATGATTTCCGAATAGAAGGCGCCGCCGTAGAAGCTCAGCGCGATGAACGCAGCCACCGCGGGCGAGAGCTCGACGCCGATCAGCACCGGAAGCGCGTAGTAGATCCACACCAGCTGGACCAGCACCGGCGTGCAGCGGAACACCTCGACAAGCATCACGAGCGGGGTCGAGACGAACCGCATTTTGGACAGGCTCGCGATTGCGACCACGCAGCCGATGACAAATCCGCTCGCCGCCGTAAGCAAGGTAAAACCGATCGTGTAGGCCGTCCCGATGGCGATCAGCTTGCTGTATTGCAGCAGGAAGCCAAAACTCCAGTCATAATGCATTGCAGCTTTCCCCTGCTCGGCGATTGCGAATAGGCGACGAGGCCTCCTTGAGATCGGCGTCGCGCCGCTCACGATCTTTCGCGATGTTGCCCATGTTGCATCGATCAGTTGTTCCCTGGCGGGTCGAACACCGGTTGGTCAACGGTTGAATGAAGGTCAACGAGGTTGCGGAAACGAAACTGCCCGCGTCATGTGACGACGCGGGCAGCCTGAGATCAAAATTGCAGTCCCGGGGGAATGTCCTGCTCCCCGATATTCACCAGCGACAGGCTGGAGAGGATCCATTCGCGTAGCGCGCCAAGCGAGCGGCTGTATTCGAGCCAGTTGTCCACATAGGTGCGGAAGCGGGTGTCAACATCCACGCGCACGCCGCAGCACGTCGGTTGCGAAGCGACGGGCGTCGGGATGATGACCTTGCCCACTTTCGCGTTTTTCTTGACCGTCACCAGGGAGAGCATCGCGACCTGGATCAGACAATCCGCCCGCCCCGACTGCACTGCCAGCACGGCATCATCGGGCGTCTTCAGTGCGACCAACGTCGCCTTGGGCAGGATTCGGCGCGCGTAGAGATCGTGCGTCGAGCCGATGTCCACCGCGACCCGTACCTCCGGCTTGTTGAGGTCCTCCCATGTCTTCGGCTCAAAACCGGACTTGGCGATGATCGTGAAGGTGTTGTTCATGATCGGGCGCGTGAACTCGACGATCAAGGCGCGCGATGGCGTCGGACTGAGGCCGAACATGATGTCGATCTTGTTGCTCTGAAGGTCGAGCACCGAGTTGCCCCAGGTCGATTCGATGATCTCGACCTCGGCCTCGAGCGCCTTGGCGAGATCGGTCGCCATGCTGACGCAGAAGCCCGACCACTGCCCCGTGGCGATGTCCTTGTGGTAATAGGGCTCAGTCCCGACAATGCCGGCGATGCGAAGCTTCTTGGTCTTGCGAATTTGAGCAAACGTACTTTCCGCCGGCGGCGTCTGGGCGACGGCCTGCGAGACCGCGGATCCGGCCGCCATCGCCGCCGCGGCAGCACCAAGTCCAACGAGCGATCCGATTTCACGACGATTGACCATACTCAGCTTCCCCTCTTCAGTTGAATTCTTTCGATCCGGTCCAGCCTCCCCGCCCGGCTATGCAGCCTTCTGGGTCAGGAACCGTCCCACAAAATCGCTCGTCTCGGAGCTGCGCGCTTCGCGCGCGAGCCTGCTTCCCGCGCGCGTCGCCAGGAAGTCGGCCAGACTGGCGTCTTCCTGCCGCACAAATCCCTTTGCCGGAAGCTTGCCGGCGAGGAAGAGTTCGACCATCGCAACGCAGCCCGCGGCCGTGGTGAGCTGGATGGCGCCAAGCTCCGGCCGGCCGTCGTAGCGCAGGACGATACTGTCCTCTTCCATGCGCCCATTACGCTCGCCGATACCGGTGACGAAGATCACGACGACGTCCTTTCGCGTGAATGGAGCGGCGCGATTGAGGATTCGGCGCATGGTGTCGCGGTCGTCGGCCAGTCCCAGCCCCTGCAGCAGCAGCTTCATGATCTCGGCATGGCCGGGATAGCGCAGCGTCTTGTAGCTCATGTCGCGGACCTTGCCGGCCAGTGTTTCCGTCAAGGTGCCGAGGCCACCCGAGGTGTTGAACGCCTCATAGGCGACGCCATCGATCATGACGCTCTCGACGCCCTCAAGCGCGGGCACGGAGATGGGCTTGCCGTCGAACACGATCTCGCAGGGATTGCAGTACTCGTTGATCAGGCCATCGATGGACCAGGTCACGTTGTAGCGTAAGGCATTGGTCGGATAGAGTGGCAGCGCACCGACGCGCATCTTGATCGCTTTCACCGTGTCGAAACGGGCCGCCATGTCGGCCCCGAGCACACAGATGAAGCCTGGCGCGAGACCACATTGCGGCGCCAGGCTCACGTCGGCAGCCGCCGCAATCTCCTTGATGTAGGCCGTCGTCGCCACGTCTTCAGTCAAATCGAAGTAATGTGTTCCCGTCTCCACAGCGACCCGCGCGATCCCCTGATTGAGGAAATACGGACAGGCGCTGACGACGATATTCTGATCCTTCAGGAAAGCCCGCAACGCATCGAGGTCACCGGCATCCACGACCTTGGTAGCGAAGGTTTGTCCTGCACTCAAGGTGAGTTGGGCTTCCGAAGCGTCCGCCAAGGTGACTTTGTGGCCCTGCTCGGCCAGCATTCCGGCGATGACGACTCCAATCTGCCCGGCGCCAAGGACGGCGATGTTTTGCGGCGAATATGCCATTTTCGACCCCCTTTAGAGAGCAGCCTGAACGCCAACCGCCGCCGGATCGGCGCCGACCTTCTTCAACCATGAGAACACCGGTGGCAGGCGATCGGCGATCGATTCGACGGCGACGTCGACAAAGACCGGCTCGCTCAGCGCGAACGCCTCACGAAGCGCCGTCTCCAGTTGCTCCGGCGTCTCGACGCGAAAGCTGCGGATGCCGTAGACGGCCGCGAGCCTGCTCATGTCGTAGCTGCCGAAATCGACGCTGAAGGTCGGATCGTTGGCCGGCGCGTCATCGTCGCGTCCGAACGTCTTGCGTGCATGGTCGCGGTCGACCACCCGCTGCAGCGCCTTGATCCAGCCAAAGCAGGCGTTGTTGAAATGGACCAGCACGGCCGGGATTTGCAGCCGCGCCAGCGTCTCCAGTTCACCGGCCGACATGCCGAGCGAGCCGTCGCCGAACAAGCCGACGGGCCTGAGATGCGGCGCCGCAAAATACGCCCCGATCACCGCCGGAATGGCGTAGCCAAGTCCGCCGTAGAATCGCGGGATCACCAGTTTGGACTGCGGATCGCGCAGCCGCAGGAAACGCGTCGCATAAGGTGTCGGCGTGCCGGCATCCGACACCACGTTGCAGGGCACCGGCATGCAACGGTTGAGCGTCTCGATGACGCGCTCGGGCCGCAGGGGAACAGCGTCGTTCTCGAGATGCGGCGCCATCACGTCCCAGAACTCCGCCCTGCGGCGGTTGATGTCGTCGACCCAGCCGGCGGTAACGGGCTCGTGGTCCGAAGCGATCCTGGCAAGCAGCGCATCGATCACGGCGCGGGCATCTCCGACCAGCGGATGGTCGATGGCGTAGGTGTTGCCGATGACTTCCGGTTCGAGATCGATCTGGACGATACCCGTCTCCCCGTTCGGCACCGGCCATTGCCAGTTCATGGTGGCGACCGAGCCCATGCGGCAACCGACATAGATCACGAGGTCGGCGCGTCCGAGGGCCCACACCGCATGCGGATGGAAGCCGTTGTCGCCGATGATGCCGATGCCGAGCTTGTGGTCGTCGCGAATGACGCCCTGCCCTGTGATCGTGGTGACGACGGGGATGCCGAGCCGTTCGCCGAACGCCGTGATGGCAGCCGCCGCGCCGGACCGGTTGGCGCCACCGCCGGCAACGATCAGCGGACGCTCGGCGGCGAGAATGGCCTTGATGGCGGCATCGAGATCGCTATCCGGCGGCCTGCTGCGATAGGACGGCGCCTGTCGGCATTGCGGCTCGACATGGAGCGACACGGCTGCCTCGGGAAGCTCCTGATAGAGAACATCTTCCGGCAGCGCGAGAACGACGGCTCCTGGACGACCACCGGTCGCCTCGCGGAAGGCCCGGCGCACGAGCTCAGGCAATTTTCCGACATGCCCAAGCGTCTCGGCGCGCTTGCTGACCGGCTTGAACAGTTCCTCGACCGGCAGCTCCGTGAGAGTACCGCGGCCGACGCCGGGTTGCGGGATATCATTCACGAGCAGGATCAGCGGCACTGAAGACTTGTTCGCTTCGGCAACGCCAGGCAGACCGTAGAGTGCGCCGGCGCCGCTTGGCACTTCCGCCACGCCGGGCTTTCCGGACAAACGCGCATAGCAGTCCGCCATGAACACCGCCGAGCGCTCATCGCGGCACAGGATATGACGCGGTGCATCCCTCGTCGTTCGCAAAGCCTCGTAGAAGGCGACGTTGGTATCGCCGGGGATGCCAAAAATAACCTCGACGCCGTATCCGGACAGCATGCTCACGAGAGCGGACGCACCATTCATCTTTCGATAGCTCCTTGTTGATTGTTTTATCCGGGAGCATCGAGACGACATGAATAGCCAAACCGATGGCTATCTCACTAATTTTGTTACAATCCGTCGGAGTAAGTTCGATTTCGATGGAGAATGCGCAATTCTGCCAATGCAGGCGGCAGCGAGAGTGCCTGCGAGGCAGCGTTTTGCCTATGCCCTGTTCACCTTTCGAATTTCCTGGCGAGAAGAATCGATGACGTGGTGCGTCGAACACCTTCCATCTCGGCGATCCAGTCGATGATCTCATCGAGATGCGTCGACGTCACGCAATTGATCTTCACGAACAGATCGAACGGACCGCTCAGCGTGTAGCAGTGCACGACTTCGGCCTTTTTTCGCAGGGCCGCAATGACGTTGCCTTGCTGCTTGACCTCCAGTTCGATCAGGATGATCGCCGAAATCGCCGTGACATGATCCTGCTTGCCGAGAACGGCGGTGTAGCCGGCGATCGTTCCGTCCTTCTCCAGCCTTGTCATTCGTCCCTGCGCGGTCGCGCGGGACACGCCCAGCGCCTTGGCGATGTCGGAAATCGACGTCCGCGCATTTGCGATCAGGATGTTGAGGAGATCCTGGTCCTTCCTGGCATCCGCCGGACGCGCCATTTGCAACCCTCCAAAGTGGCTATTTCTGAACAAAACGAAGGGAAATTATTGCGCTCCGCCGGGGAAAGGTCCAGCGTATCTTGATCAGCGATCCGGCGCGGTCTCCGTGACCAGCCATTCCCGAAACGCTGCGAGCGGCGGATACTTCGCCCGTTCGGCGGGCCAGACGAGGTAATAGCGCTCGGGGCTTTCCATCGGCAGGTTGAGCGCGCAGACCAGCTTGCGGCTGGCGAGCTCATCTTGAATCAGGAAGGTCGGCAGCAACGCCACGCCGAGGCCGGCGATCGCCGCCTGAGCTGCGGTCGCGAACTGGTCGAACACCATCCCCTGAGCGGTTCGGCCCGGCACGTCGTGAACGGAAAACCACCGGTCCCACGCGTGAAAGCGCGTCGAGATGCTGAGCAGCGGGGCCTTTCGCAGATCGCCTGCGACACGGAAGCGATATTGCCGCTTCACGGCGGGGCTGCAGGCGGGCACGACCTGTTCGGACCGCAAAAGAGCCATCTCGGCCCCGGGCCACTCCGGTTGACCGAAGTGAATCGCCGCGTCCAGAGCCTCGGGTCGGAAGTCGAAATAAGACAACCGTGTCGTGAGATTGATGGTGATGCCGGGATTCGCGGCCAGAAACCTCGGCAGGCGCGGCGCAAGCCACCGCGTGCCGAACGTCGGCAGGATAGCGAGATTGAGCGTCCCGCCCCCCGGGTTCGCACGGAGATTGAAGGAGGCGGTGCTGATCTTGTGGAGCGCTTCGCGAACCTCGCGTGCATAGGACTCGCCAACGGAGGTCAGTCGAACGGTCTGGCGCTCGCGGACGAAGAGCTCGACCTCGAGCTGCTCCTCCAGGATCTTGATCTGTCGGCTGACGGCGCTCTGGGTCAGCTGAAGCTCGCGGGCGGCCAGCGTCATGCTGCCGGTCCGCGCGGTGGCTTCAAACGCCGACAAGACGGCGGTCGAGGGCAAAAAACGGCGAGGTGTCTGCGGGTCCATTTCCATCATTCCAATTCAGAATGACCTTCTGAGCAAACATCGTTTGAACTGGCCAAATAGGCAAGGCTTAATCGCTAGATCATGATTAAGCCGCATGACTGAGGGGATTTCGGGCGGGCATGACGGCCTCCCCCTCATACAGGAGATTCTGATGCCAGCGCAGCGGACGAACGCAGACGAAATCCGCACGCTGTTTTCCCGCGCCATGTCGGAAATGTACCGGGCCGAAGTGCCGCAATACGGCGCCCTGGTCGAACTCGTCGATGATACCAACCACGAAACGTTGCGGCGGGACGAGCAGCTCCGCGCGAGCCTCGAACGAAGCGATGAACTCGAGCGGCTGAACGTCGAACGTCACGGTGCCATTCGGCTCGGACGCGCGGACGAGCTGTTCAACATGCGCCGCGTCTTTGCGGTGATGGGCATGCAGGCGGTGGGTTACTACGACCTGTCGGTAGCCGGCGTGCCCGTCCACGCAACGGCATTTCGGCCGATCGATGATGCTGCGCTCCGCCGCAATCCGTTTCGCGTGTTCACCTCCCTGCTGCGCCTCGATCTGATCGGGGATGAGACCCTTCGCCTTGAGGCGGAGCGAATCCTCGGCGAGCGCCGCATCTTTACGCCACGCGCGCTCGAGCTGGTGGGCATTTTCGAGACAGAAGGTCGGTTGACCGCCGCGCAGGCGGACGAGTTCGTTCGTGAAGCGCTGGAAACTTTCCGTTGGCACAGCGAAGCGACGGTCAGCCTGGAGGTTTACAGCAGACTGCACGATGCCCATCGGCTGATCGCCGATGTGGTGAGCTTCAAGGGCCCTCACATCAACCATCTGACGCCCCGGACGCTCGACATCGACGCCGTCCAGGTGGCGATGCCACGGCGCGGCATTGCGCCGAAAGCGATCATCGAGGGGCCTCCGCGTCGCGACTGTCCGATCCTGCTGCGCCAGACCAGCTTCAAGGCGCTGGAAGAGCCGATCCTTTTCACGGACGCGGCCGGCGCGCGCGCTCCCGGAACACATACGGCCCGCTTCGGCGAGATCGAGCAGCGTGGTGTCGCCCTCACGCCCAAAGGCCGCGCGCTCTACGACCGATTGCTCTCCACCGTGCGCCAGGCGGGCGCGACCGCGCGCGCCTACGACACCGAGTTGGCCGAGCACTTCAGGGGGTTCCCTGACGATTGGGCGGAGCTTCGCGCGCAGGGACTGGCCTTCTTCCGCTACTCGGCCACACCGGCAGGCATCAACGCATGCAAGGGGCACACACTGCCCTCCAATCTCGATGAGTTGGTCGCGGCAGGCTTTCTGCGCTACGATCCCATCGTCTACGAGGATTTCCTCCCTGTCAGCGCGGCAGGAATCTTCCAGTCGAACCTGGGCAACGACCAGCAGCAGAACTATGCAGCGCGCTCAAACCGCGCTGCGTTCGAAACCGTGCTCGGGGTCGAGGTTCACGATGAAATGAAGCTATACGCGCAGGCGGAGAGTGATTCCCTGGAGCAAGCTCTGGTCCAGCTCGGGTCACCGCACCTCGCACGCCGGGCGATGGCCTGATCAAACCGCAATTCAACCGCCCAAGAGAACGCCCAAGAGAACGCCCAAGAGAAACCACCATGAACATCACGACAAACGCCCCATCGCGCAGCATCAAGTCCTTGGGCGGTGAGGCAGACGCCCTCCTCAAAACGCTCGGCGTGACGCGCCATCGCTACACCGGCGGCAAGCTGATCGCGCGATCGCCGATCACCGGCGAGATCACGGGTCATGTGCACGAGATCAGCGCCCCTGATGCGCAGATGGCGATCGACAAAGCGCACGCCGCATTCCTCGAATGGCGACTTGTCCCCGCCCCGAAACGCGGAGAACTCGTCCGCCTGCTCGGCGAGGAACTGCGGGCCAACAAGGCGGCGCTCGGCAGGCTGGTGTCGATCGAGGTCGGCAAGATCGCGTCCGAGGGCCTCGGCGAGGTCCAGGAGATGATCGACATCTGCGACTTCGCCGTCGGCCTGTCGCGCCAGCTCTATGGTCTGACCATCGCGACCGAACGCAGCGAGCACCGGATGATGGAAAGCTGGCATCCGCTCGGCGTCACCGGAATCATCTCGGCGTTCAATTTCCCCGTCGCCGTGTGGTCGTGGAATGCGGCGCTGGCGCTGATTTGCGGCAACAGCATCGTCTGGAAACCTTCCGAAAAAACTCCGCTGACCGCACTTGCGACGGAAGCCTTGTTCGATCGCGCGCTCGCGCGCTTCAAGGCAGAAGGCGACAAGGCGCCGGACGGGCTGTCCGCTGTTCTGTTCGGTGGCCGTGAGATTGGTGAGATCCTCGTCGATCACGCCAAGGTGCCTCTGGTGTCGGCAACCGGTTCGACTGCGATGGGGCGTATGGTCGGGCCACGGCTCGCCAAACGCTTTGCGCGCGCGATCCTTGAGCTCGGCGGCAACAACGCCGCGATCGTCGCACCGACGGCCGACCTTGACCTGACGTTGCGCGGTGTCGCGTTCGCCGCCATGGGCACGGCCGGCCAGCGCTGCACGACGCTGCGGCGTCTGTTCGTCCACGAGAGCGTCTATGAGACGCTTGTACCGCGCCTGAAGCGCGCCTACGAGAGCGTACCCGTAGGTGATCCGCTCAAGGACGGCACCCTCGTCGGCCCGTTGATCGACGCAGCAGCGTTCGCCTCGATGCAGAATGCCCTGAGCGCGGCGCGCGCTGCGGGCGGCGCGGTGCTCGGCGGCGAGCGGATAACCTACGATGGTGCGGATGACGCCTATTATGTTCGCCCGGCACTGGTCGAGATCGCGGGACAGGTCGGCCCCGTCGAGCACGAGACATTCGCGCCCATTCTCTATGTGATCAAGTATCGCGACTTCGATACGGTGCTGGAGCTGCACAATGCCGTTCCGCAGGGACTCTCGTCGTCGATATTCACCAACGATCTCCGCGAGGCGGAAGCGTTCCTGTCGGTGCGCGGCTCGGATTGCGGCATCGCCAACGTCAATATCGGCCCATCCGGTGCCGAGATCGGTGGCGCCTTCGGCGGCGAAAAGGAAACCGGCGGAGGACGCGAATCCGGGTCGGATTCCTGGAAGGCCTACATGCGCCGCGCCACCAATACGATCAACTTCGGCCGGACCTTGCCGCTCGCCCAGGGCGTCAAGTTCGACGTCGCGTAAAGAGAGCAAGCATGAACGCTCCCCTGCACCGCTCGGCGTCGTTCCGCCCGTCGGATCGTCTGTCCTCGATCGGCGTGTCGGAGATCCTGAAGATCAGCGGCCTCGCCGCGGAGATGAAGCGTCAGGGCCGCGACGTCATCATCCTCGGCGCCGGCGAGCCTGATTTCGACACGCCGGATACGATCAAGGAGGCGGCCGAGCGTGCGATGCGCGCAGGAGCGACCAAGTACACCGCGCTGGACGGCTCGCCCGATCTCAAGGCCGCCATCCGCGCCAAGTTCAGGCGCGATAACGGGCTCGACTTCGCGCAGGACGAGATCACGGTCTCGACGGGCGCCAAGCAGGTGCTATTCAACGCCATGATGGCGACCATCAATCCCGGCGACGAGGTCATCATCCCGACGCCGTTCTGGGTGACGTACGCCGACATCGTGGCGATCGCCGGCGGCAAGCCGGTGCTGGTGCCGTGCGTGGAGGCCAATGGCTTCCGCCTGTCGGAAGGCGATCTCGAGGCGGCCATCACGCCCCGTACGCGATGGGTCATGCTGAATTCGCCGTCCAATCCAACCGGGGCGGCCTATTCAGAGGGCCAATACCGGCCGATCCTCGATGTGCTGCTCAGGCATCCGCAGGTTTGGCTGATGGTCGACGACATCTATGAGCATATCGTCTATGACGGCTTTCGCTTCGCCACGCCCGCAGCGCTCGAGCCGGCCCTGCGCAACCGGACGCTGACCGTCAACGGTGTGTCGAAGGCCTATGCGATGACGGGCTGGCGCATCGGCTATGGCGCCGGACCAAGCGCGCTGATCCGGGCGATGGCCGTGGTCCAGAGCCAGTCGACGTCCTGCCCTTCGTCGGTCAGCCAGGCCGCGGCCATCGAGGCGCTGAGCGGCCCGCAGGACTTCATCGACGCGCGCTGCCGGTCATTCCAGGAACGGCGCGATCTGGTCGTCGCTGCATTGAATCGAATCGACGGCATCACCTGCCGGAAGCCCGAAGGCGCCTTCTATACTTTTGCGAGCTGCGCCGGCGTGATCGGGAAAGCCACTCCCGATGGCCAGACGCTGCAGAGTGACACGGACTTCGCTGATTATTTACTGCGCGCCGCCGGAGTTGCGGTGGTGCCCGGTTCGGCGTTCGGACTTGCACCGTTTTTCCGGATCTCCTACGCGACCTCCGCGGCCGAACTCGAGGATGCCTGCCGGCGCATCGCGCGTGCAACGGCGGCGCTTTCGTAAACGTTGCAATCCGGCCCGGCAATTACCGGCCATGACCGCGACTGGCGATGATCGGCTCGCGCGGGCTCGCCATCCGCGACAGCGCCTCGCTGAAGATCGGCTCCCACGACCTGATATGGCGCCGGAGCAGATCGGCGAGCTCGTCTTCCCTGCCGGCCATCGCAAGCTCGATGATCTGGTAGTGCTCGGCGGCGGATTCGTTCTGACGGGCAAGACCGGCGCGCGACTTGATGCCGTAAAGCCGCATCTGATCGCGTAGTCCCATCACCATTTCGGTCAGACGCGGATTTTCCGCCGCCGCCGTCAACCGCTGGTGAAAGGTGCGATCGGCTTCGAGGTAAAGCCTGATGTCCTCGTTCTTGACCGCGTGGGCAACCTCATCGGCAAAGCGGATCAGCTCCTTGAGATTCTTCTTCTTGCGCGCGACGATCGTCACCGCGTGGAGTTCCAGCACCTCGCGCAGATCGAACAGGTTGCGAAGCTCGGTCAAGGTCGGCTCGACCACCTTGAAGCCGCGGTTGCGCATCGGTTCGATCAAGCCGCTGCGCGCCAGTTCGAGCAGCGCTTCGCGGACGGGCGTCGTTGACACGCCGAGGCTCGCGGCAAGCGTCGGCACCGAGTACATCGATCCCGGCATGCTCTGACCGGAAATGATCTCGGCGCGCACCTGCTGCAGCACCTGCTCCCGCAAATTCTGATCCATTCCCATTCCCGCTTTGTCCGTTCCGGAATCATCCGGCTGAGCCGCGGCACAATAGTCCGGTTTGTCTGCGGCACAATAAATGGGCTTGACGACTGGCGTCCCCTCAGACGAGATTAAGTAGCGCATTACTGTAGCGCACTATAATCGTCCCTTGCTCCAACGTGAACCCCACCTATGGCGCAGCGCGTCCCCGGCTATTGCACGCTTTGCCGATCCCGATGCGGCTCGACCATGGTCATCGAGAACGGGCGGCTGATCGGTGTCGAGACCCTGCCAGGTCACCCGACCGGCGGCGCACTATGTGCGAAGGGGCGCGCCGCACCGGAGATCGTGCACAGTCCACGCCGCCTGACGCAACCATTGCGCCGGACGGCGCCACGGGGCGCGGCCGATCCCGGCTGGACCGAAATGACCTGGGACGAAGCGCTGGACGAGATCGCCCAAAAGCTCGGCGACATCCGCAAGACATCCGGCGCCGAAGCGGTGGCCTTTGCCGTCACCACACCGAGCGGCACACCGATGGTCGACAGCTTCGAATGGGTCGAGCGCTTCATCCGCTGCTTCGGCAGCCCCAATCTCATCTACGCGGTCGAGATCTGCGGTTGGCACAAGGACTATGCCCACGCCCTGACGTTCGGACGCGGCATCGGCGTTCCCGACTATGAGCGTGCCGACGCCATCGTGCTGTGGGGACACAATCCGGCCCGTAACTGGCTCGCCCAGGCGACACGCGTCGCCGATGCACGGCAGCGTGGCGCACGCGTTGCGGTGGTCGACCCCAAGCCGAACGGGTCCGGGCAACAGGCCGACATCTGGCTGCGTATCCGTCCCGGCGCGGACGGCGCGCTGGCGATGGGGGCGATCCGGCACCTCATCATCACGAAAACCTACGACGCAGATTTTGTGACGCGTTGGACCAATGGACCGCTGCTGGTCGATACTGACACGGGCCGCTTCGTTCGCGCGAGTGAACTCTGGAGCGACCAATCAAGCGACAATTTCGTCGCGCTGGACCGGTCAGGAGCGGCGCGCGCTGTCGATACCCGTATTGCGACGCTCGATCCTGCCTGCTGCGAGTTGGATGCTCGGGTCACGCTCGCCGCGCGGGACGGCCGTGCCATCGTTGCGGCGACGGCGTTTGGTCTTCTGACTGCCGAGGCAGCTCCCTACACGATCGCTCGCGTGGCCGAACTGACCTGGCTCGAGGAGAGCAAGATCGCAGCCTTCTACGCGCTGTTCGAGAACGGTCCGCAACTCGCCTATCATTCCTGGACTGGCGTCGGCCAGCACACCAATGCAACCATGATCGAGCGAGCCATCGCGACGCTCTATGCGCTCACGGGCGCCTGCGACAGGCGTGGGGGCAATGTCTGGCCGACATCGCCTCCGACGCGCACCGTCAACGACTATGCCCTGTTGCCGCCGGAGCAAAGGGCCAAGGCGCTCGGCCTCAGCGAATTGCCGCTCGGTCCGCCGAGCCGGGGATGGATCACGGCACGGGATTTCAGCCGCGCGGTTCTGACCGGTGAACCCTACCGGGTCCAGGCGCTGATGAGCTTCGGCACCAATTTCGTGGTGTCGCAGGGGCATTCTTCGCGCAATCGCGAGGCGCTGCGTGCGCTCGACTTCCATGTGCACGTCGACATGTTCATGAATCCCACTGGCGAGAACGCCGACATCGTTCTGCCGGCCAACATGCCGTGGGAACGGGACGCTCTGAAAATCGGCTTCGAGATCACGCAGGAGGCCGTCGAAACGGTCCAGTTCCGTCCGCAGATGTTGCCGCGCCTCGGCGCCTCCAAGGCGGACTATGAAATCGCAGCCGAGCTCGCGGTCAGGCTGGGCCTTGCAGATCAGTTTTTCGGCGGCGATATCGAGGCCGGCTGGAACTATCAGCTTGCTCCGCTCGGTGTGACGATCGACGAGCTGCGCAGCCACCCCGAGGGCCGGCGTTTCCCTCAAGTGCTTCGTCACGAAAAATACGCGCTGCCGCAACAGGACGGCACCGTTGCGGGCTTTTCTACCGTCACGCGCCGCGTCGAGGTCTATTCGGAATTGATGCTCGACCATGGCTACGCGCCACTGCCGGGTCACGTCGAGCCTGCCGAAAGTCCGTTCGCAGAGCGTCCCGACAAACGCTTTCCATTGGTGCTCACGACCGCCAAGAGCGGCTGGTTCGTTCACAGCTCGCATCGTCACGTCGCGTCCCTTCGCAAGAAGACGCCCGACCCGGCGATCGAGATCAACCCGACGCTCGCAGCGACACGCGGGCTCAAGGACGGCGATTGGGCGATCGTCACAACTGCGACCGGCGAGGTCCGGCTGCGCGTGCGGCTGAATGATGCGCTCGACGATCGCATCGCCGTTGCCGAGTTTGGCTGGTGGGAGGATTGTCCGCCGCTTGGACGCGACGCGATGCAGCCCGTCAGCTCGCCGACGTCGAATATGAACGATGCCTTGAGCGATGTGACGCGCGATCCGGTGAGCGGTTCGGTGCCGCTGCGCGCCACGACCTGCGACATCAGCAAGGACGAGACCGCGAGCCGCGGCCACTGGATCGGCAAGCGCGACTTTGCAGTCGCCGCTATTCGCCGCGAAGCCAACGACGTCATCGCGCTGGACCTTGCGCCACGCGACGGCAGTCCGCTTCCCGCATTTCACCCCGGTCAGCACGTCCTGCTGAGCCTGCCGGGACTGGATGTTGCCCGCGCCTATTCCCTGACCGACCACGACGGCCATGGCGTGCTGTCAATCGCAGTCAAAAGATACGGCTCCGGCGATACACGCCAGACCGGCAGTGCGGTCCATCTGTCCGATCACATCCATCGTCTGTCGGTCAGCGATGAGGTCCAGATCGAGCCGCCCAAGGGCATTTTCACGCCACCACTCCACGGGCGCCGACCACTTGTCTTTCTTGCCGCTGGAATCGGCATCACTCCCTTTGTCGGTCATCTCGAAGCCTTGGCGCGGCGGGAGCCGGCCGAACGCGTTGCCAGGGTTTTGCTGCTCCACGGCTGCCGCAACGGCGGCGAGCATCCCTTTGCCGAACGGTTGCGGCAGCTCGCGGACGTGCTGCCGGAGCTCGAACGCGTGACGGCGTATTCGGCACCGCTCGCCCAGGATCGGTGCCCCGGGGACTACGACTACGCGGGCCGGCTTGACCTGTCGGCAATCGAACCACTGCTGCCATCGAGACCCCTGCTCTATCTCTGCGGTTCGCCAGCCTTCACGACGTCGATGACAACACGGCTGGTCGAACAAGGCGCTCCGCGCTTTGACATCTTCACGGAAGCGTTCGCCTCACCACCGGTCGTGCCGCGCACATTGAAGCCGCAAACCGTCCACATCGCCGATAGCGACAGGAGCTTCACCTGGACGCCGGAGCTCGGGACCCTTCTCGATGCGGCCCAGGCCGCCGGCCTGTCCCTGCCCAGCGGCTGCCGCGTCGGCCAGTGCGAGAGCTGCCTCATGCGCGTCGTCGACGGCAACGTCGCGCAGCTTGGCGGCGACGACGGCCCAATCGACCACTGCCTGACCTGTCAATCCGTTCCGCTCTCGGAGCTAACACTCGCACTCTGATCGGAATGAAAAACTGAACGCAACACGACGCGACTATGGGGGCCGCAATGACCGACACGACGGATAAAGCCATCTTCTTCGATAAAGTGCCGACACACACCAACATGCTTGCGAGATTTTCGCAGTATATGGTCAGCTTCGCCGAACGCTGGTTCCCGGACGCCTATGTGTTCGTGCTGATCGCCGTGGTCGTGATCGCACTCGGCACGATTGCGCATGGCGGCTCGCCGCTCGCGGTCAGCCGCGCCTTCGGCGACGGCTTCTGGAATCTCATCCCGTTCACGATGCAGTTAGCGCTGGCCGCCGTCGGTGGCTACGTGGTTGCGATGTCACCGCCCGTCTCTGCACTGATGCGACGGCTGGCCGGTGTCCCTTCCAGCGCGCGCAGCGCAGTCGTCTTCGTCGGCGTTCTCAGCATCCTCCTGTCGCTCCTGAACTGGAGCCTGAGTCTGATCTTCTCGGGCCTGCTGGTACGCGAAATCGCGCGGCGCAAGGACATCAAGCTCGATTATCGCGCGGCGGGCGCCGCCGGCTATCTGGGCCTCGGCTGCGGCTTCACGCTCGGCATCACATCATCGGTCGCGCAGCTCCAGGCCAATGCGGCGAGCATCCCGGCCTCACTGTTGCCGATCACCGGTGTCATCAGCTTTTCCGAGACGATCCTGACGTGGCAAAACCTGGTAACGATTATCGTCGTGACTGCACTGTCGGCGGTAATCTGTTATCTGACAGCGCCAGATGAAGCGCTCACCAGAACCGCAGAAGATCTCGGCGTGTCCCTTGACGACGACCGGATCGAGCCAAAGAAGCCGACGCGTCCTGGCGACTTCCTCGAATTCAGCCCCGTTCTGACCATCCTGATCGTCGCACTTGCGTCGGGCTGGCTCTGGCAGACCTTCCAATCCGGCAATCCGCTGATCACCCTGTCGGGCCTCAACACCTATAACTTCGTGTTTCTGCTGCTTGGCATTCTCCTGCACTGGCGCCCCCGCAGCCTGCTCGAGGCTTTTTCCAAGGGAACGCCGAGCATCTCCGGCCTGCTGTTGCAGTTTCCGTTCTATGCCGGCATCGCCCACATGCTTACCAAGGTGCCGAATGCCAGCGGGCTGACGCTGTCAGATACCGTCGCTCACTGGTTTGCAAACGTCTCGGTCAACTCGACCGTGTTCTCATTCCTGATCGGGATCTATTCCGCGGCGCTCGGCTTCTTCATCCCTTCCGCCGGCGGCAAGTGGATGATCGAAGCGCCCTACATCATGAAGGCCGCCAACGAAGTCGGGGCTCATCTGGGCTGGACCACCATGGTCTACAACATCGCCGAAACGCTGCCGAACTTCATCAACCCGTTCTGGATGCTGCCGCTGCTGGGCGTGCTCGGACTAAAGTCAAAAGACCTGATCGGCTACACGTCCGTGCAATTCTTCGTGCACTTCCCGATCGTCATGATCCTGGCGGCGCTCCTGATGGCGACCTTCACCTACCATCCGCCAATCCTGCCTTGATCGAACGCCGGAGCTGATCATACGGGATGTCGGGGGCCTCACCCCTCGGCATCCCGAAGCGCGGTGCACTGCTGCCGCTCCGCGACACCGTCACTCCGCCTTGGCTTTGACGTATCGGCCCGGCGCAGATTCACCCGGCGGATAGAGATTGCTGCCGAGCTGCGTCCGGGCCGGCACGCGGTCTTCCATCGACGGCTTGAGCCAGCCGATCCAGTCGTTCCACCAACTGCCCGGCTTTTCGTCTGCGCCCGACAGCCATTCTGCCGGATCCTCGCACCTGTCGTCCGAGACCCAATAGCTCCGCTTGTTTTTTGACGCGGGATTGATCACGCCGGCGATATGCCCGCTGGCGCCGAGCACAAAGCGGGTATCGCCGCTGAACAGGCCGGTAGTGCGATAGGCGGAACGCCACGGCACGATGTGATCTTCAAGAGTGGCCAGCACATAGGCAGGCAGGTCGACCCGACCCAAATCGACCGAGGTGCCGCACATCATCAGCTTGTTCGGCACCCGAAGATTGTTCTCCAGGTACATGTTCCTGATGTACCAGCAATACATCGGCCCCGGCAGGTTGGTCACGTCCGAGTTCCAGAACAGAAGGTCGAAACGCTCGGGCGATTTTCCTTTCAGATAGTTGTTGATCACGTTCGGCCATATCAGCTCCTTCGAACGGAGCGTCTGGAAAACGAATCCAAGCTCCGAGCCGCGATAAATGCCGCCATTGCCGATCGTCTGCTCACGCTGTCGTACGCCCTCCTCGTCCACGAACACCCCGAGATCTCCGGGCTCGCGGAAATCGAGCATCGTCGTGAGCAGCGTCACTGACGCGACCGATTCGTCGCCTTTGGTGCGGAGCAGCGCGAGCGCCGACGACAGGATGGTCCCGCCGACGCACCAGCCGACGACGTTGACCTTGTCAGCCGCCGAAATCGACCTGGCGATGTCGATCGCGCGCATGACCCCATGCTCGACGTAATCGTCCCATCCAAAGTGTCCGCAGGAGGCATCCGGGTTGCGCCAGGACACCATGAAGACGGTCAAGCCATGCTCGAGCGCAAACTGGACGAAGGAATTGGCCGGCTGCAGGTCGAGAATGTAGAACTTGTTGATGCAGGGCGGCACGATCAGCAAGGGCCGCGCGGCCACCTGCTCGGTCGTCGGTGCATATTGAATGAGCTGAAACAGATCGTTCTCGAAGACGACGGCGCCCTTCGATGCCGCGACGTCCTTTCCGACTTCGAACGCGCTTTCGTCAGTGATCGTCAGGCTACCCCTGCCTAGATCGTTCATCAGATTGTCGAGGCCGGCCTTGAGACTCTGACCGTCACTGTCGGTCGCAAGCTTGATGACATCGGGATTGGTTGCGATGAAGTTGGTCGGGCTCATCGCCTCGACGAGTTGGCGCGTGAAGAAGCGCAGGCGATGCTTTTCCTTCTCATCCAGATCCAGCGCCTCAACGAAATCGACGCAATAGCGTGAATTCAGCAGATAACACTGCTTCAGCAGGCTATAGGCCGCATTGTCCCGCCATTCTGTGGCGTTGAACCTGCGGTCACCGCGCGGCGGCTCGATGGCCCCCTCGCTCTGGACGCCGGCTGTGGATTTGAGGACGTGCTCGGTGAGCAGATACAGGCGCGTCAGGTGTTCAGCCTGCAGCTGGGCGAGACGCGCCGAAGCATCCAGGGCTGCGGCAGGACTCGCACCGTCATGACCGTTCTGAGCGGGTATCCACCCGAGCGACCGCCACAGGCTTTCTCCCGCCTTCTGGAAGCCTTCGACAAACTCGTCAGGCATGTTGAACGGTCGGCTCATGACGTTCCCTCACTGCTAAGAATTGATGACTTTTCTTTGGTTCGAACGTTGGGCCGCTTCGTCCGGCGCCCTTTTTGCTCCCGCACACGCCGGGAGCTACCATTTACGTTACGTTGCTCTCGTCAGGAAACGGAGCGGACGGTTACGCCTTCCCTGATCCCGTCGACATTGACGGAGAGGCGCTTGATCTTGTCGTAGAGCGTCTGCTTCGGGATGCTCAGAAGTGCGGCCGTTGCCTGCACATCGCCCTGCTTGCGGCGGAGCGCGTCCTCGATGATCGAGCGTTCGATGTTCTCCAATTGCCGCGGCAGCGACACATCGGCCAACCCGAAACCGGACTTGTTGATGGATTTGCCGTCGAGCACACCAAGCACGAAGCGGTCGGCGACGTTGCGAAGCTCACGGACGTTGCCCGGCCATGAATAGGCCAGCAGGTGCGACAAGGTCTGCTCGTCCAGGATCGGTGCATCACGCTCGAAGCGCCGGGCAGCATCCAGGGTGAAATGTTCGAACAGCAGCGGAATATCTTCCCGCCGCTCGCGCAACGGCGGCAGCTCGATGAAGGCGACGCCGAGACGGTAATAGAGATCGGCACGAAACAGCCGTTTTTCGCTGAGTTCGAGCAGGTTCGTCTTGCTCGCCGCCACGACACGGCAATCCACCGCGATCGGCTTGTTGGTCCCGACCCGCTCGATCGAACGGTCCTGCAGTGACCGCAGCAGCTTGACCTGTACGCTGAGCGGCATGCTCTCGATCTCGTCGAGGAACAGGGTCCCGCCATTGGCATATTCGATCTTGCCGATCCGCTGACGGGTCGCGCCGGTGAAGGCGCCGACCTCGTGGCCGAACAGCTCGCTCTCGACCAGCGATTCCGGCAAGCCGCCGCAATTCACTGCGACGTAATTTCCGTTTCGGCGACCGCTGTGATTGTGCAGACAGCGCGCAACGACGTCCTTGCCCGTTCCGGTTTCGCCGTAGATCGTGACGTCGACATTGGTTGCGGCCAAAGTGGAGACGAGGCGGCGCACCTCCTGGATCTGCGGCGAGCGGCCGAGCAGGCTCGCCTCGATGCCCTGGCGATCCGCCAAGGCGGATCGGAGCGAACGCACCTCGAGCGTCAGCCGCCGCTTCTCGGCCGCGCGGCGCACCACCGAAATCAACTGCTCCGAGGAACATGGTTTCTCGATGAAATCGTAAGCGCCGTTCCGCATCGCCTGCACGGCCATCGAGATATCGCCGTGACCGGTAATCAGGATCACCGGCAAGTCCGGATCCAGCCGGCGCAGATCGGCTTGCCATTCGAGGCCGCTCTTGCCGCGCAGACGTACGTCGCAAACCACAACGTAGGGCATGTCGGCGCGAACCGCAGGGTTGGCAGTCTCGACCGAGGCAAATCCGGACACGGAAAAATCCGCAAGCTCGAGCGCCTGCACGCCGCCGATCCGGACGTCGTCGTCGTCCTCGACGTAGATCACACCGATCGATTGGTCACCGCCCATGCGAAGCAGCCCCTGCAGTTTCGGCCAATGGAAGAAGCACGACGAACTCGGCACCGCCAGGCGCCAGATTGCGTGCATGCAGCTCGCCCCCGAAGGAGCGCGCAATGTGGTTGGACAACATCAGGCCGAGGCCGAGCCCCTTGCCGGCCGGCTTGGTCGTGACAAACGGCTCGAACATGCGCTGAAGCACGTCGGAGGCGATGGACGGACCGCTGTTGCTGATGGCGATGCGGCAACGGGCGGTCTGTCCCCCCTCCTGCGTCGCCTGGATCAGGATCGACTTGCGCTCGGCGCTCTCCACCGCATCCAGCGCATTCGCCACGATGTTGCACAAGAGCTGCTCGAGCCGGGTTTGATCGGCGATCACACTGAGCCCGGCGTCGAGGTCGGTCGTGACGGCGACGCCGCCCTCCTTGACACGCCCCGCCAATATCTTGAGCGATTCAGCCACGGCCTGCTCGACGGAAACCGCGTCGAGCGGCCTGCTGGACTTGTAGGCGAACACCCGCAGCTGACTGGTCAGGCGGCCGAGCCGGCGCACCAGCTCGCCGATCCGTGTGAGATTGCCGCGGGCATCGCCGATCGATCCGCGATCGACCAGCAGGATCGCATTATCAGCCGCGGTCTGCAGCGCCGCCAGCGGCTGATTCAACTCGTGCACGATGCCGGCCGACATCTGGCCGAGGGCGGCGAGCTTACCGGCATGGACCAGTTCGTCCTGCGCCGCCTGCAATTCCTGGGTTCGCTCCTGTACCCTCGTCTCGAGCATGTCGTTGGCCGACTGCAGGGCCGCCTGGTTGTCCAGCCGCTGCTTGATCTCCCGCCGGCGCTGCTCGATCAGGCCGAAGGCCAGCAGGGCAACGATGGCGGCGAGGCCCGATATCACGCCAATGATGAGCGCGGTCTGCCGTACGGGCGCCTCGTCGTGGAGGAAAACGAGTTTCCACAAACCGCGGTTGATCGAGAGCTCGCTGACCGTGTAGGCGGTACCGTTCTCGGTGATCCTGGCCGCGCCGCCCTCAGACTGCGCGACCAACTTCCATCCGAGCGGCGCCAGATCATGGTTGCCGTAGGGTTTGGATCGCGCGATGTCATCGCGGGTTTGTTGGGACAGCGGTGCCATCGGCCGATAACGCCACGCGTCGCGGGACGCCAGGATTGTCACCTGGCGTTCGTCGACCAGCAGGATGTCGTTGTCACTGTCCCGCCAGGCACGCTCGAACGAATCCAGATTGACCTTGACGGTAGCGATACCCTTCGTCGCACCCGTGTCCTTCAAGGCGTAAGACAAATAGTAGCCAGCGCGTGCGGTCGTGATGCCGACACCGAAGAACGCCCCGCGTCCGCTGGCGAGCGCCTCGCTGACATAGGGACGATACGACAGGTTTTCGCCAAAGGGCGTCCCCGGCTGGTCGAAGTCGGCCGCGGCCAAGGTGGCCCCGGAGACACCCAGGACGTAGAGATTGTCGGCGCCCGCAAGCAGATTGATCGACTTCAGATACAGGCTGACGGTTCGCTGCAGTGCAGGATCGTCGGGAGCACCCAGCAGCCGGAACACGTTGGGCGACGTCTCCAGCAGGGACGGCAGATACTCAAACCGCGACAGATAGCCGTCGAGCCTGACGGCCTCGACGGCGAGCCGTTGCTGCGCCGCGACGTGCAGATGGTCCAGCCCCCGCTGCAGCGCCAGGGTATATCCAAGCCACGAAGCGCCGGCGACCAGCGCTAGCGCTAGCGCTATGGCGCCGCGAAGCAGCCAGCGCGAGGAAACGGGCGTTACCGGACCGACGTCGGAACTCGCCTTGACGTTCAGCAGGGATGAAAGCTCCGTCATCGTGGGAACCAGGACCAACCGCGGAGCGTCGGCCACCACGGACGCCCCCTCACGCATAGTCTAACTCTATGGTCTTGCCCCGGAATACGCGATAGGAAAATCCGATGTAGCCGATGATGATCGGCAGTGCGACACAATCCCCGATCAGGGCGATCCGCAGCGGCTTGGGGCTGTTTGCCAGCCGCGTCTGCATGCGCACAAGCATCACGACGTCCATCAGCGTCCCCTTTTGCCTCACCGCGGCGTGTCCACGTCAGTGCAGCTTCACATGCGGCTCGGTGCGCCGCGTGATCAGGCGCGCCAGCGTGTCGAGCGCGACCTTCGACGGACCATGCAATGCGTTCTCGTGCATCTTGTAGAGCGACAGGTACATCATCCGCGCGAAGATGCCGGCGAACACCAGATCACCGCCGACGAGCGCCCCCATCATCGAGCCGACCGTGCTGAACTCGCCGAGCGACACCAATGATCCGAAGTCCCTGTAGCGGTAATCCTTGATCGGCTCGCCGCGCAGATAGCGCGGGATCTGGGAATAGAGGTGGGAGGCCTGCTGATGCGCCGCCTGCGCGCGAGGCGGCACGAGGCCGCGATCGCCCCATGAACAGGCCGAGCAGTCGCCGATGACAAAGATGCTGTCGTCGCGCGTCGTTTGCAGGGTGGGCCGAACGACCAGCTGATTGATGCGGTTTGTCTCAAGCCCCGCGATGTCCTTGAGGACATCCGGCGCCTTGACGCCCGCGGCCCAGACGATCAGCTCGGCCGGGATCACCCGGCTGTCCGCCAGGCTGACATGGTCGGAGCTGACCTCGGAGACCTTGGCACCAACAAGCACATTGACTCCGAGCTTGACGAGCAATTTCTCGGTCTCTTTCGAAACCCGTTCCGGCAGTGCCGGAAGCACCCGGTTAGCGGCTTCGATCAACGTGATGCTGATATCCTTCTGCGCGTCGACCTGATCGAGGCCATAGGCCACCACTTCACGTGTCGTCCGGTGCAGTTCGGCCGCTAGCTCGACACCAGTCGCGCCGGCGCCGATGATGGCGACTTTCAACTGATGCGCACCGAGTGGCGACGTCTGCGCATGGGCGCGGATGCAGGCGTTGACCATTCGCTCGTGGAAGCGCTTGGCATCCGCCTGCGACTCCAGCTTGATGGCATGATCGACGACGCCAGGCGTGCCGAAATCGTTGTTCTGGCTGCCGATCGCAACGACAAGAACATCGTAATCGATGGTCCGTTTCGGCGTCACCTCACGGCCTTCGCTGTCGAGATAGGGCGCGACCAGGACCTGGCGCTGATCCCGATCGATCCCGATCATCTCGCCGATGCGGTAGCGAAAGCCATGCCAGTAGGACTGCGCGAGGTAATCGACCTCGTGCGCGGAGAGGTCCATGCTTCCGGCCGCAATTTCATGCAGCTTCGGCTTCCAGACATGGGTGCGGTTTCGCTCGATCAGCGTAACGTCGAGCTTGCCCTTGCGCCCGTATTTGTCGCCGAGGCGGGTTGCGAGCTCCAACCCGCCGGCCCCGCCTCCGACGATCACGACCCGGGGTTTTCCCGACTGCGGCTTACTCATGATGGCCTCGAGCGATCGTGTTCACAGCCGTTGAATAGCGTCTCTCTGGAGTCACCCTCTCTCCGAGACCGCATCCGCAGCCGCCACGGCCGCCATATTCACGATGCGCCGCACCGTGGATGACGGTGTGAGAATGTGCGCCGGCTTTGCCGCCCCGAGCAGGATGCCGCCCACCGTCAACCCCTGCCCCGCAGCCATCCGCAGCAGATTGTAGGAGATGTTGGCGGCATCGAGATTCGGCATCACCAGCACATTCGCCGGCCCGGTGAAGCCGGAGTCCGGGAATTCGTGGTCACGCACGGTCTGCGACAGCGCTGCATCTCCGCGCATTTCGCCTTCGACCGCGAGCTCGGGCGAGCGCACGCGAATGATCGTGCGTGCCTCCCGCATCTTGTGCGCTTCCGGGACCGCGGAGCTGCCGAAGCTCGAATGCGACAGCAGCGCCACCCGCGGCGTGATGCCAAATCGCTTGACTTCGGCCGCTGCCAGCGACGCGATGTCGGCAACCTGCTCGGCGGTCGGATTGAGATTGCAGTGCGTGTCGCAGATGAACAGCTGATGGCTTTGCAGGATGAGCATCTGCATCACGGCGAGCGTCCGCACGTCGTCGCGGGTCCCGATCACGTTACTGATCGCAGCCAGATGATCGGCGGTTCGCCCGATCACGCCGCACAGCATCGCATCACCGATGCCCCGCTCGAGCAGGATCGAGGCGAGCACGGTCGCATTGCTCCGCGTCTCCGACAGCGCTAGCGCCGCCGACACGCCATCGCGCTTGCGGCGCGTATGGTAGACGTCGGCGCATTTGGAATAAACCTGCGCATCGTGCGGATCGATAATCTCGCAGTCCTGGCCGGGCTTGAGGCGGAGACCGAAGGCCTTGATGTGCTGCTCGATCGTGGCGGGACGGCCAAGCAACAACGGCTTGGCGATCTTCTCGTCGGCGATGACCTGTGCGGCCCGCAGCACCCGCTCGTCCTCGCCTTCCGCGAGAATGAGGGACTTTCCGCTCCCCTTCGCCACCGAAAACACCGGCTGCATCGCATTGCCGGACTGGTAGACGAACCGGCTCAGCTTCTGCCGATAGGCGTCCATATCGGTGATCGGGCGTCTTGCCACGCCCGTATCTGCCGCAGCCTTTGCCACCGCCGGCGCAATCATCTCGATCAGCCGCGGGTCGAATGGCTTTGGAATGAGATAGTGGCGCCCGAAGCGAAGGTCCTCGCCCTTGTAGGCGGTCGCAACGACCTCAGGCACTTCTGCCATGGCGAGATCCGCCAGCGCACGCACCGTCGCCAGCTTCATCTCCTCGTTGATCGTGGTGGCCCCGCAATCGAGTGCGCCCCTGAAGATGAACGGGAAGCAGAGCACGTTGTTGATCTGGTTTGGGTAGTCCGAGCGTCCGGTCCCGATAATGGCGTCCGGGCGAACCGCCAGCGCGTCCTCGGGCATGACCTCGGGGATCGGGTTGGCCATGGCGAAGATCAGCGGATCCCGCGCCATCTTCTTGACCATCTCTGGCGTGAGCACGTTGCCCGCGGACAGCCCGAGGAAGATGTCCGCATCCGCAATGATCTCGTCGAGCTTTCGCGCCTCGGTCTTCGCGGCGTAGCGCGCCTTGTTCTCATCCATGCTCTCGGTGCGGCCCGCATAGACGACGCCCTTGACATCGGTCACGATGATCCGGTCCTGGCGCAAGCCGAGGCTGACGATCAGGTCGAGACAGGCCAGCGCGGCAGCGCCGGCGCCGGAGCACACCAGTTTGACGTCGGCGATATCCTTCTTGACGAGCTTCAGCCCGTTCAGGATCGCAGCTGCGGCGATGATTGCGGTGCCGTGCTGATCGTCGTGGAAGACCGGGATTTTCATCCGCTCGCGGAGCTTCTTCTCGATGTAGAAGCATTCGGGCGCCTTGATATCTTCCAGGTTGATGCCGCCGAAGGTCGGCTCCATCCGCGCGATGGTGTCGACCAGCGCATCGGGATTTTCCTCGGCGAGCTCAATGTCGAACACATCGATGCCGGCGAACTTCTTGAACAGGCAGGCCTTGCCTTCCATGACCGGCTTGCCCGCCAGCGCGCCGATATTGCCGAGGCCGAGCACCGCGGTGCCGTTGGTGACGACGGCGACCAGGTTGCTGCGCGCCGTCAGCACGTCCGCCTGCAATTCATCCTTGGCGATGACAAGGCAAGGCTCCGCCACACCGGGAGAATACGCCAGCGCCAGGTCGCGCTGCGTGGCCATCGCCTTGGTCGGGACCACGGAGATCTTCCCGGGCGTCGGCAGGCGATGATATTCGAGTGCGGCTTCCTTCAGACTCTGATCCTGGTCCATCGTATTCCTCGACTAGCTGTCTTGCGTTCGAGAGGCAAGCATTCTCGCCCCTCGCCTTCGTTTCTGCCGCCGGCGGACGCGGCTGATAGCTCAGGCCATGTGCTGACCGCCATTCGCCGAGATCGTAGCCCCCGTGATGAAGCCGGCATCGTCGGATGCCAGGAACACCACCACGCGTGCGATCTCGCTCGGCTCACCCAAACGTCCCACGGGAATCTGCGGCAGGATGCTCTTCGCGACGACATCAGGGTTGATCGCCTTGACCATCTCGGTGGCGATATAGCCGGGGCAGATCGTGTTGACGGTGATGCCGGCGCGAGCGCCCTCTTGCGCCAAGGCCTTCACGAAGCCGATGTCGCCGGCCTTGGCCGCGGAATAGTTGACCTGGCCCATCTGGCCCTTCTGGCCGTTGATCGAAGAAATGCAGATCACGCGGCCGAACTTGCGCTCGCGCATGCCTTCCCACACCGGCCGCGTCATGTTGAACAGCGAGTTGAGATTGGTGTTGATGACGGCGTACCATTGCTCCGGCGTCATCTTGTGGAACATGCCGTCCTTGGTGATGCCGGCATTGTTGACCAGCACGTCCACCGGGCCGAGGTCGGCCTCCACCTGCTTCAGGCCGGCGGCACAGGCGTCGTAGTTCGAGACGTCCCATTTGTAGACGTTGATGCCGGTCTCGCTCTTGAATTTCGCGGCCGCTTCGTCATTGCCGGCATAGCTTGCCGCCACCTTGTACCCGGCCGCCTTGAGCGCGATCGAGATCGCCTCGCCTATGCCGCGCGTACCGCCGGTCACCACTGCAACTCTGGACATCGTTTCCTCCTGATCCTGATTGGTTCAATCCGTATTTGCCGGCCCTCGGCCAGCCGCTGTCGTTCGCGGACGGCGTGATGCCGTCCGCGTTGGTTTCGCTCCGGTTCTTGTGACCGGCTGGTCTGGTCTAGCGTTCGACCGTTAGGGCGACGCCCATGCCGCCGCCGATGCACAGCGTGGCAAGCCCCTTCTTCGCGTTGCGCTTCTGCATCTCGAACAGCAGCGTCGTCAGCACGCGCGCACCGGATGCACCAATGGGATGGCCGATCGCGATGGCGCCGCCATTCACGTTCACGATCGACGGATCCCAGCCCATGTCCTTGTTGACCGCGATCGCTTGCGCCGCGAAGGCCTCGTTGGCTTCGACGAGGTCGAGATCCCTGACCTTCCAGCCGGCCTTTTCCAGCGCCTTGCGTGAGGCCGGGATCGGCCCCGATCCCATCACCGCCGGATCGACGCCCGCGGTCGCCCAGGACACGATCCTGGCAAGCGGGGTGAGACCACGCTTCTTGGCTTCATCGGCGCTCATCAGGACCAGCGCAGCCGCCCCGTCGTTGATACCCGAGGCATTGCCGGCGGTCACCGAGCCTTCCTTGTTGAAGGCTGGCTTCAGCTTGGCGAGCGCGTCCTGGGTCGTGCCGGCACGGATATATTCGTCCTGGTCGACGACGACGTCGCCCTTCCTGGTCTTGATGGTGACGGGGACGATCTCGTCCTTGAACCGGCCGGCCCTCTGCGCGTCCTCCGCCTTGTTTTGCGAATTGGTCGCGAAAGCATCCTGCTCCTCGCGGGTGATCTGCCACCGGGCCGCGATGTTCTCCGCCGTGACGCCCATGTGATAGCCGTGGAAGGCGTCCATCAGGCCATCCTTCAGCATGGAGTCGACGAACTTGACGTCACCCATCTTGGTACCGCCCCGCATATGCGACAGATGCGGCGCCATCGACATGGACTCCATGCCGCCGGCGACGATCACCTTCGCATCGCCATTGGCGATCTGCTGCAGACCGAGCGCCACCGACCGCAGGCCCGAGCCGCAGAGCTGGTTCATGCCCCACGCCGTCTTCTCCTGCGGTATGCCCGCCGCCATCGCCGCCTGCCGCGCCGGATTCTGCCCCTCGCCGCCGGCGAGAACCTGGCCGAGGATCACCTCATCGACCTCCTCAGGGGCGACCTTGGCACGTTCGAGCGCACCCTTGATCGCCACAGCGCCAAGCTCGTGCGCGGTCAGCGAGCCGAATGCCCCGTTGAAGGAGCCGACCGGCGTGCGCGCCGCGGAAACAATGACTACGTCCGTCATGATCAATTCCCCGTTCTTGTCTGATTTGAACGAATGGCCGGTTACGCCGTGCCGCTGTCAGCGGTGACGGCGGTCTCGAAGTCCGTTGGATCGATATTCCGGTCGAGCCCGGCATTCAGTTTCTCGCGGTCGAGCTCGCCCTCCCACCACGCCACCACCACGCAGGCGACGCCGTTGCCGCAGAGGTTGGTGAGCGCGCGGCATTCGCTCATGAACTTGTCGATGCCGAGCACGATCGCCATCCCCGGAAGCAGCTCGGGCCTCACAGCCGCGAGCGTGCCTGCGAGTGTGATGAACCCGGCTCCCGTGATGCCCGAGGCGCCCTTCGAGGTCAGCATCGCAACGACGAGGATCGTCATCTGCTCGCCGAAGGAGAGATCGACGTTCATCGCCTGGGCGATGAACAGCGTCGCCAGGGTCATGTAGATGTTGGTGCCGTCGAGATTGAAGGAATAGCCGGTCGGCACCACCAATCCGACGACGGACTTGGAGCAGCCGAGCTTTTCCAGCTTCTCCATCATCTGCGGCAGCGCGCTCTCCGAGGACGAGGTGCCGAGCACGATCAGCAGCTCGTCCTTGATGTATTTGAGGAACTTGAAGATCGAGAAGCCGGCGATACGGGCGATGATGCCGAGACCGACGATCACGAACAGGAACGCCGTGAGATAGAAGGTCGCGATCAGGCCGGCGAGATT
>NZ_JAFCJX010000039.1 GCF_018130695.1 Bradyrhizobium jicamae | reverse complement strand
GCGACAGGCGTGTGTGCGCAAGGCGGACGGTGAAGTCGTGTGGGCCTGCCGCCCCGATGCAGGTGGCAAGCACGCGAAAGGTCCAAAGCCGATCGCGGATGATGGTGGCACAAACGCAGAGTCTCACCAGGGCGAGCACTTATAAGCCGTAAAGCCATCGCGCAGGGAAGGCCGGATGCCTCCGCCGAACCTGTATGCTCGTGCGCGCACTTTCTTCTGTGCACAATGCGCGCGAGACCGCGGGTGCGGCGTGCACCCGGTCTTCCCTGCGCCCTCGCTATCGAGCGAGGGTGAAACGAGATGGAAAACTCGGACAGAACATGTCGCGAGAATGCGCTCTCACATCCTCATCGGAACTTGATTCCAAATGAGCCCCGTCATTGCGAGCGAAGCGACTTGTCCGCCGAAGCCTTGGCGAAGGCGGAAGCAACCCATCGCGCAGCACATGCGGACACGAGCTTCGTCGCTTCGCTCCCTTGCACAAACGCTTCGCGTTTGTTGCAGGCAATGACGGTTGTGCTCATCAGCGGGTTGCGCGCCCGACCGTCTCGTTCTTCACCGTCGCAGCCGTCACCTTGTGGCGCGGCGCGAGCACGGCGAGCTGATGCGGAGTGGCGGCGGTTCCAACCTGCGCCTGCTCGGCGACATCGGCGGCGCCGAGGGCCTGGACCTGCACGGCCGAGATCGGCAGACCCGCCTTCTCGTAAGCGGGCAGCTCTGCAGCACCGGCAGCGGTCGCAAACGAGCCCGCGAGCATGGCAGCGGCGGCAGCGGACAGCGAGTATTTCTTCACGGTAGTCTCCTCGATAGGATTGAAATGACGAGGTAATAGTCGCCTTGCTGCAACGCAACAGTCTTTATGCCGCATCGCACAATTTTGTGAGAATGGAGTTGGCCGCCACATGACCGTCATCTCGATCCAGTCCCAGGTCGCCTACGGCCATGTCGGCAACAGCGCGGCATTGTTCCCGATGCAGCGGCACGGCATCGACGTGGTGGCGGTGCCGACCACGCTGCTCAGCAACCGCCCGGGCTACGCCACGATCCGCGGCCGCGTGCTTGAGGCCGAGCTCGTCGCCGACCTCCTGCGCGGGATCGAGGAGCGCGGCGTGGTCGCGGATGCGACGATGATCCTCTCGGGCTACCTCGGCTCGCCTGCAATCGGCGCCGCGGTCGCCGACTTCGTCGCCCGCGCGAAGGCCGGTCATCCGGCGCTGCGCTATGCCTGCGATCCCGTGCTCGGCGATCGCGATCGCGGCCTGTTCGTGCATGCCGAGATCCCGCCGCTGGTGCGCGATCGCTTGTGCCCCCTCGCCGACGTGATCACGCCCAATCATTTCGAGTTCGAATGGCTGTGCGGCGGGCCGGCGCAAACCTCCGATGCGGTAATTGCGGCGGCGCACGGGCTCATGGCGAAGGGGCCGTCGACCATCATCGTCACCAGCGCCGAGCTCACCGATACGCCGCCTGACACAATCGAGACGCTGGCGATCGAGCGCGACCATGCCTGGCGCGTACGCACGCCACGACTGCCGATCAGCCCGTCCGGTACCGGCGACCTCTTCGCGGGGTTGCTCACCGCAGCTTACGCGTCCGGCGCTCCCACACCGGACGCCCTCAGCCACGCCGCCTCGGCCATCTTCGCCGTGCTGGAGCGCACCGCGCTCCGCGGCACCGGGGAGATGCGCATCATCGAAAGCGGCGATGCGCTGGTGGAACCGCCGCGCAGATTCGAATCCATCCCGCTGACTGCTGAAGGCAAACCATCGACATGACGCAGCTAAAGCCGATCGCCGCCTATGACGACTTCGCCCGCCTCGACATCCGCATCGGCAAGGTCGTCGACGTGCAGCCGTTTCCGCGGGCGCGCAATCCCTCGTACAAGGTCGGCGTCGACGTCGGCGCAGAGCGCATCATGTGGTCGAGCGCGCAGATCACCAATTACGAACCGGCCGCGCTGATCGGCTCGCTGGTGGTCTGCGTCTGCAATCTCGGAGCCAAGAACATCGCGGGCTTCACCTCCGAGTTGCTGATTCTCGGCGCCAGGGACGCTGATGGACGCGTTATCGTGCTCGGTCCGCGCAGCGAGGTTGCGGTCGGCGAGCCGATCTTCTGAGGCCCTGCATCACGCCGCCGTGATTCAAATTGTCTGCAAACCCCGTAACTTTCCGATGGGGGATCATCCGGATTCTCGGGACTCTCCGGCGCTGGTAATTTTGTGGTCATCGCTCGATTCGCCGATGCCCCAGGAGACGGAAGATGCGAGAGGTCTATTTCCACTGCTCCACCGACCAGCACGTCCTGATCGATCGCTCCGGCGTCGCGATGGATCTCGCGGAGGCCCGCGCCCATGCCGAGCGCATGGTGCACACCATGATCATGACGCCGAGCGCGGAAGACTGGCGCGACTGGGCGGTGCACGTCACCGACGATCTCGGCGACGAGCTGTTCGTGGTGCCGTTTTCGTCCCTCCTCGGCCAGTTGCACTGAGAGGCCGCCATGCTGATCGCCCTCACATCGATGCTGCCGCTGCGCCGCCTCACCGCGATCATCACGCACTGCCAGGCGCTGATCGACAATGTCGGCGATCCCTATCGGCCGGAACTGCACTACATGCGCGGTCCGGGGCCGAAATGGCGCGCCAAGCACCAGCGCGACTCCTGAAAAGAGAAAAGGCCGTCGGGCGTTACGCCGCCGGCCCTCTCTTGCAGCTGCCGGCTCGAGACGTCCGGTTCCACTGCAAATCGCGATGTCGAGTTCATCGCCACAAGTTTAATAAAATCTTAACGACATGGGCATGAACTGCATCCCACGCTGCGACCTTCGCACGCAATCATGCACATGCGTCGCTCGCACCGGAATACTACGGAGTGCTGTTCACTATTTTTGCGTCAATCGCACAAAGCTTGCGCGCTGCATGTGTTCGGGATTTGTCGACTCAGTGTTACCATGCAGTGCATAGCGGAACGAGGAGCTTCCGAATGCCGTACTACACGTTTGATTTGGTTGTCGGCGAAGACGTCAAGCCGCAAGGCAGCATCATCCTCGAGAACCTGCACGTCGCCTCCGATCGCGCGGTGCAGCTCGCGAGCGAGCTGTCGCAGGTCAAGCCGGAGCTCAAGGCCAGGGGCTGCGCGGTGCGCGTCACCGACAGCGACAACAACGAGCTCTACCGCACCCCGCTCGATCCGGTGCCGGCCTGGGCCACGGCGTAGGTAACGCAGCGGATGGCGTGAACCCGTCCGTCGCACGACGACACTACAGGCGGTAAGCCGCGCAAGCGCGGCGCGTCTCCGGTCAAGTCGTGTGGACGATGCAACGCCCTGTGACGACCCGTCTGCTGATCTTCGCGGCCGTGCTCGCGGGCACGCTCAGTGTCGTCGCCATCGCCGCGCTGCTGATCCAGCGCATCAACGGCGACGAAGCCGCGCAGGATTTCGTCATCGACGGCATCATGGCCGCGGGTATCACCTTCCTGCTCGCTACCCTCGCCGCCGCGATCAGCGCTATGGTTGCTCTCGCTCGTTGGCTATGGCGCGGGCGCGATCGCCACGCGTGATCCGGTCACGGCCCCTCGCCGCCGGCGCGGAGCGCGGTCAATCCTTCGCGGTAGGTCGGATAGCGTAGCGCCACGCCGAGCTCGCGCCGGACCAGCTCGTTGCGCACCCGCTTGTGCTCGCCATAGAAGCTCCGCCCCATCGGCGTCAGTTCGGCCTCCTCGAACGGAAGCTCCGGCGGCGGAGCGATGCCGCAGAGTTGCGCGGCAAAGCCGACGACGTCCTGCGGCGGCGCGGGCTCGTTGTCGCAGACATTGTAGATGGCGCCGGCGCGCGGACGCTCCAGCGAGGCCGCAACGACAGCGGCGATATCGGCGACATGGATGCGGTTGAAGACCTGGCCGGGCTTGACGATGCGGCGCGCGGTGCCGGCCGCCAGTTGCGCGAGCTGGTTGCGGCCGGGGCCGTAGATGCCGGCGAGCCGGAACAGATGCACGGCCTTGTCGTGGGCGGCACCGAAATCGAGCCACGCCCGCTCCGCCGCCGCCCTGATCGTCGAACGCCCCTCGCGCGGCGCGACCGGCGTCGTCTCGTCGACCCAGTCGCCGGCGTGATCGCCGTAGACGCCGACGGTCGAGAGATAGCCGATCCAGCGCAAAGACGGCGCCGCCGCGATCGCATCGGTAAAGCGCGCAAGCACGCGATCGCCACGCGCATCCGGCGGGACCGAGACCAGGATCGCGTCGCTATCGGCGATCTCGTCTCCGATCGCGGGATCGCTGGCCTCGTCCGAAAATAACCTTGCGCGGATGCCGCTTCGCGCGAGCTGCTCGGCTTTGGCCGCCGTCTGCACCGTCGCTACGATCTCAGCCCCCGAGACGCGCGCGCGTTCAGCGATGGCTTCCGCCGAATAGCCGAAGCCGAACACCAGCAGCTTCATCGGATCGAACGCTCCGTCCTACTTTTTCAGATTGAGCCGCCCCATGAAGTCGCGCTTGCCAAGCGGCGCGCCCTTGTGGCGGAGGATGTCGTAGGCGGTCGCCGAGTGGAAGAAGAAGTTCGGCAGCGAGAACGACATCAGAAAGCCCTCCGCCGTGAACGGCAGCGCGTGATCGCCGAACTTGAAGGTCACGTCACGGCCGACCAACGCGTTGACGGCGTCAGGCGTCAGGCCGGACAACTCGTTGCGCGCCTCCGTCACCAGCGCCTGCAGCGCGGCATAATCGAGATCGGGTTTGCCGGAGGGCGGCACGAACACGCCGTTTTTCGCAGCCTCCATCGCGCCGCGCGAATGATGCGCGAGCGAGACGACCTGGAAGCGGAACGGCAGCATGTCCGGAAACAGCCGCGTCTCGACGATCTCGGCGGGATCGACGCCCTTCTCCTTGAAATGGGCGAGACCCTTGTCGAGGAAGCCGGAGACCGCACCGAGGATCTGCAGGTAGTTGGCGACGGTCGCATCGTAGAGCGAAAAGGCCATGGCGAAACTCCCCTGACGGAAATGGTCTTGCTGCTTGCGGCGATACAGTTCCCGGAATTTCCGGGGAAGGCAAGCGGCAGCCGTCGGGGCACCATGATAGCCGCATGAGCGACAGCGTCATGCGCCGATACAAAGAGGCGGGTTACGCTACCGCTAACCCGCCCTTCTCAACTCACGCAGCCAGCAGCTTGTCGAATTCCGCCGGCTGGTACGATTTGCCGTCCTTGTCGGTGATCACGACCTGCCAGCCTTCACTGGCCCAGATCCGCGCCTTCGCGACAATGATGAATGAACTCTCGCGTTCGACCCTGACCGTCTGGTTCTCGCGTTCTGCGATCATCTTGTAGGCCAATTCCTGATCCCCTTTGTCCATCCACCCACCCAAAGGCTGAGATGCCAACAGGTATTGGCCGCAATTCGCCGAGAGCGTGACAATTTGATGGAGAGCGACGAAAGGAATCGCCTGCCGCCAGGATTACGCCTGCGCCTTGCCGAGCAGCGTCGGCATGTCAAGCGCCGAAGAGTTGACGTTGACGCTGCGCGCAAGCCGCATCTGCGCGCCCTCGAAGGTGCAGGTCACGGTATCGCGGAACGCCGACTCGACAAAAGTCCAGGTCATCGCGAAGGTCCGCACATCGCGCCAAACGCCGCTTGCGACCACGCGCATGACATCCGGCTGGTACTCGTGATGCAGCCTGTTTCCGGTCATGGTCGTGGTGCCCTCGAGCGGCGCATCGAGGCCGACCTCGATGGTGTGGGTGCCGCGATTGTCGTCCATCGTGAAGGTGCAGTGCCTGTCGTCAAAGCTCAGCTTCACCGACTTGATACCGTCGCCATTTTCCGGCATCTGCCAGGTCTTGCCCGAGATCTGAGCAGCGACCGGTGATGACGCCGGCATGAACGGCGGCAGCAAGTGCAGATTCGCGGTGCGCATCTTCAGTTCGCCCGCATCGGCGTCGCTCTTCGCCAACGCCCCGGAAAACATCGCCGGGAAATGGCGGAAGACCATCTTGCCGAAACGGCTGCCGGGCGGGATCCCGGCGGTGATCGCCAGCACCGCGTTATGCCCGGGAAATACGAAGCTGAGCTGATCGAACAACCCGTCGGCGTAGAACGTCCCCTCCGGGCCAAGCCACCATTGATAGCCATAGGTGTCCTTGACGTGCGGGTATTGCACGGCGGCGACCCAGTCCGCGGGCAGCACCTGCTTGCCGTTCCACTGCCCTTTCTGCGCATGCAGGATGCCGAGCTTGAGGCAATCCACGGTTTTCCAGCTCAGGCCGTTGGCACCCGGCGAGATGCCTTCCGGTCCCACCGGCCATTCATGGCCGCTGATGCCGAGCGGCGCGAACAGCCGCGGCTTCAGATAATCGGCGACGGCCTCTCCCGTGGTCTTGGTCACGATCGCCGAGAGCAGATAGGTCGCAGCCGAGGTGTAGACCCATTTCGTGCCGGGCTGATGGACAACGGGGATCTTGAAGAACTCGGCGACCCAGCTGGTCTTGATCGGCCGCCACGCCGAACCCGACGTCATCGAGGCATGGCCGGTGCGCATGGTCAGGAGGTCCTCGACCGTCATCGCAGCAAGCTTGTCGTCGACATCGGACGGCAGCTTGTCCTTGAAAAACGAGATGGCCTTGTCCTGCACACCGAAGCGCCCGTCGGCAATCGCAAGACCGACCGCGCAGGCGGTGACGCTCTTGGTCAGCGAGTGCATCATGTGACTGCGCTCGGCACGATAAGGCTGCCACCACCCCTCGGCCACCACCTGCCCGTTGCGCCACAGCATGAAGCTGTGCAGCTCATAGCCTTGGCGATCGACCTCATCGAGGAAATTGAGGATCGCCGACGGCGCGATGCCCTGCTCCTCCGGCCGACCGCGCGAGAGCCCGTCTGCAAAGGCCGTCTCCGCCCGCGCCGAAGAAAGGCCGCCTGGCGTCACCACGACTGCGGCACCGCCGAGCAACAGTTGCAGCGCCGCACGTCGCGAGGGTCGCGGTGAAAGGCCGTATTCTTGTTCGTTATGATGGCTCACGGCAGCACCTCCGGAAAAAGCCAGCAGAGGTTATGTTGGCGGATCATTCTGTCAACGAGATTGGTCCTGCCTCCGAAGCCGGTGGCGGCGACAAAAAAAGCCCCGCCATTTGCTGGATGCAAAGGCGGGGTCAAGGATCATTGGGTAAGAATCCACGCGCCAATGAAGGATACTGCGCGGGGAAGTAGCGTCTCCAATTCTAGTTTTGCGGCGCCGCGCGGCAACGGGATTAAAGCGCGCGCCGTCCCGGGACTTTTTCCCGATCCCGCGGGCAAAAATCCTGACCGCTCACCCTGCTTCCGCGCAACGGAACGTCCCCATTCCGTTGCGCGGATGCCTGGTCGCTACTGCACGACGTCAAGCCTGACGTTCGCGAGCCCCTTTCCCACCATCCCAAGCGATTGCGCCGCAGAATAGGATACGTCGACGACACGTCCCTGCACGAACGGGCCGCGGTCGTTCACGCGCACGGTGACGGAACGGCCGGTGTCGACATTGGTCACGAGCAGCTTGGTGCCGAACGGCAGCGTCGGATGCGCTGCGGTCAGTTCGCGCGCATCGAATCTTTCGCCGCTCGCGGTTGGTTGCCCCTGGCTGTAGAAGCTCGCGATGCCCTGCGAGGCGATTTTCTTCTCGCCCGCGCCTCTACGCGATGCGAGCGGCGTGTGCTTTCGCGTCGCGACGCGCGTGCGCGTGACGGACGCTGCGGGCCGATCCTGTTCGAGCGAGGCTACCCTGCTCGCCCGCAGATCCGACCGCTGGCTGACGGTCGTCTGCGCGCAGGCCGCGAGCGAAGCGGCCGCCATCACGATCGCAGAAAGACGAACTAGCTTGCGTGCATCGAAACGCACGCGGGCCTTGACGACGTACTCGGCAATTGAACCGTCGATACCCATGTTGCATCCCCAACTCGCGGGCCCCAGCCCAAGCCGAAAATCAACACGGGTGTAAAATCCGAATCCAATCAGGGCGGAACCGGGGCGGAACGCCCAAATGCGTCACATCCTCTGCGCGATTTCCCTTCAGGTGTGATGCTTGCGCCACAATCGGAGAGGTGTTTTCGTACGACCAACGAGCCCCGGGTTCCCGAAACAATCTTGCCTTGCGCAGCCCCACAGTCTCCACCCCTTCGCCTTGCTTTGGTCAAACCGGGCTGGAGTCGTGCGGTCGGGGACTGGGAAAGTCGACGGAATCTGAAAATCGCCGCCGCCCATTTGCGGTTGATGTTGCACTGAACACGGGACCGCCAATGCAATCGCTCTCCATGAAAGTCGCTGACCCTCACGACATCTTCGCGATCGAGCCCGACTTCACACCGACGCCGCGCGCCGAGAAGGATGCGCCGGCGCTGGTGCCCGAAGCTGCGAGCGCACCGGTTCATCGCGAGCCGCATTTCGGCCCGAGCCCTGCGCCCGCTCCGGTCGCACCTGCGATCGCGCCCGCCTATCACGCAGCCGCTCCTGCCAACGACATCAAGCTCGATGACATCAAGCTCGACCGCCCGCCGCTCGCGCGCAGCAGATGGGCGGTCCGCCTGTTCTGGTTCGTATTCGCAATCGGCAGCGCTGGCGCTGCAGCAGCATGGGATCACTATGGTGATCGCGTGAAACGGGTGGCCAACGAATTTGCGCCGCAGGTTGCGGCGCTGACGTCGCTGATCCCCGGCAAGTCCACGGCGCAGACCGCGCCGGCAGCAGAACCCGTCGCTGCGGATTCATCGACCGCGCAGGCTGCGCCTGCAGCGCCGCCGCAGGACGTCGCGACGTCTGCGCCGGCTCCCGCTGCGGCGCCTGCGCAAACGGCTGCTGCCATGCCCGATCCGGCTGCGGCACCGCAGGACCAGACGCAGTTGCTGCAGTCGATGGCGCGCGACATCGCCTCGATGGGCCAGCAGATCGAGCAGCTCAAGATGACGATCGACCAGCTCAAGACCGGGCAGGATCAACTCGCCCAACGCGTCGCGCGTACCGCCGAGGCAAGGGCCACCGAGCCGAAGCCGGTGCAGACTGCGCCTGCCGCGCCGCCGCGCCCCCGCGTCTCGACGCTGCCGCCGCGGCCCGCAGCAGCACCTCCGCCACGCCGTTCGACCGCAACATCCTATGTGCCGACTTACGTGCCGCCGCCGCCCGGCGCAGCCGCGCCATTGCCGCCGTCCACGGCAACGACTGCGCAAGCCGCACCGCCGCCGGTCGCGCTGCAATCCGCGCCGCCGCGCGCGGCGACGGCTGATGTTGCCGATGATGATGGTCCCGTGGTGCGCCCGCCGATGCCGGTGAGGTAATTCAAAGAGGATGGTTTGGGCGGGTTAGCGATAGCGTAACCCGCCGATATCTCGCGAAGCACGAGGGCGGATTAGGCTGCGCCTAATCCGCCCTACGTTTCAACCGCGACTCGGAAACGATCGCTCGATTGCCGCGCTCTGTCCGGGCGGCAGCACCACGACCGTGGCACCGGGCTTCACCCGACCAAACAGATCGATCACGTCGTTGTTGGTCATGCGGATACAGCCCGACGAAATCGCCTGCCCGATATATTCGGGCTGGTTGGTGCCGTGGATGCGGTAGAGCGTGTCCTTGTTGCCCTGGTAGAGATAGATCGCCCGCGCGCCGAGCGGATTGGCCGGACCACCTGCGACGCGCGCCGGATACGGCCCGAGCCGCGCCTGGATATCCGCGGTCGGCACCCAGTCCGGCCATTCGGCCAGGCGGCCCACGGTGGCGACGCCGGAGAAGGCCATCGCCTCCTCGCCGACCGCCACGCCATAGCGGATCGCCTTGCCCTGCGGCAGCACGTAGTAGAGATAGCGCGCGTCGGTATCGACCAGGATGGAGCCCGGCTGCTCCCGGCGCCGATAGTCGACGATGTGACGCTGATACTGCTCGGGGATCTCGGCCTTGGCATACGGCGGATGTGCCAGGAGCTGCCGGTCGCGCGGCGTCATGCTCGCGTCCGACGTCGGTGAAAGTGTCGTCTGCATGCAGCCGCCAAGTGCACCGACGAGTGCGAGCGACCCCATCAGCACCAATGCGCGCCTCAATTTCGGCACGGCCTGCCCTCCAGTGCGTGACATGACGATCACCTTGCTTCCTCAAACGTGCAGAAATCATGGCGACGGATTATGGAACACATCTGTTTGATCGATTTTTCGGAAGACATGTTCGGAATGGTTGCAGCGGGTTCCATCAGCCGCTAGCCTCGCGCCAACGAGCCTCGAAGCTTGGGATACATTCGGGAGGATTTTGGAATGCGGCGCGCACTCATCACGGCAGGCCTGCTCTTGGCGGCGACACAGGCTCACGCCGATCCACGATCGGCCTATGTCACGATGGTGCTGCAGGCCTTCGCCGCCAAGGTCGAGTGCCCCGGCACCGACGTCGTCTATCAGGATCTCGTCACCAAGGCGCAAGAGATGCAGCTGCCCGACGGCACCACCGAGCGGGTCCGCAAGGCGATCGCCTTCCTGCACACCGGCGGCAAGATGGGCGAGAAGCAGGATGACGACCTGATGGCGCAAGTCGCGCTCGCCACCCAGACCACCGATCTCGACCAGAGCCGCGTGGGCATGACGGTTTGGTGCCAGGAACAGAAGTCGCGGCTCGCCGGGTACATTCGGACCAAGCAGCAATAGACGCGGCGATTAGTGCCCGTTCCTTCGGGTTATGAAGGTCGTCCATTCATCTCGCAACACGATCCGGAACAGACCGGGCGGGATGGCTACCGGCGCTAATCTCTTCAGGTCGTCCTCGATCATGGACTGGCATCGCGAATAGAGATGCGCGAAGGCGTCGTTCGCCGCCGCTATGCCGGCAGCCTTCGCGCTCTCGGCATTCGTCCTTGCGCATGCGCGCAGGTCCGACACGATGGTCTCGATCTTGTCGCGACCGTCGGATTGTGCGTTTGCCGACCATGACGTCGCAGCGACAAATAGGCCGATCGCAATGGCCACACGCTTCATCGGCTAGATCTCGCCAAGATCAGGCGGCGCGAACCAGTTGGTCAACGATAGTCCGCCGTCGACCACGATCGATGCGCCGGTGACGTAGCCGGAGAACTTGTTGGAGAGTACCGCGAGCGCCATCGGCACGAGGTCTTCGGCTTGGCCGAGAAGGCCGAGCGGGATGTGTCTTGCCAGCGCGGGATCGGCGACGAAGCCGCCGGCGGCGACCGCGCCGGGCACCAGCGCGTTGACGCGGATGCCATGGCGGCCCCAGGTCTTGGCGAGCTCTTTCACCAGCATCGCCATACCAGCCTTCGCGGTCGAGTAGTGCGGCAGGTTGCGCGGCGTGCCCGCGTGCAGCGAGGTTAGGAACAGGAGCGAGCCTGGTTGCCTTGCGGCGATCAGATCCTTCGCCAGCTCACGCGCGAGATGGAAGCCGGCGTCGAGATTGACCGCGTGCATCTGTTGCCAGGTGTCGCGATCGACCGCCATCGCATGATCGGCCTCGCGCCGCGGTGGCGAGGCGCTGTGGACGAGATGCGTGATCTGACCGAGCACCGACCGCGCGTGCGCCAGCAGCGCATCGCAGGCCGCCGGCTTGCCGAGATCACCAACCCAAGGGAATGCCAAGTCGCGGCGTGACGATTGCTTGATCGCGGCGTCGATTCGTTCGGCACTGACATCGGCGAACACGGTGCGCACGCCCTCACCGACCAGGCCCTGCGCGATCGCACGGCCGATGCCGTTGCCGGCACCGGTAACCAGGGCGGCATCGCGTGTGGGATCGAACGGAGAATTGAACAGGCTCATGATCACTCCGCGCTCAATACGGCGGCGCCTTGCGTGCCCGCTGCGCCTTGGCCGCTTCCACCCACCACGCAAGATCATCGGCGAAGCGCGGGAATGCCCGCTCCAGCGCCTTGCCGCCGTCGCCGGTCGGCTGACCGTCTGCCGAGAGCGACTGCCCGATCGGCCCCGCTGAAATTGTACTTGAAACCACGACCATGCCCATCTCCGAGAGCGTGCCGTGCCAGGCGGTGGCGGCGCGCGCCCCGGCGAAGCGGCCGGCCGAGTAGCTTGCGATCGCCGCCGGGCGCCAGAACCACTCTTCGAGGAAATGGTCGGTCAGATTCTTCAAGCCCGGCTGAACGCCCCAATTGTATTCGCCGGTGATGAACACAAAACCGTCGGCGTCGCGGATCTTGCCGGCGAGCGTCTCCAGCGCCGCAGGCGCCTGGCCTTTCGGGTATTCCTTGTACATGCGATCGAGCATCGGCAGGCCGACCTCTTTCGCATCGATCAGTTCGACATCGTCGCCGCGGCCGCGGAAGCCGTTGACGACGAATTGGGCGAGGCGAATGCCCATGCGGTCGGAGCGATAGGAGCCGTAAAGGACGAGGATGCGGTGGGTCATGAGATCGAAGGCTAGCACGGACCGATGACGGCCGTCCTGCGGCGCGTTCTCCATCCGTTAAGCACAGACGAAATGCTGTGACGCTTCGGCCAAAAATCGCCCGATTTGTTTTCAGTTATCCCGGAAGCTTTGAGGGAGAACCCGACATGCATTTCGCGAAAGCGATCTTCGCCGGCTCGCTCGCAGCGCTCGCGGTCATTGCAGCGCCGGCGCTGGCGAAGAGTTCCGACCGGCAGAAGACCGAGGAGAAATCGACGACCTCGCCCGCCTGCCAGGCCTACCAGCAGGCGCAAGACGGCAGCTGGGTCCAGCTGCCCTGCGGCGAGATGGGCGCGAGCGGATCGACCCAGCACCGGCCGGCCCCGAAGAGCGCGGACGACGACGCCCGCTAAAGTTCCACGCCACGGCAACGCCAGCTGGCGGCCACGCTCTGGTACCGCTATCGCCGCATTCCCTTTGTCTGGTGTCGGCCAGACGCGAGGGGATTTGGGATGACCAAGGCAACGCTGATCACCGCTACGCTGGCACTTGGGCTGGCCTCATCCGTGCTCGTCTCATCGGCGGCGATGGCGCAGCAACGCGCCGGCGATGCCGCCCTCGGCGCACTGTCGGGCGCCGTTGTCTTTGGCCCCGTCGGTGCCGTGGCCGGCGCGGTCGTCGGCTACACCGCAGGTCCCTCGATCGCCCATTCCCTCGGCTTCCGTCGCTCCGCTGCAGCCCATCGCAGCAAATCGGCCAGGCAGGCCCGCGCGTCCATGGACCGTCGGGCGCCACCCATTCGCGAGGCCGCGGCTCCCGCTGTTGCGACGCCGGCCCCACCACCGCCGAAGACCGCATCCAAGGCACCGCCGGTCCAAGGTCTGGAGTAACGAAAGCCTGGAGGTACGAAGGGCTGGCGTAACGGCGGAACCGGCACGCGCGGGCCTCCGGGGCCGCATCATAAACCGCGGGTTAATGCGCAACCGCTAGGATGATGGGCTTTCAGTCCTCAATCGTTGCGAACGGCGCAAAACCATGAAAATCGGAACCCTTTTGACCGCGGCCATCGTCTCGCTGTCGGCCGTCGGTGGTGGGCTGGCGGCCTACATCGCGGTGACGAAATACCAGACGATGGACAAGGTTTCGATCGCGCAGAGCCGCCTCGAGGTCGTCCGCGCCGTCGGCGATATCCCGCGCTACCTCAACCCGGAACGCGGCTACGCCACCAACATACTGCTCGGCAATGCCGGCACGATCGATCCCAAGCAGATCGCCGAGCTCGACAAGCTTCGCCAGCTGACCGATGGGGCGGTGGCCAAGGTCAATCAGGTGCGCGCCACCCTGCCCGGCCCGCTCGACGACGGCGAGGCGGTCGCGAGCGCGATCGATGCGCTGAAGGTGAAATTCTCCACGCTTCGCGATGCGATCGAAAAAGCGCTGGCCGGACCGGTCGAAGCCCGCCGTCCCGCCGGCACCAGGATCGTCGCCGACAATTCCGTGTTCAACGCCGGCGTCACCGCGCTGCTCGACGAGCAGGTGCGCCGCCTGGCCGGCCTCGACGGCAATGCCTATCGCCAGGCGAGCTACGCCAACGTCGCCTGGACGCTGCGCGACATCGGCGGCCTCAATGCCAGCCTGCACAAGAGCCTGGTGGCCGCCAAGCGTGTCGCGACCGACGCCGAGAAGACCGAGATCGCCCGCTCCACCGGACGTACCGAGCAGATCCTCGCCACGCTGCAGGAGCTACGCAACAATCCGGCGACGCCGGCCAATGTCGCCGCGGCGCTCGGCAAGATGCAGTCGGATTATGTCGAGCGCTTTGGCAAGCAGCTCAAGCTCGCCAAGGAAGGCGCGGTATCCGGCAAGTACGAATACGACGTCGACACCTACTTCGCGGAATCGCAGGTCGGCCTCGCCGCGATCATCACAGTGCGCGAAGCGTTCTACGAGAACGCCGAAAACGGCCTTGCCGCGGCCTATTCGTCGGCGCGGATGAGCTTCGTGATCGCGCTGATCGGCCTGATCGCAGTCGCCGCCGCCAGCGCCGTGCTGATCGTGATGGTGCGCCGTCGCATCCTCAATCCGATCGCAGCCCTCACCGGGCGCATGTCGCGGCTCGCTGCCGGCGACGTGGCCGCCGAAATCCCGGGCGCTGCGCGCCATGACGAGATCGGCGCGATGGCCGCCGCCGTCCAGGTGTTCAAGGACAACAAGATCGAGGCCGACCGCCTCGCCGCCGAGAAGGAAGCCGAGAACGACGTCAAGATGCGCCGCGCCCGCGTGCTCGACGACCTCACCCGCGCCTTCGAAGCCAAGGTCACCGAGCTCGTCGGCGGCCTGTCGTCGGCCTCCTCGGTGATGGAGGACACCGCGCAGTCGATGTCGGAGACGGCGGCCAGCACCAACCGTCAGGCGTCGGTGGTGGCGGCCGCGTCCGACCAGACCTCGACCAACGTCCAGACCGTCGCAAGCGCAACCGAGGAACTGACCTCCTCGATCTCGGAGATCGCGCGCCAGGTGTCGACTTCGACCGAGATCGCCGCGCGCGCCGTCGATCACGCCCGCCGCACCGGCGATACCGCCCGCTCGCTCGCCGAGGGCGCGCAGAAGATCGGCGACGTCGTCACGCTGATCCAGAACATCGCGGCGCAAACCAATCTGCTGGCGCTCAACGCCACCATCGAGGCGGCGCGTGCGGGCGAAGCCGGCCGCGGCTTTGCCGTGGTCGCCTCCGAGGTGAAGACACTGGCCGGCCAGACCGCCAAGGCGACCACCGAAATCTCCGAGCAGATCGCCGCGATCCAGGCTGCGAGCGACGAGACCGTCACCGCGATCAAGAACGTCGTCGACGTCATCACCGAGATCGATCAGATCGGCACCGCGATTGCAGCCGCGATCGAGCAACAGGGCTCGGCCACCAAGGAGATCTCGCGCAGCGTCCAGGAAGCCGCGCGCGGCACCCAGGAGGTCAATTCCAACATCTCCGGCGTGCAGCGCGCCGCCGACGGCACCGGCGCCGCCGCGGCCCAGGTGCTCGGCGCCGCCGAGCAGCTGTCGTCACAGTCGAAGGACCTCGCCGGCCAGGTCAACCGCTTCCTGTCGGACGTGCGGGCAGCGTAACGCGTTGCTGCGCTCATGCGCGGTCATCGTCATCGCGCTTTAGCTTTTTGTTTGAGCATGATCTATTCGGAAAACCGCTTCACACTTTTCCGGATCATGCTCTATCCGCGCAGGCCCAGCACGCGGCGGGCGATCGCCTGGCGATGGACCTCGCTCGGCCCCTCGTACATCCGCATCAGCCGCGCCTTCTGCGAGAGCGCATGCAGCGGCAGCTCCAGCGTCATGCCGAGTGCGCCGAGCGTCTGCATGGCGTGGTCGCAGGCCTCGTAGGCCATCTCGGTGGCGAACACCTTGATCATCGAAGCCTCGTGCCTGATATCCTCGCCGTGATCGGCCTTGTCCGCGGCGTCACGCACCATCAGGCGGCAGGCGTGCATCCGCGTCGAGATATCAGCGATCCACCACTGGATCGCCTGGCGGTCGGCCAGCTTCACGCCAAAGGTCTCGCGCTGCCTGGCGTGCTCGCAGAGCATGTCAAGCGCGCGCTTGGCGATGCCGATGCAGGTCGAGCCCATCTCCAGCCGCCGCGTGCGCAGGCGCAGCTGCATCGGCGCATAGCCCTTGCCGACCTCGCCGAGCACGGAGTCCTTCGCGATCCGGCAATCCTCGAACACGATCTCATAGGTCGATCCGCCGCCGAGCATCGGTATCTCGCGCTCGATGATGAAGCCCGGGGTATCCTTCTCGATGATGAAGGAGGTGATGCCACCCTGACGCTGGTCGTTGCCGACGCGAGCCATCACAATGATGAAGTCTGCAGCGCGGGCGTTGCTGATCCAGATCTTGCGCCCGTTGATCACCCATTGATCGCCATCGAGCACCGCGCGGGTCTTCATGCCTGCGGGATCGCCGCCGGCGCCGGGCTCGGAGATCGCGATCGCGGACGACATCCGCCCCTCGATGTAAGGCTGCAGATATTTCGTCTTCTGCGCCGCGGTGCCGACGGCCTGCAGCATGCGCAGGTTCGGCGAGTCCGGCGGCAGCACGAAGGGCACGCAGGTGCGGCCGAGTTCCTCGTGCACGGCCGCCATCGTGCGCGTCGGCAGATCGTGGCCGCCGAGATCCTCGGGTGCGTCGAGCCCCCACAGACCGAGCTCCTTCGAGACGTCGCGCAGCCGCTTTTTCTGCGCATCCGTCAATTCCGGATGATCGCCGCCGGGCAGCTTTGATTTCAGATAGTGCGGCTCGAGCGGGATGAGCTCGCGGTCGACGAATTTCGCGACCGTCTCGCGGATCATGGCCGTTTGCTCGTCGTCGTGCATCGTGTGTCCTCGCCTGCATTTGCTTTTGTTTGAAACAGCAGTAGCCGATTTCCGCTTGGCCTGAACAGCGGAAACGCGCGACGCACCGTTGCGCGCGGCGCGGAGGTCTCGCTCGACGGAAATAAATATTCCGCGGCTCGGTCGGCGCGTCGCCAAACGCAAGAACACCACTGGGATGCGTATCTATACTTCCTCAATCTCTGGGATATTCTATTGCGCGATCAGTCTTGAACGCCGTTTCGGGGGCTTCGAATGCGCAAAGATGTTTCAGTGATTGAAATCGATTCATGGAAGGCGTTTCGTCGTCACCTGGAGAATGACTCGCTTCGAAGCTGGGCGTTTCGTGGACAAGCCAATGCGGAATGGAATCTGTTCTCCACCCTTTCAAGGTATCTCATGACATTCGGAGTTCATCCTAAGGCTTGGGTCCAGCAGGAAAGCCGCATACTTCGAATATTTCGTCGCAAAGCACATTTGCTAACAACACATCTCCCGCTCGACAAGGATTCTCTTGAATGGCTCGCGTTCATGCAGCATCACGGCGCTCCAACACGACTATTGGACTTCACCTGGTCCCCTTATGTCGCAGCTTTCTTTGCACTGGAACGCGCTACCGCGGATGCGGCCGTATGGGCAATTTGTCCGCCGCTTCTAAACTCTGGGCGAACAGCACGGCCAAGCCAAATTTCGCGGCCTGGCGAAATTGGCCCATGGATTAAAGGAAATTACGAGAACTACTTCTTACCGGGCGAGCATCGAGTGGTCGTCATTGGCGAACCGCATCGCATGAACGAGCGGTTAGTCGCTCAATCCGGCACGTTCTTGATGCCGGGTCGCCTCGATGAACCCGTAGAGACTACAATTAGCGAACAGTATGGAAAGGACGCACTCATCAAATTCGTACTCCGAACCAAAAAAATACGCGCGGAGGCGATGGAGCGGCTATATGCCATGAATATTACGAACGCGACGCTTTTCCCGGGTATCGACGGGCTGGCTCGTTCGCTGGCCTATGAACTGGAGTTTCATTGGGCCTTCAATCCCAGGACAAATGTCGTCTATCCTGGATATCGGAACGAGTAGATTCCTCGGTCATCATACCGGCGACGCTTCGGCTGGCATCACGACCTATAGCTTCAACTTGATCAGCGCATACGCAATTGCGCATCGAGCAGCTGATCGCGCTGCACGAGGCTGTTCGCTTTGAGGAAGCGATCGACGATCGGCGCCCAGATCGAAACGCCCTCCGCGCCAAACAGCATGTGTCCGTCCGAACCGAACGCGGGGGTTTTCACCAGCGTGAGATTGCCGCCGGCCTTGGCAAAGGCGCCGGACAATCGCGTCACGAGTTGCGGTCCGAAGAAATGGTCGTTGGCCGACGACACCCACAGCAGCGGCACGCGCGAGGTCTTGCCATACTGCGCGAACGCGTCGATCAGTTCGTCCTCTTCGCACACGCTATCCTCCGTGGTCGAACCGCGACCGGGCGCGAAGGCGATCGCCGCCGCAAGGCCGGGCGGCGCCGCCGAGGTCAGCGCCACCGTGGCAAAGGCGCCGGCGGAGCGGCCGACACTGATCCACTTGCCCTTGCTGACATAGGGCTGGCCCAGCATGAATTTCGCCACCGCTGCGATATCGCGGGCACCGGCGCGGCCGGCAGTGGCGTAGTCGGGATCGGAGCATTTGCCATAGCTCTCGGCCCAACCGCCCTGCGAGTTGCCATAGCCACGCCGCAGGAACGCCACCGCCACCCAGCCGCGGCGGGCGAACTCCACAGCCTGCGGCTGCAGGCCGGACGGGCTCATGGTCGGCCGGTCGCTCGCCGAGCGCGGCGAGCCGTGGTTGAGCAGCACCAGCGGATGCGGTTGCCCGTCGTCCGGCCGCAGCACGATGGCATCGAGCAACGCCGTGGCCGGACCGCTTGCACCGGTGTTCGGCACAGGGATTTTCAGCGCATCGAGACGGATGCCTTGCGCGCGGCCGGGTGCGGCCACTGCGACCAGCACCAGCAAAAGGATCACGCCGATGGTCCTGAGGGCCCTCATCCGATGCGCGTCCCCACCCCTGGTCAGAGAACCCGACGCAACGCATGACGTCGCTATTGCCGGCCTGATATGCGCATTTTATCGACAAAATCCGGCTTGGGAACTTGATCGGGCCGAGATTCCCGTATCCAATCCGCGCCACTGGTTTGGTTCAGGGAGACATCCAGATGAAGCGGATTTTCTTGGCTGCCGTCATTGCGACCTTTGCTGCCGGTTCGGCCTTTGCACAGGACGCCAGCTGCGAAACCAAGGCCGTCGGCAAGGACGGCAAGCCGCTCGCCGGCGCAGCGAAGACCTCGTTCATGAAGAAGTGCACGACCGACACCTGCGAGGCCAAGGCGGTCGGCTCCGACGGCAAGAAGCTCGCCGGCGCGGCCAAGACGTCGTTCATGAAGAAGTGCCAGAGCGGCGCTTAAAGACCACGCCAGCTGCCTTTCCGGCATCGTTTGATTGGGACGAACCGTCAGGTCGCGTCGCGCGCGGCCTGACGAAGGCAGATCGATGCGCGTCGTTGCAAGGCTTTAGAAGGAGACACCGACCCGCACGCCCCTGCTCCAGACGCGCCGGACACGTTTTCTGGTGTTGCCATGAAACATTTCGAAACGTTCCGGCAGCTGGATCGGCTTGGAGAACTCCAGGCACGCCCCGCCTGCGGAATAATCTACCAGCCTGCATTCGATCAGCGGCGCCTTCGGCTCGAGCTGCAGCTTGACCAGGCTCGACACCAGACCCGCTGGACGAACACGCGCAAACCGCCGGGGATGCATCGAAGGTGCTTTCTCGCAAGGAATCGTAGTCCAGACTTGCCCCCCGGCCCTTAAGAATCGGTGCAGAGCTATGGCGGACCTATGGTTACGCGGATCGTTCAATTTGCAGATAAGCCTGATCCGTCAGACCTGACGCGAATTCGCCGGCATCTCCGAGGGCGATTCACCAAACTGGACGCGATAGCTCCGCGAGAAATCGCTCAAATGCCAGAAGCCGAAGGCGAGCGCTGACGCCTTCACGCCGGGCGTGCCTGCCAGCAATTGCTTGCGCACCAGCCACAACCGCTTGAGGCGCAGGTAACGATGCAGGCTCATGCCGCGATAGCGCTGGTTATTCCCGCTTGAAGCGGTAGTCGAACCGGTCGCCATCCGCCTTGATCAGGCCGACGGTCGGCGTCGGGAAATGGATCGGCAGGATCAGCGTGTCGGTCTCGGCGACGGAGGCGAAGAATTTTCGCCGCGAGATCGCCGACTGCTTCATGTCCCAATCCGGCTTGACCGCCCAATCCGGCTCGCGGCACTGGATCGCGTGATGCATGAGGTCGCCGGCCACGACCGCGCGCTGCCCCTTCGAGAAGATGTTGACGCAGCAATGGCACGGCGAATGGCCCGGCGTCGGTGTCAGCGTCACGGTGTCGTCGAGCGCGTAATCGTCATCGACCAGCAGCGCCTGCCCGGCCTCGACGATCGGCAGGCAATTGTCGCGAAACACCGTGCCGGGGGGATTGGCGCCCTTGGCGCTCTCGGCCTCCCATGCGGCGTATTCGCCCTTGTGGAAGACGTATTTGGCGTTCGGGAACGTCGGCACCCAGCGGCCATCGCGCAGCGTCGTGTTCCAGCCGGTGTGGTCGATGTGCAGATGGGTGCAGAACACGTAGTCGATCTGCTCGAAGGAGATGCCGAGCGCGAACAGTTCATTGCGCCAGCGCTCCTTGCCGGGAAAATCGAACGGCGGCGGATGGCCCTTGTCCTCGCCGGTGCAGGTATCGACCAGGATGGTGTAACGCGGCGTGCGGACCACGAAGGTCTGATAGGTCATCACCATCATGCCGCGTTCGGCGTCGAACACCTCCGGCTCCATAGTCTTGAGGTGATGCTTGAACACGGCATCGTCATAGGCCGGGAAGAAATCCTGCGGCCGCCGCCACGGCCCCTCGCGCTCGATGACCGCGTCGATCGTGATGTCGCCGATCCTGATCTGCTTCATGGCCGTTTCGCTCCATCGTTTTTTGCCAAGCGTAACTGGCCGCTCACGACGTCACAAGCCGAGCGATCCGCAACGCGCCATGCGTCCTTGCATTGCTCGAGCGAATGATTGCAAATGTCGGGAATGGTCAATCGTTCGTTTCAGCTCGCCCTCGTCCTCATGATCACGTTGCTGTCGGCGTCCGCCGCGCTCGCCGCGGCCGAGACGGTGTTCTTTCCAAGCGCGGATGGAAAGACGGAGATCGTCGGCTATCTCTTCAGGCCGCAGACGCCGGGCCCTCACCCTGCGATCGTGCTGCTGCACGGCCGCGGCGGCCTTTATTCGACCAACGTCAACAAGGGCTGCACGCTTGTGTCATGCGGCACTGTGTCGGCATGCAATGCGGGCGGCCTGTCGAAGCGGCATGCGATGTGGGCGCAGTATTGGGCCGCGCGCGGCTACATCGCGCTGCTCCCGGACAGCTTTGGGCCGCGCGGCAAGGCGCGCGGCTTCGGGCGCTTCACCCATGACGATCCGGATCGCGACGACGTCAACGAGAAGACGGTGCGGCCGCTTGATGCCGAGGGTGCGCTGACCTGGCTGCGGGGCCAACGCGACGTGGTCGCGGGCCGCATCTTCCTGCAGGGCTGGTCGAACGGCGGCAGCACCGCGCTCAACGTGTTGCAGCGGCAGGGCACCAAGCAAGGCTTTCGCGGCGCCCTCGCCTTCTATCCCGGCTGCGGCCCGAAGGCGCTCCTGGCGCAGACGCTCACCACATCAGCGCCGATCACCATGTTGCTCGGCGCCGACGATGAGGAAGTCTCGCCGCAGCGCTGCCAGGAATTTGCACAGCGTTCCATCGCCGCCGGCAGCAGGATCGACGTCACGCTTTATCCCGGCGCCACCCACGGTTTTGACGACCCCGGCCGCAAGCGCCAATCCGTGCCCGGCAATGCCGCAGCGACCGCGGACGTCCTGAAACGCGCGATCGCGATCGTCGATGCCTTAAAAGATTAACTTCGTAGCCCGGATGGAGCGCAGCGCAATCCGGGGTATGCTATCCGCATGGTGCGCTATCGACGCAATTTCGCGCCTGCTGGCACGTTCTTTTTCACGGTCACGTTGAACGACCGACGATCGTCCGTATTGGTCGATCATGTTGCAGCGCTGCGAACCGCCTTTCGCACAGCGCGCGAGAAGAAGCACTTTACCGTCGAAGCTATCGTGATCCTCCCAGATCACTTGCATACCGTGATGACGCTACCGCCCGATGATGCCGACTTCTCTGATCGATGGCGACAGATCAAGAGCCACTTTACCCGAAGCGTCGTCGCCGCCGGCCTACCGGTCTCGGCAAATCATCGTGGCGAATATGCCCTGTGGCAGAGGCGATTTTGGGAACATACGATCCGCAACGAGCGGGATTTCGAGCGATGTGTTGACTACATTCACTACAATCCCGTCAAGCACGGGCTGGTCTCATCCGCGACGGAGTGGCCACATTCTTCGCTCCACCGGTACATTCGTGATGGGATCTTGACGCCGGACTGGGGCAGCAGTGGATCACCAGACAACGGCGATTTTGGCGAGCGGAAAGACTGATCCCGGATTTCGCTGCGCTCCATCCGGGCTACAATCTTGTAGTGCTAGGATCGCAACCCCGGCGCCTCGTGGCCGGTGCGCGCGACGTACTCGGTGTAGCCGCCGCCATATTGGTGAATGCCTTCGGGTGTCAGCTCCAGCACACGGTTGGAGAGCTCGGCGAGGAAATGCCGGTCGTGCGAGACGAACAGCATGGTGCCCTCGAATTCCGAGAGCGCGTTGATCAGCATTTCCTTGGTGGCGAGGTCGAGGTGGTTGGTCGGCTCGTCCAGCACCAGGAAGTTCGGCGGGTCGAACAGCATCTTGGCCATCACGAGCCGCGCCTTCTCGCCGCCTGACAGCACGCGGCACTTCTTCTCGACGTCGTCGCCGGAGAAGCCGAAGCAGCCGGCGAGCGCGCGCAACGAGCCCTGGCCGGCCTGCGGGAATGCGTCCTCCAGCGACTGGAACACGGTGCGCTCGCCGTCGAGCAGGTCCATCGCGTGCTGGGCGAAATAGCCCATCTTGACGCTGCCGCCGATCGTCACCGCGCCATCGTCCGGCTCGGTGGAGCCTGCGACGAGCTTGAGCAGCGTCGACTTGCCGGCGCCGTTGATGCCCATCACGCACCAGCGCTCCTTGCGGCGGATCATGAAATCCAACCCGTCATAGATGCGCTTGCTGCCATAGCCCTTGTGGACATTCTTCAGGCTGACGACGTCTTCACCGGAGCGCGGCGCCGGCTGGAATTCGAACGCCACCGTCTGGCGCCGCCGCGGCGGCTCGACGCGCTCGATCTTGTCGAGCTTCTTGACCCGGCTCTGCACCTGGGCGGCATGCGAAGCGCGCGCCTTGAAGCGCTCGATGAACTTGATCTCCTTGGCCAGCATCGCCTGCTGGCGCTCGAACTGCGCCTGCTGCTGCTTGTCGGCGAGCGCGCGCTGCTGCGCGTAGAATTCATAGTCGCCGGAATAGCTGGTGAGCTGGCCGCCGTCGATCTCGACCACCTTGTTGATGATGCGGTTGATGAACTCGCGGTCATGCGAGGTCATCAGCAGCGCGCCCTCGTAACCCTTGAGGAACTGTTCGAGCCAGATCAGGCTTTCGAGATCGAGATGGTTGCTCGGCTCGTCCAGCAGCATCACGTCCGGCCGCATCAGGAGGATGCGGGCCAGGGCGACGCGCATCTTCCAGCCGCCGGAGAGCTTGCCAACGTCGCCGTCCATCATCTCCTGGCTGAAGCCGAGGCCCGCCAGCGCCTCGCGGGCGCGGCCGTCGAGCGCATAGCCGTCGAGCTCCTCGAAGCGGTGCTGCACCTCGCCATAACGGGCGATGATGTCGTCCATTTCGTCGGCTTTGTCAGGGTCGGCCATCGCAGCCTCGAGCTCGCGCAGCTCGGCTGCGACCTCGCTGACCGGCCCTGCCCCGTCCATCACCTCGGCCACCGCGCTGCGCCCGGACATCTCGCCGACATCCTGGCTGAAATAACCGATCGAGATGCCGCGATCGACCGAGACCTGGCCCTCGTCAGGGATTTCCCGGCCGGAGATCATGCGGAACAGCGTGGTCTTGCCGGCGCCGTTCGGGCCGACGAGCCCGATCTTCTCGCCCTTCTGGAGCGCCGCGGAGGCTTCGATGAAGAGAATCTGGTGGCCGACTTGCTTGGAGACGTTATCGAGGCGGATCATGACAAAAAAGCTGGAGAAAACCGGGGTTGCGGCCTCTTAGTCGATCTCGGGCGCCGGTGGAAGCCCGATCCATGCGCTCCGTGCCGGTCCCCTCCGCATGGCCCATATTGCCAGCGAAATCGCCCCGGAATACTTCGGCTTTAACCGGACTTTTCGGGGACGTCACATGCAAGCCTGGCTTCTCACTCTCCTCGCACTCGGCGCCGGCATCAGCGTCGCCACCCAGCAGGTGCTGAACGGCAATTTGCGGACCGCGCTGAATTCACCGGCCTGGGCCGGCTTCATCAGCTATCTCGGCGGCCTCCTGACCATGGGGCTGCTGCTGATCGTCGCGCGCGAGCCGGTTCCGTCATGGAAACTGGTGACCGCGGCGCCATGGTGGGCCTGGTCGGGCGGTATCCTTGGCGGTGTCTTCATCATGCTGATGATCCTGCTGCTGCCGTCGCTCGGCGCCGCCACCCTGCTGGCGCTGGTCGTCGCCGGACAGATGCTCGCCGGCATTGCGATGGACCATTTCGGCCTGTTCGGACTGGTGCAACATCCGGTCTCGCCGTCGCGGCTGATCGGCGTGGCGCTGGTGATCGGCGGCGTGCTGCTGATCAAGGACTGAGACGGCTCAGGCGCGCCGCATCAACTTCAGCGTCGCGGCGAGCCGCAGGCTGCGCTTGCCCGCAAGCGCGATGCCTTCGAGCTCCGCGCCCACCTCGCTGCAGGTGCCCGAAAAGCCGATGCCGACCTCGTGGCCGCCGAAGATCGGGTTTTCGCCCTTCGCCGGCGTGTGCTCCTGGTTGAGGATCTCGCCCTTCCAGCGCCCGTCCGCGGAGCTGTAGGAGCCGAGATAATAGAAGAACGCATCGCCGCCGAGGATGCGACCGTCCATCAGCAGCATCACGCCCGATAGTCCCGCGTCGACGCCGTCGAGCGCGCGGATGTGGACGGCGTAGAGCCCATTGATGATGCCGCCGGGCCCGACCGTGCCGCGCGGCGGCAGCGCCTCGTCGTCGAGCGGTGCAAGGTTCGCCCAGAACACGCTGTCGGGCATCGGATCGGCCTTGCCCTCGAACAGGATGGTCGATCCCTCGGTTCGGCCAAGCACCTTGATCGCGGCGACGTCGGCGCCCATCAGCGGCTTGAAATTGGGATCGTCATTGTGGCGCTCGGTGATGACACTGGCTTCGATCAAGCCGTCCTTCACCGCGTAGGTTCCGAGATGGGCGAACGCCGAATTGCCTCCCAGCATCCTGCCATTGTGCATGCACATGATGCTGCGGCCGAAAGCGCCGTTGATGCCGTACTCGACTTTGTAGAGCCCGTTCAGCAAGGAAAATTCCAATACAATCGATTCGTAATGGCCGCCGGATAGCATTGCTGACAGCATGGCGCCAGCGGGCGTTTTGGCACAGTCCGTCGGACAGCCCGGAACCGTGTAGACGTCCGCCGATTCGTCGCATAGCAATCGTCCGCCCGCGCCCTCGTTGCCGCGTCATGCGGGGCCGATCATCCAGTAGCAATTTGCGTCAAATGCTTGCGCAGCCGCTAACGCCGCGGAGATGCGCGTTGGCTCTGATGAGACGTTGTCGAGGAGCATCACATGTTCAGTCGTTTCCGTCTGGCCGTCGCCGCAGCTCTTGTGCTGGGCAGCGGCAGCGCAGCCGTCGCCCAGTCCCTGCCCGACTACATGGCGCCGATATCCGGTAAGCCGACGACCACGCCGGGCGATGTCGCCACCAAGGACGTGCTGGCGCTCAACACCGGCATGTTCGAGCTCTATGGCGACGCCGCAAAAGTGTTCCAGAAGAACATCCTCGACAAGCATCCGGTCATCCTCGGCCTGTTCTCCGGCGCCGGCGGGCGTTTGATCCTGTATCGGCCGGGCCAGCCGCCGGCCGAAGCGCCGCAGGTGCCGATCGTCTATCAGCTGCTGAAATCCGTCGGCCACAGCACGATGGCGCTGGCCGAGGTGGTCGGCCCCTACGTCGACAATCCCGACAACAAATCCTGGCGCGGGTCGATGATGGCCTATCGCAGCCGCATGCAATCGGCGCTCGACGGCCTCGATGCGACGCCGATGCAGGCGGACTGGCGCGACAACAATCGCGCCATCCTGACCAACAACCTCGCCTTCATGGACGAGTGCATTTCTGCCGGCGCGATCCCGTTCGCGAAGCTGGAAGCATTCGGCAAGAAACAGGCGCCGCTGCTGGCCAAGAACGTCGCCTGGGCCGCGCAAACCCAGGTCGGGCACTGGATGGGCGTGATCGCGGACTGGAAGACCCAGCTCGGCGCCGACTGGGACAAGACCTATGCCGCCAGCAACACGATCTACGTGGCGCGGCAGAACAACGTGATCTTCAGCGTGCTGGCGCAGTTCTTCGGCCCCGATGCCATCAACACCCGCCTGATGCTGATCGAAACCATCTCCTTCACCACGACGCCACAGGACATGCTGGAATCGCTGACGCGGATCATTGCCGATCGCTCGGTCGGCGCGCTGTTCTTCGGCAGCTATCACCTGATGGACTATGAGCTGATGGGGGGCGATGCGCGCGCGGCGATCATCGCGGAGGCCGGCAAGCGCGGCATGGCGCCGTTCCTGCCGCCGCTGGTTCCATTCGGCTCCAAGCAATGGCCGACACTTGTCACGCCGGGCCCCGGCCCCGCGACGATCGCCGATCTCAAGTAAGCCGCCGCCCGACGATTGTCGGCGTTGCGAATCATCGCGGCTTTGCCGCAACACTTGCAGGACCCGCGGGCGCGTCTGATGAGATCGGCCGCGTCACGCCGTTGAAGCGTTGATGGGGAATGAAGAGCATGCGGCCTTCGCGACGTGAGTTCGTGAAGTGGTTATCGGCGGGAGGCATCTCGGTCAGCCTGTCGCATCTCGCGTCCGCCAAGGACGCCGCCTTCGCGACGCATGAGACGCTGCCGGGGCGCGGCAAATTCAATCCGGCAATGCGCGGTGCCGGCCGTGTCGACGGCGTCGCCAAGGTCACCGGCGCCAAGCTCTACGCCTCCGACTTCCGCGCCAACGATATGCCCGGTTGGCCGCAGACCACCTCGCACGCCATCCTGGTCCGCGCCAATGACGCGACCCATGTCTATACCGGCATGGACCTCGGCCGGTTGACGGGTGCGATGAAGCCGTCGGTTGTCGTCACCGCCGCCGATCTCGACCGCATCGGAACGCGCGTGCCGGAATTCTACACCGGCGACCTGTTCTGCCCGGCCGGCAAGACGCCGACCTATCTCGGCCAGCCGGTCGCGCTGCTGATCTTCGAAACCTTCGACGCCTACGACCGGGCCCGCCTCGCGCTGCGCGACGGCACGTTCGTGATGTTCGGCGAAGAAACCGGCCCCGTCGAAGTCCCGCATTACGGCGCCTATCGCTTCACCCGCGTGGCCGGCGCCACACCCGACGCGCCTGACGTCTACTCGCCGCTGCAGGCCGGCTGGGTCTCGCCGAAGAAGCTGCAGAGCGCGCCGCTGCCGGTATGGTCGCCGCTCGCCAAGGAAACGCCGGCGGACTATTCGAAGGCCGCGACCCATGGCGAGCAGATCCGCGCCGAGCTTGCGGCGGACAATGCGTCGTTGCTGGTGCTCGACCGCGAGTTCGAGACCCAATCGGTCGATCCGATGTTCCTCGAGCCCGAATGCGGCATCGCCTGGTACGGCAAGGCTGGCAACCTCGAACTGGTGCTCGGCGTGCAGTCGCCCTATGAGGCGACGGAGTCGATCACCTATCTCCTCGACAAGGCGCGCGCGCCGTTCAAGCCGGCGCAGATCAACGCGCAGTTCGCCTATGTCGGCGGCGGCTTCGGCGGCCGCGATCACACGCCCTTCGTGCTCTATGTCGCGCTCGCCGCGGTGTTCTTTCAGGGACGCCCGGTTCGCCTCGCCCATGACCGCTACCAGCAGTTCCAGGGTGGCATCAAACGCCACCCCATCAAGATGCGCTCGCGGATCGGCATCGATCGCGCAACCGGCCTGATCAAGGCATTCGCCGCCGATCATGTGCTCGACGGTGGCGGTCTCGCCAACTTCTCGGTCAATGTCGCGACGGTCGCGGCGACGGCTGCGATCGGCATCTATGACGTTCCCAAGGTCGACGTCACCACGGTCGCCCTGCATTCGCGCGGCGTGACTGCGGGTTCGATGCGCGGCTACGGCACCTTGCAGAGCATGACCGCGCTCGAGGTGCTGATCGATGAAGCGGCCGCCGAGCTGAAGCTCGACCCGATCGAGTTCCGCCGCCGCAATGCGCTGAAGCAGAACGGCCGGACCATGACCGGCAATCCCTACATCGTCTCGGTCCGCACGCCCGAAATCCTCGACAAGCTCGAGAAGCATGCGATCTGGCAGCAGCGCGCGCAGTTCAAGCAGGCCACGTCCGGCGTGCTGGTCGGCACCGGGCTCGCCTGTGTGACCAAGGACTACGGCACCGGTGCGGATTGTTCGCTCGGACGGGTCGAGCTCGAACCGGACGGCCGGATCGCGATCTTTTGCGATCACGTCGAGATGGGCAATGGCATCGGCACGGCGCTCGCCAATCGCGTCGCGCAGCATCTTGGTGGCATCGCCGACGAGGTCGCGGTCTCCCGCGTCGACAGCTACGACGTGCTTGGGCTCGTCACGTCGGGCGATCCCTACACGATGGACCAGAAGACCCAGGACGCGGCGGAGAAGAGTCCGCGCTGGGTGCCCTCGATCAGTTCGGCGACCTCAGCCTCGATCGGCGCCCATGTCGGCACCCACTCCTCCGCCGAGGCGGCGCGGGTCATCTTCCGTTACGGCCTGTGGCCGGCGGCGCTGGAGCTGTGGCGCATTGCAAAGACCGACCCGCGCGCCAGGCAATGGGCCGGCGCGACCTGGAAGGACGGGCAACTCGTGATGCCCGGCCTCGAGCCGCTCGCACTCCCCGTACTGGCTGCGACCGCGCATGCGCGCGGCTTCGTCACCGGTGCGGTCGCGCACAGCTTCTCGCGCTGGGGCTGGTCACGGGCGCGCTTCCCTATGTTCGGGGAGCAGTATCGCGCCGAGATCGACGCGCTGGCGATCCGCAAGGGCCGCGGCAAGTTCGAGCGGATCGACCGCGTCAGCGTCAAATTCCCGCCGACCGACAACAACCGGATCGGCGTCGCCTACACTTCGATGTGCGGCACGGTGGTGCGGATCGAGATCAACCGCGCCACCGGCGCCTTGCGCATCGCCAAGGCCTACAGCGTGTTCGAATGCGGCCAGGCGCTGGTGCCGGAGGTCGTGATGGGACAGTCGTATGGCGGCTTTGCCATGGGGGTCGGCTACGCGCTGCTGGAGACGCTGCCGCCGTTCGAGGGCGGCCCCGGCAACGGACAATGGAATCTCGGGCAATACCTGATCGCGCGTGGCTCCGACCTGCCGCTGCGCGACCTCGAACTCGAGCTGCTGCCGCCGCTGACGCCCGACGAGCCGCCGAAGGGCATCGCCGAGGTCGTGATGATCCCGATCGTGCCGGCGCTGCTCAACGCCATCCATGACGCCACCGGACATCGCTTCCGCTCGCTGCCGGTGACCACGAGCCTGCTGAAGGGAGCGCTCGCGTGACGACACTCAGCCTCACCATCAACGGCCGCAAGCACGGACCGCTCGAGGTGCGCGACGACCTCACGATGAACGATTTCCTGCGCGAGGTACTCGGCATGACCGGCACCAAGTTCGGCTGCGGCGCCGCGCAATGCCTGAGCTGCGCCATCATCGTCGATAACCCCGATGGCACCAGCACCACCACGCCGACCTGCATCGTGCCGGCGGTGGCCTTCCAGGGCAACAGCATCCGTACCGTCGAAGGCCACGCCAAAGACGGCGAGCTCTCGGCGCTGCAAAAGGCCTTCATCGACCATTTCGCCTTTCAGTGCGGCTACTGCACCGCCGGCTTCCTCAATGAGGGCCAGGTGCTGCTGGAGCGGCTGGCGCGCGCGCCGGTCGCGCGCAACGAGCTGGAGCAGACCATTGCGGACGCGCTCGACAGTCATCTGTGCCGCTGCACCGGCTACGTTAGATATCACGAGGCGGTGCGCGACGTGATCCTCGCGGATTCCAAACGCTATCTGATCGCCAACAACTGAACGCGCGGGAATATCTGACATGACATCCGAGGCGCGGTTTCGGGTTGTTGCGGTGGTGGCAGCGCTGGTCTCAAGCGCCTGCGCCGGCTATGCCGCGTCGGAAACCAAGAGTCACGCGCTCGCCTCGCCGGAGAGCTTTGCGGCGATCACGGATGTCGAGAAGCGCTCGGCCGCAATCTTCACCGAGCTCGGCAAGGTGCTGACCCATCCCCGCTGCACCAACTGCCATCCCGCCGGCGACAGCCCGCGGCAGACCGATTTCGGCCGCATGCACCAGCCGCCGGTGACGCGCGGCGCCGACGGTCACGGCACCGAGGCGATGCGCTGTCCGGTGTGCCATCAGAAAGCGAATTTCGAACCGGGCCGCGTGCCCGGCCATCCCGAATGGCACCTGGCGCCACGCGAGATGGCATGGGAGGGCAAGTCGGTCGGCGAGATCTGCGCCCAGATCAGGGACCCCGCACGCAATGGCGGCCGCAAGATGGAAGACCTGATCGAGCATATCGGCAAGGACACCCTCGTCGGCTGGGCCTGGAAGCCCGGCTTCGGCCGCTCGCCTGCACCGGGCACACAGGAGCAGGCCGGCGCGCTGGTGGAAGCCTGGGTGAAGACCGGCGCCGCCTGCCCCGCGCCGTGAGCTCAAGCGTCAAACACCGCAAGACCCGCCGCGGCGACTTGCGCGTCCTGGGTTGACTGCATGCCCGATACGCCGATCGCACCGATCACCCTGCCCTCACGCAGGATCGGAAGACCGCCTTCCAGCGGCGTCAGGTTGGTCATGCCCAGCAGCCGCAGGTGAAGGCCGCCGTCGGCAAGCGCGGACTCGAACGCCGCTGTCGGTCGCCTGAAATCGACGCTGGTCCTGGCTTTCTGCTGCGCAACGAGCACGCTGCCATGCTGCGCCTGATCGAGGCGATACAGCAGCACGAGATGGCCGCCACTGTCGGCAATGGCGATCACCATGGGCCAGCCATGATGCTGCGCTTCGGCACGCGCCGCGTCGGCGATGCGCGTCGCCTCGTCGAGCGTGATCGGGTTGCCATAGAGAGGCATCAGGGCCGCGAGAGGCGCTGTTGCCGTGCAGGCGTCTGGTTTCGTCATGAGGAAGCTCCGGTTCATTGGGGAGCCCACTCAGACCACGTCACAACTCCGGTGATAATACCCGACAGAATTGATATATTATCTCGACCTTCGGGAGAATGACCCTGACCTCGTTTGCGGATTACACGACGTTTCTGACCATCATCGACGAGGGCAGCCTGACCTCGGCAGCCACACGTCTCGGCAAGTCGCTCCAGTCGGTGAGCCGTTCGCTGGCGCGGCTCGAGGACGATCTTGGCGTCGAGCTGGTATCGCGAACGACGCGGCGGCTGCGTCCGACAGCGGTCGGCCTCGAATTCGCCGGCCGCATCCGCCTGGCGCTCACGACCATCGACGCAGCGCGCGAAGATCTGCTCGCCAGCGACCGGCGGCTTGCCGGCACCATCCGCATCGGCACGTCGAGCCTGTTCGGCCCCGAATATGTGGCTCCTGTCCTGAGTCAGTTCCTGACACGGAATCCGGACATCGACATTGAACTCGTCCTCTCTGACGAGCGCGTCGACCTCGTCGCCGAGAAGCTGGACTTCGCCATCCGCATCGGCCATTTGCCGGACTCGAATTTGCGAACTCGCAGCCTCGGTGGACTGAACTGGGCCGTATTTGCCGCACCGGCCTATCTCGCCGCACATGGTCGTCCCGAGCATCCGCGAGAGCTGTCCGGTCATGAATGCGTGCTGCGAGCCAGCGATGACGACCGATGGGTGTTTGGCGGCAACAGGCGGCGCATCGAGGTGCATGGTCGTTTTCGCTCGGAAAGCGCTGCGGCCCGCAATGTGGCCGTCTCGTCCGGACTTGGCATCGGCCTCGCCCCGCTCTGGCAGGTGCGCAAGCTCATCGAGCAGGGCATCGTCGAGCAGATCCTTGTCGGCCACGAGCCACCGGCAATTCCGCTCCAGATCATCTGGGTCAGGCCGAGCACCGGCACCCTGCCGCGGCGCGTCCGTGCCGCGATGGAATTCCTCGCGGCGCGCCTCTCTGCCCTGCGAATATGAGTAGCAGCCTTCCCCACATCGCAGCCGTCGGCGCCGGCGCCGGCGCCGGCAAAACCCCCTTCCCGCGACGATGGCATCATACCCCTGATTTGCCCGACGGGTCAAGCGAATTTCGCCAAATCGAAAAAGCGCAATGCCAACCAGGCCGGCTACTGTGCATGGGGTTGTTTTCGCGTTTTTTGTCGATCGGCCCCGGACGGCACGCGTTAGTGCCGCTTGAAATACTGCACCTCACGCTCGTGCTTCTCGGCCGCTGAGCGCGACTTGAACGTGCCGAGATTGCGCCGCCGTCCCGTCTTCGGATTGGCCTTGCGCGAATAGAGCCGGTACTCGCCGGATTTGAGTTTGCGGATCATGTCGTCACTCCTCGTCCGTCTCCGACGTCAACGAGGTGCGCGCAACGAACGTTCCAAATAACGCCGGCGAGCGGTCAGGGTTCGAGCCCGGTCTCGCGCAACACCGGCGCGACGTCGGGCGAAGCGAGATAGCGCAGCAGATGATCCGCCGCGTCAGCCTTCGGCGACGCCGCCATGCGACCGGCGGAGAACACGGCCGGCGTTTGCAGGTCGCGCGGGATCGGACCGATCACCTCGGTGCCATCGACCTGCTTCAGCTCGCTGATCTGCTGGACCGCCAGATCGGCCTCGCCGGTGACGAGCTTCTCGGCGGTGAAACCCTGCGGAATGATCACGGCGCGCGCGTTGATCTCGGCGGCAATGCCGAGACGCTCGATCAGCTGCGCGAACAGGATGCCGCTGGCGCCGAGCTTCGAATAGGCGACCGCGCGAGCGTCGAGCAGCGTTGCGCGCAACGCGGCTTCGGTTGCGATATCGGGATGCGCAGCGCCGGCCTTCACCGCGAGACCGACATAAGAGCGCGCGAGATCGACGCAACTCGTGGCAACGACGTGCCCCTCGTTCGCCATTTCGTCGAGGCCCTCACGCGTGAGGATCACGAGATCGGCCCCCTCGCCGCCGCGCAGGCGCTGCAGCAGCGCCAGTGTCGGCGCGAAATCGGCATCGATGCGGACACCGTGCGCGGCCTCATACTGCGCTGCCAGCCGCGCCACCGCGCCCTTCAGCGCCAGTGTCGACAGCACACGGACCACATCGACCATATCGGTCACGCCCGCCGCATCAGCTTGAGCACGGCGGTCAGCCGCAGACTGCGCTTGCCGGCGAGCGCGGTGGCGTCGAGCACGGCACTCTCATCATCATAGCTGCCGGAAAAACCGATGCCGACCTCGTGACCGCCGAAGATCGGGTGCTCGCCCATCGCCGAGGTGTGCTCCTGATTGAGGATCTGGCCCTTCCAGCGGCCGTTCTCGGCGGTGTAGCTGCCGAGATAGTAGAAGCACGCATCACCGCCGAGGATGCGGCCCTTGTTGAGCAGCATCACGCCGGTCAGCCCGCCATCGACGCCGTCGAGCATGCGGATGTGGATCGAGTAGAGGCCGTCGACGATACCGCTCTCGCCGACCCCGCCGGCGATCGGGATCTCATCCTCGCGGATCGGCGTCATCACCGACTCGAAAGCGACGCCGGGCAATTCCTTCAATTCGCCCTTGAAGCGATACAGCTCGCCCTCCGGTCGGCCGATGGCGATCAGCGTCGCATCGTCGGTGCCGGCCATCGCGCGGTAGTTCGGATCGGGATTGTGCCGGACGGTCTTGATCTCGGTTGCGACCTCGTCGCCGGTCTTCTGGTAGGTCCCGATATGGGCAAAGGCCGAATTGCCGCCCAGCATCTTGCCGTCGCGCGCAGACATGACACTGCGCCCGACCGCCTGGCCGAGTTGAAACCGAACCTTGTAGAAGCCTTCAAACAAGTGCCGTGTCCCCGGCGCCCGAAATGCACCCGCAATCTATCGCGTTTTCGAGCGAAGTGGATACCGGTTCGCGCGAAGAAAACACGTCGAACAACAACCAGTGGTTCATAACGCAGGGAAACGGCTTTCGCTGTGAAGCAGCGCACATGCGTGCAAATCAAATAAAAAGTCCGCCAGGGCAGTCGCCCTGGCGGACTGAATTGTGGTCCCAGACGAGATGTCGGGGTCCGAACGCCTTAGGCCGCAGCCTTCGCGCCGGTCGGAACTTCCGCGATCGTCTTCAGGATCTGCGAAGCGATCTGGTAGGGGTCGCCTTGCGAGTTCGGGCGGCGGTCTTCCAGATAACCCTTGTAGCCGTTGTTGACGAAGGAGTGCGGAACGCGGATCGAAGCGCCGCGGTCAGCCACGCCGTAGCTGAACTTGTTCCAGGGCGCGGTCTCGTGCTTGCCGGTCAGGCGCTTGTCGTTGTCCGGACCGTAGACAGCGATGTGATCCATCAGGTTCTTGTCGAAGGCCTTCATCAGGCTCTCGAAGTACTCCTTGCCGCCGACCGTACGCATGTACTCGGTCGAGAAGTTGGCGTGCATGCCCGAGCCGTTCCAGTCGGTGTCGCCGAGCGGCTTGCAGTGGAATTCGATATCGATGCCGTAGCTCTCGGTGAGGCGCAGCATCAGATAGCGAGCCATCCACATTTCGTCAGCGGCCTTCTTGGAGCCCTTGCCGAAGATCTGGAATTCCCACTGGCCCTTCGCCACTTCGGCGTTGATGCCTTCGTGGTTGATGCCAGCGTGGAGGCAGAGGTTGAGATGCTCTTCGACGATCTTGCGGGCGACGCTGCCGACGTTCGAGTAGCCGACGCCGGTGTAGTACGGGCCCTGCGGCGCCGGATAACCGGACGTGGGGAAGCCGAGCGGACGGCCGTCCTTGTAGAAGAAGTATTCCTGCTCGAAGCCGAACCAGGCGCCGGAATCATCCAGGATGGTGGCGCGCTTGTTCGAGACGTGCGGCGTCTTGCCATCGGGCATCATGACCTCGCACATCACGAGAACGCCGTTCTCGCGGGCGCCGTCCGGATAGCAGGCAACCGGCTTCAGCACGCAGTCAGAGCTGTGGCCTTCAGCCTGATTGGTGGACGAGCCGTCGAAGCCCCAGAGCGGGAGCTGTTCGAGGGTCGGGAACGACGCGAATTCCTTGATCTGCGTCTTTCCGCGCAGACTCGGCGTCGGCGTATATCCGTCGAGCCAGATATACTCGAGCTTGTACTTGGTCATTGAGCCTCTCTGTTGATGATGCAGACTGTTGATGATGCAAACACGTGAGGAACCGAAAGCCAGTCGGTCGCCGCACGCGTACCCGGCCACCATCGGCCGGCTCCTACCAAGCAATTAAAATGCCAGTCGCTGCAATGCGGCACCCGTCGTTCTCGCGGATGTCCACACTCTGCATGACATTTTTTGCTGCGACATAGGAGCGCGGCTGGCATGCGCCGGGGGCAGTCGGATTCCGCTTTCGAGCCCGCCGGAGCGCCCGATTCTCCGGCAAATCGGCCCTTACCCAGCCCCGCCGATTAAAGCGGCGGCACCCCCGTGCGACAATCATCGTTGTCGACAGCGGCCCCCGGCAACCATCCTCCGCGCTCAAGCGTTGGTCAGGCGATCGCTGCCCCACAGGAAGCAAACCCGACTTTGCCCACGAATTAGCCAGAATATGACTTCTTCTTAGGCATCTTGCGCCCTGAACGGACCAGGCAGATATCCAAACCAGTAACCAACCGAGAAGGAGTCGGGCGCAGCATGGAGGCTCGCGTTCCCGACGCAAGGAGCGACTGCGATGATCAACCAAGGGTTAAGTCAGGGATCTGCCAAGATCTATCAATTCCCGGCCGGTGGCCGGGCCGCACTCGGCGGCCGCCGCTATGGCGAGCCACGGACCTCCCTCGAGGTCGAGGCAATGAACGCCGCCAACTGCAGCGATAGCTGGTACCATCAGGCGGCGATCGAGGACGCCAAGCCGGGTCGGGATCACTGATGACGGACCGATGTGGAGACGAGGCGCGCCGGAGAGATCAGGCGATGCCAGGCAAGTGAAGAAGGGTCGGAACGAAACGTTTCGGCCCTTTTTCTTTTAGGTGAGATCGCAAGACGTCACCGGCCGTTTTGCATGTTTGAGCGTGGCCAGTCCGGCCTTGCTGATCTTCAGCGTGACCCCGCCCCCCGTGTAGCGCGAGCCCGTCAGCGCCAGCCGCTTCTTCAGCGTCACCGCCTTGCCATCGAGCTGCAGATGCGCACGCGTGTCATATTGGAAAAAACCGGCCACGAACTGCGTTCCGTCGGCGCAGCGGTAGCTCCTGAAGGACTGCGCCGATGCGGGCTGAGATGCCAGCGCCCCGCTCAGAATTGCGCCGCACAGAATGCCGATCCCACGATAATTCATATTCTCACCCCGACAGGACGGTTATAGACCAAGACGCTCCTCTTTGAGCATGATCTTTTCGGAAAACCGCTTCACACTTTTCCGGATCATGCTCGATCGAGCCAACACGCCTTTGTCTCCAGCAGGTCTTGTCCGATGCAAAAATCCCCTGCCCGTCATCTCAACCTCGCCGGCGCCAGCAATTTCCGTGACCTCGGCGGCTATGCGACCCGCGACGGCCGCACAATGCGGTGGCGACAGATCTTCCGCTCCAACCATCTTGCGCACCTCACCAACGACGATGTGACGGTGGTGCGTGGGCTCGGCGTCACGCGTGCGTTCGATTTTCGCGGCGTCGCCGAGCGCACCGAGGCGATGTGCGGCATGAACGACGTGACGGTGCATTCGCTGCCTGTCGAGCCAACGGTGGTCGCGGCACTGCGCGCGATCGCAAGTGAGCGGGCGCTGACGACGGAGGACGCCATCGACGTGATACGCGAGTCCTATCGCGGCTATGTGCAGGACAATACGCAGCGCTACCGCACGCTTTTTGCACACCTCCTGGAAGACCGCGCGCCGCTGGTGATCCACTGCACCGCCGGCAAGGACCGCACCGGCTTTGCCTGCGCGCTCATCCTGCACGCGCTCGGCGTGCCCGACGAGGTGATCTCCGAGGACTATCTGCTCACCAACCAGTTCTACAAGCGCGACCCGTCCGTCACCAGCGATCTGCCCGACGAGGTCAGGCAGGTGCTCGGCTCGGTGCGGATGGCGTTCCTCGGTTCGTCGTTCGAGGCGATCGAAGCCGATTACGGCGGTCTCGACGCCTATTTCCACGATGGCCTCGGGCTTGGCGCAGTCGAGCGCAAGGAGCTCGAAGGTCGCTACCTGCAGTCCTGATCATTCACCGCTCTTCTGCACCGAGACGATGCGCGCCGCCGGCTTGCCGTTCTTGCCCGCAATATCGACCTGCACGCGGTAGTACGAGAACGGATCGCTCTTTGGGATGTAGAGCATCACGCCAAAGCGCGCGTGGCCGCCATTGTCGAGCTTGATCGGCGCGTCGTCGCGGACGCGGAAGGCATAGTTGTCACGCTTGGCCGCCGGCAGCTTCCCTTTCAGCGCCGGCGAGACCAGCGCCAGCAGATCGACACTCTCCGCGGTTGCACCGTCGATGCGATGATAGCCGAACGCATCGGTATTCCAGCGGCTGTTGGCGAAGTCGATCACGGCGCGGCTGTCGGGCGACCATGCGGTGACGAAATCAAAGCGGTTCGGCCGCATCTCCCCGTTCATCCAGTACTCGCTGCCGAGCTTGGCGAGCACCTGGCCGTCGGAAAGGCGGATCAGGAGATTCTCGACGTCGCCATTTGGAAATTCACCCTTTGCCGGCAAGCCGGCCGAACTGCGCCACGCGACCGCGTACTGTTTGTTGGGAGAGATCGTATCGGCCAAGACGCGCATCGCGCCCTTGCCCTCGCCGCAGACAAAGCTGTCGCCATCAGCCACGCAGGCATCGGCATGAGCACTCAGCGGGGCGAGCAATGACACGGTAAAGACGAGATACCTGAGACCGATGCGCATCGGCCGATCCTACCGGCCGCGTGCATCAGTCGTAAAGCACGACTTGAACGCGCCGGCCATCAGGCCGCCGCTTCAAGCTCCATCTCGGCGTCGAGATCGGCGATGACGTCCTCGAACGCCTGGATCGCCTGCTGAAGCGCTGCGATCTGCATCAATTCCCAGCTGCCAACTGGTCCGTTGCGGTTTTGCAGCGCCACCACGAGATCGCGCCGCTGCTCCTTAAGCTGAATGAGCGGTAAACCGTGATCCGGAAGACTTCCCATTGACGAACCCCCTGCTGGTCGAGGCCTGCTTGTATCCGACAGGGTTCTGCGAACGGCTTACAGAACTGGCGCAAATTTTAGCGAACAGGCGTACCCCGTAGTCTTACGTAGTCGGCGTGGATGTGCGTGCCAGAGCGTCGATGATCGCCTCGAACAGCGCCTGGGTGATACAACCGGTCGCCCATTCTCCGGTGTGAAGATTGTTCTCCTTGCCATCGTCGAGTTCAGGAAGCGGAATCCCGTCAGCAACCCATCGTTTCATGAGCGCAAATCGGCGAAACAAGTTGACGTTCCTGCCGGCGGAGACTTGGGCGATCATCGACATGAAATCATCGGCCCGCTTGGGCTTGTTGGCGATCGCCTGGGTAAACTGGGAATCCATGACCACGACGTCGAGCGGCAGCACGGCGAGCACATCGAGGCCGGCCTCGAACGTCGCTTGCACCTCGGCGATATTGTAGCTGTCCTTGAAGATCGCGTTGGTGCCGACCTGCCAGATCACCAGCGCAGGCGCCTCGGCAACGACGTCAGCCTCGATGCGCGAAAATTCTTCCGGCGCCTCCTGTCCACCGACCCCGCGGTTGACCACATCGATCAGCCGGCCGAAGAACTGATCCTGGCGCCGCAACAGCGTTTCGAGTCGCGGCGGATATGGCTGAACGCCGTCGCGGGTGCCAGCCGTGGATGACGATCCGAACGCGACCACCTTGATCTTGCGCTGACGCTTGAGCGCGGCCGCAAAACGCGGCAGCCCGTGTTCCAGCTTGACGATCTCGGGATGGGTCTGACACGGCCTTGGCTCGGGCATCGCAAGACATCCTGTGAGCGAACAATCCTCTGAATGCCCGCATCAGGACCCGCTTTTCGCGGCATTGCAAATGAAATCCGCCTGATCATAGTGGGCACTGCTGCAAGCGCCGAGGAGAACCGCATGAAAGGACAAGCCATCGTCATCACTGGTGCCCTCGGTGCGCTCGGCAAAGTGGTCGCAGCGGAAGCGCTGGCGCGCGGCGCGCGGGTCGCCGGCATCGATCATGCGGCATCACAACTTGCGGCCACGGCCGATCGCATCGAGCTCGGCGGCGTCGATCTCACCGATGTTGCACAAGCCAAACAGGCGATCGACAAGGCAGCCGCGCATTTCGGCCGGCTCGACGCATTGATCAATATCGCCGGCGGCTTCACCTTCGAGACGGTGACGGATGGCGATCCCGCGACCTGGCAGCGCATGTACGCGCTCAACGTCGCGACCGCACTCAATGCCTCGCGCGCCGCGATCCCGCATCTGGTCGCCGCGAGCAACGGTCGCATCATCAATATCGGCGCGATGGGGGCGCTGCAGGCAGGCAGCGGCATGGGCCCCTACGCGGCATCCAAGGCCGGCGTGCATCGCCTCACCGAAGCGCTCGCCGCCGAGCTCAAGGGCAAGATCACCGTGAATGCCGTGCTGCCCTCGATCATCGACACATCAGCCAACCGCGCCAGCATGCCGAAAGCCGAATTCGCCAAATGGGTGACGCCGAAGGAGCTCGCCGATGTGATCCTGTTCCTCGCCAGCGACGCCGCCAGCGCCATCACCGGCGCGCTGCTGCCGGTGAATGGACGGGTCTAATCCGGGATCAACAACCTCAGCCGCGACCTGAACCGGATGCTCTGCTTGCCGGCGAGCGCCATGCCTTCGGTCTCCGCAGTCGTGTCGGTGTAGCTCCCGGAGAAGCCGATGGTGACGACCTTGCGTTCCCAGACCGGGCGCTCACCATAGGTCGGCGAGTGCTCCTCGTTGGTGCATTCGCCCTTCCACTTGCCGTCGGCCGCGGTGTAGCTGCCATAGGCATAGAAGAACGAGTCGCCGCCGCGCAGCTGGCCGTCGCGCACCATCATGACGCCCTGATTGCCGCCGCTGACACCATCGAGGAACTCGATGGCGATGTGATAGAGCCCGTTTCTGATCATTGAAGTGGTCGCGCCTTGTCCCGGCCCCACTTTAGCCGTTCCGCTAACGCCCGGGCAATGCGCTGGCCTGATCCGCGCTATGCTCGGCCAAATGAGTCGCGGCGTAGCCGCCGGAGCCTGTCTGTTGGAAACCGCGCTTTACCTGCCCGTCAAACGCTTCCTCGAAAAGCTTGGCTTCACGGTCAAGGGCGAGGTCGGCGGCTGCGACCTGGTTGCGCTCAGCGATGGCGATCCCCCGGTCGTGGTGATCGGAGAGCTCAAGCTCGCCTTCAATCTCGAGCTGATCCTGCAGGCGGTCGATCGCGCTGCTGCTGCCGATGAGGTCTGGATCGCCGCAAAGATTTCCGCCCGCGGCAAGGGCCGCGAGAGCGATTCACGCTACCGCAATCTCTGCCGCCGGCTCGGCTTCGGCATGCTGGGCGTCACCAGTACCGGTGACGTCGAGGTGCTGGTGAAGCCGCCGACTGCAGCCCCTCGCCGCGATCCCAGGAAGCGCTCCCGGCTGATCGCCGAGCACCAGAAGCGCAAGGGCGATCCGGTCGCCGGAGGCTCGACCCGCGCGCCGATCATGACCGCCTATCGCCAGCAGGCGCTGGCCTGCGCCGCGGCGCTGTCGGCCGGTCCGCGCAAGGTGCGTGACCTCCGCGCCGCAGATCTGCCTGACGCCGGCAAAATCCTGCTGCACAATGTCTATGGCTGGTTCGATCGCGCCGAGCGGGGCGTCTATGTGCTGACCGAGGCCGGCCGCGCCGCCTTGAAGCGCTGGCCGCAGACGCCAATTGATCTCACGGGCGCCGCAGCGCCCTGACATTAACCAAGCAGAGGGGGGCGACATGATCATCGTAACCGGCAGTGTGACGGCCCGCCCGGACACTTTTGACGATGTCCGCAAGCTCAGCCTCGCCCATGTCCACCGCTCCCGCACCGAGCCGGGCTGCATCTCGCACAGCGTCAATATCGACTGCGAAAACCCGCTTCGACTGGTGTTTTTCGAGCAATGGGCCGACCGGGCCGCGCTGCAGGCCCATTTCACCGTACCCGCCTCCCGGGAGTTCGTCCGGTCCGTCCAATCGCTGACGGCGGCCGGAACCACGACCACCCTCGGGCTTTATGACGCCCAGAAAATTGAGAAGCTCTGACAAGGCGATTTCGAGCCAAATGGCGACCGCCCCTTGCATGGCTGGGATGCCACACCAAATTCATATTGCAATGCAACATAAGGAAGCATAGGTATCACCCGCGATTCAGAAATGAGGCTGAGATGAGCGGCGATTGGAATACCAAGTATGGCACCCGGCGCGTTCGGCATGACCCGCCGACGCTGGAGGAGGCAATCTTCGCCGCCATCGGCATCACCGACGACCAGGAAGCCCAGGCCGAGATCGCCTCGTCGCTGATGGGCCTGCCCTATGACGACGTGCTGGCCGAAGTGAAGAAGACCGCCCGCGTCTCGGCGCGCACCGGCATCGCCACCCGCGTCATCGCCGGCGAGCAAGGCGCCCAGCGTTCGGTCGTGGTCGAGCGCCGCGTCGTTCGCCGCTTCGCCACCGACAAGCGCTCGGCTTAAGAACCCACCTTTCAAGCAAAAGGGCAACTCGCTCACGCGGGTTGCCCTTTTTGATTCCTCTTTTGATTCCTGGCGACGTGGTCGACCCCTACGCGGCGCGACCCCAGCCATACATCTGCATCACCATTCGCCAATAGGCGCGGTTCATCTTGACGATGGTGTGCGCGGCCTCGATCGGCGTCACCGCGGCGGCGGTCGCCGCCAGAGGCTCCGGCTTGCTGTCCTGGCTCAGATCGATGCTGCCGGTGGATTCACCGTGGCGGAAGGTCAGATGCGCGCCGAACTTGTGCGCCAGCGCCTTCATCGCATCGTTCTGCGCGCCGGTGGTGATGCGCAGGCTCTGGTAGCCCTTGGCGTGGGCCTCCGCGATCAGCTTGCGGAACAGGATGCTGCCGACGCCCTTGCGCCGCACCGACTGCTCGACACTGAAGGCGATCTCGGGCTGCGCATCCGGCGACTGCTCCGGCGGATGCAGCTCGGCCGCGCCGCGCACGATGCCGTCCTCGAAATAGGCGATGATGACGGTGCCGTCATTGGCGCACTTCTCGGCATAGCGGGCGATGAAGCTGTCGTCGATGAACCCGTGAAACCGATCATGCCGGCTGGTTCGGTCCAGTCTTAACAGATGATCGCGCAGCAGGGGCAGCTCCTCCTGCTGGCTGAGAGTCCGCACGGTGCCGACAGCGCTCGCGGAACGTGTAGAATGGTAGTTCATTTCATATCTCCTCGTGGCAGCCCTCGAGGAGGCGTCGACTCCCTAACACCAGCTATATTGTGCGCCGCACCATAAAATTCAAGTATCAGGATTCATTTAAGTCTATACATTGGTATGATTGAATAAAATGTCGCTTTGGCGACCCTTTACCCCGATCATAATACCATCTGCGTTTGGGTTACGATCGCGACCAGCCTGCCATCCTCCGTCTCAAGCCGCGTGGTCCAAACCTGGGTCCGCCGTCCACGGTGAACCGGCGTCGCCGTCGCAACCACCGTGGCCCCCTCCTTCGCGCCGCCGATGAAATTGGTCTTGCTCTCCAGCGTCGTGGTGCCCTTGGCGTCCTCAGGCAGGTTGATCACGGTCGCGGCCGCCCCAACCGAGTCGGCAAAGGCCATGATTGCCCCGCCATGGATGGTATGATTGAGAGTGCAGAGGTCCGGCCGCACCACCATTTTGGCGACGACGCGATCCCTGTCAGCTTCGGTGAAGGTGATGCCCTTCAGTTCCGCGAACGGCATCTTCATCGACTGGATCTTTTCGAGCGGCGTCATGGACCCTCCGTTCCGTCGTTTCGTGGTTGATGCGGAGAATGGCCGCCGCGGGTCATTGAGGCAATGACGTCAGAGGTAATGGCGCCGTGACAAGGCGCCGCCGATTTTGCATATCCCTCCGATGCACCACTTCCCTCCCCGCCGGATCGTCTGCCTCACCGAAGAGACGGTGGAGACGCTGTACCTGCTCGGCGAGCAAGACCGCATCGTCGGCGTCTCCGGCTATGCGGTGCGGCCGCCGCAGGTCCGTCGCGAGAAGCCGCGTGTCGCCGCCTTCATCTCCGCCGATATTCCAAAGATCCTCGCGCTCGAGCCGGATCTCGTGCTCGCCTTCTCCGACCTGCAGGCCGACATCGTCGCCGACCTCGTGCGCGCCGGGGTCGACGTCCACGTCTTCAACCAGCGCGACGTCGCCGGCATTTTTGCGATGATCCGCACTCTCGGCGCCATGGTCGGCGCCGCCGAACGCGCCGACCAACTCGCGCGCGATTTCGAGCAGCGCCTCGCTGCTATCGCAGCTCAGCCCCGCCCCGGTTCGCGCCCAAAGGTCTATTTCGAGGAATGGGACGATCCGCTGATCTCCGGCATCGGCTGGGTCTCCGAGCTGATCGAAATCGCCGGCGGCGACGATGCGCTGCCGGATCTGCGCCGGCACCAGGCGGCGAAGGACCGCATCATCGCGCCGGAGGTCGTGCGCGAGGCTGCGCCCGAGGTGATCCTGGCGTCCTGGTGCGGCAAGAAGGTCGTGCCCGATCGCATCCGCAAACGCGACGGCTGGAGCGATATTCCCGCCGTGCGCAATGATCGCATCGTCGAGATCAAATCGACGATCATTTTGCAGCCGGGCCCCGCCGCGCTCACGGACGGGCTCGACGCAATCGTCGCAGCATTATGGCCGCAGCGCGATTGAACGAACGGTCAGGCACGACACACCAACAGCCATGAACAACATTGTCCGCAGCCTGGCGCTCGCCATCGGGCTCATCGCGAACCTTGCATCCGCGTTCGCCGATCCCGTCACGCCGCCCGGCAGTCGCATCAGCCTGACGCCGCCCAAAGGCTTCGGTGTCGCGACGACCTTCACCGGCTTCCTCAACCAAGCAAACGGCGCCTCGATCATGCTGGTCGAATTTCCACCGGTCGCCTTCAAGCAGATCAGCAGCGGCCTCAACGCGGAAGCCGTCGCCAAGCACGGCATGCGCCTCCTCTCACGCGAGACCATCGACGGCCTGCCCTATGAGCAGGTGACGATCCGCGCCGAGCAGCGCCTGAACGGACAGCAGTTCGACAAATGGATGATGACGATCAACGGCCTCGACGTCGTCGGCATGGTCACCGTCACGGTGCCGAAGCCCGCGCCCGCGCAACTGTCCGACGCAGTGATCCGCGCGGCGCTCGAGAGCGTCCGCATCAATGCGACATCGGCCGGCGATCCCATCGCCGCGCTGCCGTTCTCGATCGAGCCGACCGCGCGCTTCAAGTACCGCAAGCCGCTGGCCGGCCGCGGCATGCTGCTCAAGGAGACGCCGCCCCCGCCGGAGGGACAGCTCGACGACATCGGCTTTATCGTCTCGCTCGCTGCCGACACGACGGTCGCGTCAGCCGATCAGAAGAGCTTTGGCGAGCAGCAATTCCAAAACTCCAAAGCCATCACCGACAAGACGATTTTGAGCTCAAAGCCGATCACGACGCCGACCGCCAGCGGTTTCGAATTTCTCGCCGAGGGCAAGCAGTCGAGCGGCCGCCCGCTGCGCTATCTCATCGTCGCGCTCTACCCGGCCGGACGTCCCTTCATGCTGATGGGCGTCGCGCCGGCTGAGCGCTTCGACGAGGCGCTGCCGGAATTTCGCGCGATGGTGGAGAGCTTCAAGTCGAAGATGTAGCTTGCTCGCTTTCGTAGGGTGGGCAAAGGAGCGTAAGCGACGTGCCCACCACCCGCGGCGTGCTCGCGATGGTGGGCACGCTACGCTTTGCCCACCCTACGGCATCACGCCTTCTCCACACCGCACCATTCGGCAATGAACAGCGCGGTCGCTTTCGTCGACTTCCGCAGCGAGTCCAGCTCGACATATTCGTTGAAGCCGTGCATCGCCGCGCCACTGGCACCGAAGCACAGGCTCGGGATGTTGTGGTTCAGCCCATAGAAGCGCGTATCGGTCAGCGCGGTGAAGGCGCGGTCTTGCACCGCGCCGCCATAGACCGCCTGATGCGCCTTCGCGAAGGCCGCTTCCGGCGCCTCGGAATTCACGAGCTCATAGCCCTCCGACAGGAAGCCCGACCACTCCACGACAGGCGGATTGTTGGACAGGAAGCGATGATCGCGCGCGGCCGCGGAGACGCAGGCCAAAATCTCCTTCTGGCACTCCGCGATCGACCAGCCCGGCAGCACCGCGATCCGGCAATCGACGTCGCACCAGGCCGGCACGCTGGAAGCCCAGTCGCCGCCCTTGATGATGCCGGGATTGAAGTTGATGGGATGGACGACGTCCTTGAAATGACGGTCGGCCTTGGCGCGCTCGTTCCAGGCGATCTCGAGCTTCTCGATCGCATGGATCAGATGATACGCCGCCATGATCGCGTTCGAGCCGGCGCCGGCCTCGAACACATGCACGGGGAAGCCGCGCACCTTCAGGCGAAACCAGATCACGCCGACCTGTGAGCGGATCATCGCACCGTTGGTCGGCTCCGGGATGAAGCAGGCATCGGCGCGATAGCCGCGCTGCAGGGTCGAGAGCGCGCCGACGCCGGTGCTCTCCTCTTCGATCACGGACTGGAAGTGAATGCGCGCGGTCGGCTTCAAGCCGGCATTCTTGATCGCATCGAGCGCATAGAGGGCGGCGATGGTGCCCGACTTCATGTCGCAGGCACCGCGGCCGTACATTTTGCCGTCCTTGATCACCGGCGAGAACGGCGGCGTCTCCCACATCTCGAGCGGACCGGTCGGCACCACGTCGCAGTGCCCCTGCAGGATCAGCGATTTGCCGCCATTGGTGGTCGGACGGTAGGTGCCGACCACGGTACGCGCCCTGGAGAAATCGTGCTCGATCGGCCCGAAGCCGCGCAGATCCTTGAGATCATCGAGATTGATGTGCCAGTCGTCGACCTCATAGCCGCGCTCGCGCAGGAGATCGCCGATCATGTCCTGGCATGGCCCCTCGGCGCCGCGCGTCGAGGGGATCGCGACGAACGCCTGCGTCGTCGCGAGCTGCGCATCGAAGCCTGAGTCAACCGCGTCCAGGATTCGTTGTTGCGTGTCGGCGTTCATGCGGCAGCTCTCCTTTTTGAGATTTTGTGAGAGCCTATAGCCCGATTTCACCCCTCGGGGTATTGCACAAAATAGGCATCCCGGAGCGCATCATCGAGCACACGGCCTTCCCTGTAACCATCGAGGCTGTCCGGCCGCGTCACACCATCCAGCAACCTTGAACAGGGTTCCGGCTTGCCGAGCACGGTGCGCACGGGAATCTTTTCGGCATAAATCGGCAGCTCGTAGTCCTCGTCATCATCGGCCACGCCCTTGGCACGGATTTTCGCCGAGGCCTCCTCGATCTCCATCGCGATGAACGACGTCGCCTTGATCTCCTGCTTGCTGCTGGCACGCAGGCTCGCGGTGCGATCCGGAAAGAAGCGATCGACCATCGCCACGACCGCGCGCTGCTTCTCGTCGGGATCGGTGACAAGGTAAGCCGATCCGAACACCATCACCGCACGATAATCGGCCGAGTGGTTGAAGCCGCAGCGCGCCAGCACCAGGCTGTCGAGATGGGCGACCGTGAGGCAGACCTTCTGTCCCTCCGATTGGTTCTCCAGCATCCGGCTTGCGCTCGAGCCGTGCCAATAGAGCTTCGTCCCCTCACGCCAGAAGAAGGTCGGCGTGCAATAGGGCTGGCCATCGATCACGTACGAGACATGGCACAACATCGACGAGTCGAGAATCCGGTGCACGGTCTCGTGGTCGTAGAAGCCGCGGTCGTGGCGGCGCTTCACCCGGTTGCGGGATGACAGCGGATAGGAGGTGGAAGCGCCTTCAGTCACGGCAGGTCCTCGTGCGTTGATGTCGCGGCACAGTTGTACCTGCCGATTTGGTCTGCGATAGTGCCAATTCCATGCGAAAAATTCCGACCAATTCCGGTCCCTCGCCGCGCAAGGCCGAGCTGCCGCTCGACCTCTCCGGTCCGCACATCACGGCAAGCGCCGCTTCGCAGCACCGCCTCTATCAGGCGCTGTGCCATGCGATCGTCGGCGGCCTCGTCAAACCCGGCGAGCCGTTGCCGCCGTCGCGGATGCTCGCCAGGCAGACCGGCTTCCGCCGCAACGCCGTCACCACGGCGTATGAGCGGTTGATCGCGGATGGATTTGCCGAGGCGACCGTCGGCTCCGGCACCTTCGTCGCGTCGCGGATTCCGGCCCGCGCCGCCGACGCGAGGCAACGCAAGATCGAGATCGCGCCGCCGCAGCACACACCGTTCGCGCTCGGCTGCACCCATATCGACGAACGCGCGCTGCAGAATTTTCGCGCCTTCGCCGGCCGGCGGCTGCGCACCTTCGGCCCCGAGCATCTGCACTATGGGGATCCCCGCGGCACCCGCGAGCTCCGCGCCGCCATCGCCGATCACCTGATCGCGGCACGCGGGCTGCGCTGCGACCCCGATCAGATCATGCTGGCCTCCGGCACGCTGCATGCGCTGCGCATCGTACTGTCAGCGATCCTGAAACCCGGCGACCAGATCTGGTGCGAGGACCCCGGCTACCCCGCGGCCCGGCGCGCTTTTGAGCATTGCGGTTATCGCCCTGCGCCGGTGCCGGTCGATGCGTCGGGACTGCAGGTCGCCAAAGGCCGCGCGACGGCACCGACCGCACGCGCGGCTTACGTGACGCCGTCGCACCAGTTTCCGCTGGGCGTGCAGATGTCGATGCCGCGCCGGCTCGAGCTGCTCGACTGGGCGCGCGAGGCCGATGCCTTCATATTCGAGGACGATTACGACAGCGAGTTTCGCTACGACGGCGCGCCGCTGCTGTCGCTCGCCGGCATCGATCACCTCCGCCGGGTGATCTACATGGGCACGTTCTCGAAGACGCTGTTTCCGGGCCTGCGCATCGGCTACTGCGCGCTGCCGGAAAGACTGGTCGGGCCAGTCACCGCGGCGCGCGCCGCGCTCGACCGCTTTCCCGGCACGCTGCTCGAAGGCGCCGTCGCCGACATGCTCAACTCGGGCGCCTTCGCCGCAAACTTGCGCAAGGCGCGCAAGCGCTACCGTGAGGCGCGCGACGCGCTGGCCGCAACGCTAACCGACGCCTCCGACGGCCGGCTGACGGTCCCGGTGCCCTCGCAGGGCCTGCACCTCGTGGCGCGGCTCGATCCGGCGACCGATCCGGCCGTCGCCGCGCAAGCCAAAGCCGCCGCCAGCGTCGAAGGCTGGCTGCTGGCGGAGACCTACAGCCGCGCGCGGCCGCTGCCTGGTTTCGTGCTCGGATTTTCCGGCCACCCGATTCCACACCTGGTCCGCGCGGCGCAGGGCCTGGCGAAGGAAACGCTCGTCGCGCTCCGCACCGGCCGCAAGGTTCCAAAAGCGGCGCGCCTATGAGAATCGCCGAGGCCTGACTAAGTTGGCCGCCCGAAATCGGCACGGAGAATTCAGATGCCCGGTCGTCGCCACCTCTACGCTCCGGCCATGGGTTTGGCGATCGCGCTGAGCCCGTTCGCCCTGCCCGCGCTTGCCCAGCAACAGGTGGTGCACAACGAGCGCGACATCGGCGATCTCCGGGTCGGCCAGCGCATCTGGATCGATGACGGCAGCTGCCCGGCCGGGCAGATCAAGCAGGTCACGGGGTCGCAGCTGACGCAGAGCGGCGTAGTCCGCACCCGCACCTGCGTGCAGCGCTTCAAAAAATAAGCGCCGCTCTCGGAGCGCCCGTTGTCGTGATCGCGTTTTTGCAAGTCGATTAGTTGGTCGACGGCTCGAACATGCATTGCAGCGTCGGCTTGGCGATCCTGGTGAAGGTCGGGCCGATCTCGGACTGCTTGGATGCCGGCACCCACTCGTTCTCGATGGTCGGCACGCCGGTCTCGCTGATGCCGCGCAGCAGCGCCTCGCGCAGATCATGGTCTTCGACGGTGGCGGCCGCATAATCATGCAGACACGTGCAGACGGCTTCGGGATGCGCCCAGCGCCCAACCATATGTGGCGCGCAGAGGCGCACGAACTCGCCACGCGGGTCAGGCAGCTTCTTGAAGAAGGTACGGAATTGAATCGGCTGGACTGGCTGGGACTCCGCCTGGGCTGTGCCTGCGAGGACGAACACGGCAAGCAGCGCGGCGGAACAGATGCGGAGCAACTGGGACAAGGTGCTGTCTCGCCGCTGGATTACTTGGCAGCAACCAGCAGCGGCGCAGCGCCTGCGATCGGCGCGCCATTATAGGCGAAGGTGCCCACACCCGGGAGATTGTCCACCGAACCCGCCATCGTCGGGCCGGCCATCAGGAAGGCGAAGGCGAGGATGAAACTGATGGTCCGCATTTGACTGTCTCCGGTGTTGCTGCCGGCGTCCCCGCCGTTTTGTTGGCAATTTGATAACCAACCGCCGTTTCCACTGATCTGCGCCAAAAGGGGAAAATGGTTTCGTCGGGCCGAGGAATTATTTCGTCGCCGGGTGCCGCACGAAACATTGACCAAAAAAGCCGAATGATTTCAGTGAACGGCCCGCTCCGCGGAACCGTTCGGCTACTGGCCAGACACCGCGGCCATATCCGGCGCAGGCGTCACGATCGGCGATCCGCAATAGGTGAAGGTGCCGATTCCCGGCATGTCCCGATCGGCATTGCCGGCCAGCGACGGGCCGGTCAGCGACAGAACCAGGGCGATCACAAATGAGAAGGCGCGCATCTCAAGTCTCCATCGAGCATTTGCCCGTGAGACACAGCGACGCGATCCGCGGTTCGAGCGCTGTCTCTGTTTTTTAACAATCCTCTGCTGAAAAGAGAACGCAGTGCAGCAAGACGGCGATGAACCGGTCTCCGGTTGACGTCGTCTCAAAGGGCGCGCACCGTGCAACCAATTCGGTCGGTCGCACGTTGTTCGTCTCCTATCCAATGAAGGATGACCGTCGTGGGCAATGGCAACATCGGTGTTGGCAATTCATCCGCGTCCCACAAGCCTGGCCAAACCCAGATGGCGGGCGCGATGTCGCAACAGGGCACCTATGTGATGGGCGACAATGAATGCGCCCCACAAAAGCTGGTTCGGCTGGTCGGGTGCCGCGATTCCAAGGTCCGCCCGGAAAAGGCAGCCGGTACCACGCGTCAGCGGCAGTTCGGCCAAACTCAACGCTAGCTCGTGGCATGCGTGAGTTTGGCCGGGTAACACCCTGCACCAGCTATCGAATGAACTCGCCGCACTTCTGCACGTTGGTCTCGCTTGCCCCCCAGGGCATGATCGGGACCGACGAGGTCGAGTTTTTCGGCGAGCCCTCGATCAGCCTGTCCGAATAGACCATGTAGACCAGCACGTTGCGCTTGGCATCGCAGCCGCGGACGATCTGCATCTTCTTGAAGAACAGCGAGCGGCGCTTGCTAAACATGTCGTCACCCTGGCTCATCTTGTCCTTGAAGTGGATCGGCCCGACCTGCCGGCAGGCCAACGAGATATCAGACACTTCCTCGGCCAATCCCAACCAGCCCTTGAAGCCGCCCTTCTCCGGCACCGTGAAATGGCAGGCGACGCCATCGACCTCGGGGTCATCGACGCCATAGGTCGCGAGCTTGTCGTTCGGACTGAGCAATTTGAACACGGTTGAGCGGCGGAAGATCAGGTCCGGCTCGTCGGCCGCGACAGCAGGCGCCGCCTGCCCCAGCGTCACAACGAGAAGCAGTAGCGACACCCCCCACCGAGACAGAAGATTGACGTCACACAGGCTCACACTTCTCGTCATAAAAGTCTCCGTTGGCGGGTGCCGCCTATGTAGTGCGCAAAAGCCTCACAGGAAGGCTCGCGGCCGTCTGCGACCGCGGGGCTTTAACCTTATGTGAGGCTTTTTTGCTACGCTTTCCGCGAAAATCACCAGATCACGTAAGGGTTAGAGGCCTTATTCTGGTGAACGTTTTTGGCGTCTGCGACAACCAATCGATAGTTGGACTTGGGATTCGAGAAGACTTGGGATTCGGGAAGAACTTGGAATTCGAGAAGATTTGGGATTCGGGAATATGCGCGTGAGCGGGCGTCGGAATTCGATTTTTGATGTTGCGAATGAGCGGTTTTGGCAGATTGCAATTCTGACGGCGGCCGGCACGCTTGGCGTGTCCTCGCAGGCCGATGCTGCGTTGTATTATTGGGGCGATAGCGACTCCAGCTACTACCGCCCCTACGAGCCGGCCCAGGCGCCGAAGCGGCAGAAGGCGCGCCGCAATCAGGCGAAGAAGGAAGCTCCGGAGAAGGAAACCAGCACCAAGCCGCAGGGCGCGCTGATCATCGCCGTGTCGATCGAGCAGCAGCGCGTGCGGATCTACGATTCCAACGGCCTGTTCGCCGAGAGCCCGGTATCGACCGGCATGAAGGGTCACTCGACCCCGATGGGTGTGTTCAGCATCATCCAGAAGCACAAATTCCATCACTCCAACATCTATAGCGGCGCGCCGATGCCGTACATGCAGCGCATCACCTGGTCGGGTGTCGCGATGCACGCCGGCGTGCTGCCCGGCTATCCCGCGTCGCATGGCTGCATCCGCATGCCGATGTCGTTTGCGATGAAGATGTGGAATTGGACCAGGATGGGCGCGCGCGTCATCGTCACACCCGGCGAGATGACTCCAGCCAATTTCTCGCATCCGCTGCTGGTCACCCAGAAGGTCACGCCGCAGCCGGTCGCCGACGATCTGCTCAAGCAGGACGCGCCGTTCGGGACCAAGAGCGACAAGGGCGTCGAGCCGAAACCCTCGACCGAAAATCTTGAGCTGCGCCCGTCCGTCGGTCATGCCGCGGCCCAGTGCTCGCTGCGTGATAACACCCACACCGCGGATGCCAGCGGCGCGATGCCCGCAGCCAGCGCCTCCGTGATGTCCGATGCCTCGCCGGCGGCCGGAAAATTGGACGAGGCCGCAAAGCCGGTTGAGGCAAAGTCTGTCGCGGCGAAGCCGGAGAGCGTGGCAGCCCCCGGCAAGAGCGAGACCGCAGCGACCGAGGCCAAGCCCGCCGAGGCAAAGTCTGCCGACACGGCCAGCACCGAGACAAAGCCCGGGGTTTCCGCAAACGACGCCGCCAAGGCGGAAGCCAAGGCCGACGAGTCCAAGGTTGAAGCGCCCAAGGCTGATGTCGCCAAGTCCGACGTGCAGAAGGCTGATGCCGCCAAGGCCGCCGATAAGCCGGCCGAGACGGTGAAGGCTGCCGACACACCGGCCGCCGCAGCGCCGGATGCCAAGAAGGACCCGGCCCGCCTGCCCGGCCTTGCGAAGACCGACGCACCGAAGCGCACCGGCCAGATCGCGGTGTTCATCAGCCGCAAGGATTCCAAGCTCTATGTGCGGCAGAATTTTGCGCCGCTGTTCGATGTGCCCGTGACGATCGCCGCCAGCGACCGCCCGCTCGGCACCCATGTGTTCACCGCCGAAGCCGACAAGGCCGACGCCAATCTGCTGCATTGGTCGGTCGTCACGCTGCCCGCGCGCAATGCCGCGCGCGTCGACGACGAGGAGCGTTCGTCGCGCCGCCGCAAGGTTGCCGCTGCGGCGCCCGTCGAGGTCAAGGCCGCGCCGGTTGCGAACAGCCCGGCGGAAGCGCTCGACCGCATCACGATCCCCGCCGACGCGATGGCCCGGATCACCGAAGCGCTCGGCACCGGCGGCTCGATCATCATCTCCGACCAGGGCATCAACCAGGGCGAGACCGGCGAAGGCACCGACTTCATCGTCTCGCTGCGCTGATCGGTATCCCCGCCATAACGGGGTGTTGAAGCTCGCTCCTTGCACAATGGATTATGATCCTCCGGCATCGCTTCGGGGGATGACGATGATTGATCGCAGGACGCTACTCGTCACGGGACTTGCCGCCGTAATCGTGCCGTCAGGCGCGGCGCCGCTCCGCGCGCAGGTCAGCCGGATCACCGCTTACGCATTCTCGTTCCCGGCCCTCGAGGGCGGCGACATCCGTCTCGCCGACTACACCGGCCGTCCGATGCTGATCGTGAACACCGCATCGCTGTGCGGCTTCACGCCGCAATATGCCGGGCTGCAGGAGCTCTGGAGCGAGTTTCGCAGTCGCGGCTTTGTCGTCATCGGCGTGCCCTCGAACGATTTCGGCGGCCAGGAACCCGGCGGCGCCGCCGAGATCGGCGAGACCGCGCATCACCAATACGGCGTCACGTTCCCGATCGCGGCCAAGGCCGTGGTCAAGGGATCGAACGCGCATCCTTTCTACAAATGGGCGGCGGAGGCGCGGCCAAAGGATGTTCCGCGCTGGAACTTCCACAAATACCTGATCGGCCGCGACGGCTACATCGCCGAGGTGTTCCCGGAGTCGGTTGCGCCGGATGATACGCGGGTCAAGACGGCGGTCGGCCGCGCGCTGGCAGACTCCTGAGAAATCAACGGAGTAATCCACGGAATTAACGCGTTCGCTAATGATTTGGCGACCAAACACGCACCCTCGCTGCCTTGGCGGCAGCCGGCCAACTAGGGTACCATCGGTTGGGGTGGAAGGCGTCCCGGCACGGACACGGCTGGGAATGGACCGGGTTTAAGGGATCAACATCATGCGTATTGCGGCAGGTCTGATTTTCGCAAGCACGGTTTCGCTGCTGGCATCGAGCGCAGCCTGGGCCCAGACGCCCGCCGCCAAGGGGGCGCCTCCGGCACCGGCCGCTGCCGCCAAGGGCGCGGCGCCGGCGGCGACACCTGCCGCAGCTCCCGCGGCCGCCCCCGCTCCGGCCGCCGCGGCAGCACCCGTGCCGCCGCAACAGCCGCCGCAGCCGGCGCGCGCCGCCTGCAACACACCGGGCGCGCTCGGCGTCGGCCGCACCGTCGAGATCGACACCACCGGAGGTCCCGGTTTCGGCTTCGAGCACTTCAAGCAGCTCGACTTCCTGCGCGACCATGAGGTGGTGCTGACCTTCGACGACGGCCCGTGGCCTGTGAACACGCCTGCCGTGCTGAAGGCACTGGCGGATGAATGCACCACCGGCATCTTCTTCCCGATCGGCAAGCACGCCACCTATCACCCCGAGATCCTCAAGCAGGTCTACGCCGCCGGCCACACCGTCGGATCGCATACCTGGTCGCATGCCAATCTGAACAACAAGAAGCTGACCGAAGACCAGAAGAAGGACGAGATCGAGCGCGGCTACGCCGCGGTGAAATGGGCGCTCGGCGTCTCGCCCTCGCCGTTCTTCCGCTTCCCGGCGCTGCAGCATCCGCCGGAGATGGTCACCTATCTCGGCGAGCGCAACATCGCGATCTTCTCCTGCGACCTCGACTCCTTCGACTTCAAATCGAGCACCTCGCAGAAGGTGATCGAAACCGTGATGAAGAAAGTCAACAAGCTCGGCAAGGGCATCATCCTGATGCACGACTTCCAGAAGCACACCGCGGAAGCGCTGCCCGAGCTGCTGAAGCAGCTGAAGGCCGGCGGCTACAAGGTGGTCGCGATGCGCGCCAAGTTCCCGGTGACGGTGCTGCCGCAATACGAGCAGGAACTCGCCAAGGACGTGAAGCTGCCGACCGTGAGCTCGCGCCCGGTCAACAGTGTCGTCACCACGGTGAACGAGTAGACGTCGTCCACGACGAGACCGCGCCGGTGCTGCGTTTCGAGGGCTTTGTCATCGTTTCCGCCGATGGCCGATTGGCCAACGAGCGCAACGTCATGCCACGCGAGCTGAAGATCGAGGGCGACAAGCGCTTCTTCACCGCAGCCCTCGACCGTGTCGATCTCATCGTGCACGGCCGCCCTTCGCAGGAAGAGCAGCCGAACGCGCCCAGGCGTCGGCGCGTCATCCTGACGACCAAGGTTGCGACGTCAGCGCCAGATCCATCCAATCCGAAGGCGCTGCTGTGGAATCCCGCAGGCTGCCCGTTCGACGTGGCGGCGCGCGAGGCCGGTGTCGCCTCCGGCACCGTCGCGATCATCGGCGGCCCCCGGGTCTTCGACATGTTCATGGACCGCTACGACGTGTTCTGGCTCTCGGTCGCATCGCGCGTCCACCTGCCCGATGGCGAACCGTGTTTTCCAGGTGTCCCTGCCCGCTCACCGCGGGAAATTCTGGCGTCGCACGGCTTGCGCGCGGGCGAGCCGCAGCTGATCGACGCCGAGCATGACGTCAGCGTCACGCCGTGGCGGCGGGTGGCATAAGCCTCATCTACCAATCGCATAGCGAGGCGGCGCACCACCGCGACGATTGGCAAACTTTGCCATATCTGTTATGCTGCCCCAGAATACGGAGCAGAGAGACATGCCCACGCGCAATATCAGCCTCACCGACGAGCAGGACGCGTTCGTCGAAAAGGTTGTGAGAACCGGCGAGTACCAGAATGCTAGCGAAACGGTGCGCGACGCACTCCGCGCCCTGCAGCAACGTCGCCGGGAGGACGCGTTGAAACTGAAGGTTTTGCGCGCCCAGATCAAGGCCGGTGTCGATGCACTTGATCGCGGAGACTTCGTCGAAGTGGACGATGCCGAACTTGACAACTATCTCGATAGATTGACGACTCCCTCCGATACCCGCTGATTGGATGGCGCGCTTCCGCCTTTCAGCCTTGGCGCAAGACGATCTTGCCCAAATTCTCGTCGTCAGCGCTGAACGGTGGGGGCCTGAAGGCAGACGCCGTTATGCGGCTGTCCTGGCGGCAGCGATGCGCAAAGTCGCGGCTGAACCGAACGGTGCCGCGACACGTGCTCGCGCCGACTTGTCAGGGGCGGTTCGGAGTTTTCATCTTCGACATGCGGGTATCGGCAGCAGCAAGATCAGGGTGAGAAGGCCTGTGCACGTTCTCTTTTACCGTGTCGTTCGGCCAGGCCTCGTCGAGATCGTAAGAGCTCTCCACGAGCGCATGGAGCCAAGCCGGCACTTGGGTGTGGAGCCTGAAGAATGAGGTGCTGAGGCGTGTTCAGCACCGCCTCTGAAGGATGCTGCGCGTCGCCAGGCGAACCACGAGGCCCGACGGGTGGCCTCGTCCTTCGAGACGCTTGCTTCGCAAGCTCCTCAGGATGAGGAGCAAAAACCGTCTATGACGCGATCAGGCTACACATCCCCATACGCCGGCTCGGCATTGCGCGGGCCGCGGCCGTAGCCGGCGATGATGAAGAGCGCGCCGATGATCGACAGGTTCTTCAGCGCAGCGATCAGGTTCGCCTGATTGTCGGGGGCGGCCTGATTCCAGAAATCGTGGAAGTAGAAGGTTGCCACGCAGACGAAGATGATCAAGAGAATCGCAAAGAAGCGGGCGAGGAAGTTCAGCGCGATCATCAGCCCCGCGAGGATCTCGAATACGCCGACGGCGATCGTGAGGATCTGGAAGAACGGCATCCCCGCCATGGTCTGCAGTTGCTCGGTATACGGTGCCACCAGAGCGGGGATCGTCACCTTGGCCTCGATCATGCTTGCGGTGCCGGGAATTCCGAGCAGCTTGGTCGCCCCCGAATAGATGAACAGCACGGCGAACAGAACTCGCCCGAAAGTCACGAACGCTGGCATGGGGACGGCCTCATGGGATGGCGGGAAAAGCAACGACGGGAGCGAGAACGATTATGGTCGTTCCGCTCCCGCCGATCAAATCGAATCCATCTTGCCGGGGAACCGCGGCCGACTTAAGCGAACAATGTCGGCTGCGCCCGTCCTGCGCGTTCCTGCGCTTCGACCGCGGCAACCGCCGTCATGTTGAGCACACCACGCGCGGTGACCCCGGGCGTGAGGATGTGCGCCGGACGCGCCGGGCCGATCAGGATCGGTCCGACCGGCAGCGCATCCGCCAGCGACTTGATGGTCTGGTAAGCGATGTTGGCGGCATCCAGCGTCGGCATGATCAGGATGTTGGCCTCGCCTTCCAGCGACGATTGCGGCAGCACCAGGCGCCGCGCTGCCGAGGACAACGCGGTGTCGGCCTGCATCTCGCCGTCGGCCTCGATCTCCGGATGCCGCTCCTTCAGAAGCTGCGTCGCGCGGCGCATCTTGCGCGAGGAGTCGGTGTCGTAGCTGCCGAAATCGGAGTGTGACACGAAGGCGATCCGCGGCTTGAAGGTGAAGCGCTGGGCGTGGAGCGCCGCAAGCGAGGCCACCTCCGCCAGTTCCTCGGCACTCGGATTCGGGCGCACCTGGGTGTCGGCGATGAAATAGGCGCCCTTGCTGGTGATCAGCAGCGCCAGCGCCGCATACTCGCTCACCCCCGGCTGGAAGCCGATGATCTCGCGGACATGGCGCAGATGGCTCATGTAGCGGCCCTCGACGCCGCACAGCATGGCGTCGGCCTCGCCGCGATGCACGGCGAGCGCTGCGATCACGGTGTTGTTGGTGCGGACCACGGTGCGCGCCGCTTCCGGCGTCACGCCGCGCCGGCCGGCGACGTCGATATAGGACTGCACATAGGAGCGATAGCGCGGATCGTCCTCGGGATTGACGAGGTCGAAGTCGCGCCCGGCCTTGATCGACAGGCCGAAGCGCTTCAGCCGGGTCTCGACCACCGACGGACGGCCGACCAGGATCGGCCGCGCCAGCTTCTCCTCCAGCACGACTTGCGTCGCGCGCAGCACGCGCTCGTCCTCGCCCTCGGCGTAGATCACGCGGACCGGCTGGGCCTTGGCCTTGGCGAACACCGGCTTCATGGTGAGGCCGGAGCGGAACGCGAAGCGTTGCAGCCCGGCGCAATACTCGCCGAAATCCTTGATCGGCCGCGTCGCGACGCCCGATTCCATCGCGGCCTTCGCCACTGCCGGCGCGATGCGCAGGATCAGCCGTGGATCGAACGGGCTCGGGATCAGCGAGCCCGGGCCGAAGCCTTGCGTCTCGCCGGTCTCGAAGCCGTGGGCCACCGCATCCGACGGCGGATCGCGCGCCAGTTGCGCGATCGCCTCGACCGCGGCGTGCTTCATCTCCTCATTGATCGCGGTGGCGCCGACATCGAGCGCGCCGCGGAAGATGAAGGGGAAGCAGAGCACGTTGTTGACCTGGTTCGGGAAGTCCGAGCGCCCCGTGCAGATCATCGCGTCCGGCCGCGCCTGGCGCGCCTCCTCCGGCATGATCTCCGGCACCGGATTGGCCAGCGCCATCACCAGCGGCTTGTCGGCCATCTGCTTGACCATCTCGGGCTTCAGCACGCCGGGTGCCGACAGGCCGATGAAGATATCCGCGCCGGGAATCACGTCAGCCAGCACGCGCGCGTCGGTCTTCTGGGTGTAGACCGCCTTCCAGCGGTCCATCGTGGTGTTGCGGCCCTCATAGACCACACCGTCGATATCGCAGACCCAGATGTTCTTGCGCTGCGCGCCCATCGAGACCAGCAGATTGAGGGTCGCGATCGCCGCCGCACCGGCACCCGACGTAACGATCTTCACATCGGAGAGCTTCTTGCCGTTCAGCAGCAGCCCGTTGACGATCGCGGCGGCGACGATGATGGCGGTGCCATGCTGGTCGTCGTGGAACACCGGGATCTTCATGCGCTCCTTGAGCTGCGCCTCGATCTCGAAGCATTCGGGGCCGCGGATGTCTTCCAGGTTGATGCCGCCGAAGGTCGGCTCCAGCGCCTCCACGGTCGAGACCACGCGGTCGATCGTGTCGGCCTTGATCTCGATGTCGAACACGTCGATGCCGGCGAATTTCTTGAACAGCACCGCCTTGCCTTCCATCACCGGCTTGGACGCCAGCGGGCCGATATTGCCGAGGCCGAGCACGGCGGTGCCGTTCGAGACCACCGCGACCAGATTGGCGCGGGCGGTATACAGCGCGGCATCCCCCGGATTCTTGGCAATTTCAGTGCAGGCGGCGGCGACGCCGGGCGAATAGGCCAGCGCCAGGTCGCGCTGGTTGGCGAGCGGCTTGATGGCCTGGATCTCGAGCTTACCCGGCCGCGGCAGGCGATGATAGGCAAGCGCCGCGTTATGCAGTTCTTCAGACGATGACGACATGCGGGCTCCCCACGTTTCCGACCCTGAAGTCTTGTTCTATGCTAGTCCAAGAGAGGTCAGTATTCCGGCAAATCGAGCCGGATGTGAAGCACGCCCAACCACTTGGATGCAACATCCGATAACACTCCCTTCAACAAGCCACGGCAAGCCATTCATCAAAGCCCACCCTTTCCCCGATCGTCCGGCCGGGAAAAAGCAATTTTATTCTCTGCATGATCCGGAGCTGACCGAATGAAGAAAATCCTGCTCGCCCTGGTCGCGGTGGCCATCGTCGCGGTCGGCGGCTTTTTCGGCTTCAACCTCTATGTGCAGCAGCGGGTCAAGGCCGAGGTCGAGGCCGCCTTCGAGCAGGTCCGCAGCCGGGGCGGCAAGGCAAGCCACGGCCCCGTTTCGTTCGATCTGTCCAGGCGCACCGTCGTCATCCCTGACATTGCCATGGAGCTGGCGACAGAGCCGCCGCTGATCCTGAAGGCGGCCAATCTCATGGCGAGCGGCGTCAGCCAGCCCGACACGACACGCTTCTCCGCCGACAGCATCGAGGCCACCGACGTCGAGCTCGACTATGCGATCGCCGGTCAGGCCGCCCTGAAGATCAACTACAAGGCGCCGAAGATCGCGATCAAGGACTATTCCGGGCCCGCCGGCCAGACCGTGCCAACCCAGATGTCGGCGATCGACATCTACCGTTACGGCTTCGAACAGTTCGCGAAGATGTCGTTCAGCTCGGTCACGATTCCGAGCATTGCCGCCACGTTCAATACGGGGTCGGGAACGCCGGGCGGCGGCGAGTTCACCTATTCCGACCTCGCCATGCGCGACGTCAAGAACGGCAAGATCGCCAGCATGACGGCCGGCCACGCGCTCTACACGATGCGCATGCAGGCGGCCGCGGGCAAGGCAGACAAGCTCACGGGCGACCTCGCCAATCTCTCCGCAGAGGACATCGACCTCTCAACCCTCGCCGCTGTCCTGGATCCGCAGAAGGCCGGCGACGACACTTATCACCGGACTTACGGAAAAGTGTCGGCCGGGCCCTATCTGGTCACGTCCGATCTCGGCATGCGCATGCGCATCGAGAAGATCTCCGCTGATGAGATCGGGATTCGTCCCTCGAAACTGCAGATCGGCACGCTCACGGCACTGATGCCGCAGCCCGGCGGTCGGCCTCCGACGCCGGCGCAGGTGCGCGCTTTGGTCGGGAAGGTCGCCGACATCTATGACGGCATCCGGATGGTCAATGCGGAAATGCGCGGCACCTCTGTGGAGCTGCCGGAAGGTCCGTTCAAGATGTCGGCGCTGCGCTACAGCCTGGACAACGGCCAGGGCGACTTTGTCATCGAAGGCGTCGACGGCCGCTCTCCGAAGGGCGCGATCAAGCTCGACCGTTTCACGCTGAAGGCGCTCAATGCGCCGAACTTCATGCGCCTCGTAGCCCTTTATTCCGATCCGCTGCAGCGGCCGCCGCCCGAGCAGGCGGTCGCCCTGCTCCGCGTGATCGAGGGCGCCGAGGTCAAGGGCCTCGCCGCGCCCTACAACGACACCAACAAGCCTTTCAACGTCGACACGTTGAGCCTGAGTTGGGGCCAGTTCGTCGGATCGATTCCGAGCCAGGCGCATTTCATCGCGAAAGTGGTCATGCCCACCGACGCTGCTCAGTCGGCGCAGCGGCCGCTGATCGCGGCGGGGATCGACAAGCTTGCGCTGAATGTCGATCTCGGCGCCGGCTGGACCGAACAATCCGGCGCCTTCGTGGTCGCACCCGCGACCATCGATATCGGCAATGTGCTGCAGGCGTCCGCCCGCATTTCGCTCGCCAACGTGCCGCGCGGGGTGTTTTCGGCCAATGTCGCCCAAGCTGCGACCATGGGCGCGCAAGTCGAGGCCGGCACGATCGAGCTCACCTTGCGTGATGCCGGCGGCGTCGATCTCGCGGTGGCGCAATTTGCCCGCGGCCAGAACGTCGACCGTGACACCGCGCGCCGTGCGATCATCGAAGCCATCAAGAGCAACGGCGAGCAGATTGCGGCAAGCAATCCCGATACAGCAGCCGTTGTGCAGGCATTGGTCCGCTTCGTCGAAACTCCCGGGCAGACGCTGGCCCTCAAGCTGACGCCACGCGCCAAGGTACCGGCGCTTCAGCTCGTACAGCTGTTCAAGAGCGACCCGGAGCAGGCGCTCGCGCAATTCCGGATCGAAGCTTCGACCGGACTTTGACTGAGAGTTGGACTCGCGGAGGGTCCCCTCACCCGGATCGCATCTAAAGATGCAATCCGGCCTATCCCCGCGGGCGGGGAGAGGCGAAGACGATCACTTGTTCGGCAAATTGGTCCGGATGTGCAGCTCGCGGAGCTGCTTGGTCGTGGCCTCCGACGGCGCGCCCATCAAGAGGTCCATGGCCTGCTGGTTCATCGGGAACAGCGAGATCTCGCGCAGATTCGTCGTGCCGCAGAGCAGCATGACAATGCGGTCGACGCCGGCCGCCATGCCGCCATGCGGCGGTGCACCGTACTGGAACGCACGGTACATGCCGCCGAAGCGGTCGACCACTTCCTGCTCGCCATAGCCAGCAATCTCGAACGCCTTCACCATCGCTTCCGGCACGTGGTTGCGAATACCACCGGAGGCGATCTCGTAGCCGTTGCAGGCGATGTCGTACTGGAACGCCTTGATGGTGAGCGGGTCCTGGCCCTTCAGCGCATCGAGGCCGCCCTGCGGCATCGAGAACGGGTTGTGCGAGAAGTCGACCTTCTTGTTCTCCTCGTCATACTCGTACATCGGGAAATCGATGATCCAGGCGAGTTCGAACCGGTCCTTGTCGATCTGGTTCAGCTCCTCGCCAAGCTTGGTGCGCGCAAGACCAGCGAATTTCCAGAACTTCTCGGGATCGCCGGCGACGAAGAAGGCGGCATCGCCCTCCTTGAGGCCGAGTTGCGTGCGGATCGCCGCGGTCCGTTCCGGCCCGATGTTGTTGGCCAAGGGACCCGCGCCCTCGCCGGCCTCGCGCCACATGATGTAGCCGAGACCGGGCTGGCCTTCGCCTTGCGCCCACGAGTTCATGCGGTCGCAGAAGGCACGCGAGCCGCCGCCCGTGCCCGGGATCGCCCAGACCTGGTTCTTCGGGTCTTCCAGCATCCGCGCGAACACCTTGAAGCCGGAGCCGCGGAAGTGCTCGGAGACCTCCTGGATCACGATCTTGTTGCGCAGGTCGGGCTTGTCGGAACCGTATTTGCGGATCGCCTCGGCGAACGGAATGCGCGGCCAGTTCTTCGTGACGGGCTTGCCCTTGGCAAAGTCTTCAAAGACGCCCGTGATCACGGGCTCCATGGCCGCGAACACGTCGTCTTGGGTCACAAAACTCATCTCGACGTCGAGCTGGTAGAACTCGCCCGGCAGGCGGTCGGCGCGCGGGTCCTCGTCGCGGAAGCAGGGCGCGATCTGGAAGTAGCGGTCGAAGCCCGACATCATCAAGAGCTGCTTGTACTGTTGCGGCGCCTGCGGCAGCGCATAGAACTTGCCGGGATGAATGCGCGACGGCACCAGGAAGTCGCGCGCGCCTTCCGGCGACGACGCGGTCAGGATCGGGGTCTGGAATTCGAAGAAGCCCTGCTCCTTCATCCGCTTGCGCATGGAGTCGACGATGGCGCCGCGGGTCATGATGTTCTGGTGCAGCTTGTCGCGACGCAGGTCGAGGAAACGGTACTTGAGCCTGATGTCCTCAGGATACTCCTGCTCGCCGAACACCGGCAGCGGCAACTCGGCCGCCGGGCCTAGCACCTCGATCTCCTTGATGTAGACCTCGACCATGCCGGTCGGCAGTTCCGGATTGTCGGTGCCCGCGGGGCGGCGGCGCACCTTGCCGTCGATCCGCACCACCCACTCCGAGCGGAACTTCTCGACCTCGGCGAATGCCGGCGAGTCCGGGTCGGCCACGCACTGGGTGATGCCGTAATGGTCGCGCAAATCGACGAACAGCACGCCGCCATGGTCCCGGACACGGTGGACCCAGCCGGACAGCCGGGCCGTCTGGTCGATATCGCTCTCTCGGAGCGCGCCGCATGTGTGTGACCGGTAGCGATGCATAGTCGTTCCAAAACTGATGTCGGTGGGGAATCAGACCAGGCCAAAGTGGCCTATCCGAAGTTGCCGAGGGTTTACCCGACGAGACCGGAGGCGGCAACCAAGGGAACGACGGGTTTCACCCCGAAACCGCAGATTTTCGGCCGTTTTGGCGCGAAGCGTTTGCCTATTCGCCCCATCGGCCTATCTTTCTGACATGACCGTCCATTTCCCGTTCCAGAACACCTATTCGGCGCTTCCGGCCAACTTCTTTGCCCGGGTGGCGCCGACCCCGGTGGCCGCCCCCCGGCTGATCAAGCTGAACCGGTCCCTCGCCGTCCAGCTCGGCCTCGATCCGGACCTGCTGTCGACCCCCGAGGGGGCCGAGATCCTGGCCGGGAAACGCGTGCCCGATGGAGCCGACCCGATCGCCATGGCCTATGCCGGCCACCAGTTCGGACATTTTGTTCCTCAGTTGGGCGATGGCCGCGCCATCCTGCTCGGCGAGGTCGTCGGCAAGGACGGCGTCCGTCGCGACATCCAGCTCAAGGGCAGTGGCCCAACCCCGTTCTCCCGCCGCGGCGACGGCCGCGCCGCGCTCGGTCCGGTCTTGCGCGAATACATCGTCAGCGAGGCGATGTTCGCGCTCGGCATCCCCACCACCCGCTCGCTCGCCGCGGTCACCTCAGGCGAGCCGGTGATGCGCGAAACGGTGCTGCCCGGTGCCGTGCTGACCCGCGTCGCCGCCAGCCACATCCGCGTCGGCACCTTCCAGTTCTTCGCCGCCCGCGGCGACACCAACGGAATCCGCGCGCTCGCCGACCACGTGATCGCCAGGCACTATCCCGACATCAGAAGCGCCGAGCGCCCCTACCACGCGCTGCTCTCGGCGGTGATCGGCCGTCAGGCCGACCTCATCGCGCGCTGGCTCCTGGTCGGCTTCATCCATGGCGTGATGAACACCGACAATTGCTCGATCTCGGGCGAGACCATCGACTATGGCCCGTGCGCCTTCATGGACGCCTACAATCCGGGCCAGGTGTTTTCCTCAATCGACGAGATGGGCCGCTACGCCTATGCCAACCAGCCGCGCATCGGCTTATGGAATCTGACCCGGCTCGCCGAGTGCCTGTTGCCGCTGTTCAACGACGACAATGACAAGGCGATCGAGGAAGCGCAGTTCATCCTCAGCGAATTCCCGGACAAATTCACCGCCGCCTATCAGGCCGGCCTGCGCGCCAAGGTCGGCTTCTTCACCGCGCAAGACGGCGACGAGGCGCTGATCCAGGACCTGCTCGACGCCATGGCCAAGAACGAGGCCGACTTCACCAACACCTTCCGCCACCTCGGCAACGCCGCGGGCGACGACGGCGCCGCCGACGTCCGCGCCCAATTCATGGAGCCGTCAGCGTTCGACGAATGGGCCACCCGCTGGCACGCTCGCCTCGCGCTGGAGCCGCAGACGCCAGCCGAGCGCAAGGCCGCGATGCACGCCGTCAACCCGGCCTTCATCCCGCGCAACCACCGCATCGAAGCCGTGATCCAGGCCGCGACCATGAACGACGACTATGCGCTGTTCGAGGAGTTGATCACCGTGCTGGCCAAGCCGTTCGAGGATCAGCCGCCGTTCGCGGCCTACGCCGATCCGCCGTTGCCCGATCAACGCGTGCTGCGCACGTTCTGCGGGACGTAGCTATGATTTGTAGGGCGGATTAGCGTCAGCGTAATCCGCCGTTTGCGTGCCGCGGCGGCGGATTACGCCTTCGGCTAATCCGCCCTACGATCACAACGCGAGTTGCCTCACCGCTTCTCGATCCCGGCTTCATCAACCACGCGCGTCCAGGTCGCGATCTGCTTTGTGAGCAGCGCGCGCAATTCCTCGCTGCTCGATGGCGCGGGCTGAGCGTCGAGCGCGCGGAGCCGTTCCTGCACCGTCACGTCCGCAAGCGCGCGTTTGACTTCGGCATTCAGCGCAGCGACCACCGCATCCGGCGTGCCGGCGGGCGCGCCGATGCCGGTCCATGAGATCACGTCGAAATCGGGCGCCACGGTCTCCGCGACCGTCGGGACCTTTGGCGATTCCGGCCAGCGCTCGCGGGAGCTCACGCCGAGGATGTCGAGCGCGCCCGCCTCAGCCTGACCGCGGATCACCGTGCCGGTGTCGACCAGGAAATCGACGTCGCCGCGCAGCACCGCGGTGACCGTCGCGGGACCACCCTGATACGGGATGTGGATGAAGCGCACGCCGGTCTGTTGCGCCAGCAACTCGCCGGTCAGGTGCTGCGTGGTACCGACGCCGGCGGTGGCGAAGCTGAGGCTGCCCGGCTTCTCCTTGGCCTTCGCAATCAAGTCCTGCAGCGAAGCGAATTTGCCGGCGCGCGCGGCGATGAAGAACGGGAATTTCGCCACCGTCGAGACGAAGGCGTAATCCTTCACGGGATCGTAGCGCAGCGTCTTGTACAGCGCGGGCGACACCGCGTGGCCGCCGACGAGGAGCTGCAGCGTGTAGCCATCCGGACGCGCCTTGGCGACGACGGCGGAGGCGATGTTGCCGCCGGCGCCGGGCTTGGCCTCGACCACGACGGGCTGGCCGAGATCGCGCGACATCTGGTCGGCCATGATCCGGGACATGGAGTCGGCGTTGCCGCCCGGGGCAAAGCCGTGCATCAGCGTGATCGGCCGCGATGGATAGGCTTCCTCAGCGCTGGCCATGCAAGTCGTTTGCACGAGCACGGCAAGACACAACAATCCCGTCGCCAATCGCATCTCGTTCCTCCCCTGATGTTTTTGTATTTGTCTGCTGCGCTCTTCGGCGCGTTATGGTCCCGCCCTTGTCTGTGGCGGACTGACGCCAAGTTTTTCGGCGAGCTTGGCGAGCCGCGTCACCGTGCCCGCGGGCAAAGGAATCCCACTCGTCTCGCGCGCTGCCGCGGTCGCAAAGCCGCGCTCACCGGGCATCAGGATTTTGGCCGTGTCCGCGGCACGCGGCACGCCCCTCAAAGCTGTCGCGAGCCGCTCCACCTCCGCGCGGAAATGATCGAGTGCACCGAACGCACCGACCTGCACGGCGACCGCGAGGCCATTCATTGTCCCGCCCCCGCTCTTTTCGAGCGCCGGCGCGATCACGGGATTGGCGACGAGCACGCTGGTCAGGATCTCGATCATCAGCGAGAGACCGGAGCCTTTCGGTCCGCCCAGCGGCGTCAGCGTCTCAACCTTCTTCGGATCGGTGGTCGGATTCCCCTCGGCATCCACGCCCCAATCCGGTGGAATTGTCTGGCCGGCATCGCGCGCCGCCATCACCTTGCCGAGCGCAACGTTGGCGGTCGACATGTCGAGCACGATCGGATCATGCTCGGACGGCACGGCGATCGCGATCGGATTGGTCGACACCGCCGACGACCGCGAGCCGTGATAGGCCATCAATGGACCCGATGCCGTCATCACGATGCCAACAAAGCCCTCGCGCGCGGCCTGCAGCGCGTAATAGCCGACTGCGCCGGCATGGGTGATGTTGCGCACCGCGCACCAGCTGACGCCGGCGTCCCTCGCCTGGCCTACCGCCTCGCGCATCGCCGCGATCATCGCCGCAGCACCAGGCGCGCGCGAGGCCTCCAGCCGCGTGATCGCGCCCTTGCGCTCCTCGACCACGATGTCGGATGCCGGATTGATCAGGCCAAGCTCGACCATCTCGACATAGCGGGGAATCCGCAGCACGCCGTGCGAGTCGACGCCGCGCGCATTGGCCCAGACCAACACGTCGGCGGTTTGCTCCGCCTCGGCCGGCCGGAAGCCGCCGGCCGTCAGCAGCGCCGCTGCATAACGGCGCAGTTCGTCGACATCGAACCGGATCTCGCCGGTCATCCGCGCGACCTCAACGGCGTCGGGAAGAACTGATCGAGCCAGGAGCGGATCAGAACACGCGTGCGCGGCGCGTCCTTCTCCGACAACGGGAAATGCGAGGTGCCGTTGACGAGCATCAGTTCGGCGGGCTGACCGGCCTTCTCGAACAGCCGCACCGACTGCTCGGTCGGCGTGATGCTGTCGTTGGCGGTATGGAACAGCAGCAGAGGGCGCGGCGCAATGTTGGCGACGACGTCCTCGGCACGGAATTGGTACATGCTGATCGCGGTCTCAACCGGCACCTCCATCAGCGCCTTCGGCGACAGGTTCTTCCGTAGCGCTTCCGGAATCGGTACCACGTCGAAGCGCGACACCCACATGCTTTTGCCGGTTTCGGCCTTGTGCTTCCGCCCCTGCTCCAGGATGCCGGTGAATTTCGCCCAGGCTTCCGGCGTCGGATGCTGGCCGCGGAATTTGCGCTCGCCGTCGCCCCAGCCGCAGGACGAGATCACGCAGGCAAAGCGCTCGTCGATCCCGGCGGTATAGAGCGCGACCGCCGCGCCAAAGCTGTGGCCGATCACGCCGATCCGCGCAGGATCGACCTCCTCACGTCCGGCGATGAAGCTGAACGCATTCTTGGTGTCGGCGACCTGGTCGAAGCAGCGCACCTGGCCGCGCTCGCCTTCGCTCTCACCGCAGCCGCGCAGATCGATCCGGAACGCGCAGTAGCCGAACTCCTCCAGCATGCGCGCCTGCAGCTCGGCATGCGATTCATCCTTGGTGCCGACGAAGCCGTGCAGCACGATGAAGGTCGGCAGCTTCTCGCTTTGCTTCCGCTGCTCAGGCACGTGCAGCACGCCCGATAGTTTGAGGCCGTCGGACATGAACGACAGTTTGTGCTGCATGGTCAGCTCCGTGATTGCGATATCGTGCGACGCGGCTCAGGCCACCGGCGCGTAGGGAAAATGATGCGCCAGCCAGGGCTGCGGCGCCGGCGTGCCCCAAACGTTCAGAACACGAACGTTCTCCGGCCGCTTCAGCGTCGTGATGATGTTGGGCTGGTAATTCTCGTCGTCGGCGACCAGCGCCATACCGCTCGAGCATTCGACCATCGCGCCGGCGGCATCGACATAATAGGCGTAGATGTTGTCGCCGGGCCGATGCCGCCCGGGGCCCCAGGCGAGCTGTTTCTCGAAACGATCGAGAAGATCGCCGAGCCGGCAATATTGGCCAAAGTTTTCCAGCTCGAAGGAATAATGATGCAGCCCGGTCTGGCCGCGCACGATGCCCATGATGTGATGCTGCCGGTTGCCGCCGCGCATCCAGATCAGGCCGTCGTCGACCATCTTCTCCGACAGTTTGAGGCCCATGATCCGCTCGACCTGGCGCTGGGTCTCCGCCGGCTCCGGCGAGGTGATGTTGACGTGATCCATCCTGATCGCGTCGACGCCCGCGCCGAAATGGCGGCGGTCATAGATCCGGTCGGGGATCGGCGTGTGGATCTCGAAGGTGTGGCCCTGGGGCGTGGCGAACACCACGCCGGCCGCGCAGCAATCCAGCGATGGCTTTTCCGACAGCACCCGGCAGCCGGCCTCCGGCACGCGCCGCGCCGCCTCCTCCACCGCACGGACCGTCAGCGCCTCGAAGCCGACGCTGCGCACGGCGTTGGCCTCGGCGCGGTGAAACACCAGCTCCGCCGTACGTCCGCTGCAGGCCAACCAGGTCTGCTGCGTATCACTACGGGTGACGTGCAGGCCGAGCAGTTCGGTCGCCTCCCGTACCACAGGCGCCATGTCGGTCACGTTGATCTGCACGTGCCCGAGCGCATTGACGAGATAGGTCACGCCAGCCTCCCCTGTTCTTTCGTCGTTGCCGGAATTGCTAACACCAATTTCCCGGCTCGGCAAGAAAGTTTCGAAACTTTTATAATATTCGATATACCGTCTCAGATTGAATATCCAGGACGAAGCAGATAGACACAGGCGAGCGCGGCGGCGTGCCGCGCCTCGCGTGCCACCTTTGGGAGCGCATCCTGAACATCCATCTGAAAAAGCCGCGAAAAGCCGAGCCGGGCGACGAGGCACCCGCATCATCGGGCGGCCAGGATCTGCTGGCGCGGCTGCGCGACGACATCGTCCGGCATACTTTTGCGCCGGAGACCAAGCTGAAATTCGCCGACCTGACCGAGCGCTACGGTCTCGGCATCGGCACGCTGCGCGAGGCGCTGTCGCAGCTGGTGTCGGAAGGCTTTGTCACGCTCGAAGCCGGCAAGGGCTTTCGCGTCGCGCCGGTGTCGCGCAGCGATCTCATCGAGGTCACCGACCACTATGTCGGCTTCGAGACACGTGCGCTGAGCTCGTCAATCGGCCGCGGTGACGACGAATGGGAGACCAATGTCGTCGCCTCCTTCCATCGCTTAGGCATCATCGAGGATCTGTCGTGGCAGGAGCGGATGCGCCGTCATGGCGACTGGGTCGAGCGCCACCGCCAGTTTCACGAGGCGCTGGTCGCGGCCTGCAGCGATCGCTGGCTGCTGCGGCTGCGCTCACTGATGTTCTATCAGCTGGAACGCTACCGCTTCCTGTCCAAGATGAACCGCGAGAAGAGCCAGACCCGCAAGGGCACCGAGCACCGCGCCATCATGGATGCGACGCTCGCCCGCGATCCGCAGAAGGCCGCGACGCTGCTGGAGCGGCACATTCGCGAGACCTCGGAGTCGATTTTGGGGACGCTGGCATGATCCGTAGGGTGGGCAAAGGTGCGCTTGCGCCGTGCCCACCAATTACGGCGTACTCGTGATGGTGGGCACGCTTCGCTTTGCCCATCCTACGACACTACGCTCGCAGTGAGCGTTAACTCACTCTCCACCATCTCTCCACGCACTCGCCGGTAACCAAGACCTTTAACAAGGCGTCAATTCGCTCCCGACAAATCTAGCGAATTGCTGGGGAGAATGACCCGTGGACGCCTTTGCTTTTGAATTTATGGGAATGGTGATGATCGGGCTTTGCCTGATCGTGCTGGCAATGCCCGCGGCACGCCGGCCGTCGAAGCGCGTGCGCTACGAGTAAGCCGACGCGGCGAAGATTGTCGTCGATCCCTGCCCCTATGCGGGCTTGAACAGAATACAGACCGGACTTCCGACCTTGACCACTTTGTCGGTCGGCGCGAGACGTCCGTCACCTCCACGCGTGAACATCGTCACGGTGTCGCTGTCTTCATTGGCGGCGAACAGCAATCTGTCCGACGCGCCCAGCGCAAAGAAGCGCGGTGTCTTGCCGCCGCTCAACGTCCAGCCCACCGGCGTCAGCCGTCCGCTCGCCGGATCGATCGCGAAAATCGCGATGCTGTCGTTGCCGCGGTTGGACGCATAGACATAGCGACCGTCAGCCGTCACCGTGATCTCCGCCGCGCGGCTGTTGCCGGTGAAGGTATCGGGCACGGCCGAGACGACCTGGAACGGCGCCAGCGCACCATTCGCCGGATCGAAGCGATAGGCCGTCACCGTCGAATCCAGCTCGTTGACGACATAGGCGAGCTTGCCGCCCGGATGGAACGCGACGTGGCGCGGGCCCGCGCTCTCGCGGGCCTGCACAGGCGGCGCGGCCTGCACCAGCTTGCCCTTCTCCGCATCGATCCGATAGGTGAAGACGAGATCGAGCCCCTTGTCCGGCACGACGATGAATTTGCCTGACGGATCGAACTCGACCTGATGCGGTTTTGCGAAGGGCTGCTCGACCCGATGCGGGCCGATCTTGCCTTCCAGCTTGACGAGGTCGATCACCGCGCCGAGCGAGCCGTCGTCATGGCGCGGCAGCAGCGCCAGGGTCGAGGTGATGTGGTTGGCGACCACGACGAAGGGGTTGCCGGGATCAACAGCGAGATGAACGGGGTTCTTGCCTTCGGTGCTCTGCCGATTGATCACCCGCAACTTGCCGTCGGCCGGATCGATCGCCATCGCCGTGATGTCGCTGAGGTCGCCATGCACGGTGTAGAGGAAGCACCCGGTGCGGTCGAAGGCGAGGAACGAGGGATTGACGAGATCGCCGAGCAGCTGGAGATGGGTCCACCCTCCGCTCGCATTGTCCATGCGGTAGACGTTGAGGCCGTCGCCGCGGGCGTTGCGCTCCCTGGTGGTGCGCGCGCCGACATAGACATACGAGGCCGATCCTTGCGTCATGGTCTGCTCTCCCGGCGCCTGACGCGCCTGTGCGTGTGATCGGGATGGCGCCGCAGCGGCAGCCACGCCGCCGATCATCAGATGCGCCAGGCTGCGCCGGGACATCCCGGCCGGCAAATGTGATGGCGACATCGGCCCTCCCTAGATTGCTTTTTATCACTTAAAACACAATTATGGGATAGATACAATGCCCAAACCGCCGCTTGTGCCGCTCCGGCCGGTCGGCCAATGATGCCTGCTCCGGACCCATTTTTGAGTCGTTCGTATGCCCCGCCCCAACCTCGCCAACCAGATGACCGCGCGGATCCTCGACTACATCCGCGTCAACGATCTCGAGGCCGACCAGCATCTGCCGAGCCAGACGCTGGCGGACGCGCTGCGGGTTTCGCGCGCGCCGATCAACGCCGCGCTGCAAATCCTGGAGGACATGAAAGTCGTCCGCTCCGAGCCGAACCGCGGCTTCTTCCTGGTCAAGAGCGCGCGTGAGCTGCCAGAGAGTGCCGACACCGGCGAGGCGCAGGAGGACGAATGGTATTTTGCCATTGCCGAGGATCGGCTGTCCGGCAAGCTGCCCGAGCGCGTCAGCGAGAGCGAGCTGATGCGCCGCTACGGCCTGTCGCGCACGCGCCTGTTGAAGGTGCTGACAAAAATCGCCGATGAAGGCTGGATCGAGCGCCTGCCCGGCAACGGCTGGGCGTTCGGGCCGCTGCTGACTTCGCGCGAGAGCTACCAGCAGGGCTATCAGCTGCGTATCGCGCTGGAGCCGCAGGCGCTGATGCTGCCGAGCTTTACCGTCGATCGTGCGGCGTTCGCGGCCGCGCGTGAAACCCAGCAATGGCTGCTCGACGGCGGCTACAAGCGCGCCTCGCGCGCGGAGATCTTTGCCGCCAACAACGATTTCCACGAGATGCTGATGGTCGCCAGCGGCAATCCGTTCTTCCTCGACGCTGTCAAGCGCGTCAACCGGCTGCGGCGCCTCGTCGAATATCGCATCACGGTCGATCGCAGCCGCCTGCCCCAGCAGTGCCGCGAGCACCTCAACATCCTGGATTTGCTGGAGAACGGGTTGCGCCAGGAGGCCGCCGACTTCCTCCGCGTCCATATCTCCGGCGCAGCCCTGATCAAGATCCCCCGCGCCTGACGCAACACTCCCGTATTGTCTTTTATAATTTAAAATGCAATAACGCTCCCGAAGGCGGCTGCCGCAGGGACGGACAAGCGCGCCAACCACAACCACAGGGAAGCGCCGCCATGTCCACGACGTCAGTCGAGCAATCCACCATGCGCAAGGTCACCTGGCGCATCGTGCCCTACTGCTTCGCGCTCTACGTGATCTCCTATCTCGACCGCGCCAATATCGGCTACGCCGCGCTGCAGATGAACAAGGAGCTGGCGCTGACCAGCGAAGCGTTCGGTTTCGCCGCCGGCATCTTCTTCGTCGGCTATTTCCTGTTCGAGGTGCCCAGCAACGTCGCGCTCAACAAATACGGCTCGCGGATCTGGATCTCGCGCATCCTGATCACCTGGGGCATCGTCGCGACCGCCACCGCCTTCGTGCAGACCGCAACACAGCTTTACGTGCTGCGCTTCCTGCTCGGCGTTGCAGAAGCCGGCTTCTTCCCCGGCATCATCATCTATCTGACCTACTGGTTCCGCGCCAAGGAGCAGGCCACCACGGTCGCGCTGTTCACCGCAGCCATTCCGGTCTCCTATTTGCTCGGCGCACCGCTGAGCACCTGGATCATGGATCACGTCTCCGGCTTCGGCCTCTCCGGCTGGCGCTGGATGCTGCTGCTCGAAGGCGGCCCGGCCGTGATCGCCGGCATCGTCAACTACTTCATCATGACCGACCGTCCCGAGCAGGCGCGCTGGCTCACCACGGAAGAGCGCGACTGGCTCACCGAGGAGCTGCGCAAGGACCACGCTGCGCGGCCCAATGTCGAGCACCTCGGCGTCGTCGCGGCCATCACCAATCCCAAAGTGCTGTTCCTGTCGGTGATCTATTTCATCTACCAGGTCGGCAATCTCGGCATCGGCCTGTGGATGCCGCAGATCATCAAGGGCATGTCGGGCCAGCTCTCCAATTTCGAGATCGGCCTGATCGCGATGATGCCTTATGCGTTTGCGACGGCAGTCATGATCCTGTGGTCGCGCAATTCCGACCGCACCGGCGAGCGGCAAAAGCATTCCGCGCTGCCGCTGTTGCTTGGTGCTACAGCGCTCGCCTGCACCGGCCTCGTCGCGCAGCCCGCAGTCGCGATGACGCTGATCTCGCTCGCGCTCGCCGGCATCTACGCCTTCAAGTCGCCGTTCTGGTCGCTGCCGGGACTGTTCCTCAGCCGCTCGACCGCCGCGATCTCGATCGCCGCGATCAACTCGATCGGCAATCTCGGTGGCTTTGCGGGCCCGTATGCGATCGGCGCGATCAAGGACTGGACCGGCAGCACTTATGGCGGCCTACTGTTCCTGAGCGGCCTGCTGTTCGTCTCCTTCCTGATGACCTGGTTCGCGCGGATGGAGAGCACCGCCGTCGCGGCCAAGCCGGCCGAGCAGCACGCCTGAGGACACCACGATGGACGACTTCACCACGCTCGACGTCGCGAACAAGAGCTACCGCATCGCCGATATCGCAGCCGTCGCGGGCGACGATCTCGCCCGCCTGCCGGTGATCCTGCGCATCCTCCTGGAAAACGTGCTGCGCAATGCCGGCGCGGAGTGCGACGAGGCGGTGGCCGCGATCCGCGGCTGGCTCGCGCATGGCACCAGCGAGCGCGAGATCGCCTTCCAGCCCTCGCGCATCCTGATGCACGACACCACCTGCGGCCCAGCTCTGGTCGATATCGCCGGCCTCCGCGCCTCGCTGGCGGAAGCCGGCGGCGATCCGACGAAACTCAATCCGGTGCTGCCGGTCGACGTCTCCACCGATCACTCGATCGGCGTCGACGTGTTCGCCCGTAAGGACGCGCTGCAGCTGAACATGCAACATGAACTGAAGCGCAACGCCGAGCGCTACCGCTTCATGAAGTGGGCGACGTCTGCTCTCACAGGCGTCCGCGTGCATCCGCCCGGCACCGGCATCATGCACACGCTGAACCTCGAACGCCTCGCCAGCGTCGTTACCCGCTTCGACCGCGGCGGCGCGTTGTGGGCCGCACCGGACACGCTGATCGGCACCGACAGCCATACGCCGATGATCAACGGCATCGGCGTGCTCGCCTGGGGTGTCGGCGGTCTGGAGGCCGAGAGTGTGATGTTCGGCATGCCCGTGATGCTGCGGGTACCCGATGTGATCGGCGTCCGCCTCGCAGGCCGCCTGCGCGATGGCGTGCTCGCCACTGATTTGGCGCTGACCGTCACCGAGCGGCTGCGCCGCATCGATCTCGCCGACCGCTTTGTCGAGTTCTACGGTCCCGGAGTCTCGACGCTGTCCGCCGGCGACCGCGCCGTGGTCGCCAACATGACGCCGGAGTTCGGCGCCAATTCCGGCTACTTCCCGATCGACCAGCACACGCTGGACTATCTCGCGCAGACCGGCCGCTCGGCCGAGCAGGTCGCCCTCGTCGAGGCCTATGCCCGCCGCCAGCAGTTGTGGTTCGATCCTAACGCGAACCCGCGCTACACCGACACGCTCACCATCGATCTCGACGAGGTCGAGGTCAGTCTCGCCGGCCCGCGCCGCCCGCAGGATCGCATCGCGGCTGGTCGTACCGCCGCGGCGCTCGGCACCACCGCCGGGCCGTCCGACGTTGCGATCGATGGCTCGGTCGCAATCGCGGCGATCACGAGCTGCACCAACACGTCGGATCCGCGCCTGCTGATCGCCGCCGGCCTCGTCGCCCGCAAGGCGCGCCGGTTCGGCCTGACGCCGCCGGCCTGGGTGAAGACGTCGCTCGCCCCTGGATCGCCCACCGCCGAAGCCTATCTGCGCCGCGCCGGCCTGATGGACGACCTTGAAGCGCTCGGCTTCGGCATCGTCGGCTATGGCTGCACCACCTGCATCGGCAATTCCGGCCCGCTCGCGCCCGTCATGGCCGAGGCCGTAACGGCGCGAAAGATCGCACCGGTCGCGGTGCTCTCGGGCAACCGCAATTTTCCCGGCCGCGTCCATACCCAGGTCGAGAACGGTTTTCTCGCCTCGCCGCCGCTGGTGATCGCCTTCGCGCTCGCCGGCGACGCGCGCCGCGACATCCTGCAGGATCCGATCGGGCGCAGCACGGATGGCCGCGACATCCGCCTCGCCGATCTCTGGCCAACCGGAGCCGAGATCGACGCCGCGCTCGCGCAGGCACGCGATGCCAGGGATTACGCGACCGCCTATGAGGCCGCCGAAGCCAGCGCCGATTGGGCCGCGCTCGATGCGCCGAACAGCGCGCTGTTTCCCTGGGATCAGTCCTCGACCTATATCCGTCGTCCGCCCTTCGCGAGCCTCGGCAAGGGCACGCGCCTCGGCCGCTATGCCGCAACGCCGCTGCTGGTGCTCGGCGACGACATCACCACCGACCACATCTCGCCGGCCGGTGCGATTCCCGCGGCCGATGACGCCGGTGTCTACCTCGTCGCACGCGGCGAGGCCCCGCATGATCTCAACGTCTTCGCCTCGCGCCGCGGCAACTGGGAAGTGATGCTGCGCGGCCTCTTCACCAACAAGAACGTGCGCAACCTGCTCGGTTCGGAGCTCCGCCCCGCCACCACGATTCACACGACTTCCGGCGAGCGCCTGTCGTTGTGGCGCGCCGCGGAGCGCTATGCCGAGGAAGGCCGCTCGATCGTCGTGCTGGCCGGCGAGCGCTACGGCATGGGCTCGTCGCGCGACTGGGCCGCCAAGGGCGTGGCGCTACTCGGCGTCCGCGCCGTGCTGGCGCTCAGCTTCGAGCGCATCCACCGCTCCAATCTGATCGGCATGGGCGTGCTGCCGCTGCGGCTGCCGGCCGATCGCCGGCCGCAGGGTCTTGGCCTGCGCCCGACCGACGAGATCGAGATCGATGCGCCCGCCGACGCCATCCGCCCCCGCGGCAGTGTCACCGTGCGCATCCATCGCGACGGCATCGAGATCAACCGCTTCGAAGCCACCGCCGCAATCGAGACCAGTCTCGAATGCGACATCCTCCGCGCCGGCGGCCTGCTGCCACTGATCCTGCGCGGCAAGCTGTCGTGAGAGGCTATTTCACCAGCGGCTGGAGCGCCTCGCCCTTCGGGTCGAGCGCCTGCACCTTGTCATCGATCACGAACGACATCAGATCGCGCCCGACCAGCAGCGGTCCGTCATAGGTCGCGCGCGTCCGCGCCACCAGCAGGTCCTCGGGCACGTCGGGCACCGGCTTCACCGTCGCGTAGACGATGTGCGAATAGACCACCAGTTTCGGACTCGCCTCGCTGAAGATCTTGCCAGCCTCCTCGGGCGAGGTGTGATGCGCTTCAATATCCTTGTACGACGGAAACTTTTCACGCAGCGCCGGATCGATCACGCAGACCTCGTGGATCAAGAGGTCGGCGCCCTTCGCGGCCGCCGCGATCCGCTCGTCATACTTCGTGTCGCCGGACAGCACGACGCGCTTGCCCTGATATTGCACGACATAGCCGAAGGACGGCTTGATCTTCTCGCCGTGATTGACCTCGATCGCCGTCACCTTGACGCCGTTCTTCTCATACACCGGCCCCGCGACGATATCGTGCGCGTCGAACGCGATGCCTTCCGGCGGCAGGTGTTCGTCGTCGAGGCGGATGCGGATGTCCTCCGCAAAGGCCTTGGTCAGGTTCTCGGTCATCGCGACCGTGCCCTTCGGCCCGAATACCACCATCGGCGCCTTGCGCGAGGCCCAGGGCGTGCCGAGCCAGCCGGAGAGCCAGATATCGGGTAGCCCCACCAGATGGTCGGAATGCAGATGGGTGATGAAATGCGCCGTCAGCGCGCCGAGCGGGATCTGTTTCTGGAACAGCCGCATGGTGGAGCCGCGGCCGAAATCGAACAGCAGTTTCTCCGGCCCCGCCTCCACCAGCGTCGCCGCGCTGAAATTGGAGACACGCGGCGTCGGCGTTCCCGTGCCGAGCAGCGTCACCTTGAGCGGATCGGCGAAGGCCGCATCCGCGAACGCCAGCAGCGCAACGGCTGCGGCCAACAGGGCTTTCCTCATCATGGCATTTCCTTTCAGGTGATCGTCCCGGCTCAGGTCGCCGCCGCAGCGCTGATCGGCATCGCAATCTCGAAGATCGTCCCATGTGGACCCGATCCGACAAGCTGCAGCTTGCCGCCATGACCCTCGACGATGGTGCGGCTGATCGCGAGCCCCAGCCCCATTCCGGATGGCTTGGTGGTGAAGAAGGCGTCGAAGATGCGGTCGCGGTTCTCGTTCGGGATCCCGGCTCCGCTGTCCTGAACCGACAGGACCACGGTTGACGCCGTCCGTTCGGTGGCCAATCTCAGCCGGCGAACGTCCGAAGGCAGCATCGCCATGGCGTCATTTGCGTTCCTGATCAGGTTCAGCAGAACCTGCTGCATCTGCGCGGTATCGACATGGACCTCCGCGAGATTGTCGCGAAACTCCGTGGTCACCGACACCTGGTTGGCCCGCAGCTCGGCGTCGGCAAGGTTCAGCGCCTGCCGCGCGAAATCCTCGGCCCGCACCGTGGTCCGCCGTTCGGTGGCACCGTCGAACAATCCGCGAACGACTGAAATCGCCTCATTGGCACGCAGGCTGTCCGCCGCGATATCAGCCAGGATGGCCCTGAGATCGTCGAGCACCGGCGGCTTGGCGCGAAGCTGATCGAGCGCCGTCCCCGCATTGAGCGCGATGGCGCCGAGCGGCGTTCTGATCTCATGGGCGATCGCTGCGGTTGCCGCATCGATGCTCATCAGCCGGTTGGCGCGCTCCCGCCGCAGCAGCGAAAATGCGTTGGCGAGGCGCGAATACAGCACCGTCATCTCTGTCAGCAAGACGGCGAGCAGCATGAAGCTCGCGAACAGGGCGAAGCCGCGCGCGGCATACCATCCGAGCGAAAATCTCACGGAGCTCGCGATCGCCGCGACCAGAAAGTTCGGCATCCACGCCATCAGGATCACGACCAGCCAGACGTCGAGGATCGTGCGCCGGCGTGCGAACAACAACGCAAGCACGCTGCCGTACCAGAGCAACAGAACGACATTGATCTGATTGCCGAACCGCGTCTGCTCCGTCACGCTGCCCGAATAAAACGTCGGCAGCCATCCGACGCCTGCTGTCACCAGCCACGCCAGCGCGGCGATCACGGCGACGACGAACAGCAGCGTGAGGCCGATCGCTCTCGCGGTCGACTTGCCGGCCGCCGCCGCAGGCCTGACCTCATCCTTCGACAGCGCATACACCAGGATCGCCAGCGGGAATGTGAGGTGCCATAGCACGAAGAACCAGGCCGGGCTGTTGAAGCCATCGCCGATCACACCCGCCGGGCCGTATCCGCCGGGAAAGGTCAGGGTCTGCAGGAATGCAAACGAGCCGCTGAAAACATATGCGCTCCCCACCGCCAGCAGCGCCCGCTGCGGCAGCAGCGAATACTGGGCGAACAGCAGGATCGCGGTCATGAAGTCGGCGAGCGCCAGCACGGTCTGAAGCACCGGGATGAAGGCGTCGATGCGCCCCAACCGCAGATGCGCAAACGGCGCGACGAATGCCGCAACGATCAGCAGGACAATGATGATTGCGGCCGCGGCCCTGCTGTGCTCCCGGGTCGCGGGAAGCGCTGCGATCGCGATCGGAAAATCCTGATCCGGCGCAGGTGCCACGTGACTGCTCGTCGAGCTTTTGGGCATCAGGTTATCAAATCAAGATCGGTCGAGCCTCAAAGCAGGACGATAACATAAGAGGCCACTGGCGCGATCTGCCCCCGACTTTCCCTGCGCCGCTCTGCACGCCAGGGGGCCATGAGGCGCCGGAGCGCGGGCGCGATTGGCGCCGCGAGCACGAAAGACCGTGCGAAATCGCCCGATCTGCCCTCCGGCGGGGCCGAATCCCCCGCAAGGCCCTTGACATCGCTGCGCTTTCGGCAGAACGCGTGTCCGGGAGCGTCATGGACTGTTCATGAATCTGATTACCACCACCCCTGATCTGGCGGCCGCCTGCGACCGCCTCGCCCAGCACAAGGTCATCACCGTCGATACCGAGTTCCTGCGGGAGTCGACCTATTACCCCCTGCTCTGCGTCGTGCAGATGGCGAGCGCGGACGAGGCCATCGTGATCGACGCGCTTGCGCCGGGTCTCGACCTCAAGCCGTTCTTTGCCCTGATGTCGAACGAAGCCGTGCTGAAGGTGTTTCACGCCGCGCGGCAGGACATCGAGATCGTCTGGCACATGTCGGGCACCATCCCGCATCCGATCTTCGATACCCAGGTCGCCGCCATGGTGCTCGGCTATGGCGACAGCATTGCCTATGATGCGCTGGTCGAGCGCGTCACCGGCCACCGCCCGGACAAGACCCATCGCTTCACCGACTGGTCGCGCCGGCCGCTGACGGAAGAGCAGATGCACTACGCGGTCTCCGACGTCACCCATCTGCGCGACGTGTTCGCTTCGCTCGATGCCGACCTGAAGAAGCGCGGCCGCAGCGACTGGGTCAGCGAGGAGATGGAGGTCCTGACCTCGCCGAAGACCTACGACTTCCACCCCGAACGCGCCTGGGAGCGGCTGAAGACCCGCGTCCGCAAGCCGAAGGAGCTCGCGGTGCTGATCGAGGTCGCAGCCTGGCGCGAGCAGGAAGCGCAGAGCCGCGACGTGCCGCGCTCGCGCGTGCTCAAGGACGACGCGGTCGGCGACATCGCGACCCACGCGCCGACCTCGCTGGAAAGGCTCGCCAATCTGCGCTCGCTGCCGAAGGGCTTTGACCGCTCCAAATGGGGAAGCGACATCGTCGCCGCCGTGCAGCGCGGCCTCGCCCGCGATCACGGCTCGCTGCCGAAGCTCGAGAAGCCACGCAACAATTCCAATGGCGCGGCGATCGTCGAGCTGCTGAAGGTGCTGCTGCGCATGACCTCGGAGCGCCATGCGGTCGCGAGCAAAGTGATCGCCACCGTCGATGATCTCGAGCAGATCGCCGCCGACGATCACGCCGATGTCGGCGCCCTGCACGGCTGGCGCCGCGAGCTGTTTGGCGAAGCCGCGCTGAAGCTGAAGCACGGCCAGCTCGCGCTCGCCATCGACAAGGGCCGCGTGGTGCGGGTGGATCGGGGGTAGATCGGGCGGCGCCGGAGCGGCACCGCGGCCTCGTGGTTCGAGACGCACGGCGTTGCCGTGCTCCTCACCATGAGGATCCCGGACCTCGCTCGAACCCTAAAGCGCGATGAGATTGGGTTGAATCGTCATCGCGCTTTAGGTCTTTGTTTGAGCATGATCTCCGCGCAAACGCC
>NZ_JAFCJX010000038.1 GCF_018130695.1 Bradyrhizobium jicamae | reverse complement strand
CATCTGACTCTCCGTGGGTTCGAGTGTGGAAACCCAAACCTATCGGAGAGGCCACGCTCACCGCCCATGGAATCTACGGCTCTCGCTGACTATGTGAGAAGGTAACCAACAAGAATGATCAACCACCTCCCCGACAACCGCATTCCCGTCATCGTCGGCGTCGGCGAGGTCGTCGATCGCCCGAAGGACATCGCCGCCGGTCTCGAACCACTCGCGCTGCTCGAGGAGGCTTTGAAGCGCGCGGAGGCGGACAGCGGGGCAAAGCTGCTTCGTGAGATCGGCTCGCTCGACGTCGTGAACTTCCTGAGCTGGCGCTACCGCGATCCCGAGCAGCAGCTGGCGGCGCGGCTCGGTGCCGCGCCCACGCATCTCTATTACGGCCCGGTCGGCGGCGAGAGCCCGATCCGCTATCTGCACGAGGCGGCGCAACGGATCGCGCGCGGCGAATGCGAGGTCGCCGCGGTCTGCGGCGCCGAGGCGCAGTCGACCGCGACCAAGGCGCAGCGCGCCGGCGTCGAGCTACCCTGGACGCCGTTCGCGCATGACGTCGAGGAGCCGAAGCGCGGTGCCGCGTTCCAGAAGCCGATGGCCGTGACGCTCGGCGTGTTCCGGCCGATCACGGTCTATCCGCTCTACGAGTCCGCAACCTCGGCGCATTGGGGCCAGACGCCGCGCGAGGCGCTGAAGGAATCCGGCGAGCTGTGGTCGACCTATGCGCGCGTCGCGGCCGACAATCCAGGCTCCTGGATGAAGAAGCGATTGACCGGCGACGAGATCACGACGCCGACGCCTGACAATCGCCTGATCGCCTGGCCGTATACCAAGCTGATGGTAGCGAACCCGACCGTGAACATGGGCGGCGCGCTGATCCTGACCAGCCTCGCCAAAGCGCGCGCCGCCGGCGTGCCCGAGGAGAAGCTGATCTACCCGCTCGGCGGCGCCTCGGCGGAAGAGCCGCGCGACTATCTCGTCCGCGACCAGTTCTTCGAGAGCCATCCGCAGACCGCGGTGCTGAAGGCGGTGATGGACCTTGTCGAAGGCGACGGCCGGAAGTTCGATGCGATCGAGCTCTACAGCTGCTTTCCTTGCGTGCCGAAGATGGCGCGGCGCACGCTCGGCCTCGGGCCTGACGTGCAGCCGACGGTGACGGGCGGACTCACCTTCTTCGGCGCGCCGCTCAACACCTACATGACGCATGCGGCGGTTGCGATGGTGCGCAAGCTGCGGGATGGCGGCAGGCTCGGCCTGCTCTACGGCCAGGGCGGGTTCGTCACCAAGCACCATGGCCTGGTGCTGTCGCGCACGGCGCCGAAGGCGGCGCTGCAGCAGGAGACCAGCGTTCAGACCGAAGCGGATCGAAACCGCCGCAAGGTGCCGGAGTTCGTCACGGAGGCGCGCGGCAAGGGCAAGGTCGAGGCCTTCACCGTGATCTATCGCGGCAATGGCGAGATCGAGCATGGCGTGACCATACTGCGGACGGAGGACGATAAGCGGACCCTCGGGCGGATTCCGGCTGGTGATGCGACCACGCTGGCACATCTGCAGAACATGGACCGGACGCCGGTCGGGACTGTCGGCGAGATCGCCACGGCTGCGGACGGCATGCTGGAGTGGCGGGCCTAGAAGGCCCCCTCTCCCCGTTCTTCACGGGGAGAGGGTTGGGGTGAGGGGCTGCTTCCGCATAAAGATCATCAATTGAGGTCCGTCATTCGACGAGTCGGATGGGCCGTCGATGCGGCGATCTGGTGCCATGCCCCTCACCCGAAATTCGCTGTGCGGATTTCGACCTCTCCCCGCTGAAGAGCGGGGAGAGGTGAAGTAAAAGCTACCCCTTCACGTCCTGCTTTTCCGACGCGGTGGTCGGCTTGCCCTTGGCGCCGGGGCCGACGACGCGGACCTGGTCGCCGTCGGCGAGGCCATCCGGGGGCGCGGTGATGACGCGGTCGTCCGGCGACAGGCCGGAGGCGAGCTCGATCTCCTTGCCGAGATCGCGGCCGATCGTGACGGGCTTGAACAGCACCTTGTCGTCGGGCGTGACGGTCGCCACACGCAGGCCGCTGCCGTTGAAGATCAGGGCGCTGGCGGGGATGCTGAGCGGGGTGGAGTCGCGCTGCAGGCTGAGCTTCACGCTGGCATAGCCGCCGGGCATCAGCTCGCCGGACGCATTGTCCAGCGCGAGCTGCATTCGCGTGGTGCCGGAGGAAACGTCGACCGCCTGCGACGAGGCTTCGACCGTCGCCGGGAAGGTGCGGTTGGGATATTCCGGCAGCGTGATCGTCGCCTTGGCGCCGATCTTGATCGCCGGCACGTAGTTCTGCGGCACGTTGACGTAGACGCGCAGCCTGGTGATGTCGGAGACCACGAACATCGCCGGGCCCGAGCCGCCGCCGGCATTGATCAGCGCGCCGACGTCGGTGTCGCGCGAGGTCACCACGCCGTCGAACGGCACCGTGATCTTCTTGTAGCCGGCGAGCGCCTCGAGCCGCTCGACATTGGCCTGGCCGGACTTCACCGCGGCATTCTTGTTGGAGAGGTCGGCGGTGCGTTCGTCGATCTCCTGGGCGGAGACAAAGTTGGAGGCGACCAGCGTCTTGCGGCGGTTCAGCGTTGCTTCGGAGAGCTTGGCGCTGGCCTGCTGGCTGGCGAGATCGGCGCGGGCTTGCAAGAGTTGCTGGTCGAGGTCGGGCGCCTCGATCTCGGCGATCACCTGCCCGGCCTTGACGCGGGCGCCGATGTCGGCGCTCCAGCTCTTGAGGTAGCCGGCAACGCGGGCGAAGATCGGCGCACGGTAATAGGCTTCCAGCCGGCCCGGCAGGTCGATGGTGGCGCTGAGCTGTTTTGCGTTGGGCAAGGCCACCGCGACGCTGGGGATCGCCTGTTCGTCGGTCCATTGCTTCAGCTTGGTGCCCTGCTCCTCGCGGGCGCGGATGCCGGTGCCGACGATCAGGCCCGCCCCGATCAGGGCGACCACGCTGAAAATGCCCAGCTTCCGGCGCGAGACCGTCGGGCGCTGTTCAGTGGGCGGCATGCGGGATCTCCGAGGGGGCGGCGGCGATGGCGCCTTGCTTCTTGTGTACCATACTGAATACCACGGGAACAAACATCAACGTCGCAAAGGTTGCGAACACCAGGCCGCCGATCACGGCGCGGCCCAGCGGCGCGTTCTGCTCGCCACCCTCGCCGAGGCCCAGCGCCATCGGCGCCATGCCGATGATCATCGCGAGCGCCGTCATCAGCACCGGGCGGAAGCGGACGAAGCCGGCTTCCAGCGCCGCGGCAACCGGGTCGCCCAATTCGGCGTAGCGCTCGCGGGCAAAGCTGATCACGAGCACGCTGTTCGCGGTCGCGACGCCCATGCACATGATGGCGCCGGTGAGCGCGGGAACCGACAGCGTGGTCTCCGTCGTGAACAGCATCCAGACGATGCCGGCGAGCGCAGCCGGCAGCGCGGTGATGATCACGAACGGGTCCGACCAGGACTGGAAGTTGACCACGATCAGGAAGTAGATCAGCACGACCGCGCCGAGCAGACCGAACAGCAGGCCGGTGAAGGCGCTGTTCATGGTCTGCACCTGGCCGAGCAGCACCACGGAGGAGCCCTTCGGCACATCCTTGGCGGTCTCGGCGATCAGCGCGCGAACGTCGGCTGCGACCGCGCCGAGGTCGCGGCCCTGCGGCGTCGCATAGATCTGCACCAGCGACTGGATGTCGTATTGCGACACGACGGCGCTGGAATTGGTGCGCTTGATGTCGGCGATGCCGCCGAGGATCGGAGACTGGGTGTTGCCGGTCGCCGTGATCGGCAGCGTCTGCAGCGCGCTGAGCGAGTCGATCTGGTATTGCGGCGTCTGCATCACGATCGAATAGGACACGCCATTATCCGGATTGAGATAGTAGGTCGGCGCGACCTGCGAGGAGCCGGCGAGATTGACGACCAGCGAGTTGGTGACGTCGCGCTCGGTCAGGCCGACATATTGCGCGCGGGTGCGGTCGACATCGATGTTGAAGGTCGGCGCATTCGGCGATTGCTGGATGCGCGCGTCGGCAATGCCGGGGATCTTGCGCATTTTCGCCAGCAGCTTGTTGGCGTAGGCAAAATTGGCATCGAGATTGGCACCGCGGATCTGCAGATCGATCGGCGCCGGCGCACCGAAATTGAGGATCTGGCTGACGATGTCGGCCGGCAGGAAGGAGAAGCTGACGCCGGGGAAGAGCCGCGGCAGCTGCTCACGCAGCACCCGCACATGCTCTTCCGTCGGCTTGTGGCCCTCGCGCAGCTTGATCTGGATGTCGCCGTCCTGCGGGCCGATCACGCCGGTGTTGTTGTAGGTCATGTTGATACCGGAGATCGGCATGCCGATGTTATCGGTCATGGTCTCGATCTCGCCCGGGATCAGCTTGCGCACCGCCTTCTGCACGTCGGCGAGCTGGTTGGCCGCCTCCTCGACGCGGGTGCCGACCTGGGTCCGCACATGCATCAGGATGTTGCCGGCATCGACCGAGGGGAAGAAGTTGCGCCCGAGGAACGGCACCAGCGCAAAGGACGCGCCGACCACGCAGAGGAAGCCGATCACGAACACCGCGCGGTGCGCCAGCGCCAGCCCGAGCAGGCCCTGATAGCCGCCCCGGATCCGCTCGAACCGCGCCTCAAAGCCGCGCTGGAACCAGACCAGGGGGTTGCGTGTCTTCGGCGGCCCACCCTCGTGATGCACATGCGGCTGCAGCAGATAGTTCGCCATGGTCGGCACCAGCGTGCGCGACAGGATGAACGACCAGATCATCGCGAACATCACCGCTTCCGCCATCGGCACGAACAGGAAGCGCGCCACGCCGGTCAGGAAGAACATCGGCACGAACACGATGCAGATGCAGAGCAGCGAGACGAAGGCCGGCGTCACGATCTGGTTGGCGCCGTCGAGGATGGATTGCTCGACCGGCTTGCCCTGCTCGAGATGGTAGTTGATGTTCTCGATCGTCACCGTGGCGTCGTCGACGAGGATGCCGACGGCGAGCGCAAGGCCGCCGAGCGTCATGATGTTCAGCGTCTCGCCGATCGCCGACAGCATGATGATGGCGCCCAGCACCGAGAGCGGGATCGAGACCGCGATGATGATGGTGGAGCGCCAGCTGCCGAGGAACAGCAGGATCATGGCGCTGGTCAAAAGCGCTGCGATCACGCCCTCGAAGGCCACACCCTCGATCGCGCCGCGCACGAACACCGACTGGTCACCGATGAAGCCGATCTTCAGCGCATCCGGCAGCTGGTCCTTGACCTCGATCACCTTCTGCTTGATGCCGGAGATGATATCGAGCGTCGAGGTGGCGCCGGCCTTCAGCACCATCATCAGCACCGAGCGGTTGCCGTCGACATGCACGATGTTGGTCTGCGGCGGATTGCCGTCGCGCACGGTCGCCACATCGCGCACATAGACCATGGCGCCGTTGACCGACTTGATCGGGAGATCGCCGAGCTCCTCGAGCCGCAGCGGCGAATTGTTGAGGTTGATCGTGTACTCGAAACTGCCGATCTTTTGCGTCCCGACCGGCGTGATCAGGTTTTGCGCGGCGAGCGCGTTGGCGACGTCCTGGCCCGACAGGCCGCGCGCCTGCAGCGCCGTCGAGTTGAGGTCGATCTGGACCTGGCGCTGCTTGCCGCCGAACGGATAGGGAATCGCGGCGCCGGGCACGGTGACTAGCGGCGTGCGCAGCTGGTTGATGCCGATGTCGGCGAGGTTCTGCTCGGTCAGGCCGTCACCGGACAGTGCGACCTGGATGATCGGCACGGTGGAAGCCGAGTAGTTCAGGATCAGCGGCGGGGTCGCGCCCGGCGGCATCTGCTTCAAGAGCGTCTGCGAGATCGCCGTCACCTGCGCGTTGGCGGTGCGGATATCGACGTTTGGCTGGAAAAAGATCTTGATGATGCCGACGCCGGTGTAGGAATTGGCGACGATGTGCTCGATGTCGTTGACCGTCGTGGTCAGCGCGCGCTGGAACGGGGTGGTGATGCGGCCGGACATCTGGTCCGGCGGCAGGCCGGTGTACTGCCAGACCACGCCGATCACGGGGATGCGGATGTCCGGAAAGATGTCGGTCGGCGTGCGCAGCGCCGCCAGCGGTCCGGTAATCAGCAAGAGCAACGCGAGCACGACGAAAGTATATGGCCGGCTCAGCGCGATACGGACCAGTGCGATCATGAAGGAAGCATTCCCGAAAGAGCCCCGCCCAAGGCATCAGGATCAAGGCAGCAGGGATCGGCAGTCAAAATGGCCGCTCCGCCTCAGGCCGATTTACCGAAGGACGGCAGAAAGGCCAACCCCGCGGAACGCGGTTGGCCTTCACTTCCTTGGCATAGCTCGCGTCGGCGAGAGCTCCCCAGTTGCGCCTAGGCGGCCCTTACCGTGCTCAGGAACTTGCCAACCTCGAGCTTGAGGCGGTTGCTGTCACCGGAAAGTGACTGCGCGGCGCTCAGCACCTGCGACGACGCCGAGCCGGTCTCGCTGGCGCCGCGCTGCACGTCGGTGATATCGGACGACACCTGCTGGGTGCCTTGCGCCGCCTGCTGCACGTTACGCGAGATTTCCTGGGTCGCGGCGCCCTGCTCCTCCACGGCGGCCGCGATGGTCGAGGAAATTTCCGCGAGCTTCTCGATGGTGCTGCTGATCGCCTGGATCGCGCTCACCGATTCCTCGGTAGCCGTCTGCATGCCGGCGATCTGCTGCCCGATCTCGCCGGTCGCTTTCGAGGTCTGCTCGGCGAGCGCCTTCACCTCGGAGGCGACCACCGCAAAGCCCCGCCCTGCCTCGCCGGCACGCGCGGCCTCGATGGTCGCGTTGAGCGCCAGCAAATTGGTCTGCTCGGCAATGGTATTGATCAGTTCGATGACATCGCCGATGCGCGCGGCGGCCGTGGAGAGCTGGCTGACCCGCTCGTTGGTCGCACGGGTCTGTCCGACGGCATCGCTGGCCATCCGCGCCGATTCCTGCACCTGCCGGCTGATCTCGCTCACCGACGACGACAGCTGCTCGGTCGCCGACGCCACGGATTGCACGTTGGTCGAGGCCTGCTCGGACGCGGCAGCCACCGACGTGGTCAGCGTCTGCGAACGCTCGGCCGACGACGTCAGCGTGCTCGCGGAGGCCTCCAGCTCGGTCGAAGCCGACGACACGGTCTCCACGATCTCGCCGACCGCGCCCTCGAACTGATCGGCGAGCCGCAGCATGTCGGCACGGCGCTCTGCGGCGGCGCGTGCCTCCAGCGCCTTCTGCTCCTGCTCCATGCGGATCTTGGCGAGGCCATTGTCCTTGAACACCAGCGCGGTCTTGGCGACGTCACCGACCTCGTCGCGACGGTCGGTGCCGTTGATCTCGACATTGTAGTTTCCGTTCGCAAGTTGCTGCAGCAGGTCGACCACGGCGCGGATCGGCCTTGCGACACCGTATTGGCCGACGACGAAGCCGAAGACGAGACCGAACAAGACACCGGATGCCGCCAGGACGATCAGGAGCTGCGAGGTCGAGGCGTACTCCCGCTCGCTGGCCTCTGTGTTCTCCTTGACGCGCTGCTCCTGGCGCAACGCCACGGCGCGGACCTGGGTGCGCAACGCTTCCGCCGCCGCATTGCTCTTCATCGCGACTCCGCGGAGCTTGTCCGCCGATTGGCTCAACTCGGTCACCTTGGTCGCATCGACCGCCTCGAGCGTATCCTGGAGCCGCGCCTTGTACGCCGACAGCGCCGAGCGCACCGCAGGAAGCAGGGCGATGGTCTTCTCATCGGTGGTCTTGCTGATCTCGGCGAGCCGCTCCTCGAGCTGCTTGAGCTGCTCGTCGATGACTGATCTCGCGGCAAGCCGATTCTCGTTGCGCGGATCCAGCGCGCTGCGGAACTCGGCGCCGTTGATCGCCAGCACGTTGGTGTTTGCTCGCGCCGACAGCAGCGACCGCTCGGCAGCGCGCGCTGTGACTTCACCGCGCTCGCTGAGCGACTTCAGCGAGGACATGCCGAGATAGGCGAGCGTGGTGGCGATCAGGGAGAGGCCGCAAACAATCGCAAGGATCTTGGTCAGGATGCGGAATCTCGCCAGGAACATCGGTGGAATCCCCAAATTGAAATAGTCGCGCAGCTCACGCGAAATGCCGTGATTCTGTGCGTCAAGCTAACGCGCGTCAAAATACGGCAGGTTAATTTGAGGCCCCGCAGAATTACGGGCTGCGTTGCTCGCCAGACATGAAAAAAGCCCGGCCTTCGCGGGCCGGGCTTTCCATGACGTCGCGCGATCAATCAGGCGGCGCGCACCGCGTCGAGGAATTTTCCGACTTCGTTTTTCAAACGGTTGCTGTCGCCCGACAGCGACTGCGCCGCTGACAGCACCTGCGAGGAAGCCGAACCGGTCTCGGTGGCGCCACGCTGCACGTCGGAGATGTTGGAGGAGACCTGCTGGGTGCCCTGCGCGGCCTGCTGGACGTTGCGGGAGATTTCCTGCGTCGCCGCGCCCTGCTCTTCGACGGCGGCTGCGATGGTCGAGGAAATCTCCGACAGACGCTCGATGGTCGCGGAGATTTCCTGGATCGCGCCGACCGACTCCTCGGTTGCGGCCTGGATGCCGGCAATCTGCTGGCCGATCTCGCCGGTGGCTTTTGCGGTCTGCTCGGCAAGCGCCTTCACTTCCGAGGCCACGACCGCAAAGCCGCGGCCGGCCTCGCCGGCGCGCGCCGCCTCGATGGTGGCGTTGAGCGCCAGCAAATTGGTCTGGCCGGCGATGGTGTTGATCAGCTCGACGACGTCGCCGATGCGCGCGGCCGCCTTCGACAGCTGGCTGACGCGATCATTGGTGATGCGGGCCTGGCCGACCGCGTCGGTCGCCATCCGCGCCGATTCCTGCACCTGACGGCTGATCTCGGTCACCGACGAGGACAGCTCTTCGGTCGCTGATGCCACCGACTGCACGTTGGCGGAGGCTTCCTCGGACGCTCCGGCCACGGCCGTCGTCAAGTCCTGCGCCCGCTGGGCGGTGGAGGACAGCGTGCCGGCGGACGCTTCGAGCTGCGTCGAAGCCGACGACACCGTCTGCACGATCTCGCCGATCATGGTTTCGAAATTGCGCGTGACGGCGTCGACCCGGCGGCCGCGCTCGATCTTGGCCTCGGCGTCGACAGCCGCGGCCTCGTCGGCGGCCTTCTTGGCGACCAGCGCCTCCTTGAACACCTGCAGCGCATCGGCCATCGCGCCGATCTCGGTCTTCTCGCCTCGATGCGGGACGACAGCGCTCAGGTCACCGCTGCCCAGCGCCCGCATCGGCATGACGATTGAAGCGATGGCGGCGGAGATGTCACGGATCATGAAATAGCTGACGGCCGCGCCGATCATGACGGCGACACCAAGGATCACGGAGAGCAGCATGACCGCCGCGCGATAGCTGTCGGCGGCGTCCTGCGCGGCCTTGTCGGCACCCTTGTTGTTGAGCTCGATGTCCTTGAGCAACGCCTCGTCGCCCTGGCTCCCGACCTTGATGACCTTCGCGTTGAGATCGCGCGCCTCGGTCGGGATTCGCCCGACGGCCTGCCGCGACAGCGCGATCACCTGCTGGGCGCCCCTGGTGTACTCCTCCCAGAACCGCGACCACTCATTGTATATCGCGCGCTCCTCCGGAGATGTGATCAGCGGCTCGTATATCCGGCGAATATTCGCGTTGCTTTCAGTGAGGGCGGCAAGCCGCTTTTCCTGCTGGAGCTTTTCCTCCATCGAATCGGCCATCAAATGCGCGCGGACCGCCGTACGATACGTCAGCGTGGTAGCCCGGAGATCGCCGAGCACGCGCACGCTGGGCAACCAGCTGGTCGTGATGTCGACCGTGTTGGCGTTGATCGCGCGCATGCTTGTGGCGGCCAGAAGTCCCATGCCCGTCATTGTGACGAGCAAGAGGGCAACCACGGCAATGATCTTGGCGCGGATCGAGTATCTGGCGAGCATGGCGGAAGGTTCTCGTGATATGGGCCGCGCAGGCACGCGGCCGGGACAGCTTGATGTTTGCAGCGCAACAGCGCCGCAGGCATCAAATGATACCGCCTCCTAGGGTTGTGTTAATTTGGAACCCCGTGGAACTACGGGAATGGTCGCACGCGCCGCCAAACGAGTGCGACCAATCGACTCAGCGCATCAGCTTCAGCGCATCGGAGAAAAACTCCGGGCCCCCGAAGTTGCCTGATTTCAGGGCAAGCAGCATCTCGCCGCTCGTCGCCCCGACGGCACGCAACACCGGCACGCCTGCCGCGATTTCCGCGCCGACGAGGAAGCCGGGAATGCGCAGACGATCGACGGCAGCGCCCGATGTTTCACCACCGGCGACGACCAGCCGGCGCACGCCGGCCTGCACCAGACCTTCGGCGAGATCGGCCATCGCCTGCTCGATGGCATGTCCGGCTGCATCGCGGCCATGACGGGATTGCAGAGCTGCCACCTGCTCCGGCGTCGAGCTGCTCGCGATCAGAACCGGCCCTTCGCCGATCCGATCCTTCGCCCAGGCGAGCGCGCGCTGCGCTTCTTCCTTACCCGCGATCACGCGCTCAGGATCGAGATGCAGCACCGGCATGATTGTCTCGGCATTGGCGATCTGCTGCAACGTCGCCTGCGAGCAGCTGCCGGCGAGACAGGCCGCCGGCCCGCCGACCGGTGAAGCCGATATCGCCGTCGCGGCGTTCGACGTGACCTTGCCGGAGGCGACGAGGCCGCGCGCGAGCCCCAGCCCGATGCCGGAGGCGCCGACCGAGAGCCGATGGTCGAGTGCGACCTGGCCGATGGTTTCGAGGTCGCGGTCGAACACGGCGTCGATGATAACAGCGCCAATGCCCTTACCGGTGAGATCCGCGAGCTTGGCGCGCACGGCGTCGGCCCCGCGGGTCAATGTCGCGAGATCGACCAGACCCACTTTCGTCTTGCTCTGCCGCGCCAGCACCCGCACCAGATTGGAATCGTGCATCGGATTGAGCGGGTGGTCCTTCAGCGGGCTCTCGTTCAGCGGCACGGCGCCGACGAACAGATTGCCCTGATAGACGGTGCGGCCGGTTTCCGGGAAGGCCGGCGTCACCAGCACGATGCTATCGGCGGAGTCGGCGCGCAGCGCGTCCATGACGGGGCCGATATTGCCGGCATCGGTGGAATCGAAGGTCGAGCAGATCTTGAACAGGACGTGGCCCGCGCCGCGACCGCGCAGCCATTTCTCCGCGGCGCGCGAGCGCTCGACGGCGGTGCCGGCCTCGATCGAGCGGCTCTTCAGCGACACCACGACGGCATCCACCTCGGGCAGCTTCAGATCGTCGGAAGGCACGCCGATGGTCTGCACGGTGCGCAGGCCGGCGCGCGTGAGCGTGTTGGCGAGGTCGGAGGCGCCGGTGTAGTCGTCGGCGATGCAGCCGAGCGACAGTTTCCTGGCTGATGTCACGGCTTCACTCCGGCATAAGGCTTGAACCAGGCGAGACCGTCCGTGGTCTTGCCGCGCGGATTGTATTCGCAACCGACGAAGCCGTCATAGCCGAGCCGGTCGAGCTCGTCGAACAGGAACGGATAGTTCAGCTCCTCGCCATCGGGCTCGTTGCGCGAGGGGATCGAGGCGATCTGGACATGGCCGATGATCGGCATCATCTCGCGCAGCCGCATCGTGACGTCGCCATGGACGATCTGGCAGTGATAGATGTCGAACTGCAGCTTGAGGTTCGGGATCTTCAATTCATTGATCAGGTCGCGCGCGAACAGGAAGTCGTTGAGGAAGTAGCCGGGCACGTTGCGCGGATTGATCGGCTCGAGCACGACGTCGACGCCGTGCGGCGCAAAGAACTCCGCGGTCGTGACGACCGACTTGCGGAACTGGGCGACCGCGCGCGGATCGCTGCGCTCGGCGATGCCAGCCATCAGATGCAGCCGCTTCACGCCGGTCGCCTGCGCATAGGGCAATGCGGTCTTCAGGCCTTCCTGCAGATCGGCGAAGCGATCGGGCAGCGCGCCAAATCCCCTTTCGCCCGCCTTCCAGTCGCCGGGCGGCAGGTTGAACAGCGCCTGGGTCAGGCCGTTGCCATGCAGCCGCTTGCCGACCTCGTCGGCCGGATATTCGTAGGGAAACAGGAATTCGACCGCGGTGAAACCGGCCTTGGCCGCCGCCTCGAAGCGGTCGAGGAACGGCACCTCGTTGAACATCATGGAGAGATTGGCGGCAAAGCGGGGCATCGCAAAATCCTCTTCTTACTTGGCGCCGGGCAGCTTCACGCCGGTGACCTGCGCATACATCCGCGCCACCGAGGCATCGTCGTCGCGGCCCATGCCGGCGGCCGCCGTCATCAGGAACATCTGCAGCGCGGCAGCCGAGACTGGCACCGGGAATTTCGCCGAGCGCGCCATGTCCTGGATGATGCCGAGGTCTTTCACGAAGATCTCGACCGCACTGCGCGGCGTGTAGTCGCCGTCGAGCACATGCGGCATGCGGTTCTCGAACATCCAGGAATTGCCGGCCGAGGCCGTGATCACCTCATAGACCTTGCGGATGTCGAGCCCCTGCCTGGCGGCAAACGCAATCGCCTCGGAGGCTGCGGCGATATGCACGCCGGCGAGCAGTTGGTTGATCATCTTGAACGCGGCGCCCGCGCCTGCGGCATCGCCGAGCTCGTAGAGCTTGGCCGCCATCGAATCCAGCGCCGGCCGCGCTTTAGCGAACGCAGCGGCGCTGCCGGAGGCGAGAATGGTGAGCTCGCCCTGCGCCGCGCGCTGCGCGCCGCCGGAGATCGGGGCGTCCAGATAATGCCGGCCGGTGGCCTCGAGCTGTTTGGCCAGTCGCCGCGCGATCTCGGGGTCCATGGTGGCAGAAGAGATGAACACCGCGTCCTTCGGCATGGTCTCGGCAGCGCCGCCCGCGCCGAACAGGACGCCCTCGGTCTGCGCCGCGTTGACGACGACGCTGACGACGATGTCGGCATCCTTGGCGGCCTCGGCCGGGGTCTTCGCCCCCTTGCCGCCGTCCGATACGAAGCGGGACACCGCATCATCAGAGACGTCGCAGCCCGTGACCTCGAATCCGGCGCGTTTCAGCGAGGTCGCCATGCCATAGCCCATCGAGCCGAGCCCGATGACGGCAATACGCGATTTGGCGGAACTGGACATGCGGCGATCCCTCGACTTGTTTGACGCTTTGGTGCTTGCCTAACACGGCTTGGCCGCGCTGCCAAAGCGTGAGACAAGGCAAAATGCAATTCCTTCCGGAGCCGCCAAAGCAGCCCGGAAAAGGAGCCAACGACATGAGCGAGACCAAGCTGCGTGAGGAGATCTGCCGGCTCGGCCGCTCGCTGTTCGAACGCGGGCTGACGCCGGGCTCCTCCGGCAATATCAGCGTGCGGCTCGACGATGGCGGCTGGCTGGTGACGCCGACCAATGCCTCGCTCGGCTTCCTCGATCCTGCAAAAATGTCGCGGCTCGATGCCGACGGAAAGCTCGTCTCCGGCGACGCGCCGACCAAGGAAGTGCCGCTGCACACTGCGCTGTACCAGACCCGCAACGCCGCGCGCGCGGTCGTGCATCTGCACTCGACCCATTCGGTGGCGCTGTCGATGCTGCCCGAGATCGACCCGCGCGCCGCGCTGCCGCCGATGACGGCCTATTATGTCATGAAATGCGGCCAGACCGCGCTGGTGCCCTATTATCGCCCCGGCGATCCCGCCGTGGCCGACGCCATCAAGGGGCTGGCCGGCAAATACTCGTCCGTGCTGCTCGCCAATCACGGCCCGGTCGTCTCCGGCGACACGCTGGAAGCCGCGGTGTTCGCCACCGAGGAGCTCGAGGAGACGGCAAAGCTCTATCTGCTGCTGCGCGGGCTGAACCCAAGATATCTGTCGCCGGAGCAGGTGAAGGATTTGACGGAGACGTTCGGACTGAAGCTGCCGGAGCACGGGCACGAGCACTGAGCCGTCCCACCGCCGAAAATGATTTGCATCGCCGGGATCGCGAGCACATGATCCCCTGTAATTGACTGAAGGAGTTGTTTCATCGATCGCCGGGAGAATTGTCATGGATTTCAAGGTATCCTGCGCCCTCCTCTCTGCCGCCTGCTTTATTGCCCTGCCGATGTCCGCAAGCGCGCAGACGCGTGGCGGCGTCCCTGATCTCAAGGTCGAAGCCAACTGCAAGGCAACGCAGGAGATCGACAAGTCGCTGACCGAGCCGCAGTCCTACGAGGCCTGCATGCGCGACGAGCAAACCGCACAGCAACAGCTCGGACCCGTCTGGCCGACAACGCCGGAGGCAATTCGCAGCCAATGCACCACCGAGGCCTCCTCCGGCGGTATCGACAGCTATGTCGACCTGCTGGCCTGCATCCAGATGAATGGCTTCGGGCAACCCGCGCCACCGCTGCGCGGCGCAAGCAAGAACCGGAACAAGAAGCAAGGATAGAAATCGTAGCGAGCGGCTACAATCCGAGATACGCCTTCCGCACGTCCGGGTTGGTCATCATCTCCGAGGCCGAGCCCTGCATCAGCACGCGGCCGGTTTGCAGGATGTAGGCGCGGTCGGCGATTTCGAGGCACTCGGACATGCGCTGCTCGACGATCAGCACCGTCATGCCGGCGTCGCGGATGCGCTTCACCGCCTGGAAGATCTCGTCGACCAGCTTGGGCATGATGCCCTGCGACGGTTCGTCCAGCATCAGAAGCCGCGGCCGGGTCATCAACGCACGGCCGATTGCGAGCATCTGCTGCTCGCCGCCGGACAGCGTCTCGGCGCGCTGCTCGAGCCGCTCGGAGAGCCGCGGGAACAGCTTGAAGACCAGTTCCAGCGGCTGCTCGCGATCCGGCGTGCCGCGGTAGAGGTAGCTGCCGAGCCGCAAATTGTCCCGCACCGACAGGCGCGGGAACAGCCGGCGGTTCTCCGGCACATAAGCGATGCCGCCCGCAGTGATGATGTGCTGCGGCTTGCCGTCGATGCGGTTGCCGTCGAACGTCACGGTGCCCGAGCGCGGCCGCTCGGCGCCGGCGATCGATTTGAGCAGCGTCGACTTGCCCGCGCCGTTGGCGCCGGCGACGCAGACGATCTCGCCCTTGGCGACTTCGATCGACACGGCGGAGATCGCGACCAGGCCCTGATAGGCGGTCGTGACTTCATGCACGCTGAGCATGACGATCTCCCAGATATGCCGTGATCACCTTGGGATCGCGCACGACGTCGTTCGGCTTGCCTTCGACCAGCACCTTGCCGAGGTCGAGCACGATGGCACGATCGACCAGCGGCATCACGATCTCCATGACATGCTCGACCATCAGCACGGTGACGCCGGTCTCGCGCACCTTGCGCACCAGCTCGACGCCGGTCTGCGCCTCGGTCGGCGTCAGGCCGGTGAGCACCTCGTCGAGCAGCAGCAGCTTCGGTTCGGTCGCAAGCGCCCGCGCGACTTCGAGGCGGCGCTTTTCGGCGGGAACGAGATCGCTCGCCAGCACGTCGGCGCGGGCGGCGAGGCCGGTGAAGTCCAGCACCTCGTGCGCCTTGCGCCGCGCCTCGCGCATCACCGTATTGCGCACCAGCGCGCCGACGATGACGTTGTCGATCACGCTCATGGTCTCGAAGCTCTTGACCACCTGGAAGGTGCGCCCCACCCCGCGCTGGCAGCGCTCGGCCGCCGGCAATTTCGTGACATCCTCGCCGTCGAAGATGATCGAGCCCTGCGTCGGCGGCAGCACGCCGGCGATCAGGTTGAACAGCGTCGACTTGCCGGCGCCGTTCGGTCCGATCAGGCCGACGATTTCGCCGCGCCCGACCGAGATCGAGACGTCGCTGTTGGCGACCAGGCCGCCGAAGCGCTGCCAGACGCCACGCGTTTCAAGCAGCGCCGTCATCGCGCAGCCTCCTTGCGGCGCGAGAACAGGCCGATCAGGCCCTGCGGCCGCGCCAGCGCGATCAGGACGATCAGCGTGCCGTAGACGATCAGGTCGACGCCGCGGCCGGAGCCGCCGATATAGGAACGCGTCAGCTCGGTGATCGGGATCAGGATGACGGCGCCGAGCAACGGCCCCCACAGCGTGCCGATGCCGCCGAGCACCGCAGGCAGTGCCATCAGGAGCGAGAACTGAAAGCCCATGACGCTACTGGGATCGATATAGGAGACGAACTGCGCATAGAAGCTGCCGCCGACTGCGACCAGGAAGGCGGAGACCGCCGCCGCACCCATCTTTGAGTTGAACACGTCGACGCCCAGGCTCTCGGCCGCCTGCGGATTGTCCTTCACCGCGCGCCACCAATAGCCCCATTTGGAATCTTCCAGCCACCAGGTGACGAACCAGGCGACGGCGGCGAGCACCAGCGCGAAGTAGAAGTATGGCAGTTTCGAGCGCGTGAACTGGAATTTCAGCCAGCTGTCGCCGCGCACGGGAATGTCGATGCCGAGCGCCGCGCCCGCCCAATCCCAGTTCTGGATCAGCAGCAATCCGATCTCGGCGATCACGATGGTGGCGATCGCAAAATAGTGGCCGCCGAGGCGGAAGCAGGGATAGCCCAGCGCCATGGCGATTGCGGCCGAGATCAGTCCGCCCGCGATCATGCCGAACCACGGCAGCACGCCGAACTTGGTGAACAGCAGCGCGGTGGTGTAGGCACCGAGCCCGAAATACAGCGCGTGTCCGAGCGAGATCTGTCCGCAATAGCCCGACAGGATGTTCCAGCTCTGCGACAACGCCGCGTACATCAGCGTCAGCACCATGATGTTCTGGACGTAGACGTCCTTGACGAACAGCGGCACGACGGCGGCAACGGCGGCGAGGCCGGCGGCGGTGATGAGTTCGCGGCGGCGCCGCTCGACGAATTGCTGGTCCATCACATCGACCCGAACAGGCCACGCGGCCGGATGAACACGACGAGCAGATAGACCGCGTAGATGCCGACCGACTTCAACGATGGCGGCAGGATCAACGCGGTGGTGGCTTCGACCAGGCCGACGACGATGCCGCCGGCAAAGGCGCCGAACACGCTGCCGAAGCCGCCGAGCGCCACCGTGACATAGGCGATCAGCGCAAAGGACGCGCCGACGTCGGGATAGATGTAGAAGAAGGTCGCCATGATCGCGCCGGCAAGCCCGACCAGCGCGCCGCCAAGGCCCCAGCCGAGCGCGAACACGCGGTTCTTGTCGATGCCGACCAGCGCCACCGCGCCGGGATCCTCGCGGGTCGCTTCCAGCGCGCGGCCGAAATCGGTGCGATTGATGAAGAGGTAGAGCCCGCCGAACGCGGCGATCGCAACCAGCGCGCCGAACAGCTGCGGCTGCGGCAGGTAGATGCCGGCGACCGACACCGTTTTGCCGCCGAGCCATGAATTGGGGACGCTGCGATAGTCGGCCGTGAAGAACAGCTGCGCCAGGCCCCGCATCACGATCGCAAGGCCGAAGGTCGCGAAGATCTGCACCATGCCGACATTGGCCTTGGCGCGCATCGCAAACCGCACGATCACGAGATAGACCGCCGCCCCCAGAACGAACAGGGCAGCGGCGGCCAGTGGCGCCGACAGCAGCGGATCGATCGCGAAGAACGTGAACAGGAAGAACGTCACGTACATCGCGAGCATCAGGAACTCGCCATGGGCGAAGTTGACGACGTCCATCAGGCCGAAGATCAACGCCAGGCCAACGGCGATCAGTCCGTAGAGCAGCCCCATCAGGAGGCCGCTCGCAAGACTCTGGATAATGGTTTCAGCTGTCACGTTGCTTCGTCCCCCGCTAGAGCCTGGTCCGTTCCGATTGAATCGGAACGGGGCTCTGGACTCCTGTCATGACGCGTTTTCTTCACGCGAACCGGTCCCCACTTCGCTCGAAAGCGCTCTGGCAACCCGATCGCGCTTACTTCATCGGCCAGATCGCGTCGGCAACGGCCGCCTGCGTCGGGAAGATGGTGACGAACTTGCCGCCGACATATTGCAGCAGCACCGGATCGGCGTCGTTGTTCTGGCCCATCTCGTCGAACTTGACGCGCTTCCAGGGCATGATGGTCTGCTCGCCCGGCATCTCGGTCGCGGCCAGCGCGTCGCGGATCTTCTCGCCGTCGGTGGATTTGGCGCGGTTGATGGCGTCGGCCATGATGATCATGGCCATGAACTGCCGCGACGTGTTGTCGTTGAGGTCCTTGCCCGACTTCGCCTTGAACAGATCGTTGATCTTGCCGACCATCGGCCGCTTGGCGGCGAGATCGAGCGAGAAGCTGCCGCGGGTGATCGCACCCTCGAGCTTGTCGCCCACCGCGTCATAGAGCGCCTTCTCGGAGAAGCCGGCCGCCTGCGCCACGATGGCATTCGGCTTGTAGCCGAGCTCGGCCATGGTCTTGACCAGCAGGATGCCGTCGGTGGTGTAGCTCGAGGGCATCAGCACATCGGCGTTGGCGGCCTTGAGCTGCTGCACCTCGGCCGACAGCGACGGCGAGTTGGCGCGGTACTTGATGTCGGCGACGATCTTGTAGCCGCGCTCGTTGGCGAGCTTGGTCTGCGCGTTGGCGGAGTCGGTGCCGAAGATCGTGTCTTCGTGGAACAGCGCCAGCGTATTGGCCTTGGCGCCCTTCTTCTTCATCGCATCGAGAAAGTCGAACATCCCGGCCGAGAACATCTCGTCATGCGGCGAGGCACGGAAATAATACTTCAGGCCGCGGCGATGCAGGCTCGGCGAGGAGTTGTCCGCCGAGATGAACGGCGTCTGGTAGCGTTCGCAGATCTGGCTGATCGTGACGGCGACCGCGCTTTGATAGGAACCGAGGATGGCGCAGACCTTTTCCTGGGTGATCAGGCGCTCGGCTTCGGCGCGCCCCTTTTGCGGGTCGCCCTGGGTGTCGGCATAGACGATACGGATCTTGGCGCCGCCGAGGCCCGGCAGACCGACGCCCTTGGCCAGCGGAAGATCGAAGTCCTGGTCGTTGTTGATGATGTCGATCGCGGTCTCGAACGCGCGCTGCGCGTCGACACCCACCTGCGCGCCGGAGCCCGACAACGGATAGGTTGCGCCGATGACGACTTCTGAGGTTTGCGCGCGCGCCGCAATCGGCATCAGCGCGGCAGCGGCCGTTGCACCCAGCAGCAGTTCACGGCGGTTCATCGTCATCTCAGTCCCCTCTTTAAAAATTGCGGCTATCGATGGAGTGAATGTTGTACGCGGTAAAGCCCGAAGAAACGGCAAGTGCTGCACTAAATCACAGCCATGTTCCTGTTCTTCAAATCCGTCACCAGCATCAGTCCCGGCGCATGCGTGATCGCGAACGGCAGCTTCGCGCTCGCGATCACGGCTTGCGGCGTTACGCCACACGCCCAGAACACCGGGATCTCGTCGTCGGCGACCGGCACCGCATCGCCGTAGTCCGGCTTCGCAATGTCCTTGATGCCGATCGAATGCGGATGGCCGAGATGCACGGGCGCGCCGTGCACCGCCGGATAGCGCGAGGTGATCTGCACCGCGCGGATCGCGTCCGCCGGCTTGAGCGGACGCATCGACACGACCATGGGTCCGGCGAACGGACCGGACGGGCTACATGCAATGTTGGTGCGGTACATCGGCACGCGCAGGTTCTGCTCGACGTGACGGATCGGCAGGCCTTCGTCGAGCAGCGCTTCCTCGAATGAATAGGAGCAGCCGAGCACGAAGGCGACGAGATCGTCGCGCCAGTACTTCATGATATCGGTCGGCTCGTCCGTCACTTCGCCGTCATGCCAGACGCGGTAGCGCGGCACGTCGGTGCGGATGTCGAGATCGAGGCCGAGCGCGGGAATTCGGGGATTGCCGACGTCGGACATGCCGATGATCGGGCACGGCTTCGGATTGAGCTGGCAGAAGCGGTGGAAATCGCCGGCGAGCTTTTCCGGCAGGATCGCGAGGTTGCCCTGGACGAAGCCGTTGGCGACGCCGGCGGTGGTCGCGGCCGCACCGCTGCGGAAGGCGCGGCGCGCCTCCTGGCTCGGAAGCGAGGCTTGTTCGGTCGATCGCTGCACTGCCGCAAAAACAGTCATTGAAATCCCCTGCCCACATTCTCGACAGAAGACAGCCAAACGCAAGCCTGATATAAAGTCTAATCGTCATTTTTGATGACGATTGATAAATTTTCTTTATTGAGGGAAAAATCCTTCCAATGTTGGATTTCAAATCCATCGAGACCTTCCTCTGGGTTGTGAAGCTCGGGACCTTCCGCGGCGCCGCCCAGCGGCTCAACACGACCCAGCCTGCGATCTCCCAGCGCATCGCCCAGCTCGAGCGCGAGATGGGGGTCAAGCTGCTGCATCGCGACCATCGCGTCGCCTCGCCGACGCCGAGCGGCCGCGAGCTGATGGTCTATGCGGAGAAGCTGATCGGGCTGCGCGCCGAGATGATGACCGCGGTCGGCGACCGTTCCGCGATGCGCGGCGTGCTGCGGCTCGGCGTCGCCGAGACCATCGTGCACACCTGGCTGCCGCAGCTCGTCAAGAGCGTGAACGCGATCTACCCGAACCTGTCGCTGGAGATCGAGGTCGACATCACGCCGAACCTGAGCGCGCAGCTGCTCGCGCAGGAGATCGAGCTCGCCTTCGTGGTCGGGCCGCTGTCGATGTCCGGCGTGCACAATCGCTTGCTGTGCAACCACCAGCTCAATTTCCTGGCCAGCCCGTCCCTGGGACTCGGCGGCAAGCGCCTGACGGTGCACGATCTCGCGAAATTCCCGATGATCACCTTCCTGCGCAAGACCAAGCCCTATGAGGCGGTCCGCGCGGTGTTCGATCGCCCGGATCTGCCGCCGATCCGGCTGCACGCCAGCGCATCGCTCGCGACCCTGATCCACATGACGGTGGAAGGCCTCGGCGTTGCCGTCATTCCCGCCTCGATCGTCCAGAGCGAGATCGCCGACGGACGGCTGCAACTGCTCGAGACTGATTTCCAGTTGCAACCCGTCACCTTCACGGCAAGCTGGCTCGCATCGCCCGACGCCGTGGCGGTCGAGCGCGTGGCCGACCTCGCGCAGCAAATCGCGCAAGGCAGCGTTGCGGTTGACGCCACGGCAGCGGCGCGCCATTGAACAGAGGTGTTCAATGAGGACCACAGCATGAGCCGCGCCGCGTCAAACCTGCAGATCGATTCCGCCCGCCTGTGGGGTGCGATCCACGAAACCGCAAAATTCGGCGCGACGCCGAAGGGCGGCGTGCGGCGGCTGACGCTGAGCGCCGAGGACAAGCAGGTGCGCGACTGGTTCCGCAGGGCGTGTGAGGACGCAGGTCTCGACGTCCATGTCGATGCGCTCGGCTCGATGTTCGGCCTGCGCAAGGGTCGCGACATGTCGAAGCTGCCGATCGGGCTCGGCTCGCATCTCGATACCCAGCCGACCGGCGGCAAATATGACGGCATCCTCGGCACGCTCGCGGCGCTGGAGGTGGTGCGCACGCTCAACGACGCCGGCATCGAGACCGACGCGCCGATCTGCATCTGCAACTGGACCAATGAGGAAGGCTCGCGCTTTGCGCCGGCGATGATGGCCTCCGCAGCCTACGTCGGCGATTTCACCACCGACGACATCCTCTCCCGCAAGGACGCCGAAGGCATCACCGTCGGCGAAGCACTCGACAGCATCGGCTATCGCGGCGAAAGTCCCGTGGGCCGCCAGAAATTCTCCGGTTTCGTCGAGCTGCATATCGAGCAGGGTCCGATCCTGGAGGCCGAGAACAAGACCATCGGGGTGGTCGATTCCGGCCAGGGCGTGCTGTGGTACGACGGCAAGATCACCGGCTTCGAGAGCCATGCCGGCTCGACGCCGATGCCGCTGCGGCGCGATGCGCTGGCCACGCTGTCGGAGATCGTGCTGGCGATGGAAGGCATCGCGAAGAAACACGGTCCGAAGGCGGTCGGCACCATTGGTGAAGCCGTGATCGCCAATCCCTCGCGCAACGTCATCCCCGGCGAGATCGCCTTCACGCTGGATTGCCGCAGCGCCGATGCCGCAATCATGGACGCGATGGACAAGGATTTGCGCGCGGCAATCGCCGAGATCTCAGGCCGCCGCAAGGTCGAGGTCCAGTTCGACCTGATCTGGCGCAAGGCGCCGACGCATTTCGATCCGAAATTCGTCGATGCGGTCGAGAATGCCGCCAAGCAGCTCGGCTATTCGCACCGCCGCATCACCTCCGGCGCCGGCCACGACGCCTGCAACCTCAACACGGTGATGCCGACGGCGATGGTGTTCGTGCCCTGCAAGGACGGCATCAGCCACAACGAGCTGGAAGACGCGACGCAGCCCGACTGTGCCGCCGGCGCCAACGTCTTGATGCATACGGTGCTGGCGCTGGCCGGCGTCGCGTCCTGATCATCTTCCTTGCAAGTGGAGGCCTTCGTGCGCGGAGTTTTCGTCGACGCCAATGAATCGCTCGCGGTCATCATGGAGAAGCTGGAGAAACCCGGCGATCCGAAGGTCACGATCAACCGCAACCCGGACATCAAGCCCGAAGACTATCCCGCCGTGCTCGACGGCGCCGAGATCGCAATCGTCGACCACACCGCGCTGCCGACCGCGGTGGCGAAGCAGTGCAAGGGGCTGAAGGACGTCGTATTCCTCGGCACCGGCGCGCGCAGCTACATGAACCCGGAAGAACTCGCCGAGTTCGGCATCTCCGTGCACCTGATCAAGGGCTATGGCGACACCGCGGTGGCAGAATCCGCGATCGCGCTGATGTGGGCCTCGGCCCGCGTCATCGCGATGATGGATCGCGAGATGCGCGTCGGCAACTGGCTGCGCGAGGACGGCATGCAGCTCACCGGCAAGACGCTCGGCCTGGTCGGCTTCGGCGGCATCGCAGCCGAAGTCGCGCGCATCGCGCTCGGTAGCGGCATGAAGGTGATTGCCTGGAACCGGTCGCCGAAGAGCTATCCGGGCGTCGAGTTCACCGAGCTCGATACCGTGCTCGCCAGGAGCGACGTCGTCTCGATCCATCTGCTGCTCAACGACGACACCCGCGGCATGATCACGCGCGAGAAGATCGGCAAGATGAAGCCGGGTGTCATCCTGGTCAACACGGCGCGCGCTGCGATCGTGGATGAAGCGGCGATGATCGACGCGCTGAATTCCGGCCACATCCACCACGCCGGCCTGGACGTCTTCAACACCGAGCCTCTGCCCGGCGATCATCCGCTGACGAAGATCGCGAACGTGACGCTGTCGGCGCATTCGGCGTTCCGCACGCCGGAAGCGAGCGAGAACCTGATCCACGCGGCCTGGGAGCATTGCCGCCGGATTGCGAAAGCCTAACCGCGGGCCCTCTTCCCTTCTCCCCTTGTGGGAGAAGGTGGCGCGAAGCGCCGGATGAGGGGTATGTCTCCGCTTGCAAGATTCCGCCGAGTGGAGAGTTACCCCTCACCCGGTTTCGATGCTTGCGCATCGAAACCACCCTCTCCCACAAGGGGAGAGGGTGAATTGCCCTAGTCCACCATCTCCGCGACAGCCTTGCCGCACGCCGTCGTATCCGCGTTGCCGCCGAGATCGCGCGTGCGCAGCGTCCGCTCACCAAGCGTACGCTCGATCGCGCCGACGATCGATTCCGCGGCCTGCTTCTCGCCGAGATGCTCCAGCATCATCGCGCCCGACCAGATCATGCCGATCGGGTTGGCGATCCCCTGCCCTGCGATGTCGGGCGCCGAGCCGTGCACGGGCTCGAACACGCTCGGGAAATTGCCTTCCGGATTGATGTTGCCCGACGGGGCGATGCCGATCGTGCCGGTGCAGGCCGGGCCGAGATCGGAGAGGATGTCCCCGAACAGGTTGGAGCCGACCACGACGTCGAACCAGTCCGGATGCAGCACGAAGTTCGCGGTGAGGATGTCGATGTGGTACTTGTCCCACTTCACCTTCGGATAGTTCTTGGCCATCGCCTCCACGCGCTCGTCCCAATAGGGCATGGTGATGGAGATGCCGTTTGATTTCGTGGCCGAAGTCAGGTGCTTCTTCGGCCGCGACTGCGCGAGATCGAAGGCGAATTTCAGGATACGATCGACGCCAACGCGCGTCATCACCGTCTGTTGCGTCACGAACTCGCGGTCGGTATCGGGGAACATGCGGCCGCCGACCGAGGAATATTCGCCCTCCGTATTCTCGCGCACCACCCAGAAATCGATATCGCCGGGCTTGCGGTTGGCGAGCGGCGACGGCACGCCGGGCATCAGCCGCACCGGGCGCAGATTGACGTATTGGTCGAACTCGCGGCGGAATTTTATGAGCGAGCCCCATAGAGAAATATGATCCGGGATCTTGGCGGGCCAGCCGACCGCGCCGAAATAGATCGCGTCGTGCTTGCCGATCTTCGCCTTCCAGTCCTCCGGCATCATCTCGCCATGCTTCTCGTAATAGTCGTAGGAGGCGAAGTCGAAATGGTCGAACTGCACGCTGACGCCGTGCTTCTTGGCCGCCGCCTCGATGACGCGCAGGCCCTCCGGCATCACTTCCTTGCCGATACCGTCGCCGGGAATGACCGCGATCCGATACTGCTTCTTTGCGCTGCTCATCGAGAACACCCTTGTGATTTTGCCCGGTTGGCGAAGCCGCCTATGCTGATCGTCCTGCAATGAACCAAACTTCGCGCGCGTGCAACGCTGCAGTGCAGTGTTGACCGCGACGCGACCCTGCCCCACCCAATTCGCGGGACTTCCCGCCTCCTTTGAACAGCGAGTACCCCCATGGATCTGCATCTGCGCGGCAAGCGCGTCCTGATCACCGGCGCCTCCAAGGGCATTGGCGCGGCCGCCGCCGAAGCCTTCGCCGAGGAAGGCGCCCATCTCCTGCTGGCCGCCCGCAATGGCGAGCAGTTGAAGGCGTTGGCCGAGCGGTTGCGCGCGGCGCATCAGATCGATGCGGCGATCAGCGTCGTCGATTTGCGCAAGCCGGAGGATCTGGCGCGGCTGGCGAAGGAGGCTGCCGACATCGACATCCTCGTCAACAATGCCGGCGACATTCCCGGCGGCTCGATCGACAAGATCGACGAAGCGACCTGGCGTCACGCCTGGGAGCTGAAGGTGTTCGGATACGTCAACCTGACGCGGGCGATCTACGCCCAGATGAAGGCGCGCGGCGGCGGCGTGATCGTCAACGACATCGGCGCGGCCGGCGAGAAGTTCGACGCCAACTATGTCTGCGGCAGCGCCGGCAATGCCGCGCTGATGGCCTTCACCCGCGCGCTCGGCGGCAAAAGTCTCGCCGACAACATCCGCGTGGTCGGCATCAATCCCGGCCCCGTCGGCACCGACCGCCACGTCACGCTGCTGAAAACCCGCGCCAAGCATCAGTTCGACGACGAAAACCGCTACAAGGAATTCCAGAAGGGCATGCCGCTCGGCCGCCCCGCCCATGCGCGCGAGATCGGTGACCTCATGGCGTTCCTGGCGTCGGATCGCGCAGGGTATACGTCGGGGGTGATTTATACGGTGGACGGTGGGCTCACGGCGGGCTGGGGTTAAGCGCGGCGTTGCGTCCTTCCGTGAAAATGCTCTACAGCTGCAAGACGAGATGCGGAGACAAGAAACGTGGCTGATCAGAGCTTGGTACGGGACACAGCGTGCGCAGTCGTCGATAAACTGAAAGCCGGCGACGTCACGCCGCTCGATTTGCTCGACGTGCTGGAGCAACGCATCGCCGAGGTCGACGGCAAGGTCAACGCGCTGCCGACACTGTGCTTCGATCGCGCCCGCAGCCACGCCAAAGCGCTGATGGCGAAGCCGGCCGCGGAGCGCGGCCTGCTCGCCGGCCTGCCGGTGCCGATCAAGGATCTCACCAATGTCGCCGGTGTGCTGACCACGCAGGGCTCGCCGATCTACAGGGATAACGTCCCCGCCAAATCGGACATCCTGGTCGAGACGCTCGAACGCAATGGCGGCGTGATCTACGCCAAGTCGAACACGCCGGAATTCGGCGCCGGCGCCAACACTTTCAACGAGGTGTTCGGCCCGACGCGCAATCCCTGGGACATTTCGCGCTCGGCGGCCGGCTCGTCCGGCGGCGCGGCCGCGGCACTGGCCAGCGGCACGGCCTGGCTCGCGCACGGCTCCGACATGGGCGGCAGCCTGCGCAATCCCGCGAGCTTCTGCGGCGTCGTGGGCTTGCGGCCGAGCATCGGCCGCGTCGCGCATACGCCGAAGTTCGGCGTCGATCGCACGCTCGGCGTTCAGGGCCCGATGGCGCGCAATGTCGAGGACCTCGCGCTGCTGCTCGACGCGATGAGCGGCGAGCATCCGGCCGACCCGCTGTCGTTGCCGGCGCTGCCGACATCCTTCCTGTCCGCCGCCCGTTCCGGCAGCAAGCCGAAGCGCATCGCCTATTCCCCCGATCTCGGCATCACGCCGGTCGATCCCGAAGTGAAGGCCGTCACGCGGAAGGCCGCCGAGCGCTTTGCCGCGGCTGGCGCGATCGTCGAGGAGGCGCATCCCGATTTGCGCGAGGCTCATGAATGCTTCCACGTGCTGCGCGCCTTCGATTTTGCGATCAGCAAGGCGGCGCTGCTGCGCTCCAAGCGCGACCTGCTCAAGCCGGAGGTGATCTGGAACATCGAGGAAGGCCTGAAGCTCTCCGTCGAGAACCTCGAGCGCGCCGAGGCGCAGCGCGTGGCGATGGCCGCGCGCACGCTCGAGTTCTTCGACACCTACGATCTGCTGCTGTGCCCCGCGACGATCGTGGCGCCGTTCCCGGTCGAGAACCGCTATGTCGCCGAATGCGACGGCAAAAAGTTCGACAATTACGTCGAATGGCTCGGCATCGTCTATGCGATCACGCTGGCCTGCTGCCCGGCGCTGTCGCTGCCCTGCGGCTTCACCGCATCGGGCCTGCCAGTCGGATTGCAGATGGTGGCGAAGCCCCGCGCGGAGGCGCAGCTGCTGGCGGGCGCGAAGGTGCTGGAGGACATTTTGGGCGTACGCGGCACGACGCCGATCGATCCGCGGGCACCGAGGTAAGATAAACCCTCATGGTGAGGAGCGCGGAACGCGCGTCTCTGGACGATGCTGGCATCGCCAGGCGAACCATGAGGCCCGCCCAGTGGCCTCGTCCTTCGAGACGCTTGCTTCGCAAGCTCCTCAGGATGAGGGGATAGATTCGAATGCGCCGCCGTCGACTGGCGCCTACGCCTTCTCTTCCGCCGCCTTCAGCGCCACGGTGAGCGCGAGCTTGGTCTGCTCGACGAACTCATCCATCAGCTGCTCGCGGCTGATTTGCGCGGATTCGCCGGTGAGCAGCCCCTGCTCGGCCAGCATCACGACGCCGTGCAACCCGGCCCAGATCATCAGCGCCTGGCGTTCGCGCAGGAGGCCGACGGCCGGTGCCTCGAATGCATCGACCAGCAACGCGAGCGTTTCCATCGCGGCCGTATGCAACTCGCTGCCCTTTGGTGCGCAGGCCATGGTGCGGGAGGCGAACATCAGGCGATAGATGCCATGGCGCTGCAGCCCGAACGCAAGTGCAGCTTGCGCGAAGCGCGACAGTTTCGAATGCTTCGACGGCTGCTCGACCGCCTCGCGCATGATGTCGTTGAACTGGCGGAACGCCTCCGCCGTCACAGCCTCCAGCAGCGCATCGCGATCGGCAAAATGCCGGTACGGCGCCGGCTGCGAAACGCCGAGCTTCTTCGCCAGCGCCTTGATGCTTACGGCTTCGGGCCCGCCGAGTTCGACCTCCTGCAGGGCAGCCTGAATCAGGGCGTCGCGGAGGTCGCCATGGTGGTAGGTCTTGAACGGCTTGCGAACGATTTGTCCCATCGCCGACGACATCACTGAATTTTCGCTTGACGCGCAAGCGCTTCGATAATGTAATATACTATAACTTGATGGCCCGGTTAAGAAGCCGTCGAACGACAAAAAACTGCAGAGAAACCAGAGGAAACCGCTGCACGCCGCGATTGCGCGCAAGCCGAGGGAGAGCGCCTGCATGGCCAAGCTCAGGATTCGCGTCGACCAGGACAAGTGCCAGGGTCACGCCCGCTGCAAATCACTCGCCCCGGAACTGTTCGAGCTCGACGAATACGGCAACGCCCACGAGGCCGGCGACGGTTCCGTGCCTGAAGGCCTCGAGGACAAGGCGTGGCTTGCCCAGACCAATTGCCCGGAAATCGCAATTGAAGTGACCGAGGAATAGCTCCTCGAACTTTCACCGATCCGCGTTTGAACGAACGAGCAGAAGGAATGACCTGATGTCCGATTCCGCTTCCGCACGCTTTTTGCCCGAACATCCTCCGGTCAAGGACTGGATCCACGATTTCGACCACACCGATCCGGTCTGGACCGAGGATCCGTTCCCGATCTGGGAGGAGCTGCGCGCGGCTTCGCCGGTGGTACACACCAACCGTTTCCTCGGCTGCTACATGCCGACCACCTATCAGGCGGTGAAGGAAATCGCCTACGACACCGAGCATTTCTCCTCGCGCCGCGTCATCGTGCGCGATGTCCGTCCGGAAATCACCGCGCGGGCGCCGCCGATCACATCAGATCCGCCGGAGCACAAGCCGGCCAAGCAGGTGCTGCTGCCGCCGTTCACGCCGGATGCGATGAAGAAGCTGGAGCCGCGGGTGCGCGCGATCTGCAACGAGCTGATCGACGAGTTCATCGATGACGGCGGCTGCGACGCCGCGGCGCGCTACACCAAGAACGTTCCGGTGCGCGCCATCGCGCACATGCTCGGCATTCCCGAGCAGGACGGCGACCTCTTCATCAAATGGATCCACGGCATCCTCGAGCTCGGCATCAAGAGCGAAGACGCGCTCATGAATGCGGTGCGCGAGATGACCGGCTATTTCATGGTGCATCTGGAGGAGCGCAAAAAGGCGCCGGGCGACGACCTGATCTCGAAGCTGATGCAGGCCAAGCTGCCGAACGGCGCGCCGCTGTCGGACGAGCACGTGCTCGGCTCGCTCCGCCTGCTCCTGATCGCGGGCATCGACACCACCTGGAGCGCGATCGGCTCCTCGCTCTGGCACCTCGCGCGGACGCCTGCCGACCGCGAGCGCCTGGTCGCCGAGCCGGAGCTGATGCCATCGGCGATCGAGGAATTCCTGCGCGCCTTTTCACCGGTGACGATGGCCCGCGAGGTGATGAAGGAGACGACGGTCAGCGGCTGCCCGGTGAAGTCGGGCAACATGGTGCTGCTGTCGTTCCCCGCTGCCAACCGCGACCCCGCGATGTTTCCGGATGCGGACAAGGTGGTGATCGACCGCAAGGAGAACCGCCACGCCGCCTTCGGCCTCGGCATTCATCGCTGCGTCGGCTCCAATCTGGCGCGGATGGAGATGACGGTCGCGATCGAGGAATGGCTGAAGCGGATTCCGGATTTCCGGCTTGATCCGGCCGGCAAGGTCACCTGGTCGGAAGGCACCGTGCGCGGGCCGCGTCAACTGCCGGTGCTGTTCGGCAAGAAGGCCTGAGGTCCTGCGCAACGGCAGTTACATCGCGCGACCGAAATGAGGTAGTCTGGCCGCTCAACAAACGGCCGAACCGATGAGCGACGACACCGAACCGCCCGGCAACAGCAAGCTGACGCAAAGCAAGCAACGCTGGGCGCGTGAAGGAAAATTCCTCACCGGCAAGGTCGTCCTCCCCGAGGACCAGCGGTTGCCCCCCGGCCAGCATCTGACGAAAGATTGGCCGACGCTCGACCTCGGGCTGACGCCAAAGGTCGACCGTGTGCGCTGGCGGCTCGACGTCCATGGCGCGGTGGAGCAGCCGATCTTCTGGACCTTTGCGGATTTCATGGCGCAGAAGCAGACGAAATTCGTCTCCGACATCCACTGCGTCACCACCTGGTCGCGCTACGACAATGCGTGGGAGGGCCTTGCCGTGCGCGATCTGCTTGCCGCCTGCCGGCCGCGCGCGGATGCACGCTTCGTGGTGCTGCAATCCTGTGACGGCTACACGACCAACCTCACGCTGGAGGATTTTGCCGCCGAGGACGCCCTGCTCGCGCACAGCTGGTCCGGCGAACCTTTGGAGCTCGAGCATGGCGGCCCGGTGCGGGTCGTGGTGCCGCATCTCTATTTCTGGAAGAGCGCGAAATGGCTGCAGCGCATCGAGTTCCGCGAGCACGACGCGCCCGGCTATTGGGAGGTCCGCGGCTATCACAACCGCGGCGATCCCTGGGCCGAAGAGCGTTATTCCTGATCAATCGTAGAGCCGCAGCGCCTCCAGCTCCGGCGGCAGCTTTGGCGGGCATGCGACCGGTGCCGGCCGTGCAACCGGTCGCGCGGTTTGCATCACCGGACCTGCTGCGCTCCGCGGCACATGTTCAGAAGCAGCGACAGCGACCATCGCCGCCAGAACCCAGGCCACCACGACCAGCGCGCGATTGAGCCAGACCAGCAGATTGTTGAATCGAACAAGCCAGATCGGAGCCATTCCCGATCGTCACGCGTTCGCAAAGCCGGCGCAATCTGGAATGCATGAACCGAGCCTTCGGTGACGACGAAGGCTCGGCTGGAATCTCTTAGTAGCCCGCCGCCAGGCCGGTGTTGCGACGCGGATCGTTCGCGCCATAGTAACGGTTGTTGCCGACCGGCTTGCCTCCGATCGACGGCGCGCCGACGATGATCACCGCGAGATGATTGGCCGGCTGCGGCGGACCGAAAATGTGGCCCTTGGCTTCCAGCAGCTTGCGGGTGTCGGGCGACAGCGCGTAATCCTCGACATTGGTCAGGTCCGGCAACCATTGCTGGTGAATGCGCGGCATGTCGACGGCTTCCTGCGCGTTCATGCCGTAGTCGATGGCGTTGATCATGGTCTGCAGCACCGCCGTGATGATGCGGCTGCCGCCGGGCGTGCCGACCACCATCACCGTCTTGCCGTCCTTGGTGACAACAGTCGGGCTCATCGAGGACAGCGGACGTTTTCCCGGCGCGATCGCGTTAGCCTCGCCCTGCACCAGGCCGTACAGATTCGGCACGCCGATCTTGGCGGTGAAATCGTCCATCTCGTCATTGAGCAGCACACCGGTCTTGGCCGCGGTCACCTTGGCGCCGAACCAATCGTTCAGCGTGTAGGTGACTGACACCGCGTTGCCGTCCTTGTCGGCAACCGAATAATGCGTGGTGTTGCTGCCTTCATGCGGCGCGACGCCCGGCTTGATGTCCTTGGAGACGCCGGCCTTGTTCGGGTCGATCACGGCACGGATTCTTGCGGCATAGGCCTTGTCGAGCAGCCGGTCGAGCGGGTTCTTCACGAAATCGGGATCGCCGAGATAGGAATTGCGGTCGACATAGGCATGCCGCATCGCCTCGATCTGGTAGTGCACGGCTTCCGCAGAGTGGTAGCCGAGCTCCTTCAGCTGGTAGCCCTCGAGGATATTGAGGATCTCGCAGATGACGACGCCGCCCGAGCTCGGCGGCGGCGCCGAGATCACGTGGTAACCGCGATAGTCGCATTCGACCGGCGCCAGCTCGCGGACCTTGTAGTTTTCGAGGTCCTCCTGCGTGATCAGGCCCTTGCCGGCCTGGCTCGAGGCCACGATGGCAGCACCAACCCAGCCCTTGTAGAAGCCATCGGTGCCGCGCTTGCTGATCTCGCGCAAGGTTTCGCCGAGCTCACGCTGCAGCAGCCTGTCGCCGACCTGGTACGGCTTGCCGTCCTTGAGAAAAATCGTCGCCGTGGCGGGATCATCCTTGAAATCGTCGGTGGCTGTCAGCAGCAGGTCGATGTCGCCCTGCTCGAGCGCAAAACCGTCGTCGGCGATCTGAATGGCCGGCGCGATCAAATCGGCGCGCTTCATGGTACCGTATTTCTCGCGCGCGTATTCCATGCCGGCGACGGAACCGGGCACGCCGACGGCGAGATGTCCCTTGGTAGACGCGCCCTTGATGACGGTGCCGTCCTTGTCGAGATACATGTTCGCGGTGGCGGCCTTCGGCGCCGTCTCGCGGAAATCGAGGAAAGTCTTGCGGCCATCGGCGAGCTGAATGGTCATGAAGCCGCCGCCACCGAGATTGCCGGCCGCAGGATAAGCCACGGCCAGCGCATAACCGACGGCGACAGCCGCATCGACCGCATTGCCGCCGCGCTTGAGAACTTCGACGCCGACTTTGGTGGCCAGATGCTGGGCGGAGACCACCATGCCGTTTTCGGCGGCGACCGGCGCAACGGACGCGGCGTAACAGGAACTGGAAGCCGTGATGCCGATCGATACGACCGCGGCGACCATCCACCGCAAACGTGGGTTCGCTGCATGCATGGAAATTCCTCCCAACCATCCGGCGCTGTAGCATAGACTGCTATCTCAACGCGTATCCTTATCAGAGCGTGCGAATGCGCGCCATGGGGTTGCGCTGACAACCGCGAGATCAGGTGGGCAAGAGGGAGAAGCGCCATGTCGCATGAACGTTTTCAGTTCACGAGTTCCGAAGGTCATCAGCTCGCCGCCGCGCTCGACACACCCGATGGTCCAATCCGCGCCTACGCGCTGTTCGCGCATTGCTTCACCTGCGGCAAGGATGTGCTCGCGGCCAGGCGCATCGCGGTCGCGCTCGCGGCTGAGGGCATCGCCGTGCTGCGCTTCGACTTCACCGGGCTCGGCTCCAGCGAAGGCGATTTCGCCAATGCGACATTTTCATCGAATGTCGCCGATCTCGTTCGCGCCGCCGACCACTTGCGCGAAACGCGTCAGGCGCCGGCGATCCTGATCGGCCACAGCCTCGGCGGCGCCGCCATTCTCGCCGCCGCCGGCGCGATTCCGGAAGCCAAAGCGGTGGTGACCATCGCAGCACCCTCCGATCCCAATCATGTGACACAGCTGTTCAAGGACAAGGTCGAGGACATCCGCCGGGAGGGCGAAGTCGAGGTCTCGCTCGCCGGGCGCCCCTTCCGCATCAGGCGCGAATTCCTCGACGACGTCGCCGAGCAAGGCCTGACCGAGAAGATCAGGACGATGCACAAGGCGCTGCTGGTGATGCATTCGCCGACCGACGACACGGTTGGCATCGACAATGCCACGCACATCTTCGTGGCGGCCAAACATCCGAAGAGCTTCGTCTCGCTCTCGGGCGCCGATCATCTGCTCAGCGGCAAGCAGGACGCCGCCTATGTCGCCGACATGATCGCCGCCTGGGCGACCCGCTATGTCGACATCGCCACGGCCCCGCAGCCCGCGCTCGAGGCTGCACCGCGCAATGTCGTGGTGCAGGAGACCCGCAACAGCAAATTCCAGCAGATCGTCACCACAGGCCCGCACCGCCTGCTGGCCGACGAACCAGCGAGCGCCGGCGGCACGGATACCGGTCCGGGTCCCTACGATTTCCTGCTCACCGGGCTCGGCGCCTGCACCTCGATGACGATGCGGATGTATGCCGACCGCAAGGCGCTGCCGCTCGACCGCATCACGGTGACGCTGGCCCACAAGAAGATCCACGCCGAGGATTGCGAGGAGTGCGAGACGCGCGAGGGCATGCTCGACCAGATCGACCGCGTCATCAGGATCGAGGGCGCGCTCGACACCGAGCAGCGCAAGCGGCTGATGGAAATCGCCGACAAGTGCCCGGTGCATCGCACGCTGACGTCGGAGATCAGGATCGTGACGAGGGCTGCGGACTAGGTGGCAGCGAGTGGCCTGACCCGCAGCGCGCCGCGCAGGCCGGCACCGGTGCCGAGCACGATGCCGGCGATTGCGATGAAGGACGACAGCGACAGCGTCGACAGTCCCGTCAGCCCCTGCCCGACCGAACAGCCGAACGCCATCACGCCGCCCGTGCCCATCAGCGCGGCGCCACCGGCCGAGCGCAGCATATGGGCCGGCGACTGGTAGCCTTCCAGATGGAAGCGGCCGGTGGCGAGCGCCGTGACGAGACTGCCGGCGAACACCGCGAACACGGTGACGATGCCGAAATTCAGCGTCGAGCCCGTCGAGAGCATGATGTATTGCAGCGCGTCCGCGATCGGCGCGATGAAGGTCAGCGACGTCACCGGCACCGGATTGAAATCATCGGCGCCGAGATAGCCGGTCGCGTACCAGCCGGCGGCAACCAGCAGGCCGACGATCAGGCCGGCGGCGATCTGGCCGGGCGATTTGCGGAACGGCCCATGCGCGAAAGCAAAGATGATCAGGACGGCGGCGAGCATTGACGCTGCCACCATCCGCGACGGCACCGCGCCGAGGCCTGCGAGCAGCCCCGGCAACGAGTTGGTGGCGACGGTCGCCTGCGAGGCCTGCACCATCGCGATCCGCGCCGGCGCGATCAGGCCCTTCAGCGTCATCTCGGCGAAGATGCCGAGTACGATCACGACCACGAAGGAGCGCAAATTGCCGCGCCCGAGCAGCACCAGCGCGCGCGAGCCGCAGCCGTTCGACAGCACCATGCCGTAGCCGAACAGGAGGCCGCCGAGGAACATCACGGGCGCCGAGAACGACGGCTGCAGATAGATCGACTTGCCGAGATCGACGAGGCCGGCCGCGGCGAGAATTTGCGAGGCCGCGATGCCGACGCCCATCGCCAGCGCGTAGGCGCGCACCAGCCGTCCGTCGCCCTCGGCCCACCAGCCGCGCAGGCTGCTCATCATGCAGAAGCCGCTGAGCAGCCCGACCGAGCCGTAGATCAGGCCGATGACCAGGGCGGCGAGGATGACTGTTGTGGTCGAGTCCATGCTGAGTCTCTCGGCTTATTCCGTCATTGCGAGGAGCGAAGCGACGAAGCAATCCATACCTCCGTTTGCGGCGCGATGGATTGCTTCGCTTCGCTCGCAATGACGGTTGATCATGGGCGCAGGATCACGCGATCGCGGGACGAGCCGGCGACAGCGACGAAGGCGGTCTTAGCCTGCTCGAGCGGGTACACCGCACTCGGCTTGATCGGAAACGGTTTTAGATGCCCGCTCGCAAAGCCGGGCGCAAGCTCGCGCAGCACCTCACCGGTTGCGACCGAGGATAGTGCCAGCGTATCGATCCCGACATAGGTGTGCTGCCCGCGGTAGAATTCGAGGATGTTGAACTGCACGATGCGATCGACCGCGGCGATCAGGATCTGCCGTCCCCGCAGCGCCAGCGATTTGTGCGCGGCCTGGAAATAGGGATCGCCGACGGTGTTGTAGACGAGGTCCGCGCCCTTGCCGCCGGTCAGCTCGCGCACGCGCGTCGCGACATCGTTTGCAGAAGCGTCGATCACCTCGACCGGTGAATTGGTGTGGCCCTCATAGGCCTCGCTCTTTCGCACCACGCCGATCGCGCGCGCACCGTGCCAGGTCGCGATCTGCACCGCGGCCTGACCGACCTTGCCGTTGACGCCCATGACAAGAACTGTCTCGCCGCTCTTCGGCAGCCCGGCGCGTCGCAGGCCCTCCATCGCGGTGACGAAGGGCACGCCGATCCCGGCCGCCTCCTCCCAGGAAATGCTGCCGGGCTTCTCGACCACCGCATCGGCCTCGACCACGAGATGGCTGGCATGGGTGCCGTCGCGGCGGATGCCGAGATCGCCGGAGGAGCCGAACACCTCGCGCCCGATCCAGCCCGCGGGACCGTCGATCACGACGCCGGCGTAGTCGCGGCCGGAGGTGCGCGGGAACACGGCATAGGGCATCAGCCCGGTACCGGCCTTCACATCGGACGGATTGACGGCGGCGGCCTTCACCTCGATCAGCAGGTCGTTGTCGCCGCGGGACAGCGTGTGCGTCTCGACCACCGGCGCCAACGCATCCGCATTCTCCGCCTTTGCCAGCAGACGGACGCAACGCGCTTCGACCGAGATGGGACGAGCGTCAGGCTTGGGGACGACGGGCATTCGGGCAGTCCTGCTTCTGTTGGAAGCAGGAGTTACCCTTTCGGCCGCTTGTCGTAAACACGTTTTGCCTTGCCGAGCGAGCGTTCTAGGGTCTCGGGGGCGACGGCTTTGACGATGGCGGAGATGCCGATCGTGTTCTTGATAAAGGCGACAACCTTGTCGGCGTGGACGACGAGACCGTTGCCGTCCCACGCTTCGGGGCGCGCCTCAGCCAGCACGGTCATCTCGTCCATGCGGCCTTCCCGCGTGAGCTCGATGATGAAATGGCCGCCGCACCAGTCGGTCGCGAGCAGCGCCTCCTCGATCTGGGTCGGGAACACGTTGACGCCGCGCAGGATGATCATGTCGTCGGAGCGGCCGGTCACCTTCTCCATGCGTCGCATGCCCGGCCGCGCAGTGCCCGGCAGCAGCCGCGTCAGGTCGCGGGTACGGTAACGGATGATCGGAAAGCCTTCCTTGGTCAGCGAGGTGAAGACCAGCTCGCCCTTCTCGCCGTCCGGCAGCACCTTGCCGGTTTCAGGATCGATCACCTCGGGGTAGAAATGATCCTCCCAGATGTGCAGGCCGTCCTTGGTCTCCACGCATTCCTGCGCGACGCCGGGGCCGATCACCTCCGACAGGCCATAGATGTCGGTGGCATCCATGTCGAAGGCCTGCTCGATCTCGACGCGCATCGCGTTGGTCCATGGCTCGGCGCCGAAGATGCCGAATTTCAGCGACGACTTTCGGGGATCGAGGCCCTGCTTCTTGAATTCGTCGAGGATCGCCAGCATGTAGCTCGGCGTCACCGTGATGATGTCGGGCTTGAAGTCGTTGATCAGCTGCACCTGCCGCTCGGTCATGCCGCCGGAGACCGGCACTACCGTGCAGCCGAGTTTTTCCGCGCCGTAGTGCGCTCCTAAGCCGCCGGTGAACAGGCCGTAGCCATAGGCATTGTGCATCAGCATGCCGGTGCGCCCGCCGGCGGCGCGGATCGAGCGCGCCATCACGTTCGCCCAGGTGTCGATATCGCCCCTGGTGTAGCCGACCACGATCGGCTTGCCCGTCGTGCCCGAAGACGCATGCACGCGCACCAGCTGTTCACGTGGCACCGCGAACATGTTGAAGGGATAATTGTCGCGCAGATCCGTCTTCACCGTGAACGGGAATTTCGCGAGATCAGACAGCTGCCTGAAATCGGACGGATGCACGCCGGCCTTGTCGAACGATGTCTTGTAGTGCGCGACATTGTCGTAGGCGTGCTTCAGCGACCACGCCAGACGTTTGGTCTGCAGCGCCATGATCTCGTCGCGCGAGGCGCGCTCGGCATCGTCGAGCTCTGCGCGATAGCCGCTCTCTTTCAACCTTGCCGTCGCCATCGCGTGATCCTCTCAGCTCTTGATGTCGGTGTCGGGCAGCCACGTGCCGCCGATAGCGCGCGAATGGCCGCGGAACTCGGCGATCACGGTGTCGTCCACCGCGACGCGCACGTCATAGATGCCGGAGCGGCCGCTGCGCGAGATCTCGCGCGCGGTCGCGACCAGCCGGTCGCCGAGCTTGCCCGGGCGAATGAAGGTGATGTTGCCCTGGGCTGCCACCACGCGCTCGTTGTGGCTGTTGCAGGCAAAGGCGAAGGCGGAATCGGCGAGCGTGAAGATGTAGCCGCCATGGCAGATGCGCTGGCCGTTGACCATGTGCGGCTGCACGGTCATCGCCATCACCGCCTGCCCCGGCTTGACCTCGACGATCTCCATGCCGAGGCCCTTGCTGGCGTCGTCCTCCGCCCACATCGCATCCGCGCAAGCGCGCGCCATATCCTCGGGCGAGAGCGTAGCCTTGACGTTCACATCGAACTCCCTGTCACCGGGCGCATTGCAACGCGCCTCTTGGCTTCGATAGTTTCAGCGCGACACGTTTGGTGTCAACGCGCCCAAAGTTCAGACGTGGTCGTAATCGACCACGACCTTGTCCGAGCACGGCTTGGCCTGGCAGGTCAGCACAAATCCCGCCTTCAGCTCCCACGGCTCCAGCGAATAGTTCAGCTCCATCGGCGCCTCGCCCTCGACCAGCTTGGCGCGGCAGGTCGAGCACATGCCGCCCTTGCAGGCGAACGGCAGGTCCATCCCGGCGCGCAAGGCGGCATCGAGGATCGACTCGCCGTCGGCGACCGGCACCTCGCGGCGCTTGCCGTCGATGATCAGCGCGGCCACAGCCTTCGGCGGCGCGCCGGCAGGCACGACCGTCTTCGGCCGCGGCTTGCCGCCAAATTCGGAAACGAAACGCTCGACATGGATGCGCTCGTCGGCGATGCCGATCTCGCGGCAGGTCGCCTCGATGGTCTCGCTCATCCCGGTCGGGCCGCAGATGAAGACGTGATCGACGCTGGCCGCCGGCACCAGCGAGCGCAGCAGCACGCGCACCTTCTCGCCGTCGAGCCTTCCGTGCAGGATCGGAATGTCCTGCTCCTCGCCGGAGATGACGTGGAAGAGCGAAAGCCGCTGCATGAAGCGGTCCTTCAATTCTTCCAGCTCTTCAAGGAACAGCATGCCCTCCGTGAAGCGGTTGCCATAGAACAGGAAGAAGCGGCTGTTGGGCTCGCGCGCCAGCACGCCCTTGACGATCGACAGGATCGGCGTGATGCCGCTGCCGGCGGCAAAGCCGACATAGAGCCGCGCCTGATCCGGCGCATGCGCGATGCCGAAGCGGCCGGTCGGCGTCATCACGTCGAGCTCGTCGCCGGCCTTCAGCTCGTCCGCCGCCCAGCTCGAGAACGCGCCGCCGTCGACCTTCTTCACGGCGATGCGGAGCTCGCCGTCATCGGGGCCGGAGCAGATCGAATAGGAGCGACGGACTTCCTCGCCGTCCATCGTGGTGCGCAAGGTCAGATACTGGCCCGGCGTAAAACTGTAATCGCAAGCGAGATCGCCGGGGATCGCAAAGGTCATGGAAACCGCATCCGGCGCCTCGCGGCGCAGATCGCTGACAGACAAACGGTGGAATCGAGGTGTCGACATGGTCAATGACACTTGAAGTAATCGAAGGGTTCACGGCAGCTCCTGCAACGCCACAGCGCCTTGCAGGAGGTCGAGCCGAATTCGGACAGCAGCTCGGTGTCGACGGAGCCGCACTGCGGGCACGCGACCTCTTGCTCGCCGAACAACGCGCGGCGCGCGGAGCCCGGCAGCGGCGGCGCGATGCCGTACTCTTTCAGCTTGCGGCGGCCGTCCTCGCTCATCCAGTCGGTGGTCCAGGCCGGCGACAGCACGGTGCGAACCTTCGGATCGCGAATGCCGGCGCGCTCCAGCGCCAGCTCGATCTCGAGCGCGATCATATTCATGGCGGGGCAGCCGGAATAGGTCGGCGTGATCGCGATCTCGACATGGCCATCGCTGACCACGACATCGCGCAGCACGCCGAGATCAGCGATCGTCAGCACGGGGATCTCGGGGTCGACCACCTCGGCGGCGGCGCTCCAGGCGCGCCGGCGCAGATCGGCGTCGCTGATATCAGCCGTTACCATGTCGCCCCCGGGAAGGTCCGCTGCAGCGACTGCAATTCGCTGAGGAGATGGCCGAGATGCTCGCTGTGCCGGCCGCTGCGGCCACCCTGCTGCATCCAGTCGCTCTTCGGCAGCGCCAGCGTCGCCTCGTTGACCACGCTTGTCATGGTCTTCTGCCATTGCGCTTTCAGCGTCCCCGGATCGATCGCAATGCCCGCGTCGATCAGGCCGCGCTCGCTGTCGTCGACGGCGAACATCTCGCCGGTATAGGCCCAGAGATCGTCGATCGCGAGCTGCGCGCGGCGATGGCTCTCTTCGGTGCCGTCGCCGAGGCGGACGATCCATTCCGACGAATGGCGGATATGATAGGCGCTTTCCTTCTCCGACTTCGCCGCGATTGCAGCGAGCGTCGGGTCCGATGACTTCATCATCGCGCGCCAGTAGAGATCGGCGAACGCCGCATAGAAGAACTGCCGCACCATGGTGCGGGCGAAATCGCCGTTCGGCTGCTCCAGCAGCAGGAGATTGCGATACTGGCGGACGTCGCGAAGATACGCGAACTTGTCCTCGTCATTGTCACGGCCTTCGACCTTGGCGGCATAGGCGTAGAGCTCGCGCGCCTGGCCGAGCAGATCGAGGCCCATATTGGCGAGCGCCATGTCCTCTTCCATCGCAGGCGCATGGCCGCACCATTCGGACAGGCGGTGGCCGAGGATCAGTGCATCGTCGGCACGGCGCAGTGCGTACAGCACCAGCGGGGTCTCGGAGACTTTGATGTTGGCAGCGGTCATTTTGCTAATTCACCTGCATCCACTTGCTCTGCCTTCATCCTGAGGAGCGCCGAAGGCGCGTCTCGAAGGATGGGCCGCGGAAACTGCGGGGGCCTCATGGTTCGCCTGGCGATGCACAGCATCGTCCAGACCTCACCATGAGGGTTTACATATGCCCAACTTCATCAGGCACGTCGTAAAACGTCGGATGCCGGTAGATCTTCGATTCCGCCGGCTCGAACATCATGCCCTTCTCGGACGGGTCGGACGCGGTGATCGCGTTCGACGGCACCACCCAGATCGAAAGGCCCTCGCCGCGGCGGGTGTAGATGTCGCGGGCGGCCTGCAGCGCCAGCGTCGCGTCGGATGCGTGCAGCGAGCCGACATGCTTGTGCGCGAGGCCGTTGCGGCTGCGGATGAAGACTTCCCAGAGCGGCGTATTCGGCGTGGGCATGATGCGCTCCTTACTCTGCGGCCTGCGCGAGCAGGCGCGCCTTGCGCTTCTCGGCATAGGCGGCCGCCGCCTCGCGCACCCAGGCGCCGTCGTCATGCGCCTTGCGGCGCGCGGCGAGACGTTCGCGGTTGCACGGGCCGTTGCCGGCCAGCACCTGATTGAACTCGGCCCAGTCGATCTCGCTGTAGACCCAATTGCCGCTTTCGTTCTGCGTCATGCCGGGATCGGGGATCGTCAGCCCCAGGAACTGCGCCTGCGGCACGGTCGCGTCGACGAATTTCTGGCGCAGCTCGTCATTGGAGAAGCGCTTGATCTTCCACTTGGTCGAGGTGTCCGAGTGCTGGCTGACCTTGTCCGGCGGGCCGAACATCATCAGCACCGGCCACCACCAGCGATTCAGCGCATCCTGCGCCATCGCCTTCTGCTCCTCGGTGCCGCGGCACAGCGTCACCATGATCTCAAAGCCCTGGCGCTGGTGGAACGACTCTTCCTTGCAGACGCGGATCATCGCGCGCGCATAGGGACCGTAGGAGCAGCGGCATAGCGGGATCTGGTTCATGATCGCAGCGCCGTCGACCAGCCAGCCGATGGTGCCGATGTCGGCCCAGGTCAGCGTCGGATAGTTGAAGATCGAGGAATATTTTGCCTTGCCTGAGAGCATGAGGTCGACGAGCTCTTCGCGCGAGGTGCCGAGCGTCTCGGCGGCGGCGTAGAGATAGAGCCCATGGCCGCACTCGTCCTGCACCTTGGCGAGCAGCGCGGCCTTGCGGCGCAGCGACGGCGCACGCGTGATCCAGTTGCCCTCGGGCAGCATGCCGACGATTTCGGAATGGGCATGCTGGGAAATCTGCCGCGTCAGCGTCTTGCGGTACGCCGCGGGCATCCAGTCGTTCGGCTCGATGCGCTCGTCGTCATCGATGCGTGCCTGAAATGCGGCCGCGCGTGCGGCATCCTCGATCCCGCGATCGTCGCCGTCGGAACTGTTGAGCGCCTGAGTGTACATGGCCGACCTCCCCGGTTGTTGTTGAGGCGAAATATATTACATAAATTCCACTTTGCAAGTTGTTTTTGTAACATATCAGACACCCTCGAAGCGCCGCGCCACGGCGCCGTTGGGCTTCGGCAGCGGCCCGTCCTCGTTGGTGGCGTGAGCATCAAGCCATTGTTCCGACGGCGAAAGCAGCCCGCGATAGATTTCGCCGCAGAGCTGCCGCGCCGCCCTTCCCGGCCAATCCTTCGGCAGCAGCTGCGCCGGCAGCAGCGGATCGCGCAGCACCACGCGGCGATAATAGTGGATCAGGAGAATGCGCGCGGTGAAGGCGTCGGCCTCGCTGAGATCCTGGCCGCGGCCGATCCAGCCGCGCAGCGGCTCGAACGTCTTCATGAATTTCAGATAGGCATCCGCGGTGCGATCGAGCGGCCAGCTCTCGCTGAGCAGGCGCCGGCCGCTGTCATCCTCCGCGGAGACTTCAAGCCTGATCGCGCCCGCAGCCTCATCGGGAATCGGCGCGCCCGACGGCGCGACGAACACGCCGGGCAGCGGACTGCCGAAGCCGGCATTCTTCAGGGCCTCGCGCGCGGCATCGCGATCGTCGGCATTGCCGATCAGCAAGAGCTCGAAGCGGCCGGTCCAGTCCGACGGCGGCGGATCGTAGATGTGCTTCGTCGCGGTATCGAAGGTGTGACGGCCCTTGGCGTTCAGCCGATAGAAGCTGTTGCGGCCGACCTTGCTGCGCTCGAGCCAGCCGTCGGCGGCAAGGCGCGACATCGCGGTGCGCACCACATTGCCGTCGATGTCGAGGGAGGCAAAGAATTCCAGCAGCGTGCCGAGCCACACCGAGCCGCCGCGCGGCACGATGGCGTCGCCGAACACGGTGATCACGATCGATCCCGTGCGCGACGGCTCGCGCTTCAATTGGTCGATGATCCGGTCAAGCGGCTGCGGCATGCGTCAAGGCATACCGCGATTTGTCGGATGGCGACAATGCGGGCGGTCTTACTTCACCTCTCCCCGTTCTTCACGGGGAGAGGTCGGATCGCCCTCGGGCGATCCGGGTGAGGGGCCATGCACGGCCACGCCATACGAGAGGCCGCTCCGACTCCGCGAGCGACCATTCGGCAAACTGCGAGCTTGAGGTCGTAGCCTGCCACGCCCCTCACCCGAAACTCGCTGCGCGAATTTCGACCTCTCCCCGCAGAAGGGCGGGGAGAGGTGAAGGAAGAGCGTCGCGCCTCAGCGATTCGGATCCGGATACACGATGCTGCGCCAGCCGCCGCGGTCGAAGGGGGACCACTCGCCTTCCTTCTGTGCGAGGCGATCGGCGACTGCGTAGACCGCGGCGGGGTGATGGCCCATGCCGCAATGGCTGCTCTCGACTTCGATGCTCTCGGACATCGAGGAGGTCTGCTCGCGACAGCCCTGCCAGGCGCAGATGCCGTCGGTGCGGCTGAAGATCGCGGTGGTCGGCACCGGCGGCGCGCCGGCGAGCGAGCCGCCGAACCGGGCATCCTCTTCGTCGGCGCGACGGCCGCTGGCCATCTCGTAGACGCGCCAGGCGTTGGTCGCCTTGGGACCGGCGGCAAACGGACTGCCGAGCGTGATCACCTGGCGCACGCGCTCCGGCATCATCTTGGCGAGCTGGCGCGCATAGAGGCCGCCGAGGCTCCAGCCGACGAGGGAGACCTTGCGGCCATGGGTGTCGTTCAATTCCTGCAGCAGATCGACCATGGCGTTCTGCACACCGTGACGCAGACCGAGATTGCGCCCCTGCCGCCAGCCGCTGACGACATAGCCCTTGCTTCTCAGGAAACTGCGCAGCGGGCGCGTCGACATGTCGGAGGCGACCAGACCCGGCAGCACCAGCACCGGGTGGCCATCGCCACGCGGGGCGAGGCTCAACAGCGGCAGTGCGCCAAGGAAGGCACCGAGTTCGTGGATCGCGCGACCTTCCAGAAACATCAGCGTCCTGGAGGGCGGGGCAAGGGTCTGCGCAGCTACGGACATTCCAGCTCCTGTTCTGACCGGCCCCTGACGTCGCGGCAGCCGGCCATATCCAACCCAAGATCGGGTCAACCAGATCGACGCCAGCGATGTGGAATCGTTCCGCAGCGCAACAATCTGTCGTAAAAAGCTAGGGAACCGTTTTGTTTATTGCAACCCGCAAAAGTCTTACTTGTCACAGGTAAGATCATAGTCGTGCTTTATCGGTCACAGCAGCCGCAGCGCATATTCCAGCGTGTAAAGTGCGAGCCCGGCAAGCCCACCGATCAGCGAGCCGTTGAAGCGGATGTATTGCAGGTCCTTGCCGACATTGATCTCGAGCAGCTGTAGCAACTGCTCCATGTCCCAGGCCTTCATCTGATCGGCGATGAACGTCGAGACGCCGCTCTTCTGCTCGGCGACCACGGTGCGCAGGATCGCGACCAGGCCGCGGTTGATCTCGCCGCGCAACTCGGCATCTCCCGCGATCGCCTCGCCCGCCTCGACGAACATCCGCGACAGCTGCTGCATCAACACCTGCGACTCGCCCGTGGCGCTGCGTTCGATGAAGTCCTTTGCGTTGGCCCAGATGGTGCGGCCGAGATTGGCGACCTCCGGCCGCGCGATCAGGTCGCGCTTCAGGCCGTCGATGCGTTCGGCAAACGCCTTGTCGCTGCCGAGCCGCTCGACGAACGACAGCAGCATGCGATCGAACTCGCCGCGGAACGGATGGTTGGGATCGCCCTGCACCTCCTCGAAGAATTTCGTGGCAGACGCGATGATGCGGTTCACCACAAAACGATCGGCGCGATAGAGCTTCAACAGCGTCGGCATCTCCGCGCGCACCTTGTCGCGGATTACGGCCATGGTCTCTTCCTGCGTCAGCGTGCGATGCATGACGCGCAGGATGTCGTCGAGCAGGCCCTCGTGCTTGCCCTCCTGGACGAAGCCGCGCAGCGCGCCGGCCGCAAGCGGCGCCAGGTCGATCGAGAGCAGCTGCGTGGTGACGCGGCGGGTGATGAACTGCATCAGTCCCGACGTCTCCGTTGCCGAGAAGGCCTCCGGCAACAGCCGCAGCACGAAGCGCGCGAGATCCTCCGCGCGTTTGCGGTCGCGCAGCCAGTCCGCGATGAAGGTGCCGAAATCGATCTGGCGCAGCTTGGCCTCGACCGGGCCGGATTCCAGAAAATTCTGCTCGATGAATTCGCCGAGCTTTTCGGCGATGCGCTGCTGGTTGCTCTGGATGATCGCCGTGTGCGGGATCGGCAGGCCCAGCGGCCGCTTGAACAGCGCGACGACGGCGTACCAGTCGGCGAGCCCGCCGATGGTCGCGGCTTCGGCAAAGGCTGCGATGAAGCCGAACACGGGATGCACCGGCAGCAGCGTCCTGGCCGCGATGAAGACCGCAAAGGTCGCGGCCAGCAGGCCGGTCGCCAGCCACTTCACCCGACGAAGCTCCGCCGCGCGTTCGACGTCGGCAGGCGTTGCGATGAAGGTGGCGGGAAGGGTCATGAAGGCTTTCGAGGACAAACCCTCATCCTCAAGGAGCGGCGCCTTCGCCGCGTCTCGAAGGATGAGGCCCGGATCGTGGCCTCGTGGTTCGAGATGGCGCTGAAGCGCCTCCTCACCATGAGGGGCAGGCACCCCTGATGTGGGGCAGCAGGCCACAAAAAGAAGGCCCGCCTAAGCGGGCCTTCGAATTGGGCAGTTGGTCGGATCAACGCGATCAGGCGGTCTTGCCGTAGACCTTGGCAAAGTTGTCCTGGGCGTTCTTGGCACCGTCGGCGACGAGCTTGCCGAGATACTCAGAGGTGGCCTTGGCGCGCGAGACGAGCACTTCGCCGCGTGCACGGACCAGCTCCGACTGGATCTGGGCGGCTTCGCTGAACGACTTGGCGGACGCGAGCTTGTCGATGCCCGAGAAGAACGCCTCGGCGTCCTGGTAGATCGCCTGCTGGATGTTGCGGCTGATCTTGGCGGTCTCGGTCACCGAACCGGCAACAGCGGACTCGATCGCGGCGGTCAGCTTCTCGGAGCCGGCATAGGCATCGGCAGCGCGGGTCTTGGCGGTCTCGGCCTGCTTCTTCACGAACTCACGGGCGGCTTCCGGAACTTCCATGTTCTGGAGCTTGGTGAACGCCTCGGTGACGGGGGCGAAGGCTTGCTTGACGCTGTCGAGCACGGGGTTGGTTTCGGTGGTCATTGGGGTCTCTCCATCCTCAGGGTTTGAGCTATGGGCTCACCCCGTCCGGATTGGCCCGGGGCAAAAGTGTTGTGCCACAATTGATTGTGCGCCGCAACATTCATGTTGCGTCGCAAAGTCACAAATCTGTGATGAGCGTAAATTTCCAGCAGATTGCCCACGGAACGGGCAAAAAGCAGTATTATATGACTATTGAACGGCGCCCGGCAGCCCGTAGGCCTCCATCTGTGCCGCAACCAGCGCCACATTGTGCCCGAGCACGACGATGTCGTGCTTCTTGCCGCCGACGTCCCGGACGTGGTCGCGCAGCAGGGCCTCGGCCTTGAAGCCGAGGCTCTCGAACAGCGCGATCGCCGCCTGCTGGTCGACCGTCATCTGCACCGACAGCTTCTCCAGCCCCGCCCCGAGGGCAATGGCGAAGGTCTCCTGCGACAGCGCCCGGCCGACGCCCTGCCCGCGCACGTCCTGCGACACCACCATCCGGATCTCGCCGACATGGGTGGACCAGGAGTGGGGATCGCGCACCAGCGTGCCGCAGCCGACCACCTTGCCACCCTTCACGGCCAGAAGGCTCGTGATGTCGCCGCGCTCGATCTCGTGGATCCAGGCCGACAGCACCTTGGGCTGGCTGATGTTGCGCGGCAGGAACAGCAGGTCGTGGGTCGGCAGCTTTTGCGCGAACTCCAGCACGGCCGCTTCGTCGGCGCGCGACATCAGGCGGAATTCGATGTCGCCGGCGTCCGTCTTGACGTGACGCGGATAGGAACGTTGTTCGGTCATGTCACTCTCTTGATCCCGATCGACTAGGTCGATCTCTTGCCCAACCAGGTATCCAGTTTCGGCCACAGCCGCTTGATCGCATTGGCGCCGGCGACGAGGGAGACGTGACCGCCCTTGAGCATCACCTCTTCCTTGTCTTCAGAGCCGATCTTGGTGATCAGGTGCTTGGCCGCATCATAGGGCACGATGTGATCGTGCTCGGCGACCGCGTGCAGCAACGGCACCTTGATGTTCTCGAGCTTCGCCTCGTGCCCGCCGACCGTCATGGTGTCGTTGTAGAGCTTGTTGTCCCACATCAGGTCCTTGGTGATGGTGCGGAAATATTCGCCCGCCAGCGGCAGGATGTCGGACGCCCAACGGTCGAACATCCGGTAGGATTTGACGAACTCGTCGTTCCAGATGTTGTCCCAGAGCTGGATCTGGCCGGCGGCGCGCGAGGCCGGCCGCAGCATGTCGAACGACTGCAGGATAAGCTCGGGCGGCATGTTGCCGGTACTGTCGATCAGGCGATCGACGTCGAAATAGCGGCGGTCGGAGAAGTTCGAGAACAGCTTCATCTCGCGGAAGTCGATCGGCGTGGTGAAGCAGATCAGGTTCTTCATCGGCCCGTCGTGGAAGATCGAGCCATACAGCAGCGACAGCACGCCGCCGAAGCAATAGCCGATGACCGAGACCTCCTTCTCGCCGGAATCCTGCTGCACGCGGCGGATCGAGTCCGGGATGAAGTCGAGGACATAGTCCTCCATGCGAAGCGACTTCTCCTCCGGCTTCGGCGCGGTCCAGTCCAGCATGTAGACGTCGTAGCCGCGCTTGAGCATGAACTCGATGAAGCTCATGCCGGGCACCATGTCGAGGATATAGCCGCGATTGGTGGTGGCCATCACGATCAGCACCGGCACGCGATAGACTTCGCTGGCCTGCGACCGGTAGTGATAGAGGTTCATGGTGCCGCGCGAATGCAGCACGTCCTTCGGCGTCGAGCCGAGCGTGGGTCCCGAGGTCGAGAAATACTCGACGCCCTTGATGCTGCGCTGGATCGCGCGCTGCACCTCGGTCTGCACCCGCTCCGAGATCGAGGCGAAATCGAATCCTGTGGGAGCGTTCATTTCTTCTCTCCCTCCGGCGGCGGCTGCCTGGTGCGCGGCGGACGCGGCGTCATGCCGTAACCGCCTTCCGGCGCCAGCGAATTGTGGTGCACCTGCTGCAGCAACGATTTGATCTCGTTGAGCTGGCCCTCGATCGCCTGAATGCGCTCGGCCATGCCGACGAGTTGCGCCCGGCTCGGCAGGTTCATGGAAAGGAGGTACTTCTCCATCATCTCGCCGAACTGCTTCTGTGCGCCAGCCGCGGCACCGCCGGCCTGGTTCATGATTTTGGAAAATTCCGGCGACGCCATCGCCTGGTTGGCAAAGGAGTTGAATCCCTTCTCCATCTCGCCAATCATTGTCTGCCAGATCACGGCAGGGTCGTTGCCCTTGTCGGCCATTGCGGCGCTCCTCCAAAATCAAAGTCGAGCGCTTGTCACGCTTCCTCAGTCTTTGCACCATACGACACCGTTGCCGTGGATCGGTCAACAGCGCGCAGTGGACGCAGGCATCCCATAGCGTTTTCAAGCGAAGTGGATTCCGGTTCGCGTGAAGAAAACGCGTCAAAACAAGAGCCTTTCCCTTCTGCACCGCGTCAAAGCGTGCCATACAGGCTGACCGCGATACCATCAGGGGATGTCCGTGACCTCGCTTGCCCATCAGCCGCCGCAGATCGCCAAAGCCAATGGCATCGAGATCTGCTACGAGATCTTTGGCGACGCCAATGCGGAACCGCTGCTCTTGATCATGGGCCTCGGCGCCCAGATGATCCATTGGGACGACGACTTCTGTCGACAGCTCGCCGCGCGCGGTTTTCGCGTGATCCGCTTCGACAACCGCGACATCGGCAAATCCCAACGCATGACCGGCGGCAAGCGCCTGACGCCGGTCGAGCTGCTGAAGCTGCGCTTCCTGAGGATTCCGGTCGCGGCTCCCTACAAGCTGATCGACATGGCCCGCGACACCGTCGGGCTGATGGACACGCTCGGCATCCGCTCGGCGCATCTGGTCGGCGCCTCCATGGGCGGCATGATCGCCCAGGAGGTCGCGATCAGCTTCCCCGAGCGCGTGCGCTCGCTGACCTCGATCATGTCGACCACGGGCAATCCCAAGGTGCCGCCGCCGACCCGCGAGGCCGCCGCGATGCTGATGGCGCCGCCGCCGGCAACCAAGGAAGAGTATTTCGAGCGTTTTGCAAAAACCTGGAAAATCCTGCGCGTCGGCTCGTTCCCCGAGGACGAGGCTGCCGATCGCGGCCGCGCCGAGCGGACCTATGAGCGCGGGCTCAATCCGGCCGGCGTCGGCCGCCAGCTCCGTGCCGTGCTCGCCTCCGGCAGCCGCAAGGAGCGCCTGCGCAACGTGAAGGTGCCGACGCTGGTGATCCACGGCACCGTCGATCCGCTGGTCCGCCCCGAAGGCGGCAAGGACACCGCGGCCTCGATCCCGGGAGCCAAGCTTCTGATGATCGACGGCATGGGCCACGCGTTGCCGATCCCGATGTGGCCGCAGATCATCGACGCCATCGACAAGCACGCGCATGGCGCGGCCGCGAAGGCGGCGTAAGCTTCGTAGCTTCGTAGCCCGGATGGAGCGCAGCGCAATCCGGGAAAGTCGATCCGCGGATGGTCCGGCCCCGGATTACGCTGCGCTCCATCCGGGCTACGATCTTGTTGCAATCCAGATCACATGCCGTGAGCCGCCGCCGCGGCCGGTGGCACGCACCGCGACTTCACTCGCATCGAAGCCGGCACTGCGCAGCCGCTTCGTAAAATTCGGATGCGGGCCCGACGACCAGACCGCCAGCACGCCGTGCGGTCGCAGCGCATCATGCGCCGCCCGCAATCCAGCCGGACCATAGAGCGCGTCATTGGCCTTGCGGGTCAGCCCTTCCGGCCCGTTGTCGACGTCGAGCAGGATCGCATCGAAGCCGGCCGGATGCCGATCGATCACAGCAGCGACATCGACCTCCTCGATGCGCACGCGGGGATCGCTCAGGCTGTCGCCATGGATCTCCGCCATGGGCCCTTTGGCCCAAGCGACCACTTCGGGCACCAGTTCGGAAACCGTGATCCTGGCCTTGGCTCCGAGCACGGCGAGCGCGGCGCGCAACGTGAAGCCCATGCCGAGGCCGCCGATCAGGACCTTGGGTGCTGCGACCTTCTCGATGCGTTTGGCCGCAAGCGTCGCGAGTGCGGCTTCCGAGCCCGACAGGCGGCTGTTCATCAGCTCGTTGGTGCCGAGCTTGATCGAGAACTCCTTGCCGCGGCGCATCAGGCGGAGTTCGTCCGTGGTGCCAGGGATGCGGGCGGTGTCGATCTTTTCCCAGGGAATCATGGGACGGCTTGTAGCATGGCCGCCTCGCAAGCGCGCGACGCCGGTGTCCGTTTGGTAACCTTGTCACCTCCCGGTACGTTCTTCCGGCCGTCAGGCGCGGCTTCTATACAGGCGACGACGCGAGAGACGCGATCGGTCACCACGGAGTTTCAGATGACGAACAAGTTCGCACTACGGGCAGGCCTGTCGGCGGCGATCCTGCTGGCGCTCGCTTCGACCGGCGCCATGGCCGCTGCCAACGAGGCCCAGCAGGAAGCCAACCGCAAGGCCGTGCTGGCGTTCTATGAAAAGGGCCTGAATCAGAAGGATGCCGACGCCGCGCTGGCCTATGTCGGCGACCGCTACGTGCAGCACAATCCGAATGCCGCCGACGGCCCCGAGGGCTTCAAGAAGTTCATCGGCTTCCTGCGCGAAAAGTTTCCGAACTCACACAGCGAGATCAAGCGCTCCTTCGTCGACGGCGACTACGTGATCCTGCACGTCCATGCCGTCCGCGAACCCGGCACGCGCGGCAACGCCATCGTCGACATCTTCAAGCTGGAGAACGGCAAGATCGTCGAGCACTGGGACGTCGTGCAGCCGGTCCCGGAGAACCCGGCGAACAACAATACGATGTTCTGAGCGACCCTTGCCTGTAGCCCGTCGTTCCGGGCCTCTCGGATGATCGCCGTGTGACTTATATCACGGCGCCCGACTGAATAAGTGACCATACGACGATGGCCTGCCAGGCTTGTGGTCGTTTTCGCAGGTCACTGTTCCAGATGAGAGGCGCGTCGGGAAATGTCGACACCTGGTGGGAAGATGCCGCTTGGTCGGCGTGTTCTGAGGTTCATGCTGGGGACTGACCAACCCCGTTTTGCTGTCGCGGCTACGGTGGTCTGCATCGTGCTCGGGAATATCCTTGTATTCAACATCATTACGATCAGCGACCGTGCGACGCCGCCGTTATGGCAGGCCTTGGCTGCGGGCCTGGCGCTATCACTCTTCCTGATGCCCTTCTTCTTCATCAGCGTGGAACGAATATTGGTGGTCATGTCTCCCTGGGAAGGCCTCGCGACCATGACGGCGGCGTTTCTCGCTCCCGTGATCATGCAGCGCCTGGCGGCCGAAGGGATCACGAATCCATTTCTTATGTCCGCACCGATCGGACTTATCCTGGTGACCTTCCTGGTCACGCGATGGATCGTGAAAGGGCGCGCGGATGATGCGGGAAAGTGAATAAGCAGGTTTAGCGCGTGGACCGGATGGAGCGAAGCGCAATCCGGGCCACAAAGATGTAGGGTGGGCAAAGGCGCGTTTGCGCCTTGCCCACCATCCACGGTGTGCTCGCGATGGTGGGCACGCTGCGCTTTGCCCACCCTACAACGCTAGGATTGGCGGCTACCCGCCCGCCCAGACGTCGAGCACGTAGCGGTTCTTGGCGCCCATCTCCTCGATCCAGCGTGACGCTGCGGCCTCATCGGTGCCCTTGCGCTCGCGATAGATCGCCATCAGTGCGGCCTTGACGTCGGGCTCCATCTTGCCGCCGTCGCCGCAGACATAGATCACGGCGCCCTGCTCGATCAGCTGCCAGACCCGATCCTTCTGCGCGGCGAGCACGTGCTGCACATAGGTCTTCGGCCCATCGGCGCGCGAGAAGGCGGTGTGGAGATCGCAGATGCCGTCCGCCGCAAAACCCTTCAGCTCGTCGGCATAGAGGAAATCCTGCTCGGGATGACGGCAACCGAACAGCAGCATCGCAGGTCCGAGGCTGGCACCCTTGGCCTTCCGCGCGGCGCGCTCCTGCAGGAAGCCGCGGAAGGGCGCAAGGCCCGTGCCGGGGCCGATCATGATGATCGGCACATTGTTGTCGTCGGGCAGGCGGAAGCCGGCTTTGGTTTCCTTCACCGTGGCGTGGATGGTGTCGCCGGCACGGCGGCGCGCCATGTAGTTCGAGCAGACGCCGCGATAGATGCCGCGGCCGGAGCTCGCCGGAGCTTCGACGACTCCGACCGTGACGCTGCAGCGCTGCGCCTCATCAGCCGGTGACGACGAGATCGAGTAATAGCGCGGCGCCAGCAACGAGAGCATTTCGAGATAGATGTGGAACGGCAGCTCGCAGGCCGGATACTCCTCCAGCAGGTCGAACACCGATTTGCGTTTTGCGAGGACCTCGGTGCGGTAGCGCTCCGCGGAGGCGTCGTCGTCGCCGACATAGGCCACGAGCTTCGGCTTGGTCATCGGGCAGCGCGTGTGCTCCGACATGATCTTGATCTGGTTGCGGGTCGCAACCTGCTGCAGCTCGACGAATTCGGTCAAGAGACGCCCGACCGACACGGCGTTACCGACCGGCAGTTGCGCGCGGCGGCCTTCGGAGACCTGCAGGCGGATCTGGTCGGCCGGCAGGAAGCCGAAGCGCCGCGCGACCGAATCCACCAGGGTCGGATCGTTGCGCGGCACCACGCTGAGGTGATCGCCGACGCGATAGTTCAGGCCCGCGGGCAGCTCGACCTCGATATGCCTCGTCGAGCGGTCGGACGGATGCGCGCCCTCCTTGTTCTGCAGCTCGGAGTTCGCCAGCACCTTCATCGGCACCGCGCCGCCTTGGGTGACGATGGTGTTGACCGCGCCCTGCGCCACCGGCTCGATCGCATAGAGCGGCTCGTCCTCGGCGGTGCGGGTGAAATTCCAGTCGATGCCGAATTCCTTGGTCGCAACTTTCGCAGCCTCGGGGAACCATTTCTGGAACTGGCCGTCGAGATCGCTGCGCGCATCGCCCTCGCCGCGCGGATAGACCGCGCGGCCACCATGCGCCGACAGCTGCTCGTCGATGTAGCGCGGCACCGATTGATAGGTCGCGGCCCAATCGCTGTTGCCGCAACCAAACACGGCGTAGCGCACTTTCGCAAACGCATCCTTCGGCAGGTCGCTGTCGAGCCATTTCACGAACTGCGTGGCGTTGTCGGGCGCGGCGCCATTGTAGGAGGCGCAGATGATCAGCACGCCGCCCTCTTCCGGCAGCTTGCCGACATAGTCGTCGAGCGCGCCGAGCCGCGTGGCGAAGCCGTTGATCTCGGCGAGGTCCGCCATGCGCGTCGCCAGTTCCTCGGACGAGCCGAGATTGGAGCCGTACAGCACCAGCATCGGCGTGTTGTGGCCGGGACGCGCGACCGGCGCGCGCGGCGCTTGCGGCGTGACGGCAGCTGTGCCGGTCGCGCCAGCGAACTCGCCGCGATCCCTGTCGTCGCGCGCGCGCACCTTGATCTTGAAGCCGTCGGGCTTGACCGTCAGGGTCTCCTTCAGGTGCATCTGGTAGCGATGGATGTCCATCAGCTTGAAGCGCTGGAGGATCATGCCGATCGCCAGCGCCGCCTCATGCATCGCAAAGCCCCGGCCGATGCAGGCGCGCTGGCCGTTGCCGAACGGCTTCCAGGCGTTGATCGGGCGTTTGGCCTCGGCCTCGCGACTGAAATTCTCGGGATCGAACTTGTCGGGGTGCGGGCCCCACACCGAGGGATCGCGATGCAGCGCCATCACCAGGACGGTGATGAAGGTGTTCTTCCGGAGCTTGTACTTGCCGCCGCCGATGCTCTCATCAGTGAGCGGCGCGATGCCATAGGCCGGCGCCGGCGGCCATAGCCGCAGCGCTTCCTTCAGGCATTGCGTGATGTAGGTGAGCTGGGTGACCTGCTGATAGGTCGGCCGCGCGTTGACGTCGGGCCCGAGAACGCGGTCGACCTCCTCATAGGCCTTCTTCAGCACGTCCGGATGCTTCAGCAGCGCGTAGATCGTGCACGACAACAGACCGGAGGTGGTCTCGTGGCCCGCGATCAGGAAAGTGTTGATCTGGTAGCGGATGTTGACGTCATCGAGCTGCTCGCCGGTCGAGCGGTCGACGCCGGTCATCATCGCCGCCAGCATGTCCTTCTTGCCGTCGGTATCACCGCCCCCGCCGCGCCGTTCGGCGATGATCTCGTCGACCATCTTGTTCATGAAGGCGACGTCCTCGCCGAGCGTCTTGCGCCGCTTCTGCATCCAGAGATTTTCCAGCGGCAGGCCGCGGGTCATCATGATGGTCTCGAGCGAACGCACCAGCGATTCCACGAAGGGGTGGTAATCCCTGCGGTAGAACGAGTTGAAACGGTAGTCGAAGCCGCACAGGCCGATCGTGTCCAGCGTCAGCGCCGTCATGTCGTGGACGACGTCGATCTCCTCGTCGGCGTTGAGCCGCTCCCACTTCTTCACCAGCTGCTCGGCGATATCGACCATGCTCGGGTGATACGACTGCATGGCGCGGTTGCCGAACGGCTGCATCAGGATGTTGTGCGCCTTGCTCCAGTTCGGCTCCTTGGTGTCGGCCGTGAACAGGCCGTCGCCGCCGACCGCGCGCACCCGGCGCAGCGAGCCGCGCACTGCCTTGTCGAAGCGCTTCTCGTCGGAGAGCTCGTCGACCAGATCGTGACCGGACACGATCACGATCGGCGCGCCCATCATGTCCAACCAGAAGATCGGCCCGAGCTCCTTGGAGAGCTTGACCAGATGCTGCACCGGCGCGGTCGAATCCAGCGACAACATGTTGCCGACCACCGGTTTTGTCGGCGGATGCGGAATCGGAGCCAATTTGTTGCCGGACGCCATTGTCGCAGTCTCTCCCCTAAGCCTGTCTGTTATTCCGCCGTCATTGCGAGCCACCCGGTCCCGCCCTCGGCGGGCCGGATGATAAACTCCGCTATGAAGCAATCCATCGTGCCGCAAGCGGAGATATGGATTGCTTCGTCGCTTACGCTCCTCGCAATGACGGCGTGAGAATTACCCAAACCGTTTTCTACGCCACTCGATCAGCTTGCCGCTGACTTCTTCGGGCTTTTCCTGCTGCGTCCAATGGCCGCTGTCCCGGACCAGGTATTTCTCGAGGTCCGCGATCAACTTCTCCATGCCGTCGGCGGCCGAGGGCGGCAGCACCGCGTCGTTCTCGGCCATGATCATCAGCGCGGGCACGTGGATGGTGTGGTCCAGCCCCTCGGCACGCCGCCAGTTGCGGGTGAAGTTGCGATACCAGTTGATGCCGCCGGTGAAGCCGGTTTTGGTGAAGGTGTCGACGAACACCTTCTTCTCCTCCGCCGACAGGATCGGCGTGCGCGGATCGTGCTTGGCATCGTAATTCGCGATCATCTGCGGAAACGCCAGATTGACCCGCGCCGAAGCGCCGACGCCGGCGATCGGCTTCTCCTCCGGCGTGCCCGGAGGACGCGCGACCGGCTTGCGCATGAAGGCATCGAAAGTCTGCTCGACCCGGCTGCCGAAGATCCTGTCCGGCTCGCGCGCGGGATCCTGGAACTGAACGATATACATCTTGTCGCCGAAGCGCTGACGGAACAGCGCGATCGGATCGGCCGGCGCGCGGTCCCAATGCGGGGTGTTGACGCCGACCACGCCGGCGACCCGCGACGGATGCCGCAGCGGCATCTGCCAGACGACGAAGCCGCCCCAGTCGTGGCCGACGAAGATCGCCTTGTCGATCTTGAGGTGATCGAGCAGCCCGACCAGATCGCCGGTCAGATGCTCCATGTCGTAGTCTTCGACCGGCTCGGGCCGGTCGGTCGCGCCGTAGCCGCGCTGGTCCGGCGCGATGACGCGGATGCCGGCCTCGCTCAGCGCCTTGATCTGGTGGCGCCAGGAAAACGCCAGCTCCGGCCAGCCATGGCACAGCACCACCGGCGGCGTGTCGGTCTTCGGGCCCGCATCGTAATAGCCCATGCGGATTCCGTTCGTCTCCGCGAACTGCAGCGGCGGCATGTCAATCATGGCTATGACCCTATTCCGCCGCGCCCTTGATGTCCGCAGGCGGCGGCGCGAACGCAGCCTCCAGTTCGTCGAACTCGAGCGGCAGCATGTCGCACATCACCTGCACATGGGGAATGATGTTGGCGCCCACGATGAAGCCGAAATCGAGCTGGTCACGATAGCTCTGCACGGTGATGTTGAGCGCGACACCGTGGGTCGAGATCGAGACCGGGAAGATGTGCAGGAGCTCGGCGCCGGCGGCATACAGCGTCTGCCGCGGCCCCGGCACGTTGGAGACGGTGATGTTGATGGCGGGCGGCAGCACATTGGACAGGTCCGACCGGCTGTAGAGCAGCGCCATGATCTGCACCAGGATCGGCGTACCCAGCATCGAGATGTTGGAGACCTGCGGCATCAGCGCGCGCAGCGGATGCGACATCTCCTTCGACTTGGTCGACTGCGCGATGATGGTCTCGAGCCGCTTCCGGGGATCCTCGATATCGGTCGCGATCGAGCAGATCATGCCGAACACCTGGTTGTTGGAGTCGGCATTGCCCTCCTCGCGGAGCGAGATCGGGACGCCCGCCGTCAGCGACTTGTTCGGCAGAGCGCCCTGGCTGATCAGATAGCGCCGCACCACACCGGAGGCGAGCGCCAGCACGACGTCGTTGAGCTTGCCGCCGGACGCTTTCGCCACCGCCTTGGCCCGCGACAGCGAGATCGAGGTTCCGGAAAAACTGCGCTCCGACGAGATCGCCTTGTTGAGGATGGTCGGCGGCGAGGACATCGATTGCAGGCTCTCGCGCGACTTGGGGTCGGCCACCTTCGCGACGACATCCGACAGGCTCTTCATCACGGTCGGCACGCTGCTGGCGAACTTCACCGCGTTCTCGATCTGGAACATGAAATTGTCGAACAGGATCGAGCCGAGGTCGCTCTTGCCCGAGCGCGGCAGCTCCAGCGTCTTCGGGGCAGTCGACGCATCGAACGGCTGGGTCCACAGCGCCTGATAGGAATCGATCAGATTGGCGGCGATGTCGCGCGGCTCCGGCGCCACCTTCTTCGCGGTCGGCGGATCGACCTCCCGCGGCACCGGGCTGATGTCGTAGATCATGCTGGTCAGCGCAGCGCCAGCGCCGCCGTCGATGCAGGCATGGTGCATCTTGGAATAGAGACCGATCTCGTTGTCCTTCATGCCCTCAAAGACGTAGAACTCCCAGAGCGGACGGGCGCGGTTCAACAGCTTGGCATGCATCCAGCCGACGATCCGCTCCAGCGTGGCGCGGTCGCGCGGCGCCGGGAGAGACGCGCGGAAGATGTGGCGGTCGATGTCGAACTGGTCGTCCTCGACCCAGGACGGATGATCGATGTCGAGCGGCGCCTTCTGCAGGCGCGCTTTCAGGATCGGCGCGATATGCAGCCGCGAGGCGATCATCGCCTTGAATTCTTCGAAGAAGTCGCCCTTGTAGCCGTCCGGCAGGCGGAAGATCGCCATGCTGCCGACATGCATCGGCATTTCCGGCGTCTCCAGATACAGAAACGATGCGTCCAGCGAGGACAGCTTTTTTGCTTCACTCATTGATTTCCTCCCGAGAATGACTCACGCGGGGCGCCTTGGCGGCGCTTCTCGTTACCTGGAGCATGATCCGAAAAAGCCATACCGGCTCTCGGCGAGGATCATGCCCGACACAACCTATAGCACGAGGATTGATCCTGATCCCGTTGATCCTGATCCCGGCGCGCTTCGGTCAGGATAGTGCATTTTCTGGCCGCCCATAAGCAATGGCAAAGGGGCCGGCCGGGTCGAACGGCCTGAACTCGCCCTCAGGCAGTGCCAGGCGGTCGGCGATCGCCCACAGCGCCGCTGGGTTGACGCCGAGGCCGACATGGCTCGCGAAATGCACCTCGATATTCTCCGCGGTCGCGGACGCCCGAACCAGGCTGGTGTGCCAGTTCACGATGCCATCGGTACGGGAATAGATCGAGGTGGTCGGCACCGGCATGTCGCCGGCGATCGCCTCGCGGATCTGCGGGATGTCATCGATCCCCTCGCCGGACAGCAGCTCATAGAGCCGCGTCGCGTTGGTGGCGCGGATGTCGTCGGCGAACGGACTGCCGAGCGTGATGATCGAGCGCACCATGTCAGGCAGTTGCACGGCGAGGTCGCGCGCATAGACGCCGCCGAGGCTCCAGCCGACGATCGAGACCTTGCGCCCGGTGGACTCGTGGATCCGCTTCACGAGATCGCGCAACGCGCCGCGCTTGCTGCCGACGCCGCCGAAATTGCGGCCCATGTTCCAGGCGTGGGTGTCGTAGCCGAGCGCCTTCAGATAGCGCCGCAATGGGGCCATCGAGAGGTCGCTGGCGAGGAAGCCCGGCAGTGCCAGCACCGGATGGCCATCGCCCTTCGGCGCCTGCATCAATAGCGGCGACAGCAGCAGGCTCGAATTGAGCTCGAGCAGGCTGCGCCCTTCGGCCAGCATCAGGAGCAGGCTCGGCGCACGCAATCGTCGTTCGGTCACGGCAGCGCTCCCGTTCATCGCGGCCCTATTTCTTGTCCTTCTTGGTCATCCCGCCAAGACCGGCCATGGCCACGAACATGTCCTGGAAGCGCTCGGCGATCTTGGGATCGAAGGTGAACCAGCTCTGCATCAGCGATTCCGGCGAGATCTTCTCGATGTTCGAGACCATCTGCTGCTGCAGCTTGTCCATCACGGCGGTCTGCATCGGCTGGACGTCAGGCAGGCCGAAGAACTGCCGTGCTTCGAGGGGCGTACAATCTATCTCGACGTTTACCTTCATCTCCGCCTCCTCAATTCGCCTGACCCGCTTCAGTATCACCGCGGCAGGGTGAGTCACGCAAGCGACCGGCCGGGCCTTCCGGACCCAGTCAGCCTCAATCATCCGTTATGGTCAACCAAACCGTCCTCTCTGCCAGGCCCCCCGGCAAGTAAGCAGGTTCACCATCCGTACACGTGTCGCGGTGGCCCACTTCGGTTGCTTCAGTTCCGGCTTTCGTCACGCCGAAAGTTGAATGTCTGAAGGTGACATCATCCGCTTATGCTGACGCCCGGTTGCTTGCGACACTGCACCGCAAACCGGTTCAAGTGCTTGGGGAAATCGCGCTTGCGCCGCCCGGCAAGTCTGGGCAACATGCAAAGTATACCAGCCGAAGAGACAACTTACGGCGGGATTCAACAGGGGACACGATCACTATGTCGGTACGCCGAAGTCTTTTTGCTGCGACCACCATCGCTATTCTTGCCTGCGCGTCGCTGCCGGCCTCCGCCCAGACACTGCGCTACGCCAACCAGGGCGACCTGAAGTCGCTCGATCCCTACTCGCTGAACGAGTCCACCACCCACGCCCATCTCGGCCACGTCTATCAAGGCCTGACCGCGCGCGACAAGGATCTGAAGATCATCCCGGCGCTGGCGGAAAGCTGGGAGACGCCGGAGCCGACCCGCTGGCGCTTCCACTTGCGCAAGGGCGTCAAATTCCATAACGGCGACCCCTTTACCGCCGACGACGTGCTGTTCTCCGCCGACCGTGTCCGCAACAAGAACTCCAACATGCAGACGCGCCTGGCGCCCGACGTCAAAGTCGTGAAGGTCGACGACTATACGGTCGATTTCATCCTGCCCTCGCCCAATCCCATCCTGCATAATGCGTGGGACGTCTGGTACATCATGGACAAGAAGTGGGCCGAGGCGAACAACGCCGTCGAGCCGACGCCGGTGTCCGCGACCTCGCCGAGCTACGCGGCGCTGCACGAGAACGGCACCGGCCCCTTCACCATCGAGAGCCATCAGCCCGGCGTGAAGACCGTGTTCAAGGCCAATCCCAATTACTGGGGCAAGGTGGATGGTAACCTGAAGGAGATCATCTTCACCCCGATCGCCTCCGACGCCACCCGCGTCGCCGCCCTGCTCTCGGGCGAGGTCGACGTCATCGAGCCGGTGCCGATCCAGGATATCGCCCGCGTCGATGCGAGCCCGAATGCCCAGGTGCTGAAGGGGCCGGAGCTGCGCACCATCTTCATCGGCTTCGACATGGTGCGCGACGAGCTGCTCTACTCCAACATCAAGGGCAAGAACCCGTTCAAGGACGTCCGCGTCCGCGAGGCCTTCTACAAGGCAATCGACGTCGAGCTGATCAAGACGCGCGTCATGCGCGGGCTGTCGACGCCGTCGGCGCTGATGATCGCGCCCGAACTGTTCGCGCTCTCGAAGGACTTCACGCGGCCGAAATTCGATCCTGATGGCGCCAAGAAGCTCTTGACCGAAGCCGGCTATCCCGACGGCTTCGAAGTCACCATGGATTGCCCGAACGATCGCTACGTCAACGACGCCGCGATCTGCCAGGCCGTGGTCGGCATGCTCGCCCGCATCGGCGTCAAGATCAATCTGCTGGCCCAGCCCAAGGCGCAGTATTTCGCCAAGGTGCTGAAGCAGGGCGGCTATCAGACCTCGTTCTTCATGCTGGGCTGGACACCGAGCACGATGGATTCCCACAACGTGATGAATGACATCATGGGCTGCCGCGACAATCCGAAATCCTCGCGCGGCGAGGCCAATCTCGGCGGCTACTGCAACAAGGAGTTCGACGCCCTCACCGACAAGGTGCTGGTCGAAACCGACACCGCCAAGCGCAATCAGATGATCAAGCAGGCCTACGAGATCGCCAACAAGGACTGGGCCTACATCCCGCTGCACCAGCAGGCGCTGGCCTGGGGCGTGTCGAAGAAGGTGAACCTGCCGCAGCGTGCCGACAACCTCGTCATGTTCCACTGGGCCACCAAAAAGGACTAGGCCGATCTGAACAGGGGTCCCGGCGGCATCAGGCTTCCGGGACCTTTCCTTTTCCGGCCGACAGCGACGTCGGCCGGTGCTCCTTCAAGGACGTGGAAGGAATGCTCGCTTTCACACTTCGCCGCGCCGTCCAGGCCATCGGCGTCATGTTCGCCGTCGGCATCATCGCGTTCTCGATGTTCCGTTTCGCCGGCGACCCCGTCAACCAGATCGTCTCGCTCGATACGCCGGCAGCCGAGCGCGAGGCCGTGCGCAAATCGCTCGGTCTCGACGATCCCGTGCCGGTGCAGTTCATCCGCTATTTCGGTGACGCGGCGCAGTTCAAGTTCGGTGTCTCCTACCAGTTCCGCCAGCCGGTCTCGGCGCTCTTGATGGAGCGCCTGCCTGCGACCCTGGAGCTTGCGATCTGCGCCACCGTGTTTGCGATGGTGTGCGGCATCCTGATGGGCGTCTACTCGGCGCTGCGGCGCGACACCCTGCTCGCCAAATTATTCCAGGCGGTCTCATTGATCGGCATTTCGCTGCCGACCTTCCTGATCGGCATCCTCCTGATCTACCTCTTCGCGGTGACCCTGGGCTGGCTGCCCTCGTTCGGACGCGGCGAGGTGGTCAAGCTCGGCTGGTGGACGACCGGCCTGCTCACAGTATCAGGCCTGAAGGCGCTGATCATGCCCGCGATCACGCTCGGCCTGTTCCAGATGACCCTGATCATGCGGCTGGTGCGCGCGGAAATGCTGGAAGTGCTGCGCACCGACTACATCCGCTTCGCCCGCGCCCGCGGGCTGACCACGCGCGCGATCCATTTCGGTCACGCGCTGAAGAACACGCTGGTTCCCGTGATCACGGTGGCCGGGCTGCAGTTTGGCTCGGTTATTGCATTTTCGATCATCACCGAAACCGTGTTCCAATGGCCGGGCATGGGACTTCTGTTCGTGCAGGCCGTGCAAAACGTCGATATCCCGATCATGGCCGCCTATTTGCTGATGGTCTCGCTGATCTTCGTCACCATCAACCTGGTGGTCGACATCCTCTACACCGTGGTCGATCCGCGCCTGCGCTCGACCGTCGGTCGCGCGACGTGAGGCACCATGTCTGACGCAGTCGCCTCCAACGCCGACAAGCAGAGCAAGCTGCCGACGCATGCCGCCCGCAGCTGGTTCAGCCGCGCGCTCGACAGCGACGTCTTTTATTCGTTCCGCCGCTCCAAGCTCACCATGGTCGCGGCCGCCATCACCCTGCTGTTCTTCCTGCTGGCGATCTTCGCGTCCTGGCTCGCCGTGCAGAATCCCTTCGATCCTGCACAGCTGCAGCTGATCAACTCCAGGATCTCGCCGCTGTGGACGGCCGACGGCCAGAGCCCGTTCCTGCTCGGCACCGACGAGCAGGGCCGCGACGTGTTCTCCGCCATCCTCTACGGCATGCGCATCTCGCTCGCCGTCGGCGTCGCCGGCGTGATCTTCGCCGGCGTGCTCGGCATCGGGCTGGGATTGATTGCCGGCTATTTCGGCGGCGCGGTCGACAGCGTGATCATGCGGATTGCCGACGTGCAGCTGACCTTCCCCGCGATCCTGATCGCGCTATTGGTCAACGGCGTCGCCAAATCCGTTCTCGGCAACCGGCTCGATGCCACCAGCATGCTGGTGGTGCTTGTGATCTCGATCGGCCTCAGCTTCTGGGTGGGTTATGCCCGCACCGTGCGCGGCTCGGTGATGGTCGAGAAGAACAAGGATTACGTCGCCGCCGCGCAGCTGATCGGCCTGCCCGCGCCGAAGATCATGCTGCGGCATGTGCTGCCGAACGCGATGGGGCCGATTCTCGTGATCGCCACCATCAACCTCGCGCTCGCCATCATCACCGAGGCAACGCTGTCGTTCCTCGGCGTCGGCCTGCCCGACACCATGCCCTCGCTCGGCACACTGATCCGGATCGGCAACAACTATCTGTTCGCCGGCGAATGGTGGATCGTCGCCTTCCCCGGCATCGCGCTGGCCGGCCTGATCCTGTCCATCAATTTGCTTGGCGACTGGCTGCGCGACGCGCTCAACCCAAAGCTCCGATGACCGCTCCTGTCCTCTCCGTGCGTAACCTCGAGGTGGAGTTCGCCACCCGCCGCGCCACCCTGCGCGCGATCGACGGCGTCTCCTTCGACATTGCCAAGGGCGAGGTGCTCGGCGTGGTCGGCGAATCCGGCGCCGGCAAGTCGGTGACCGGTCTTGCGGTCATCGGATTGATCGATCCGCCCGGCCGCATCACCGGCGGCGAGATCCTGCTGTCGGGCACGCGCATCGACCATCTGCCGCCGGAAGAGATTCGCCGCATTCGGGGAAAACGGATCGGCATGATCTTCCAGGATCCGCTGACCAGCCTCAATCCGCTCTACCGGGTCGGCGAGCAGATCATCGAGACCATCCGCACCCACACCAACCTCTCCGAGAGCGCCGCCCGCAAGCGCGCCATCGACCTGCTCGCGGAAGTCGGCATTCCCGCGCCGGAGAAGCGCATCGACGGCTATCCGCATGAATTCTCCGGTGGCATGCGCCAGCGCGTGGTGATCGCGCTCGCGCTCTGCGCCGAGCCGGAGCTGATCATCGCCGACGAGCCGACCACGGCGCTCGACGTCTCCGTGCAGGCGCAGATCATCGCGCTGATCAAGCGGCTCGGCCGCGATCACGGCACCGCGGTCATGCTGGTGACCCACGACATGGGCGTGATCGCCGAGACCTGCGACCGCGTCGCGGTGATGTATTCCGGCCGCATCGCCGAGATTGGCCCGGTGCAGGAGGTCGTGCAAAATCCGCTGCATCCCTACGCCAAGGGGCTGATGGGCGCGATCCCGACGCTGGCGGGCGAAGAGAAACGCTTGGTGCAGATTCCCGGATCGATGCCGCGGCTGTCGGCGATCCCGAAAGGCTGCGCGTTCAATCCACGCTGCGCGTTCGCCTTTGCACAGTGTCATGTCGAGCGCCCCGAACCGATCCCGCAAGGCACACAGGCGGTCGCCTGCCATCTGTTCGAAGCCGCAAAGGAACCCGCGGCATGAGCGATGCGCTGATCGACGTCACCAATCTGCGCCGCGCGTTCGACGTCTCGAAACCGTGGCTCAACCGCGTGCTCGAGGGCGGCCAACTCGAGTTCCTGAAGGCGGTGGACGGCGTCACTTTCGACATCAAGCGCGGCGAGACATTTGCCCTCGTCGGTGAATCCGGCTCGGGCAAGACCACGGTCGCACGCATGGTGGTCGGCCTGTTGCCGCCAAGCTCCGGCGAGGTCGTGATCGACGGCGTCTCGATGACCGATCCGAAGCAGGGACAGGCGCGGCGCAAGCTGCGTCGCCGCATCCAGATGATCTTCCAGGACCCCTATGCGAGCCTCAATCCGCGCTTCCGGGTCGATGCCATCGTCGCCGAGCCGATCCGCGCCTTCGACCTGATCCAGGGCGAGCGCGACATCCGTGCGCGTGTCGGTGAGTTGCTGACACTCGTCGGCCTGCATCCCGACGACGGATTGAAGTTTCCACATGAGTTCTCCGGCGGCCAGCGTCAGCGCATCGCGATTGCGCGCGCGCTCGCCTCCGACGCGCAATTCATCGTCTGCGACGAGCCGACCTCGGCGCTCGACGTGTCGGTTCAGGCGCAGATCCTCAATCTGATGCGCGACCTCCAGGACAAGTTCGGCCTGACCTATCTCTTCATCAGCCACAATCTGGCGGTCGTGCGCCACATGGCGACCCGGATCGGCGTGATGTATCTCGGCCGCATTGTCGAGATCGCGGAAGGCCGCCAATTATTCGCCAATCCGCAGATGCCCTACACAAAAATGCTGCTCGGCGCGGTTCCCGATCTCGCGATGTCCGGCCGCCAGCGCATTCCGGTCAAGGGCGAGATCCCGAACCCGATCAATCCGCCGCCCGGCTGTTCCTTCAATCCGCGCTGTCCGCTGGCGTTCGATCTGTGCCGGCAAAAGGCGCCGGAGCTGATCAATGGCGTCGCCTGCCACGCCGTGAACCAGCCGGCCGCCGTTCCGGCATGATCACGCGGATGCGCGGCGGACATGTCAACCAAACGGTTGGCAGCCGCGCCAGCCTGTGATCAAGTGCGCGCGAATTTATAAGAGCAACAAGTGGTGAAATCCCATGGGCAACATCAATCCCGATCCGTTCACGACACGCCCCGAGATCGAAGGCACGTTCGGCGTCGTCACCTCGACGCACTGGATCGCGACCGCCGTCGGCATGGGCATCCTCGAGAAAGGCGGCAACGCCTTCGACGCTGCTGTTGCCACCGCCTTCACGCTTCAAGTGGTCGAGCCGCATCTGAATGGTCCCGGCGGTGACGTGCCCATCATCGTGCACGATGTGAAGCGCGGCAAAACCGAGGTGATCTGCGGCCAGGGCCCGGCTCCGGCAAAGGCGACCATCGCGCATTATCGCAGCGAAGGGCTGGAGATGGTGCCCGGCACCGGGCTGCTCGCGGCCTGCGTGCCCGGCACCTTCGAATCCTGGATGCTGCTGCTGCGTGACTACGGCACAGTGAAACTGCGCGACGTGCTGGAGCCCGCGATCGCCTATGCCCGCGACGGCTATCCGCTGGTCGAGCGCGCCTCGGCCACCATCCAGATCGTCGAGCAGCTGTTCAGGAAGCATTGGACCACGTCGGCCGACGTCTATCTGCCCAACGGCGGGGTGCCGAAGCCCGGCACCATCTTCACCAACAAGAAGCTCGCCGAGACCTACACCCGCATCCTCAACGAGGCCGAGAGCGCCGGCAGTGATCGCGTGGCGCAGATCGAGCGTGCACGGCAATCTTGGTCCAAGGGTTTTGTCGCCGAAGCGATCGACAAATTCTGCCGCACGCAGGACGTCATGGACGTCTCCGGCTCGCCGCATCGCGGCGTCCTTTCCGCCGACGACATGGCACGCTGGCAGCCGACCATCGAGGCGCCCCTCACCTATGACTATGGCCGCTACACCGTGCAGAAGGCCGGCGTCTGGAGCCAGGGCCCGGTGACGCTGCAGCAGCTCGCGCTTCTCAAGGGATTTCAGCTCGACGGTCTCGATCCGACCGGCCCGGACTTCATCCATCTGCAGATCGAAGCCGCAAAGCTCGCGTTCGCCGATCGCGAGACGTTCTATGGCGATCCCAAATTCACGGACATTCCGATCACGACGCTGCTGTCGGATGCCTATAACGACGAACGCCGCAAGCTGATCTCAAAAGACAAGGCCTCGCTCGATTTTGTCCCCGGCTCGCTCGAAGGCTTTGGCGCAGTCGTAAAACTGCGCCGCGCCGAGGGGCATCGCGAGGCCGTCGGCGCCATGGGCGCGGGCGAGCCGACGGTCGGCCGGTTCGGCGAGGTCCGCGGCGACACCGTGCATTTCGACATCATCGACAAGGCCGGCAACATGGTCTCGGCGACGCCGTCCGGCGGCTGGCTGCAATCCTCGCCTGTCATTCCCGAGATCGGCTTCTGCCTCGGCAGCCGCGCGCAGATGTTCTGGCTGGAGGAAAACCATCCGGCGGCGCTGGCGCCGGGCAAGCGGCCGCGCACCACGCTGTCGCCCACCATGGCGCTGCGCGACGGCGAGCCGTATCTCGCGTGGGGCTCGCCGGGCGGCGACCAGCAGGACCAGTGGATCACGCAGTTCTTCCTGCGCCACGTCCACTGCAACATGAATCTGCAGGAGGCGATCGACGCGCCGGCCTGGCACTCCGAGCATTTCCCGATCTCGTTCTGGCCGCGCACCGCGCGCCCGGGCGTGCTGGTGCTGGAAAACCGCGTGCCGAAGTCGACCATCGACGAATTGAAGCGCCGCGGCCATGTGGTGGAGATTGGGCCGGATTGGTCGGAAGGCCGCCTCACCGCGGCCTCCAAGGTCGGCCCCCGCCGCCGCGCCGCCGCCAACCCGCGCGGCATGCAGGGCTACGCAGCCGGCCGCTGAAATCGAGCGATATGATGGACACGAGATGATGGCTTGGCATCGACTCGCGAAGCGAGCCTCGAAATCCACCTCGCCCCGCTTGCGGGGAGAGGTCGGAATTCAAGAGCAGCTTGAATTCCGGGTGAGGGGGAGCCTCCGCGAACGCGATGCAAACCGTCTTTGCAGAAAGAGCCCCTCACCCCAACCCTCTCCCCCTAAGAACGGGGAGAGGGGGAAAAAGGTCTTTCGATGACCTGGTCGATCATCGCCCGCGATCCCGCCACCGGCCAGTTCGGCATCGCGGTGGCGACCAAATTCTTCGCAGTCGGCGCGCGCGTGCCGCACATCGCCGGCGGCATCGGCGCGATCGCGACGCAGGCGCTGGTCAATCCCTATTACGGCATCGACGGCCTCACACTGCTGCGCGCGGGCAAGAGCCCGCAGGAGATCGTCGCAGCACTGCTCGCCGGCGACGACGGCCGCGAGTCGCGGCAGCTGCACGTCATGGACGCGAAAGGCCGCATCGCCGCGCATTCCGGCCAGGACTGCGTCGACTGGTACGGCCACGTCACCGGTGACGGCTTTTCGATCGCCGGCAACATGTTGGCCGGCGCAGCCGTGCTTGACGACACCGCGAAGGCCTATGTCACCAATGCGGGCCTGCCCTTTCCGCAGCGGCTGATCGCCGCAATGCTGGCCGGCGAAGCCGCCGGCGGCGACAAGCGCGGCAAGCAGTCGGCAGCGCTCTTGATCCATGGCGACGAGGAATGGTCGGCGCTCGACCTCCGCGTCGACGACCACGAGGATCCCCTGCGCGAGCTGGCGCGGCTGGAAGCGGTCAGCCGCGAACGCTGGGTGCACTTCCGCAAATTCCTGCCGACGCGCAGCAACCCGGCCGGCATCACCGATCGCGCGACCATCGACGCCGCCATCGCCGCAGCACTTGCCGGATCAGACCAGGCATGACCGCAGGCCCGCTGATCGAGATCGAGGGACTGCGCGTCATCTTCCAGGGCGACGACGGGCGCGCGACCCACGCGGTGGACAGCGTCGATCTCAGCGTCGCCAATGGCGCGACGCTCGGCCTGGTCGGCGAATCCGGTTGCGGCAAGAGCGTGACGTCGCTCGCCATCATGGGGCTGTTGCCGAAGCAATCGGCCCACGTGTCCGGCGCGATCCGCTTCGACGGCTTCGATCTGCTCGACGTCCCCGACGACACCTTGCGCGATCTCCGCGGCAACCGGCTTGCGATGATTTTTCAGGAGCCGATGACCTCGCTGAACCCGAGCTTCACCATCGGCGACCAGATCATCGAGACCATTTTGCGCCACCGCGGCGGCGCGCGAAAAGCCGCGCGGCAGCGTGCCGTCGAGCTGCTGCGCCGGGTGCATATCCCCTCGCCCGAGCAGCGCATCGACGAATATCCGCACAAGCTGTCCGGCGGCATGCGCCAGCGCGTGATGATCGCGATGGCGCTGGCTTGCGACCCGCAACTGCTGATCGCGGACGAGCCGACCACCGCGCTCGACGTCACCCTGCAGGCGCAGATCCTCGACCTGATGCGCGAGCTGAAGGCCGCGAGCGGGGCTGCGATCATCCTGATCACCCACGACCTCGGCGTCGTCGCCGAAGTCTGCGACGAGGTCGCGGTGATGTATGCCGGCGAGATCGTCGAGCGTGCGCCGGTCGACGAGCTGTTCGCCAGCCCCCAGCATCCCTACACCGTCGGCCTGCTCGGCTCGATCCCGCGGCTCGACCGCCGCGCCGAGCATCTGGCGACCATCGAGGGCATGGTGCCGAACATGATGAACCCGCCCGCCGGTTGCCGCTTCGCCGCGCGCTGCCCGTTCGTCAGCGAGGTCTGCGCGAAGGCGCCGCCGCCGCTCGCGATGCTGAGCCCGACACACGTCTCCCGCTGCATCAAGGCCCCGCTGGAGCTATTGGTGTCATGACCGCGCTGCTCTCCACACGCGTGCCCCGGGCGCAGCGCAGCACGCAGTGGTGCGCTGCTGAACCGGGGCCTACCGCCAGCACCGTGAGGCATCGGTCCCGGTTCAGCAGTGCAACACTTCGCGTTGCACTGCGCCCGGGACACGAGAGCCAAAGGCAATGCCAATGACCGCGCTGCTCGAGGTCGACGGCTTGGTCAAGCATTTCGTCGCCGCGCGCTCGGTGTTCGGGCGGCCGACGGCGCATGTGAAGGCGGTCGACGGCGTCAGCTTCACGGTCGAGGCCGGCAAGACGCTGGCCTTGGTCGGTGAGTCCGGCTGTGGCAAGTCGACCGTCAGCCGGCTGGTGCTGCGGCTGATCGAGCCCGATGCCGGCAGTGTGCGTTTCGAAGGCCGCGAGCTCGGCGCGCTGAATGCCGAGCAGCTTCGCGCGTTCCGGCGCGACGCCCAGATCATCTTCCAGGATCCCTACGCCTCGCTCAACCCGCGCATGACGGTGAGCCAGATCCTGACCGAGCCGCTGGCGCTTCATGATGTCGTGCCATCCGCCCAGCGCCGCGCCCGTGTCGAGGAGCTGCTGCGCCTGGTCGGCCTCGAGCCGCGCTTCGCGCGCCGCTATCCGCATGAGTTCTCTGGCGGCCAGCGCCAGCGCATCGCGATTGCCCGCGCACTCGCGGTCGAGCCGAAACTGATCATCTGCGACGAGCCGGTCTCGGCGCTCGACGTGTCGATCCGCTCGCAGATCCTCAATCTGCTGCGCGACCTGCAGGAGCGATTGAAACTCGCCTACATCTTCGTCTCGCACGACCTCGCCGTCGTGAAGCACATCGCCGACCGCGTCGCCGTGATGAATCTCGGCACCATCGTCGAGACCGCAGAGGCGCAGGCACTGTTCGCCGCGCCGCGCCACCCCTATAGCCGCGCGCTCTTGTCGGCGATCCCGGTGCCGAAGCCGCAAGGCAAACGCAGCCGCGTCGTGCTGGAGGGCGAGATGCCGAGCGCGCTCAATCCGCCCTCAGGCTGCCGCTTCCACACCCGCTGCCCCTTCGTGATCGCGCGCTGCCGCACCGAGGTGCCGCAGCTTCTGGCCGACGCAAACGGGCACGCCACCGCCTGCCATCGCACCGCGGAGCTGCCGTCGCCGGAGGGCATCGTGCCCTCCGACGGCGCGTTCTCGCCGGTGCTGGAAAAGCTGGTCGCGGCATTCGGGGCCACGGAAGGAGCCGGCCGCGCCGGGGTTGGTCAAGTGAGACAAGCAGGCAAATGAAGAGGAGCGAATTGATGAGGATGTTTCTGAAGGCAGCGACCGCCGCCGCCCTGCTGCTTTCGCTCGGCGCTGCCGCACAAGCCCAGACCACGCTGCGGATCGGGCTTGCCGAGGACCCCGACGTGCTCGACCCGACCATGGCCCGCACCTATGTCGGCCGCATCGTGTTCGCCGCAATCTGCGACAAGCTGTTCGACATCGACGACAAGCTCAACATCGTGCCGCAGCTTGCGCTGTCGCACGAGACTTCCGCCGACGGCAAGGAGGTCACCATCAAGCTGCGTCCCGGCGTCAAGTTCCAGGACGGCGAGCCGCTGGATGCCGAGGCCGCAAAGTTCTCGCTGGAGCGCCACCTCACTTTCCCGGGCTCGTTCCGCAAGCCGGAGCTTGCCAGCGTCGATCATATCGACGTCGTCGATCCCCTGACCATCAGGCTGGCGCTGAAGGCGCCGTTCTCGCCGCTGATCGCCCAGCTCACCGACCGCGCCGGCATGATGGTGTCACCGAAGGCGGCGAAGGCCGCCGGCGACAAGTTCGGCCTGCATCCGGTCTGCGCCGGCCCCTACAAATTCGTCGAGCGCATCCAGCAGGACCGCATCGTGCTGGAGAAGTTCGCCGACTACTGGAACAAGGACAACGTCTTCATCGACCGCATCGTCTATCTGCCGATCGTCGATTCCACCGTGCGGCTTGCCAATCTGAAATCCGGCGGGCTCGATCTGATCGAGCGCGTGCTCGCCACCGACCTCAAGGACGTCCGCGCGGATTCGCGCCTGAAAGTGTCGAGCGCCATCGAGCTCGGCTATCAGGGCATCACACTCAACATCGGCAAGGACAAGGCCAAGGGACCGCTGAGCCAGTCCGCCAAGGTGCGGCAGGCGCTCGATCTTGCAATCGACCGCGAGGCGTTGAACCAGGTCGTGTTCAACGGCGAGTTCAAGCCGGCGAACCAGTGGGTCAATCCGGATCACCCCTATTACCAGAAGGATTTCCCGATCCGGCCGCGCGACGTCGAAAAAGCCAAGGCGCTGCTGAAGGAAGCCGGCGTCACGCCGCCGGTCAGCGTCGACTTCATGGTGCCGAAGGGCCCGGAGACCGAGGGCACCGCGCAGGTCGTGCAATCGATGGCCGCCGAGGCCGGCATCGACATGAAGATCCGCGTCACCGAGTTCGCGACGTCGCTGAAGCAGGCCGAGGCCGGCGAATACCAGGCCTTCCTGCTGGCCTGGAGCGGCCGCATCGATCCCGACGGCAATGCCTACGTGTTCCTGCACAGCAACGCGCCGCAGAACTACACCGCGTGGGCCAACCCCGAAGCCGACAAGGCGCTCAACGATGCCCGCCTCACCACCGACATGGCCCAGCGCAAGGCGATCTACGCCAAACTGGAAAAACTCGCGCAGGAGGATGAGCCGATCCTCTATATCTACCACCGCCGCATCATCATTGCCCACACCACCAAGCTCGATGGCTACAAGCAGATGCCCGATGGCCTCGTGCGCGTGGTCGGGCTGAAGCTGAAATGATCGCTCGAACGAAGCTCTCGCGTCCCGGACGCGGTGCAGCGCACTTGCGCTGCTCCGCAGAGCCGGGACCCACGACCGGTTCCTACGCGACATGGGTCCCGGCTCTGCAGCGCATCGCTTCGCGCCGCGCTGCGCCCGGGACACGAGGGCGGTCATGCTGAACTTCCTCGGCAAGCGACTGGTCCAAATCGTTCCGACGCTGTTCTTCGTCTCGATCCTGATCTTCTCGCTTCAACAACTATTGCCCGGCGATCCCGCGCTCGTCATGGCCGGCGAGGAGCGCGATCCGGCCGTGATCGCGCAGATCCGCGCGCAATATCGGCTCGATCAGCCGGTCCCGGTGCAATACGTCTACTGGATCAAGGGCGTGCTCTCCGGCGACTTCGGCGAGTCCCTGCGCAACAAGATGCCGGTGCGCGAGCTGATCGCGCAGAAGCTTCCGGTGACGATGCAGCTCGCCGGCATGGCGATCGTGATCGCCTTCCTGATCGGGATTCCCGCCGGCATCCTGTCCGCGGTGAAGAAGAACACGGTGTGGGACTACGGCGCCAATCTGTTCGCGCTGTGGGGCATCTCGACGCCGAATTTCTGGCTCGGCATCATGCTGATCTTCCTGTTCTCGATCGAGCTCGGCTGGCTGCCCGCCTCGGGCTACGTCTCGCTCGCGGAGAACTGGCGCGCCAGCCTCGCCGCCACGATCATGCCGGCCTTCGTGCTCGGCAATGCCATCGCCGCGATCCTGATGCGCCACACCCGCAGCGCCATGCTGCAGGTGCTGGAGAGCGATTACGTCCGCACCGCGCGCGCCAAGGGCCTCGCCGAACGCTCGGTGATCCTCAAGCACGCGATGCGCAACGCGCTGACGCCGGTCATCACGCTCGGCGCGCTCGAGCTCGGCACGCTGCTGTCGGGAGCGGTGCTGACCGAGCAGATTTTTTCGATCCCCGGCTTCGGCAAGCTGATCGTCGATGCCGTGTTCAACCGCGACTACGCCGTCGTGCAAGGCGTCGTGCTGGTGACCGCGACGATCTACATCACGCTGAATCTCATTGCCGATATCGCCTACATCCTCGTCAACCCCAGGCTCCGGGGTTGACGCGATGGCAGACACCACGCTCAGCACTCTCCCCCTTGCCGCCTCCGAAACGCTGGAGAGCCCGGCGCGGCGCGCCTGGCGCCGGTTGATCAAGCGCCGCGGTGCCGTCATCGGCATGGTCGTGATCGCACTCTTCACGCTGCTGGCGATCTTCGCGCCGCTGATCGTGCCCTATGATCCCATTGCGACCAGCTGGTCGCTGGTGCGCAAGGCCCCGACCACGCTGCACTGGTTCGGCACCGACGAGCTCGGCCGCGACGTGCTGGCCCGCGTGGTCTACGGCGCGCGGGCTTCGCTGCTCGCCGGCGTCATCTCGGTCAGCATCGCGCTCGCGATCGGCGTGCCGCTCGGCCTGCTCGCCGGCTACCGCGGCGGCTTCATCGACGCGCTGATCAGCCGCATCACCGATGCGATGCTGGCCTGCCCGTTCCTGATCCTGGCCATCGCGCTCGCGGCCTTCCTCGGCCCCAGCCTGCGCAACGCCATGATCGCGATCGGCATCTCCGCAACCCCGATCTTCATCCGCCTGACCCGCGGCCAGGTGCTGAGCGTCAAGGTCGAGGATTACGTCGAGGCCGCGCGCGCCATGGGCAACCCGCCCTGGCGCATCGCGCTGGTCCACATCCTGCCGAACATCCTGCCGGCGCTGCTGGTGCAGGCCACGCTGTCGATTGCGGCCGCGATCATCGCCGAAGCCGCGCTGTCCTTCCTCGGCCTCGGCCAGCAGCCGCCCGCGCCCTCCTGGGGCAGCATGCTGAATGCCGCCCAGCGCTTCCTCACCAGCGCGCCCTGGATGGCGATCTGGCCGGGGCTGGCGATCTTCCTCGTCGTGCTGAGCTTCAATCTGGTCGGCGACGGCCTGCGCGACGCGCTGGACCCGAAGGCAAGGTAGAATGAGTGTCCCTCATGGTGAGGAGCGCGCTCTTGCGCGCGTCTCGAACCATGAGGCGGCACTGGGGCCTCGTCCTTCGAGACGGCGCTACGCGCCTCCTCAGGATGAGGGGCAGCTTGATTGCTTAGACTAAATCACCACCTCCCGCAGCACCCGCCTACAATCCATCTCGTATTCGAGATCGATCACCGGCGGACGTGCGTAGTGCCAGGTTAGCCCGGCGCGGGCGGCGCCGCGGCGGACCACGGCATCGGCGAAGACGTGGTGGATGCCGTGCACCGTGTAGGTCTGCGTCGCGGTGGCGTCCTTCCAGCCGTGGCCGAATTCGCCCATGCGCTTCTCCATCACGCCGACGACGTAACGGACCTTTTCGGCGATGCCGTCGGGGCTGATGTCGCGGTAGCGCACGGTGCGCTCGGCGTAGCTGGCGTTGCCTTCCTGCGATTCGCCACTGCCCGCGATCACGAAGGTCGGCGAGCCCTGCGTGCTCGGCCTTGTGAAGGAAAACGCATAGAATGACGGCTCGGCGGGCGGATCGATCTCGGGACAGACATTGCTGCGCGCCACCGGGTTGGTGGTGCCGTCATAGATGCCCCATTCGGCCAGCGTCTTGACGTAGTGCAGGTTGAAGTTGCGAAAGCCCTCGTCGGTGAAGGCGGCCGGCGAGCGCAACTCGCAGGCGCAGAAGGCGGTCAGCGGCCGGCCCGCCGCCTTGATGTGATCGGCGATCTTCGCAAAACCTTCGGCGAGCGACAGCCATTTGTCGAAGCGGACGCGCTCGATCTCATAGCCGGAGCTGGCGGCAACACCGCCGGAATACTGGAATACGGCCGGGATGAACCTGTAATTCCCCGCAGCGAACTCGCTCACCATGTCTGTTCCTCCAGATCTTCTCGGCACTCTCAGCGAGGCCGCCGTCATCCGGATATTACGAGACAGAGAAAAGGCGGCAATGGCTTTCGCCAGTGCCGCCTTTCCTTCGAGCTGAGCTTGGAGGGGCTCAGGTTGGTTTCAGCGCCGGCGTGCCGACATCGAAATCGGCGATGTCCTTGGCGCGCTGCGAGGTCAGCTCGGCGCGGTGGTCGGTCGCGATCAGCGTATAGACCGCCGGCAGCACGAACAGCGTGAACAGCGTGCCGATCGACATGCCCGCGACGACGACGAGGCCGATCGAGAAGCGGCTGGCGGCGCCGGCGCCGGTCGCGGTCAGCAGCGGAAGCAGGCCGGTCACCATCGCCGCCGTCGTCATCAGGATCGGACGCAGGCGAATGCGGGCGGCCATCTCGATCGCCGAGCGCCGGTCGAGGCCCTCGTTGAGCTGCAGCTCGTTGGCGAACTCCACCATCAGGATGCCGTGCTTGGTGATCAGGCCCACCAGGGTCAGCAGGCCGACCTGGGTGTAGATGTTCATGGTCGCCGCACCGAAGAACAGCGGGATCAGCGCGCCGACGATCGCCATCGGCACCGACACCATGATCACCAGCGGATCGCGCAAGCTCTCGAACTGCGCCGCCAGCACCAGGAAGATGATGATGATGGCGAAGCCCAGCGTGATCACGAGCTGGTTGCCCTCCTGCACATACTGGCGGGAGTCGGCGAGCCAGTCGTGGCTGAAGCCGGCCGGCAGCTTCTTGGCCTCGCCTTCCAGGAAGGCGACCGCCTGGCCGACCGTGACGCCCGGCATCGGCACCGCGGAGAAGGTCGCGGAGTTGAGCTGGTTGTAGTGCGTCAGCGAGTTCGGGTCGGTCGCCGTCTCGATCGAGACGATGGTCGACAGCGGCACCAGATTGCCGGTGTTGGTCGGCACATAATAGCCGCCGAGCGATTCCGGCGACAAGCGCAGGCCGCGCGGCACCTGCGGGATCACCTGGTAGGAGCGACCCTCGAGGTTGAAGCGGTTGACGTAGTTGCCGCCGAGCAGCGTCGCCAGCGTGTTGCCGACCTGCTGCATGTTGATGCCGAGGTCGCTGGCCTTGGAGCGGTCGATCTTCACCCGCACCGTCGGCTGGTTGTAGGCGAGGTCGCTGTCGGAGACGATGAACATGCCGCTCTTGCGCGCGGACGCCTTCAGCTTCTCCATTTCCTCATAGACCTGCCGGAAATCCGCGGTCGAGTTGATCACCATCTGCACCGGCAGGCCGCCCGGCCCGCCCGGCAGCGGCGGCAGGTTGAACGCGAACGCCTGGACGCCCTCGATCTTGGACAGTTCCGCCTGCACCAGCGGCTTCAGCTTGATCGACGAGCGCGTGCGCTCATCCCACGGCTTGAGCAGCATGCCGGCGATGCCGCCCTGCGGACCGTTGATGCCGTTCAGCACAAAGCGCAGGTCGGTTTCCGGAAACTTCTGGAACTCCTTGTCGAGCTTCTCGCCGTAGAAATCGACATAGTCGATGTTGGCGTATTTCGGCGCCTTGGTCACCGCGAACACGATGCCCTGGTCTTCCTCGGGCGCGAGCTCGGCCGGAGTGTGCATCCAGAGGAAGCCGACGAGGCCGAGGATGGTCAGCGCGAACAGCACCGTGATCGGGCGATAGTCGAGCGAGCGGTCGAGCTGGCGGCCGTACCAGCGCGTCATCGCGCCGAACACGCGGTTGACGAGGCGCGCGAAGCGGCCCTCGTCGGCGCTCTTGAGGAACACCGAGCACATCATCGGCGACAGCGTCAGCGCGATCACGCCCGACACGATCACGGAGCCGGCGAGCGTGAAGGCGAATTCGCGGAACAGCGAGCCGGTGAGACCACCGAGGAAGCCGATCGGCGCGTACACGGCGGCGAGCGTGATCGTCATCGAGATGACCGGACCGACGATTTCGCGCGCGCCTTGTAACGAGGCCTGGACCGGTGTCTTCCCCTCCTCCAGATGTCGATGGATGTTCTCCACCACCACGATCGCGTCGTCGACCACGAGGCCGATCGCGAGCACCATGGCGAGCAGCGTCAGCAGATTGAAGCTGAAGCCCATGATCAGCATCAGCGAGCAGACGCCGATCAGCGACAGCGGAATGGTCACGACGGGAATGATGACCGAGCGGAACGAGGCCAGGAACAGGAAGATCACGACCACGACGATCAGCACGGCTTCGCCGAGCGTCTTCTCCACCTCGTCGATCGAGGATTGGATGAACTTCGTGGAGTCGTAGGCCACCTTCATCTTCATCGACGGCGGCAAATTGCGCTCGAGCTCGGGGAACAGCGCGCGGACGCCCTTCACCAGCGTCAGCGGGTTGCCCTGCGGTGTCGCCTGCACGCCGATGAAGATCGCGTGCTCGCCGTTGAACGCCACGCTCGCATCCGAGCTTTGCGCGGCAAGTTCGACGGTCGCGATGTCCTCCATGCGCACGAAGCCGCCGTCCTTCGACTTCACGATCATGCGCTTGAACTGGTCGATGTTGCGCAAATCGGTGTTGGTCGAGACGTTGGAGACAATGAAATAGCCCTTGGACTGGCCGGCCGCGGCCTGGAAGTTGTTGGCGGCGATCGCGGCGGAGACGTCGTTCGGTGACACGCCGCGGCCCGCCATCTTCACGGGATCGAGCCACAGCCGCATTGCAAAGGTCTGGCCACCGAGGATGTCGGCCGAGGCGACGCCGTCCACCGTCGACAACACGGGTTGGACGACACGCGTGAGATAGTCCGAGATCGCCGAGCCGGAGAGCTCTTCCGAGGAGAAGCCGAGATACATCACGGCCGTGGTCTGGCCGGTGGTCTTGGTGACGATCGGGTCGTTGGATTCCTTCGGGATCAGATATTTGACCGAATTGACCTTGGCCAGCACCTCGGTCAGCGCCTGGTTCGGGTCGAAGTTCAGCTTGATGTAGACCTGGATCGTCGAGGTGCCGAGCACCGACGAAGAGGTGATGTAGTCAACGCCCTCGGCGGAGGCCACCGCCTGCTCGATCGGCGTGGTGATGAAGCCCTGGATCAGGTCGGCGGACGCGCCGGGATAGACGGTCGTGACGTTGACGACCGTGTTCGACAGCTTCGGATACTGCCGGATCGGCAGCACGAACGCCGCGCGCAGGCCGATCAGCAGGATCAGCAGGCTGACGACGACCGACAGCACCGGGCGCTTGATGAAGAGGTCAGTGAATCGCATCGCAAATATCCAAGTGAGCTAGAACATCACGTTTAGTCTGGGCGAGCGCTTCGCCTTCCCCCTCTCCCCGTCCTTACGGGGAGAGGGTTGGGGTGAGGGGGCTCTATCAACAAGCACGGTCAGAGATGGACTCGCGGAGGCTCCCCCTCACCCGAAATTCAAGCTGCGCTTGAATTTCGACCTCTCCCCGCAAGCGGGGCGAGGTGAAGTCGAGGTCGCCGGCGCGTATCGCCATCCGTCTCCTTTAGTAACGCGGCGGCTTGGCCGGGATCGGCGGGGCCGGATCGGTGGAGATCGCGACGGCCGAGCCGGACTGCAGCTTGAGCTGTCCGACCGCCACCACGCGGTCACCCGCCTTCAGGCCCTTGATGATCTCGGCGCGGCCATCCACCCGGTTGCCGGTCTGCACGAAGGTGCGCACCGCAGTCAGGCTGGTCTTGCCGTCCTCTTCCTTCTTCTCGGTGAGGAGATAGACGGAGTCGCCGTACAGCGTGTAGTCGACCGCGGTCTCCGGCACGGTGATGACCGGCGGCTTGTCCGGCAGCACCACGGTGGTGGTCGCGAACATGCCGGGCTTCAGGATCTTCTCCGGATTGGCGATCGTCGCCTGCACGCGGATGTTGCGCGTGTCGGTCGCGATCTGCGGCTCGATCGTGGTGATCTTGCCCTCGAAGTCGCGGCCCGGATAGGCGTCGACGCGGATGCGGACGGTCTGGCCGACCTTGAGCGCGCCGGAGTCCTTTTCCGTCACGGTGAAGTTGGCATAGAGCATCGACAGATCGGTCAGCGAGACGATCTGCGTGCCCGCAGTCAGGTACTGGCCGACCTCGACCCGGCGGGTGCCGAGTTCACCGTCGAACGGCGCGCGCACCAGCTTCTGCGAGATCAGCGCTTCCGTCTTGGCGATGCCGGCGAGCGCCTGGTCGTACGCCGCCTGCGCGGTATCCACCGTCGCCTGCGGGCCGAACTGGCGCGATGCCAGTTGCTTGGCACGGTCGAGCGAGATCTGCGCAACGGTGGCCTGCGCCTTGAAGTTGGCGAGATCGCCCTGGTCGGGGCCGTCGAACAGCTGCAGCAGCGGCGCGCCTGCTTTCACGGTGGCGCCCGGCGTGAACATGATCTCGGTGATGCGGCCCGACACGTCGGAGGTGACGTTGACCTGGTGCACGGCGGCGAGATCGCCGACGGCGGTCAGCAGGTTCGGCACCACCTCGCTGGTCGCAGTCGCCACCGTCACGCTCGCCGGCGGCGGCTTGTTGTTGGCAAAGAACTGCGCGATCATCTTGCCGCGGAAGGAGTTGAACCAGACCAGCCCGCCGACCAGCAGCGCCAGCAGCGTGCCGACGATGATGAACCAGCGCACCATCTTCACGGGGCGCTTGGCCGGTTTTTCCTTGATCGGTTGGCCAGTGATGTGGCTCTCGGTCTGGATGTTCATTTCATGCACTTTCTGCAGTTACCGATTGTCCCTGACACGGTGACGGCTGGCGGTTCAAATGGTCGACGATTGCGGCTTCGGTGAGTCCGATGCCGCGGAGGATGAATTCGCAAAGCTGCCGTTCGACGTCGGCGGCATTGCCGTAGGAGAGGCACGGCGTTGCGGGCATCTGCGCCAGCGCAGCCATCAGCACGGTGTGGTGTGCGAACCAGAACAGATTGAGCGGCTCGCCGGCGATCCGCGTCGCCTCGCCGGCGGCGATCGCGCTGTCAATCGAGGCGGCAAAGGTCGGACCGAGCAGCTTGCCGACCTTGTCGTAGAGCAGGCGGGCGAATTCGCCATCGTCGAGATGGCTGGTCGCCATCAGCCGCAAGCGCTGCGTCTCTTCTTCATCAGGCGCATCGCGCAGCTGCATGAAATGGCCGACCATGCCGCGGACCAGTTCGACCAGCGTCGCGGTCGACGGCTCCTGTCCGAGCAGATGGGCGAGATCCGGATCGGCCTCGCATTCCTCGGCCAGGATCTCGGCATAGAGCGCCGCCTTGGACGGGAAATGCTTGAACAGCAGCCCCTCCGAAATGGCAGCCGCGGCCGCCACGCTCTTGGTCGTGGTGCCGGCGAAGCCATTGCGGGCGAAACACCGTTTGGCGGCGCTCAGGATCAACTGACGCCGCAGATCACTCGTCATGCGTAAGGTAGACATTTGGGAGCGTGAGTAATCACTCACCTTACGCAATGTCAAGGTTTTATTGCAGCGCGAAAACGATTTTAGATGCAGGTGTGGCCCAGGAGACCCGGATTCCGGGCGAAATCGGGACAATTCGCGCCCCTCGTTCGAAACGAACTCGAAGCCCAGCCTGATGTCGGCCAAGCACAGAGCGCGCATATTGGGTTGCAAGGCCGACGGCTGGGCCTTACCATATTGGTTGCAAGTGAAACTAATTAAGAAATCTAGGGATGGACATGACTGCGCCTGCGCGGGATCTCGCCGAGCATTTCGACCTCGAACATCTGACACCGGAGTTCTACGCCAACCCCTACCCGACTTATCGGGCGCTGCGCGAGGCCGCGCCGATCAAGCTGATGCCGAACGGCTGCTATTTCCTGACCCGCTACGACGACCTCGTCACTGCCTACAAGAACACCAAGGCATTCTCGTCCGACAAGAAGAAGGAGTTTCTGCCGAAATACGGCAACTCCCTGCTCTACGAGCACCACACCACCAGCCTCGTCTTCAACGATCCACCCGCGCACACCCGCGTGCGGCGGCTGATCATGGGCGCGCTGTCGCCGCGCGCGATCGCCGGCATGGAACCGGATCTGATCAAGCTGGTCGACCAACTGCTCGACCGCATCGCGGCCAAGGACAAGTTTGAGCTGATCGGCGATTTCGCATCAGCCATTCCCGTCGAGGTGATCGGAAATCTGCTCGACGTGCCGCATGACGAGCGCGAGCCATTGCGCGACTGGTCGCTGGCGATCCTGGGCGCGCTGGAGCCTGTCATCAGCAAGGAGGTCTTCGGCCGCGGCAATACAGCTGTGAAGGATTTTCTCAGCTATCTCGAAACTCTCGTTGAACGCCGCCGCGCAAAGCCCGGCAACCCTGATCGTGACGTGCTGACGCGACTGATCCAAGGTGAGGACAATGGCGAGCGGCTGACCGCAAAGGAGCTGCTGCACAACTGCATCTTCCTGCTCAACGCCGGGCACGAGACCACGACCAATCTGATCGGCAACGGCCTCGTCGCGCTGTCGGAGCATCCCGACCAGAAGCAGCGGCTGATCGACGATCCCACGCTGATCAAGACCGCAGTCGAGGAGATGCTGCGCTTTGAGAGCTCCAACCAGCTCGGCAACCGCATGATCGTCGAGGAGATGGAACTCGGTGGCATCACCATGCCTGCGGGCACGCTGGTGACGCTGTGCATCGGCGCCGCCAACCGCGACCCCGCGCAATTCCCCGACCCGGAAACCTTCGACATCGCGCGCACGCCGAACCGCCACCTCGCCTTCGGCACCGGCGCGCATCAATGCGCGGGCATGGCGCTGGCGCGGCTCGAAGGCGCGATCGCGATCTCGCGCTTCCTGGCGCGGCTTCCCAACTATGCGCTGGCGGGCGAGCCGGTACGCGGCGGCCGCGTCCGCTTCCGCGGCTTCCTCAGCGTGCCCTGCAGCATCAACTCGTAGGGTGGGCAAAGGAGCGTAGCGAGGTGCCCACCATCCACGGCGTGCTCGTGATGGTGGGCACGCTACGCTTTGCCCACCCTCATATGGGGATTTGTGAGTCAAGGCCCTTCGATTGGCTTGAGTGAGGTTGGTACGGTGCGAGGG
>NZ_JAFCJX010000037.1 GCF_018130695.1 Bradyrhizobium jicamae | reverse complement strand
TCGCCCATCGCCTTGATCCAGTCGTTCTTGCCGAGATCCGGCCAAAGCCAGCCGACAATCACGCCGAGCACGATCGCGATCAGAACCTGGACGTAGAGAACCCTGTACCACGGCTTGGCAGCCTTCGCGGCCGGCAGCCCCGCAGCAATCGTTGTCGTTGCCATGCGTTTCTCCCCCTCAAATGACAAATAGAGCCAAGATCACCTTGGCAAGTTGAGTCAATGGAACTGGTGCGCCTCGCCGTCTTGGTCCGCGGCGTGCAGCCTGCCGGTGTACCCCGGCTCAATTGTCTCCAGGGCGAGCCCGGAAACAGAGCAGGCTATTTAAGCCAACGCGCGATCCGCGCAACCGCTTCCTGCATGTCGGCCGCCGAACGCGCGTAGGAGAAGCGGACGAAGGCGCGGCCGTGGATCGGATCGAAGTCGACGCCCGGGGTCGCGGCGACATGCGCCTGCTCCAGCATCTCGCCGGCGAAGGCAAAGCTGTCCTTGGTGAAGTCGGAGACGTCGGCATACAGATAGAACGCGCCGTCGGCCGGCAGAAATTTCGTCAGCCCCGCCTTGGGCAGGCCCTCGATCAGGATGCGGCGGTTCTCCTGATAGCCGCGCTTGATCGCCTCCATCTCCTCGCGTCCCTCGAACGCCGCTTCCGCCGCGATCTGCGACAGCGTCGGCACCGAGATCGAGAGGTTCTGCTGGAGCCGTTCGATCGGCCGCACCAGCGGCTCCGGCACCACCATCCAGCCGACCCGCCAGCCGGTCATGCAGAAGTATTTCGAGAACGAGTTGATCACCAGCGCGTGCGGCGACAGCTCGGCCGCCGTCACCGCGGGAAACGCGTAATCGAGTCCATGATAGATCTCGTCCGAGATGAAGCGGATGCCGGCGCTCTCGGCCGCCAGCATCAGGCTCGACAGCGCCTCGCGCGACATCATCGTCCCGGTCGGATTGGCGGGGCTGCCGACCAGCACGCCCTTCAGCGGCGCCTTGCGATGCGCGGCCAGCAGCGCCTCGCCGGTCAGGGCGTGTCGGGTGTCGTTGGTGGTCTCGATCAGCACCGGCTCGCAGCCGAGCGCAGTGAGGATGTGACGGTATGGCGGATAGCCGGGCACGGTGACCGCGACGCGATCGCCCGGCTCGAACATCGACAGGAACGCCAGGATGAAGCCACCCGACGAGCCCGTGGTGACGACGATGCGCTCTGGGTCGACCGTGCAGCCATAGGTCTCCTGGTAGTGGCGCGCAATGCGGGCACGCAGCGACGGGATGCCGAGCGCGGAGGTATAGTCGATCCGCCCCTCGCGCAGCGCGGCCTGTGCGGCTGCAATCGCGGGCTTCGGCGCTCCCTCTGCGGGCTGGCCGACCTCCATGTGGATGACATGGCCGCCGGCGGCCTCGATTCGGGCCGCGGCCGCCATCACGTCCATCACCATGAAAGGCGGAACTTCGCTGCGTCCCGAGGCCGTCAGAAGGCCAGTCACGCGGTCTCTAAATGTCGCTTCAAGCATCGATATCTGCTATTTCGGCGGCCACCGCCGATTTAAGGTTCCCGCTTCCGCTACCGCCCCAGACTGGCCGTATTCGGTGGGTCCTTATAACCCTTTCAAGCCAAGTGGATACCGGGTCGCGTGAAGAAAAACCGTGCAAGCATCACCCAGGGCGATCCGTCTGATTTGACCCGGGCCGGGTTCGGCGCACTGCTCCGCCGCTCTGCCCGGCAACGCTCCATCGCCTGCAAGCTGACCGCCATCACGACGGCGCTCGCCCTCATGGTCGGCCCGATGACGCCGGTAACTGCCCAGCAGAACAAGGGCCCGCCGGTGCTGCGCGATACCGAGACCGAGCAGTTGCTGCGCGAGTACACAAGGCCGATCCTGCGCGCCGCCGGGCTCGAGAAGCAGAACATCCAGATGGTGATCATCAACGATGGCAGCTTCAACGCATTCGTCGCCGATGGTCGCCGCATCTTCGTCAATTACGGCGCCATCCTGCAGTCGGAGACGCCGAACCAGATCATCGGCGTGCTCGCGCACGAAACCGGCCATCTCGCCGGCGGGCATCTCGCCAAGCTGCGCGAGCAGTTGGCGCAGGCGCAGACCCAGATGATCATCGCGATGCTACTCGGCGCCGGCGCCATCGCCGCGGGCGCCAAGGGCAATTCCGGCAACGGTCTTTCCAGCGCCGGCGCGGCCGCGATGTCGGCGCCGGCGGAGGTGATCCGCCGCACCCTGTTGTCCTACCAGCGCCAGCAGGAAGAGAACGCCGACCGCGCCGGCGTCAAGTTCCTGACTGCGACACAACAGTCGCCGAAGGGCATGTACGAGACCTTCAAGCGCTTCACCGACGAGAGCCTGTTCGCCGCGCGCGGTGCCGATCCCTATCTGCAGTCGCATCCGATGCCGATCGATCGCGTCCAGGCGCTGGAGGAATTCGCACATACCAGTCCGTACTGGGACAAGAAGGACGATCCGGCGCTGCAACTGCGCCACGACATGGTGCGCGCAAAGATCTCGGGCTTCATGGAGCGGCAGGACACGGTGTATCGGCGCTATCCGCTCTCCAACAACAGCCTGCCGGCGCGTTACGCGCGCGCGATCACCACCTATCTGCACGGCGATTTGCGCTCGGCGATCGCGCAGATCGACGGCCTGATCCAGGTCCAGCCCAACAATCCCTATTTCTACGAGCTGCGCGGCCAGGCCCTGATCGAGGGCGGCCATCCGGCGGAAGCGATCGCGCCGCTGCGCAAGGCCGTCGCAATGTCCGGCAACGCGCCGTTGATCGAGATGATGCTTGGACAGGCGCTGGTCGCCTCCGACAACAAGGCTCTCACCGACGAAGCCATCGGCATCCTGCGCGCCGCGGTGGCCCGCGAGACCGAAGCGCCGATGGGCTACAGCCAGCTCGCGATGGCCTATGGCCGCAAGGGCGACTACGCCCAGGCCGACCTCGCCTCGGCGCAGGCAGCCTATCTCCGTGGCGACAGCAAGACCGCGCGCGATCTCGCCTCCCGCGCCAAGACACGCTTTGCGATCGGCACGCCCGGCTGGGTCAAAGCTGACGACATTGTGAGCGCCAAGCCCATGCCCGGGTCGAAAAACAACTAGAAATAAACCGAAGTTCCATAGAACGATCACCGAAACCGGCTTAAAGCTGCGGCAACATTATTCGCTCAGCCGAACAAGGATTATCCCGATGCCCTCGCTTCGTTTCCTCGCTCCCGCTCTGCTCGCGCTCGCCATCGGCGGCACGCCGCTGCAAGCCTCGGCGCAAAGCTTCAACGACACCCAGAAAGGCGACATCGAGACCATCGTGCGCAACTACCTGATCGCGCATCCCGAGGTGCTCGAAGAGGCAATGAACGAGCTGAGCAAGAAGCAGGCCGCCGCCGAAGCCGAGAAGCACCAGGCCAGCATCACCAAGAACGCCGACACCATCTTCAACTCGCCGCGCGGCGTGACGCTCGGCAACAAAGACGGCGACGTCACCTTCGTCGAGTTCTTCGATTACAATTGCGGCTACTGCAAGCGTGCAATGGCCGACATGATGGACCTGATGAAGGCCGATCCGAAGCTGAAGGTCGTGCTGAAGGAGTTTCCGGTGCTGAGCCAGGGCTCGGTCGAAGCGGCGCAAGTCGCGGTCGCCGTGCGCATGCAGGATCCCTCGGGCAAGAAATATCTCGACTTCCACCAGAAGCTGCTCGGTGGCCGCGGCGCTGCCGACAAGGCGCGCGCGATGGCGGTGGCCAAGGAAGTCGGCCTCGACATGGCCAAGCTCGAGAAGGACATGGCGAGCCCGGAGGCGAAAGCCACCATCGAGGAGAATTTCAAGCTCGCGGAATCCATGGGCATGAACGGCACGCCGAGCTACGTGATTGGCAAGCAGGTGGTGATCGGCGCGGTTGGCGCGGAGGCCCTGAAGGAGAAGATCGGCATCGCCCGCTGCGGCAAGGCGACCTGCTGATTCCGTCACTTTCGTTGATCTGAAGAATCCGGCTGCTTGCGGCCGGATTTTTTGTTGGCCGGATGATTGCGACCGAACCGCCTTCGCAGAGGACGCAACTAAGGGGGAGCGTTTGAACTCTTGGGGCATGATCTTGTCGGAAAACCGGTCTACACTTTTCCGGATCATGCCCAGTGCAGGGACCCCCAGCCGCATGACACTGGCACCGCCGACCATTGGCTATGATCTGACGCTCCTCAAGACACCTCCCGCCCGCGGCACCAGGAATGATCACGGCTGGTGCTATGGCCTGCCACCGGGCCTCCGGCCCGAGCAATGGCCGCTCAGCCCGCACGACGGCTTTCCGATGCAGCACGGCTTTACGCTGCGCATCCCCGAACAATATCGCACCAGGGGAAACGATTACGTCGCGCTCGCGCTGTTCGCCGACCAGCAATATGACGAGCCCGACTATGTAGAGACGGTCGGGAATTATCTCGCCGCCAGCGACAGCACGCGTCCTGTCGACGCAAACCTGCTGCCGTACCGGACCTACCTGCAGAACCGTCATCCGATGGAATGCCGGATGACCGATCTGATCGACCACAATTTTGCAGCGATCTGGCTGACCGCGGCCGAATTCGCAGGTCCGCTCTGCCAGCCGCCTGACCTCTCCGGCAATCCCCTGCTGCAACAGAACCCGCTGCCGCTCTGGCTCGAGACGGGCGCGGCACGTATGGCCTTCGACGTGCAGACCGGCAGCCATGGCAGCTACGACGACGTCGAGGAGTTGCAGAAGAAATACTGGTATCGGCTGTTCAACCACATCCCGGAGATCGGCCACCCGGCTTACGGCGTCGCCATCGCGATGCGCGAGAACGATGTCAATGTCGGCAGGCCGCCACGCGATCACCTGCTGCACAAGAACGAGCTCGGCGACTACATCGCTCCCTATTCGACCGACGGTGTCGCGCTCGGGCTGAAGCGTCTGCATGGTCGCAACCATCTCGGCGGCACGATGTTCCCATGCCAGTGGACGCCGAAATTCAGCGCAACCTATCTCGAGATCGAAGAGCATTTCGGTGGCTTCAATTTCGGCGGCGGCAATGCGCAGCTCGACCTTGCGACGATGGAATTCGACTGGGCCTGCGGCTGAGTTTCGTATTCATCGCGCATTCAGAAAACAAACCGCAGGGAACCCCGATTCAATCGGAACATCACGCATCTCCTTTCGTTGTCGGCGCGGGCAATGCAGACGTGTGAGGAGGAAATTCAATGTCTAAACGTTTTCTGATTTCGGTCGCTACGGCAGCCCTGATCGCCGGCACCGGCTTTGCGAACGCGCAAGGCACCGGCATGAGCAAGGAATCGCCGTCGGCCGGCGGTGGCGCGACGACGCAGCACAGCGCACCTTCCGGTGGCGCGTCATCGGGCACGATGGAGCGCGACAGCAGCGGCATGAAAGGCAGCGAGCGCTCGACCAAGGGCGAAGGCCCCGGCATGAAGGGCGCCGAGTCCGAGAAGTCCGGCACCTCGACCAAGGGCGCGCAGGACAGCACCCAGAAGTCGAAGAGCATGAGCTCGGAGAACGAGCGCGACAAGGCCGGCGCGTCCAAGGACATGAAGGCCGAGAGCCGCGAGAAGAGCGGCAACATGAGCGCCGACAAGGCTGACAAGAGCGGTACGCACACCAACCAGAATGCGCAGACCGACAAGAGCGGCACGTCGACCAACCAGAACGCCCAGACCAAGAGCCCGACCGACACCAACCGGGCGCAGACCAACGACACCAGCCGTACCCAGACCACCACGGGCAACGCGGCGACCTCGGCGACTGCGGCTCCGCCGGCCGAGAAGCGGACCGAGATTTCGACCGCGATCAAGTCGGAGAAGGTCACTGAAGTCACCAACGTGAACTTCAACGTGTCGGTCGGCACCAGGGTGCCCGCGAGCGTGCGCTTCTATCCGGTGCCGGAACGCGTCGTGACGATCTATCCGGAATGGCGCGGCTACGAGTTCATCCTGGTCAAGGGCCGCTACATCATCGTGCGTCCGGAGACGCATGAGATCGTCTACATCATCGAGGGCTAACTTGACGGGCCTCGAAGCCCCAGTTGCGAACCCCGCCCCCTTCGGGCGGGGTTTTGCGTCAGCCCCCACACAGCACTGGATAAGCCCGGCGCCCGCCTCCCGGAGGTCGCGCTCGCCAAAATTGGTTAACGAGCGTTTTCAGAGACTTATAGGCCCTATCTGACACCCAAAATGAGTGTGTTGAAGCACCCTCCGACCCCACCTAAAGGCTTCCCCTTCCCTCTGGAGTTACCTATAACCCCGCGACCTCAGCAGCTTTTGCCGGAAATCTGATGGCCGACGCGACCAGCGCAACGATCTATGTCCTGAACGGCCCGAACCTCAATCTGTTGGGGACCCGGGAGCCGGAGACCTACGGTCATGCCACGCTCGCCGATGTGGAAAAGCTGTGCGCGGAAACGGCGCAGCAGTTCGGCCTCTCCGCCGATTGCCGCCAATCCAACCGCGAGGGCGAGCTGATCGACTTCATCCACGAGGCCCGCAGCAAGGCGGTCGGCATCATCATCAATGCCGGCGCCTATTCTCACACCTCGATTGCGCTGCATGACGCCATCGTCGGCGTGAAGCTTCCGACCGTCGAGGTCCATATCAGCAACATCCACGCCCGCGAGAGTTTTCGCCACCACTCGTTCACGGCCAAGGCAGCCTTCGCCTCGATCTGCGGCTTCGGCATCGACGGCTACCGCCTTGCGATATCGGGCCTTGCCGCCAAGATCGGCGCCAGGGCAAGCACTTGACGCCAACACCTGACACTTCCCGTCATCAGACAGAGATTCCGGATCAAGATCATGGCGCGCCAGCCAGACGATAAATCAGCTGCCAAATCCAAGAACGACGACAGTGCGCTCATTCGCGAGCTCGCTTTGCTGCTCGCCGAAACCAACCTGACCGAGATCGAGATCGAGCGCGCCGGGCTTCGCGTGCGTGTCGCGCGCAACATCAGCATCGCGGCCTCGGTCCCCGCAGTCCAGGCAGCGGTCGCAGCGCCGGTCGCAACTCCCGTCGCCGTGGCGGCTGCACCGGCGGCTGATCTCGCCAAGCATCCGGGCGCCGTGCCCTCGCCGATGGTCGGCACCGCCTATTGGGCGCCGGAGCCCGGCGCCAAGCCGTTCATCGAGGTCGGCAGCAAGGTCTCCGCCGGCCAGACGCTCTTGATCATCGAAGCCATGAAGACGATGAACCAGATCCCCTCGCCGCGCGCGGGCACCGTGACCCAGATCCTCGTCGAGGACGGCCAGCCCGTCGAATACGGCGAGCCGCTGGTCATCATTGAATAAGCCAATTCAACCTCAGGCGCTGCGATGTTCGACAAGATCCTCATAGCCAATCGCGGCGAAATCGCGCTTCGCGTGCTGCGCGCCTGCAAGGAGCTCGGCATCTCCACGGTCGCGGTGCACTCCACCGCCGACGCCGATGCGATGCATGTGCGGCTCGCCGACGAGAGCGTCTGCATCGGGCCGCCGCCGTCGAAGGACAGCTATCTCAACGTGCCGGCGCTGCTCGCCGCCTGCGAGATCACCGGCGCGGACGCCGTGCATCCCGGCTATGGCTTCCTGTCCGAGAACGCGCGGTTCGCCGAAATCCTCGCCGACCACAATCTCGATTTCATCGGGCCGAAGGCCGAGCACATCCGCCTGATGGGCGACAAGATCGAGGCCAAGAAGACCGCCAAGCGGCTCGGCATTCCCGTGGTGCCCGGCTCCGACGGTGCCGTGACCAACGAAGACGACGCGATGGCGATCGCCAAATCGATCGGCTTCCCGGTGCTGGTCAAGGCGGCCGCCGGCGGCGGCGGCCGCGGCATGAAGGTCGCGCATTCGGAGGCTGACCTCGCGCTGGCGCTGTCGACCGCCGCCAATGAGGCCAAGTCGGCATTCGGCGACGCCTCGGTCTATCTCGAAAAATACCTGCAGAGGCCACGCCACATCGAGATCCAGATCCTCGGCGACGGCCGCGGCGGCGCGATCCATCTCGGCGAGCGCGACTGCTCGCTGCAGCGCCGCCACCAGAAGGTCTGGGAAGAAGGCCCCTCGCCGGTGCTGTCGGCCGCCGCGCGGGCCAAGATCGGCGAGACCTGCGCCAAGGCGATGCGGGATATGAAATATCTCGGCGTCGGCACCATCGAATTCCTCTACGAGGACGGCGAGTTCTATTTCATCGAAATGAACACCCGTATCCAGGTCGAGCATCCCGTCACCGAGAGCATCACCGACATCGATCTCGTGCTGGAGCAGATCCGGATCGCCGCCGGCGGCGACCTGCCGGCGCGGCAGGACGAGATCGCGATCATCGGCCACGCCATCGAATGCCGCATCAATGCGGAGAACCCGCAGACCTTCCGTCCCTCGCCCGGACGCATTACGCAATTCCATCCTCCCGGCGGCCTCGGGGTGCGGATCGATTCCGCGGTCTACCAGGGCTACGTGATCCCGCCCTACTACGACTCGCTGGTCGGCAAGCTGATCGTGCACGGCAAGACCCGCCAGGAATGCCTGATGCGGCTGCGCCGCGCGCTCGACGAAATGGTGGTCGACGGGATCGAGACGACGCTGCCGCTGTTCCGCAATCTGGTCCGCGAGCCCGGCATCATCGACGGCGACTACCACATCCACTGGCTGGAGCAGTATCTGGCCGGCCCATCGGGCAAGGGCTAGCCAGCCTTAGGAAATAAGTTCCCCCGGAATGGAACCGGCCGGCCGGTTGCGGCTTATATCCCCCGGGGGATTTATCCGCATCGCAAGGGGCAGCTTGCATTCCACGCTTCCGATGACGCCAGCGACCACGACATCTGACGCCCGGCGCCGCCGCGCCCTGGGCCAGATCGTGCTGCTCTCGGCTGGATTCCTGGTGCTGGTCGCGATCAGCGTGGCGTCGGTGCTGCTGGTCAACAAGGCGCGCAAGGACAACGCGCTCGTCGTGCACACGGTCGAGGTGGAGAGCCAGATTTCCAACCTGCTGCTGGAAATCCGCCGCGCCGAGAGCGCGACGCGTGCCTATCTCCTCACCACTGAGCCGCAATACCTGACGGAGTACCAGAGTGCGGCGGCCAACATCCTTCCGGCGCTCGACCATCTTGCCAGGCTCTCCGCCGACAATCCGGTCCAGACCGCAAATACCGCCAGGCTGAAGGACGCGGTGCATCGGCGCCTCGCGGATTTTGCCCGCAGCATCGACGGCGCCGGGATCACCGACATCGCCGCCAGGGTCGATGTCCTGCGCGCCAGCAGTTCGACGGAGGCGGTGCAGGCCATCGCCGACATCTCGCGGGCCATGCGGGTCGAGGAGGATCGGCTGTTCGGGATGCGGACCGCCAACGCCGACCAGACCCAGATCCTGGCCTCCTCGGTCACCATTGCAGGCTCATCGATGGTGATTGCGCTCGCCGGCCTCGCGATCTTCCTGGTGCGCCGCTCCTCCCGTATCCGCGACGAGGCCGAAACCCAGCTCCGCGACATCAACGTCACGCTGGAGACGACCGTCGACGAGCGCACCGCCGACCTGCGCGAAGCCAATGAGGAAATCCAGCGCTTCGCCTACATCGTCAGCCACGATCTGCGTTCGCCACTGGTCAACATCATGGGCTTCACCAGCGAGCTCGAGGAGCTGCGCGGCGACATCTTTAGGCGCATCTCCTCGCTCAGCCGCACCGCGTCGCTGGCGCCGGCATTGCCGGAGGATGCCACCGATAGCGCCGAACCCGTGCTCGAGGGTCCGGACAAGCAGCTCTCCGACGACTTCAACGAGTCGCTCGCCTTCATCAAATCGTCGATCGACAAGATGGACCGCCTGATCGGCGCGATCCTCAACCTGACGCGCGAGGGGCGTCGCGAGTTCAAGCCGGAGCGGATCAACATCCGCGAGCTGATCGACAACATCGCCAAGACGGTGGCGCATCAGGCCGTTGAAGCCGAGGCCCGGTTCGAGATCGGCTCCCTTCCGAATCTCGTCAGCGACCGCCTTGCGCTGGAGCAGATCTTCTCCAATCTGATCGACAACGCGCTGAAATACCTCAAGGACGGCGTCCCCGGGGAAATCGCGATCACGGGCCGCACCAAGCTCGGGTTCGCAATCTACGAAATATCGGATAACGGTCGCGGCATCGATCCGAAGGATCACCAGCGCATCTTCGACCTGTTCCGCCGCGCCGGAACCCAGGACAAGCCCGGCCAGGGTATCGGACTTGCCCACGTCCGCGCACTGGTGCGGCGCCTCGGCGGAACCATGTCGGTCGCTTCAGAACTTCACAACGGCAGCACCTTCACGATAACACTGCCCATCAATTGGACAGGCAAATCCCGGGATAAAGAGTCATGAGTAATCCAGTCACCATCATCATGATCGAGGACGATGAGGGCCACGCGCGGCTGATTGAGCGGAATATCCGGCGCTCGGGTGTCAACAATGAGATTGTCCCGTTCACCAACGGTACAGCGGCGGTGGACTATCTCTTTGGCCAGGATGGAACCGGCGCGAATCGCAAGGGCCAGGCCCTCCTCATCCTGCTCGATCTGAATCTGCCCGATACGTCAGGCATCGATATCCTGAAGCGGGTCAAGGAGAACAAGTATCTCAAGGCGACACCGGTGGTGGTGCTGACCACGACCGACGACTCCCAGGAGATCAAGCGATGCTACGAACTGGGCTGCAACGTCTATATCACCAAGCCGGTCAACTACGAGAGCTTCGCCAACGCCATTCGCCAGCTCGGTCTGTTCTTCTCCGTGATCCAGGTACCACCAGCCGCCCCATGACCCAGACGACGCCGACACTGCTCTATATCGACGATGACGCGACGCTGGCGCGTCTGGTCGAACGCGGCCTGACGCGACAGGGCTACAAGGTCGTGCACGCCGCAAGCGGCCAGCAGGGTCTCGACCGCCTCGTCCAGGGCGGTATCGACGTAATCGCGCTCGACCAGTACATGCCGGGCCTCGACGGGCTGGAGACGCTGGAGCAGATCCTGAAAATCCCGGATGCGCCGCCGGTGGTGTTCGTCACGGCCTCGCAGGATTCCGCGATCGCCGTCACCGCGCTGAAAGCCGGCGCAGCCGACTATCTGGTCAAGGACGTCAGAGGCGACTTCATCCCCCTGCTCCAGGTCGCGGTGGCCGGCGCGATCCGGCAGGCCGAGATCCGGCGGGCGCGCGATGAAGCCGAAGCCGAAGTGCACGCTTCGCGCGACCGCTACGCGGCGCTGGCGGCCGAGCGCGAGGTCTTGCTGCGCGAGGTCAATCACCGCGTCGGCAACTCGCTGCAGATCATCGCCTCGCTGCTGCATCTGCAGGCCAACTCCGCCAAGGAGGACGGCGTCAAGGCCGCACTGACCAATGCGATGGGCCGCGTCGCTGCGGTCGCGCAGGTGCATCGCCGGCTCTACACCTCGCAGGACTTCAAGTCCGTGATGCTCAACCAGTACCTCGAAGCCTTGCTGGAAGACCTGCGCCGCTCCGCCGAGGGCAACCGGATGTCGCGGCTGACGCTGAAGGCTACCCCGGCCGAGATCGATCCGGACCGGGCGGTCGGGATCGGTATCATCGTCAACGAGTTGGTTATGAACGCGGTCAAATACGCCTATCCCGACGGCGCCGGCCCGATCCATGTCGAGCTGACCCAGCATGGCGACGATCTGCAGCTCGCGATCTCGGATGAAGGCATCGGGATCGGCGACAAGATCGATCCGCGCGGCACCGGCATGGGCCAGCGCATCGTCACCGCGATGGCCTCCAAGCTCGACGCCACCGTTGAGCGCGATCCCGTCCACAACGGCACCCGCGTGCTGGTGCGCTTCCGCCGCATCCCGGCGCCGCCGCAGGCGAACGCCGCCGCCAAGTAAGGCCGCTCATTGCAACGCCGCCAGCGTGCCGGTCGGCGTCCAGCCGCCGCCGAGCGCCTGGAACAGGCTGCTTGCCGCCAGCAGCTTTGACAGCCGCACCTGCACCAGCGTGTTCTCGGCCGTGAACAAGGTCTGCTGCGTCTGCAGCACCGTGATCAGATTGACCGTGCCGCCGCGCAATTGCGTCTCCGCGACCTCGAAGGCCTTGCGCGAGCTGGTCACCACATCGGCCTGCAGCCGTTCCTGCAGCGTGTACTTTTGCAAGGCGATCAGCGCCTTCTCGACGTCGGCGAAGGCCGACAGCACGGCCTTGCGATAGGCCTGCAGATTCTGCAGCTGCACGCCCTTGGCGAGCTTGAGCTGGCCCTCCAGCAGGAAGCCATCGAACAGCGGCTGCGTCAGCCCTGCGGCCAGCGTGTAGTACCAGGCGCCCGGGGCGAACAGCGAGGCCAGCGCGGCGCTCTGGAAACCCGTCGTACCCGTGAGCTGGATCTGCGGGAAGAACGCCGCCCGCCCCGCCTCGACGCTGAAATTGGAGGACGCTAGCTGCGCCTCGGCCTCACGAATGTCGGGCCGTTCATAGAGCAGTTCCGACGGCAGGCCCGGTGTCACCCGCGGCACAGCGATCTGGGTCGTGCTGCCGCCGCGCACCGTGAAATTGGCCGGCGCGCGCGCAACCAGCAGCGCCATCGCGGCGATGTTCTGGCCGACCGTCACCTCGAGCGGCGGGATCGCCGCGCGCTGCGTTGCGACCAGCGCCTCCTGCTGCGACAGATCGAGCTGCGAGGCGGTGCCACCGGCGAACTGGGTCTTGATCAGCGCCAGGATGCGTTCGGCCGCAGCCAGATTGTTGCGGGTGACCTTGAGCTGGTCCTGCGCGGCGAGGATCTGGAAATAGGTGTTGGCGACGGTGACCATGGTGGTCAGCCTCACCACCTCGCGATTGTAACGCGCGACCGTCGCGCTCTCCTCGGCGGCGGCCAGCGTCGCGCGGTTCTTGCCCCAGAAATCCACCATATAGCTCGCGGTCAGCCCGGCACTGTACTGCGTGATGGTCGAGGCATTGCCGCTCGAGGAGCTCAGGGCACCGAAATGCTCGCGCTCCGCGCCGGCCGTGCCGGTGATGGTCGGGAATAGCGCCGCACCGGAGACGCCGACCTGGGCATCGGCCTGCACGATTTGGGCGATGGCCGCCGCGATATCGAGATTGTAGAGCTGGGCCCCCTCCATTAACGTGGTCAGCTCGCGCGACCGGAAGCCGCGCCACCAGTCGATCGCCGGCACCGACGCATCGGCCGCGATTCCCTTCGGCGCATTGCGATAGCTGGCCGGTGTCTCCAGGCTGAGGTCAGGACGCTCCGAGCCCGGGATGCAGCCCGATAGGGCCATGGCCGCTGCCAGCAGCACGGCCCCGCGCCGCATCCCCAAACGATCCCGCAACATCGCACCGCCCAACATCTACTCACCCGGTTGAAAGGACGGCCCGGCCGTGGCCGCGCCACGGCGCGCACGCTGGGCCCACAGACGGAACCGGTCGAGATAGAGGTAGATGACCGGCGTCGTATAGAGCGTCAGCACCTGGCTCAGGATCAGCCCGCCGACGATCGCGATGCCGAGCGGCTGGCGCAGCTCGCCGCCGTCGCCCATCCCGATCGCGAGCGGCACCGCGCCGAGCAGGGCCGCCATTGTCGTCATCATGATCGGGCGGAAACGCAGCAGGCAGGCTTCCCGGATCGCGTCCAGCGGCGCCAGCCCGCGGCCCCGTTCGGCTTCGAGCGCGAAGTCGATCATCATGATCGCGTTCTTCTTGACGATGCCGATCAGCAGGATGACGCCGATCAGCGCCATGATGCTGAACTCGGTCTTGAACGCCATCAGCGCCAGCAGCGCACCGACGCCGGCGGACGGCAGCGTCGAAAGGATGGTGAGCGGATGGACGTAGCTCTCATAGAGCACGCCCAGCACGATGTAGATCGTCACCAGCGCGGCCAGGATCAGGAACGGCTGGTTGTTGAGGGAATCCTGGAACGCCTTCGCGGTGCCCTGGAAGGTGCCGCGGATGGTGGCGGGCACGCCGATCCGGTTCATGGCGGCCTCGATGCTCGCCACCGCCGTGCTGAGCGAGACATTCTGCGGCAGGTTGAACGAGATCGTGTTGGCGACCAGCAGGCCCTGATGGTTCACTGCCAGCGGCGTCGCGCCTTGCGTGAACTCGGCGACGTCGGACAGCGGGATCATGGTCTCACTGCTGGTGCTGACCGCCGATCCCGTCGATGCCACGCCCTTGCCGGTCGCGCCGATCGAATTGGTGGCGAGATTGCGCGCCGCCTGCAGATTGGCTGCATTGGCCGAGCTCGACGTGCCCGACGCCACCACCGTCCCCGCGACCGCATTGGTCGCCTGCGACCCGCCGACCGTGCCGCCGGAGGTGCTGACATAGACATCCCTGAGCGTCTGCGGGTTCTGCCAGTAGCGCGGCGCCACCTCCATGATGACGTGATACTGGTTGCGGGCGACATAGATCGTCGAGACCTGGCGCTGGCCGAACGCGTCGTACAGGGTGTTGTCGATCTGGCTGACGGTGATGCCGAGCCGCGCCGCGGAGTCGCGGTTGATCACCAGATCGGACTCCAGCCCCTTGTTCTGCTGGTCGCTGTTGACGTCCGCAAGGTTCGGCTCGCGCTGCAGCGCGGCCGCGATCTTCGGCGTCCATTCGTTGAGCTCCTCCAGGGTCGAGCCCTGCAGCGTGTACTGGTATTGCGCATTCGACGCCCTGCCCCCGACCCGGATGTCCTGCACGGCCTGCAGGAACAGGCTGGCGCCGGGCACCACGGAAAGCTCTCGTCGCAGCCGCGTGATGACGGCGTCGGCGCTCATCTTGCGCTGGTCGAGCGGCGTCAGCGAAACGAACACGAAGCCGGAATTGGTTTGGCCGCCGCCGGTGAAGCCGACGGCCGCCTCGACCGCCGGATCGCGCTTGATGATGCCGACGAACTGCGCGAGCTTCTGCTGCATCAACTGGAACGAGATGCTCTGGTCGGCCTGGATCGAGCCGACCAGCCGTCCGGTGTCCTGCTGCGGGAAGAAACCCTTGGGCACCACGCTGTAGAGATAGTAGTTGAGACCGAGCACGGCGGCGAGGACCTGCATGACCATGGCCGGGTGCTGCAACGCGCCTGTCAGGCTGCGCCGGTAGAAATTCAGCATCGCCTCGAAGAAGCGCTCGCTTGCCCAATACAGCCTGCCATGGCCCTCGCCGCTCTCCCGGCGCAGCAGCACGGCGCACATCATCGGCGTGGTGGCGAGCGAGACGGCGAGCGAGATCAGGATCGAGATCGAGATCGTGATGGCGAATTCGCGGAACAGGCGGCCGACGATGCCACCCATCAGCAGGATCGGGATGAACACCGCAATCAGCGAGACGCTCATCGACAGCACGGTGAAACCGACCTCGTTGGCGCCCTTCAGCGCCGCATCGAGCGGCGACATCCCCTCCTCGATGTAGCGGGTGATGTTCTCCAGCACGACGATGGCGTCGTCGACCACGAAGCCGGTCGCGACCGTCAGCGCCATCAGCGAGAGATTATCGAGGCTGTAGCCGATCAGGTACATGGCCCCGAAGGTCGCGACCAGCGACACCGAGACCGCGACCACGGGAATGAAGGTCGCGCGCGCATTGCGCAGGAAGGCGAACACCACGACGATGACCAGCAGCACAGCCAGGATCAGCGTGCGCTCGACGTCGCGCAGCGAGGTGCGGATGGTGGTCGAGCGGTCGACCGCAAGGCCGATATCGATCGCCGGCGACACCGAGGCGCGGAGCTGCGGCAACAGGCCCTTCACGAGGTCGACGGTGCTGATGATGTTGGCGTTGGGCTGCCGGTACAGGATGATCAGCACCGCCGGCTTGCCGTTGGCGAGGCCGGCATTGCGCAGATTCTCCACGGAGTCCGTCACCTCGCCGACGTCGGTCAGCCGTACGGCGGCGCCGTTGCGGTAGGCGACGATCAGCGACTTGTAGTCATCGGCCTTGTTGGCCTGGTCGTTGGCGTAGACCTGGTAGCGCTGGTCGCCGACGTCGATGCCGCCTTTCGGGCTGTGCGCATTGGCACTGGACAACGCGGCGCGGACGTCCTCCAGCCCGACGCCGTATTTGTACAGCGCCTGCGGAATGAGATCGACGCGCACGGCCGGCAGCGAGCTGCCGCCGACCACGACCTCGCCGATGCCCTCGACCTGCGAGAGTTTTTGCGCCAGCACCGTGGAGGCCGCGTCATAGAGGTCGCCCCGCGTCAGCGTGTCCGAGGTCAGTGTCAGGATCAGGATCGGCGCGTCGGCCGGGTTGACCTTGCGGTAGGTCGGATTGCTGCGCAGGCTGGTCGGAAGGTCAGCCCGGGCTGCGTTGATCGCCGCCTGCACGTCGCGCGCCGCGCCGTTGATGTCGCGGTTGAGCCCGAACTGCAGCGTGATCCGGGTCGAGCCGACCGAGCTCGACGAGGTCATCTCGGTGACATCGGCGATCTGGCCGAGGTGCCGCTCCAGCGGGCTCGCCACCGTCGTCGCCACGTCCTGCGGGCTCGCGCCGGGCAATGTCGCCTGCACCGAGATGGTCGGGAAATCGACCTGCGGCAGTGGCGAGACCGGCAGCTTGAAGAACGCCACCGCGCCGGCCGCGGCAAGCCCCAACGTCAGCAGCGTGGTCGCGACCGGGCGGCGGATGAAGGGCGTCGACGGGTCCATCGCTCAATGCGCCCCGCTCGCCTGCCCGGCGCTGTCAGTCCGTCCGGCCATGCGGACCGCGATGCGGTCGAACCAGAGATAGATGACGGGCGTCGTGAACAGGGTCAGCAGCTGGCTCAGCAGCAAGCCGCCGACGATGGAAATGCCGAGCGGATGGCGCAGCTCGGAGCCGGCGCCGGTGCCGATCATCAGGGGCAGCGCGCCGAGCACGGCGGCCATGGTGGTCATGATGATCGGCCGGAAGCGCAGCAGACAGGCCTGGTAGATCGCCTCGCGCGGCGGCTTGCCCTCGTTGCGTTCGGCGTCGAGCGCGAAGTCGATCATCATGATCGCGTTCTTCTTGACGATGCCGATCAGGAGAATGATGCCGATGATCGCAACGATGGTGAGATCCTGCCTGGCCATCATCAGCGCCAGCAGCGCGCCGATGCCGGCCGACGGCAAGGTCGACAGGATGGTCAGCGGATGGATGAAGCTCTCATAGAGCACGCCGAGCACGATATAGACGGTGATGATCGCCGCCAGGATCAGGAACAGCTGGTTCGACAGCGATGACTGGAACGCCAGCGCCGCGCCCTGGAAGCTCGTAATCACCCCGAGCGGCTGGCCGATCTCGATCTGGGCCTGCTTGATCGCCGACACCGCCCCGCCGAGCGATGCGCCCGGCGCCAGGTTGAACGAGATCGTCGCCGACGGGAACTGGCCGAGATGCGAGACCTGCAGCGGCGCGGTCTCCTCGCGGATCTTGGCCAGCACCGACAGAGGTACCGGCGTGCTGCCGACCGATGACGGCAGATAGATCGAGGACAGCGAGCCCAGCGAGGTCTGCAGCGACGGATCGGCTTCCAGGATCACCCGGTACTGGTTCGAATTGGTGAAGACGGTCGAGACGATCCGCTGGCCGAAGGAATCGTAGAGCGCGTTGTCGATCGTCGCCGGCGTGATGCCGAACCGGGCCGCCTGATCGCGGTCGATCTCGACGAAGACGGACAGGCCCTGGGCCGAGATGTCGCTGGCGACGTCGCCGAGCTCGGGCAGCTCCCGCAGCCGCTGGACCAGTTTCGGCGTCCACTCCGCCAGCTGCGCCGGATCGGCGTCCTGCAGGATGAACTGGTATTGCGTCTTGCTGACGGTGCCCTCTATGGTGAGATCCTGCACCGGCTGCATGTAGAGCGTGATGCCGGCGAGCGAATCCGTATTGGCCTTGATCCGCTGCATCACGGTGGCGATGTCGGCCTTGCGCTCCTCGTGCGGCTTCAGATTGATCAGGATGCGGCCATTGTTGAGCGTGGTGTTGGTGCCGTCGACGCCGATGAAGGACGACAGGCTTTCGACGTCGGGGTCCTTCAGGATGATGGCGGCGAGCTGCTGTTGCCGCTCGGCCATCGCGGCATAGGACACCGATTGCGGCGCCTCCGAGATCGCCTGGATCACGCCGGAGTCCTGCAACGGGAAGAATCCCTTGGGGATCACGATGTACAGCAGCGCCGTGAGCCCAAAGGTCGCGAGCGCGATCAGCAGCGTCAGGGTCTGGCGATCCAGCACCCAGTTGAGCATCCGGCCATAGACGGCGATGACGCGATCGAACCCCTCGCGGCTCAGGCGCTGGAATGCATTCTCGTGCGAGGCATCTTCCGCCTTCAAGAGCTTGGCGCAGGCCATCGGCACCAGCGTCAGCGACACCACGGCGGAAATCAGGATCGTCACCGACAGCGTGATCGCAAATTCGCGGAACAGGCGGCCGACCACATCGCCCATGAACAGCAGCGGGATCAGCACCGCGATCAGCGACACCGTCAGCGAGATGATGGTGAAGCCGATCTGCTCGGAGCCGCGCAGCGCGGCCTGAAGCGGCGGCTCGCCCTCCTCGATGTAGCGCGAGATGTTCTCGATCACCACGATCGCATCGTCGACGACGAAGCCGGTCGCGATCGTCAGCGCCATCAGCGACAGATTGTTCAGGCTGAAGCCGAACAGGTACATCGCCCCGAGCGTGCCGACCAGCGACAGCGGCACCGACAGGCTCGGGATCAAGGTCGCCCGCGGGCTGCACAGGAATACGAAGATGACCAGCACCACCAAAATCACCGCGAGCGACAGCTCGTACTCGACGTCGCGGACCGAAGCGCGGATCGTGACCGTGCGGTCGGTCAGGATGTCCAGGTCGATCGCGGCCGGCAGCGTCGCCTGCAACTGCGGGAGCAGCGCCTTGATGCCTTCGACCACCGAAATGACATTGGCGCCTGGCTGACGCTGGATGTTGAGGATGATGGCCTGGGTCGTGTTCATCCAGGCGCCGAGCTTGTCGTTCTGTGCGCCGTCGATGACATCACCGACATCGCTGAGCCGGACCGGCGAGCCACTCTTGTAGGCGATGATCAGCGACTTGTAATCGGCGGCGTTGCGGATCTGGTCGTTGGCGTTGATGGTGTAGGCGCGCATCGCGCCGTCGAAATTGCCCTTCGGCGTATTGACGTTGGCGTTGCCGAGCGTGGTGCGGAGATCGTCGATGTTCAGCCCATAGGCGGCGAGCTTGCGGATGTCAGCCTGGATGCGCACCGCCGGCCGCTGACCGCCGCTGATGCTGACCAGGCCGACGCCCGGCAGTTGCGAGATCTTCTGCGCCAGCCGCGTGTCGACGAAGTCCTCCACCTGCGTCAGCGGCATGGTCTTGGAGGTCAGGCCGAGGGTGAGGATCGGCGCATCGGCCGGATTGACCTTGGCATAGATCGGCGGCGCCGGCAGGTCCGACGGCAGCAGATTGCCGGCGGCGTTGATCGCCGCCTGCACCTCCTGCTCGGCGACGTCGAGCGAGATCGACAGCCCGAACTGCAGCGTGATCACGCTGGCGCCGGCCGAGCTCACCGAGCTCATCTGGTTCAGGTTCGGCATCTGGCCGAACTGCACCTCCAGCGGCGCGGTGACCGATGAGGTCATCACATCAGGGCTGGCGCCGGGATAGAAGGTCTGCACCTGGATGGTCGGGTAATCCACCTCCGGCAGGGCCGCGACCGGCAGGAATCTGAACGCCAGCATTCCCGACAGCATGATGGCGATCATCAGCAGGGTTGTCGCCACCGGCCGCAGGATGAATGGCCGCGACGGGTTCATGGCTTCGACCCGCCCTCGGAGTGCCGCCGCTTGCCGCCGCCTTGCTTGTCCGCCTCCCCGCCCTTTGCGGCGCCGGCCGAATGGGCGGAGTCAGTCGGTGTGCGCACCACGATCCGCGCGCCGTCGCGCAGCTTGTCGGCACCATCGACGACGATGTGGTCACCGGGATTGAGACCCGAACGGACCTCGACCCGGTCGCCATCGGTGACACCGAGCTTGACCGGGCGGACCGACACCGTGCTGTCGGCGTTGACGAGATAGACGAAGGTGCCGGGCACGCCGCGCTGGACACCGGCCGTCGGCATCACGGTGACGTCCTTATGGGTGTCGAGCAGCAGGCGGACATTGACGAACTGGTTGGGATAGAGCGCGCGGGCCTCGTTCGGAAACTGCGCGCGCAGCTTGATCGTGCCGGTGGTCGGGTCGATCTGGCTGTCGAAGGTCTGCAGGGAACCGTCGGCGAGCTTGTTGATGCCGCCGCGGTCATACGCCGCCGTCGGCAAGGTCGCGCCGTCCTGCAGCCGCTTCGCCACCGCCTGCAGATTGTCCTCCGGCAGCGTGAACAGCACGCTGATCGGCTGCAGCTGCGTGATGACAACGATGCCGCTGGAATCGGTCGGCGTGACGTAATTGCCCTGGTCGACCTGGCGCAGGCCGACGCGGCCATCGAGCGGCGACAGGATGTGGCAATATTGCAGGTTCACCTCCGCCGCCTTCACGGCGGCGTGGTCGGCTTCGACGATGCCCTGGTCCTGCGCGACCAGCGCCACCTGGGTGTCGAGCTGCTGATGCGGCACCGCGTTCTGCACCGCGAGATTCTGGTAGCGGGTGAGATCGACCTGCGCGCCCTTCAGCTGCGCTTCGTCGCGCGCGAGCTGTCCCTTGGCCTGCGCCAGCGCAGCCTCGTACGGACGCGAGTCGATCTCCGCCAGCAAGTCGCCCTTCTTGACCTCGTCACCTTCCTTGAAGGCGATGCGGACGAGCTGTCCGCTGATCTGGCTGCGGATCGTCACCGTCGCGAGCGACGTGACGGTGCCGAGCGCATTGAGGTTGATACCGATGTCGCCCTTGCCGACCGTCTCCGGCACGATCGACATCGGTCCGCCGTTGCGGCCGCCGCCCGAAGGCAGCGGCGCGCCCTGCTGCCGCGTCCACCACACGACGCCGCCGAGCAGAATCAATACGATCATTGTCGTCAGCACCGCGCGTCCACGCGAGCTTCGTGCAGGCGCGGCTTCAAACGTCTTCGTATCGATGGGGTCTGTTACCTGCTGGTCCATGCGCCGCTCGAAAAGCTCGAACGGACCCGGGCTCGACTGAACCGCGCGTCACGTTCGCGCGCATCTTGAGAGCCCGCGCAGGACAAAGCGCGTTAATAATCGGAAAGAATGCTGCCGCTCGGCAGCATGTGATGTTTCGGTCGCAGGAATGTGGCGGCGGTCAGACCATTTGTAACCACGGCAACACAATCAGCAACAATCCGAAAAAATAGATCAGGCCGAAGATCAGACCGAACTTCCAGAAGTCGCCCTTCCCGATGTAGCCGCTGCCGTAATACATCGGCGCCGGCCCCGTCGCGTAAGGCGAGATCACGCCCATCAACCCCAGCGAATAGACACAAAGCAGCATCAAGGTCGGCATCGACAGGCCGGGAATGCTGCTGCCGACCGCAAGCACCACTGGCAGCACGGCCGCGGTGTGCGAAGTGATGCTCGAGAAGAAGTAGTGCACCCAGAAGAAGAACGTGACGAGCAGGATGGTGCCCATCAGCGGCGTCATCGTCGCGAGCGGCTTTGCGTAGCCCTCGGCGACCCATTTGATGAAGCCGATCTCGTTGAGGCCCGACGACAGCGTGAGCAGCGAGGTGAAGTAGAAGAACACTTCCCAGGCGCTCTTCTCCTTGACGATGTCCTCGAACTCGATCACGCCGGTCAGCAGCATCAGCGAGATCACGACGAACACGACCGTCGTCGCGTTGATGAAGTTCGAGCCGAGGAACGGCACGCTGATGTTCGGGTTGGAGCCGCAGATCCAGAAGAACATCGCCAGCAGCACCAGCGCCGCCATGATCCACTCATGGCGCGACGGCGGCCCCATCTTCTTCAGCTCCTCGCCGCTCCAGGCGACGATCTCCGGGCTCTCCTTCACCTCCGGCCGGCAGACGATGTAGCTGAGCAGCGGCACCAGGATCAGCAAGAGGATGCCGAGCGGCGCAAAGCCGACGAACCATTGCGACCAGCTGACCTCGACATTGACGATCTTCTTGGCGATCGACAGCGCGGCGGCGTTCGGCGCGAGCGCAGTGAGGAACAGCGAGCTCGTCACCGCTGTCGTCGCAAACGCCGTCCACATCACATAGGTGCCGATCTTGCCGGCGGTCGGTCCGGGCTCCGAGCCATAGATGCGCGGGATGTTGGTGACGATCGGATAGATCGTGCCGCCCGAACGCGCCGTGTTGGACGGCGTCGCCGGCGCCAGCACGACGTCGGACAGCGCCACCGCATAGCCGAGGCCGATGGTGCGGCGGCCGAGCCCGCGCACCAGCAGCAGCGCCAGCCGGCGGCCGAGCCCGCTCTTGCGGTAGCCGATCGAGAACACGAAGGCGCCGACGATCAGCCACACCGTGCTCTCGGCAAAGCCGCCGAGCATCCAGCGCAGCGATTTGTTGGGATCGTGCTCGACATAGCCGGAGATGCCGGCGACCGTGAGCCCGATCAGGCCGATCGCACCGACCGGCATCGACTCCAGGATCAGCCCGGTGATGACGGCGGCGAAGATCGCGAAATAGTGCCACTGGTTGGCCGCCAGCCCCTCCGGCACCGGGATCAGATAGAGCACGAGCCAGACAACCAGCGGTGCGAACGTTCTCCAATGTAGCTTCACGGCGCGCCCCCTCCCCTCGATCGGCACGCACTCACCGTGTCCCCCGGCGGCGTCCCCATTTTCGTTGCAAGATAGCATAGCGTCGCAGCCTGGGCCTTGAGCCTGCGACCTAACCGCACGGGCTGTGGATGACGGAACCGGCCTGACCAGGCGGCAGGCCGCCATCGCAAGGCCACGCCGGCTTTGCTATTCTCTTGATATGACGTCGCGCGACTCCGCCTCCTCTGAAATCACGCCCGAAGTGCTGCTGCGCGCCTATGCCTGCGGCATCTTTCCGATGGCGGAGAGCGCCGACGATCCGACCCTGTTCTGGGTCGAGCCGGAGCTGCGCGGCGTGATCCCGCTCGACGGCTTTCGCGTCGCATCACGGCTGGCGCGGACGGTGCGCTCCGACGCCTTCACCGTCACCGTCGACACCGCCTTCAAGGCCGTGATCGCCGGCTGCGCGGCGCCGCAGCCGGGCCGCGATGATACCTGGATCAACAAGCGCATCCGCGACCTCTATGTCGGGCTGCACGGGCTCGGCTATTGCCACAGCGTCGAGGTCTGGCAGGGCGAGGATCTCGTCGGCGGTCTCTATGGCGTCAGCCTCGGCCGCGCGTTCTTCGGCGAAAGCATGTTCCACACCGCGCGCGATGCCTCCAAGGTCGCACTCGTGCACCTGGTGGCACGGCTGATCGCGGGAGGATTCGAGCTGCTCGACACGCAGTACGTCACTGAGCATCTGAAGACGTTCGGCGCCGTCGAGATCCCGCGGCGGCGTTATCGTGCTTTGCTCGACAAAGCGATCGCGGGAGAGCCGGCGGATTTCCAACGATTGCCGACGGATGTGCCGATGAAGGGAGCGGATGCGCTCGCGATCATAGCGCAACGCAGTTAGATCTCGTGTCCCGGACGCGGTGCAGCGTGCAACGCTGCTCCGCAGAGCCGGGACCCATTTCACGCCATTTGAAAAGCATGGGCCCCGGCTCAGCAGCGCACCACTTCGCGCTGCGCTGCGTCCGGGGCACGAGAGCCGATCAATTGTTCCCGAACAACCCGCCGAACAGCCCGCCCGGCCGCTGCTGTTGCTGCGGCGGAGGTGGCGGCGGTTGCTGCTGGAATTGCGGCTGCGGCGGCGGACGCGGCGCGGCCTGCTTCGGCGCCGGCGGACGCTTCTGGGCGGCCGGCGGAGGCGGCGTCGGTTGCTTCGGTGGATCGGGTGCGGCGGTCACGATGGTCTGGTCCGGGCCTTTGCAGTCGACCAGCCAGATATCGTAGATCGGATGCTCGACGCCGTGCAGGCCGGGGCTCGCCGCATACATCCACCCCGAGAAGATCCGCTTCACCTCGCCCTGCAGCGTGATCTCGTCGACCTCGACGAAGGCGTCGGTGTTGGCGGCTTCGGTCGATGGCCGGGTGTAGCAGGCGTCGGTCTTCACGCGGAGCGCGCCGAACTGCACGGTCTCGCCGATATCCTCATCGAAATTGATGATGCGCCCGGTGATCTTGTCGAGGCCGGAGAAGCTCGCCTTCTTGTTGGTGATCTTGGTCGACGGCGGCTCGGTGACCACCTCGTCACCCGGCTGCAGCGTCGCAGCTGGTGCTTGCGGCGAGCCCTTGGGCTGGCGCTGACCGGGCGGCAGGCCCGGCAGCGGATTGGCACCGGGCGGATTGTTGGCAACCGCCGGTCCACCGGGCTGCGGCGGCTGCACGGCAACGCCAGGCTGGTTCTGCGGCGCGACGGTGGTGCCGGGCGGCGGCGCCAGCGGCTGCGACTGCACGGGCGGCGGCAGGCCCGCGCCCTGTTGCGGCGGCGGGGGCACGGGACGGCTCGGCAGCAGGCGGCCGCGCGGCAGCTCCGGCACTTCCTCGTCATCATCGGGCGGCGGTTGCGGCTGGCCACGGGGAATCGCACCGGGCGGCCGCGGCGGCGGATCGGAGAAAATCGTGCCGATCTGCGCGCGCGCCGGCGGCGCAAGCGCGACGATCGAGGCGGCGACAATGGCCGCAAAACCAGTCAGGGCAATGGTTCGAAACATCTCGCGCGGCTTCAAAGCGAATCGGGCTCGCGACAGTTTACCTTGGCCGCTCGCAGGAACACCGGTTAACACGCCAAATAGGGCGACGAAAGGGCGGCAAACCGCCCCGGCCGGCCCCCACTGGTCAGCCCTTTGGCCTCATGGGATAGTCTTCCGGCTGAACACGTGGATCCCACCACGAAAACCAGGAAAATCCGGACCGAACCGGACCAGCCAGAGGAAATCCCCCATGACCGATCGTATCAGGCTCGACGGGCGGGTCGCCGTCGTCACGGGCGCTGCCGGCGTCATCGGAACCGCGACGCTCCGCCTGCTCGCCGACCGCGGCGCCCGGATCGTCGCCGTCGACCGCCGCGAGGCCGACCTGAAGACCGCGGTCGAGGGCCTGCCCGCCTCAGCCGAGGCGCTCACGGTCGCCGCCGACGTCACCCAGGAGGACGAGGTCAAGGAGTACGTCCGCGCCGCCGTGGACCGGTTCGGCACCATCGATGCCTTCTACAACAACGCCGGCATCGAGGGCGACATCAAGCCGATCCCGGAATATTCGCTGGAGAGCTTTCGCCGCGTGCTCGACGTCAACGTCGTCGGCGTCTTCCTCGGCATGAAATACGTGCTGCCGGTGATGCTGAAGCAAAACAAGGGCAGCATCATCAACACCGCCTCGATCGCCGGACTGATGGGCTCGCCGCATCTCGCGGTCTACAGTGCCAGCAAGCACGCCGTGATCGGCCTGACCAAGAGCGCGGCCTGGGAATGCACCGGCACCGGCGTGCGGGTCAATTGCGTCTGCCCCGGCCTGATCGACAGCCGCATGCTGAGCGCGATCATGACCGGCAGGAACGGCGGCAACGCTCCGCCGCCCACCGAAAAGCTGGTCGAGCGGATTCCGGCGCGCCGGCTCGGCCTCGCTTCCGAGGTTGCGTCGATTGTCGCATTCCTCGCCTCCGATGAAGCGAGCTATGTCTCCGGCTCGCACTACACCGTCGACGGTGGCCGCACCGCCGCCTGATCGCTCCAGAAGAAGGTCCCGCAATGCCCGTCGTTCTCGATGCCGATGCCGCCGCCGTCTACAAGGCGTTCCAGGAAGCCGGCCGCCCCGCCTATGAGACGCTGACCGCATCGGAAGCGCGCGAATATTACCGCGCCGCGCGCGTCGCCGTGAATCCGGAGCCGCCGGCGCTGGAATCGACCCGGGAGATTTCGATCCCCGCGCCGCATGGTGCAATCCCGGCGCGGATCTACACGCCGACGACGCTGCGCAAGACCGATGGCCTCGCGCCTTGCCTGGTGTTCTTCCATGGCGGCGGCTGGGTGATCGGCGATCTCGACACCCATGAGGTGGTTTGCAAGATGCTCGCCGATCAGGGCGAGCTGATCGTGATCAATGTCGACTATCGCCTCGCGCCCGAGCACCGCTTTCCGGCCGCGGTCGACGACTCCGTCACCGCGACGAACTGGATCGCCTCGCACGCGAAGGAGTTCGGCATCGACGCCGCGCGACTGATCGTCGGCGGCGACAGCGCCGGCGGCAATCTCGCAGCCGTGGTGGCGCTGGCCGCGCGCGACGGTGACGAACCAAAACTCGCCGGCCAGCTGCTGATCTATCCCGCCACCGACTTTTCGCGAAAGCACCCGTCGCACCGCGAGCCCGAGACCAGCATCCTGCTGACACACTCCGTGATCGGCTGGTTCGGCGACCACTATTTGAACGGCGCCGACAAGCGCGACTGGCGCGCTTCGCCTGCAGGCGCCAGGAGTTTCGCCGGATTGCCGCCGGCCTATGTGCTGACCGCCGGCGCCGATCCCTTGCGCGACGAGGGCGACGAATACGCCAAATTCCTCGGGGATGCCGGCGTGCCCGTGACCTATCGTCACTTCCCGGGCCAGTTCCACGGCTTCTTCACCATGGGCAAGCTCCTCAACCAGGCCAAAATCGCCGTCACCGAGATCGCGGCCTGGCTGAAATCGCTGGCATAAGTACGATTGTCATTTGCCCAGCGGGCGAATGCGCGACTTGAAGGTTCCGCCTGCGTCGAAACCAGTGCGGCTGCCGGGGCTGGTCGCGGAAACGCAACTCTAAACTGTCGAGTCCAATGTTAGGTCCTGTCGTCGTCTTCGGTATTCCGCTCGACTTCATCCTGTTCGGCCTGACGTTGCTCAGCGTCGCGCTGTTCCACCATCACACCTTGGCATCCGCAGTGACGGGACTCGTCGCGATCGCCACATACAAGCTCCTGTTCACCGGCTTTGCGGAATTCGGTACTGGCCTGGCTGGCCTGGCCCACCAATTGCTGCATGAATGGGTCGGGCTCGCAAATCTGTTCTTGCTCCTGATGGGATTTGCGCTGTTGTCCCGTCATTTCGAAGAGAGCCGATTACCCGATGAGATGCCGGCGCTGTTGCCCGACGACTGGAAAGGCGGCCTGTGCCTGCTCGTGATCGTGTTCCTGCTATCCGCATTTCTCGATAACATCGCAGCCGCCTTGATCGGAGGCACGGTTGCGCGTCACGTATTCCGCGGCAGGGTCCACATCGGCTACCTCGCAGCGATCGTCGCAGCATCCAATGCTGGTGGTGCGGGCAGCGTGGTCGGCGACACCACCACGACCATGATGTGGATCAACGGCGTCAGCCCGCTCGCCGTCGTCGAGGCTTACATTGCTGCCATCGTCGCCATGGCGGTATTTGCCGTTCCGGCATCCTTCCAGCAGCATCGCTTCTCACCGATCGTGAAAAATGCGCCGTCGGGGCTGAAGATTGACTGGACACGCGTGGTCGTCGTGACCGCAATTTTGCTCGCTGCCTTGACCGCCAATGTTACGGCCAAACTCAAATTTCCTGCGCTGCTCGATACGCTTCCGGTACTGGGTCTTGCGGTGTGGTCCACCATCCTGCTCACAGCATCGCTGCGGCGGCCCGATTGGTCTGTGATGCCGGCGACGTTCAAGGGCACCATGTTCCTATTGGCGCTCGTGACGGCAGCATCAATGATGCCGGTGAAGGAGTTGCCCGCGGCGGCATGGCCAACGGCACTGGGGCTAGGCTTCCTCTCCGCTGTATTCGACAACATCCCACTGACCGCGCTTGCGCTCAAACAGGGCGGATATGATTGGGGCTATCTCGCTTATGCGGTCGGTTTCGGCGGATCCATGGTCTGGTTCGGCTCATCAGCCGGCGTCGCCATTTCCAACATGTATCCTGAGGCCAAATCCGTAGTGCGATGGATCACTCATGGCTGGCCGCTAATCGTTGCGTATGTCGCCGGCTTCTTTGTGATGCTCGCCCTTCTCGGCTGGCATCCCGACGCGCCGCACTGACATCGATGCCCGCTTGTTGTTTACCAAGTGCCGTCTTCACGCTGGCGGCTGATGCGCCGAACGTGGTCACCGCTTGCGGCCGCGATAGGCGAGATTGATCGCGGCGCTCCGCGGCGGGTCTCGCCGCGTCCAGGTTTCGAGCGTGTCGCCGTCGTCAGTTGCGCCGAAGCGCCAGTTCGCCACGATGCGGCCGTTGTCATCGGCGGGCTTCTCGGTCCGCTGGTGAACCTTCAATGATTTCTCGACGAGGCCGGGCAAGGCCTCGGGCGATACTCCGACCGTGTTCAGCGCGCAATTCACGGTCGGACCGTCGAGTGGGCCGGTGAAATAGGCGTTGATGCTGACAGTCTCGCCCCGCTGCACCAGTTTGGCGAAATAGACAATTTCGATGTTCGGCCCGCGCTCCATGTCAGGCTTGATTGGGCCAGCCGTATTGACGAATCCAAGCCCGGACGCGAGGCGGTCGAGTTCGCTCGGCAACGCCGGCCGTAGCGCACAGGTCTTGGCGAAGAGGTCAACCAGCACGGGGCCGTGGTCCTCCTCCGCGACGGCTGCGCCCGCGAACGCGAGCGCGGCAAGTCCAGCGAATGCCAGGCGGGCCATGCGACGTCGCAGCCTATTTCGCGAAGGCCGGAAACACCGGCAGCTTTTCCACGTCCCGCGCGTCGTGCGGGATGATGACGGTCGCCTTGAACGTCTCCGCGAGCTTCTTGATGCGCTGGATCGAGGCCACCGTCTGGGCGCGGTCAAAGTTGAACATGGGCACGCCGTCCGACTCGTAGTTCTCGCGGAAGTGCACGGCATCACCGGTCAGGATCACCGGACCTTTCTCCGCCAGCTTGACCAGCAGGCTGGAATGGCCCGGCGTGTGGCCGGGCGTCCGCAGGAAGATCACCGAGCCGTCGCCGAACACATCCTTGTCGATCGGCTGCGGCTCGACCTTGTTCTCACCCTTGATCCAGCCCTCGAAAGGTTTGGCGTTGACCCCCTGCGCCGGCGTGGGGGCGGAGATCGCCTCCCATTCCTTGGCGCCGATCAGCAGCGTCGCCTTCGGGAACGACGCGATCTGGCCGGTATGGTCGGCGTGATAATGGCTGATGCCGACATATTTGATCTGGTCGGGCTTGACGTTGATCTTGGCGAGGTTGTCGACCACGCTCTCCTTCGGCGCGACGTTGGGCGCGGTCATCGCATGCCCAGTGTCCCACAGCATGTAGTCGTCGCCATGCTTGATCAGGTAGCAGCTGAAGACGAACTGGAGCTTCTTGTCGCCATAGGCATAGGTGTCCGAGAAGCGCTCATTGACGGCGGTCGGGGGTTGCGGCGTGCCGCAATCGATCCGGGCCAGCGAGAGCTCGGCGGCCGCGTGCGCCGGCGTCGCGATGCCGGACATCAGGCTGGCGCCGATGGCGAGGATCGTCAGTGTCCGTTTCATGGTTGCCCCCTGTGAATGGTCGCTAGTCGCCTGCCCGGTCGCGTCTCCGGCTCAGACGCAGCATACACCGAGGTGGAACAAGCGCGATATGCACGCTTCTGGGAGTAAGCGCCAGCTTACTGCGCTTGTCCGGAAGGGCGCGACCGTCAACAGCGGTGTCAGGCTGCTCCTCAACCAACCACGCGTCGAAGCGCGACGTTGCAGCGCACAAATCTTTTGCCTCAAACTTGTGGAAAAGCGAGACAAATCCTTTGACATCGGTAAACTCCATTTCGCGTAACAACTTATGGAGCGTTCGTATGAGTGTTAGTGCAGAAGTCCTCACCCGCGCCCCGATGGAGTTGGAAGAACTGGAGCGCGAAATCGTCACGCTGGGTCCACAACGACCGCGCGGCAACATCCGGCCTCTCTCGCCGATGCCGGACTATGTCGAGCATCGCAACGGTGTGAACGAGGTTGGCAAGCTCTCGGCCGAGGCGGTCGTCCGCGAATACGAAGCGGCGGTGAAGGAGATCGAGGCCCTTGGAGCAGAACTGCAATTGGCCGCCAAGAAGTGCGAGACGATGGTGGCTGGCGTTCACGAGATGATCGCCGAAATCAAGGAGTTCGCTGCTGGTTATCGCGATCAGGGCAAGCGCTTCTTCCTGCAGATCGAAGCCGTCTCGTTGATGACCTCCGAGGTCCGCAATACCTGCGAAACACTCAAGAAGAAGATCGCGACTGACACATTGACCGAGTGATGTCGACCGAGTGATGTGAGTTTCGCCGCGGCGAGGCGGCGAAACTGTTCGGTTCCAATCAAGACCAGAGCATCAATACATCAATAGATTGCCCCGCCGCGGCGGGGCATTTTTGTGCCGCCAGATGCGATCACCGAACAACCCGGCGGTTCCGTCGTCGCCTAGCGGACGTCAGGTGCCGTTTCCGTTGTCGGAGACAACGCCGACCAGCGGTCGTTGAAATCAGCCGCGGGGAGCCTGTCCGCCTTCGAGGTCGTGCCGGAGACGGCAATGCGATCGCTCCCGGGCGGATGCGACTTGATCGTGGCGGCGCTGGCAGCGACAGCGAGCAGAGCGACGGCCACGAACCCAGTAATCGTTCGATGCTTCGTCATCAGAACCTCCTCCGGTCCCCAAAGCCCTCTTGATGTGGGTCACGGGAACTTGGCGCTGGTTCAGCCGTGCCGTGACATCTACGGTTTTGTGAACGCACAGATCGGACAGCGACGTTGTCCCAGCCTCTGCGCGCGGCAGGACAGACCAGACGTCCGCCCTACCCCGCCCTTGCCGCCCGCCGCAGCGATTGCGGTGGCTGGCCGAAGGCGCGGATGAAGGCGCGACGCATCCGCTCGGGATCGCGAAAGCCGGTGATTTCGGCGACGCGCTCGATCGCTTCGCCCGACGATTGCACGCGCTGGCGCGCCACCTCGATGCGCAGCCGCTCCACCGCTTTCGATGGCGTAGTGCCGGTCTCCGCGATGAAGGCGCGGGTAAAATGCCGCGCGCTCATGCCGGCTTTGTCGGCGAGGTCCTCCACAGTCAGCTGCGCGTCGAGGTTTTCGCGCGCCCAGGCCAGCAGCGGACCGAACCTTCCGTTCGGTGCCTTCAATTCCAGGAGCGAGGAGAATTGCGATTGGCCGCCGCTGCGGCGGTGGTAGAGCACGAGCTGCCGCGCGGTCTGCTGCGCGACATCGTCGCCGTAATCCTCCGCGACCATCGCGAGCGCGAGGTCGATGCCGGCGGTGATGCCGGCCGAGGTCCAGATATTGCCGTCGCGGGTAAAGATCTGGTCGGGCTCGAGCTTGATCTTCGGATAGGCCTTCACGAAATGCGGCGTGCGCTGCCAATGCGTGGTGGCGCGGCGGCCGTCGAGCAGGCCTGCTTCCGCCAGCACATAGGCGCCCGAGCAGACGCTGGCGACGCGGACACCGCGGTCCGCCAGCCGCTTCACGAAGGCAAGCGTGATCGGACAGGTCGCGGGCGCGTGCACGCCGCTGCCGCCGGCAATGATCAACGTCGTGATCCCTGCCGCAGGCTTTAAGCCCCGCGCCAGCATCTCGACGCCGGATGAGCTGCGGACCGGCCCGGCCTTCGAGGCGATGGTCCTGATCGCCGGCGCATTGTTGGCAAAGCGCGCGGCGATCTCGAACGCCGCGATCGGGCCGGCTGCATCGAGCAGTTGGAAGTCGGGAAAGATCAGCACGCCGATCATCGCCGGATCCTCGTTGTGTGCGCCAAGGGAATGCCATGTCTCAAAATGAGGGAATTACGGCATTTTGGACAGGAGGCCACCATGGCATCGTGGTTCCGTCAAGCACGAAATGGAGGTTTACGATGTCGACGCCGCTGCAGATCGGACTGCTCGTCTTCCCGAAGGTGACCCAGTTGGACTTCACCGGTCCGCTGCAGGTGTTTTCGGCCGTGCCGGGCGCCAAGGTGCATCTGATCTGGAAGCGCATCGAGCCGGTCTCGACCGACGCGGTGATGATGCTGACCCCGACCACGACATTCGCCGACTGCCCGCAACTCGACGTGATCTGCGTGCCCGGCGGCGCCGGCACCAATGACATGGTCGGTGACGAGGAGATGCTCGCCTTCCTGCGCAAGCAGGCCGAGGGCGCGAAGTACATCACCTCGGTGTGCACGGGCTCGCTGGTGCTGGGCGCCGCCGGCCTGCTGAAGGGCTATCGCGCCACCACGCATTGGAGCGCGATCGACTTCCTCGCCCCGTTCGGCGCGATCCCGACCAGGACCCGCGTCTGCGTCGACCGCAACCGCTTCACCGGCGGCGGCGTCACTGCAGGAATCGATTTCGCGCTGACGCTGGTCTCGGAGATGGTCGATCGCAAAACGGCGGAAGCGATCCAGCTCGGCATCGAATACAATCCGGCGCCGCCGTTCAATGCGGGCTCGCCGGACAGCGCGCCGCCGGACATCCTCGCCCGCGTCAAGGAGCGGATCGCGCCGTCGCAGGCGCGCCGCACCGAGCAGATGACGCAAGCCGCCGCTCGGCTCGCGTCGTAGCGGGCACGTCACCGCAACAGAAAAAGGCCGCCTGGTTTCCCAAGCGGCCTTTCCTGTCTCACGGCGGCCTCACATTAGCGGGCGATTTCAGGACTTCTGCATCCGGGGGCCTATCTCCCGGCCGTGTCCTACTCGGAAGCCGCTGCTCATCGGGACAGTCGCGATCTGGAGCCCGATCCGACGCGATGGTCTCCCATCTCCGTAAGATGTCCTATTGAGCCGCGGTAACGGCAAAGGCGCAAGCGCACAGCGGTGCGCCCACCCTACATGTCCCCGCTGTTACCGTTGTCCACAGCCGCGCGTGCGATGCACGCAAACGCGCGCTCGCAAAACATTCATTCCAATGGGGAGATACTTAGCTGCCGGGCGTCCAGGCCTGGTAGTCGCCGGTCGCCTTGGGACGGCGGCCGCTGCCGAGCGCCGAACCGGACGGGCGATAGGCCTGCGCCGTGCCGGTCATGTTCGGCAGATGCGGCTTCTGCCATTCCGGCACCTTGTAGGCCTCCGCGGTCGGCGGCATGTCGGTGGTGTGGTGGATCCAGCTGTGCCAGCCCGGCGGAATCCGGGACGCTTCGGCATAGCCATTATAGATCACCCAGCGCCGCTCGAAGCCGAGTGTCGGGTCGATCTCGCCGCCCTTGGTGCGATAGTAGCGGTTGCCCTGCTCGTCCTCGCCGACCAGCTCGCCAAAGCGATGGGTCCACAATTGCGTGCCGAAGGTCTGGCCATTCCACCAGGTGAAGACTTTGAGCAGGAATTGTTTCATGCGGCCGGATCGTCGGTTCGAGACTGTTGGGCTCTGATGCCACCTGAATCCCCAAATGTCCAGCGAGGGACCCAGCGGAGCCCCGATGCCGCGGCTGACGGCAATCCGCTCCACTGACGCAGCCAACCTGGCGGCCAAATGCCGCGGATTCGCCGCGGTCCGTTCATCTCAGGTGCAGTTCCGCTCTCACAATCTGGGTATCGCGCATCGTCCATGCGCAGGGCGCGGGAACGCCTGCCTTCGGAAGGGGTTAGGATCACATCCCGCAGATGGAGCCAACAATGATCAGTCTTAAGGTATTGAGCACCGCCGCAGCGCTTGCACTTGCGTTGCCGCTGGCGGTGCCGAGTTCGAGCTTTGCACAAGCCCCCGGCCAGCGAGCCGGCGCCGGTGGCGGCGGCCACGCCGCAGTCGGCGGCGGTGGCGGTATGAGAGCCGGCGGTGGCGGCGGATTTGGCGGCGGCATGCGCGCCACCGCCGCGCCCAGCGTGAGCGCCGGCCCCCGTATCGGTGGCGGCAGCCCGTCTTTCGCCGCACGCCCTAGCGGCGTTAGCCCGTCCTTCGCCGCACGCCCAGGCGCTATTGGCGGTGGCGGCAGCGTTGCAGTCGGCAGCGGCCAGCGCTGGGCCGGTAGCGGCGGCACCTGGAATGGCGGCTATCGCCACTATCACCGCGGCGGCGGCTTCTGGCCAGGCGCAGTGGCCGGTGCCGTGGTCGGCGGCGCCCTCGCCTCCGGCGCCTATTACGGATCGGACTACTATTACGGCCCGGGCTATTACGACGACAGCTACGCCTATGACGATGGCGCCACCGTTGCGGTCGAGGCTGCGCCCGGTGGCGATCCGGCCTATTGCGCCCAGCGCTACCGGTCGTATGACCCCGCTTCGGGCACCTATCTCGGCTATGACGGACTGCGGCATCCCTGCCCGTAACGCGACAGCGTCCTGTTCAACGACGAAGGGCGGCGCTTGCGCCGCCCTTTTTGTGATGAGCGCATCTCGTTACGAGCGCAGCGCGACGGCGACGGCTGCCAGCGTCACCGCGAGCGCGACAAGTTGCTGCACGCCGAGCGGTTCGCGCAGCATCGCAGCCGCGGCCAGCACACCGACGACAGGCACCAGCAGCGTCCCGATCGAGGCGGTCGCGGCCGGCAGCCGCTCGAGCGCGGCGAACCAGCAGACATAGCAAAGGCAGAACTGGACCGCCGTCAGATAGACCATCGACATCCAGCCGAGCGGCGACAGCGCTGCAAGCTGCGGTTGCTCGACGACGAGCCCGACAACCGCCACCGGGATGCAGCCGATCGCGACTTGCCAGGCGGCAAGCGGCAGCGGCCGCATCTCCAGCGGAAAATGTTTGGTCAGGACAGTCCCGAGCCCGACACAGATCGCGCCCGCCAGCGCGAAGACGATGCCGGGCAAGCGATCGAGGCTGGGATCGACATTGCCGCCGATCAAGACGGCGATACCGGCAAGCGACACGGCGAGCGCGATCCCGCGCAGCCACGAGACCCGCTCGCCGAGGATCGGCCAGGCCAGCAGCGCGACCCAGACCGGCGTCGAGATTCCCAGCACCGCAGCATCGCTTGCCCTGAGCCACAACAGCGCCAGCCCCATGAAAGCGGTCCAGCCACCGATCGCCAGCGTCGACACCAGCGCCAATCGCAACCACTGTCCCGGCGGCACACGCAAGGCCTCGCCGCGCGAGACAGCGATCAGGGCCAGCGCACTGGCACCGGCCATGCCACACAAGCCGCGCGCCGATAGCGGCGGCCATTGCGACAGCAGGAATTTCATCACCGGAAAATTGAGGCCCCAGCCGATCGAGGCGACGACGAGCAGCACCAGGCCGAGTGACGAGATCGGGGCGCGGCCGGGAACCGAAATGAAAGTCATGAACTTGCAATCAATCGCTGGACAAATGCAGGTGATGGTTCATCACTAGTCAGGAATTTGCTTGTCAGCAAACCACTTATGCATTCTATCTTACAGACGACCAATCGCCGTTCCGCCTTAATCATCGTACGGGCCCAGCGAGTCGCCGGCGCGCAAAGCCCCAGTAGAAGGAAGGTGCATCGTGCCGCGCGTGCTTGTTGTCGATGACGATCCGATGGTGTGTGTCGCCATCGAGGTCTGTCTGCAGCGCCAGGGGTTCGAGGTCACCGTCGCCGACGGCGGCGAAGCCGGCATGCGCGCGCTCGACAACGAGACGTTCGACGTGATGCTGGTCGACGTCTTCATGCCGCACATGCGGGGCTTCGAGGCGATCCGGATCTTCCACGAGCGCGCCCCCGACGTTCCCGTGATCGCGATGTCCGGCTACGCCTTCGCCAACAGCGAGCGCGCGCCGGACTTCCTGCGCATGACCATTGAACTCGGCGCCGCCGCGTGCCTGCGCAAGCCGTTCACGCCGCAAGCCCTGCTGGCCGCCGTTAACGATTGCCTCACCAAGTCAGCTACATCCGCTCGCAAGTCGAAGTAACCGCCACTACCGAGTGTCAATGGCTCCCCAGCGTCTCATCCTTGGCAGCGGTCTTGCGATTCTTCTCATCATCAGCGCTGCCTCGATCGGGCTCGACGTTCGCGCGCGCGACGAAGCCCAGTCGGTCGACCATACGCTCTCCGTCCTGAAGCGGATTTCCGACATGCGGCCGCTGCTGCGCGGCGCCGAGAGCGCGGCGCGCGGCTTTGCGCTGACGGGAGATGCGAGCTTCGCCGGCGAGTTTCGCGACACCAGCGCGGCACTGACATCCGCTTTCAACAACCTGATCGCGGCGGTCAAGGACAATCCCGACGAGACGCGCCTGCTCGCCGAGGCCAAGGCGCAGCTCGACCGGAGCATCGCGCTCGGCGCCGAGTTGATCCGGCTGCGCGAGGCCGGTGACACCGCCGCGATCTCCGCACAAACCGCCGGCGGCGAAAGCCGGGCGCTGGCCGACAAGATCGGCTCGGCCCTGGAGAAGGTCGTCGCCGAGGAGCGCCGGCAACTCAGCGACCGCAGCGCGCGGTCGACATCCAACGGGCGCATGTTGCTGGCGATCGATCTCGCCGGCATCGTGCTGATCCTGATCCTGGCGGTCGTGCTCACCCTTGCCGCCCGCCGCTCCCGCCGCGAGCTGCAGGATTCGCTGAGCGCCAGTGAGGCCACCAATCAATCGCTGGAAGCCGCCGTCGCCGAACGCACCGCGCACCTCGCCCGCTCCGACGAGGAGCTGCGCCGCTCGACCGCCGTCATGGAGAGCACATTCCGCAGCATGGCGGAGGCCGTGCTCGTGATCGACACGTCCGGCACCGTGGTGCTGTCCAATCCCGCCGCCGAGACCATGCTCCGCTACCGGCCGGGCATGACGATCAAGCTGCTGCGCGCGCTGTCGACCGTATTCCATGCCGACGGCACGACGCCGATGACTCCGGAGGAGATGCCCGCGGCCCGCGCGCTGCGCGGCGAGGAGTTCGAGGACCTCGAGTTCATCGCCAGGCCGAACTCGGGCGGCGGCCAGGTCCATCTCGTCGTCTCCGGGCGTCCCTTGCGCGACGGGGGCGGCGCCGTCACCGGCGCGGCGCTGGTCTATCACGACATCACCGCCTCGCGCGAAACCGAGCACAAGCTGCAGCAGTCCCAGAAGCTCGACGCGATCGGCAAGCTGACCGGCGGCGTCGCACACGACTTCAACAACATGCTGACCATCATCACCGGCACCACCGAGACGCTGGTCGACGAGCTGCGCGGCCAGCCGGCGCTGATGAAGACCGCCGAGATGATCGACCGCGCCGCCGAGCGCTGCCGCGAGCTGATCCAGCATCTGCTCGCCTTCGCGCGCCGCCAGCCGCTGGAGCCGCGCACCGTCGACATCAACTCCACCGTCACTGACATCGCCAAGCTGCTGCGCCCGACGCTGGGCGAGCAGATCGAGATCAACTCGGTGCTCGACGAGAAGGTCGCGCGCGCCCATGTCGATCCCTCGCAGCTCGCCAACTCCCTGCTCAACATGGCGATCAATGCGCGCGACGCGATGCCCGACGGCGGCAAGCTGCTGTTCGAGACGAAGAACGACACGCTGGACGAGGCCTATGCCGCCACCAATCCGGACGCGAAGCCCGGCACGTATGTGATGCTGGCCATCAGCGATACCGGCACCGGCATGTCGCAGGCGGTGCAGGACCAGGTGTTCGAGCCGTTCTTCACCACCAAGGAGGTCGGCAAGGGAAGTGGCCTCGGCATGAGCATGGTCTATGGCTTCGTCCGGCAGTCCGGCGGCCATATCAAGATCTACAGCGAGGAAGGCCACGGCACCACGATCAAGCTCTATCTGCCGATCGCGCGCGGCGAGGCCCAGGTCGAGGCGCCGCAACCGGCGCCACCGCCGGTCGGCAGCGGCACGATCCTGGTGGTCGAGGACGACGCGCTGGTGCGCAACTACGTCATCGCCCAGCTCGCCAGCCTCGGCTACAAGACGGTCGCCGCGCCCGACGCCCGCAACGCCCTCGTGCTGGTCGACAAGGGCGAGCCGTTCGAGCTGCTGTTCACCGACGTCATCATGCCCGGTGGCATGAACGGCCGCCAGCTCGCCGACGAGGTGAAGAAGCGCCGGGCCGGCGTCAAGGTGCTGTACACGTCCGGTTATACCGAGAACGCCATCGTCCATCACGGCCGCCTCGACGAAGGCGTGCTGCTGCTGACCAAGCCCTATCGCAAGGCGCAGCTCGCCAAGATGGTGGAGCAGGCGCTGAAGCAGAAGGACGGCAACTAAACTTCAGTTGCTGGCTGTAATCCCCCGTTCGCGGATGATGGCGCCGAACCGGTCGGAGTCCTCGCGGGACTTTTCGCCGAATTCGGCTGACGACATCGGGGCGGGCACGTTCCCGACCGCGGTGATGCGCTCCTTCAGTGCGGCCGTGCCGAGCGCGCGATTGATCTCGGTGTTCAGGCGCTTGACGATATCGCCTGACGTTCCGGTCGGCGCGAAGACGCCGAAGATGGCGTCGGCGTCAAAGCCGGCAAGGCCCAGCTCGTCGAGCGTCGGCACATCGGGCAGCTGCGGCGCGCGCTGCGGGCTGCCGATCGCGATGGCGCGCAGCTTGCCCGCTTTCACGTGTTCGATCGCAATGCCGGGGTCGAACACGAAGTCGAGCTGCCCCGCAAGGAGATCATTCAGCGCAGGTGCCGCGCCACGATAGGGCACGTGAACGGCGTCCGTGCCGGTCATCTTCTTCAGCATCTCGCCGGCCAGATGCGGCGAGCTGCCGACACCGGGCGAGCCGTAATTGCGCTTGCCCGGATTGGCCTTGAGGTCGGCGATGAATGCCTTGAAATCCTGCGCCGGATTGTCTGCGCGGATCACAAGATAGAACGGAACGCGCGCCACGGCAGCGATAGGGATGATGTCCTTCGCGGGATCGAAGGGCATGCTGGCATAGATGTGCGGATTGATCGCAACCATGCTGCCTGACGACATCAGCAGGGTGTAACCGTCGGGCGCGGACCGGGCCACGACCTCGCCGCCGATATTGCCGTTGGCGCCGCCCTTGTTCTCGATGACGAATGGCTGGCCCAGGGTTTCGCTCAGCGATTGACCGATCATGCGCGCCAGCAGGTCGGCAGCCCCTCCCGGCGGGAAGGCGACGACGAAGCGCACCGGACGCATCGGCCAGGACTGCTGCGACGTCGGTGTCTGTGCCAGTGCCGGCGATATCAGGCTCGCGGCGAATGCGAGCGCGATCACAAAGACCCTCATGTTTAACTCCCCGCGTTGCCTGTCCTCGTCAGTCCTCTTGGTCGCATTCCCCGGAAGGGTTCGATCAACATGCCCTCAACCGGCGAGGAAATCGCCGATCGCGGTGACGCAGGCCGGGTCCTCCTGCATGGCGAAGTGGCCGACGCCTGGCACGATATGGATGCGGGCGTTCGGAATCTCTCTCGCCCAGATCCCTGCCTGACCGGGGAGTGCGACGCGGTCCCGATCACCCCATACGATCAGCGTATCATTGGGGATCCGGCTCAGCCATCGACGAAGGTTCGGATGTCCCATGCCATGGGCCTTGCGGATGTTGCTCAACGCCTCGCCTTCCCTTTGCCGCGCTGCGATGAATTGCTCCGCCGGAGGTGCGAGCGCCCCGCCGGGAAAATACCTGGCCGCGATCTCGGTGCGATGCGCCAGATAGTGCGGGACGTCAGGAGGCGCGAGCTTGCTGACGTCGGTGCTGGGATAATCGGGGTGGTTGAGGCCGGCAGGCGCGTTAAGCACCAGGCGGGCAAACCGCTCACCGGCAACCACGGCGATTTCCGCGGCCATCCAGCCGCCCATGGAATGCCCGACCAGGTGCGGTCGATCCAGGCCGAGCGCTGCGACGAGCCGCAGATAGTGCATGATCACATCCTGCATCCCGCAGATATGCGGCGCCGGTCCGCTTTCGCCGAAGCCGGGGTGAAACGGCAGGTAGACCCGAAACCGATCGGCCAGCCCGCGGGCCCATTCGTGCCCCTCGATCGTCGCCGCGCCATGGAGCGCCAGCACGGCGGGCCCCTCGCCGATGACCTTGATCACCGTGTCGACGCCATCCAGCTCGCGCCTGATCGTTTCGAACGTCACGTCAAACTCCCTCGCTCATCATCCGATCTCCGCGCGACGCAGCTGGGGAATGACGTCTTCGCCAAACAGGGCGATCGCCTCGCCGCGATTCGCCGACGCGCTCCTGCCCAGCATGGCGAGCAGATGGCCCGCGCCGCATGTGCGGCATTGCTCGATGACCTGCTCGGCGACCTGCGCCGGCGTGCCCGCGATATAGTCGTCGTCGTGCAGCGAAAATCCGGCGCCAGGCCGCGGTGCATCGAGCTGCGAGGACGCGCGATCGATGACGCGGGGATCGCCGGCCACGACCTTCAGCGTCGCCGCCTTCGCGGCCACGGCCTGTTCGCGCGCCGCTGCGGCATCGCGCGAGATCGAGATATTGCGCCGGATGCCGAGCTGGTCCGGACCTGCCGATTGTCCGAGACGCTCACACTCGGTTCGATAGGCGTCGAAGATCTCGGTGACGCGCGCGACGGATTCGAACGCGGTGCAGATCTTCGATCGCCGTTGCGCCGATTTCTGCGCGGACGCGGTGCTGACGACGGTGGTCCATTTCGGCGGCGACGGCTGCAGGAACACGCCCGGCAGCAGGCTGAGGTTTTCCAGCTTCCAGTGCTTTCCGCTGTGGTTGACGACGGGGGTCTCGATCAGCGCATCGAGGATGTCCAAGGCCTCGTTGAAGCGCTCGCGCGCCTCGGCCATCCCGAGCCCAATTCGCTGCAGCTCCTGCGGCACGCCGGCCGCAAAGCCGATCTCGAGGCGACCATTGGTCAAATGGTCGAGCATCGTCAGCTCTTCCAGGATACGCCACGGCTCATAGAACGGCACCACGACGCCCATCGTCCCGAGGCGCAGCCGGGTCGTATGGCGCGAGATCGCGGCAATCAGGAGGTTGGGAGACGGGCTGAGCGAGAGGCTGAAGTGATGCTCGCTGAAGAATATTCCCTCGAAGCCGAGCCGTTCGGCATCGAGCCATAATCCGAAAGCTTCGTTGTAGGCCGCGGTCACGGCGCCGGACGGCGCCTCCCCCTCGCGCGGAACTGGCGCCTGCATGAATTCGAAGATCCACGGCTTGATCAAGATTTGCTCCTCCCGGCGTGCCGCTTCTTGGTCGGCGGCGTGTTTGACGCGGCATTGTCGACGGCTTCAACGAATTTGAAAAATCGATTATATCGATCCCTGATATTTATAATCTGGATGGACGCCCATGCGCTTCGAAGGCCTCGACCTCAATCTCCTGATCGCGCTCGATGCGATTCTCGAAGAGCGCAGCGTGATGGCGGCGAGCCGCCGGCTTCATCTCAGCCAGCCGGCGATGAGCGCCGCCATCGGCAGATTGCGTCAGTATTTCAACGACGAGATCTTCACGATTTCGCAGCGCAAGCTGGTGCCGACGCCCCTGGCGCAATCGCTGGAACAGCCGACGCGCGACATCCTGCTGCGGATCCGGTCCAATCTGATCTCGCCACCGAAATTCGACCCCGCAAGCTCGGAGCGGCGCTTTCGTCTGGTGGTCTCCGACTATGCGAGCATCGTGCTGATGCATGCCGTGATGAAACGGATCTATCTGACGGCTCCGCGTGTCAGCCTCGAAATGCTCCCCTTCGGCGACCGGGTCGACGAGCAGCTGCAGCGCGGAGAAGTCGATCTCGTGGTGATTCCGAGTGCAAGTCTCATTGCCGGCCATCCCAGCCAGCATCTCTTTGCTGACGAATTCTGCTGCGTCGCCTGGAGCGGAAGCCGCCAGATCGGACGCTCGATCTCGCTCAACCGCTATCTTCAGCTCGGGCATATCACGGCCCAGCTTGGGCCCATTCGGGGAATGTCCTTTGACGAGCGCGCGCTGATCCAGCTCGGTTACAAGCGTCGCATCGAGGTCATTGCCCCGAACTTCACCGCGATGGCCGCCATGGTGATCGGGACGGATCGCATCGCAACGATGCATCGGCGGCTCGCCGCGATCTTTGCCGGAAACTTTCCGCTGAAGCTGCTGCGCGCGCCGGTTAAAATCCCGGCGTTTCGGGAGGCCCTGCAATGGCCGGCCTCGTTTCACATGGATCCCGCGCTGGCATGGCTGCGCGAGATCATCACCGAAATTGCGGCAGAGGTGGACCGGACACCGGCGGCGCAGATGCGGATTGGATAGTGGAGCCTAGCTCCGGCGCAGCCGCCGCCGGAGCGGCATCAGGTGGATGTCGGCGCGTTCGGCGAACGTCCCCCATAGTCCCTTGGGCAGGAACAGCATCATCACGATCGCGATCAGCCCGAGCAGCAACAGATAGAGGCTGCCGAACTGCGCGAGGTAATGCTGCAAGGCCCACAGCAACAGCACTCCGACCACCGGTCCCTCGATGGTGCGGACGCCGCCGATCACGGCAATGAACAGCACATAGGCTGTCCAGTCGGTGACGCTGAAGGCGGCATCCGGCGAGATCCGCGCCTTCTGCAGATAGACGATCGCGCCGACAATGCCGGTGGCGACGCCGCAGACGATCCACAGGCCGTAGCGGATGCGATGGGCGCGGATGCCGATGCTGCGCGACGCCGCCATGCTGTCCCGCGTCGCCGCCAGTGCCAGGCCCAGACGTGAGCGCGCGAAGGCGTAGATAGCGGCGATGGTCGCGACCACGACAACGAGCGTCAGCCAGTAGACAATGACGTCGCGCGCGACGGGCGCACGGACCGCGAGCAGGTCCTGCACGGGCTTCAGTCCCCACATGTTGGCGGTCACGACGTTCGGCAGCGACGTGCCGGTGCCGCCGCCGAGCGGCTTGAACTGCGCGCAGAGCAGCCGGCAGACTTCGGCCACCACCCAGCTTCCGATCGCGAAGTACGGCCCTTCCAGCCGGAACAGCAGCGGTCCAATCAGAGCGGCGACCAGACCCGCAAACAGCCCGGCGAGCGGGATCGCCAACAGCGGATCGAGGCCCGCCAGCACGGTCGCGGCAAACAGCACATAGCCGCCGAGGCCGACGAAGGCCTGCTGTCCCACCGTGATCAACCCGCCCCACCCCGCCAGCACGTTCCAGAGCTGCGCCAGCGCCAGCATCGTGAAGACGAAGATGAGATCCTGGATCAGCGCGCGCGAGGCGAATGCCGGTAGAACGACCAGACCGACCACAACGAATGCCGCGACGATCGCGGCGATCCGCGACAGCCGGGTCCCGACGACGACACGCCACCCGCCCTCGCCCACACGGCTCTCCGACACCGGGTTCGCGCGCTCCAGCATCACGCCCGCCTCGCCGGAAACAATCCGCGCGGCTGCAGGAACAGCACCAGCAGGAAGGCCAGGTGCCCGGCCAATATCTGCCACTCCGGATCGATCCGCGCCCCGACAGTTTGCGCGATGCCAAGCACCATGCCGCCGGCCAGCGTGCCCCAGAGGCTGCCGAGCCCGCCGATGATGACGGCCTCGAACGCATAGAGCAGCCGCGCCGGGCCGATCGCCGGGTCGAAATTGGCACGGATACCGAAGGCGACGGCAGCGATCACGGACACTGCGAGCGAGATACCGACCGCGACCGCATAGATGTTGCGGTGGTCGATCCCCATCAGCTGCGCGATCTCGGGATTGTCGGAGGTGGCGCGAAACGCGCGGCCGAGCGCGGTGCGATAGAACAGCAGTTGCAGCAGCAGGATCACCGCGATAGCCACGATCAGCGCCAGCAGCGGCGCCAACCCGACATTGAGTCCCTGCACCACTTCCAGCGAGCGCGTCTCGAACGCGCCGGCATCGAGCCGCCGCGAGTCGGCGCCGAAGCCGAGCAGCAGGCCGTTCTGGATCACGATCGAGAGCCCGAAGGTGATCAGGAGCGGCGGCATGATGTCCTCGCCGAGCACGGCTTCCAGCACCAGCCGCTGCAGCGCGAATCCGAGACAGAACATCGCAACGACGGCGATCAGCGTCGCGACGGGCAACGACAATCCGAACGACGTCGCGCCCACCAGCACGATGAAGGCGGCGAGCACGATGAAATCGCCATGGGCCAGATTGACCAGCCGCATGACGCCAAAGATCAGCGACAGGCCGAGCGCAAACAGCGCGTAGACCCCGCCGAGCAACGCCCCCTGAACCAGCGTATCGATCACGGCCATCCGCTCACGCTCCGAAATAGGCCTTGCGGACGTCATCGAAACTGACATCCGCAGGACGTCCCGCCAAGGTCACCCGTCCCTCCTGCAGGCAATAGAAGCGGTCGACGGTCCGCAAGGCCCGCGCCACGTCCTGCTCGACGATCACGACGCTGGTGCCGCCTGCCCTGATCCGAGGGATCAGCCGGTAGATGTCCTCGACGATGACGGGTGCCAGGCCGAGGCTGATCTCGTCGCACAGCAGGACGCGCGGGTTCGACATCAAGGCGCGGCCGATCGCGACCATCTGCTGCTGGCCGCCGGACATGTCAGCCACATTGCCGCGGCGGCGCTCGCGCAGCACCGGAAACAGCTCGTAGACCGTATCCAACGCCCACGGTTCGCGGCGCGCCGCGCCGTAGGCGCCAACCAGAAGGTTCTCCTCGACCGACAGCGAAGCGAACAGCTGCCGCCCTTCCGGCACCAGCGCCAGCCCCATCCGCACGATCTCCGGCGCCGGACGGTCGCCGATGTCGTGGTCAAGGAAGTGGATCGCGTCGTGCCGGTTGCGCAGCAGCCCGACCAGCGACTTCAGCAGGGTCGATTTGCCGGCGCCGTTGGCGCCGACCACCGCGACCGCCTCGCCCTGCGCCAGCTCGAAGTCGACGCCGAACAGGGCCTGGAAGTCGCCATAGAACGCATCGAGCGCGTGGGTGGCGAGCAGCGTGGTCATGCCGGCACGCCCATATAGATGGTCCGCACGATCTCGGAGTTCATCACCTGATCCGGCGCGCCCTCGGCGACCACGCGGCCGAAATCGAGCGCGATCAGCCGGTCGACCACGGCAAGCAGCGCGTGCACGACATGCTCGATCCAGATCACCGCGACGCCGCGGCGGCGGATCTCGCGGATGGTCGCGATCAGGGTCTGGCATTCTGCGTCCGTCAGGCCGCCTGCGATCTCGTCGAGCAGCAGCAGCCGCGGCCCAGTCGCCAGCGCCCGCGCCAGCTCGAGGCGCTTGCGGTCGAGCAGCGGGAGTCCGCCGGCAAGGCGATCGGCCTTGCCGATCAGCCCGGTGAGTTCAAGAATGTCGGCGCAGAAGTCCGCGACCTCCGCCGGCGATTTGCCGGCGCCGAACAACGCGGCCGCGGCGGTGTTCTCGAACACAGTCAGGCTGCCGAACGGCTGCGGCACCTGGAAGGAGCGGCCGATCCCTGCCCGACAACGCGCCTCCGCAGGCGTGGCCGTGACGTCATGCCCATCGAGCAGGATCGTTCCGGAGGCCGGGCGCAACAGCCCGGCCACCAGATTGAACAGCGTCGATTTGCCGGCCCCGTTCGGGCCGATGATGCCGAGCGCTTCGCCGGCTTCAAGGCGCAGGTCGATGTTGTCGGCGACGACCAGCGCGCCAAAACTTTTCGAGACACCCTTCAGCTCCAGCAAGGCCGGCTGCATTGCGGACTTACGCGAGCGCCTGCATGGCGCCGCCGAGCGGGATCTGCGGCGCCGCGCCGTTCTCGGTAATGACCATGCTGTATTTGTCGCCCGCAAGCCGCCACTGGCCGCCGACCAGCGGCGTCTTGGCGATGTTCTTGGCCGCAAACGGCGGCACATTAGCCGCGCCGAACGCGACGGGCCCGACGATGGTCTCGAGCTTGGTCGCGCCGATCGCCTTTGCCACCGCCGCGCCGTCACTCGGGTCCGCCGCCCGCTTCAGGGAGTCGACCGCGACTTCAAACAGTGAGTGAACAAAACCGATCGGCTGCGTCCACTGTTTCCCCGTCGCCTGCTCATAGCCCTTGGCGAGATCGGCGGCGCTGATCCCGGTCAGGCTCGACTTGTAGGGATGCGACGGTGTCCACCACACCTCGGTCGAGATGTTGTGACCATTCTTACCGAGCGCCTGCACCGTCACCGGGAACAGCAGCGCCTTGGCGACCGACACCACTTTCGGCTTGAGGCCCTTCTGCTGGGCCTGATTCCAGAAGGTGGTGAAGTCGGGCGGGATCACGACGCCGGTGACGATCTCCGCATCGGCACCGCGGAAGGCGGCGATCTGCGCGCTGAAATCGTCGGTGAGGTTCTGGAAGCGGCCGGGATCGGTGAGCTTGAACCCCTCCTTGGCAAGCACCGGCGGGAAGCCGACCACCTTGTCGCCCCAGGCATTGCCGTCGCCGTCATTGGGAAACAGCGCGCCGACCGACTTGTTGGTCGCGACCTGTTTCCACATGCCGGTGAAGACACCGATGACGTCCTCCAGGCCCCAGAAATAGTGGAACGTGTATTCGAACGGCTTCCAGCTGGCGGGATCGCCCGGCTTGGCCTGACGCGCGATGAAATTGGTCTGCCATGGCGCCACCGTGGAGATGCAGGGGATCTGCTCGATCTCGCATTGGGTCGCGACCGGGTTGTTGGTCTCCGGCGTCGCCCCGACCAGTACGAGGCCGACATTGTCGCGCGTGATCAGCTCTTTCGTGACCTCTGCAGCCCGGTTCGGGTTGGACTGGCTGTCCTTGGTGACGAGCTCGACCTGGTAGACGTTGCCGCCAATCTTCACGCCGTCCTTCACGGCCTTGCGAAACTCGGCGAGCACGAAGTCATCGGCTTCGGCGAAGGCGGCCAGCGGGCCGCTCTTCGGCGAGACATAGCCGATCTTCACCACTTTCCCGGCGGCAAGCGCGGGAGCCGATAGCGAGGAGCCTGCCAATGCGGCGCTGCCTGCGGCCTGCAGGAAACGGCGGCGCGAGAGCGGCGAGATGATGCGCGTCATGATGAAATCCTCCCCTCTGTTATTCGGCAGCGATCGAGGCGCGGGCCGCGGATGGCGCGGCATGTCCGAGCAATTGGCCGAAGGCTTCGACCAGACGTTGGCTCGCATCCGCTGTTGCCTCGCGCGCGCGCCAGGCGACGAACATGTCGGGTCGAACCAGGATGCAGCCGTCCTCCTCGATCTCGCTCGCGCGGAACCAGTCGCCATAGATATCCTGGACGTCGCAGCCGGCCGGACCGATGCTGACCACATCGAGCGCGACGCCGTAGCGCGCCTTCACGGCTGATGCGGCTTCGGACCAGCAGGCACCGCCGACGCCGGTCAGCAGCACGAAGCGCCCCTGCCCGACCAGATCGAAGGTCGATTTGCGCACGTCGCCCTGCTCGACCCAGACATGCGGCAGATGCGCGCCGGGCCATGTCGTCGCCTGATAATAGAGCTCGCGATCCCGCGCGAACGCCGGCACGGCGCTGCCGTCGGCAACGACGGCGCCGGACGCGTAGCGCTGGTTCATCTCGACACCGTGGCAGTTGAACTCGTAGCTCTTGTACGCGATCGCCTCATGCAGCTTCTTGCGACGCGCCTTGGCCTCCGGTGTCGGCGCCTTGCGCGCGGCGATGTTCTTCTTCGCTTCTTCCGGATCGGTCGACGACAGCAATCCGACCGCCTCGAAGATCGGCGGGAAATCGCCGATGCTCTTGTTGGCGCGGGTCACGATTTGCTTGCCGACCGGCTGGCGCTCGGCGGAATAGCTGTCGAGCAGCGAAGGCTGTGCCTTGCCCTCCACCACGTACTTCAGCTTCCAGCAGAGATTATAGGCGTCCTGGATCGAGGTGTTCGAGCCGAGCCCGTTGGTCGGCGGATGGCGATGCACGGCATCGCCCATGCAGAACACGCGGCCTGACGAGTAGTGACCGGCGTACATCTCGTTCACGGTCCAGGTCGAGGTCGAGCTGATCTTGACCTCGAGCTTGTCGTCACCGACGAGGTTGCGGACGATCGACACCGCCTCGTCGTTGGTCAGCTTTCGCTCGCCCTGCTCGATGTCGTAGCCCCAGATGATCAGCCACTCGTTCCAGGGACGGACCATGCGGACGAGGCCTGCGCCGATGCCGCCGATCTCCGCGCCCGGCTGCAAGATCCAGTAAAGCACGCTCGGCCGGTGCGCGACGTATTTGCTGAGATCGGCCTGCACGATGATGTTCATGCTGCCGGCGCGACCCATCTGGCCTTCCATCGGCAGCCCGATCACCTCGGCGACGCGGCTGCGGCCACCGTCGGCACCGACGAGATATTTGGCGCGGATCTCGTAGGTCTCGTTGGTGACGCGATCCTTCACCGTCGCGGTGACGCCATCGGCGTCCTGGACCAGATCGAGAAACTCGGTGTTGAAGCGGATGATGCTGCCGCGCTGGCCGGCGGCTTCGAGCAGGATCGGCTCGAGATAGTTCTGCGGCAGGTCGCAGATCCGGGTCGGGCTGGCGAGATCGTAGTCGGCCTTGCGCGCGGGATGATTGCCCCAGGAATAAAGCCTGCCGAGCTCCTCGCCGGCGAGGCTCTCGCAGAACACGTTGTTGGCCATCAGCTCCTGCGGCGTCGCATAGAGCATCGCCTCGCGCTCGACGCCGAGATCGCGCAGCACCTCCATCGCACGCTGGTTGGTGATGTGCGCGCGCGGCGTATCGGCGAGCCAGCCATATTTTGTGATCATGACGTTCCTGACGCCGTACATCGACAAGAGTGCTGCCGATGCGCCGCCCGCGGGTCCGCTGCCGACGACCAGGACGTCGGTCTCGATCTTTGCCGCCATCTGCGTCGCTCCTCCCTTATTCCGCCGCCGCCATCATCGGACGCGGCGCGTCCTTGCTGCCCGGCCGCAGCCGGAAGTCGTAGGTCATCAGGTGCCAGGGACGATCGATCGGCTTGCCGTCGGGCATCACGCCATCGGTGCGCCGCTCGACCCTGGCGATCAGCTCCGGCTTCACGCCGAACACCACGTCGGAGTGCAGATACTCGTCGCCGTCGATGAAGACGTGGGTGATCAGCGGATCGAAGCCGGGCGCATCGACCAGGAAGTGGATATGCGCCGGCCGCATCGGATGCCGCCCGCTGGCGCGGATCAAATCGCCGACCGGACCGTCGGTCGGGATCGGATAGCTGCACGGCAGGATGGTGCGGAAGAACACCCGCCCCTCCGCGTCGGGCGCAAAGCGCGCGCGCAGGCTCGGGCCTGATGTCGCGTAGTCGGATTTCTGCGAGTCGTAGAACCCGTCATCATCGGCGTGCCAGACATCGACGCGCGCGCCCTGCAGCGGAGCGCCGGACAGGTCCGTCAGCCGGCAGCTGACGAACAGCGGCTCGCCGTCGATCCCTTCTGAGATATCGGCGCCCGACGGCAGCGGCTTGTGCTCGCCGACATAGAACGGCCCGAGCACAGTCGTCTCGGTCGACCCCTCACGCTCACGATGGTTGATGGCATCGACCAGCATGGAAACACCGAGCACATCGGAGAGCAGGATAAACTCCTGCCGTGTCGGCGTACAGGTCTGGCCGGTGCGGGTCAGGACATCGATCGCCTGCGTCCATTCCTCGAACGTCAGGTCAGTGCGTCGGACATAATCGTGGAGCGACCGCACCAGCTCGGTCATGAGATATTTGAGGCGCGGATCGGCGGTCGCCTGAAAGCTGGCGATCACCTCGTCGGTCAGTTTGCTCTCGTTGAAATCAGGCATCGATTGGTTCCGTGATCAGGAGGTGCGGGACCGCCGGCCGCGCGCGGACGTGACGCCCGCGTTCGATCGACCGGCGATGTGGCAGGGAGTTTTGGCGGCGTCGGTCCGTTGACGGCGCGCAGATGCGTCCGGCGCTGCAGCGCGCGACGCTGGTGTCATGGGCGATCTTCCCGGTTGCTTGTCTTGCTTCTGCGAGAAGGCCTAGCGCCGACCGCAAGGCTGCGGCCTGCACGAAAACGGCCCGGGCTGCACGAAATGGACTTTATTTCAGCGCGCTGGTTGAGGGCGATCTCGTGGGTAAGGGATTACTGCTGGAGCTGCGCTAGCTCGAAAGGGGTAGTTTCCCTGGCGAACCCAAATTGCAATGATGCAACGCGATGGCGGCGGTGCCGGGGCTGCGGGGTCCAGGCGTCGACGATGTCTGATCCACGACCAGCAACGCCGGAGATCACGTTTCGCCGGGCCGTGAATGCCGGAGGCATCGTCGCCATCGGAGTGATCTATTTCGCCTTGGCGAAAGCCGGCCTTGCCCTCGCCTCCGTCAATCCCAGTGCAACGCCGATCTGGCCGCCGACGGGTATCGCGCTGGCGGCCGTGCTGCTGGTGGGATACCGGATCTGGCCTGTCATCTTCGTGGCGGCAGCGATCGTCAATGCGACGACCGCCGGCTCGATTGCCACCGCTATCGCAATTGCGACCGGCAACACGCTGGAAGCCATCGTGGGCGCCTACCTGATCAATCGATGGTCGGGCGGACGCGATACGTTTTCGACGCCGCATTCCGTCGCGACGTTTGCCATGATCTGCCTCGTGATCGCGACGCCGATCAGCGCCACCATCGGAATGACCAGCTTGGCAGCCGCCGGCTACGTCGCACAATCCAATTTCGCGAACGCCTGGGTCACGTGGTGGCTCGGAGATGTGGCCGGCGCGCTGGTCGTGACCCCCGCGGTCGTGCTCTGGGCGTCAAGCCAGAACCATTTGTCCGACCGCAAGGACGTTCTGGAGACGGCCGGCGTCCTCGGGGTGGCGGCAATTGTCGGACTCATCGCCTTCAGTCCCGTGATCGAGCAGACGCGGAGCCGGGATCCTCTGGGTTTTCTCGTGATCCTGCCGATGCTGTGGGCCGCCCTGCGCCGCGGTCCACGCGACACCGCAACGGTGGCACTGCTGCTGGCGGGCATCACGATCTGGGGCACGCTCACCGGCGGCGGTCCCTTTACGACCGCGGATCGCAACGTGTCGTCCCTGCTGGTGTTGATGTTCCTGATCAGCATCACCGTTCCAAGCCTGCTGCTGAGCGCCGACGTCGAGGTGCGCAAGCATGGGGAGGAACGCCTGCGCCGCGCGCAGATCGAGCTCGAACGCAAGGTCGCGGAGCGCACGCAGGAGCTCGAGCTCGCCAATGCAGCGAAATCGCGCTTCCTCGCCATGGCAAGCCACGATCTGCGGCAGCCCTTGCATGCCCTGGGCCTGTTCATTGCGCAGTTGCGCACGCCGCTCAAACCGGCCGAGCGCACCAGGACGATCGAGCTGATCGATGCAACACGCAAGGAAATGGATGAGATGTTCAATTCGCTGCTGGATATATCCAGGCTCGATGCCGGAATCCTCGTCCCCACCATCACTGAATTTCCGATCGCACGCCTGTTGCGAAAGATCGAGACCGCGTTTGATCAGGCCACGCGAGAGAAGGGCTTGCATCTCCGCGTCAGGCAAAGTGACGCCTGGGTGCGGAGCGATGCCATGCTGCTCGAACGCATCCTGTTCAATCTGGTCTCCAATGCCGTGCGCTATACGTTGCAGGGCGGTATCATTGTCGGCTGTCGGCGGCGCGGCGACATGTTGCGCATCGAAGTCTGGGACAGCGGTCCCGGCATCCCCGAGGATCAGAAGCAGAATATCTTTGGCGAGTTTTTTCAGCTCGCTCCGCAGGACCGACATCGGTACGGCAGCATGGGGCTCGGCCTCGCAATCGTCGACAGGCTTCGCCTGCTGCTCAACCATCAAATCGACCTGGTTTCGAGGCTAGGCCGCGGTTCGCGATTTGCCATCATGGTTCCGATCGCCGCCAGCCGCGCGGCGTCCACCGAGCCCGTCGACTTGCCGCATCCGGCAGCCTTCGCCGTCGACGGCAAGGTCGTTCTTGTGATTGCCGATGCTCCCATGGTGCAGGAAGGCACGGGCGGATTGCTCGGCAGGTGGGGATACTCGGTCCTGACCGCCGCCTCCGACGCAACTGCACTGACGCGACTTGCCGAGCGCCACCAGCGCCCCGATCTCATCATCTCGGATTATCATCTGGCGAGCGGAACGACGACCGGGATACGAGCCATTGAGCAGATCAATGCGGCGCTCGGGTCCTCCATTCCGGCCATTCTCATCAGCGGCGACACGGCGCCCGAGCCCGCCCGCGACGCGCGGGATCAGGGATACATCCTGCTGCACAAGCCCGTCGACCCGATGCGGCTCCGCGCCGTCATGCACGAGCTTCTGATGCAGCAGGACAGCAGGAGAGATCATCGGCCGGCGTCATGACTCGGATTTCGGCGACGCTTCCCAACCCATCCGTCCCAGCTTTATCACGGCCTCGGTGCGGCTCGAGACGCCGAGCGCCTTGAGCACGACCGTGATGTGGTTTTTCACCGTCGGCACGGCCATATCGAGCGCCCTGGCAATGATCTTGTTGCTCTTTCCCTTCATCAGAAGCGCCAGCACTTCGATCTGCCGGTCGGTCAATCCCAGCCCTTTCAGGGAGTCGCGCATCATCGGCTTATCCGGGGGCAGCGGCGCCGCCGTCTCCTCCAGGATTTCGGAAGGAATGTAGATGCCGCCGGAAAATACCAGCTCGATCGCATTGAGCATGACCTCTCGTTCGGTCGTCTTCGGAATGAACCCGAGCGCGCCGAGCTTGAACGCGCGCTTGACCGTGTCCTGATCGCTCGACGACGAGAGAATGATGATGGCAATGGTCGGATAGCGGTCTCGCAGCTCGCGGAGGATCGAGAAGCCGTCCCGATCAGGCAGATTGATATCGAGCAGGATGAGGCTGGTGTCGGGATGTTCCTCCACCAGCTGCATGGCCTGGCGGCTGTTCGAAGCTTCAAAGATGACGGCTTCCTGCTTCAACTGTTTCAGGACAGCGTGCAGCGCCTCCCGGATCAAGGCATGATCGTCAACAATAAGTACGTTCATGAAAAGCTCTCCGTCATCCCATGGCACGGAGATCCAAATTGACGAAAATCATACACCCGCCCTCGCGGCGGGAAAGAGGCTGCCGAACGGTACCTCTATCTTTCATCGCGGCCCAAGCGGCGGTTCGCATTGGGCACTCAAGATAGCAGTCGCGTGCCGTTGTGTGCCGTAATTGCATTCCCATCATCGCAGGACACCGAAGCGCGAGGGACCTTGATCATAGGACCTAGGAACCTCCCTGCGCGGACCTCCGGCTGATTTACCCTGCTCACCGTTGAACGATAATCCTCAATGGACGGCCTCCCGCGCTCTCGCACGGGCGCGGCGATATGATCGGTGTCGCAATTTCGCGGCGGAAGCGTGCTCGGGCGCCGGGCGAGGCACCAGATGCTTGATCGAACTGCGACCTCGACGCCATTGGCAGGCGCCCTACCCGCATTGGAAGGCTATAGCCGCGATCTGCGCATCGATGCCTGTCGCGGCATCGCGCTCTGGTGCATTTTTCTCGACCATGTCCCCAACAACATCGGAAGCTGGCTGACTTTGCGCAACTACGGCTTCAGCGATGCCGCAGAAGTCTTCATGTTTCTCTCCGGTGTGACCTGCGCCCTGTCCTACGACAAGGCCCGGCAGCAGGGCGGCTGGACCGGCGCGGTCGGCCGGACGCTGTGGCGAAGCTGGGATATCTATGTCGCATTTCTGCTGCTCACCCTCGCCTGTGCCGTCATGGTCTACCTCGCAGGCGGCGACCAGCTTGCCGACGCGAGCAACACGCGCATTCTGCTGGAGCAGCCGGGCGAGACGCTCGCGCATGCGGCAATCCTGCAATATCGCCCCGTCAACACGGATATTTTGCCGCTTTTCGTGCTCTATCACCTTCTGTTCGCGCCGCTGCTCTGGCTGCTGCTGCGCGCGCCGAACGCAACGCTCGGCGCATCGCTGCTGCTTTACACACTGGCGCACGTCTTCGGCTGGACCGTCCCGGCGTGGCCGAGCGGCCACTGGTTCTTCAATCCGCTGGCCTGGCAGTTGCCGCTTGTGCTCGGCGCGTGGTGGATCATCGAGGGCAGGAAATTCCGGCCGTGGATAAGCTCGCCCATCGTGCTCGTGCCTGCCGTCCTCTATCTCGCGTTCAGCCTCGTCATCGCGCTGAGCTGGAACATCAAGCCGCTGGAAGCGCTGGTTCCGCAGACGCTGCTGACGCTGTTGTACCCAATGGACAAATCCAATCTCGCCCCATTGCGACTGCTGCATTTCCTGGCCCTTGCTGCGGTGGTCGCATGGCTGGTGCCGCGCGATTGGCGGGGCCTGACGACCACCGTCATGCGCGGCACCATCCTTTGTGGGCAGAACTCGCTACCCATTTACTGCCTCGGCGTGCTGCTGTCGTTCGCCGGCCAGCTGGCGCTCCTTGACATCTCCGACGGGCTGATGATGCAGGTCGCGCTCAGCATGACCGGCGTCCTGGTGATGATCGTGGCGGCGGTGCTGCTTGACATGATCAAGACCAAACCCAGGCAGCCGCCGCACACGAAGCCCGCCGGGGTGCCCATCGAGCAGCCGACCGGGCGCGAGCTGGTCATCAATCTCAGGACAGCCAAGGCGCTCGGCGTGTTCTCTCCCACGCGACCGGCAATCGCGCACACGTTCGCGTTACCCGCGAAGAATGTGACTCAGGATGTGAAATTGACCACAAAGGCTCTGGGCCCTGCCTCGTATCCTCCCGCGATCCCACGGGAGACAAGGCCATGATTTCCCAACCCAGGAGTCACAGGGGAGCGGCACTGATCGCGGCATATTTGGTGCTTGCCTGCATAGGGGCATTCGGATGGGTCAATATGTTCTCGCCCACCAGCGTCGCGCTCGGCGCGGATTGGCAATGCAGCCGGCTGCTGCTCGTCCTCACGACCTGCACCCCGCCGCCCGCCCCCGAGACCCTCGCCGCGGCTGACGCGCGCTAGCAATCAACGAGCCAAGGCGCGATGACGATTCAACCCGATCTCATTGCGCCTTGGTGCCTGTTGCCGTGACGGCGAGCCTTCATTTCAGGTAGCGGTCGAGAAGCTGGCGCAGGCGTTGATCTGCACTGTCAGCTGCTGCGCCATTGTATTCCAGCCGGTGACCAAACAGGTTCTTGCTCCGCTTGAGCGCGCCCGTTTCGCGGGCCTGAGTTCACGTCCCGGGTTCCGATACACGCAGCATTCACTGGAAACAATTTGTTACGCCGGTTCGGGAGCTGACGAACGTTGAATGACCAGGTCAGCGTCACATCAGCGCAGCCGCACAGCAGCTTTCAGACCGGATACCGTCATGTCGATCAGCTCCGCCGCCTCGTCCGCAACAGCCGTCTCGTCGCAATCCACCGCATCCACGCCATCCGCGACCGCCACCAGCGCGACGTCGCCGACGGATTCGTCCTCGCAATCATCCTCCTCCAGCAGCGCATCCGGCGGCGGTGGCTCGTCATCATCGAAGACCGTCGTCAGCGAGGTCTCCTTCACCATCGACGGCGTCACCACCACGACCATCACCTATTCCGACGGCACCACCCAGACCGAAACCTCGGGGAGCCCGACCAACAGCGCGAGCGGAAGCAGCTCCGGCAACGCGACGGCAAGCAGCAGTGCGAGCAGCAGCCACGGCGCACAGGCCTACAATGCGCAGGGCAAGGCGAGCTCCCTCGCGGGAAGCTCATCCTGAGCGTCGCGCTAAAGCGATCTCCTGTCGCTATCGTCCGGCGGATGTCGACGCCGTCCTCGCCTCAGCCAGGCTCAGCAATCGCTCGACCGTGTTGGCCGACGCGCGCCGCTCGAATTCGGCCAGAAACACGCGCTTGCTCGGGATGAAGTAACCCTCGGCAGGCCATTTGTCGCCGATCTCCGGCGGCCTCTCGAATGTCGCGACCTTGGTGAGATACGCGTCATAAGCCGAGCCGAAGCTCGTGCGCAGCGCGGCGACGATCTGCACCAGCTCTTCCAGCGTGACCCGCTCCTTCGGATAGGACCAGGTCGTCGCGCCCATGATGTCGTTGAGCTTCCAATCCGTCTTCGGACTGTTGGGGTGCTCGTTGTGGCAGGTCACGCAGCCGGGCGCGACGGCGCGATCGGGAAAGATCGCCGTGAAGCGCCCGATATCGGTCGCGTTGAAAAACTCGGGCTCGCCGGTGTTGCGAAGCTGCGCGAAGTGGTCGGCCTGGATGCCGGTGAACCGGTTCGACTGCGAGATCGGAAAGTCCGAGCCGAGGAAGAGTCCGAGCGGGATGCGCGTCTTCTGCAGCGCCGTTGAGGCTTCGCGCAGGAACAGCGCCGGCAGCGGCCCGGCCTCCATCGCCGGCTCGCGCCACTTCTCGTGAAATTTCAAACCGGCCTTGGTGCCCGCGCCGACAATGTCCGCCGTCCACAGTTTTCGCGCGACGTCGTTCTCGGCCGCGACGACGCGGAACACGGTCTCGACCGGCACGGTGCGACCGGCGGCCTGTTCGGCCTGCAGCGGCACGGGGCGCGTCGCGAACAGATAGATCGCGGCGAGCGCAAAGACGCCGAGCCCGAGCAGCCGCTTCGTGCCGAAATGTTGGAATATCGCTTGTGTCATCACCTTGCTCCCCATTGCGTGGGAAATTTGAGATCGTTGCCGTAGGGCGACGGCCCGCCGGCGAGGTAGTCCGTGATCGCTTTCGCCGCGTAGGCATCTTCGAGCTTCTGTTGCGTCTGGCGCTTGTGGTTGCCGTGATAGTCATGGCAGCCGAGGCAGGTCGTCCATTGCGCCTTCGCGATCAGTTCCCGATGCGAGACATCGAGCGGATCGTTCTTCAGCGCGAGATCCTGGTGGCAGGTCGCGCAGGACGTCGGCGCCATGGTCACGCGCACGCCCTTGTGCTCGCGATGGCAGGACGCGCAGGACTCGGCGCCGAGCTGGTCCCGGGCCTCCTTGAACCGCGGTTCGAGAAAGCGATGGGTGGGATGCGCATCCTGCCCGCGCGCGTGGCAATCCGTGCAGGCATCATTGCTGACGCGCTCGTGCCCGAAGGTCGGGTTCGTCTCCCGCAGGCCGAGCAGATAGTACGCCTTGGCCTGCAATTGCTGACGCAAGGTGCCCGGCGCCTCCTTGTGACAATCGGTGCAGGCGAGCTTGTCATGGCCGGTATTGGCCGGCCCCTTTGCTGCGAAGCGGCTGGATTGAGGAATGAGCACCAGCGCCAGCCCCGCCAGAACCAGCAGAATACCGAACACATAGCCGGCGCGCTTGATCGAACGCTCGCGGGTCGCGTGAGGAACGTTTTGCATGTCAGAACCACAGCGCCGTGAAGCCGTGCACGAGCGCCAAGCCCGAGCCGGCGCATGACAGCAGGATGTGGCAGCCGACGATGATCCGTCGCGGCCACTTCCACGTCTCGGATCGCGGGCGCAGGCTTAAGATCGCGCCCGACGCCAGGCTCAGAAGGAAGCTGGCGGACACAGCCATGCTGAGCGCATAGCCGAAATGAGTGCTGTGCAGCCAGATCGCGCCGAGCACAATCGGGCCGATTGCAATATGCAGGCCGTAGGCACGCGACGTGTCCTGGCGATCGCCGCGCGCGCGTGCGTAGCTCAACCGCCACTGCAGCAGCACAAGCAGTATCAGGACGAATCCGGTCACGGCGCTGTAGACGATCGACGTCTGCAGACGATGCAGCAGCGGCCACTGCGCCACGAAGACAGCCTGCGCCGTGAACGCCGCGATGGCCGCCAGCGTCAAGCCGCCGACGATGGCCCGCCGGCGCGGGGACGGCACCGGGGCCATCTCGCGATCGTCTTGCTGCGGCGTGCTGCCCGCAACGAAGGACTCGATGTGAATGCGATGCGCCAGGATTCCGCTCTCCTCCAGCAGCGCGCGGACGCCATGCTGGAAGTTCGCCGAACCGCAGATCAGCCAGTCGGCGTCGGCGAATTTGCCGGAGAGCGCGATCACGTCAGCGCGCGCGATGCGCCCCTCCTCGCCCGTCACGCGCAGGCGAAAGGTCGTGGACCCGCTGCTCGCGGCCAGTGTCGCAAGCTCGTCGTCGCAGATCGCGCGATCGAGCGATGAGACCGAATGCTCGATGTGAAGCCGCCGCTTGCTGCCGATGGCCGCAAAGGAACGCGCGATGCCGAGCGCCGGCGTCAGCCCGATGCCGCCGACGAGGCAGACCAGCGGTCGCCGTTCGTAGGAGACAAACGAGCAGGAGCCGCCCGGCGGCAGCAGGGAGATCTCGTCACCGACCTGGAGGTGGTCGAACAGCCAGTTCGACATGACGCCGCCCGGCTCGCGCTGAACCGTGATCTCGTAATGATCCCTGCGGGTCGACGCCGACGTCAGCGTATACGGCCGCTGCACGGCAACGCCGCGCACGAGGGCCTGCACGACAATACGTTGCCCGGCCTCGAAGCCCGTGCTCGCAGAGCTCTCCGGAATCTGAAAGCGGAACGAGCGCACATCTTCGTTGCACGCGATGATCTCGAGACATGTCGCCTTCGCCCAGAGCGTCTCCGCGGTCAGTTCGGCGAGCTTCGGCAGGCAGCCGCCGCAGGCGGTCCCGGCGCCGGTTTGCGCCGACAGGGCTTTCACGGTCGCAGCGCCGCATCGCACGGCCTCGATTAGGTCGTCGCGCGTGACGCTCATGCACTGGCAGACGAAATGATCGTCCGCCGGCGAAAGCGGCGGCGCTTCAACGGCCGGCAGCTCCTGGATCGGGGTCTTGAGATCCTCGTTCACGACACATTCACCTGTCTCTGGCTTTCCGAAGTCAGGTCTTTGTCGCAACGCATCATGCCGGCGTTTTGGTCTGCGCTTGCATATGTGACCTGCGCCACAGATCAGGCATCGGGATCGAACCCTGTCGATGAACAACGGACAACAGGTCGCGCGCGACCACGATCTATCCGGCTTCAGTCACAGCGCCTCCCGGCCGTGCCCTCGCGCACAAGCGGGATACCGCCGCGGCCAGCGGCAGATCAGCCTGCGCGCCGTCGCGTTCGCGCAAGCTCACCCGGCCGTCGCGCAGCTGCGGCGTCCGCACCTCTTCATAGCCGGCGCGGCGCATCTTGCCACGGACATAGTCCTCCAGCACCCGGTACACGGCGTAGCCGCGCGGATGCCAGAACACCATGCCCGGCGCGTCGTCCTGCAGGTGCCAGAGTTTGAACTGCACACCGAGATGTCTGTGATCGAGATCGTCCATGGCTGTGTTCCTTTGCGGGATTCAGCGCGGACGGTTAAGCATCAGGCACAGAAAAGGCCCCGTCCGTCGCCGGCGGGGCCTTTTCTGGGTGAAGGACGCTTCTCTCTAGCGCGCGCAACCAGCAGGCGATCCGCCGTAAGCGGTCGCGGTGGTGGTCGAAGCGAAGAAAAGCTTGCTCATGGCGCGTATATGGCGGCAAAGCGCCCGGGCGTCAACCGGCCAGCCTGGTTAATGGATGATCTGGTTCAGGAAGCTTCTGGCCCGTTCCGTCCGCGGAGCCTGGAAAAACGTTTCCGGAGCGGCCTCCTCCACGATACTGCCGCGATCCATGAAGACGACCCGATCGGCGACCTCGCGTGCAAAGCCCATTTCGTGGGTGACGCAAACCATCGTCATCCCGTCCCTCGCCAGCCCGACCATGGTCTCGAGCACCTCCTTGACCATCTCAGGGTCGAGCGCGGAGGTCGGCTCGTCGAACAGCATGATCTTCGGCTGCATGCACAGCGCTCGCGCAATCGCGACACGCTGCTGCTGACCGCCCGACAGTTGTGCCGGGTACTTGTCCGCCTGGTCCTGAATCCGGACCTTTCGCAGCAGACTGAGCGCACGATCGCGCGCCTCGGAGCGCGAGATTCCGCGAACCTTCATCGGGGCCAGCATGCAATTTTCGGCGACGGTCAAATGCGGAAACAGATTGAAGCTCTGAAACACCATCCCGACTTCACAGCGGACGCTGTTGATGTCGGCGATGCGGCCGGTCAATTCGACGCCATCGACAACGATCCTGCCGCCGTCGTGTCTCTCGATGTGATTGATGCAGCGGATCAGCGTCGACTTCCCCGAGCCGGACGGGCCGCACAGGACGATCTTCTCACCCTTCCCGACCTCGAGATTGATGTCATTCAACGCGGCAAAGGCACCGTACCGCTTTACGACGTTCTCGACGACGATGGCGGCAGGCTGTCCGGAATTGCTGATCGTCTGATGAGGCATGCCCGTCTCCCAAAAGCGGTTCGAGATCACCGGTGCGCGGCCGCGACCGCATATCGCTTGCGCAGGATTGCGACGCATTGTGAGGCGGCAGAGCTGAGCGCCAGATAGACCACCGCGACGAACAGATACATCTCGACCAGCCGGCCATTGAGCTGTGCGAGCTTCGACGCAGCCCCCAGCAAGTCCGTCAGCGACAGCACGTAGACGAGCGAGGTGTCCTGGAACAGGATGATGGTCTGGCTCAGGATGATCGGGCTCGCCACGCGAAACACCTGCGGCAGGACGATATGGCGGTAGGTATCATAGGTGGAGAGCGCGAGCGCCTGGCTGGCCTCGAACTGGCCCTTGTTCACGGCGCGGAGCCCAACGCGGATGATCTCGGAATAGTACGCGGCCTCGAACAATTCGAAGGTGATGAAGGCTGTGGCGGTGGCGCCGATCGGGACCGGCCGGCCGCTGCCGCTCAGATGGCCAAGGACGATCGGCACCAGGAAGAAGAACCAGAACAGCACCAGGATCAGCGGGATCGAGCGGATCAGCGCCACATAGCCGCGCACGATCTGCGCGAGCCCGCGGATCTCGAAATGCTGCACCAAGGCGAGACACGTCCCGAGCACCATGCCGATGGCGAAGGCCGCCGCCGTCAGCGACAGCGAGAACAGCAGCCCCGACCACAGATAGGGCCAGGCTTGTGCAACGATCGAGAAATCGAGCGAGTTCATTTCACGACCTCCATTGCGCCGGGCAAATTCTCGACGTGCGGCCCATCTGCCGCCAGATCCTGCTCGACGGTCAGTTTGGCCGGCGTGGTTCCGGGAATGCGGACGGCCCGGTCGATCAGCGTCATCGCCTGATACGCCACCAGCGCCAGACAGAGATAGATGATCGTCGCGGCGCCGAATGCGGTGAACGTCTGGAACGTCGCTTCGCTGATCTGGCGCGCCTGCGCCGTCAGCTCCATCAGGCCGATGGTGAGTGCGACGGACGTGTTCTTGTAGATGCCCATGACCTCGCTGGTCAGGCTCGGCACGATCAGGCGCAGCGCCTGCGGGACGATCACGTAGCGATAGGTCGCGTAGCTCCCGAGCCCGAGCGCGCTCGCGGCCTCGATCTGTCCCTTCGGCAAGGCTTCGATACCCGCCCTCACCTGCTCCGCGATCCGGGACGCGGTGTAGAGGCCGAGACACAGCAGCGCCGGGACAAACGAGGCCCAGGGCGGCGGCATCTGCTTGATCGCATTGCCGAGCGCGTTCGGTACCACCTCCGGGAGGACGAAGTACCAGAGGAACATCTGCACCAGCACGGGGATGTTCCGGAAGATCTCGACATAGAGCCGGGCCGCAATCGAGAAGACGCGATTGTGCACCGTGCGCCCGATGCCGACCACGACGCCGATGCCGAAGGCGATCCACCAGCCGAAGAACGCCAAGGCCAGCGTCCAGCCGAGGCCTGACAGCAGCCAGTCGATGTAGCGCTGGCCGTCTGCCGCCTGCTCAAACAGCACTCCGAACATCGCGAGCCCTCAGGGTTGCAGGTGCGAACGAGGACGAGCTCAGCCAATCAGTCGACGGCATCGCTGGGATGCGCGATCCGATCCTTCAGCGTGTCCGACAGCGGGAACGCCAGGTTCTCGCCCTTCGGCGGAATCGGACTGTTGAACCACTTCGCATAGGTCTTTTCGAATTGCCCTGACGCCATCTGCTTCGAAAGCACGTCGTCGACGAGAGCCTTGAAGCCGGTGTCACCCTTCGTGAACATCAGCCCATAGAAGATCTTCGAATAGCCTTCAGGCAGGAACGTCAGCGCCTTCGGGTTCGGCGCCGCCGCCTTGAGTCCGCCAGCAGAATATCATCTTCCATGAAGGCCGACGCGCGCCCGGTGTTGAGCATCAGGAACGACTCGGCGTGATCCTTGGCCTGCACGATATTCATGCCGAGCTGCTCCTTGGCGTTGACGGCCTGTGCGAAACCGACGGCGTTGGAGCCCTGGGTCACCACGACGGTCTTGCCCTTGAGATCGGAGGCCGACTTCAAGCTATCCGCCTTCACCAGCCAGCGCGGCTGGCTGACGAACGTCGCCACCGAAAACGAAACCTGCTCCTGCCGCTTCTTGTCGTTGGCGGTGCCGCCGCATTCGATGTCGACCGTCCCGCTCTGGATCAGCGGAATCCGGTTCGACGAGTTCACCGGCGTGTAGTTGACCTTCAGGTTCGGCAGCTCGAGGTCCGCCTTGATGCGATCGACGATGGCGGCGCAGAGATCGAGCGAGAAACCGACCGGCTTCTGATCAGGTCCGAGATAGGAGAACGGAATCGAAGCCTCGCGGTGGCCGATCGTGATCGTGCCGCTGGATTTGATCTTGCTCAGCGTGGGGCTGTCGGCGGCCGCGGACGGACCTGCGCCGATCGCCATGAGCCCCGGGAGCATTCCAAGTACCAGAACAAGCTTCTTCATGGTGCTGACCTTCCCATCCTTATGCTGACTTCAAGCTGCGACCGAAGGGCGTCCCTGCCCTCGCTTGCTGATGACATCGATCAGACGATCGATATCGTCAGCGGTATTGAACATGCCGAGCGACACCCGGATGCCGTCCCGTTCCGGCGACACGCGCACGCCGTTGTCCTCGAAATGGCCGAGCCAGTCCGACGCGGGCAGACCGATGACGTAGATATGGGGCGCGCGATGCTTCCGGTCCCGCGGACCGACGAGGCTGACGCCCAGTTCGTCGAGGCGTGCGATCAGGTGATCGCCGAGATCGAAGCAATGGCTCTGGATGTTCTCAACCCCGATCTGCTCGATCATGTCGAGCGCCGCGCCGAGCGCATGGACTGCCGGCAAATTGAAATTGCCGAGCTCAAATCGCCCAGCCGTCGGCGACGGCGCCATCCGGTCGGGGCGCGCGATGAGATCGCCGGGAATGTCCGCAAGGCTCGCCGCCGCCAGATAGGCCGGCTCGAGCTCGTTAAGGGACTTGTCCCAATAGAGCAGCCCGAGCCCTTGCGGCACCAGCAGGCCCTTGTGGCTTCCGGAGCCGACGAAGCTCGCACCGACAGCCCTGGCGTCGATCGGCACCACGCCGATCGCCTGCATCACGTCGACGACGAAATAGAGCTTTGTCTCGGCGCACAATGCACCGACGCTTGCGATGTCGAAGCGGTGACCGGCGTGGAAGGTCACGTGCGACATCGAGATCGCCCGCGTTCTCTCGTCGATGAGCGGACGAAAGCTTTCGGCATTGACCACCTCAGTCATCGGGATGAAGCGCACCTCGACGCCGCGCCTCTGCAGGTTCAGGAAGGCGTAGGCGTTGTTGGGATGATCGCCGTGGATCATCAGGACGTTGTCGCCGTCCCGCAGCGGCAGCGCGTTGGCCGCAATGTTCATGCTCTCCGAGGTGTTTTTGGTGAAGGCGATCTCGTCCGCGGTCACGCCGAGGAAACGCGCGACCTTCGCGCGCGTCTGCTCGACGCGATCGAGCCAGACGCTCTTCGGCCCGGCGGTCTCGAAACCTTCGCGGAGGAACTGCTCGATCGCAGCCTTCACCGGGCGCGCGAGCGGCGTCTGAAACCCCGCGTCGAGATAAACCATCCGTTCGACGGCCGGGAATTCCTTCCTCACCGCGTCCACGTCGTAGTGACGAGACATGCACCTCTCCTGTTGAGCGCACCGTCAGGCCCGGGCGCTCGGCCAAGCCGCGGAGCGAGAATTTTCGGGACGGTGAGGCCTGCGCTTGCACGCTTTTTGGTCGCTCACCGACGATGCCAAGAATATGAGCTCGCGCGATTTCGGCCAGCATAATTTTCATATTCTGGTAGTTTTTATTCCGAAAATTGATATGAATTGGCCTTAGCTTTGATTTCTCTGCCATTTCAGGAAGTCGGGACAGATGAAGAACGCGGGAAAAGACGGCCCCCTGGATCGCGCATTCGCGATCGTTCGCCATGTTGCCGACCAGCGCAAAGCCGTCTCGGTGGCAGAAATTGCAAAAGCGCTTTCGCTGCCGCTGCCGACGGCGCACAGGCTGATCGGCAATCTCGACGAGCGCGGGCTGCTGCAGAAAGCGCTCGGCACCAAGCGATACGTCGTCGGCAATCAGCTCGTCACGCTCTCCGCCTCGGTGATCGGGGCGGCGTTTCGCACGGCGCGGCGGCACGCGGTGCTTCGCGCGGTCGCCGGCGAAATCGGCGAGCAATGCGAGATCGGCGTCGTCCGCGACAATGTCGTTGCCTACGTCGACAGCGTCCGCGTCTCCGAGCCGCAAGGCTTGCAATTCAATCCAGGCGAGGCCGCGCCGCTGCACTGTACGTCCACCGGCAAGATCTACATGAGCCGATTGCCCGAGCGCGCCCGCGCCAAGCTTTGCCGCGCATTGCCGCTGACGAAATTCACCGACAACACGATCGCGGACGTCCACGCCCTGATGAAGGTGCTGGACGACACAAGGCAACGCGGCTGGGCCAAAACCAACGAAGAATATGTGAAGGGCGTCGTCGGTTGCGCCGTGCCCATCCTCTCGCCGGATCGCGAGCTGATCGCCTGCCTCGGCGTCTCAGTCCCGGTCGCACGCGTGAGTTTTGCCGAGCTGGACCGGTTCATCGCTCCGCTGCAGAAGGCGGCTGCGCTGCTGTCGGAGACTATTCTTCAGATCGAGGTTGAGGATGAGGTCGAGGCTTAGTTAGCCAGCCGCCTGAACTTGCCCGGCGGCTGCCCGACGACGCGGCGGAACATCCGCGTCAGATGCTCCTGATGCGCAAAGCCGCAGCGGAGGGCGATCTCGGCAAGGCCGAGCGGCTCGCTCTCCAGCAGCTGCTTGGCGCGCTCGACGCGGACGGCGATCACATACTGATATGGCGAGGTGCCGACGGAGGCCTTGAAGGCGCGCAAAAACGTCTTGGTGCCGAGGCCGCTGGCACGCGCCATCGCGTCGAGGCGGATGTCAGTCTCGATATTGGCCTCGACGAAATCGCGCACGCGACGCAGTTGCGGCTGCGACAGGCGATGGTTGCGCTCGGCGCCGCGCGCGCCCTGCCCGTCCATCACCAGGAAGCGGCGCGCCATGGCCTGCGCGATGGGATCGACGAACAGCGAGGATTCCGGCTCCTCGTCATGCAGCGCCTGCTCCAGCGCGCCGGCGAGATGCTGCAGGATCGGATCCTGGTCGCCGAACATCGGCGGCAAATCGCGGCGGCAGGCTTCCTCGGCAAACAGCTCCGAGCGCAGATAGACATGGATGGTGTCGAGCGGTGCATGCAGCGAGACGTCGCATTCATGGCCTGAGGGTAAGAAGAAGATCCCGCCGCGCGGGATGTGCCGCGCCACCGTGCGGCCGTCCATCCTGAACGTGACGTCGACGGGGCCGGAGCGATGCATCACCATCAGATAATCGGAGATGGTGCCGAAGCGGCCCATGAACGGGCGCTCCCGCTGCAGCGAGGCGTAGGCCGACGACCAGCCGAGGCCGTGGCTGGAGGCGGAGATCTCCGCATGAAACTGCTGGAGGACGCCGTGCGTCTGCTCGCGGCTGAAGACGTGCTTGGATGCCATGGCGCATGCCTCTTCGGGTCGGCGGACCCCAAAGGCATAGCACGACACGGGCGGCGCGCGCGCTGATTTGCGAAAGCCGGCATGGTGCGGCGCGGCACGATGCGTCAGGATCTGGTCGCCAGCACCACGCCTGCCAGCGTGAAGACCAGCGCGATGATCTGCGTCGTGCCGAGCGGCTCGTGCAGCGCGATCGCCGATGCCACGACGCCGATCACCGGCACCGCCATGGTGCCGATCGCCGCGACCGACGCCGGCAGGCGCGCGAGCGCGGCAAACCAGGAGACATAGGCGATGCAGAACTGGATCACGGTGGAATAGACCAGGAGCCACCAGCCGATCGTAGTGACGCGGTCGAGATGCGTGGTCTCGATCGCGAGCCCAACGATGGCGACCGGCAGGCAGCCGAGGCCGATCTGCCAGGCCGCGGCCGGGATCGGCGGCAGCGCGACCGGGTATTTCTTGGCGAGCACGGTGCCGAGCGCAAAGCCGAACGAACCGCACAACGCCATGATGATCCCTGGCAGCTTGGCTTCGCTGGCGGAGATGCCGTTGCCGCCCATGATCGCGGCCAGCCCCGCAAAGGCCATCACCAGCGCGAGCGAGCGCAGCAGCGTCGGCCGCTCGCCGAGCACGGGCCAGGCCAGCAGCGAAGCCCAGACCGGCATGGTGTAGGCGATCAGCGCGGCCTCGCTCGCCGGCAGCCAGAGCAGCGCCAGGCCCATCAGCACCATCCAGCCGCTGACATTGAGCGCGGCATAGAGCACCAGCCGCGGCCACAGCCGCGCTTCCACATGCAGGCTCTGCGAGCGGATCAGCGCCAGCACCGCGAGCAGCGCGGCACCGATCACGCCGGTGGTGCCGCGCAAGGTCAGCGGCGGCAGCTCGCCGAGCAGGAATTTCGTCACCGGCCAGTTGAAGCCCCAGCCGACCGAGGTGATAGCGAGGAACATCAGGCCGGCCGGCGCCAGGCGCGCCCGCGCGTGCGGCTTCGAATCTGTCATGAGACCCGGCAATGGGCGTTAAGGAATCAGGCGGTCACCTTGCCCGCGATTCCGCCCCTCCACCATCACGCGCCTGACATGCCTGATCCCTAACATTCCCCGTAGGCCTACGTGAGTCCTGCAAAAGCAATCCGTAGCCGCGAAAATATCGTCCGGCTGTGAACAGCGGGGCTGGGCGCCCATCCACAGGTCGGATGAAATTTTTTGTGCTTGGGAATCCCTGAGGACTCACTGATACTTGGGTCGATCACAGGCGCGGCACCGACCCCTGTTATCCCCTCCTTTCCACCATATTTAGTGTTTGATTCAGGAACTCGTACTAGTCCTTGACGTGCGCAACGGACTTGGCCTAGCTTTCATCCTGTTCGGCGCGAGTGTGTTTTGGGTCCCCGCCGGTCGCTCCCAAAAGGGTCCGAAACAGCCACTCCGCCAGGCCTAGATGGCCGCGGGTGACGGGCTTGTCTGCCCTGTTTCCAGGACTTTCCGGGGCGCCAAAAACGGGCCGAAGAGGCCAACAAACGAGAGGCCGGGAACCGGTCCGAAGTGATGCGTTCGCGTAGACGAATGGGGCGTTGAGAGAGAACAGGCCGGAACCACCGGCTGAGCTGCGGATGACGGGACGGCGTGTGCCAGCATCCGCGTGAGGAATAACATCCGGCAACCACTGACAATGTGGACCGGGCAGGAAGAAGACGGGGCCAGAATATGAGAATCGATCGGCGCAATACCACGAGCGGACAGTCACCCTATGCCGGGATCAATTTCCGTTTGACGACATCGGAGATCCGCAATCCCGATGGCTCCGTCGTGTTCCGTGCGGAGAATGTCGAGGTCCCCGAATTCTGGTCGCAGGTCGCGAGCGACGTGCTGGCGCAGAAGTATTTCCGGAAAGCGGGCGTCGCCGCGAAGCTGAAGAAGGTCGAGGAAGAGACCGTGCCGTCCTGGCTGTGGCGCTCGGTGCCCGACACGGATGCTCTTGCGACGCTGCCTGAGAACGAGCGCATCGTCGGCGAGACGTCGGCGAAGCAGGTGTTCGACCGCCTCGCCGGCTGCTGGACCTATTGGGGCTGGAAGGGCGGCTACTTCTCATCTGAAGAAGACGCCCTCGCCTTCTTCGACGAGATCCGCTTCCAGCTGGCAAAGCAGATGGTCGCGCCGAACTCGCCGCAGTGGTTCAACACCGGTTTGCACTGGGCCTACGGCGTCGATGGCCCCGGCCAGGGCCACTATTACGTCGACTGGAAGACCGGCAAGCTGACGAAATCCAAGTCGGCCTATGAGCATCCGCAGCCGCATGCCTGCTTCATCCAGGGCGTCGGTGACGACCTCGTCAACGAGGGCGGCATCATGGACCTCTGGGTGCGCGAGGCGCGCCTGTTCAAGTATGGCTCCGGCACCGGCTCCAACTTCTCCAGCCTGCGCGGCGAAGGCGAGAAGCTCAGCGGCGGCGGCCGCTCGTCCGGCCTGATGAGCTTCCTCAAGATCGGCGACCGTGCGGCGGGCGCGATCAAGTCGGGCGGCACCACGCGCCGCGCGGCCAAGATGGTCGTGGTCGATGCCGACCATCCGGATATCGAGACCTATATCGACTGGAAGGTGAAGGAGGAGCAGAAGGTCGCAGCCCTCGTCACCGGCTCCAAGATCAACCAGAAGCACCTGAAGGCCGTGATGAAGGCCTGCGTGAACTGTGAAGGTTCAGGCGATGATTGCTTCGATCCCGAGAAGAACCCTGCCCTGCGCCGCGAGATCAAGCTCGCGCGCCGCAACCTCGTGCCTGACAACTACATCAAGCGCGTGATCCAGTTTGCCAAGCAGGGCTACAAGGACATCACCTTCGACATCTACGACACCGACTGGGATTCGGAGGCTTATCTGACCGTCTCCGGCCAGAACTCCAACAACTCGGTATCGCTGAAGGACGACTTCCTCCGCGCGGTCGAGACCGACGGCGACTGGAATCTGAACGCCCGCACCTCGAAGAAGGTGACGAAGACGCTGAAGGCGCGCGACCTCTGGGAAAAAATTGGTTACGCCGCCTGGGCCTCGGCCGATCCCGGCCTGCACTTCAACACCACGATGAACGACTGGCACACCTGCAAGGCGTCCGGCGACATCCGCGCGTCCAATCCGTGCTCGGAATACATGTTCCTGGACGACACGGCGTGCAACCTCGCCTCCGCGAACCTGCTGACGTTCTACTCGACGACGGCGAAGCGTTTCGACGTCGAGTCCTACGAGCATCTGTGTCGTCTGTGGACCATCGTGCTGGAAATCTCCGTCATGATGGCGCAGTTCCCGTCGAAGGCGATCGCCGAGCTCTCCTACGAGTTCCGCACGCTCGGCCTCGGCTTCGCGAACATCGGCGGCCTGCTGATGACCATGGGCCTGCCCTATGACTCGAAGGAAGGCCGCGCACTCTGCGGCGCACTCACCGCAGTCATGACCGGCGTCGCCTACAAGACCTCGGCCGAGATGGCGGCCGAGCTCGGCACCTTCCCCGGCTACAAGAAGAACGCCGCCCACATGCTGCGCGTGATCCGCAACCACCGCCGCGCCGCCCACGGCAACGCGGCCGGTTATGAATCGCTCAGCGTCAACCCGGTGCCGCTCGATCACGCCTCCTGCCCGCAAGCAGATCTCGTCACCCGCGCCAGGCACGCCTGGGATGACGCGCTCGCGCTCGGCGAGACCAACGGTTTCCGCAATGCGCAGACCACCGTCGTGGCGCCGACCGGCACCATCGGCCTCGTCATGGATTGCGACACCACCGGCATCGAGCCCGACTTCGCGCTGGTGAAGTTCAAGAAGCTCGCCGGCGGCGGCTACTTCAAGATCATCAACCAGGCGGTGCCGGAAGCGCTGCGCGCGCTCGGCTATCGCGAGAGCGAGATCGCGGAGATCGAGGCCTACGCCGTCGGCCACGGCTCGCTGTCGAATGCGCCCGGCATCAACGCCTCGACGCTGAAGACCAAGGGCTTCACCGATGAAGCCATTGCCAAGGTGGAAAAGGCGCTGCCGACTGCGTTCGACATCAAGTTCGCCTTCAACAAGTGGACCTTTGGCGAGGACTTCATCCGCGACCAGCTCGGCATCGGCGCCGAAGCGATCGCAGCCCCCGGCTTCGACCTGCTGCAGGCCGTGGGCTTCACCAAGCGCGAGATCGAAGCCGCCAACGTGCACATCTGCGGCGCGATGACGGTGGAAGGCGCGCCGCATCTGAAGGCCGAGCACTATCCGGTGTTCGACTGCGCCAACCCCTGCGGCAAGATCGGCAAGCGTTACCTGTCGGTCGAGAGCCACATCCGCATGATGGCGGCCTCGCAGCCGTTCATCTCGGGCGCGATCTCCAAGACCATCAACATGCCGAACGACGCCACGGTGGAGGACTGCAAGTCCGCCTACCTCTTGTCGTGGAAGCTCGCGCTGAAGGCCAACGCGCTCTATCGCGATGGTTCGAAGCTGTCGCAGCCGCTCAACTCGCAGCTCATCAGCGATGACGAGGACGAGGACGATGCGGTCGAGGCGCTCTACGAGAAGCCGATGGCCGCGCGTGCAGCGCAGGTCTCCGAGAAGATCGTCGAGAAGCTGGTCGAGCGCATCGTCGTGATGCGCGAGCGCGAGAAGATGCCCGATCGCCGCAAGGGTTACACCCAGAAGGCGGTCGTCGGCGGCCACAAGGTCTATCTGCGGACCGGCGAATATGACGACGGCCGTCTCGGCGAGATCTTCATCGACATGCACAAGGAAGGCGCCGCACTCCGCTCCTTCATCAACAATTTTGCGATCGCGGTCTCCCTCGGTCTGCAATACGGCGTGCCGCTGGAGGAGTATGTCGACGCCTTCACCTTCACCCGCTTCGAGCCGGCGGGCCCCGTGCAGGGCAACGACAGCATCAAGTACGCGACCTCGATCCTCGACTATGTCTTCCGCGAGCTCGCGGTCAGCTACATGAGCCGCTTCGATCTCGCGCACGTCGATCCGAACGAGTCGGGCTTCGACGCGCTCGGCAAGGGCGTCGAGGAAGGCAAGGAGCCGGATGAGGCCCCGACCCACCAGGCGACCAAGTACCTGTCGAAGGGCCTCACCCGCTCCCGGACCGACAACCTCGTCGTGATGCGCGGCGGCTCGGCCGCGATCAGCGGCGGCAACGACTCGGCCCCCTCAGGCGGCTCCCGCGTCACCGCACTGTCGTCGCACGGCGCCACCGGTCGCGCCCTCTCCGACACCATCGACGGTGCGGTGGCCCTGAAGCAGGAAGCCAGCCACGACCTGTCTCCGACGGAGCGGCTCGAGGCCCTGCAATGGAGCAAGCCGGGTGCAGCCGCCGCCGTCGCCCCGAGCAAGGCCGAGCGCCGCGCCGAAGCGAAGGCCAAGGGCTACGAAGGCGAGATGTGCTCGGAGTGCGGCAACTTCACGCTGGTGCGGAATGGGACGTGCATGAAGTGCGATACTTGCGGAAGCACGACGGGGTGTTCGTGAGACGATAGGCAGAAATCGCCACACTAGTATTTGTTCGGTCAGAGGGGGCGGCCAAAGGGCCGCCCCCTCTATTTCGTTTACAACCCGTTGATGCTGACATACCGTTCTGCAACCCTCGGAGAACGCTATGGTGGAAAAGAAAGGCGCTGATTTTGAAGCGCGCGTCGCGCAGCTACTGAAATCCTCGACGGGATACAAGAATGTTCGCGAGCAGCAGCACATTTGCGGCAAGAACGTCGATCTCATCTTTGAAAAACAATGGACTCCCAGAAAGTATCGAACGATCGCTGTCGAATGCAAAGATTGGAAGCACGGCGTAGATCGTCAAGCCGTGAGGGAAATCTACTTCGACTACAAACCCCTCTTCGACCAAAAGGAAATCGATGAGCTCTGGATCGTCACCCCCAACCCAGCCGCCCCGACCGTTCAAGAGCACGTTGATGGATTTGACGGAATTGAGATATTTCACATTAAAGAACTAGAACAAGACATTATCGATTTCTCGCTGTATGCGACTCACCTCCGCGATCGATTCACAAACGACTCTCTCTCCAAATACTACATCCCATCTCGACTGGAGAACTCGGCCTCACTTCTCCACTCTGCGATCCTAGTTTGGCTAGCATCATCACCTGTCAAACCGATCGCAATCTGGGCTGGCTACGGAATGGGAAAGACAAGTTACGCTTCCTTTCTTGCGTCCCAATTGGCTGCAGATTTTCTGAGCGACGCCGCCGGCAGAATTCCCATCCTTATTCCTCTTGGCGATTTTTATACGGCACCGCGTCTTGATGGTCTCTTTGCAAATATCCTGACAAAGGACAACGGAGTACACGGCTACAACTTCAACACATTTTGGAATCTCCATGAAGCTGGCCGCTTCGTAATAATCCTCGACGGCTTCGATGAAATGAAGCACGCGATGACGCGCTCTGAATTCATTGCCATATCGAAGGAAATCCGAAAGCTTTGCCTTCCAAACTCCCGGGTCCTGCTGTTGGGCAGGCCGGACGCAATTGTATCCGGCGAGGAGCACAACATACTGATAAAGGGAACACGCACCATTGCCGACCTCGAAATCTCCGACAACATGGCCTCCGATTTTGATGAATTGCGCTTAGATTTTTTCTCCGAGCCCGAGTATCGCGAATTTCTCAGCAAATACATCGACTGCTATTACGTTGAAGACGACAAGCGAGAATTCATTAGCTCCCGCTTGGAACAAGTCTCAAAGCTAAAATTGAACGACCTAATCAAAAGACCAGTGCAAGCCCGCATGCTTGCGCAAATACTGCTCAATCCAAAGAATTCGCTCGAGTCGGTATCAAAGTACGATCTCTATGAGATGTTCATCGAGGATTGTTTTACGCGAGAAGAAGAGAAACATGAGCGCCGCAAGACTTCTCGAAGCTTGCGCAGACGCTTTATGCAAGATCTTGCTTGGTGGCTCTGGGCGGTAAGGCGGACGCGCACCTTCACCGTCAACGACATTCCGCTGTCGCTCGCAAACCGATACGTTGCCGGCGACGGGGATGCAGTCGGTCAACTGCGTGAGTTACTCGTCGGTTCGATCGTCGAAGAAAAATCAATTGGGTCACTACTGACCGAAAAAGATGCTGGCACCTTCTACTTTCCGCACCTGTCATTTACAGAGTTTCTTGTCGCCGAATACGTGGTCGAACGAGACCTGAGCGCCGACGAAATCGGCCTTCTGGCAAAATCATTCGATGTCGAGATAAAGGGCTTCGTTGAAAGTTACAAAAAGCGCGACGGACTTTCGAAGCTATATTCGGATCTACGTACGTATTCAGGGGATATTCCTTGGTACTTTATCGCGTCGTTGAGCGAGTCTCGCACAGTTCAAGCCAACGTGGAATTTTTCAAATCTCAAACTAAGAGAGATGTTTTCTGGTCGTTCGCCGTCGAATTTCTGGTCTTACTCGAAAATTCACCCAACTTGGCATTTCGTCGAAGCGCTCAGTTGATGAGACCGAACGATCCGACTTCGACAGCGATAGTAGTTCAGTTATTGTTGAAGACCGCACTTGAGAAGCCGAGCATGAGAAGCTCAGCGATGACAGAACTCTATGGCGGCGTGTTTCGTAATATCAATTTGGACAAGCTAGCTAACACTGTCAGGCATCCCTTTCCAAAATTCGAGATTGGTGGAGATGTCGAGGACTTTCTCGTCTTCTTGCTTGAAGCAACGGCGATCGACCATAACAAGCGAGCATTCAACGCAGATCTAGCGGAACTCTTCCGCATTTCCCTAAGGGCCCCCCGTTCCATTATCGACGAACAAGAGTACGCACCCACTCCAATGAGTGTTAAGTGGGATGAGATATGCCAACTACTCCGACCGACAGAGAGTCGAAAGGTTCTTTCATGGCTTGAGGCTGCACGCGATGGCGCAGTCTTTGACAAGCGTGAATCTCCGAAGCAGCGAGCAACGTCGCGTCCACGATTTATCTAGCGAGCGCAAGGCGGATTAACCGCGGAGGTAATCCGCGGTTACGGTGACAGTGCTGGACTGCACTTGATTCCGGAAAGCCGGCAACAAAGTCGCGCAGCGCCCGACGGTGAATTGAGTGCACTGTCACCGTCGTGCCTGGTCTGTGTCTGCCCTCAAGCCATCGATCAAATCTGATTTGACAGAGCGCAGAGATCATGAGGTCGAGCGTATCTGGAAGGCGTTTGATGATGAGTTCGTTGCCGCGCTCCTGCACGATAATCTCGGCGGCGCGTTGAACCGCCCCCCATGATGATCCCACTAATGTGGTTTGGAGGTTCAAATGCATCTGATGCGTCAGAAATTGACTGGATTTGCCATTCTTCTTTCGCTGTCGTTCGCCGGCCCGGCTTTTGGCGCTGATGACGGCTTCAAGGCGTTCTGGGCCAAATTCAGTGCCGCCATGGATAAGGGTGACGCGAAGGCCACGGCGGACATGGTCAAATTCCCGCAACCGCTCGGCAAAACCGACGTCACAGCCGCAAACTTCGCTAACCGCTGGAAGGAGGTTCTGCCGCCGACAGACCGCAAGTGCCTCGCCAAAGCGAAGCCGGTCGCCGACAAGGATGCGGATGGCAAGCCCTACTACGCCGCCACATGCAGCGACACGATGTATGTCTTCAGCAAGACCGGCGATCAGTGGCTGCTGAGCGATATTGGACCGAATGATTGAGCAAGCGTAGGGCGGATTAGCGGCTCGTCTCGCCGTAGCTCGGCGAGCGAAGGCGGATAGCGTAATCCGCCATCTCGTTCGCGGCGCGACCCAGCGGCGGGTTACGCGCCGCTAACCCGCCCTACTCGCTGTGAAGCGGTTCACAGAGATCGCGGAGTCCGGTGTGACGCCGAGCACAGTCGAACCGCGCCAAACGACATACACCCCTCCCGCATTGATCGGGGAATCGTCCTCATCACACACAGGGGAAATAGAACATGAACAGCGAAGTTCGTGAACTCGACGGTGCCACGCTCGAAGCCGTCACGGGCGGGATGGACTGTGCCAAGGCGCAGGCCGAAGCAAGATCGCTTGAAGCGGTTGGCCTCTTCCTCGGCGCGTGCGGCGCCACCGCGCAAGGCGCCGTCAAGATTGCCGAGGGGGCCGGCCTGGTCAGGGGCGCTTGCGGCCTGTAACGTGACCCCTGCGGGCGCCCGCCCCGCCTGGGTTTCCTTACCCTACATTTCCCCCGTCCGACGTGGTGGTAGCTCGGGCGGATGAGCGGCTTGTCTCGCCGAAGCTCAACGAGCGAAGGCGGATAGCGTCATCCGCCATCTCGTTCGCGGCGCGGCACAGCGGCGGGTTACGCGGAGCCTGTCATCGGGCCGCGCTTTGCGCGGACCCGTTGGGCTAATCCGCCCTACTCGCTGCGCCATGCGGGACGCGCGTGGTTCCCGCCGCCGGCGTTCATTTTTCCAGATGTCATCACATGGTCGCCACGCCAGTGGCAAGATTCCAGCGCGAACATGGCACAGTGTATGAGTCGATTTCTGAATCTGGAGCGGCCAAGATGTTGAGTACAGGCGGTAATAAACCGATCGGGAAATCCGGGCGGCGCAAGCGGAAGGGACCGCAGAGCCCAAAGGCCGAGCAACAGACTAAAGCGCTGGTTCAGGTGCAGGATGCCGGCGAGAAGACCGGCGTGCAGGACGCTCGCGAGGAGATCAGCGTGGTGGTCGCCCACGAGGAGATCAGCGCACCTGTCGCATCGAGCGACGGCTCTCCAGCTGACACGTCTGCGGCTGAGACGTCCGCGATCGAGGCTTCCGCAGCCGAGACTTCCGCGACCGTCCCCGTCGTATCGGCTGATACCACCGCGGTCAGCCCTCAGACCATCGCGAATGCCTATGGCGATTACGCCAGCAAGTCGCTCGAACAGACATGGTCGTACTTCGAGAAGCTTGCGGCTGTGCGTTCGCCCGACAAGGCGCTTGAGGTTCAGACCGAATTCGCGAAGCAGGCTTACGAAACCTTCATTGCGGAGTCGCAGAAGATCCTCGAGCTGCAAAACGAATTGGCCAGGCAGAGAGTGGTCTTTCTCGAGGGCTTCATGGCCAGGATGACGCAAACCACGTTCGACCTGCGCGCTGCGCGTAACTAACAACGTAGGGCGGATTAGCGGCTTGTCTCGCCGAAGCTCAACGAGCGAAGGCGGATAGCGTAATCCGCCGTCTCGTTCGCGGCGCGGCACAGCGGCGGGTTACGCGGAGCCTGTCATCGGGCCGCGCGTTGCGCGGACCCGGTGGTTAATCTTACTGCGTCACGGGTTTCTGCGCGTGCTTGATGCTGCGATAGCGCCGCAGCAGGGACATCGCGTGATGGTTTTGCTGAGGGCGAGGCTCAGTCGCACGCGCATGGTTGCGATCGAGTTCGGGACATGGCGTTCAGGCCGCAAGGGAAGAGCCTCTGGGTCTGTAATCGTCGGGTAAGCGAGGTGCCTGGAGCGGCGCGGCGGAACGTGGTGCTGAGGGGGGAATCGTCGCCTGCTCGGCGATAAGGAAGCCATAAGCGGCGATGCACAGGGTTGCGTGATGATGGAAGCCGCGCCAGCCGCGTCCCTCGTAATGACCGAGCCCGACCTCCTGCTTGAGTTCCTGATAGTCGCGCTCGATACGCCAGCGCAGCTTGGCAAGATCGACCAGTTGCTCGAAGCTGATGTTCTCCGACAACTTGGAGAGCCAGTATTTGGTCGGCTCCTTTTCGCCCTCGGGCCACTCGATCAGCAGCCACTCCGGCGCCAGCGTCTCGGGGATCAGCTTGTTGTATGCGACACGGACGCGCACGCGCGCAAAGCGCGAGGACAGCCGCTCGGCCGAGCCCTCGCGCCACGTCACCTTGCGCCAGGCTCGTTTCGGTAGACCGAGTGCCACTTCCTTGGCCGAGACCAGATCGGGCTCGTCGCGGCGGCCGGTGTTGTTCAGCGGCTTGTCCATCCGCCGCGGGCCGGTGCCTGGGGCCCACATCAAGGTGTCCGGCAGAATGCCGACCACGTAGCTCACGCCCAACTCCGTCATGCCTGCCCGCAGCCGCGAGTCCCTGCCATAGGCCGAGTCCATCAATGCAACGCCGCGCCGCAAGCCGCTCTCGCAGGCCCAGCGGATCTGCTCCAGCGCGATCTCCGGCTTGGTCTTGAACTTGATCTCCTTCGGTACGCCGGCCTTGTTCCGGCGCTTACGGTCCTTGGTCCAGTCCTGCGACAGGTACAGCCGATAGGCCACCGGAAGGCTGGCGGCGTGATTGGCGATCGAGAGAGACACCGCGACCTGGCAATTGGCCTGCTTGCCGAGCTGGCCGCAATACTGATGATGCACGCCGACCGAATGCTTGCCGTGCTTGGGGAACGAGGTGTCGTCGATGATCCATGCCTCGATCGGGCCGCTCTTCTCGATCGCCGGCAACACCTTCTCGCGCACCTTGGTCAGCACGTCCTCGTCCGACCAAGCCGCGTTGGCGACAAGGTGCAGCAGCGACTGATGCTGTGCCGCCGTTCGCTCCGGAGCCGTCCGCGCCGCCATCGGCTCCACGCTCTTGCGGTCCCCAGGGAGTATCAACCCCGTGCAATAGTCGCGGAGCGGCCGCACCCGCTCCGCGTGACCGATCACGCTGCCAAGCCCCGCCACATACTCCGCAAACCGCGCTTCGCTGTCTCCACCCTGATCGAGATTCATCTGGCCCTCCGCGGGCCAAACACTGAATCTCTACAAATACTTGATTCTCAGCCGCAACGGCTGCGGCCGGCTGACTCAGTACGATTAACCCGCCCTACTCACTCAAGCGCCGCCAGCGACACGCAACGTGGTCCGGGTCAACTCGGAGGGGCGGCTGAGCCGGGCTGCCCAACATCCCGAACTTGCACTAACGTCCCGCACGCGCCCTGAACTCCGCCCAATGACGCGACAGCCAATCTTCCTGTTCGGCCACCGTCCCGACGGCATCGATGTCCTCGACAGGATCGAACGTATCGACCAGTTGATCTCTCGTCCCCGGCTCCCCGAAGCGTAGCGCATAGGACTTCCACGCGCCGCCGCCGCGCGCCATTGCTGACGGGTAGACGTTCGGCCGTGCGCCCTGGCACAGGACACGAAATCCCTCCGGTTCAATGACGCGCCGAAACGCGCGAAGGCATTCGTAGAAATCCGTGGCGTCGAAGTGGCGTTCCTCGCTCCCGACCGGCCAGGTGACAGCGAGGCGGCAGATGTTGGCGTCCAACTCTGTCAGAGCGACCTGGATGTGCAGTTTGTCTTCTCCGGGACGCTGCACACACAGCGAGATGATCTCTGGGTCCATTTTGGTTCTTTCTGCCTGTGCGGCGGGTTACGCTTCGCTAACCCGCCCTACTCGCTTGGGCCTCGTCAGCCACACGCAAAATGATCCGCGTCAATTCGGACGGGCGGCCGAGCCGCAAGGCAAAACCCGGCCATAGCGCGGTGCCGTTGTTGACGTAGAGCGTCATCCCGTCGACGTCGTAACGGCCCGAGACGAAGCCGGCATTGGCGCGTGCGGCCAGGCGATCGACGCCCAGGATCAATCCGCCATGGGTGTGTCCGGAGAGTTGCAGGGCGACGCCGAGCCGGGCTGCCTTTCGCGCATCGCTCGGCTGGTGGTCGAGCAGGATGACGGGCGCGCCTTCCGGGGCGCCGTCGAGAACCGCGGCGAGGTCGCGGATGGAATGCCCGCGGTGGCGCGAGGCGCGGTCGGTGATCCCCGCGATCACCAGACGGCCGCCGCCGCGTTCGAGAACGATGTGCCTGTTCTCCAGCGAGCGCAGGCCCAACGCCTCGTAGTGCGCCATCCATCCGTCGTAGCCGAAGATATATTCGTGATTGCCCGAGATCACGTAGACGCCGTCGGCGGCCATCAGGTCGCGCAACGGCACGATGTCGCCCCGCCTTGCATCGATGCTGCCGTCGATCAGGTCGCCGGTCACAGCGATCAGGTCCGCGCCGAGCTTGTTCGATCGCGCGACGACCTCGCGCGCCCATGGCGCAGGAAACAGCCGGCTGATGTGCAGATCGGTCAGTTGCAGGATGGTGTAGCCGTCGAACGCTTGCGGAAGTCCGCGGATGGCGACCTCGACGTCCTTCAACGGCGGAATGCGCATGGCCTGATGGACGCCGATCCCTGCGGCTGCGGCCGCCAGCGCCGCAAGCGCGTAGCGGACGCCGTCGGGCGCGCCGACGATGCCGCCATGGATCAGGGCTGCGACGATCAGTCCGGCATCGAGCACCAGTTGCAATAGCGCCAGCAGGACGATCGCACCGAATGCCCAGTTGAACAGGACGACCACCGGACGCGGAAACTCCGGCGAGAATACCGATCCCGACGACAGCCTGTTCCAGCGGTGAAACTGCAAGGCTGCCAGCACGAGCAACGCTGCGACGATCTTTGCCGGCAGCGGCCAGTCGAGCGGCCAGATGAAACGGGCCAGGATCAGCAGGCTGATTAGACCGAAGATGAGTTGGGGAATGGTTCGCTCCGGATCGGATCGGTGGGTGCTTAAGCGGTCGGGCCCGGCAAAAATAGGGTGGATGGGCCGCAGGCGGAAGCCGCCACGATCAGCACATTTTCGGCAAGTTGCGCAGCTATTTCGGAATAATGGAAGGATACCGCTGATTTGCCCGACGCGTCAAGTCGCTTTTCCGGGTGCCGGCAGCGCCTCTTCTACTTTGCATGGGGTTGTTTTCGATATTTTGGGACGCGGGGCTTTGCGTCGTCCAGTCGCATCAGGCGGATTGACCGGCGTGGCGACCGTATCCATATGCATCTGCATGAACCGGCTGCTCCCCGCCGTTTCGCAATCCACCTGGACGCAGCCAAATCCCATCGGCTCCCCGTCCCTCACGCTCCCAGGATAATCGCATATGGCATTATCGAGGACTGTCCGCGGGCTCGCTTCGCCTCTCCCGCTTGCGGGGGAGGCCGACGCGCTCGAAGAGCGCGGCGGGTGGGGGCTCTCTCCACACAAGGAATACCAATGCGGAAGCACCCCCACCCCGCCCTCCCCCGCAAGCGGGAGAGGGAGTCCAGCGCCGCTGCCCACATCACTCAATCCTCACATGCGATTTCCCTGCTAACGCTCCGGAGCCACCGTGACACCCCTCTCCATCCTTGATCTCGTCCGCGTCACGCAGGATACCGACGCGCGCGGCGCGCTCTATAACGCACGCGATGTCGCCGTTCATGCCGAGGCGCTCGGCTATCGCCGCATCTGGGTGGCGGAGCATCACAACATGGCGGGGATCGCGAGCGCGGCGACGTCGGTGGTGATCGGGCATATCGCGGCGGGGACCAAGACCATCCGCGTCGGCGCCGGCGGCATCATGCTGCCGAACCACGCGCCCTATGTCATTGCCGAGCAGTTCGGCACGCTGGCGCGGCTGTTTCCCGGCCGGATCGACCTCGGGCTCGGCCGCGCGCCCGGCACCGATCAGCTCACGCTGCGCGCGCTGCGCCGCACGCCGGAAGCTGCCGAGAACTTTCCGCAGGACGTGCTCGAGGTGCAGGCGTTCCTGGCGCCGGCCGGTCCCAACCAGCGCATCCAGGCGGTGCCGGCCGCGGGCACCGACGTGCCGCTGTGGATCCTGGGATCGAGCCATTTCGGCGCGATGCTGGCCGGCGAGCTCGGGTTGCCCTACGCGTTCGCCTCGCATTTCGCGCCCGCCGAGCTGATCCCCGCATTGCAGATCTATCGCGCGCGCTTCAAACCATCAGAGCAGCTCGACCGCCCCTATACGATGGTCGGCGTCAACATCATCGCCGCCGAGACCGACGCCGAGGCGCGGCGCCTCGCGACAACGCAGCAGATGTCGTTCACGAATATCTTCCGCGGCGCGCGCGGCCTGAGCCAGCCGCCGATCGACGACATCGAGAGCTACTGGTCGCCTGCAGAGAAAGCCCAGGCGATGGGGATGCTCGCCCGCTCCATCATCGGCTCGCCCGAGACGGTGCGCGCCGGCATCGAGGCGCTGGTCACGGAGACCGGCGCCGACGAGCTGATGGTGGTGTCCGACGTCTACGATCACACCACGCGGCTGCGCTCGTTCGAACTGATCGCCAAGGCCGCCGGGATCGCTGCGTAGCTCGTAGGGCGGATTAGCGATAGCGTAATCCGCCATCCTTTGCCGCGACACCGGTCGGCGGATTACGCTTCGCTAATCCGCCCTACGCCCTCGACGGAGCCTATGCGCTCCCGCTGACATTAGACCGCTGATTTGCCCGACGGCGCAAGGCCCCAAGGCAAAAATAATCCTCTTTACGCGAACTTCTGAATATGCTAACAATTGATTACCTCACCCGAACGAGGGGCGTTGCGCAACGTCAGGAACGCGGGTCGAGATGCGATGGACGCCGAACGTGCGATTGACGTGCGTGCGCGAGGCGTACGGTGAAGTCGTGTGGGCCTGCCGCCCCGATGTTGGTGGCAAGTACGCGAGAGGCCCAAAGCCGATCGCAGACGATGGTGGCACAAAAGCAGGGTCTCACCAGGGCGAGCACGTATAAGCCGTAAAGCCGTTGCGCAGGGGAAGCCGGAATGCCTCCGCTGCTCTGTATGCTCGTGTGCACCACTTTCTACTCATCGCGCACGAGACCGCGGGTGCAGCGTGCACCCGGCTTTCCCTGCGCCCTCAACCCCAGGAGAGGGCGAAACGAGATGCAAAGCTCGGGCAATTCATGTCGCGAGAACGAGAACACACGGCCAGCTGCCGTAGGGTGGGCAAAGCGTCCCCGTCACGTCGCAGCTCAGCGAGCGAAGGCGGAAGCGTGCCCACCATCACGAGCACGCCGAAGATGGTGGGCACGTCGCTGCGCGCCTTTGCCCACCCTACGGCAGGAGTGACTGCGGATGACGCGCACCCCACACCCGTCGTCCTGGCGAAAGCCAGGAGGTGGATTCACATTCGAAGTGCAACACTTGAGCAGCAAAGACCTCTGCCGGGGTCTTGAAGTCAAGGCATTTGCGCGGGGTGTTGTTGTAGGCAGCCATGGACTGGTGGAAACGGCGGGTCGGGAGCTTTTCGAGGTCGGTGTTGCGTGGAATGAAGCGGCGGGTGCGGCCGATGGCGTTCTCGATGCCGCCTTTCTGCCAGGGGGCGTGGGGATCGCAGAAGAACGTCTTCATCAAGAGGCTGTCCAAGCGAAGATGAGACGCGAACTCGGTGCCGTTGTCGAAGGTGACGGTCTGGCGCATCGGCTGTGGCAGGGCCTCGAACAGGCGCACGAGATGGTGAGCGACACCGGACGCCAGCTTGTTTGGGAGACGGACGCCGAGCAGCAGACGGGAGGTGCGCTCGTGCACGACCAGGATCTGCTGGCCGTATTTGGAGAACATGATCAGGTCGGCCTCCCAATGGCCGGGAACGCTGCGATCGGCGGCTTCAGGCGGCCGTTGATGCAGCGAAACACGGCCTTCGATGAAGCTTGCAGGACTTCCGCCCCGCTTGCCGCGGCGGCCGCGCTTGCTCTTGCGGCGCGGCAGATAGCACCGCCAGCTGCCATCGGTGGTGCGTCTGATCTGGGCGTAGATGAAGCGGTAGATGCTCTCATGGGAGATCACCTTGCGGCCGCGCTCGCTGGCCAGCCGGCCGGCGACCTGCTCGGGGGACCAGCCGCGGCTGAGGCCCGCCAGGACGGCGTCGCGCAGCTCGCTCTCCCGCTCGAGGCGGGCGCCCTTCCAGCGCCGCGCCCGGGCCTGTTGCAGGGCGTAGCTCGGCTTGTAGCCGACCTGAGCGCCGCGATTGCGGTTCATCTCCCGAGAGATCGTTGATGGCGGGCGATCCAGAGCTGCCGCGATTTGCCGGATCGAGGTGCCATCGGCCGAAAGCCTGGCAATCTCGCATCGCTCTTCCAGGGAGAGCTGCTTGTAAGTCCGCCCCATGGCAACACCTCCAGTCGGAAGTGTTGCACTTCGTTTGTGAACTCAGGGGACCCATTACCCCGAATGTCTATTGTTGAGCGACGCCGGAGCAACGAACCGCGTTCACAACATCTGCTGCGGCGGATGGGCCCTGGCTTTCGCCAGGGCGACGACGATGTACTTGACCAGGTAGCCTGCACATGGAATCACCGCCTCACCACGCGGCCGTATTTCACGGGGCAAGCGAACCGAGGATGAATTCCCAATGAGACGCCTTATGCAGGCTTCGCTCGGACTCCTCGCATGGAGCCTGCTCCAGACCTCACCCGCATCCGCCCAGCTCAAGGGCAACGCCGAATACATTTGCCGGAACGGATATTTTCCGCGCGAGAGCACGGACTACAGGCTGGCGAAGATCAAGGGCGCGGCCGGCGACAGGATCTATTTCCACGGCGATACCAACGAGCGTTGCCCCGACGATCAGGCCTGTCGTCTGAAGACCTATGTCATTCCCAACGATGACGTCATCGTTTCCCGGACGTTCGGCAAGTTTGCCTGCAGCTGGTTTCAACCTCGCAAGGGCTCCGAGACGGTCGGCTGGATCGAGACCGACAGGCTTGCGTGGCAGGGGGATAAACGACCACCGGAGATGCGGGATTGGCTCGGCGAATGGCGCGCCGACGGCAATGTCATTCGTATCGCGACATCGAAAGAGGCAGGTCAGCTCGCCATCAAGGGCGAGGCCATTTGGGGTTCAGGCAGCCGCACCCATGTCGGCGAGCTCGACTACGACGCAAAACCTTCCGGCGACAAGATGAAGTTCGGCGACGGGACCGACGAGCTCGACTGCCAGGTCACCATGCAGCTCCTCGGCAAGCTGCTGGTTGTCGGCGACAACCTCCATTGCGGCGGCGTCAACGTGTCGTTTTCAGGGGTCTACCAAAGGGGACCCAAGCGATGAAGCAACTCGTAGGGCGGATTAGCGATAGCGTAATCCGCCGTTACGCATTTGGCCAAGTCGGCGGATTACGCCTACGGCTAATCCGCCCTACGCACCAATCCGCCGACTTGCTCGTTCGCTTCGCTCAGGCCGCCTTCGCCGCCTTGTCCGCCGGCGCCGTTTCCATCGCTCTCATGTAGAGATCGAGCAGGCTTTCACGCTCGTCGCGCTCGTCCTTGTCTTCCTTCCGGAGCTTGATGATCTCCTTGAGGATCTTCACATCGAACCCCTCGCCCTTGGCCTCAGAAAAGACCTCCTTCTTCTGCTCGCTCAGTTCCTGCAATTCGGTGTCGAGATTCTCGATCCGCTCGATGAAAGAACGAATCCGTCCGCCGGGAATGGTGATGTCAGACATGGCGCCTCCTGTTGATGAGGCCGTGAAAATGCCCGCAAAGAAATGACCAATGTATTAACCTCGCGACCGCGACGCAGTCAGGATTTGCGTCCGTCTCGTGCGCAAACTTGTAGGGCGGATTAGCGATAGCGTAATCCGCCATCACGTCGTTTGCCGAGTCGGCGGATTACGCCTTCGGCTAATCCGCCCTACGCAACCGGAGACAAGTCGATCCGTCGATCAGCTCTGATGCGGTCCGCGCATCATCTTCATGGCGTCCTCGAGATGACGCCACTCCCGGGCTTCCTCGGTCTCGCCCCTGCTCTCGCAGGCGATCGCATTCTGGGCGGCCTGGGCAATCGCCTCGAAGCCGTGCCGCTCGAACATCTGCCGGGCGATCACATGAATTTGCAACTCGGAGATCATGGTGCTCTCCTCATGCTGCCATTCGGAACCGCAGCGGTCGCTGCCGCTGCTGTCAGCAGTAGACTGCCGATCCGCCCCTCCTGTCCAGCCCCAGGGATTGGTGGCCCCGGCCGCCATAATTTCTCCCTCGCGCCCGCGTTGTCTTGGACCGCGGCGAGACCTATCCTCACCATGATCCTGGACGGCCGCACGCATTCCGTTGACGTCATGCTGGATGGAGAGCGCATCGGTGCCTGAGACGAACGATCCGAAGCCGGACGGTGAGCGCGCCGATGGCGAGTTGACGCGGGCCTATGAACGGATCAAGAGCGCCGAGCAAGACCTCGCGCGGCTGGACAAGCTGGTTTCCGGAATGGAACACGACAGCGCGAGCCCGCGGGCTCCGCGGATCGGAGCCAGTGCGGCGCGCGGCGACGGCGCGCCATCGGACAAGGTGCCGGCGGCAGAGAGCAGCGTTCGTCCGCAAGGCGTGAAGCGGAACCGGCCCATGCTGCGCGCCGTCGTTGGCCTGCTGGCGATTGGCATTCTCGGCGCTGCGTTCGCTTCGCAATATCACGATGAAACCAGGACGATGATGGCGCCGATCCTGGCGCGATGGGCCCCGCCGGCCGCGAGCCCGCCCCCGGCCCCGAACGTAGCAGCGCTTCCCGGTCCGGCGAATCCGCCAGCCATCCAACTGGCGGCCGCTGACGAGCCGAAGGTGCTGCCTGCACCGCCAGTCAAAAAAGAAACCGAAAGCGTTCCACCAGCCGCCGCCACGCCGCCTGACCAGACGTCCGGCGAGGTTGCGCAATCGCTCAAGACCATCACCGAGACACTTGCGACCATCAACGCCAAGCTCGAGCAACAGAGGAGCGAGAGCGAGCAAACGCTCCGCGCGCAGGCCGACGCGATTCAACAACTCAAGACAGCGCAAGAGAAAGATGCCGCGGACAATGCGCGCCTCGCCGCGCAGGTCCAGGCGCTGCAGACGCAGCTTGCGGCGTCACCCGCGAAACCTGCCGTGCGGAGCATGGCGAAAGAGAATGATACCGTTGTTGCGCGCCAGCCCGTCCCCGCCGCCGCACCTCGGCGGCCGCGACCGCCGCGAGAACGCTGGATGCCCCCGCGCTATATGGCTGACCCCTACGGCGATCTGGATTGGTGAGTAGCCCAACCGGCTTTGAAAAGCGGCTTTGAAAATTAACTTGAACATTGTTCATTTTCGAACTACCAATGTTGAGCACCGCTCAAATTGGAGTCGAAAATGCCTGCCCGCGCGAACGTCCCGATCGCTCCCGGCCAGCCCTCAAAATTCTGGATCAAGCATTCCTCGACGATCATCATCGCCGGCGCAATCGCGATCATGGCGGTGCACGGACGCATTCCGGACCCGGCCCACTACCACGCGTTCGCCGACCAGTCGGCCGCCTTCGGCATTCCGCACGCGGCCGATGTCCTGTCCAACCTTGGCTTCGCGCTGGTCGCGATCTGGGGCTGGCTGACGCTGTGGCCGCACCGCGCCAGCGCACAGTTGCGCAGTGGTTGGCCCGGCTACCGGCTGTTTCTGATCGGACTGTTGCTGACCGCGTTCGGCTCCGCCTTCTATCACCTCGCCCCCGACAATGCCCGCCTGATCTGGGACCGGCTGCCGATCGCGCTGGTTTGCGTCGGCCTGCTCGCCGGCGTCCGCGGCGACACCAGGCCAGGCGCGAAGACCGACATCGAGGTGATCGTGCTCGCGCTTTACGCCGTCGCCAGCGTCGCATGGTGGGCGCTCACGGACCGACACGGTGCGCCCGACCTGCGGCCGTATCTGCTGTTGCAGGGGCTCCCGCTGATCCTGATCCCGCTCTGGCAAGCCATCCATCGCGCGCCGCGTGCCGACCGCATCGCGTTCGGCGCCGCGATGGGGCTGTACATGCTGGCCAAACTCGCCGAGGTGCTCGACCACGAGATCGCGACCGCGCTCGGCTTCGTCACCGGGCACACCTTGAAGCATCTGATCGCGACGCTTGCCACGGCCGCGGTGGTCTGGGGATTGACGCGACGATTTGCGACGGACGGTGGGCAGGTTGGGCGGAGCGCATGCGATCCCCATCCCACGATCCCGGCATGAACCACCGTCGGTCTCGCGGAGACAAAACAATCCAATCCCACGGAATTTGCTGCATGTCCCGCCTGCCCCTCGCCCTCACCGCCGCGCTTGGCCTGCTCGCGACCTCGGCCGCCCACGCCGACAGCAAGCTGTATTACGGCTCGCGCACCGGCATGCAGGTGACGATCGTCAAGACATCAGGCATCAACGGCCCGCAGGCGGTGATCGAGACGAAGCACACCCGCGCCGACGCCACCGCCTATTGCCGCGACTACGCCCATGACCTCACGGCCAAATGCATCGATGACACGATGCATCTCGACCTGCGCAACGAAGTCAGGGGCGACTGCACCACCGGCCGCTTCACCAATCTCTACGGCGAGGAGTTTCAGTTCCTCGGCAAGGCCAAAGCGCGCAAGGCCAACGTGTCGGCGAACTACGTCATCAAATATCTGAAGGACGGCACAATCGCCGACGGCAGCAGCGCCAGCAGCTACGCCGAGCACATGGAGATTTTCCGGAAGCTGTGTCCGGCGAAGGCGCCGTCGGAGAGGGATGAGTGACTTGGTTCACTTTGCACGGCCGCGCATGAGATTGTAGTATACCAGTTCCACTACCTGTTGCGCATTCGGGCAGAATGGAAATGGATATAAAGAAGCTCTTGGGTGGCGGCGTCGTGGCATCAGCGTTGGCCGGGGCTTTCGGCACCTACTACACTACCCATAACAAGTGCATGGAGGAGGCAAACTCCGCCATCACCGATTATCGGGACCTTGTGAATGAACTGCAACAGAGGCTCTACTTCCTGGCCGAGGCCGGCGACAGGAGTCACAACTCTGTGGCGGAATTCGCAAAGCAGATCGCGCCGATCAGATTTCATCTGGCAAGGTTCAAGGACACGAGAACGAGCGAATTGCTCGAGATGGAACATGCTCTGGAAGCAAAATTCTATCCGTCATCGAGCATCCGGTTCTATCTCTCGCAAGCTCTCGATCCAAAATCCCTGTACATACTGGACAGCGTGCTTTCCGGCACGGTCCCAACTCCCTACGTCTCGGAAAACGACATGCCATATCTTGAAAGCGTCTTAATGAAGCTCAGGGACGCGCTATTGACACAAGCCAACATCAAGTTGGAACCTCAATGTGCCATCATACAGACCACTTCCATGATGTTCGGGTACAAGACGGAAATCGTGGATAAGCTGCTGGTGACACCTCCTCAAGTCCCGCAAGCGAGCCAGTGACTCGCAAGGCGCAATTCATCATTCGCGCAAGACCTCACTGCCGTAGCCTCCGATGAGCGGCTTGTCCGCCGTAGCCGGCAGAGCGAAGGCGATATCCGGGTCAGTTCCAATCCGCACGGCAAGACCCCCATGTCGCTCCACTCATGCGGGATAGGAGTTCTGCTCAGCTATCGTCCCGGCACCGGTGCGGGCGGACGCACGGAGGAGCGCCTGCCCGGCTTCGCGGGCTCGCGCGCGGCGCCGCGCTGACCGGCGTCGACGGATTCGAGGTAGGAGGCGAGCGCAGAGGCCGTGTCCGGCCCGCTCGAATAGTGCTCCTTCAGGAACAGATAGAGCGTGAGCTTGAAGCGGCCTTTGGCGAGGCCGCGCGGGCTGCGATGGCACGCGGTGCAACTGTCGGCGAACAGCTTCGCGCCCGATTTGCCCTGATCGAGGTTCTGCGCGCGGACCGCCGTGCCGGCCAGCAAGGCGATGATGCCGAGAGCGACGAGCGTGCGCCCCAATTCCCTGAGCGATGTCAATTTGGGAAGGTTCCTGATTAGACCAAGCGATCGTGTCCGCCAGCCGATTGCATCAGCGATTGGGCAGCGTCAAGCCTGCTGCTGGAGTTCCCTTTTCGCTTGATTTGTCGGTGCGTCGCCCTACGGTGCGCCCGCCACGCGGGGAACAGAACTGGGATGGACGACACCACGAAATGCCCGGCCTGCCAGTCCGAGCACGCCTATCAGGATCGCGGCCTGTGGGTCTGCCCGGAATGCGCGCATGAATGGAGCGCCGACGCCGCTGCGGTGGCGGAAGCCTCGCCCGAGGCCGGTGTGCGCGACAGCAATGGCAATCTGCTGGCCGATGGCGACAGCGTCATCGTCATCAAGGACCTCAAGGTCAAGGGCTCGTCATCGGTGGTCAAGGGCGGCACCAAGGTCCGCAGCATCCGCCTGACCGAGGGCAGCGACGGCCACAACATCGCCTGCAAGATCGACGGCATCGGCGCGATGAATTTGAAATCGGAGTTCGTGAAGAAGGCGTAGGGCGTGATTACCCCGCTTTGCGCTTCTGCTTCATCCCGTCGTCGGCGTGCGCGGCGGCGGCGCGAGCAGGCCGCGCTTCCACAGCTTGAATCCGCCATCGAACGCATTGGCGTTGACGCCGAGCCGCACGTTTGGCGGCAGATTGCCGACCTTGTCCGCGTTGCCGCCGCCGAGCACGACATAGTCCGGCTGCAGCGCCGCGACCAGGCGCGCAATCACGTCGAGGGCCGCCTTGCGCCAGCGCTTGCGGCCGAGCCGCTTCAGACCGCCGGCGCCGACATAATGCTCGAACGAATTGTTGTTCTTGTACGGCAGGTGCGCCAGCTCCATCGGCAGCGGCACGCCGTTGGCAATCATCGCGGCACCAAGCCCGGTACCGAGGCCGAGGAACAGCATGCGTCCGCCGTCATAGCCGCCGATCGCCTGCAGCAGCGCGTCATTAACGACTTGCGTCGGCCGACCGAACGCCTTGGCGAAATCGAAGTTGAGCCAGCCGCGGCCGAGATTGTGCGGCTCCTTCGCGGGGCGATTGCGCGCCACCGGTCCGGGGTAGCCGATCGAGATCACGTCGTAGGACCAGTCCTTGGTCAGAGCCTTGACTTGCTGCACCATCGCGCGGGCCGAGAGATTGGGGCCGGACACGAAGCGCCGCTTGGTGCGGCCGCGGTCGGTCATCACCTTCACATGCGATCCGCCGACGTCGATGGTCAGCACAGTCTTGCGCGATGCCCGTCGTTTCGCAGCCCTTGCCATCAATTCGCGTCCCCGGCGGACTTCCTGCGTGGCCCGGATGAGCGAAGCGACATCCGGGACAGCCCTATCGACCCGGCGAGAATCCCGCACATCGCTTCGCTCATGCGGGCATACCCACTCAAGGCGTCCTGCATGGCGCGCATCCTCTCCCGATGCGCAAGGCTAGCACAGGCGCGCGACGCCGCCACCGCTTTGTTCTCGAAACGACTCCATTTCGTTCGCGAAGAACGAATCGGAATCGAAGAATTCGACGCGGATGATTTGCTAACGAAAGGTTTGCGGATCGAGATCCACCTTCGTGCCGCGTCGTGGGTATCGCTTCGCTCCACTCATCCTACGAATGTGCGCCCTCGCGCGAAATGTTCTGCAAACGACTCCACTTCGTTCTCAAAGAACGAATCGGAATCGCGGAAAATGCCACGGGCGATTTGCTAACAAAACGTTTGCGCATTGAAGTTCGCGGATGCGCAGGATGGGTGGAGCGCAGCGGTGACCATCACCTTTGTACCGTGCCGTGAAATGATGGGACATCGTTTCGCTCCACCCATCCTGCAATTGAGACTACCAGCCGCGCTCCACATGGCGCACCTCGGCAGTGCGGGAGTCGACATGGACCTCCATCCAGCGCCCCGTCCGGTCGCGGCCTTCGATCTCCCATTCGTCACCGAGATAATTGGTGTGCGACACCGTCGTGACGCCGAGATCGGTCGCCACATCGAGCGCCATCTGCATCGAGATCTGGTCGCCGGAATCGGCGGCAAGCGCAGGCGCAGCGGCGCCGATGGCCAGGGCTGCGGCGATGGGAAGGATGATGTTTCGCATGGACCACTCCTGTCGTAACTCATGTTGCGATGCAGGTGAGAACGAGCGCCACGCGCATGCGTTCCGCCCCGCGCGCGCATCAGTTGCGGCAATTTGGTGGCAATTCCGAACTGGCGCAAACTGTGGCCAATTCGACACGACGGGCAAATCAGTTCGGGTTGCCGGAATCGCGTCAAGCCCCACAATCATAAATATTGCGCTTTACAATAATTCTGATTAGGATAATATGCGCCCGTCTCACCCGACACGAGGGGCGCTCGCGAACGCCACGAGCGTGGGTGAAGATGCGGTGGCCGCCGAGCGTGCGACAGGCGTGTGTGCGCAAGGCGGACGGTGAAGTCGTGTGGGCCTGCCGCCCCG
>NZ_JAFCJX010000036.1 GCF_018130695.1 Bradyrhizobium jicamae | reverse complement strand
CGGGGCGGCAGGCCCACACGACTTCACCGTCCGCCTTGCGCACACACGCCTGTCGCACGCTCGGCGGCCACCGCATCTGCACCCACGTTCGTGGCGTTCGCGAGCGCCCCTCGTGTCGGATGAGACGCGCGGATTAGACCACTGATTTGGGTGGATGTCAAGTTTGATTCGTCTAATCGTAAGCAAAATTCGGAAAAATAACTGATGCCCGGAACGGCGAATTCTGCGATTCGTGAGGACTGCACTGGCGGAAGGGTCCCTCTCCCGCTTGCGGGGGAGGCATAGGTGGCCTTCGGCCACCGTTCTACAAGAACGCCGATGCGAAGCATCGGCTACGGTGGGGGTGTCTCCGCATCGGGATTCCCTGCGCGGAGAGAGCCCCCACCCGCCGCGCTCTTCGAGCGCGTCGGCCTCCCCCGCAAGCGGGAGAGGCGAAGCGAGCCAGCCGATAAGCCCGTGCGCCTCAACGCGCACAACTTTCTCTCGCCGAATATTTCGCTGCAAACCCCGCACGCCGTGCTACACGTCGGCAGCAACCAGGAGTGCCCTGCATGTCGTCTTCTGCCGACCTTGCGAGACTGAACATCGACGACTTCACCGCGCACGAGGGGCGCGTGTTCGAGATGCAGGCTGTGGATCGGGCCTTGCCGTTGAAGCTCATCAAGGTCGAGCCGGCCGGCCATAGTGGGCGGCTGGGTGGGGCGTTCTCGCTGGTGTTTGCGGCGCCGAGGGATTGTTCACTGCCCCAGGCGATCTACCCGGTCGCGCATCCTTCGCTCGGGACGATGGAGATATTCCTGGTGCCGATCGGTCCGATGGCCGATGGCAACGGCTATCAGGCGATTTTCACCTGATCGGCGACGGCCGGCGCGCGCCAGCGCATCAGGTCGTAGACGCCCTTGTCCTCTTCGGTCACAAAGCCGAGCCGGCGATACAACCGCATTGCTGGATTGAACTTCTCGACATGGATGGACACGGCCTTGCCGGCGTCGGCAGCCTCGTCCAGGACGTCATGCATCAGCGCGGCGCCAAGACCCTTTCCGCGATGCTCGGGCAGGAAGGCAATGTCGATCACACAATGCTCGCTGGGCCAGCGATCGAGATAGAGACGGCCGATGTCCTGCCCGGCGCACATCGTCACGAGCCAGTCGGCCGTCGGATAATATTGCTGGTAGTGAGCGTGTTGCGCTCGGAACTGCATGTCGAGGAACGCGGCCTTCTGTTCGTCGCTCCAGGGCACCGCGGCCAGTTCATCGGCGCGGGTCGATGCATAGAGATGCGAGAGGAAAGGCAAATCGGCGTCCGTGATGCGCCGAAAGGCCAGCCCCGCGTCCGCGGCGCGCCGCCATCGAAGCGACGCGGAAGCCACGTCGATGGTCTCCCGATCGCCGCTCATGACGCACTCAGCCGCGCGCCGGGAAGATGCCCTGCAATGCGATGCAGAAATTCACGGTGAGATAGGGCATCAGATTGTTGTGGGGCTGACTGCCACCCGTGATCTGGATCGAGCTGGTCGGAGAAAATTGCGAGATGTTGGTCAGTGTCGCGGTGTAGGCCTGGCCCGGATTTGCCCTGGCCAGCGACCGCGCCGGGCTCGGCGTGGCCAGATTGGATTGACCGATGTTGCCGTCGATCGGATGATTGTGGCTCGCCATCTCGCTCTGCAGTACGGTCACGGTATCGCTCCCGCTGGTCTGTCCGAGATCGTAGAAGGTGCCTGTGGTGCTTTGGCCCTGCTGCATGGGCGCGCATCCCTGCAGGCCCGGCAATGCGAAGGTGCTTTTGCCGTCGCCGCCATAGGTGGTGCCCAGCAGCGAGAACAGCGCAGTGTTCTGCGAGATCGGCATCAACTGATTGTTGCAGAAAGCCCATCCCCGGGGAGCGAAGTTGAACGGGAAGATGCGAATCTCGGCCACGAATGGATCAGACATGGTCCCGTCCTAGGTTTGACTCGGAAAAACGCCGAACAGCGAAATGATGAAGTTGATGGCAAGGTAGGGCTGCATGTTGTCGTGCGGCTGGCTGCCGCCGGTCGGCGTGCAGGCCTGAGCTGCCATCGGCGAGGCTGCGGCGACCTCCCGGTAGATCTGCGTCGCGCCCACGACGCCGACGACGTTGCCGGCCACGGTGCTGCTGGTCGCGTTGTTCAGCGAGGCCGAGAGCGCATGCGAGTGAACCGGCAGTTGCTGGGTCGTCAGCGTCACGCTCTCGACGCCGGCGCTCTGTCCCATGACGAAACTGCTGCCCTGGTGCATGGGCAGGCGGCCCTGCAGATTGGGCAAGTTGAATGTGCTTTGACCATCTCCACCATAGGTTGTTCCAATCAACTGGAACAGAACTTCATTCCCGGAAATGGGTAGCGTCTGCCCCTGGCAGAGCATCCATCCGACCGGCGCAAAATTGCCGCCGAACATGCGAATTTCGCCGACGAAGGGCTGACTCATAGGTACGTCCTTCTAGTTCTGCGAGGGGAAGACGCCCTGCAACGCGATGCAAAAGTTGATCGTGAGGTAGGGCTGCATGTTTTCGTGGGGCTGCGAACCACCGGCATTGCCGACCGTGCCCGGCACCAGCGTCGTCAAATTGGCGGCTGCGGTGTAGAGGTTGGCGGATGTCGCCATCAGATTGCCGGTGACGGCGGGACTGTCGGCGTTGTTCGTCGTGCCCTGAAAGATGTGCTGATGCTGCGGCATCTCCCCAACCGTCAGCGTGTGGCTCTGCTCGCCACCGACCTCGCCAAGCGTGTGGCCGGAGCCCATGTGCATCGGCACTCGGCCCTGCAGGTTGGGCAGCAGGAACGTGGTCGTACCGTTGCCGCCATAGGTCGTTCCGAGCAGGGAGAACAGCGCCTGGTTCTGATTGATCGGCAAAGTCTGGCCGTTGCAGAAGGCCCATCCCTTCGGCGGGAAGTTGAACGACATCATCTTGATTTCTGAGAGAAACGGTTCGGACATCGATCCTCCGTCGGATGAATCTGGTGATTTCAGAAAGAATAAGACAATGCGCGTCGCGCCGGGAAGGTTTGCACGATAGCGTGTTTTGAGATAAGTGCAACCTCAACGATTGTGCGATCTCTTGAATTGTTTTGCTGCGCGCGGCATGTGTCCCGTTATCGCGCGATGCAGCTGCAAGTTGTGTCTTCGCGTGCCTCGATCGAGCCCGGTCGTGTCACAAATTGCACATCCGCGCATGCTCGCGACTGAGCTGAAGCGCGGCGGGATTGAGTTGAAGCGAGGTCGAAGTCAGGAATCGTCGGGGCGCGAATGCTCATTTCGACGAGCGCAGATTCCTCGGTCAAAGCCATAATTGACAGCGTCAGAATGAAAGGCGTCCGCCGAAGGAGCGTTCGACGGACGCCTGTCGTCCTGCGCGAGGCCAGCTCAGATCAACAGCCCGCCATGGATCGGCGCGACTTGGAAAGTATCCGGAAGCGTCGCGCCGTGCGACGGATCCGGAAGCGTGTAATGCGTGTCGGGCAAGGTGAGGGCGCCGGCGAGCGCTGTCGGCGACAGGGTGACCGGGCTGCCGGCGGCGGACACGGTGAAACCGCCGCTCATACCACCACCAATGTCATGGCTATCGCTGACGGGCGTCCCGCTCGCACTGTGCCACGGTGCGCCGTTCGGATCGACGAAATGTCCCGTGAACCACGCCACGGGGAAGGATTGCGCGTTTTGCAGGGCGGCGAGGATGGCGCTCAATACCGGAGGCGCCGGGGGCGTCGTCGCCGCTGGAACGGGCGGCTCGGAGAACACGAAATTGTGGCCGCCATTGTCGCTGACGAAGCTGCTGCTGGTTTGCGACGCCGCAGATGCGTTGGCCTGCGCGACATCCGCAGCGCTGGCCAGCCGGCGCTCGCCGTCGGCAAGGCCGATAAACATCAGATCGTGGACGTCGGACGACGCCGTCGAGTCGGGCAGGCCGATCACGTGCCCGAGCTCGTGCGCCACGGTGGTCAGCAAATCCATATGCCCGGCCGCGGCCGACGAGGGATCGGTCAGCAGATCGGTTCCTGACGAATTGACGGCGTGGGTGAACGCCGCGTTGCTCGTGTCGGTGAACCAGCCATGGCCCGCAGCATCGGTGTCGATCGTGATGTGGTTGGCGCCTTCCTGGCCGAGGATCTGGCCGGACAGGTCGGCGACGCTGAAGGTGACGGCATGCATTGCGGCGATCTGAGCGGCACTGGCGCCTGCGGCCGCCCATTGCGCGATGGCTGCTGTCACGGCCAAGTCGAGCTCGCTTTGCGTCAGGTTCATCTCGCCCGTGGTCGGTGTCGTCGCCTGCACGCCGCCCGCCTGGGTCAGCAGCGGTGCGACCGGCGCCGGAAGCGTCGGCAGGGTGTTGACGAGCGTCGTCGTGCCGTTTCCGCCCGAGGTATCCACGGTGATGCCGCCCGTATTGCTGGTGTTGTCGTCGGTGATCACGCCCGCAACGGTGCCCGAGCCCGAACCGTTCCTCGAAAGATTCAAATGGGTGCTGGCGTTGAAGTTGCTCAGTTCCACATCGGTGGCGTAGAGCGAGCTGTGGTTCAGCGTGTTCTTGCTGCCGGCGCCGCCGGTGCCCGAGCCGATCACGACGTTCGTCGTGCTGGTGTCGGTCGCCGTCGCCCCGTTGTCGACGAGCAGCGCGGCGAACGGAACCGTGGAGGTCGGAGACGACACCGAGTTGCCGTAGATCGAGGCGTTCAGGGTCGAGCTGCCGTCGTTGTTCTGCAGATGAATGCCGTTATTGCCGACGCCGGTGATGGTGTTGTTCTGGATCAGCGTCGTCAGGCTGCCGGCGCCGGCGTCGCGGACGAAGATGCCGTCGGAGTTCGAGTTCACCTTCGCCGGCCCGATCGCGTTGCTTGCGATGGTGCCGGACATGGTGCCGTTGTCCTGGCCCTTGGCGACGAAGATGCCGACGGTGTCGAACGCGTTGGCGCCGCCATCCGTCAGGGTGTTGTGCGAGATGTCGAAGGTGGTGGTCGCGGCGGAGACGAGGCCGCCGGATCCGCTTCTGACATCGACTGCCGTTCCGCCGCCGGGGATGATGGTCTGGCCGTTGTGGAACGTGTTGCCGCGAACCACAACATCCATCGACGAATTGTTGTTGGCAACGAAGGCGATGAAGTCCGCGCGTGTTCCGGCGAACGTGCTGTTCGTCACGGTGTAGTTGGCGGTCGCGGAATTGAAGACCTGTCCGCGGACGTTGTCGTTGCCGGTGCTGCCGATCAGACCGAACGTATTGTTGTCCATCGTCAGGCGGTTCAACGTACCGCTTGTATTGTAGAGGTCGACGTTCTCGTCGAAGCCGCCGGAGATGCTGGAGCCGGTGATCGAGGCGGCGCCCAGCAGATTGTCGAACCGGATGCTGCTCTCCTCGCGGTCTCCGGCATTGTTGCTGCCGTTGGTGCCGCTGATCGTGCTGTTGGCGAGCGTGAAGCCGGTGACGTTGTTGCCGTAGATCGCAAAGTTGCTGAAATCATGCAGCGACATGTTGCTCAGCGACACGTTTGAGGTGCTGTGCAGGTAGATGCCGGTGCCACCGGTACCCGATGTCGTCTGTCCGCCGGCGTCGGTGCCGGTGAGGATATCGGCACCCGTCTTGTTGTTGATTGTGCCGCCGGAGCCGGCAGTCCCGTCGCCGGTGACCGTGAGCCCGCCTGCCGATCCCGTCGTGTCGAGAACGATGCCGGCGCTGCCCGATGAGCCGGTGGCCGAGATGCTCTTGAAAGTAAGGCCGCTGGCGCCGATGTTGGTATTGGTGACGTTGAGCGCGGTGCCCGTGGTGGTGGCGAGTGTGTTGGTCGCGCCGGTGACGCTCACCGTGCCGCCGCCGGTCGCAGTGAAGGCGTTCGCGGCTCCCGTCGACAGGGTGACGCCGCCGTCGAAGCTCATCGTGGCGCCGGTATTGTTGGTCAGCGAGATGGCGCCGCCATTGATCGAACCGTTGAAGTCCTTGGTGCCGCCGGTCTGGCTGGAGATCGCGACCGTGCTGCCGGTCGTGTCGTTGATGTTGCCGCCATAGGTGAAGTTGACGTTGTTGGCGCCGGTGATCGAGACGTCGGCGGCGGTGGCGGCGCCGTTGTTCAGCGTGCCGCCCGATCCGGTGAACGATCCCGTGGTGTTGTTGAGCGAGATCGCGCTGGTCGTGGTGCCGCTCGCGCTGATGCTGCTGAAGTTCATGGCGAGCGTGCCGCCATTGGCGATGTTCACCGCGCCGCCATTGGCGTTGTTGATCGAGCTGTGCGCGACGGTGGCGGTTCCGACGGACGCGCCGGAATCCTGCAGCGAGAAGCCGCTGGTGTTGCCGAAGCTGACGCCGTCGATGGTGTTGCCGCTGGCCAGCGTCACCGTGCCGTTGATCGTGACGCTGCCGGCGGTTGCCGCCTCGAGCGTGGTGCCGTTGACCGTCAGGCCCTGGTTCTGGGCGATCAGCTGCTGGCCGTTTTCCAGCACGATGCCGCTGTTATAGGTGCCGTTGTAGAGGAAGATCGTGTCGTTGGGGCCGTCGAGCGCATCCGCCGAGCCGCCCGTCGACAGCGGCGCCAGCGAGGCGAACGGTTTTTCGGAGGAGCCGTCGCCGGTGGTGTCGCTGCCGGTCGCCGCGTTGACGTACCAGACCTTCGGCGTCGCGACGTTGATCGTCACCGTTCCCGTGCCGAGCCCGACGCCGGAGGCGCCGGCGTTCTGGTCCGAGACCTGGTAATTGAAGGAATCCGATCCGGTGAAGCCGACCGCCGGCTTGTAGATGAAGTCGCCGTCGGACTGCATGGTGACGGTGCCGCCCTGCGCGGTCGCAATGGTGCCGGCGACCACGATCAGCGGTCCGGGGCCGTCGATATCGCTGGCGCCGCTGAGCAGGCTGCCGGAGATGGTCTTCTGCGGGCCGGCCGGATCCGGCGCGCCGTCGGTCGGGTCGTTGACCACGAGGTCGGTGTTGCCGATCGCGCTGTTGGCGCCGTTGAAGGTGAAGTTGCTGGCGGTCGGGGCATCGTTGATGCCGGTCACCGTGACATGAAGCGACGCCGTCGAGGTGTCGCCGGCCTGGTCGCCGTGCAGTGTGTAGGCGACGTCGAACGTGGCGCTCTCGCCGTCCTGCAGATGCTGGAAGTCGGAGCCGAGATTGACCACGATCTGGTTCGAGCCGTTGACGCTGACCGCGACGTCCGTGAGGTCGATGTTCTCGCCCGAGGGCGCAGACAGATTGCTGACCGCGCCTGCCGTCACGTTGTTCGGCGCGCTGTGGTCGGCGTCGAGCGTGTCGTTGGTGAGCACGGTGAAGGCATGACCGGACTGGTCTTCGGTCATGGTTCCGGAATCATCGACGGCGACCGGCACGTCGTTGACGCCGTTGACGGTGACGACGAGATTCGCCGACGAGGTTTCGCCGGCATCGCCGGTCAGCGTGTAGGGCACCGTGACGGTGGCGTGCTCGCCCAGCGCCAGCTGCTGGAAATGGGCGTTGTCCAGCGTCACCTGCACCTGGTTGCTGACGATCGAAGCGGTCGCGTCGGTGTTGACGAAGGTCGTGCCGACCGGACCGGTGACGGTGATGCCGCCCGGCCCGAGCGTGATGGCATTCGACGCGGTGGAATCCGGGTCCTGGCTATCGTTGGCGATGACGTTGAACGAGGTCGGCGCATCGTCCTCGGTCATCGTGCCGGTGTCGGCGACGGCCACCGGCAGATCGTCCGCACCATGGATGGTGAAGGTGATCGTCGCGGTGTCCTGCAGGCCGCCGGTGTCCTGGATCGTGTAGTTGAACTGGTCGTTGATCGTGTCGGCCGACGTATGCAGCGCCTGGACCTGCGCGTCATTCTGGTTGACCGCGTAGGTGTAGGAGCCGTCGCTGTTGAGATGCAGGGTACCGTGACTTCCGATCAGATCCTGGCCGACGGTGCCGGTGCCGGTCGAGGCGCCCTCCGCGCCGGTGTGGACCGCGACGACGGTCAGCGCGCTGCTTGCGTCCTGCGCGTCGGTATCCTGGACGGCGCCGGCCGAACCGGTGCCGAGGATGACGTTGCCGGACGGATTGCTGCCGGCAATCGCGTTGTTGGCGCCGCCGGCCTCGGTGGCCGACAGCGAATCGTCGTTGGCCACGGGCGGCGTGTTCGGGACGATGCCGATGGTGAAGGTCTGCTGGCTGGTCAGCGTGCCGTCGCTGGCCTGAACCGTGACGTCGAAGCTCGGGCTGCCCGCGTTGTAGGGGATCTTGGTGGAGTCGGCGACCTTGACCTGGCCGGTCGTGGGATCGACGGTGAAGCCGCCGCCGGAGGTGTCGCCGACCAGCGAATAGGTCACCGCCGGTCCGTTGACGTCGGTCGACGACGCCGTCACGCCGGTATAGGTGCCGACCGGCGCGTTCATCGAGACCTGGTTGGTGGCGCCGTCGCTGTCGACCGGGGTCGACGGCGCGACGTCGGTGACGGCGATGACAAAGGCGTGCGAACTCGCCAGCGTGCCGTCGCTGGCCTGCGCGGTCACGGTGTAGCTGCCGCCGGAGGTTTCGAAATCGATCTTGGTGGAATCGGCGATGGTGACGACACCGGTCGCGGCATTGATGGTGAAGCCGCCGCCGGAGGTGTCGCCGATCAGTGAGTACGTCACGGCCGGGCCGTTGACGTCGGTCGACGACGCGGTGACGCCGACGGTCGAGCCGTTGGCCGCGCCCTCGGCGATCGTGTTGGTGTTGGCATCGGCGTCGACTGGGGTCGACGGGGACACATCGGCCACCGCGATGGTGAAGGTCTGCGAGCTGGTCAGGGTGCCGTCGCTGGACTGCGCGGTCACGGTGTAGCTGTGGCCTGCACCCGAGGATTCGAAATCGATCTTGGTGGGATCGGCGACCGTGATGACGCCGGTGGTCGCGTTGATGGTGAAGCCGCCGCCGGAAGTGTCGCCGGTGAGCGACCAGGTCACGGGCGGGCCGTTGACATCGGTCGACGCCGCGGTGACGCCGACGGTCGAGCCGGCGGCTGCGCCTTCGGCGACCGAATTGGCCGCCGCGTCGGAATCGACCGGGGTCGAGGGTGCGACGTCGGTCACGCCGATGGTGAAGGTCTGCGAGCTCGCCAGCGTGCCGTCGCTGGCCTGCGCGGTGACGGTGTAGCTGTGGCCGGCGCCCGACGATTCGAAATCGAGCTTGGTGGTATCGGCGACGGTGATGACGCCGGTCGCGGCATTGATGGTGAAGGCGCCGCCGGAGGTGTCGCCGATCAGGCTGTAGGTCACGGCGGGACCATTGACGTCGGTCGAGGACGCGGTGATGCCGACGGTCGAACCGTTGGCGGTGCCTTCGGCCACCGTATTGGCGGCGGCGTCGCTGTCGACCGGGGTCGACGGGGCGACGTCCGACACGGCGATGGTGAAGGTCTGCGAGCTCGCCAGCACGCCGTCGCTCGCCTGCGCGGTGACGGTGTAGCTGTGACCTGCGCCCGATGTCTCGAAATCGATCTTGGTGGAATCGGCGACGGTGATGACGCCGGTCGCCGCATTGATGGTGAAGCCGCCGCCGGAGGTGTCGCCGATCAGGCTGTAGGTCACGGCCGGGCCGTTGACGTCGGTCGAGGACGCGGTGATGCCGACGGTCGAGCCGTTGGCCGCGCCCTCCACGACGGAATTCGCCGCCGCATCGGAATCGACCGGGGTCGAAGGTGCCGCGTCGGTGACGGCGATCGTAAAGGTCTGCGAGCTCGTCAGCGTGCCGTCGCTGGCCTGCGCGGTGATCGTGTAGCTGTGACCCGCGCCCGACGACTCGTAGTCGATCTTGGTCGGGTCCGCGACGGTGACGACACCGGTGGCCGCATTGATGGTGAAGCCGCCGCCGGAGGTGTCGCCGGTCAGGCTGTAGGTCACGGCCGGGCCGTTGACGTCGGTCGAGGATGCGGTGATGCCGACGGTCGAGCCGGCCGATGCGCCCTCGGCCACCGAATTCGCCGAAGCGTTGCTGTCGACTGGGATCGACGGGGCGACGTCGTTGACGGCGATGGTGAAGGTCTGCGAGCTCGCCAGCGTGCCGTCGCTGGCCTGGGCAGTGACGGTGTAGGCGTGGCCGGCGGCCGTCTCATAATCGAGCTTGGTGGAATCGGCGACGGTGATGACACCCGTTGCGGCATTGATCGTGAATCCGCCGCCGGAGGTGTCGCCGATCAGGCTGTAGGTGACGGCGGGGCCGTTGACGTCGGTCGAAGACGCGGTGATGCCGACGGTCGAGCCGTTGGCGGCGCCTTCGGTCACCGAATTGGCGGCTGCGTTGCTGTCGACGGGTGACGACGGCGCCGCATCGTCGACGGCGATCGTGAAGCTGCTCGACGTCGTCGTGGCGCCATTGGTCGCCTGCACGGTGACGCTGTAGTTGTGGCCGGCGGCTGTCTCGAAATCGACCTTGGTCGAATCGGCGACCGTGACGACGCCGGTCGCGGCATTGATTGTGAAGCCGCCGCCGGAGGTGTCGCCGATCAGCGAATAGGTGGTGGCCGGGCCGTTCGGATCGATCGCGGACGCGGTGATGCCGACGATGGTGCCGGCTGCAGCGCCTTCCGCCACGTGATTGGCCGCGGCATTGCTGTCGGTCGGTGCGCCGATCGTGACGTCGTCGACGCCAATCGAAAAGGTCTGCGCGCTCGTCAGCGTGCCGTCGCTGGCTGTGACGGTAACCGAATAGGCATGTCCGGCTGCGCTCTCGTAGTCGATCTTGCTGCCGTCGGCGACGCTGACCACACCGGTATGCGGATCGACCTTGAAGCCGCCGCCCGAGGTATCGCCGGTGATCGCAAACGTGACGGCGCCGCCATTGACGTCTGATGAGGTCGCGGTGATGCCGACGAGGGTGTTGACGGCCGCGCCTTCTGCAACGTGGTTGGTGGCGGCATTGCTGTCGGTCGGCGTCGACGGCGCGACGTCGGCAACCGAAATCGTGAAGGTCTGCTGCGAGGTGAGGATGCCGTCGCTCGCCTTCACCGTGATGGTATAGGCGTGACCGGCCGCGCTCTCGAAATCGAGCTTGGCGGGATTGTTGACGGTGACGACGCCGGTATTGGGATCAATCTTGAAGCCGCCGGCGGAGGTGTCGCCGATCAGCGAATAGGTGACGGGAAGCCCGGCCGTGCTGGTCGCATGCGCGGTGACGTTGACGACGGTGTTGGCAGCGGCGCCTTCGAGCACGCTGTTGGCGGTGGCATTGCTGTCGACCGGCGTCGACAGCGAATCTTGCACCGGCGGCCAGGGCGTGTTGGGCGGGCAGCCGAGGTAGAGGAACTTCAGACCATAGAGCGCGGCGAAGGCCTCGGCCGCCGGGTCCAGAACGATGTTGCCTGCGGAATCGAGGTGAAGCTCGGGCCTCGTGATACCACCGATTGTATAGGCAGGTATGGTCGTCATGAGAGCTCCTGCGACCGGGCGTTGCGCCGGTCATTTCACTACGCTGTATGGGCGAGGATGTGTGTGAACTCGTTCACACGCTGGGATTGATTACCGATCGGGCGGGACGGGATTCGGCGGGACAAGAATCGAGCGCGTCGACGCGCGGGGCGGATGAAAAGTGCTGATTCGGAAAGCGGGTGCTCGGAATCGAACTCGCCCGTCATCGCGCAATGCCCCACACAGACTCCGCGCCGCGACCGAGAGAGTGATCAAAACAAGGTTCAATAAAAAAGCGGCGGCCAAAAAATTAATGCTTTGGCAACGATGAGGTTATTGGGACTGCAACCGGGAGTCAATGTGGCGAAAATATTCGCGGATGACCTCTGGTGGTAACCTTGATGCGGGCGGTTTTCACGCGACGGGACCCCGACCGCGCCGTGCCTGCGTCCAATGTGACATGGGCGTGATGTCATAACGCCGCGGCCGGCGTCGACCGCGTGTGATGCCCAACAGGCATGCCCCCGTCAAACAAAGCATTTCCGGCATCGGCGCTCACCGCGTAACACGCTCAGGCTGCATCATTATTTTGCTTGATCTGGCCACGCCCTTGAACACACTGGGGATCGGTCACATCTGTGACGTCCGCCTGTGGCACCCGGCACGCATCGTTGATCGATGCGACCTGCCGGTTCGAAGTCTTTGGGGAGACGGAATTGATAGCGGCTGACACATTGGTGCGTCCCGACGGGACCGGCACCACGCGCTCATTGAACTATCGTCTGACACCGCTCGTGCTGCTCGCCGCGTTCGCGCTCGCGGGCTGCGAGGAGAAGGCGCAACAGGCCGCAGCACCACCGCCGGCACCGGTTACCGTCGCGCAGCCGGTCAAGCGCACCGTCACCGACTGGGATGAATTCACCGGCCGCTTCGAAGCCGCCGAGGAGGTGCAGGTGCGCCCGCGGGTCGGCGGCTTCGTCACCTCGGTCGAATTCCAGGACGGCGCGATCGTGCACCAGGGCGATCTGCTTTATGTGATCGACTCGCGTCCGTTCGAGGCCGCGGCCGAGCAGGCCGAGGGCCAACTGTCGGACGCGCGCGCCAAGGTGGAACTGGCCAAGCGCGAGCTCGACCGCGGGCTGAACCTGGTCCAGACCAATGCGGTCTCCGAACAGGTGGTCGACCAGCGCCGGCAGGCGTTGCAGGCCGCGCACGCCGCCGAGATGCAAGCCGAGGGCGCGCTGAAGGCCGCGCGGCTCAATATCGAGTTCACCCATGTTGTGGCGCCGCTCACCGGCCGCGTCAGCCGCCACCTCGTCAGCCCCGGCAATCTGGTGCAGGGCAGCGACACCGGCACCTCGACGCTTCTCACCTCGATCGTGACGCTCGATCCGATCTACGTCTATTTCGACATGGATGAGGCGACCTTCATCAAATACAGCAAGCTGTGGTTCGAAGGGAAACGCCCGAGCTCGCGCGATACCGCCAACCCCGTGCAGGTGACGTTGGCCGGCGAGACCAAGCCGTCGCATGACGGCACCATCAACTTCCTCGACAACCGCCTCGACGTCTCCACCGCCACGCTGCGCAGCCGCGCGGTGATCAAGAACACCGACCTTTCCATCCTGCCCGGCCAGTTCGGCCGCGTGAGGCTGATCGGCAGCGCGCCCTACGAGGCGCTGCTGATTCCGGATGCCGCTGTTGCCACCGACCAGTCCCGCAAGATCGTGTTCGTGGTCAAGGGCGACGACACCGTCGAGGCGCGGGAGGTGAAGCTCGGGCCGCTCGATGAAGGTCTGCGCATCATCCGCGAGGGCCTCAAGGCCGACGACCGCGTGATCGTCGACGGCATCCAGCGCGCCCGCGTCGGCGCCAAGGTGTCCCCGCAGATGGCCAAGGAGACGACCAAGGCAGCGCCGGCGGCAGGTGCCAAATGAATCTCGGCAGGCTTTCCATCAACCAGCCCATCCTGGCGATGGTGCTGTCGATCGTGCTGCTGATTGTCGGCGCGATCGCTTACCAGACGCTGCCGGTCTCCGAATATCCGCAAGTGGTGCCGCCGACCGTCGTCGTCACCACGCAATATCCGGGCGCCTCGGCGCAGACCGTGTCCGACACCGTTGCCGCGCCGATCGAGCAGGAGATCAACGGCGTCGAGGACATGCTGTATCTCTACAGCCAGGCGACCTCGAACGGCCAGCTCACCATCACCGTCACCTTCAAGCTCGGCACCGACCTGGATAAGGCCCAGGTGCTGGTGCAGAACCGCGTCGCGATCGCGCAGCCGCGTTTGCCGGAGGAAGTCCAGCGCAACGGCGTCACCACGCGCAAGAACTCGCCCGACATCCTGATGGTCGTGTTCATGCTGTCGCCCGACGACACCTTCGACCAGCTCTACATCTCCAACTACGCGCTGCTGCAGGTTCGCGACCAGCTGCTGCGGCTCGACGGCGTCGGCGACATCCAGATGTTCGGCGCGCGCGATTATTCGATGCGGCTGTGGCTCGATCCCGACAAGATCTCCAATCTCGGCCTGACCTCGGCCGAGGTTCTGGCTGCGATCCGCGCCCAGAACCTGCAGATCGCCGGCGGCCAGATCGCCGAGCCGCCGATCGCCGACCGCGCCTTCCAGCCCAACCTCGTCTTCACCGGACGATTGAAGGATCCCGCGCAGTTCGAGAACATCGTGGTGAAGGCCGGCTCCGACGGGCGTGTGGTGCGCCTGCGCGACATTGCCCGCGTCGAGCTCGGTGCGCTCTCCTACAGCACCAACAGCTTCCTGCTGCGCAAATCAGCCGTCGCCCTGCTGGTGACGCAGCGGCCGGGGTCGAATGCGCTCGCCACTGAAAAGAGCATCACCGACACGATGGTGCGGCTGAAGGCGAGCTTCCCCAAGGGGCTCGACTACAATATCGGCTACAACCCGACCGAGTTCATCGCACAGTCCGTCCATGAGCTGATCAAGACCATCTACGAGGCGATGGCGCTGGTCGTGATCGTGGTGCTGGTGTTCCTGCAGGGCTGGCGTCCCGCGATCATTCCGATCATCGCCATTCCGGTGTCGCTGGTCGGCACCTTCGCCGTGATGGCCGCGCTCGGCTTCTCCATCAACAACCTCACCTTGTTCGGGCTCGTGCTTGCGGTCGGCATCGTCGTGGACGACGCCATCGTGGTGGTCGAGAATGTCGAGCGGCATCTCGAGCACGGCATGAGCCGAAAGGATGCCGCGCTGAAGACCATGGAGGAGGTCGGCGGCGCGCTGGTCTCGATCGCGCTGGTGCTGTGCGCCGTGTTCGTGCCGACCGCGTTCCTCGGCGGCATTTCCGGCCAGTTCTTCCAGCAATTCGCGGTGACCATTGCCGTGGCCACCGCGATCTCCTGCTTCTGCTCGCTGACTCTGTCGCCGGCGCTGGCCTCGCAGATCCTGGTGCCGCATGAAGAGAAGCGGCCGCCGGCAAGCTGGAATATCATCGCCCGCGGTTGGGACGCGTTCACCGGTGTGTTCAACCGCATCTTCGATCGGCTCGCGCACGGCTATGCGCGGGCGGCCGATTTCGTGATCCACCACACCGTGGTGATGCTGCTGATCTATGTGGCGCTGATCGGCAGCGCCGGCTGGCTGCTGGCGACGACGTCGCAGGGCTTCATCCCGGCGCAGGACCGCGGCTACGTCATCATCTCCGCGCAACTGCCCGGCGCCGCCTCGCTGGCGCGCACCACCGAGGTGGTGCGCGAGATCGAACGCATCGCGCTGGACACGCCGGGGATCATCAAGGTCGCGGCGTTCGCCGGCTTCTCCGGCGCCACCCGGACCCAGGCCGGCAATGCGGCGGCGCTGTTCCCGGTGTTCGATGAGCCGGAGGCGCGGCTGAAGAAGGGGCTGACGGCGACTGCGATCACCAACGAACTGCGCAAGCGGCTGTCGGCGATCCAGGGCGCCTTCATTATTGTCATTCCGCCACCCGCGGTGCCCGGCATCGGCACCGGGGGCGGCTTCACCATCCGCATCCAGGACAGGCAGGGCCGCGGGCCGGAGTTTCTGGCCTCCGCGACCGATGAACTGGTCGCGGCCGCTCGCAAATCGCCCTCGCTTCTCGCTCCCACGGTGTTTTCGCCTTTCTCGGCGAACACGCCGCAAATGTTCGTCGATATCGATCGCGTCAAGGCGCAGAAGCTCGGCGTGCCCATCGCTGGCATCAACGACACCATCCAGACCTATTTCGGCTCGACCTACGTCAACGACTTCAACCTGTTCGGACGCACCTATCACGTCACCGCGCAGGCCGATCTGCCGTTCCGAAAAGAAACGTCCGATCTCTCGCGGCTGCGCACCCGCAACGCGGCGGGCGACATGGTGATGCTCGGCAGCGTGGTCGATTTCCGCGACATCTCCGGGCCCGACCGCGTCGCGCGCTACAATCTCTATGCGGCGTCCGAGCTGCAGGGCGAGCCGATGCCGGGGACGAGCTCGCAGACCGCGCTCAACGCCATCAAGCAGCTTGCGGATACGACATTGCCGAGCGGCTTCACCTTCGAATGGACCGACCTGTCCTATCAGCAGGTCACCGGCGGCAGTGCCGGCCTCTACGTGTTCCCGATCTGCGTGCTGTTCGTCTATCTCGTGCTCGCCGCGCAATATGGCAGCTGGACCTTGCCGTTCGCGGTGATCCTGATCGTGCCGATGTGCTTGCTCGCCGCCACCATCGGGGTGCGGCTGATGGGGCAGGACGTCAACATCCTCACCCAGATCGGCTTTGTCGTGCTGGTGGGACTGGCGGCGAAGAACGCGATCCTGATCGTCGAGTTCGCGCGCGACATCGAGCTCGAAGGCAAGTCGCGGCTGGACGCGGTGATCGAAGCCTGCCGGCTGCGCTTGCGGCCGATCCTGATGACGTCGTTCGCCTTCATCCTCGGCGTGCTGCCGCTGGTGGTATCATCAGGCTCGGGATCGGAGATGCGTCAGGCCGTCGGCGTCGCCGTGTTCTTCGGCATGCTCGGCGTCACACTGTTCGGCCTGATCTTCACGCCGATCTTCTACATGGTGGTACGCAATTTGGCCGAGGGGAAGAACCCCGGGAAGCCGGCCGCCACGACGCCTGCTGCGACCTGAGCGCGCAGACCCACCAACTCACCACGGTGTCGTCCCGGCGAAGGCCGGGATCCATAACCCCGAATGGTAATTGTTGAAGCAAGCTGGGGCCGCAGGTGTGTCGATTTTCGAATGCGATGGTTATGGGTCCCGGCCTTCGCCGGGACGACGAATTTGGGTTTGGCTCCGATCCGACAATACTTTTGGCCTACGCGAAAGAGATGGGCAGCCGCGGGGTTCTAAAATAATGTTGCGCGGATTTTTCCGGATAGAAACTGCTGGGAGAGATAAATGAAATCTGGATTTTTGGCCGCAGCCGCGGCGTGCAGCCTGCTGCTTGCGATGCCTGCCTCGGCGCAGGGCGTGAAGATCGGCATCCTCAACGACCAGTCCGGCGTCTATGCCGACTATGGCGGCAAATATTCGCTCGAAGCCGCACGCATGGCGGTCGAGGATTTCGGCGGCGAGGTGCTCGGCCAGAAGATCGAGATCGTCACCGCCGACCACCAGAACAAGCCCGATCTCGCCACCGCGATCGCGCGGCGCTGGTATGAGGTCGAGAATGTCGACATGATCACCGAGCTGACGACCTCCTCGGTCGCGCTCGCGGTGCAGGAGCTGTCGAAGGAAAAGAAGAAGATCGACATCGTGGTCGGCGCCGCGACCTCGCGCATCACCGGGGATGCCTGCACGCCCTACAGCTTCCACTGGGCCTACGACACCCGCGCGCTCGCGGTCGGAACCGGCGGCGCGCTGGTGAAGGCCGGCGGCGACACCTGGTTCTTCCTCACCGCCGATTACGCCTTCGGCTACGCGCTGGAAAAGGACACCTCCGACATCGTCAACGCCAATGGCGGCAAGGTGGTCGGCTCGGTCCGCGTGCCCTTGAACTCGTCGGACTTCTCGTCGTTCCTGCTGCAGGCGCAGAGCTCGAAGGCGAAGATCATCGGCCTCGCCAATGCCGGCCTCGACACCACCAACTCGATCAAGCAGGCCGCCGAATTCGGCATCGTCCGCGGCGGCCAGAAGCTCGCAGGCCTTCTGATGACGCTGTCGGAAGTGCATGGCCTCGGGCTTGAGGCAGCCCAGGGCCTCGTGCTCACCGAAGGCTTCTACTGGGATCATGACGACGCCTCGCGCGCCTTCAGCGAGCGCTTCTTCAAGCGCACCAGCCGGATGCCGAGCATGATCCACGCCGGCACCTATTCGGCGACGCTGAGCTATCTGAAGGCGGTCAAGGCCGCCGGCAGCAAGGACAGCGAGGCCGTGGCCAAGAAGCTGAAGGAACTGCCGGTCGACGACGCCTTCGCCAAGGGCAAGGTCCTGGAGAACGGCCGCATGGTGCACGACCTCTATCTGTTCGAGGTCAAGAAGCCCTCGGAATCGAAGAAGCCGTGGGACTACTACAAGCAGCTCGCCGTCGTGCCCGGCGACAAGGCCTTCTTCACCGCCAAGGAAAGCGGCTGCCCGCTGACGAAGTAGAAGGGATAGTTGCTCTCGTGTCCCGGACGCGGTGCAGCGTGCAACGCTGCTCCGCAGAGCCGGGACCTAGAGACAGTGTGGGCCCCGGATCAGCAGCGCACCGCTGCGCGCTGCGCAGCATCCGGGGAACGCGGCCCTTCACGGATGCACCAACCGCCACACCGCCGCCCCCAGCGCGCCGACCCACAGCACGACACACACCAGCGCCTGGATTGCAAATCCCGGGCTGCGCTTCGCCACTGCCTGGCGATAGCCGAGGAAATAGACGATGCGCCCGATGATCCAGATCACACCGAGGATCGCGGCTGCTGCATCACCGACATAGATCGCGAACAGCCACAGCGACGGCAGGAAGATCGGCAGCCATTCCAGCGTGTTCATCTGGATGCGGAACACGCGCTCGAAATCCGGATGCCCCGAGATCGCCGGCAGCTTGACGCCATAGGCCGCGCGCGCCCGCGCCACCTGCAACGCGGTGAAGAAATAGAAGGCGACGGCAAGGCAGGTGACGATAGCCGTATAGTGGTACATCGCTGGCAATTCCTCATTGGTCCCAACGTCATGACGCAGCGGCTGCGGCCGGTGTGACATCACGGTGGATTTTTTAGCGGCGTCTAATAGCCGGTCATTTCGAGATAGCCGATCCCGGCGTGGCTGCCGGCAAAGCGGACCGGGCCTTCCCAGTAGGGAAAGCTGGTGCCCATCCAGGCCTTCGCGTTGAGCGGCGTGGTCTCGATGTCGAGCTTGTGCGCCGGCAGCTTGACACGCCAGGAGGTCGGCAGCTTGCGGCCGTCGATCTCGGTCGTGGCTGTCGGTGTGATGCTGTTGTCGGAAGCGGCGATTTCACGTGAGGCACCGTCCGGCGTGATCCAGTTGCCGAACAGATTTTCGCGGCCGTCCTTCTGGCGGAGGCGATAGAGCATCAGCTTCTCATCGCCGGGCAGATGCAGCGAGAACCAGTCCCAGCCGGTCTGGTCTGATGCCAGCGGCTGGCTGCTCCATTCGCGGTCCATCCAGGCTTGCCCGGTCACCTCGATCGGTCTGTCATCGATGACGATGCGGCCGCTCAATGTGAAGTAGGGCTGGCTGTAATAATACGACGCCTGTCCGCGATCGGATTTGCGGCTGTAGCCGCGATCGCCCTGCAGCACCAGCGGATGCGCGGCGGCGAGGCGGAACGCGTAGCTGAAATCGGCGGCGGATGCTTTCAGTTCGACCGGTGCAACCTTGTCGGCATCGAAGCCGTCGCGCCCGCGCATCTCCCAGGCGTCGATCCAGGCCTGGAACGGCGTCGCCTCGACATTGGCTTGCCCCACGCCGCCGCGTGCAAGGGCTTGGCCGACGCGATGCGTCGTGGCGCTGGTGACCGCGGCATGGCCCATCCAGACCTGCTGGTTGGCCCAGCCCTCGACCGGCGCGCCCGCCTTCATCGCCTGGCGGAACAGCGTCCACTGCGCGCCATAGGCCGCACCGCTCGCGTCGACGAGATTCGCCGTGACGTACCACCACTCGATGCGAAACTCCGGATGCGGACCATGATCGGCAGGAAAGCTGAATGGCCTGCCGGGCGTCACGGCGGCGAATCCATCCGCGGTCTCGCCGAGTCCTGCAAAGCCCTGCGCGAATGCGCGATTGCTGGCGCCGAGCGCGAGCGCACCGCTGGCGAACGCACGGCGCGTGATCGGGCCTCTGTGTCTAGACGCGTTTTCTTCACGCGAACCGGTACCCACTTCGCTTGAAAACGCTTTACCGCTCATTGACAAAAATCCGGATCAGGCTCGCGGGCTGCATGCGCGCCAGTCTAGCGACCGGCAGCGCCGCCGCACAGAGTGCCGCGGCCAAGGCAATGCCGAGCAACTGGATGAGCTGCAGCGGGAACACGTGGAACGGCAGCCGCCAGCCGAACGCCTTGACGTTGACGATCGCAAGCAGGCACCATGCGACCAGCAGGCCGAGCGGCAGCGCGAACAGTGCGGTGATCAACGCGACCGACAGCGTCTTCAACAGCTCGATCACGGCCAGCCGTCGCCGCGTCAGGCCGATCGCCCACAGCGGCGCGAGCTGCGGCAGCCGTGAATTCGCCAGCGTCAGCAGGCTCGTCAGCAGCGCGATGCCGGCGACGCCGAGCGTAAAGGCGTTCAGCGCCGCGGTCACCGAGAAGGTGCGGTTGAAGATCCGCCGCGAGTCTGCCTTCATCGTCGCCTGGTCGGCGACGCTGCGGTCATCGAGGCCGAACTTGTCCTGCAGCGCCGCGATCAGCGGCGGGATTTTCTCCGGCGCGACGCGCAGGCCCATCCGCGTCAGCGGCGTTTGCGGGAAGCGCCGTGTCAGCGCCGCGAAATTGACCGCGATCTGGCCCTTGGGATTGCCGTAATCGGCATAAATGCCGACGATCTCGAGCGGCCAGTTGCCGCCGGGCGCGGGCACCTCGATCCTGTCGCCGATTCCGAGCTTCATCCGCCGCGACAATTGCTCGCTGATCAGCGCGGTGTCGCCCGGCCGCAGCCGAACCCAGGCATTTTGTGTTTGTTCAAGCAACGGCCAGTGGTCGCGATAGGTGGCGTGATCGGGCAGGCCGAGCACCTCGATCGGCACGCCGCCGAATTGCGTGTCGGCGCGGCCGCCGGGCAGGATCGCATCGACCTCGGGGCGGTCCTTCAGCCACGCCTTGATTGCGGTCGCCTGGGTGTCGCTGGTCGCGTTGATATAGACATCCGAGGCAAGCCGGCCGTCGAGCCAGACCAGGAAGGTGCGGTTGAAACTTTCCACCATGGTGCTGACGCCGACATTGACCGCAAGCGCCAGCAGCAGCGCCATCAGCGCCAGCGAGAGTCCAGAGAGTTGTTGCCGGCTGTCGGCCCAGAACCACAGGCTGACCGGTTGCCGCGCACGGCGCTCGCCGAAGCCGAGCACGAGTTCCAGCAGCATCGGCAGGATCAGCGCCGCGCCGAGCATCAGCGCGGCGAGCACGGCAAAGCCCGCGAGCAGGGAATCGCCCAACCAGATCAGGCCGCCTGCGATCGCGAAGACCGCCAGCGCCGCCGCGCTCTGCAGCACCAGCCAGCGCCGCTGCGCTTGCTGCCAGGCCTGCGGCTGCGCCGAGACCAGCACCGGCATGCGGATCGCCTTGGTCAGGCTCGCAGCCGCGGCCGCCAGCGCGCCAAGAATGCTGATGGCGACGCCGGCGAGCCACCACTCGCCCTTCAGCGTCAGCTGCCCCGGGATCTGCGCGCCATAGAGCCCGCGCAGCGACGCTGCCACGTCGGGCAGCAGCGCGGCTGCGATGAAATAACCGCAGACGAGGCCGATCAGGCCGGCGACGAAAGCGAGCGATACCAGCTCCAGCACCAGCACGGTGTTGAGCATCCGCGCCGAGACGCCGCAAGCGCGCAAGGTGCGCAGCATCGGCAGCCGCTGCTCGAAGGCGAGACCGATCGCGGAATTGACGATGAACAGGCCGACGAAGAACGACAGCAGGCCGAAGGCCGTGAGGTTGAGATGAAAACTGTCGGTCAGGCGTTCGAGATCGCTCTCCGCGTCAGGCGCGACCAGGCGCAGCGTGTCGCCGGCGACGCTCTGCAATGTCGCGTGCGGCGCCCTGGATTTGCCGACCAGCAGCCGCGACACCTGACCCGGCATTCTCAAAATCGTCTGCGCGATGCCGATATCGACAACCAGCACACCGGGCACCAGCTGCTGCTGCGCACGCAGCGGCGGCAGTGTCGTGCCATTGGCCTGCGGCGTCGCGCCCTCGGTGAGCCCGAGATCGCGCAGCGTCTCCGGTGCCACCAGCATCGTGCCGGGCGGGGTGACGAAGGACTGCAAATCGCCGCGGCCGATTGCCGGTGCGCTGCCGACTTCTCCCGGCAATGTCACGGGTTCGATGCCGAGCAGGCGGAACGAGCGGCCGCCGATCTGCACGCGTCCTTCCATCACAGGCGACACCGGCCAGCCAGCGCGGCGCAGGTCGACGAACAGCTTTTGCGGGATCGTGGCGCTGTCCTTGCCCACCAGCATCGCGGTGCGCGCGCCGCCGAACGTCGCCGCCGCGCGGTCATAGGCATTGCGCGCCTGCTGGTTCAGCGCCTGCACGCCGCTCCATAATGCGGTCGCCGAGATCAGGCCGATCAGCAAGGTCGCAAGTTGCATCGGATGCCGCCGCCAGTGGCTCAGGAGCACGGCGAGGATCCAGAGCGCGCGGCTCATGCGACGCGCCCCGCATGAAGCGTCACCTGGCGGTCCAATGTCGCGGCCAGCCGAGCGCTATGGGTGACCATCAGGAAGCCGCAGCCGGTCCGCGCCACGAGGTCGCGCGCCAGCTGCAGCACGTCGTCGGCAGTGTCCTCGTCGAGATTGCCGGTCGGCTCGTCCGCGAGCAGCAGCAGCGGTTTCGGCGCCAGCGCCCGGCCGATCGCGACGCGCTGCTGCTGGCCGCCCGACAGTTGCTCGGGATAGCGCTTCAGAAACGCGCCGAGGCCGAGCCGCTCGACCAGCTCGTCATGCCAGGCTGCATCGTGCCGTCCCGCAATGCGCGATTGAAAGGCGAGATTGTCGGCGACCGAAAGGCTCGGGATCAGGTTGAACTGCTGGAAGACGAGGCCGAGCCGGTCGCGGCGCAATTCCGCGCGGCCGGCATCGCCGAGATCGGAGAGGCGCGTCTCGCCGAGCCTGATCTCGCCGCCGTCGGCGGCGTCGAGGCCGGCGATCAAATGCAGCAGCGTGCTCTTGCCGCTGCCTGATTCGCCCGTCAGCGCCACGCTCTCGCCGCGCGCCACCGCAAGGTTGACCCCGCGCAGCACCGCCACCTCCTCGCCGGCCGCGCGGTAGCTCTTTGTCAGCCTGGTGACGCTGAGAATGGGAGGGTTTTCGCTTGCCATGCCTTGTCGATGCCATGGCGGGCCTTCTACGTCAAAATCGGCGGTTGCCATGGTCAGGAACCCGTGCGTAGCATCGCCTTCGGATCGGCCGGCAGAGCCGCGCAGCGACGATGGGGAGAACTGGATTTATGTCCGCGCAAGCGACTCCAAAGGGCGCCTGGAAGATCACCTTCCTGCTATTCCTGTTCATGCTGGTGAATTTTGCCGACAAGATCGTGGTCGGGCTCGCCGGTGTTCCGATCAAGGCCGAGCTCGGCATGACGCAGGCACAGTTCGGCGATCTCGGCTCGTCGTTCTTCTATCTGTTCTCGATCACGGCGATCGTGGTCGGCTTCATCATCAATCGCGTCCCGACCCGTTGGGTGCTGCTGGTGCTGGCGGTGATCTGGGCGGTGGCGCAATTCCCGATGGTCGGCACCGTCGGCCTCACCACCCTGATGATCTGCCGCATCATCCTCGGTGCCGGCGAGGGGCCGGCTGCCTCGGTCGCGGCGCATGCGATCTTCAAATGGTTCCCCGACGAGAAGCGCACCTTGCCGATCGCGATCCTGTCGCAGGGCTCGGCGTTCGGCGTGATTCTGGCGGTGCCCGCCCTGAACTGGGTGATCGTCAATTACAGCTGGCATTATGCGTTCGGCGCGCTCGGCGTCGTCGGACTGATCTGGGTGGTGGCCTGGCTGTTTCTCGGCGAGGAGGGCCCGCTGGTGCAGACCGCCGCAGCGGCGGCAAACGAGCCGCGGATCTCCTATTTCCGGCTGCTGACCTCGCGCACCTTTGTCGGCTGTGTCGTCGCCACCTTCGGCGCCTATTGGGCGCTGTCGCTCGGGCTGACCTGGTTCACCTCCTTCATCATCGAGGCACTCGGCTACTCGCAACAACAGGCCGGCTTCATTTCAATCCTGCCCTGGGTGTTCGGCGCCACCATCGTGATCCTGACCGGCTGGATCTCGCAGGTCATGCTGACGCGCGGCTTCACCACCCGCGGCGCGCGCGGCGTGCTCGGCGCAGCACCGCTGGTCGTCGGCGGCTGCATCCTGGCGATGCTGCCCTATGTCCCGCTCGGCCCGCTGACGATCGCGATGCTGGTGGTGGGAAGCGGCCTCTGTGGCTCGATCTATGTGGTCTGCGCACCGATGATCGGCGAGTTCACGCCGGTGTCGCAGCGCGGCGCCGTGATCTCGATCTACGGCGCGATCTACACGCTGGCGGGCGTCGTGGCGCCAACGGTGATGGGCCGCGTCATCGAAGGCGCCGCCAAGCCGCTCGATGGCTACACGACCGGCTTCACCATCAACGCCGCGATCCTGATCGCCTCGGGCGTGCTCGGCCTGTTGCTGCTCTGGCCGAACACCGAGCGCGCGCGGTTGATCGGTGCGACGCAAGACCAGGGCGCGCTGAAGGGCGCGGTGTCGCCGACGTAGCTACAAATTTGTAGGGTGGGCAAAGCGACTTGTCCGCCGTAGCTCGAAGAGCGAAGGCGGAAGCGTGCCCACCGTCGCGAGCACGACATGGACGGTGGGCACGGCGCAAGTGCGCCTTTGCCCACCCTACGCGATCTTCTGCGCAGCGCGGCCTTGCCGGGCTGTAAGCTGTCATGTGAGTTGATGTCGGTGAGGTCGCCCGGATCGCGCAACGGGAAGGGCAGGGCTTCCGCCGCCGCGGAAGGGATGCCTTGGTCGCGAACCCCTTTTGGAGGTTCGTTACTCAACAAAAGCTTCCTGCCTTTCACATGCCGTAGAAAATCTTGATTTCCCACAACATGACGACGATCGCCGATATCAACGTGGCTACCGTCAACGCACATTCCAAGGAAGCGACTCTCATTCTACTCTCCGCTTCCCAGCCCCGTTAGCCATCTAGGTGATTCGCTGATTCCTCAACAATCATACGCGCAGCAGATTTGAACACTGCGTCGCCATCTGTGGTTCGCGGGCCACACCATTTCCGTAATATCCCGGGATTCCCAGCCGCCTCGACCGGCGAGGGTCCTGAAAATAGGACGCAATCCGGCCTTTGCCTTTCGCCCGGGGCGTCAGTGCAGTCCCTGCGCGCCGCGCACCAGCTGGCCCGGCCGCGCACCCGTCGCCTTGCCGCCGCGTTGCGTCACCAGGCCAGAGACGATCGTCGCGTCGTAGCCGTCGACCTGCTGCAGCAGGCGGCGGCCGCCGACCGGCAGGTCGTAATGCACCTTCGGCGGATGCAAATGCAGGCGGTCGTAGTCGATCACGTTGACGTCGGCCTTGAAGCCGGGCGCGATCACGCCGCGGTCGTAGAGGCCGACGGACAGCGCGGTCTTGCGCGACTGCGCCGCCACCACGAACGGGATCGAGAGTTTTTCGCCGCGGCTGCGGTCGCGGGTCCAGTGCGTCAAGAGATAGGTCGGGAAGCTGGCGTCGCAGATGATGCCGCAATGCGCGCCGCCGTCGGACAGGCCAGGCACCGCGTTGGGATCGCGCAGCATCTCACGCGTCGCATCGAGATTGCCCTCGGAGTAATTGAGGAACGGCACGTAGAGCATGCCGCGGCCCTCATCGGTCAGCATCGCCTCATAGGCGAGCTCTTCCGGCTGCCGGCCCTGCCGCCGCGCCTGGGCGCCGAGCGTGTTCTCCGGCGGCTGCTCATAATCGGGCGGATTGCCGAGCAGATACATCTTGTCGTAGTTCGGCCGGAAGAACAGCGGATCGTCGGTCGCCGTCGCGTTCTCCTTCAGGATCGCGGCGCGCATCTCGGCCTGGCGCAGCCGCGCTACGCGCTCGGCCAGCGGCAGATGCGCGATCGCCTTGTAGCTTGGATGGGTCTGGAACGGATTGCGCGACAGCTCGAGCCCGAGCATCAGCCCGACCGGGCGCGCGGCGATCTGGGCTGTGATCGACAGCCCGCGCTTCGACGCATCGCCGATCATATCGAGCGTCTTCCGCCAGCGCTGCGGCTCCTTGTCGTTCTGGGTGATCGAGAACGACACCGGGATATTCGTGTTCTCGGCGACCCGCAGCAGCATCGGCAGGTCTTCATTGATGGTCGAGAGGTCGAGCACGAATTGCAGCACGCTGCGGCCGGCACCATGCATCGCGCCTGCGATCGCGGTCAGTTCGTCCTCGCCGGCCTTCAAGGTCGGCGTGAAATCACCGGTCGAGGTGCGGTGATTGAGGGTTCGCGAGGTCGAGAAGCCGAGCGCGCCTGATCGCACCGCGTCGCGCGCAAGCGCCGCCATCGCGCGATTGTCCTCGTCGGTCGAGGGATCGCGGCGCGCGCCGCGCTCGCCCATCACGTAAACGCGTAGCGCCGCATGCGGCAGCTGTGCGCCGATATCCATGTCGAAATTGCGTTTCGACAGCCACTCCATGTAGTCGGGGAAGCTTTCCCATTCCCAGGGAATGCCGGCGCTGAGCACCGGCTCCGGAATATCCTCGACACCTTCCATCAGCTGGATCAGGCGGACGTGATCGCTCGGCCGGCACGGCGCAAAGCCGACGCCGCAATTGCCCATGATCGCCGTGGTGACGCCGTTCTGCGAGGACGGCGTGATGTCGTGGCTCCAGGTCACCTGGCCGTCATAATGGGTATGGACGTCGACGAAGCCCGGCGTGACCAGCTTGCCGCGCGCGTCGATCTCTTCCTTGCCTGTGCCTGCGACCTTGCCGACCTCGGTGATCTTGCCGCCTGATATGGCGACATCGGCCTCATAGAGATCGCCGCCCTTGCCGTCGGCAAGAGTGCCGCCGCGGATCACGAGGTCAGGGGAACTCATGGCGTGTCATCCCGGATTGGTTTTGTTAAGCGGCATCATGGGATTGACCCTGATGCTGTCAACCGCCGGGGGCGAGGTTCAGCTATGCCGTGTTTCGCCTGAAGAGACGTTAGGTCGCTTCGACCGGCTTGCGCTCGGTGACCAGCGCCAGCAGCACGGTCATCACCATGAACACCACGGAGGCGCCGAACACCCAGTGCGGCATGTGCTGGTCCATGATCCAGCCGAACAGCAGCGGCGCCAGGATGCCGCTGAAATTGAAGCCGGTGGAGACGATGCCGAAGGCGCGACCGGCCGCGCCGGGAGGGGCCGCGTTGCGCACCAGCATATCGCGCGACGGGGTGATCACGCCGCCGAGGAATCCCGCCGTCGTCATCAGCACCGTGAGCAGCAGCGACGGCAGTGCGACCAGCGCGATCACAAGCATGATGACCGCATTGATGACGAACGCCAGGGCTGCGACCTGGCCATGCCGATGGGTACGATCGGCGAGAAAGCCGCCGGCCAGCACGCCGAGCGCACCGGCGCCGAGGAAGGCGGTCAGCGCGACGTTGGCGGTGGCCATGTCGACGCCATAGCCGCTCATCAGCGCCACGATGCCGAAATTGCTGATGCCGGCATTGGAGAGGCCGAGCAGCATGAAGAAGATCGTCAGCATCATGATCGCGGGCGTCAGGATGCTCTGCTGCGACCCTTCCGCACCGGCCGCCTTGCGCTCGGCGACGTCGGTGTCGGGCAGGCCCATCGCGATCAGCAGCAACGCCACCAGCGGGCCGATCGCGCCGGCCACGATCAGCGCGCCAAGCCCGCCCACCGTCGCCACGAGGGCCAGCATGATTGCGGGCGCCACCGCGCCGCCGAGGAAGCCGGCGAAGGTGTGGACCGAGAACGCCCGGCCCATCCGCGCATTGTCCATATGCGCCGACAGGATCGCATAGTCGGCCGGATGATAGACGCTGTTGGCGAGCCCGAGCACGATGGCGCTGACGATGAGCGCGGGATAGCTCAAGTGCAGGCCGAGCCCGATCAGCGCCAGGCCGCCGACGGCAAGGCCGATCAGCAAGACCTTCCGCGCGCCAAAATGGTCGGTGAGATAGCCGATCGGCGCCTGGGTCAGGCCGGAGACCAGCCCGAACATCGTCAGTGCGAAACCAAGCTCGATATAGCCGACGCCGAGCCGCTCCTTGAGGAACGGAAACAGCATCGGGAACACGAAGATGTAGAAATGGCTGACCCAATGCGCGATCGAAATCCCCGTCAGCGTGCGAAGCGCGCTGTCGGATTTCGCCTGCGGCGGTGCGGCCAGAACGTCGACCATCTCTGGGAAGGGCCCTGTTTCCTCGCAGCCCGGCAGGGCCGATTGAAATTTGGGCCGAAAATACGGCCTGGCGGCTAATTGTCCATGAACGCAGGCGCATGGCTGCCCCGGCGCTACCGGGTTCGCTTCACCTCGCGGCGCTTGCTCGCATCGCAGATGCGATCCGGGTGGGGGCTTTCCCCACGCAGGGAATCCCGATGCGGATGCACCCCCACCCCAACCCTCCCCCGCAAGTGCGGGAGAGGGAGTTCTTTCGACGCATGCGGCAACAAGGGCGGCGACAAAGTGGGGCAGCGCGGCAATGATCCGACATGGTCGTGCCAGCCAAAAAGCTCCGTGTGCTCGTGTCCGAGGGGTCCAGCACCTCGGCCCGTGAGGCGATCACGATCCTGGGTTTGGCCGGCCATCACGTCGAGGTCTGCGATCCCTCGCGCTGGTGCCTGTCGCGCACGTCGCGATTCCTGCGCAGATTCCATCACTGCCCGGGCCTCAGGACCCACCCCGCGGGCTTCCTCCGCTTCATCGAGCGGCTCCTGACCATGCAGCCGTTCGACGTGCTGCTGCCGACCCATGAACAGGGCTTTGTGTTCGCGCGGGCGGCCGAACGGCTGGCCGGCCGCGCCGGCCTGGCGCTGCCGGATTTCGAGGCCTATCGCGCCGTGCACGGCAAGGCCGGCTTCAGCCGGCTGCTCGACGCGCTCGATTTGCCGCAGCCGCCGACCCGCATCGTGCGCTCGATCGACGAACTGCGCGCGGCGATCCGCTTTCCGTCCGTGGTGAAGACCTCGGTCGGCACCGCCAGTCGCGGCATCTGGTTCGTGCGCGACGACAGCGATCTCAACCTCGCGCTCTACGATCTCGAATCCTCCGGCAGTTTTGCCGGCGAGGTGCTGGTGCAGGACCTGATCACCGGTGCCACCGAGAAGGCGCAGTCGGTGTTCTGCCGCGGCAAGCTGGTCGGCTTTCACGCGTATCGCCAGGTGGCCGCCGGGGTCGGTGGCGGCGAGGCGATCAAGGAGAGTGTTGGTCGCCCCGCGGTACGCTCCTATCTCGAAACGATCGGCGCGCATCTCAACTGGCACGGCGCGCTGTCCGTCGACGTCATGATGCCGATCGACAGCGCAACGCCGCTCCTGATCGATTGCAATCCGCGGCTGGTCGAGCCGATGAACGCGTATCGGTCCGGCGTCGATCTCGTCGATCTTCTGTTGCGCGTCTCGCTCGGCGAAGTGCCCGGGATGTTGCCGGAGAGCCGCGCCGGCATCCGCACCCATCTCGCGATGCAGGCGCTGCTCGGCAGCGGCGCGCGCGACGGCACGCGCCGCGATATCCTCAGGGAATGCTGGCGGATCTATGCGGGCACGGGCGCTTATGCCGGAAGCAGCGAGGAGTTGACGCCGGTGCGTCTCGACTGGATCAGCGCTGTGCCGCTGGCGATGACCGCCGCAATCCTGCTGGCCTCGCCGCAGTTCGCCGCTTCGCTCGCCCGCGGCGGCTTCGGCGCGCATCTGCTGGATATCGAGAGCATCGGGAAAATCGAGAGCGCGGATTTTCTGCGCGATCTCTCCCCCCGTCGTCCTGGCGTAAGCCAGGACCCATAACCACGGCATTTGGTTATGGATGAGATCGTTGCCCCAGCGTCGTGCACCGACATGCATTTGGGGTAATGGGTCCTGGCTTTCGCCAGGACGACGGTCTTGATGGATTTGTGGCGCTACAACGGCTCGTCATCCGTGCCGTAGCGATCGCGCTTCGGCGTCGCGATGTCGCCGTCCTCGTAGTCTTCGTCGTCCGATGCTGGCGGCGACGGAGGCTTCTTCGGTTTGTCCTCGGCCTTGGTCGGGCCTTCGCTTGTCTTGCCGGCCTTGCCCATACGTTTTCCCCTGCACAGGAAATCGATGTGGCAATTCTACTTGATTGGAGCGCGTTTGTAACGCGTGAGAAGCGGCGCGGCCGTATCCAGCCGCGCCGCCGAGACATCAGAACGTCGCGCCGGCTTTCACCATGTAGGTCCGGCCCGCCAGCGGGTAGGCCGAGAAGCGCCCGGCGGTGAAGGTGCTGGCGACGGCGTAGTCGTAATAAAGGGCGTTGAAGATGTTGTTGACGCTGAGCGACCAGAAGAAGCGGTCATATTGTCCGCTGAGCTTCACGTCGGCCGTGGCGTTCGCCGGAATGCGCTTCTGCGTGTTGGCCTGGTCGTTGTCCATGAAGCGCTCGCTCCAGGCCCGCACCGTGCCGTCGAACACCAGGTAGTTCTGCCAGATGTTCCAGGTCACGCCGACATTGCCGGTGTAGCGCGACACCAGCGGGATATCCATGCCCGCGAACGTGCCCTCACGGAACACCGCGCGGGTGATCGCCGTGCCGGCCCGCAACGTCACGGTGTCGCTGGCGCGCACCGACGCCTGGGTTTCCCAGCCATAGCGGCGGGTCGGATCGAGGTTGACGTTGTAGAACAGCACCGGGTTGAAATGGATCTCGTTGTTGAGGTCCATCAAATAGACGCTGCTCTGCAGCTGCCAGATGTTGGTCTTGGCGCGGAAGCCGCCCTCGACGTCGTAGGACGTCTGGGTTTTCAGCTGAAAGTTCTGCGGCAGTGCGGGGAAGAACGGTGCTGGTCCGAACGCCGGTCCCGACGAGACGCGTTCATCGACGTCAGGCGTACGGAACGCACGCGCGGCGCGGCCGAACACCGAGAACACGTCGTTCAGGCGATGCTCGGTGCCGATGTGCAGCGCGTACTGCGTCTCGTTACTGTCGAGCGGGAGGGCTTGAGCAGTACAATTGAAAAACAGGGTGCACTCGGGTGCGTTGGGATTGTACTGATCACGGGCGCTCAAGCTCGTGTTTTGGACTCTGGCGCCGTAGGAGAAATCGGTCGTCGGCAACAGGCCAACTGTTTGCTGCCAATAACCGGCCAGTGTTCTCTGTGTCAGATCGTAGGTGTGGCCCGGCGCCAAGCCCTGGTAGGCGCTGCGCGTCTGATGGAATGTCGAATCGTAGTAGTCGACACCGGTCAGGATCGTGGACGGCATGCCGAACATGACGTTCTTGACGCTCAGGCGCGGCGTAAGCGACCAGGTCTGCAACGCCGCGTCGTTGTAGGTCGACGTGAAGCTCGGTGTCGGCACGAGGCCAAAGAAGCCGCTCTGGGTGTCACGCTGCCGATAACCCCCGTCGACGATGAGGTCGACGCCGTTCATCAAGGTCTTGGTGAAACCGGCGGTGGCGCTACCGGCCTGCTGGTTGGCATAGTCGAAAGGAGTGCTGGTGCCCCTGCGGTCAGTGGCAAGTTCATTCACCCCGATCGACGGATCGACCAGCCGGCCGCCGGGTAGGCCGAGCTTCTGGTCGCTGCCGGTGACGGTCAGGAACGCCGTGAGATCGGGCGTGGTGTAGTTGACGTTGCCGACGCCGTTGCGCTGGTCGAGCGCGTTGTTGACGCGGTAACCGTCGGACTTGATGCCGTTGCCGTAGAACGAGGTCGACCACGGACCGGAATTGGCTGCTGCGGAAACCGCAGCCATCCGCGAGTTGAACGAGCCCACGCCGGCCTCGGCCTTGATCGTGGCCGGCGGTCCGCTGACGCCGGTCTTGGTGACGATGTTGACGACGCCGCCGACGGCGTTGTCGCCGTAGAGCACCGCGCCGCTGTTGCCGCGGGTGATCTCGATGCGCTCGATCGAGTTCAGCGGAATAGTGGTGAGATCGAAGCCGCCCTTGTCGATGTCGTTGAGGCGTCGGCCGTTCATCAGGAACAGCACGTTGTCGCTGGCGAACGCGCCGAAGCCGCGCAGATCGACCGAGGTTTTCGCGCCGGCCACGCCGCCATACAGCGTCTGCAGCTGTACGCCCGGCACCTGCGCGATGATTTCCGCCAGCGATTGCGACGGCGAATGCGCGATGTCGTCGGCTGTGATCACGGCGGTGGACGCGCCGACGATGCCGGCGAACTGGCGGCCGCTGCCGGCTCCGCCGCTGCCCGTGCCCGTCCCGGTGCCGGAGGACGTGCTCGTCCCCGTGCCCGTGCCGGTGTTGCTGGTCTGACTGCCCGGCGCAGGGCGGGGCGACGCCGGCACATCATCCTTGGCCGGCTTGGCGCGGGTGCGGTTCTGGTCGCCGGGCTGGTCGACCTGGATCGGCGGCAGCTGTTCGGCGGGAGGTGTCTGGGCGTGGGCGACGGAGATATGGAACACCGGCGCGGCCATGGCGGATGCGAGCAGGAGCGCGCGGCGCCGCTTGGCTGAAACGAAGGAAGACATAGGCTGAGACCTCGGTAACGTCAGTGGCACGTCACCGCGAAACAGTCTCACCAACCAAGGTGAAGCTTATGCCTGTACTCCCCGACCGACATCTTCGCGTGTGACCACGGCTGACGGCAGGTCTCCTGGCTCGCGGGTCGTGACCCCATCGTCGCCTTCCCAGGACCGAGTTTCCCAGTGGCCTATGACGAAGGATTCACCGCTTACAGTTGCGGGGGCAGCCGCGGAATAGGGGAGTGTCCCCGCACCGCATTCCCTTTTGATCCCATTGAAGGAACCGTCCTGTTCATCTACGGGCCGGCCGAAAGGGGAGTCAATCGGGGCGGAAGTGGGGTAGGGCCATACCTGGAAGCTTCTTGCCGGGTGTCACTTGTTTGCCACGGCCATCCCTGTCAAAGCATGCGCCGATGAGCGTGCAGGATTTTGCTTTTGCGGCTGAAACGGCGGCGCGGCGGCGGTTGGGCGCGACCGCGGCGCTGGCTGTGCTGGTCGCGCTGCTGGTGCTGATCTCGCTCGGCATCGGCCCGGTGCGGCTGTCGCCGCTTGCGGTGATCGAAGCGCTGTTCGGCGGCGGCAGCGACGTGGCGCAGGTGATCGTGCGCGAGATCCGCCTGCCGCGCACGATCCTGGCGCTCGCGATCGGCGCCATTCTCGGTCTTTCCGGCGCCGCGCTGCAGGGCCTGCTGCGCAATCCACTGGCCTCGCCGTCGCTGTTCGGCGCGCCGCAATCGGCCGCGTTCGGCGCGGTGCTGGTGATCGCGCTCGGTCTTGCCGATGTGCGCTCCTATGCGCTGCCGATCGCGGCGATCATCGCGGCGTTCGGCTCGGTGTTCGCGCTGCTCGCGATCGCCGGCCGCAATGCCGGGCTGCTGATCCTGATTCTCGCCGGGCTTGCGATCTCGAGTTTTGCGGGGGCTGCGACCGCGCTGGTGATGAATCTTTCGAGCAATCCTTTCGTGGTGCTTGAGATCGCGTTCTGGCTGCTCGGCTCGCTGGAGGACCGCAGCTTTCAGCACGTCGCGCTGGCGCTGCCCTTCATCATTATCGGCGCCGCCATCCTGCTCAGCCAGGCCAAAGGCTTTCGCGCGCTGACGCTCGGCGAAGAGGCCGCGCAGAGCCTCGGCGTCGATGTCGGACGGTTGCGGCTGTTCGTGATCACCGGCGTCGCGCTCGGCGTTGGCGGCGCGGTCGCGGTGACCGGCACGATCGGTTTCATCGGGCTGGTCGCGCCGCACCTGATGCGGCCCTTGATCGGGCATGATCCGGCGCGGCTCTTGGTGCCGAGTGCGCTCGCGGGCTCGGCGCTGCTGCTCGCTGCCGATATCGCGGTACGCATCATTCCCTCGACCTCGGACATCAAGGTCGGCGTGCTGACCTCGATCATTGGCGTGCCGTTCTTCCTCTATCTGATCAGGCGCGAACGCCGTGCGCTCGGCGGAGGCGTGGCATGACGCTGCTCTCTGCGAAAGATCTCAGCGCGTCGCTCGGCAGCCGAAAGGTGCTGCACGAGATCTCGCTGTCGCTGGAGCCGGGCCATCTGGTCGCGCTCGTCGGCCCCAACGGCGCGGGGAAGACCACGCTGCTGCGCGCGCTGGCCGGGTTGATCCCGTCCGATGGCACGATCCGGATCGGCGGCGAGACGCTGGCGTCGCTGCCGCTGCGCGAGCGCGCAAAACGTTTTGCCTATCTGCCGCAGGGCCATCTGATGCACTGGCCGCTGCCGGCGCGCGATATCGTGGCGCTCGGCCGCTATCCGCATGGCGCCACCGATCCGGCGCGGCTGTCGCCGAAGGATATCGACGCGGTCATGCGCGCGATGCAGGCGGTCGATGTCATGGAATTCGCCGATCGCCGAGTGACGGAACTGTCCGGCGGCGAGCGCAGCCGCGTCGCGCTGGCGCGCGTGCTGGCGGTGGAAGCGCCCGTGATCCTCGCCGACGAGCCGACCGCCTCGCTCGATCCGCGCCACCAGATCGACGTGATGCAGAATTTGCGCGACGTCGCCGACCAGGGCGTGCTGGTCATCGTCGTGACCCACGACCTCGGCCTCGCCGCGCGCTTTGCCGATCACGTGCTGGTGCTGTCGGAAGGCCGTCTGGCGTCGCAGGGCGCGCCGGCGGAGGCGCTGTCGGACAAAGTGATGGCGGATGTGTTCAGGATCAGCGCCTACCGCGCGGAGTATCAGCGCGAAGCCGTGATCGTGCCATGGGCGGATGTGTGATGCGGCGATGTCGCCGCAGGCTCGCTTCACCTCTCCCGCTTGCGGGGGAGGTCGACATGCGCAAAGCGCGTGGCGGGTGGGGGCTCTCTCCACCATGTGACTCGCGGAGATACCCCCACCCCAACCCTCCCCCGCAAGCGGGAGAGGGGGCGCAGCGCCGTCGCGGTCGCAGCTTCATTCTATCGGCGCTTGTGGCACTCACATGCGCTCTCTCCACCACCGCCCACGCAACCGGCCCGCGCATCGTCTCGATGAATGTCTGCAGCGACCAGTTGCTGCTGTCGCTGGCCGACCCCGACCAGATCATCGGCCTCAGCCGCTTCTCGCGCGACGACTGGCAGTCCTTTGCCGCGGGCGATGCGCGGCGCTATCCGATCCTGTCGGGTGGTGCGGAGGATGTGCTGATTGCAAAACCCGACATCGTGGTGGCGAGCCTGTTTGACAAGCGGGCGACACGTGAACTGCTGAAGGCGAAAGGGCTGCATCTGGTCGAGTTCACGGTGCCGCGCACGCTGGACGAGGTGAAGGCACAGATCCGCGAGATGGGCGAGGTGGTGCAGCATCCCGATCGCGCCAATGCCGCGATCGCGCGCCTCGACGCCGCGATCGCGCGGGCAAGGGCGGCGGTGACCGGGAAGCATTATCGCGTGCTGCCGCTGGCGCGCCGCGGTTGGGTGTCCGGCGATGACAGCCTGGTCAATTCGCTGCTCACCACGGCCGGTCTCATCAACCCCGCCGCGGAGCTCGGTTTCGCCAATGGCGGCTTCGCCTCGCTGGAGGCGATCGTGAAATTGCGGCCGGATTTCATCCTGGTGTCGGAAGCCGGCGACCGCGCCGAGGATGATGGCCGCGCCTTCCTGCTGCATCCCGCGCTGGAGCGGTTCTATCCGCCCGACAAGCGCCTCGTGCTGCCGGAACGGTTCACGGTGTGCGGCGGCGTGATGCTGGCGGATGCGCTGGATCGGCTGACGGCGGAGTTGAAGCGCGTCGTACTGCCGTAGGGTGGGCAAAAGAGCGCAGCGACGTGCCCACCATCACGAGCGCGCCGAGAATGGTGGGCACGGCGCAAGCGCGCCTTTTGCCCACCCTACGAAGCTCACCCGTGCAGCACAGGCCCGCCGGCCTTCTTCCAGGCGTCGATGCCACCTTCGATATGCGCGGTGTTTTCCAGTCCGGCCTTCTTCGCGGCGGCCACGGCCATCGCCGAGCGTTCGCCGAAGGCGCAGAAGAACACGACGCGGCGGCCGGTGGCGGCGGCGACTTCGCGCAGCATGCCGCCGGGCTGCAGGCTCTCGCAGATCCCGCCATAGGGCGCGTGCAGCGCGCCTGACAGGGTGCCGTGTTTTGTTCGCTCGCCGGTCTCGCGCAAATCGACCAGCAGGATCTCCGGCCGGCCGAGGCTCGCGATCGCGTCGCGCGCGGTCAGCGAGCGGCCTTCCTTGGCGAGCTCATCCTGGTGCAGGCCGACATGCATGTTGGCGGGCACCGCGACGTCCATCATCTTCGGATTGGGCAGATGCAGATTGTTCATCAGCTCGATGTAGTCGTCGACCGATTTCACCTGCAGCCGCGGATTGTAGCGCTTCTCCTCGCCGATGGTGGAGACGGTGTCGCCCTTGTAGTCGTGCGCGGGGAACACCATCGTCTCGTCGGGCAGCTTCAGCAGGCGATTGAAGATCGACTCATACTGCGCCCGCGCGCTGCCGTTCTGGAAGTCGGTGCGGCCGGTGCCGCGGATCAACAGCGTGTCGCCGGTGAAGACACGGTCGCCCATCAGATAGCTGTAGGAATCGTCGGTATGGCCGGGCGTGTAGATCGCCTCCAGGCTCAGCCCTTCGATCATGACCTTGTCGCCGTCGGCAACGCGCATCGAGACCACGTCGGCCTTGCTCTGCTCGCCCATGATGGTGATGCATTGGGTGCGGTCGCGCAGCTCGCCGAGGCCGGTGACGTGATCGGCGTGCAGATGAGTGTCGACGGCCTTGACGAGGCGCAGGTCGAGCTCGCGCAGCAGCTGGCAGTAGCGGTCGGCCTTTTCCAGCACGGGATCGAGGATCAGCGCCTCGCCGCCGGCGCGGCTCGCGAGCAGATAGCTGTAGGTGCCGGACACGCTGTCGAACAGCTGACGAAAGATCATGACGGCTTACCTATTCCCTGAATTAAGTCTCAGGGAGCATAATATTCTAGAAAAACCATCGTCTCAAATCAAAATCGTCTCCGCGCACAGGACTTACGGCCGCACGTCGCTCCAGCCCTGCACCTGCAATTCCGTCGGCTGCATCACGCCCGAGGGTGGCGCCTGCATCAGCCGAGCCCCGTGATGCCCGGATTGTCCTCGACGCCTTTCAGCGTCACGCCCGGCGCGTCGCGGTTCGGCGGCCGCCCGGCGCGCAGGTGTTTTGCGACGACGTCCCAGACCGGCGCGCCCTGCTGCTCGTTGACGGAGGCCCAGCCCGCGACCTTGTAGTGCTTGTGCGCCTCGAGGTGCTTGCCGTGCGCGAGCTTCAGCTCGGAGATGCGCTTGCCGATCGGCTCTGCCGGGCTGCAGGTATAGGCGAGGCCGCCGACGCGGACCATGTCGCCGCCCTGCTGGTGATAGGGATCGGCGTTGAAGAGGTTGTCGCAGACGTCTTCCAGCACGTCCTTGATCTGGCCGCCGGTCATGGTCGCAACGTAGGTCTCCGGATAGGTGATCGCGGTTTCCGACAGCAGATCGTCCATCGTCAGCGGCTGGCCGGCGAGCGCGGTCAGGCCCCAGCGGAAGCCCGGCGACAGTGCGATCTCGGTGTCGAGCTCGCTGAGCAGCGCGTCGCAGATCAACTGGTCCACGGTGCCGGAGAAATTGCCGCGGCGGTAGAGCAAGCGGTCGGCGGCGCCGATTTTCTCGCTCCATTCGGTCGCGTGCGGCTCGCGCATCTTGTCGATCAGCGCCTGCATCGCCGGATCGGGCTTCAAGAGCTCGGCGAACACCGGCAGCAAGCGGTAGCGTACATTGGCGACCTTGCCCTTGCCGAGATCGAGATCGAGCACGCCGAGGAATTTGCCGTTCGAGCCGGCATTGGTGACCAGCGTGACGCCACCGGCGTTCTGCACACTGATCGGCTGCGGCACCGCGTCGTGGGTGTGGCCGCCGAGGATGACGTCGATGCCGCTGACGCGGCTGGCGAGCTTGAGATCGACGTCCATGCCGTTGTGCGACAGCAGGATTACCGCGTCGACCTTGTCGTTGCTGCGATGGCCGTCGACCAGCTTCTGCAGCTCCTCGTCGCGGATGCCGAAGGTCCAGTCCGGCGTGAAGCGCTTGGGATGCGCGATCGGCACGTAGGGGAAGGCCTGGCCGATCACAGCGATACGGTGTCCGCCGATCTCCTTGATGACCGACGGCTTGAACACGCGGCCCGAGGCCGGGTCGAACGCCTTGGCGTCGTTGAAGGCGGCTTCCTCGGTCAGGAACACGTTCTGCGCCAGGAACTCGCCCTTGAAGCGCGCGAGGTTGTCGCGCAGCGCCTGCTCGCCATAGGTGAATTCCCAGTGCCCGGTCATCGCCTCGATGCCGAGCAGATTGGCGGCCTCCACCATGTCGGCGCCGCGCATCGCGTTCGACAGACCCGTGCCCTGCCAGAGATCGCCGCCGTCGAGCAGCAGCGAGCGCTTCTCGCCGACATCGGCACGGAGCTTGTCGATCAGCGTCTTCAGATGTGCGAAGCCGCCGAGCTTGCCGAAGCGGGGCGCCGCCTTCTCGAACTCGACGCAGGTGAAGGCATAGGCATCGGCGCTGTCGGGGCGGATGCCGAACCGATCCAGAAACGCCTTGCCGACCAGATGCGGCGGCTGCCCTGCCATCGCGCCGACACCGAGATTGACGCTGGGCTCGCGGAAGAACACGGGCCTCAGCTGCGCATGCGTATCTGTCGTGTGCAGGATGCGCGCATTGCCGAAGCGCTCGAGATCGTAGACGCCCGATGTGTCGGCGCCCCGCGCCAGCCGCGGCAGGCTGCCCGCCAGCGCGATCGCAGCACTCGCCTTCAACAGCTCCCGGCGGCGGATCTTCATCACTCTCTAACGTCTCCGCGCGCCACGTCGCATCAACGCGCGCATCAGGTCTAAAGCCACGCGGGCGGTGGTAGGGCTCTCTCCCCCCTTGTGGGGGAGAGTTGGAGAGAGGGGTAAGCCACGATCACCGCCCGTGCGGCTTACCCCTCTCCCTAACCCTCCCCCACAAGGGGGGAGGGAACCCTTCCGCCGGTGCGTCCCTAACTCATGCTCAGCCGCACAGATCGCAAGCGGGAGAGAGAGTGCCGTGTGCGTGCAGCGGCGCTCCACCCATAACGCGTCAGCGGATTTCCAAATCCTTCCAGCGTTCCTTCTCCGACGTCGCCTGGAAGATCGATGCTTTCGCCAGTGCTTCGGCTTCCCTGGCCTGTGCCAGCGCCGCATCGAAATCGCCGGCATCGGCGGCCTTCTTCGACGCGGCGAGGGTGGATGCCGTCGTGGTCCATTGATTGCGCAATGCGCCCGCTTCCTTGTTCGCAGCTTCGGCCGCGGCATAGGCCGCCTTGTAGTCGGCCTCGGACGCGGCTTCCGCCGCGCCCGTGCCGGCCAACAGCGCCATCGCGCCTGCCAAGAGTGTCATCTTCATGGCCGCGCTCATGGTCTGGCTCCCGGCCCCGAGATCGGCAGTCCATTGCTGACATAGGAGAGGTAATATTCGACGTTGCGATATTCGTCGTCCTGCGGGCTGAGCGGCACGCCACGGATCTGGCTGTTGCAGGTGGTGAAGCGGCGGCTGGTCGTGCCCATGCCGGACCATTCCGAGCGATAGATAGGCATCGCGTTCAAAATGCCGAGCGCCGGCGCCAGTATTTCGGCGCGGATGCGCTCGCCCGGGCTCTGCACATGGCAGGTGGCGCAGGAGAAGTTGAGCTGGCCGCGGCGGGTGTAGAAATATTCCTTGCCCTTCTCATAGGCTTCGAGCGCGCGCGGATCGCTGGGTATCTTGATGTCCATCGGCTTGCCGCGCGAGGTGTAGGCCATGTACGCGGTCAGCGCCGCCATCTCGTCCTTCACATAGGAAAACGGCGCTTCGCCATTGGCCTCGCGGCAGCGGTTGAGCGCGAGCTCGAGGGTGACGACCTTGCCTTCCTTCTCGTCGAAATAGGGATAGTTCTGGCGGATGCCGATGCCTTTATTGGGGAAGCAATCCTCATAGGATTTGCCGTTCTTGAACGGCTTCGAGAACATCTCCTTGCCGGCTTCGAGCGAGAACTCGTAGGGCGGAAACTGCTCCTTCTCTTCCCACTGCTTGTGCAGGTCCTCATTCATCGAATAGGGACCGTTGACGAAATCGTCGAACTTCACCTTGGGAAACTTGTCGGTGAAGAACTTCTGGAACGCCTTCTTGTCGGCCTCGGGATTGACCGCGTCGGCCGCGCGCGTGATCGGCGCCAGCGCGAGCAGGCTCACCGCAAAGGCGGTGGCGAGGGGAAGTGCGACGCGCCACATCATTGAATCTTCGCCGTGGTGGAGTCGGTGGCGCCCTTGTTGTCGCTCCAGCTCACCTTGAGGTCGTCGCCCTTCTTGCCGCCCTTGAAGGAGAATTTCACGTAGGGGTCCTTGGAGACGCCGCCGCCCCAGTCGGCGAGGAACACCGGCTTGCCGTCATACTCGAAGGTCAGCTGCTGGATGAAATGCGGCGGAATGATCTCGCCCTTGGCGTCCTTGACGAAGCCGGAATCCATCGGGTGCTGGATCAGCGCCTGCACCTCGGTGGTGTCGCCGTTGGACGTTGCGCGCACGCGAATGCTCGATGCCATCTCACTGCTCCTTATCTTGTCTGGCGCATGATCTGATCGGAAAACCGGTGTCCACTTTTCCGGATCATGCGCGCATTAACCGCCGCAGCCGCCGACGGTGACTTTGACTTCCTTGGTGGCGCTGTAGAGCTTGCCGCCGGCTTCGACGAGCACGATGACGTTGCTGGTCTTCGCCATCTTGATGCGGTTGCCGACAGCAGGCAGCGTGCCGGCGGGAATCCTGTAGGACGCGACCAGCGTGATCGGGTTCTCGCTGACCAGGAACGAGATCGAGGTGACGTCTGCCAGCGTCGTCGTTACCGCGATCGGCACCACGGCGCCGTTCTCGGCAATCTCGGGCGCGTCCATCTTCACCTTGTCGGATGCTTCAGGCGTCTTGCCATAGAGCGCCTTGATCGCCTCGGCCTCGGTCTTCTGCTTGAACGCCTCTTCCGGATATTTGTCGTTCGCGGCGGCGAGCGCCTGCGGCACGTCGAGCGGAATGACGCCGAAGCCGACCAGCGCGGCGACGCCGATGCCCTTCAGCACCAGGCGGCGATTGGCGAAAAACTCGGGGCTCATGATGCTCATCGAAATCTCCTCAAATCCCGCGCGTCACAGCGTCTGCAGGAAATCCACCACCGAATTGATCTCCTTCTCGGACAGGATCCGGTTCCGTCCGAAGGGAGGCATCACGGTCAGCGGGTTGCGCTTGGTCTCGTCGGTGACGATCGCGATCAGCTCGTCACGGCTGTATTTGTTTTTCAGGTCGGTCAGTTCCGGGCCGATCGAGCCGGGCAGGTCGCCGCCCTTGATGACATGGCAGGTCAGGCAATTGCCCTTGCTGCGGTCGAAGGCGAGTTTCTGGCCGTCCGCGGGCGTTTGGGCTGATACCGGAGCGGCGGTGCCGGCCAGCAGCGCCAGGACCAGGGCCGGCTTGGAAAGATGGGCGATCAAAGGCGTTTCCCGGGCTTAAATCTCTGCGCCAAAGGCGCAATATAGGAGGTGAAAAGCACAAAGACCATTGGCTGGCAACGTGGAGAATAGGCGGGGTCGAGCCGGGGTTAACGTATGATAGCGGACGGGAGAGCGACGTGGCGGAATATGTGGTGGAGTTCGGCAAGGATGGCCGGCGGGTGGAAGCAGACGGGCGGCTCGATGCGGCGGCGTTCCATCGCAATCATGCGCCGATCTGGGATGTGCTGAAGGGGTTTCTCGCCGGACGATCCGGCGACGTGCTGGAGGCCGGCAGCGGCACCGGCCAGCATGTTGTGTTCTTTGCCGGGCATACGCCCGACATCGTCTGGTGGCCGAGCGATCTGCAGCCGTCGCATCTGCGCAGCATCGAGGCCTGGCGCACGCATTCAGGCCTCGCCAACATCCGCGAGCCACAGCGGATCGATCTCTCCGATCCCGCCTGGCAGGTCGCGCCTGCGGAAGGCGAGGGGCCGGATAAATTGCTCGCGATCTTCTGCGCCAATGTCATCCACATCGCGCCGTGGAGTGTCGCCGAAGGCCTGTTCGCCGGCGCCGCGCGGCAGTTGCGGCCGGACGGGCGGCTGTTTCTGTATGGCCCGTTCAAGCGCGACGGCAAGCACACCGCGCTCAGCAATGCGGTGTTCGACACCTCCTTGCGCGAGCGCGACGCGGATTGGGGTGTGCGCGACATCGCAGATCTCGAGAAGCTTGCGGGCGGTGTCGGATTGAAGCTCGCCGGCAGCTTCGAGATGCCCGCCAACAACATGATGCTGATGTTTGCGCGAACGTGATCGTCGGGCGGATCATTCGAACGCCAGACACCATCCCTCGCCGCGAACCCAGCAGCGCTCGTCGGGAATGTCGCTGTCGCGATAAAGCCGCGTGACCTTGTCCCAGCCGCCGCGCGCAAAAGCGTCTGCAAGCGCCTTCTCGGAGGCCTCGTCGCGGCCGCCGGCGCAGGGAAAGATCGCCACCGGCGAGATCCATGTCGCGTAGTAGTCGGTGCCGCCGCGCCAAATGCAGAACACCGCGCCGGCCTGCGCGATGCGCTCGGGTGCGAGGCTGCGAAAACCGTCATTCGACGTCATCGGCAGGATCAGGCGACCGCGGTTGGCAAGGTTGCTCAACCAGCGCTCCGCCGGCTGCGTGCAGCCGGCATTGACATAGATGACGTCGGCCGGATCGAACGGCACCTGCGTGCCGTCGCCTGCGATGATCTCGACATTGCCAAACGATGCCAGATTGGCGCGGGCGCGCGCGGCGAGATCGCCATCAAATTCGATTCCCGTCACCCGGCCGGACGGCCCGACCAGATGGGCGAGTATCGCGGTGTAATAGCCGGTCCCGGTTCCGACATGCACCACGTGGTCGCCGGCCGCGGGCGCCGCCTGTTGCATCAGATAGGCATGCAGCGAGGGCTGTCCGTTGTTGAGGCCGCGCTCAGGCACCAGGCCAACCAGATTGTCGGTGTAGAGATAGACCGGATCGGCGTCGGGCGTCGGCACGTAGCCGTTCATCCGCCGCATCATCCATGGTCCGGGCCCGACGAAATCCTCGCGAGGGATCGTGGCGAACGCCTCGATCACGCGCGCATTGTCGACGCGGACGGCGGCCGCGATCTGTTTGGCATAGGCCGCGCGGATGATGCGGAGCTCGGTCTGCCGGTCCATGCGGGGCACCTCGTCAGGTGAATGTGTCATTTGACACACCATGGTGTGTGAAATAGCATACCTCGACGCAGGAGGCCAGCATGAAACGACGGCTCTATCCGGCAGTGCTCGAGCGCGGGCCTCGCGGTGCGTTCGGCGCGTGGTTTCCGGACTTTCCGGGCTGCGTCGTCGCCGGGCGCTCGCAGGAGGAGGCGATCGAGCGCGCGGAAGCAGCACTCGCGCAGGCGGTCGACGGCTGGGCCGAGCAGGGCCGGCCGATGCCGGAGCCGACGCCGATCGAGACCATCGTGCCGCCGAAGGGCTCCGATGTCGCGGCGTTCTTCATGGTCGGCGTCGATCCGCCCGATCCCTCCGAGCGCGTCAACGTCTATCTGCCGAAGAGCCTGATCGCCAAGATCGACCGCCACGCCGCCGGCATGGGCATGAGCCGCTCCAGCTTCTTCGGCTTCGCCGCCACGCTGGCGCTCGAATGGCGTTTCCCGCCGCCGACGCCAACGTCGCGCTCCAAGGCCCACAGGGCCGGCGCGCTGCGTGCGGACAAGCGGGCGGGGAAGAGGATCATGCGATAGAATCGTAGGGCGGATTAGCGAAGCGTAATCCGCCATTGCCGCAACACCGGTCGGCGGATTACGCCTTCGGCTAATCCGCCCTACGATTTCTGAAGGGTGGGCAATCCCCGACGCACCGTGCACATCCCGCATGGCGTTCGTCGTTTTGCGCTGGTTGATCGACCTGCTGCGTCTCTCCATAGTGCCGGCCAAACAAGGGCTCCCGCCGGGGCCGCGGGAACGCCTGATGATCGACGTGACAGCCACTGCCGAGACCGACGACGATACGCGCGCGCGGCGCAATGTGCTGCTGCTGGCGGCGGCGCAGGCGCTGACGGGAGCCAATTCGGCCGTCATCTTCGCGACCGGCTCGATCGTCGGCGCGACGCTGGCGCCGGACATCTCGCTCGCGACCGTGCCGCTGTCGATGTATGTGCTGGGGCTCGCCGCCGGCACGCTGCCGACCGGCTGGATCTCGCGCGCCTACGGCCGCCGCGTTGCCTTCATCATCGGCACCTTCTGCGGCGCGCTGACCGGCATGCTCGGGGCATGGGCGATCCTGCACGCCTCGTTCTGGCTGTTCTGCGGCGCGACCTTCCTCGGCGGGCTCTATGGCGCGGTGGCGCAATCCTATCGTTTTGCCGCGGCCGACGGCGCCAGCGCCGCGTTCCGGCCGAAGGCGGTGTCGTGGGTGATGGCGGGCGGCGTGTTCGCCGGCGTGCTCGGGCCGCAGCTCGTGCAATGGACCATGGAGTTCTGGTCACCGTATCTGTTCGCGTTCTCCTTCGTGGTGCAGGCGGCCGTCGCGCTGGTGGCGATGGCGATTCTCGCCGGCGTGCATGCGCCGAAGCCGGCGGCGGCCGACCTGCATGGCGGCCGGCCGCTGCTGCAGATCGCAAGGCAGCCGCGCTTCATCGCCGCGGCGCTGTGCGGCGTGATCGCCTATCCCATGATGAACCTCGTGATGACCTCGGCGCCGCTCGCGATGAAGATGTGCGGGCTCACGGTCAGCGATTCCAATTTCGGCATTCAGTGGCACATCGTGGCGATGTACGGCCCGAGCTTCTTCACGGGCTCGCTGATCGCGCGCTTCGGCGCACCGCGCATCGTCGCGCTTGGCCTGACGCTGGAGGCGGTGGCCGCGATGATCGGGCTCTCCGGCATCACCGCGCCGCACTTCTGGGCGACGCTGATCGTGCTCGGCGTGGGCTGGAATTTCGCTTTCGTCGGCGCCTCCGCGCTGGTGCTGGAAACGCACCGGCCGCAGGAGCGCAACAAGGTGCAGGCCTTCAACGATTTCCTGGTGTTCGGCATGATGGCGATCGGCTCGTTCTCGTCGGGCCAGCTGCTTGCGCATTACGGCTGGAACGCCGTCAACATGGTGGTGTTTCCGCCGGTGCTGCTGGGGCTCGCCGTGCTGTCGTTCGCGTCCTTCGCCAAGCGGCGGGCGAAACTGCGCGAGGTCGACGAGTTTCCGGAGCCGAGTCTCTAGGCATGATCCGGACCCGAAGGGCCGCGTTAGCGCAAAGTGTGGCGCGGTTTTCCGATGAGATCATGCCCAAAAATGTCCTCTTGCTGCCAACAGCTGACACTTCGATCGCCATCGAAGTGATCGCCTTGCGGGCCTTCTTACATCGTCAGGACCGAACGATTCCTGACCTGATGTGAGACGCAAAGAGCACAAGATGGACGCATCCACGCATACGCGCAGCACGATCGACGAGACCTCCTACCGCTATGACGGCTGGCGGATCGTCGCCGTCTGCTTCCTGCTCGCGACCTTCGGCTGGGGGCTCGGCTTCTACGGCCAGAGTGTCTATGTCGCCGAGCTGCATCGCCAGCACGGCTGGCCGACCTCGCTGATCTCCTCCGGCACCACGTTCTTCTATCTGTTCGGCGCCGTGCTGGTCGCCTTCGCGAGCGAGGCGATCAAGGCATTCGGTCCAAGGAATTGCCTGATCGCCGGCACCTTTGCGATGGCCGCGGCGGCGCTCTCGATCGGCTGGGTCACCACGCCCTGGCAGCTCTATCTTGCGAATGCCGTGCTCGCCTTCGGCTGGGCCGGCACCAGCCTCGGCATCATCACCAACACGCTCGGCCTCTGGTTCGACACCAAGCGCGGTATGGCGATCAGCCTGGCGCTGAACGGCGCCAGTTTTGGCGGTATCGTCGGCGTGCCCTTGCTGGTCGCCGGGATCGGCTATTTCGGCTTCGCCGGCGCGATGATCGCATCCGCCGTGTTGCTGGTCGTGACGATGGTCCCGATCATCCTGATCTTCGTCGGCGAGCCGCCGGTGCATCTCCGCGCCGTCACGGCCGCCGCAATGGATGCGCCGTCGCCGACGCAGGTCCGGGCGCGGGCGTTCCGCGATATCGGCTTCCTCTCGGTCTCGACCGCGTTCGCGCTGGTGCTATTCGCCCAGGTCGGCTTCATCGTCCACCTCATCACTTTCCTGGACGGCGTGATTGGCCGTGAGCGCGCCACTGTGGCGATGGCGTTGCTCACCGCGATGGCCGTGGTCGGCCGCGTCTCGTTCTCCTTTGTGATCGACCAGCTGAACCAGCGACTCGCCTCGGCGCTGTCGTTCCTGAGCCAGGCGATCGCGCTGCTCGTCGTGATCAACCTGCGCAGCGACATCGCGCTGATCGCGGCCTGCGGGCTGTTCGGCTTCTCCGTCGGCAATCTGATCACGCTGCCGGCGTTGATCGTGCAGCGCGAGTTCGATCCGCGCGCGTTCGGCGTGCTGATCAGCCTGATCACCGCGATCAACCAGGTCACCTACGCGTTCGGCCCCGGCGTGGTCGGTCTGCTGCGCGATCTCTCCGGCGGCTACGCGTTGCCGTTTTACGGGTGTATCGGGCTGGAGGTCATCGCAGCGGTGATGGTCATGGTCCGCGGGCGTAGCCCGGATGGAGCGAAGCGCAATCCGGGGCCGACGTCGACATGAGGCGAGACCTATCCCGGATTTCGCTGCGCTTCATCCGGGCTACAAGATTACCCCTCCCGCGCCCGCAGCAGATCGTCCAGATCGAGCCGCTGCGTGAACATCGCCAGCTTTCCATCCGCGGTGCGCGGCCATTCGGCCTCGGGCCGGTCCCAATAGAGCTCGACGCCGTTCTCGTCGGGGTCGCGCAAGTACAGCGCCTGGCTGACACCATGGTCGCTGGCGCCGTCGAGCTGGATGCCTGATGAGATCACCCGATGCAGCGCGTCGGCGAGTGCGGCGCGGGTCGGGTAGAGGATCGCGGTGTGGAAGAGGCCGGTGGTACCCGGCGGCGGCGGATGGCCGCCCTTGCTCTCCCAGGTGTTGAGGCCGATGTGGTGATGATAGCCGCCGGCGGAGATGAAGGCCGCCGCCGAGCCCATTTTCTGCATCAGCTCGAAGCCCAGCACGCCGCAATAGAAGCCGAGCGCGCGTTCGAGATCGGCGACCTTGAGATGGACATGCCCGATCCGGGTCCCGGCGATGATGGGAGGATTCTGCGGCATGGGACGGCTCCAGTTGGACTCACGCCCCGGCGGTCAGCGGCGAGGCTTCGCCTTCGATATAGTCCAACTCCGCCGGAGCACGAGCGGCCGATCCTGAAACCCAGCGTTTCCGGACCGGCAATGATGGTGGACCGGGCGGCTACGCCAGCTCGGACAGCTCCCCGCCGGGCACCTCGAACTCGAACGTGTTCAGCGTCATCGACACCATGGTGTAGTAGCCGCAGAGGCCGATCACCTCGACCACGCCGCGCAGGCTGAGCACCTCGACCGCCTCATCATACAGCGCCCTCGGCAGGCCGTGGCCCTCATGCAGCGCCTTGGCGACGTCGTAGATCATCTTCGCCTTGGGATCGTCGAAATGCGGGGTGCGGCGAACGCGGATGTCCTCGATCAGCTTTGGATCCATGCCGCCCTTCAGCGCCAGCCGCTTGTGCGCGTACCATTCGTAATGCGCGGTCCAGTGCCGCGCGGTGACGAGGATCGCGATCTCCGACAGCTTTGGCGGAAAGATCGTGTCGAAGCGCAAGACCTCGCCGAGCCTTGTAGCGTGCCGTGCCATTTCGGGGCTGTTCAGCCAGGCCATCATCGGCGCCGGCGGGGCGCCGCGCTTGCCGGCAATCGACTCGTCATAGGTTTCTTTTTGTGCAGCGTTCATTTCGCCAGGCGAAAGCAGTTTCAGCCGCATGACGGTTTCCCCTTGTTTTTCAATTGTTATCTCACTTCGCGCATACACCCGATCGCGTGCACTGACCACCGACGCCAGAGCATGGCGCGGTCGCAAGACATATTGAATTCGGCGGTGCTGTGACTAAGGTCGAATCCAATTCGTCAATCCCGACCCCGGAAACGCCTCAATGTCTGATCTCGAAAAATTCCGCAGTGAAACCCGCGCCTGGCTGGAGCAGAACTGCCCGCCGGAAATGCGCAAGCCGATGACCTCGGACGGCGACACGTTCTGGGGCGGCCGTAACGCGAAATATTCCTCCGACGCGCAGCGCGTCTGGTTCGAACGGATGCGCGACAAGGGCTGGACCGTGCCGCACTGGCCGAAGGAATATGGCGGCGGCGGCCTTGACGGCGAACAGGCCAAGATCGTGCGGCAGGAGATGGCGGCGATCGGCGCGCGGCAACCGCTGACCTCGTTCGGCATTTCGATGCTCGGGCCGGCGCTGCTGAAATATGGCACCGAAGAGCAGAAGAAGGAGCATCTGCCGAAGATCACCGCGGGCCTGATCCGCTGGTGCCAGGGCTATTCCGAGCCGAACGCCGGCTCCGACCTTGCCTCGCTGCAGACCCGCGCCGAGAGCGACGGCGATCACTATGTCATCAACGGCCAGAAGATCTGGACGTCCTATGCCAATTATGCCGACTGGATCTTCTGCCTGGTTCGCACCGATCCCGCCGCGAAGAAGCATGACGGCATCAGCTTCATCCTGTTCGACATGGCCTCGAAGGGCGTGACGACGAAGCCGATCCTGCTGATCTCCGGCTACTCGCCGTTCTGCGAAACCTTCTTCGACAATGTGCGCGTGCCGAAGTCGCACGTCGTGGGCACCGTCAATCGCGGCTGGGATGTCGCGAAATACCTGCTGCAGCATGAGCGGGCGATGATCTCGGGCATGGGCGAGCGCGGCGTCGGCCGTCCGCTCGGCCAGATCGCGGCCGACTCCGTCGGCGCCGACGATCACGGCCGGCTCGACGATGCGCAGCTGCGCAGCCAGATCGCGAGCTTCGAGGTCGATGAAGCTGCGCTTGCAGCCGCTGCCGAGCGCGCGGTCGATCTGGCCAAGGCCGGCCAGTCGCACCCGGCGTTCTCCTCGGCGATGAAATATTACGGCACCGAGCTCAACAAGCGTCGCTACGAGATCCTGATGTCGGCCGGCGGCATCGACGCGCTGGAATGGGAAAGCGACCGCTCCAGGGGCGGCGCGCGTCCGCGCGCCTGGTTGCGCACCAAGGCGAACTCGATCGAGGGCGGCACGTCGGAGGTGATGCTCGGCATCGTCGCCAAGCGCATCCTGGATCTGCCGGGGGCGTGAATGAGAATCCCTCATCCTGAGGAGCGCGGAACGCGCGTCTCGAAGGATGAGGGTGCGAATATCGGCCTCGTGGTTCGAGACGGCGCCAGGGCGCCTCCTCACCATGAGGGTCAACAGTGAATGTGATCGAAGATCAGAATAGCGGATACACCAATGGCTCTCGTCCTCACCGAAGAACAAACCCTGCTGCGCGACAGCGCGCGCGGCCTCATCAGCGACAAGGCACCCGTGTCGCATCTGCGCAACCTTCGCGATGCAAAGGATGCCACCGGCTTCTCGCGTGACCTCTGGAAAACCTTTGCCGAGATGGGCTTCTCCGGCCTGCTGGTGCCGGAGCAATTCGGCGGCAGCGGGCTCGGCGCGGTCGAGGCCGGCATCGTGATGGAGGAGATCGGCCGCACCTTGATGCCGTCGCCGTTCCTCGCGACCTCGGTGCTCGCGGCCTCGGCACTGTCGCGCGGCGGCAGCGAGGCGCAGAAGGCGCAGCATCTGCCCAAGATCGCCGACGGTTCGCTGCTGGCGGCGCTCGCGATCGATGAAGGTGCAAAGCATCGTCCGTTGCAGACCAAATTGCAGGCGGTTCGTTCCGGCAACGGGTTCAAGCTTTCCGGCGACAAGGCGTTCGTGGTCGACGGCCACACCGCTGACCTCTTGATCGTCGCGGCGCGCAGCGCGGGCGCGGCCGGTGACAGGAACGGGCTGACCTTGTTCCTGGTCGATCCGAAGGCCAAGGGCCTCGCGGTCGAGCGCACCGCGATGGTGGACTCTCATAACGCTGCAAGAATCGTGTTCGACAATGTCGAGGTCAATGCCGACAGCGTGCTCGGCGAGGTCGATCAGGGTTATGGCCTGCTCGACGGCGTGCTCAACATCGGCCGCGGCGCTGTCGCCTCCGAGATGGTCGGCCTCTCCGAGGAGGTGTTCGGCCGCACCGTGATGTATCTCAAGGAACGCAAGCAGTTCGGCAAGGCGATCGGCGAATTCCAGGCGCTGCAGCACCGCGCCGCGCAGCTCTACATCGAGATCGAGATCACGCGTGCGGCGGTGCTGAAGGCGCTGCAGGCGCTCGATACTGATCTCGATAAGGCTGGCACGGCAGTGTCCGTGGCGAAGGCGCGCGCCGGCGCCACGGCGACCCTGGCCGTGCAGGAAGGCGTGCAGATGCATGGCGGCATGGGCATGACCGACCAGTTCGACATCGGCTTCTTCATGAAGCGCGCGCGGGTCTGCCAGGAGCTGTTCGGCGACAGCAACTTCCACGCGGATCAACTGGCGCGCGGCAAGGGGTATTGAGGTCGGAGCCGCGGCGTCGCCACCTCATAGGTGTCATCGCCCGCCTTGTGCGCAATTGCGCACTGGAGCGGGCGACCCAGTATTCCAGAGACGACTGTGCTTGAGCCGAGAAGCCGCGGCGTACTGGGGCCCCCGCTTTCGCGGGGGACGACACTGTGGGCGTGGAGGCGCCTACTGCCCAACTTACCTGATCGGCGGCGCGTACTGGATGCCGCCGGCGCTCCAGAGCTGGTTGAGGCCGCGCGGGATCTTCAGCTTGGACTCGGCGCCGACGTTGCGGTCGTAGACCTCGCCGTAATTGCCGACGCGGCGGATGATGCGGGCGGCCCAGTCCTTGGTGAGACCGAGGTCCTCGCCATAGGCGCCCTCGGTGCCGACCAGGCGCATCACTTCGGGCTTCTTCGACTTCAGTGCCTCGTCGATGTTCTTCGAGGTGATGCCGAGCTCTTCCGCGTTGATCATCGCATACAGCGTCCATTTCACGATCATCATCCAGTCGTCGTCACGGAGACGAACGACAGGCGCGAGCGGCTCCTTGGAGATGATGTCGGGCAGGATGGTGTGGTCGCCGGGCTTCGACATGTTGAGGCGTAGCGCGTAGAGCTGCGAGGCGTCGGCCGTGATGGTGTCGCACTGGCCGGTGTCATAGGCCTTCACGACCTCATCGAGCTTCGGAAACTTCATCTCCGTGTACTTCATGTTGTTGGCACGGAAATAGTCGGCGAGGTTCAGCGCCGTCGTCGTGTCGGCCTGCACGCAGACCTTGCTGCCGTTCAGGTCGAGCGCGGAATCGATGTTGCGCGATTTCGGCAGCATGAAGCCTTCGCCGTCATAATAGGCGACCGCCGGGAAATAGAGGTCGTAATTGGTCTCGCGCGACATGCTCCAGGTCGAGTTGCGGGAGAGGATGTCGACCTTGCGGGCCTGCAGTTCCTTGAAGCGCTCGCTGGCGTCGAGCGGAATGAACTTCGCCTTCGTCGGATCGTCGAAGATCGCCGCCGCCACCGCGCGGCAGAAGTCGACGTCGAAGCCGCTCCAGTTGCCCTTGTCGTCGGGGATCGAGAAGCCGGGCAGGCCCTTGTTGACGCCGCACAGCACCTCGCCGCGGCGGATGGTGCGCTTCAGCGTCTTGGTGTCGTAGCGCTCATAAGTGATGGCGGCGGCCCCAACCAGCACGGCGACCGCGAGCCCGATCAGCAGGCCGCCTCGAAATGTACGCATGGGTTCTCTCTCTCGAATAATCGGGAAGAAGGAAGGGATATCGAAGGCGGGGTAAAGCTACAGTTCGGGCTTCTGCCGGATCACCACCCTGGTGCCGACGGGGACGCGGCTGTAGAGGTCGGCGACGTCGTTGTTGACGAGACGGAAGCAGCCGGACGACACGGCGGTGCCGATCGTGTCGGGCCGATTGGTGCCGTGGATGCGGTAGACCGTGGTGCCCAGATACATCGCGCGCGCGCCGAGCGGATTGCCCGGGCCGCCCGCCATGAAGCGCGGCAGATAGGGCTGGCGCGCGATCATCTCCGGCGGCGGCGTCCAGTCCGGCCACTCGGCCTTGCGGGTGATGTTGACCAGGCCCTGCCAGGTGAAACCTTCGCGGCCGACGCCGATGCCGTAGCGGATCGCGCGGCCATTGCCCTGCACGAGATAAAGGTGCCGCTCGGCGGTCACGACGATGATGGTGCCCGGCGCCTCGTTGGTGCGATAGTATACCACCTGCTTCTGCCACTCGGGATCGAGCGCGTAGGAGTCATCGGCGACCAGGCCCGGCTCGTCGGCATCGGGACGCGGCTGCGCAAAGCCTTGCGATGTCGACAGCGCAAGCGTGGTCGCGGCAAGCAGCATCCAGACCGAGTGACGAAGTTTCGTCATGCAAAGCTCTCCTTGTGGCGTGCCGCCAATGGTTGCTCCACCCAAATCGCGGAACATCAAACCTCAGTGACAGTTTGATGGCAAGTTTAGGGCGGGCGTGGCCGATACCCTGCTGGAATGCCTCTGTTTTTTATGAACGGCACGAACCGGCGCAGCGCACAACCTGCCTTATTTCGGCGCGATCCAGAATCGCAGCACCAGCGAGATCAGTGCCACCGTGCCGACGCCGCCGAGCCAGAGCACCGCGAACCACAGCAGCCGCTGCGCCAGCGGGCGTTGATTTGGATCAACGGCCATCAGTGGTAGCCGGCGCCGTGCCGCACCTTGCCGCGGAACACCCAATAGGCCCAGGCGGTGTAGGCGAGGATCAGCGGGATCAGGATGGAGACGCCGAACAGCATGAACACCTGGCTGTTCTCCGGCGAAGCCGCCTGCCAGATCGTGATGCTCTGCGGCACGATGTAGGGATACATGCTGATGCCGAGCCCGGCATAGGACAGCGCGAACAGCGCCAGCGTCAGGAAGAACGGCTGGTAGTCGTACTTGTTGGCGAGCGCGCGCAGCAGCATCGCGGTGACGGCGGCGACCGCGATCGGCACCGGCGCGGTCAGGATGATGTTCGGCCAGGCGAACCAGCGATGGATGTACTGCACATGCAGGAACGGCGTCGCGACGCTGACCGCGCCGATCGCGACCAGCATCGCGATCAGGAGAATCCAGCTGAAATGATAGGCGCGCTCGCGCAAGCTATCCTCGGTCTTCATGACCAGCCAGGTCGCGCCGAGCAGCGCATAGCCGACCACCAGCGAGACGCCGGTCAGGATGCTGAACGGCGTCAGCCAGTCCCACCAGCCGCCGGCATAGTGACGGCCCTCGACATGCACGCCCTGCAGGATGGCGCCGAGCGCAATGCCCTGGGCAAGGGCGGCAAGAATGGAGCCGCCGGCGAAGGCGACGTCCCATTTGTTGCGCTCCTTCTGGGTGCGCCAGCGGAATTCGAAGGCGACGCCGCGGAACACGAGGCCGAGCAGCATCACGATCATCGGCGTGTAGAGTGCCGGCATCAGCACCGCATAGGCCAGCGGAAACGCCGCCATCATGCCGCCGCCGCCGAGCACCAGCCAGGTCTCGTTGCCGTCCCACACGGGAGCAACGCTGTTCATGATGACGTCGCGATCGGCCTTGTTCGGGAAGAACGGGAAGAGAATGCCGAGGCCGAGATCGAAACCGTCCATCACGACATAGACGAACACGGCAAAGGCGATGATGAAGGCCCAGACGGTGGCGAGGTCGATCGCGATGCTCATCGTGCGCCCTCCGCGACCGTGCCGGCGGCCGGCGTGATGCCGGCGGCGCGGGCGGGCAGGTCCTTCGACGGGCCGTGCTCACCGGGATGGGGCGGCTGCGCCATCAGTCGCAGCAGATAGACGACGCCGGCGATGAACACGATGAAATAGACGATGATGAACGCGATCAGCGAGGAGCCGACCGCGGGCGCCGCGAGTGGCGAGACCGAGTCCGCGGTACGCAGCAGGCCATACACCGTGAACGGCTGCCGTCCGGTCTCGGTGGTGATCCAGCCCGCCAGCACCGCGATGAAGCCCGCCGGCCCCATCACCATCGCGAACCGATGCAGCAGCGGCGAGTGGTACAGCCTGCCGCGCCAGCGCAGCCACAGGCTCAGCATGCCGAGCCCCAGCATCAGGAAGCCGAGCCCGACCATGATGCGGAACGACCAGAAGGTGATCGGCACCGGCGGCCAGTTTTCACGCGGCACGGTGTCGAGACCGGCCATCGGCGCATCCGGCGAATGCTTGAGAATGACGGAGCCGAGCTTCGGAATCTCGATCGCGTAGTCGATCCGCCCAGCAGTCTGGTTGGGCCAGCCGAACAGGATCAGCGGCGCGCCATCCTTGTGGCTCACGAAATGGCCTTCCATGGCCATGATCTTGGTCGGCTGATGCTCCAGCGTGTTGAGGCCGTGCTGGTCGCCGGCGAGGATCTGGATCGGCGCGACCAAGGTCGCCATCCACATCGCCATCGAGAACATCACGCGGGCGCCGGCGAGATGCTGGTCGCGCAGCAGATGGTAGGCGCCGACCGCGCCGACCACCAGCGCGGTGGTCAGATACGCTGCCAGCACCATGTGCACGAGGCGGTAGGGGAACGACGGGTTGAAGATCAGCTTGAGCCAGTCGGCGGCGACGAACTGCCCGTCGGCGTTGATGGCGTGGCCGGTCGGGGTCTGCATCCAGGAATTGGCGGAGAGAATCCAGAACGCCGAGATCAGCGTGCCGATCGCGACCATCAGGGTCGCCAGGAAATGCAGCCTGGGGCCGACGCGCTCGAGCCCGAACAGCATCACGCCGAGGAAGCCCGCCTCGAGGAAGAACGCGGTCAGCACCTCATAGGCCATCAGGGGCCCGATCACCGGGCCGGTCTTGTCGGCGAAGGCCGCCCAGTTGGTGCCGAACTGGTAGGACATCACGATGCCCGACACCACGCCCATGCCGAAGGCGACCGCGAAGATCTTCAGCCAGTAATTGAACAGGTTGATGAAGACCTCGCGCTTCGTGATCAGCCACAGGCCTTCCAGCACCGCGAGATAGCTCGCCAGCCCGATCGAAAACGCCGGGAAGATGATATGGAACGACATCGTGAAGGCAAACTGCGCCCGGGCGAGCGCGACGGCATCCCAACCTTCGAACATCGCTGAACACCTATGTCGCTTCCGACGCGGAGCCTATCATGCCGGCCGCGACGACAATACGGCGCCTTTTGCTGCAGAAGCGAGCTATCCCGTCAGCTTTTCGGCCTCCGGAGCGGCATTCAGCCGTCGGATGATTTCTGCGCACACGGCGCGTGCCCCGTTTTCGTCGTGCTTGATCGGGCTGCGGAAGGTTTGGCCGTTGTTCAGGCGGATGCTGATGGTGCAGGTCCAACCCTCTGCGTCGGGCTTGTCGACCTCGATCGCGGCGACGTCGCCCGCCCGGATCGTCTCGACGTATAATTCACCCTTCAACCCGACCCGCTCGATGCGGATCTCGCCATGCCTGACGATCCAGAATGCGCCGGCGAGCCGGTACGCGTAGCGGTAGAGGGCAAAGGCTGCGAGCAAGCCGAGCGGCAACAGCAATCCGAGCGCCAGTTCCGACTTGCCGAGCCAGAAGGCGATCAGGAATGGCACGGCGCACAGGCCGGCCAGGACCGGCACCGCCATTCGAACGATGCGACCGAGATAGAGGCTGACCGGGGAGCCAAGCGTGAGCTCGGACGTGCCGGCATCGAGCGGGTTGTCGATGGGCTCGGCATCGGGAAGGCCGAGGAGTCCTGCGACCTTAGCTGTGGTTTCGTTGATGCGCGTGATGTCCGGCAGCGGTGGCGAGATCAGGACATCGCCTGATGCCAGCCTGCAAACAAAGCTGAAGCTCGCGGGATAGCTGAGCCTGTTCCTGCGGACGCGGATGTCCGCAATGTCGTGATGGCCGATCAGTCGCTTCTGCACGGGCCCGAACGGAAGCTGTTTGCCGATCAGGATGCCGTCGCGCGTGATGATCCAGGCCACATTGCGCTCAAGGGCGGCAACGCCGATCAGGAACAATCCGATCGGCGCGGCCCAGAACGCAGCGATCAATGGGTGGCCGCCTGAGGCCCAGGTCAGCAGGCCCGGAACGAGGATCAGCAACAGGACGGCGCCGGAGCCCGCCCGGACCAGCCTTTCCCTGAGCGAGGATCCCCTGCGCAGCCGTACTTCATTCGGATTTGCCGCTGCATCCATGGTCAGCGGCAGACATCACGGCCGGTGCCGCCCGGTCAAGTGGCTGACCGGGCCGCAATTGGCTGCTGTCGGCCGGTCTCAACTCGTTGTGTTCAAGAGCCGTGCGATGGTGCGGTCGATCTGATCGTACTGCCCCTCGCCATCGTGCTGGAACACGATCTTGCCGGTCTGGTCGACGATGTATTGCGCCGGCCAATACTGGTTGCGCCAGGCGTTCCAGGTCTGCGAGTTGTTGTCCTGCGCCACCGGATAGGTGATGCCATGGCGTTTCAGCGCGGCCTGGACGTTGGAGGCGGAACGCTCGAACGGGAATTCCGGCGTGTGGATGCCGACCACGACGAGGCCACGATCTCTGTATTTGGCATAGAGCTCGGTGACGTGCGGCAGCGTGTTGACGCAGTTGACGCAGCCATAGGTCCAGAAATCCACCAGCACGACCTTGCCACGGAGATCGGCGAGCTTCAGCGGCTGCGAATTGAACCAGTTGCTGAGGCCGACGAACTCGGGTGCGGTCTGCGCGGCCGTGGCGGTCGCGGCCACGTTGACCGGCCGCGCCGGCGCATCGGCCTCCGTGCAGAGGCCGGGGATGACGGCTCCGCCGAGGCCAAAGCCGGCAACGAGCGTGGATATGGCGAGCAGGCGCAGGGTCATCGGTGTCTCCTTCTTGGTGTCACAGGCCGATCTGGCCGTTGGGATAGAAACGCGTCAGCCACGCCACGATCAGCGTGTCGTATTGGAAGTAGGACAGCGCAGCGAAGGCGAGGATGACGACGCCAAAACCCTGCTGCAGCCGCGGGGCGAATTTTGCGATGCTGCGCACGCGGGCGGTCATCGCCTGGCCGCCATAGGCGATCGCCAGCATCGGGATCGCCGCGCCGATGGCGTAGGTGACGAGCTGCAGGCTCGCCCAGGCCGTATCCTTTGAGGTTGCGACGATGGTCAGGATCGAGCCGAGCACGGGGCCGGCACAGGGCGTCCAGACCAGTCCGAGCGTGCTGCCGAGCACGAAGCCGCCGAGCACGCCACGCGACGTAATGGCCGTGCCGCCGATCGCAGGCGAGAGCTGTATCGTCAGCCATTCGAACGGCGTCGGCCAGATCATCAGGAGTGCGAAGCCGGCGAGCAGGATCGCAGCGCCGGTCCGCAGCACGTTCGGATCGAAATCGAAGGCGCGCGTGATCGCGCTCAGCAGCAATGCCACCATCGAGAATGACATCACAAAGCCGAGCGCGATCATCGCGGGCCGCGCCTTGTCGGTCTGGCCTATCGATACTCCGAGCAGGATCGGCAGCATCGGCAGGGTGCAAGGCGCGGCGACGGTGGCGACACCGGCAAGCAGGGCAAGGGCGAGGCTGAGCATCGTGATCCGTCCATCAGATGTCCGGCCCGCCAGATGGCCGACCCGGGTCGCCTGATGTTCTTCGGAGGATCGCGCCGGTCGTTACGGCGGCGGCGGCGCGGGGCGCGTCACGTCCGTGTGAGGCGGATCGTGCCTTGCTTCACGAAACGGTCGCCAAACGTAGAGCGACCCGGCTGGGGGGCATCCCGGCCGGGTCGTTGGAGGTACTTGGGGAGGTTAGAAACTTTGGTTCAGCGAGAGCTGGGGGAGATCACACAGACCTCCGTGGAAACCTTGGCGCTGCAGTCGACCACCTGCTCTCGGACCAGCATCGAACCATTGTCGCGCTGGGCGCGGGGCTGGATGTTCTGGGCCGACAGGGTGGCCAGGGTCGCCACCGCGCCGAGCGGGACGATGAAGAGGCGGAAGGACGGCTTCAGCATGGTCTCGCTCCTTACGGGTTGGCGTTGCGTCGTTGGTTAATGGTTTAGAGATCGCGTTTTTCCGGGTGATGTCGTGGATTGTTTCAATTGTTTCGTCGCCGGACTTTTTTGGCTTCGTGGACAATTGCCGGAGTTACGCGGTCTCCTATTTAAGCTATTGAATTTGCTGACTTATGCTGCGATGCTGTCGACGCCGGCGACCTTCAGGAGGTCGGCGAGCTGCTTGCGGGCATAGAACATGCGGGTCTTCACCGTGCTCTGCGGGATACCGATGATCTGGCCGGCCTCCTCGACCGACTTCTCATGGTAGTAGACCAGGTTGATGATCTCCCGGTGCGCCGGCGACAGCTTGGCCACGCAGGCGCGCAGGATCTCGCTGGTGGTGGCGCGGTCGAGCGAGGCTTCCGGGGTGGCGGCCTCGTCGGCGATCTCCAGCACGTCGTCCTGGTCGATATCCTCATGCTTGCGCTGGCGGAGCGCGGTCAGCGCCTTGAAGCGGGCGATCGACAGCAGCCAGGTGGAAACCTGCGAGCGGCCCTCGAACTGGGCAGCGGTGCGCCACACGTCCAGGAACACCTGGCTGACCAGGTCTTCGGCCATCGTGGTGTCGCGCACCATGCGGAGCACGAAGCGGTAAACCCGGACGTTATGGCGGGAATAGAGCACGTGCATCGCGGTACGGCCGCCCTTGGCAATACTCTGTAGGAGCATCTCGTCCGTGGTCGCGCGGGCAGCGGCAATGTGCTTCTTGGCTGCGGCGTTGATGGCAATGACGTTCGACATGACAGGCTCCCAGTTCACCGCTTGGCGGCGGTTCGTTGGGAGAATTGTTAGTCAGGCCCCGTTTCGGGATGTCTGCGCCAAAAGCGGAAAATGGTTTCGTGAGCGGGAGAATTGTTTCGTCAGACGTTGCGCCACGAAACATTCGGGGTCAAAAAGCCAGTCATTTCAATACGCGGAAAATTTGAGGGGCCGAAAGGGCACCTCAGGAACAATTCCGGCCGTCGTGCGTATAGGGTTTTTCGGTCTATTCGGCGGCCTGCAGGCGAGCGGCGGGCTGTTTTGGCGCGATCCAGAATGCGTCAGGCCGCTCGAACAGGAAATTGGCGTGCACGGCAAGCGCTATCCGCCAGATCAACAGCGAGCCGGCGACGCCGACGACCGTGACGATCAGCGAGATCAGGCCGATGTCGGGGATGATGCCGGCGCGCAGCAGGAGCGTGCGGGCCGCGGCCATCGGCAGGAAGAAGGCGAGATAGATGACGATCGAGTGCTCGCCGCAATAACGCAGAAAATTCAGCCAATGCGCGCGTGCCAGCAGCGTGCCGATCACGATGATCGCGCAGGCGCCGGCAAGCCCGAGCGCAAGCGAGACGATCGGCCACTCGCTCGCGCCTGATGTCACCAGCCCGCTGTTGATGAGGGCCCACAGCGCAAGCCCGCCAAGCGCAAGCACAGGCCGCGCTCGCGCGCGATCCGACAGCGCGAAGACATAATCGGCGAGGATGTAGCCGGTGAAGAAATAGACGAAGCGCGCAGAGAATTCGTCGATCACAGTCCAGCCTGTCGCGAGATGCGTCATCTCGAGCGCGGCGGCGATCAGCCAGATGACGAACGGATGAATGTTGCGCGTCAGCTTGGTGACGACGAAGAAGATCGGCAGCAGGTAGATGAACCACAGCGTGCCGAACGGCTCGATGAAGGATTCAAGATACAGCAAGCAGACGTCGCGCCAGCTTGATTCCGCGGCCAGCGACGGCGCCTTGAAGCCGAACTGGATCGTCACCCACAGCAGATAGAAATAGGCGAAGTGCACCACCTTGCGATCGAGATAGGTGCGCCAGTCGCGGTCAATCACGACCGACAGGAAAAGCCCGGAAATCAGGAAGAAATCCGGCATCCGGAACGGCTTTGCGAACATCACGACGTAATGCATGAAACCGGTCTGGTCGGCGGCCTTCTCGACGCCCAGCACCGAATGCATCATCACGACCATGACGATGCAGATGCCCTTGGCATAATCGACCCAGTCGATGCGGCGCCCCGCGTCGATGGAACGATTTGTCACGGCGGATGTGCCGTTTGCGGTCATCTGTGTCCTGTTCCGGTTCTTGCGGGCGCATCATCCGCCCGTTAGGTTTCCTTCTCCTTTATTCATACAAACGTCATGCCGGGTTTGGCCGCAATTTGCGCGTTTCCCTGACGCCACAAATCGTCTAAGAGGCCCCCGAATCCACGGGACTTGTTAACCATAGGAAGCGGGTTTTCTGATGCGCATCACCATGATTGGCACGGGCTATGTCGGACTGGTGTCGGGCGCCTGCTTTGCGGATTTCGGCCACGACGTCATCTGCGTCGACAAGGACGAGAAGAAGATCGCCGCGCTCCATCGCGGCGAGATCCCGATCTACGAGCCCGGCCTCGACGAGCTCGTTGCATCCAATGTGAAGGCCAGGCGGCTCGGCTTCACCACCGACCTGTCGAAGCCGGTTGCGGATGCCGACGCCGTCTTCATCGCGGTCGGCACGCCGTCGCGCCGCGGTGACGGTCACGCCGATCTCTCCTACGTCTACGCCGCCGCGCGCGAGATCGCGCAGTCGCTGTCCGGCTTCACCGTCGTGGTGACGAAGTCGACCGTTCCGGTCGGCACCGGCGACGAGGTCGAGCGCATCATCCGCGAGACCAATCCCAAGGCCGACGTCGTGGTCGCCTCCAATCCCGAATTCCTGCGCGAGGGCGCGGCGATCCGCGACTTCAAATTCCCCGATCGCGTCGTCGTCGGCACCTCCGACGAGCGCGGCCGCAAGGTGATGGGCGATATCTATCGTCCGCTGTCGTTGAACCAGGCGCCGGTGATGTTCACCGCGCGGCGCACCGCCGAGATGATCAAATACGCCGCGAACGCGTTCCTCGCGACCAAGATCACCTTCATCAACGAGATCGCGGACCTCTCCGAGAAGGTCGGCGCCAACGTGCAGGAGGTCGCGCGCGGCATCGGCCTCGACAACCGCATCGGCACCAAATTCCTGCATGCGGGGCCGGGCTTCGGCGGCTCCTGCTTCCCAAAGGACACCAAGGCGCTGATCAAGATCGCGCAGGACTACGATGTGAACCTGCGCATCGTCGAATCCGTGCTGGCGGTCAACGAGAACCGCAAGCGCGCGATGGCGCGCAAGGTCAGCCAGGTGCTTGGCGGCTCGCTGCGCGGCAAGACCATCGCCGTGCTCGGCCTCACCTTCAAGCCCGACACCGACGACATGCGCGATGCGCCGTCGATTCCGCTGGTGACCGGTCTGCTCGACATGGGAGCTACGGTGCGCGCCTACGATCCGGTCGGCATGGAGCAGGCCAAGGCCGAGCTGCCCAGCATCACCTATTGCGAGGATGCCTATTCCTGTGCCGAAGACGCCGACGCACTCGTGGTCGTCACCGAATGGGTCCAGTTCCGCGGTCTCGATCTCGACCGGCTGAAGGCGACCATGGCGCAGCCCGTCGTCGTCGACCTCCGCAACATCTTCAGCCCCGAAGACATGCGTGCGGCCGGCTTCATCTACGACAGCATCGGCCGCGCACCGCTGCCGCGGACGTGATATCAGCTTCACCTCGCCCCGCTTGCGGGGAGAGGTCGGATCGCATCGAAGATGCGATCCGGGTGAGGGGGACTCTCCACGAGCGCATCTGTGGAGACTCCCCCTCACCCTGACCCTCTCCCCGCAAGCGGGGAGAGGGGAAATGCACGCTTCACCGGATTCATATTGCCCCGCCAATTCGACAGTCCCCTCCCGATCGATGCCGTGCTCGACGAGCTCGGCCGCACCCTCGACGGCCGCACCACCGCGGTGCTGGTGGCGCCGCCGGGTGCCGGCAAGACCACGCGGGTGCCGCTGGCGCTGCTCGATGCTGACTGGGCGAAGGGCAAGAAGATCATCGTGCTCGAGCCGCGCCGGATCGCCGCGCGCGCCAGCGCCGAGCGGATGGCCAAGACGCTCGGCGAGCGCGCGGGCGAGACCGTCGGTTACCGCGTGCGCTTCGGCTCGAAGATCTCGCGGGCGACGCGGATCGAGGTCGTCACCGAGGGCATCTTCTCGCGGCAGATCCTCGACGATCCCGAATTGAACGGCGTCGCCGCGGTGCTGTTCGACGAATTCCATGAGCGCTCGCTCGACGCCGATCTGGGCCTGGCGCTGGCGCGCGACGCGCAGACCGGCCTGCGCGAGGACCTGCGCATCCTCGTGATGTCGGCGACGCTGGACGGCGCGCGGGTCGGCAGACTGCTGGGCGATGCGCCGGTGGTCGCGAGCGAAGGCCGCGCCTTTCCGGTCGAGACGCGCTATGTCGGCCGCAAGATCGACATGCCGCTGGAGCGGCAGATGGCGGAGACGATCGCAACTGCGCTGCGCGCGGATGCCGGCTCGGTGCTGGCGTTCCTGCCGGGCGCCGCAGAAATCCGCCGCACCCAGAACTTCCTCGCCGAGCGCGTGCAGGATGCGGGAATCGAGATCGTGCCGCTGTTCGGCGCGCTCGATGCCGGCGTGCAGGACCGCGCCATCGCGCCGGCCCCGAAGGGGACGCGCAAGGTGGTGCTGGCGACCTCGATCGCCGAGACCTCGCTGACCATCGAGGGTGTGCGCATCGTGGTCGATTCCGGCCAGGCGCGGGTGCCGCGCTACGAGCCCGACATCGCACTGACCCGGCTGGAGACGGTGCGCGCCTCGCGCGCCGCGGTCGACCAGCGCCGCGGCCGTGCCGGCCGTATCGAGCCCGGCGTTTGCTATCGGCTGTGGGACGAGCCGCAGACTGCCTCGCTTGCGGCCTACACCGCGCCGGAAATCCTGTCCGCCGATCTGTCCTCGCTGGTGCTCGACCTCGCGCAATGGGGCGTCAGCGACGCGAGCGGGCTGGCGTTCCTCGACCCGCCGCCCGCGCCGGCCTGGAAGGAGGCAAAGTCTCTGCTTAACGAACTCGGCGCGCTCGATGGCGACGGCCGCATCACCGCGGAAGGCAAGAGCCTGCGCGCGCTGGCGCTGCCGCCGCGGCTGGCGCGGATGATTGTCGACTCCGCGCGCTTCGGTGCGGCCGACGAGGCCGCCGAGATCGCGGCCATCCTGACCGAGCGTGGGCTCGGCGGCGACAGCGTCGATCTCGATCACAGGCTGGATCAGTTCCGCCGCGATCGCGGCCAGCGGACATCCAGCGCGCGCAGCCTGGCGCAGCGCTGGGCCTCGCAGGTCGCGACGTCAAAGGCAGAAGCGGCCGATCTGTCGACCGGCGTCATGCTCGCCTTTGCCTTCCCGGACCGTGTCGCCAGGAATCGCGGCAATGGCAGCTTTGTGCTCGCCAATGGCCGCGGCGCCGCGGTGGAGCAGACCTCGGCGCTGGCGCGCGCGCCCTATATCGCGGTCGCCGAGCTGACCGGCACGGCCGCGAGCGGCCGCATCCTGCTGGCGGCGCCGATCGCGCAGGACGAGATCGAGCGGCGCTTTGCCGATCAGATCGAGAATGCCGAGGAGATCAGCTTCGATCGCGGCGCGATGGCGCTGCGCGCGCGCCGCCGCCGCTCGCTGCATGCGATCACGCTGTCGGAAGCGCCGATGTCGCTGTCACCGTCGGCGGAGACCGCGCGGATTTTTGCCGACGGTCTGATCGCGGCTGGCCTCGACAGACTGCCGTGGTCGAAGACCTCGAAGCAGTGGCGCGACCGCGTCATGTTCCTGCGCAAGGCCGAGGACGATAGCTGGCCGGATCTGTCCGATGCCGCGCTCGCCGAGCGCGCCGAGGACTGGCTGGTGCCTGCGCTGTACGACAAGACCGCGCTGAAGGATCTCTCCGCCGGCGATTTCTCGGACGCGCTGATGGCGCTGCTGCCATGGGAGCTGCGCGCGCGGCTCGATCGCGAGGCGCCGACCCATTTCGAGGCGCCGACCGGCACGCAGCTCGCGATCGACTACGAGGCCGAGCAGGGGCCGACCATCGCGGTGCGGCTGCAGGAATTGTTCGGGCTCACCACCCATCCCTCGGTCGCCAAGGGCGCGGTACCGCTGGTGCTGGAGCTGCTGTCGCCGGCGCAGCGTCCGGTGCAGGTCACGCGCGACCTGCCGGGCTTTTGGCGCGGCAGCTATGCCGCGGTGCGCTCCGATCTTCGCGGCCGCTATCCCCGTCACCCCTGGCCGGAGGACCCCGCCAGCGCGATGCCGACGCGGCGGGTGAAGCCGCGGGGCACCTGAAACGCGGCGATCTCGTCACAACATTAACCCTTCGCTCATCCTTTTCGCCAAAATGGCGGGACCCTGCCGGCGGGATCGCTCGCGGCAGGGCCTATTGCGTGGTGAAATTGCGTTTTCAGTTCCGAGTGGCGTCATGCGTAACCTCATGATCTTTGCGGCCGTCATGATCGGGCTTGGCCTTGCCATGGCGCAGATGGCGAGCCGGATGCAGCCGGCCGCCGCATCGACGACACAGGCCCAGCCGAGGGCCGCTGTCGCAACCGTGGCGCAGGCGAGCGGCCGCACCCTCACCATTCCCCGCGACTCGCGCGGCCACTTCGCAACCGATGGCCGCATCGACGGTCAGCGCGTCGACTTCATGGTCGACACCGGCGCCTCGCTGGTCGCACTGAATGAAAAATCTGCCGCGCGTTTCGGCCTGCGTCCGACACCCAACGACTACAACGCCCGCGTCACCACCGCGAACGGCACCATCAAGGCCGCGCGCACCCGCATCGCCATGATCGACCTCGGCGGCATCGTGGTGCGCGATGTCGACGCCATGGTGTTGCCTGACGAGGCGCTGTCGGAAAACCTGCTCGGCCTGTCCTTCCTGTCGAAGCTGAAGCGGTTTGAGTACGCCAACGGCAAGCTGGTGCTGGAGCAATAGGCAGCCCCTCGCTGCCAAATGGCCGCATTTGACGGCCAAAAGGCGCTAACCCGCCTTCCGCCCGGCCCTGGCATTCGCTAAGGCTGCGGCGTTGTTCCCTCAATCTTGCGACAGGGCCATTTCCTGATGTTTCCCAAGCCGAAATCCGCGCTGGTTCCGAACACCTATGCCTTCGAATCCGAGCCGATGGTGAAGCCGACCGGGTTTCGCGAATATGACGCGCGCTGGCTGTTCCAGAAGGAAATCAATTTGATGGGCGTGCAGGCGCTGGGCATGGGGCTCGGCGCGCTGATCGCGGAACTCGGCGTCAAACAGGAGATCGTCACCGGCCACGATTTCCGCGGCTACTCGGCCTCGATCAAATACGCGCTGATCTCCGGCCTGATGGCATCAGGCTGCAAGGTGCACGACATCGGGCTTGCGGTGACGCCGATGGCCTATTTCGCGCAGTTCGATCTCGACGTGCCCGCCGTCGCGATGGTCACTGCCTCGCACAACGACAATGGCTGGACCGGCGTCAAGATGGGCGCCAACCGTCCGCTGACCTTCGGGCCCGACGAGATGACGCGGCTGAAAGAGATCGTGCTCAACGCCGAGTTCAAGAACAAGGCCGGCGGCTCCTATCAATTCCATGAGAATTATCCGGCGCGCTATATTGCCGATCTCACCAACCGGCCGAAGCTGACGCGCAAGCTCAAGGTCGTCGCCGCCTGCGGCAACGGCACCGCGGGCGCCTTCGCGCCGCAGGTGCTGGAGGCGATCGGTTGCGAGGTGATCCCGCTCGACACCGAGCTCGATCACACCTTCCCGAAATACAATCCGAACCCGGAAGACATGGAGATGCTGCACGCGATCCGCGACGCGGTGCTGCATCACAAGGCCGATGTGGGCCTGGGCTTCGACGGCGACGGCGACCGCTGCGGCGTGGTCGACAACACCGGTGAAGAAATTTTCGCCGACAAGGTCGGCGTGATGCTGGCGCGCGACATGTCGGCGATCCACAAGGACGCGCAGTTCGTAGTCGACGTGAAGTCGACCGGGTTGTTCGTCACCGATCCGATCCTGCAGAAGCAGGGTGCGAAGACCGCCTATTGGAAGACCGGCCATTCCTACATGAAGCGCCGCACCAACGAGATGGGTGCGCTGGCGGGCTTCGAGAAGTCCGGCCATTTCTTCTTCAACAAGCCGTTCGGCCGTGGCTATGACGATGGCCTCGTCTCGGCAATCGCGATCTGCGAGATGCTCGACCGCGCGCCCGGCAAGTCGATGGCGGATTTGAAGGACGCGCTACCGAAGACCTGGTCGTCGCCGACGATGTCGCCGCATTGCGCCGACGAGACCAAGTATGGCGTCGTCGATGCCGTGGTGAAGCATTTCGAGGCGTTGCAGAACAAGGATGCCAAGATCGGCGGTCAGGCGATCCGCGATCTCGTCACCGTCAATGGCGTGCGCATCACGATGGAGGACGGCAGCTGGGGCCTGGTCCGCGCTTCGTCCAACAAGCCCGAGCTCGTGGTCGTGGTCGAAAGCCCCGTCAGCGAGCAACGCATGCGCGACATGTTCGAGATGGTGGATTCGGTGCTGCGCACCCATCCGGAGGTCGGCGAGTACAACCAGAAGATTTGAGAACTGGTCTCGTGTCCCGGGCGCGGCGCAGTGTGAGCGCAGCGAATAGTGCGCCGCAGAACCGGGACCTATATCGGAGAGGCATGGGTCCCGGCTCTGCGGTGCACCGCTGAAGAAGCGCTGCACCGCGTCCGGGACAAGAGCGAACTTTACGCCGCCGGCACCGGCAGCGCCGTCACCGACTTGATCTTCTCCATCGCAAAGCGCGAGGTGACATTCTTGAGCGGCACGGCGGCGATCAGCTTCTTGTAGAACACGTCGTAGGCGGCCATGTCGGCGACCACGACGCGCAGCATGTAGTCGACGTCGCCGGCCATCCGGTAGAATTCCATCACCTCGGGCATGGCGCTGACGGCGTCGGCGAATTTGCGCAGCCAGGCGTCGGAGTGATCGTTGCTCTCGACCGAGACGAACACGGAAATCCCGAGCCCGATCTTGTTCTGATCGACCAGCGCCACCCGGCGCAGAATCACGCCGTCGGCCTCCAGCCGCTGGATGCGCTTCCAGCACGGCGTCGACGACAGCCCGACCCGGTCGCCGATCTCGGCGACGGAAAGCGAGGCATCCTCCTGCAGCACGGTCAGGATCTTGCGGTCGATGGCGTCCAGACGGCGGTTGTCGTGGATCGGGGCGGTAGCCAGGTCGGTCATAGAAGAAAGTTCCATATGAAGGGTCGATATCCCTCATATAGAGAAAAATCTTCTCAAGCAAGCCGCTTTTGGCCGCACACGAGCATGATCCGGACCCGTCGGGCCGCGTTAGCGCAAAGTGGAAGCCGGTTTTCCGAGAAGATCATGCTCCATCAAAGGGCGGTCAGACGGTGGCGTGCTGGTTCAAAAACGCTTCAACTTCAGTACGTTGCGGTGCGGCATAGGCGCCACCGAAGCGGGTGCATTTCAGCGCCGCCGCGGCGGAGGCGAATCGCAGCGCCTGCCGCAGGTCCTGCTTCTCGGTGATCGCCAGCGCGAAGGCGCCGTGGAAGACGTCGCCGGCGCCGAGCGTATCGACGGTATGGACCGGGAAGGCGGGGGTCTCCTCCAGTTCGCCCTGCTCGTTGAGCCAGATCGTGCCCCGCGGCCCGCGGGTTCCGGCCAGGAAGGATGGGGTGAGTTTTGCCAGTTTCTTCAGCGCCTGGCCGTCGTCGGTGACATCGGCGGTTTCCTGCAGCGGCTCTGAGGAGAACACGAGATGCGACGAGGCGTTCAAGAGCCCCTCGCTCATCGACATCGCGCGGTCGACATCGACGATCACGGGAATGCCGCGTCGCACCGCTTCGGCGCAGAGCTCGGTGCAGAACGAGGCGCAGCGGCTCTCGGTGAGGATCGCGTCGCAATCTTCCAGCAGCGTATCGATCGGCGGCAGCTTCAGCTTCCACAATTCAGGATCGCGGAACGTGACGATGGTGCGCTCGCCAGAGTCGTCGATCATGATCGCGGAGATCGGCGTCACCAGGTTCGGCATGTGAATGAGATGATTGGTCTCGATGCCCTCTGCTGCGAGCTTGTCGAAGATGTAACGGCTGGAGGTCTCGCGCGAATCGCCCATCGGTCCAAGGATCGTGGCGCGGCCGCCGAGCCGCACGATGCCGATCGCGGCGTTCAGCGCATTGCCGCCGCAGATCTCGTCGAAATGCGAGGCGTTTTCCTTGGAGCCGCGCGCGGGAACGTCGACCCGGAAGGTCAGGTCGCGCACGGGCAGGCCGATGCAGAGGATGCGGGGCGGGATTCTTGGGGCGCCAACGTTAAAGTTCATGCCGGAGTCCGTCATGGTGGTTCCGCTTTCTGCCGGAACCTTCCGTCCAGCTTTAAGTGTTGAGGCGCGAGACGGTTCCGCCAGATGCATGATCCGGAAAAGTGTGAAGCGGTTTTCCCTCGCGACAAACGCGGAACGCGTTTGCGCGGAGATCATGCTCAAAAAAAGGGCTAAAGCGCGATGACGTCTCGTCGCGCTTTAGCCGCCGTCATGCACCCAGCGGCCGAGCAGATGATGCGCGATCGCGAATGGATGCGGGCCGGCGAGGCCGTCGGGATGCTGGCGCTTGATCATCATGGTGGCTTCATCGCGGTTGAACCAACGCGCGTCTTCGAGTTCCGTTCGATCGACCACGATGTCTTCGTTGAGCGCGCGCGCGGTGCAGCCGATCATCAGCGATGACGGATAGGGCCAGGGCTGCGTCATGTAGTAGTTGACGTCGGTGCAGCGGATGCCGCTTTCCTCGAAGATCTCGCGGCGGACCGCGTCCTCGATCGTCTCCGCGGCTTCGACGAAGCCGGCGAGGCACGAATACATGCCGGGCAGGAACTGCTTCTGCCGTCCGAGCAGCACCTTCTCGCCATGGGTGACCAGCATGATCACCACAGGGTCGGTGCGCGGAAAATGCTCGGCCTTGCAGCTCGGGCATTCGCGCTTCCAGCCGCCGTCCTTCATCGCGGTGCGGACGCCGCAATTGGCGCAGAAGCCGTGGCGCTGATGCCAGTTCACCATCGACTTGGCCATCGCGATCGCCGACAACTGCTCGGGCGGCACCACGCCCTGCATCGCCATGCCGCGCAGCTCGTTGACCACGACATCGCTGCGGCCGACCAGCTTCTCGGCGGCCTGCGCCGCGATGCCCATGCCGAAGATCGGCGCTCCGTCACGCAATCCCAGGAAGATCGTGCCGGGATTGGCGCCGAAGCCGCGGGCTTCATCGAGCGAGAGCAGGGCGCGCGGGCCGCTCTCCTCCTGCTTCACCACCAGCGAGTCGCGATAGATCACATAGGCGCGGGCCTCGCGGTGGCCTTCGAGCGCGAACAATCTTTCGTCGCTGGTGCGCAAATGCGCGGCGCGGTCGAGCACATGGGTGACGAAGGCAGGCTGCCCCAGCGGAAACTTGTCGAATGCGGACATCTCAACCCAACCAGATCTTGCGGCGAAGCGCGTTGATGAAATTCTGCACTTCCTCGGCGTCATGCGCCAGCGGCGGCATCACGCCCCAAACCGGACGCGGCCATGCAACGTCGCTGGTCCGGCGCGCGATGACGTGGACATGCAGCTGCGGAACGAGGTTGCCGAGCGCTGCGATGTTGAGCTTGTCGCATTTGGTGATGTCCTTGAGCGCGCGGGCGACCCGCGACGTCTCCGTCATCAGCTGCGCCTGCTCGACCTCGTCGAGGTCGATCATCTCGACCGCGTTCTCGCGCCGCGGCACCAGCAGGAGCCAGGGGTAATGTGCGTCCTTGATGACCAGCACCTTGCACAGCGGCAGATCGCCGATGTCGATGGTGTCTTTCTTGAGCTGCGAATGCAGCGACCAATTGGAGGAGGGCATGATGCGGAAATAATGCCTTTCGGTGTTCCCTTACAAGTCCCACAAACCATCCTCAGGCCGCTTGCTTTCCGGTCCTTTTGGCCCCAAATAGGGGCCGGGAGATTGGCGGTGGACGAGCCACTCGCCAACCGGGTCAGGTCCGGAAGGAAGCAGCCCTAACGAGGTCCGGATCGGGTCGCTCGTCAGTCTCCTACCAGTTTTTTGAGCGAATCGCGCTGGAACGGCGGACTCCGCGCCTGGCGCCCGATTTTGGCTCCTATCCGCAAGCCGGCCGAGAGACATCCAAGTTGCGGATCGACGCATGAATGACGCTGGCGCCCCTTCCAATCCTCCTGATGGCGCTAACCAGGGCGGCTTCGATCTCGGCGGAGCCGGCGACGCTGCCAAACCCTACCGCGTCCTCGCCCGCAAATATCGCCCCTCCAGCTTCGAGGATCTGATCGGCCAGGAGGCCATGGTCCGTACCGTCTCGAACGCGTTCGAGACCGGGCGGATTCCGCAGGCCTGGATCCTCACCGGCGTCCGCGGGGTCGGCAAGACCACCACCGCGCGCATCCTCGCCCGGGCACTTAACTACGAGAAGTCGGACGGCTCGGTCCCCGGACCGACCATCCACATGCCCGATCTCGGCGTGCACTGCCAGGCGATCATGGAAAGCCGGCACATGGACGTGCTGGAGATGGACGCCGCCTCCCACACCGGCGTCGACGATGTCCGCCAGATCAATGACAGCGTGCGCTATGCGCCGGCCAGCGCGCGCTACAAGGTCTACATCATCGACGAAGTCCACATGCTGTCGACGGCGGCCTTCAACGCGTTCCTGAAGACGCTGGAGGAGCCGCCGGAGCACGCCAAATTCGTGTTCGCGACCACCGAGATCCGCAAAGTCCCGATCACGGTGCTGTCGCGCTGCCAGCGTTTTGATCTCCGCCGCGTCGAGGCCGACGTGCTGATGAAGCACCTCGGCAACATCGCGACCAAGGAAGGCGTCGAGGTCGAGGGCGAAGCGCTCGGCATCATCGCCCGCGCCGCCGAAGGCTCGGTGCGCGATTCGCTGTCGCTGTTCGACCAGGCCATCGCCCATGCCGCCGGCCAGGTGAAGGCCGACGCCGTCCGGCAGATGCTCGGGCTTGCCGACCGCACCCGCGTGATCGATCTCTTCGAGTCGCTGGCGCGCGGCGATATCGCCGCCGCCTTCGCCGAATTCCGCGCGCAGTATGACGTCGGCGCCGATCCGGTCGTGGTGCTGTCTGATCTCGCCGAGTTCGTCAATTTCGTCACCCGCGTGAAGGTCGTGCCGGCGACCGTGGACAATGTCGCGTTCGGCGAGACCGAGCGGGTGCGCGGGCGCGAATTCGCCTCAAAGCTTTCGATGCGCGTGCTGTCGCGGATGTGGCAGATGCTGCTCAAGGGTATCGCCGAGGTGCAGACCGCAACGCGCCCGGCCGCCGCCGCCGAGATGGTGCTGGTGCGGATCGCCTATGTCGCCGATCTGCCGACGCCGGATGAGGCGATCCGGATGATCGAGCAGAATGGCGGTGGTGCTGCGCCTGTGGTTACGGGTGGTGGTGCCGCGCCGTCACGCGGAGCGCCGACCTCGTCCATGTCTGCGATGCCGTCGGCGCCGATGCGCGCGCCGCAAGCCGGCCCGCGCGCCGATGTCGCGATGCGCCCGCAGATGGCGTCGCCGGCCACCAATGCCGCGCCGGCACTGCGGATATCAAGCTTTCCGCAATTGATCGCGCTTGCGGGCGAAAAGCGCGATATCATGACCAAGAGCGCGCTGGAAGCCGACGTGCGGCTGGTCCGCATCGAGGACGGCCAGCTCGAGATCGCGCTGGAGCCGAAGGCCCAGCGTGCCCTCGTCACCGACCTCCCGCGAAAGCTGGAGATGTGGACTGGGCGGCGCTGGACCGTGATCATCTCCAACGAGGCCGGCCAGCCGACGGTGCGCTCGCAGAACGAGCTGGCGCGCAGCGAGCATCAGCGTGCGGCGGAAGCCGATCCGCGGGTGCAGGAGGTGCTGGCACGCTTCCCGGGCACGAAGGTGGTCGAGGTTCGCCGCCTCGCCAATGAGCTGCCGGAAGCGGATGCGACCGGCGAGGACCCGATCGAGGGGCCCGACAACGACGACGATTGAGACAAGGAACGACGCATGGCTGATTTCCTCGGCATGATGAAACAAGCGGCGCAGCTGCAATCCAAGATGCAGGCGATGCAGGAAGAGCTCGGCAATGTCGAGGTCGAGGGCATCTCCGGCGGCGGCCTGGTCGCCGTGCGCATGACCGCGAAGATGGATGTGAAGGGTGTCACCATCGATCCGTCGCTGATGAAGCCGGAGGAGCGCGAGGTGCTCGAAGATCTGCTGGTCACGGCCTTCGGCGACGCGAAGCGCAAGGCGGAAGCCGCGATGCAGGAAAAGATGGCGGCACTCACCGGCGGCCTCGGCCTGCCGCCGGGACTTGGTCTCGGCTGATGGCCGCAAGCGTTGCCGGACCTGAAATCGAGCGGCTGATCCAGCTGCTCGCGCGGCTGCCTGGGCTCGGCCCGCGCTCGGCGCGGCGCGCCGCGCTGCATCTGATCAAGAAGCGCGAGGCGCTGATGACGCCGCTCACCGCGGCGCTGCAGGTTGCGATCGACAAGATCCAGGTCTGCAAGACCTGCGGCAACATCGACACCCAAAATCCCTGCACGGTGTGCACCGATCCGCGCCGCGATCCCTCGATCATCGTCGTGGTTGCCGATGTCGCCGATCTCTGGGCGCTGGAACGGGCCAACGCCATCAACGGCCGCTACCACGTGCTCGGCGCGACGCTGTCGCCGCTCGACGGCGTCGGCCCGCAGGACCTCACCATCGATGCGCTGGTGGCCCGCGCGCATGCGCCGGAGGTCACCGAGATCATCCTGGCGCTCAACGCCACCGTCGATGGCCAGACCACGGCGCATTACATCACCGACCTCCTCTCGGAGGCCAATGTGCGGGTGACGAGGCTGGCGCATGGCGTGCCCGTCGGCGGCGAGCTTGATTATCTCGATGAAGGTACGCTATCGGCTGCGATGCGACAGCGGACGCTGTTCTAGGACATGAGCCGGAAAAGCGGGGGCATTTTCCGACAAAAGATCATGTAGAATCAAAATGTTGGCGGGCGATGACGGGGCAGGAGCCGCGCGTCGCGCGGTTTGCGAATCAGCTACGGAATATCAGGACATGACGACACACCGATTCGGCGTACGCGTGAGCTTTGTGATTTTCGGCTCTGCAATTTTGGGCTCGGCAATTTTAACCTTGGCGCTGATTGTGCCCACCGCCATGGCCCAGCAGGCCGAGGCGCCATCCAAGCCCGGCAAGCTGATGAACGCCGGCGACGTGCTGTCCGGGGAACTCAACGCCATGAATGTCCGCGGCGGCAAGCGGGGAGCCCGGGTCGCGACCTATCAGCTCACCAGCGAGCCGCGCCGCCTGCCGCCGCCGAACGGCCTGTGCAATCTCGAGACCGGCCCGGAGACGTTCCAGCTCGTCACCACCAGCGATGCCCAGGCCAGCCAGCTGAAGAAACTGGTCGGCAAGGAAATCTCGATCAAGGTCGACGAGGTCGCCTGCGCCCAGGATGCCGGCCAGATCAGCGAAGCCATCATCACCAAATGGAGCGTGGTGACGAAGTAGCGGAGTCTTTGGCCATGCTGCGGTTCGCCTCTCTTGCGATGGGAATCGGGCTGGCGCTGCTGGCATCCCCTGCGGTCGCGCAGGAACCGATCAAGGACGGCGATACGGTGACCGGTGTGCTACGGCTCGTGCGCGCGCGGCATCCGAACGGTACGAGGATCGAGGCCTACCAGATCGTCAGCGCCCCGCGCGCGATGCCTGAGGGCGACGACTTCTGCGACTATGACAAGGCCGTTACCACCTTCCATCTGTTCGCGCCGACGGTTGCGGCAAGGACGCAGCTGAAGCCGCTGCTCGGCAAGACCATCACCGCAAAGGCGACCGCGCTGTTCTGCTCGCAGACCGCCTGGCACATCGGCGATGTCGCCGTGCCGGAATGGACGTTGGTGAATCGCTAGACCCTCACCGGCCCCAGCTCATCGAAATGTCCGCGGCGCTGCAGCCAGGCGAGCAGGATCAGGCTCGGGATCGCGACCAGCATGCAGATCGCGAAGAACACCGGCCATCCCACGGTCTTGGCGACGAAGCCCGCACCCGACGACAGATAGGTGCGGCCGACCGCCGATAATGCGGTGAGCAGCGCATATTGGGTCGCGGTGTGCAGCGGGTTGCGGCACAGCGCCGAGAGATAGGCAACGAAGATCACGGTGCCGATCGCGCTGGTGAAATTCTCCGCGGTGATCGCGAGCGCCAGCGCCCATTGATTGACGCCGACCAGCGCCAGCCATGAGAACGACAGATTGGCGACCGCCTGCAGCAGGCCGCCGATCCACAGGCTCGTCGCCAGCGGATAGCGCCGCGCCACGAAACCGCCGGCAAAGCCACCGATCAGCGTCGCCGCAAGACCAACGCCTTTGACGATCGCGGCATAGTCGACCTTGGAGAAGCCGATGTCGATCACGAACGGCGCCGTCATGGTGCCGGAGAACGCGTCGGTGAACTTGAACAGCACGACGAAGGCGAGCGCCGCGAAGGCATCCTTGCGGCTGAGGAACTCGATGAAGGCCCCGCCGGCCGCAAGCACCACGCGGTTGATCGCGCTCTCCGCATGGGTGGCGGCTTCGGCGTCGATGGATTGCTGCGGCTCGGTCGCCGCGAGCGCGGTGATGGTGCCGATCACGATCAGCGCGGCCATCACCACATAGCCCCACATCCAGGCCGATCCGCGCACCAGCCCCGCCGACTCGAAGCCGCTGACGATGAACAGTGCGCCCGCGGTCGAGACCAGCATGCCGATCCGGTAGGCTGCGACATAGGACGCCATGCCGGCAGCCTGCTCACTTTCGGGCAGGCTCTCGACGCGGAACGCATCGACGACGATATCCTGCGTCGATGAGGCTGCGGCCACCAGCAGCGCCGCGAAGGCTGCGAACGCCGGCGTGCGCGCGGGGTCGGAGACGGCGAGCAGCAGGATCGTCGCAATCAACAGCAGCTGCGCGAACACCAGCCAGCCGCGCCGCCGCCCAAGCCATCGCGTGAACAGCGGCACATGGATGGCGTCGACCAGCGGCGCCCAGAGGAATTTAAGCGTGTAGGGCGTACCGATCAGCGCCAGCAGCCCGATGGTGCCGAGATCGACCCCGGCCTCCTTCATCCAGACCTGCAGCGTCGAGCCGGACAGCGCCAGCGGCAGGCCGGAGGAGAAGCCGAGCAGCATCACGATCAGCACGCGCGGCTGCAGATACACCGCAAGGCCGTCGCGCCACGAGGCGGGGGCGGCGGGTGCAGGTTTAGAGAGAGCTTCCGGAGCGGTCATAGGGCTTTGGTAGCAGATTCTACCTCATAAAAGGTGTCATCGCCCGGCCTGTGCGCGCTTGCGCACATGGACCGGGCGACCCAGTATTCCAGAGGCCTATCCACCGCTCGCAGCAATTTCCGGATAAAGATCGATCCAGTCCGGATTGTGCTTCTCGATGAGCGAAATCTTCCACGCGCGAGTCCATTTCTTCAGCCGCTTCTCGCGGTGGATCGCCTCTTCAACGTCCTCATATCTCGAAATAGACCAATCGATCGACGTCATACTTCTTGGTGAAGCCATCGACTAACTTCAGCTTGTGCTCTCCGACTCTGCGGATGAGGTCATTTGTCACACCGATGTAGAGCGTGCCGCCGATGCCGCTGGCGAGAATGTAGACGTAGTAGCTACGTGCTCCCATCTGACGCCTCTGGGATACTGGGTCGCCCCGGTCAAGCCGGGCGATGACACCGGTTATTTGGCTTGAGCGAAGACAAAATCTACTCCCCCGCCTGTAGCTTGCGCGGGAACAGCTCCGGTGTCGCGCTCTTGACGAAGCGGGGGACTTCGACCGGGGTGTCGGCCTTGCTGAAATCGAGTTCCTCGATGCGGCCGGCGCGCTTCTCGATCTTGTCGGCGGAGATCAGGATCTGCCGGACGTCCTCGTTGACCTGGCCGAAATGGGTCTGCAGCTTGAGCACACGCTCGCGCAGGCGACCGAGGTCATCGCCGAGATGCATCACCTCGTTGCGGATCTGGTCGGCGGCGTCGCGGATGCGGGCGTCTTTCAGGATCTGCTGCATCACCTGGATCGCGAGCATCAACAGCGAGGGCGACACCAGCACGACACGGGCGCGATAGGCCTTTTGCACGACGTCGTCGAACCCGTCATGGATTTCGGCGTAGACCGATTCCGACGGCACGAACATCAGCGCGGTGTCCTGGGTCTCGCCGGGGATCAAATATTTCTCGGCGATGTCGCTGACATGCTTGAGCACGTCGGTGCGCAGCCGCGCGCTGGCGTATTTGCGCTCCTCATCGCTGCGCGCATCGTGCAGCGCGGTCATCGCCTCCAGCGGGAATTTCGCGTCGATGCAGAGCGGGCGCTGATCCGGCAGGAACACGACGCAGTCCGGCCGCTTGCCCGACGTTAGCGTGTACTGGAACTCGTAGGAATCCTTCGGCAACCCGTCCTGGACGATCGCCTCCATCCGCGCCTGGCCGAACGCGCCGCGCGACTGCTTGTTGGCGAGCACATCGCGCAACGTCGTCACCTGGGTGGTGAGCTCGTTGAGGTTCTTGTGGGCGTGATCGATGATGCCGAGCCGCTCATGCAGCACGCGGAGTGAGTCCATCGTGTTGCGGGTCGACTGTTCCATCGACTGGCCGACCCGGTGGGTGACCGAGTCCAGTCGCTCATTGACCGCCCTTGCCATATCGGCCTGCCGGCCGGCCAGCGCCTGCGCCATGGCGTCGACCCGGCCCGAGGCCTCGCTCTGGGCCCGCAGCATGTCGGCGAGCCGCTCTTCCAGCTCGTCGGCGCGGATGGTCTGGGCAACAGCGAGTTCCGCGCCGCGCCGGCCGGAGCGCGCGATCACGATGGCGATCGTCAGCAGCAGGACCAGCGCCAGCACGCCGAAGGCGATCAGCGCGTCGGAGATGCGGACCGGCAGGTCGCCGGCCATGAAAAGAATCTCATTCATATCGGCGGTTGTAGCCGATTCGCCGACTTGCACGAACGAATAGCGAACATTTATGGTGAATGGAGACTTAATTTTCGTGGTTAACGCCGCGTAAAGAAACGTGGTTAAGGCCGTCTTAACCGGTTCCGGCGCGGATTGACCCCCACATTCTGGCAGCTTAAATCGCGCCCATGGCACTTAGAGAAATCATCATCCTGCCGGACAAGCAGTTGCGGCTGGTGTCGAAGCCTGTCGAGAAGGTGACCGCGGAGATCCGCAAGCTCGCCGACGACATGCTCGAGACCATGTACGACGCGCCCGGCATTGGCTTGGCGGCGATCCAGGTCGCGCAGCCGCTGCGGCTGATCACCATGGACCTCGCCAAGCGCGACGAGAATGGCGAGACCCAGCCGCAGCCGCGCGTCTTCATCAATCCCGAGATCATCGCGCGTTCGGAAGAGCTGTCGGTCTATGAAGAGGGCTGCCTCTCGATCCCCGAATATTACGAGGAGGTCGAGCGCCCGGCGAAGGTGCGCGTGCGCTTCCTGGATCACGACGGCAAGCTGCATGAAGAGGATGCCGAGGGGCTCTACGCCACCTGCATCCAGCACGAGATCGATCACCTCAACGGCGTGCTGTTCGTCGACTATCTGTCGAAGCTGAAGCGCGACCGCGTGTTCAAGAAATTCGAGAAGGCCGCCAAGCGCGCGGCGGAGTGACGCCGTTCTCTCAGTCGTCATGCCCGGGCTTGTCCCGGGCATCCACGTCTTGCTTCGCTGCTACCCACCTCTGTCGAGTTTGACCGCATGCCTCTCCGCCTGATCTTCATGGGCACGCCCGATTTCGCGGTGCCGACACTGCTGGAACTGGTGGCGCACGGCCATGAGGTGGTCGCGGTGTACACCCGCGCGCCAAAGCCCGGCGGGCGGCGCGGCCTGCAATTGCAGCCGACGCCGGTCGAGCAGGAGGCGCGGCGGCTCGGAATTCCCGTGCTGACGCCGAAGACGCTGAGGACGTCGGAAGCGCTCGAGGAATTTCGTTCGCATGAGGCGGATGCGGCCGTCGTCGTCGCCTACGGCATGATCCTGCCGCAGGCAATCCTCGATGCGCCTGCGCTCGGTTGCTTCAACCTGCACGGCTCGCTGCTGCCGCGCTGGCGCGGTGCGGCTCCGATCAACCGCGCCATCATGGCCGGCGACGCCGAGAGTGGCGTGATGGTGATGAAGATGGATGTCGGCCTCGACACCGGCGACGTCGCGATGGCCGAGCGGCTTCCAATCAGCGACAGCATGACGGCCTCCGACCTGCACGATGCGCTGGCGCCGCTCGGCGCCGATCTGATGGTCCGCGCGATGGCCGCGCTCGGGCGCGGCGGACTGCAGCTGACCAGGCAGAGCGAGGACGGCGTCACCTATGCCGCCAAGATCGAGAAGGCGGAGGCGAGGATCGACTGGTCCAAGCCGGCACGCGAGGTGCTGCGGCACATCCACGGCCTGTCGCCGTTTCCCGGCGCCTGGGCGGAGCTCGAGATCGAGGGCGCTCTCGTACGCGTCAAGATGCTGCGCTGTGAGCTCGCCAAGGGCGCGGGGGCGCCGGGCGCGGTGCTCGACGACGATCTTGCGGTGGCCTGCGGCGATGGCGCGATCCGGTTGCTCGAGTTGCAGCGCGAGGGTAAGGCGCGGATGAAGGCAGCGGATTTCCTGCGCGGCACGCCGCTGAAATCGGGCGCTCGATTCACATAGCCATGCCCCGCTACAAGCTCACCATCGAATATGACGGCTCGCCGTTCTCCGGCTGGCAGATCCAGGACACCGCGCCGACCGTGCAGGGTGCGCTGGAAGCCGCGGTGAAGGCGATCTGTGGCGAGGATGTGCGCGTCCATGGTGCCGGCCGCACCGATGCCGGCGTACATGCGCGGGGGCAGGTGGCGCATTGCGACATCGCAAAACACTTTCCACCCGGCCGCTTCCGCGACGGGCTCAACGCGCATCTGCGGCCGAATCCAATCGGTGTACTTGCCGCCGACATCGTGCCTGATGATTTCGAGGCACGCTTCTCGGCCCTGAAGCGGCACTATCTCTATCGCATCACCAACACGCGGGCGAACCTCGCGCTCGACATCAAGCGCAGCTGGCGGGTGCCGCGGCGTCTCGATGCGGCCGCGATGCATGCGGCCGCGCAACGCCTGCTCGGCAAGCATGATTTCACCACCTTCCGCGACACCGAGTGCCAGGCCAAATCTGCGGAGAAGACGCTCGACCAGCTCGACGTGACGCGCGAGGGCGATGCCATCAGCATCGTGACCTCGGCGCGCTCGTTCCTGCACAGCCAGGTGCGCTCGATGGTGGGCTCGCTGGTTTGGGTCGGCGAAGGCCGCTGGAGCGCCGATGATCTCGCCGCCGCCTTGGCCGCGCGCAACCGCGCCGCCTGCGGCCCCGTCGCACCGCCGGACGGGCTCTATCTGATGCGGGTGGATTATTAGCTAACCCCAATCCTACTGTGCATGGGGTTGTTTTCGATGTTTTTGTCTGGCCGAGCGCGGTGGATTATTGGCCGTGGTGGAATTGTAGGGTGGGCAAAGCGAAGCGTGCCCACCTCACGAGCACGCCGTGAATTGTGGGCACGTCGCTTCGCTCCTTTGCCCACCCTACGGCACCGTGCCTATTTGAAATACCGGTCCAGCACGCCGCGATACACCTTCGTCAGCTGCTCCAGATCCTTGACCGGCGTGCGCTCGTCGATCTGGTGCATGGTCTGGCCGACCAAACCGAACTCGATCACCGGACAATAGCTCGAGATGAAGCGCGCATCGGAGGTGCCGCCTGAGGTCGAGAGCTCCGGCTTGCGGCCGGTGACCTCCTCGATCGCGGCAATGGCGAGATCGGTGAACGGGCCGGGCTTGGTCACGAACACGTTCGAGTTCGACGGCATCCACTCGATGTGGGCGCGGATGCGGTTGCCGCAGGCTTTTGCCAAGCGATCGTCGACCAGCTGGCGCAGGCTCTCCTGCGTGTGGTTGTCGTTGTAGCGGATGTTGAATTTCGCCCGCGCCTGGCCGGGAATCACGTTGCTCGCGGCGTTGCCGACGTCGACCGTGGTGAATTCGAGGTTGCTCGGCTGGAATTGCGCGCTGCCGTGATCGAGCGGCTCGTCGCTGAGCGCAACGATCAGCCTGGAGATATCGGGCACCGGATTCGAGGCGCGATGCGGATAGGCGACGTGGCCCTGCTTGCCCTCGACATGCAGCGTGCCGGATTGCGAGCCGCGGCGGCCGACCTTGATGCAGTCGCCGAGCACCTCGACATTCGAGGGCTCGCCCAGCACGCAATGATCGAATTTTTCGCCGCGCTCGGCGCACCATGTCAGCAGTTTGATGGTGCCGTTGACGGAGATGTCTTCTTCGTCGCCGGTGATCAGGAACGAGATCGAGCCCTTTGGCTTGCCGTCATTGTCGATGAGATATTGCAGCACGGCGGCGACGCTGCAGGCGATGCCGCCCTTCATGTCGACGGCGCCGCGGCCGTAGAGGAAACCGTCCTTCACCTCGCCGGAGAATGCACCGAGCGTCCAGGCGGATTCGTCGCCGGGCGGCACCACGTCGGTATGGCCGGCAAAGGTGATGTGCGGCGCCTCAGAGCCGATGCGGGCGTAGAGATTGTCGATGTCCGCAGTGCCGGGCTCGCCGAACGTGACGCGATGCGTCGTGAAGCCGGCAGCCTTCAGGAGGTCTTCGAGAACACCGAGGGCGCCGGCATCGGCCGGGGTGACGGAGGGGCAGCGGACGAGGTCGCGGGTGATGGAAACGGCGTCAGTCATACCCCGGCTTAACACGCCACTGCGGCGGCGGGCCAGCCTTCTGCGCGGCCATTTCGAGTTCGCGCTTCTGATCCCAACCCATCTCCTGCGCCGGCGAGACGTAGAGCGGATCGGCACCAAACCGGTTGGTCTTGCGCGAGCCCTTGAAGAACAGCAGTTCGATCCAGCCCCAGGTGGTCAGCACGAACGCGATCAGGGCCAGCGCGAAGCTGACATAGTCGTTGCCGACCCGGTCCATGAACTGGTTGATCAGGCCGGGCAGCACGAAGAACGGCAGCACCCACCAGGCGGTCTTGTCGCGGTCATGCAGCCGCTTGACCGCGGTCGCGGCAAACACCCAGGTGAACAGCGGCGTGCCGATCACCTTGGCCAGGATCAGCGGAAGATCGGCGCGCGACAGCCGGCGATAGGTGTCGGGATCGACGACCTTGAAGATATCCTCGACCGAGAAGCCGAACCTGCGGGCGCCGAACGCCACCACGATCAGCGCCAGGAAGATCATCCAGCAGACGATGATCAGCCCCGCGAGCCAGAACTTGGCGCGGTTGATGCGGCCGTTGAAGCCGAAAAGGTACCAGGTCCAATCCATGACAAAAAAACTCCGGGGTGCGGTCATCAGCCGCGGCCCGGAGTTTGGTCGGTTTTGGACCGAACTAGGTTCAGTCGCGGAGAAGCTCGTTGATGCTGGTCTTGGCGCGGGTGCGCTCGTCGACGCGCTTGACGATCACGGCGCAGGCCGTCGACGGGCCCGGCTGGCCGTTCTTCAGGGGCTTGCCGGGCAGGCTGCCTGGCACCACCACGGCATATTCCGGCACCTCGCCGATGAAGGTCTCGCCGGTCTCGCGGTCGACGATCTTGGTCGAGGCGCCCAGGAACACGCCCATCGCCAGCACCGCGCCCTTGCGCACGATGACGCCCTCGGCGACCTCACTACGCGCGCCGATGAAGCAGTCGTCCTCGACGATCACGGGCTCGGCCTGCAGCGGCTCCAGCACGCCGCCGATGCCGACGCCGCCGGAGATGTGCACGCGCTTGCCGATCTGGGCGCAGGAGCCGACCGTCGACCAGGTGTCGATCATGGTGGCCTCATCGACGTAGGCACCGAGATTGACGAAGGACGGCATCAGCACAACGTTCTTCGCAATGAAGGCCGAGCGGCGGACGATTGCGCCTGGCACCGCGCGAAAACCGGCATCGCGAAAACGGTTCTCGCCCCAGCCCTCGAACTTGGAGGGCACCTTGTCCCACCACGAGGCCTTGCCGGGGCCGCCGCCGATCTGGCCCATGTCGTTGAGGCGGAACGACAGCAGCACCGCCTTCTTCAGCCACTGATTGACCTTCCACTTGCCCGTGGCCTCGCGCTCGGCAACGCGCGCCTCGCCCTTGTCGAGCAGCTCGAGCGCATGATCCACGGCCTCGCGAACCTCGCCCTTGGTCGAGGTCGAGATGCCGTCGCGGGCATCGAACGCGGAGTTGACGGTGGATTCGAGGGCGGACAGCGACATCGGGATTTCCTCGGGCGCGGCAGATTTGTGACGGGGAATTTGGAGGCCTTTTCGGGATTTGGGGCTGGAGAGTCAAGGCTGACTCCGGGCCGACTTATCTCCACTCGTCGCGTTCGCCAGGATGACGTGGTGAGGACGTGCGTAGCCCCTGCAAGAATCCCGTCAGATCATCCGTGACATGGTCGACATGGCCGGCGCCGCGGCCTTCCAGTTCCCAATCCTCGCGCACCACCTCCTGGCTGCCATCGGGCACGACAAGCACGGTGGTCATGCCGAGCTGGTGCGGCACGACGAGGTTGCGGGCGAGGTCCTCGAACATTGCCGATCTCGTGGGATCGACACCGTGCAGCGTCAGGAACTTTTGATAGGTCTGCGGCGCCGGCTTGGGCTCGAAGTCGGCGGCGATGATGTCGAACACGCCGTCGAAATGCTCGCCGATGCCGAGCCGCGCCAGCACCGCGTCGACGTGGTCGACCGAGCCATTGGTCAGGATCAGCTTGCGCCCGGGGAGTTTTGAAATCGCGGCGCCCATCGCCGGGTTCGGCTCCAGCGGCGAGTGGTCGATCGCATGCACATAGGCGAGGTAATCATCGGCGCGCACGTCGTGCTCGGTCATCATGCCGCGCATCGTGGTGCCGTAGCGCAGATAGTAATCCTTCTGGATCCGTCGCGCTTCTGACGGTGTCACCTTCAGCCAGTTGCTGACGAACTCTTCGATCCGCGCATCGACCTGCTGCCACAGATTGACGTGATGCGGGTACAGCGTGTTGTCGAGATCGAACACCCAGGTGTCGACGTGATCGAAAGTGCGTGGTGAGTCTGTCATGATGATTTTGTCACGGCATCGCAAAGCGCAGCGTTTTGCCGCCGCTGGTCATGTCGACCGGCGTAAAGCCGATCGCGGCGAGGCCGCGGCTTGCGCAGTCGCCCTGTTCGTTGACTTCGAATTTGCTCTCGCGGGTGCAGAGCTGTGTCACGCCGCCCCAGTTCAGGGGCTTGTCCTTGATCTTGATGGTGCGGTTCTCGGTATCGACGGCCTCCGCGAAGGAAAATATCTGCTTCGGCGTGCCCGTGACGTCGGGATGCAGGCACTTGCCGGGATCGATCCGGTACCAGCCGCGGCTGGTCACGGTCTTGCCGTCGTCGGTCGCCACCGCCGCCATGATCCGGTGCGGCGTGTCGTTGCACCAGGTCAGGCCCGAGGATGACGGTTTCTGCACGGCATCGACCATGGTGGTGAAGAAGTTCGGCGACTGCATGACGTCGCTGGACAGCCCGCGGCTCTTCAGGAAGGCGGACAATGCGGCTTGCGTCTTCGGCCCGTCGACGCCGTCGATCGGCGCGGCGTCGTAACCCGCGATCACCAGCAGCCGCTGAATGCCGGCGAGCCGCGCCTGCTCGTCGTCATATTCGCTGTCCTCGGCGAGATAGGCGACGAGATTGCCGTCATCGGTCTTCGTCGGCGTGATCTGGGTGAACTGCGCCGGCGCCTGGCCGGAGCGGCATTGCCGCGCGGCGGCGATGACGAAATTGTCCTGGGCGACACAGAGCGTATCGGTGCCGTTCTGCGGGATCGGCGAGGAGCCGTAGACGCCGAGCGCCCGCGCGTTCAGCAGTACGCGGTCGGCGGTCAGCGCGCCCTGCACCACGACGCGGCAGGTGGCGGGATCGATCCGGAACCAGCCGCGCGTCGCGGTCGCCGCCTTGTCATCGATGCCGATCGCAGCCTCGACGACGTAGCTCATGCGGTTGCAGAGTTTGAGGTCCGCATGCGCCGGCGCCGCGGAGAACAGCACCGAGACGGCGGCTGCCGGCAATGACATCACGAAGCGCGCCAGCGGCGACCGGCGGGGCTTTGCCTTCCTCGCGATCACCGCCGTCATGCGCGCGTCCGCGTCTGCCATCACTTATGGATCAGCGTGCCGGTGCCCTGGTTGGTGAAGAGCTCGAGCAGCACCGCGTGCTGCATCTTGCCGTCGATGATCACGACGCCCTGCACGCCCTGTTCGAGCGCGTAGATGCAGGTCTCGACCTTCGGGATCATGCCGCCGGAGATGGTGCCGTCGGCGATCAGCTTGCGGGCGTCCTTGATCGACAGATCGGGGATCAGCGTCTTGGACTTGTCGAGCACGCCGGGCACGTCGGTCAGCAGCAAGAGGCGCTTGGCTTTCAGCGCACCGGCGATCGCGCCGGCAAAGGTGTCGGCGTTGACGTTCAGCGTCTGGCCGTCCTGCGAGGTCGCCAGTGGCGCCAGCACCGGGATCAGCTCATAGCCGATCAGCTGGTTGAGCAGCGTGAGGTCGACCTTCTCGGGGTCGCCGACGAAGCCGAGATCGATCGCCTTCTCGATGTTGGAATCCGGGTCGATCATGGTACGCGTCGTCTTCGACGCCTTCACCATGTTGCCGTCCTTGCCTGACAGCCCCACGGCCTTGCCGCCGGCCTCGTTGATGTAGCCGACGATCTGCTTGTTGACGGAGCCGGCGAGCACCATCTCGACGATCTCGATGGTCGCGGCATCGGTGATGCGCAGGCCGGCCGCGAACTCCGACTGGATGCCGAGGCGCTTGAGCATGGTCGCGATCTGCGGCCCGCCGCCATGCACGACCACCGGATTGATCGCGGTCTGCTCGAGCAGCACGATGTCGCGCGCAAAGGCCTTCGCCGTGTCCTCGGCGCCCATGGCATGGCCGCCATATTTGATGACGATCGTCTCTTCGTCATATTCCTGCATATGCGGCAGCGCCTCGGACAGGATGCGGGCCTGATCGAGCGGGCTGATGATCGTGTCGGTCATGGAGCGGATCTCGTCGTCAGCGGAGGGTCGGGCGGGGTTCTATCCGATTGCCGGGCAGGGCGCAAAGAGGGGTTATGCATTGCTGGTCTCGTGCCCCGGACGCAGTGCGGCGCGACAGCGACGCGCTGCAGAGCCGGGGCCCATGTGGCCGCAAACTGGGTCCCGGTTCTGCGGAGCAGCGTTGCACGCTGCACCGCGCCCGGGACACGAGAATCATCAACGTTTCGGCCACGCCGCCGCGATGGCCAGCACGACCCAGCTCGCAATCAGCAGCGTTCCGCCGGTCGGTGCCGCCATTGGAAACAGGCCGTGGCCGGCATATTGGCGCAGGCTGAGGTCGCCGGCGAACAATGACGCTGACATGACAAAGCCGACTGCTGCGACGATTCCGATCCTGGCATGAACGATGGCGCGATCGGCGAGCGCAACGATCGCGAGCACGGCGATGCCGTGAAACAGCAGCATCGAGGAGGCCGAGGCCAGCCGCGCGGCATCGGGCAGGTGCGCAGCCGCAGCCGCCAGCATCACGCCGCATGCGCCCATCGTTGCTGCGAGGGCGATCAGGATCCGGGAGAGACCGTTCATCGGCGCCGCTCTTCGATCAGCCGGACCATGGCGGCGCGCAGTTCCGGCATGCCGCCGCCTGACCGCGACGACGTGACCAGCACCTCGGGGAACGCGGCGGGGTGCTTGGCGAGCGCGGCTGATGTGTCGGCCATCATGCTCTGCAACGCGGCCGCCTTGACCTGATCGGCCTTGGTCAGCACGACCTGGTAGCTGACGGCGGACTTGTCGAGCGTCTTCAGCACCTCCTGGTCGACGTCCTTGATGCCGTGGCGGGCGTCGATCAGCACATAGACCCGCGCCAGCGTGGCGCGGCCGAGCAGGTATTTGTGGATCAGCGCGGTCCAGGACGCGACCTGGGTCTTGGGCGCGGAGGCGTAGCCATAGCCGGGCATGTCGACGAGGCGGAAGTTGGCCTTCTCGGGGCCCTCGAAGAAGATCAGTTCCTGGGTGCGGCCCGGCGTGTGCGAGGTGCGCGCCAGATTGCTGCGGCCGGTCAGCGCGTTGATCAGGCTCGACTTGCCGACATTGGAGCGGCCGGCGAAGGCAACCTCGAGCCCGGCCATCGGCGGCAGCGTCTCGATCGAGGGCGACGCCCAGATGAAGCGCCAGTCGCCGGCGAACAGCTTTCGTCCCTGCTCGATCAGCCCCGCATCGGGTTCGGTGGTCATGTGTCTCACTACCGTCATGGCCGGGCATAGCCGTCTGAAGGACGGCGTCGCTTCCGCTCGCCTACGCCCGGCCATCCACTGCTTGCGCTTTTGTCAGCCTCCAAGACGTGGATGCCCGGCACAAGGCCGGGCATGACGATCTTGAGACTGTCGGTCGAAGTCCTACGTCGCTTTCTTCGTTTCAGTCGTCACGCTTTTTTTTTGAAACATCGACTTCAGATTATCGAACAGCTCCACCTTCACGCCGTTCTTGCGCATGATGAAGCTCTGCTGCAGCACGGAGAGCGTGTTGTTCCAGGCCCAGTAGATCACGAGACCCGCCGGGAAGCCCGCCAGCATGAAGGTGAAGATCAGCGGCATCCAGTCGAAGATGATCTTCTGTGTCGGATCCGGCGGCGCCGGGTTGAGCTTCATCTGGAACCACATCGTGATGCCCATGATGATCGGCCAGATGCCGAGCCACAGATAATGGCCGAACACCGGAATCGTCGTGGGATCGAACGGGATCAGGCCGAACAGCGTGAACAGATTGGTCGGGTCCGGCGCCGAGAGGTCCTTGATCCAGCCGAAGAACGGCGCGTGCCGCATTTCGATGGTGACGAACAGCACCTTGTAGAGCGAGAAGAACACCGGGATCTGCAGCGCGACGGGAAGACAACCGGCGATCGGGTTGATCTTCTCCTTCTTGTAGATCTCCATCATCTCCTGCTGCTGCTTCACCCGGTCGTCGGGATAGCGCTCCTTCAGCGCCTGCAGCTGCGGCTGCACCGACTTCATCTTCGCCATCGAGGCATAGGACTTGTTGGCGAGCGGGAAGAACAGCAGCTTCACGATCACGGTGACGAGCAGGATCGAGACGCCGAAATTGCCGAACAGGTGGAAGAACCAGTCGAGCCCGAGGAACATCGGCTTGGTGATGAAGTAGAACCAGCCCCAGTCGATCAAGAGGTCGAAATGGTTGAGGCCGAGCTGCTTGGTGTAGCCGCCGAAGCCGACCAGCGGGAAGTTGATGCCGACGACGCTGGCTTCCTTAGCGCCGGCGAACAACCGTCCATTGGCGGTGGCGGTGGCGCCGACCGCGATGGTCTGCGGCTCCAGCAGATAGTCGGTCTGGTAATTGTGGCTGGTGCCGACCGCTTTCGACGAATACTGCACCTTCAGCTTGGCATTGGTGTCCGGCAACAAGGCCGACGCCCAATACTTGTCGGTCATGCCGAGCCAGCCATTGGTGACGTCGAAGGTTTCCTTCTTCGCGTCGTCGATCTTCTTGTAGGCGTATTCCTGCAGGCCCTTGTCGCCGAGATAGCCGATCAGGCCTTCATGCAGGATGTAGTAGCCGGAGACCTGCGGCGTGCCGTGGCGCGAGATCAGCCCGAACGGATACAGCGTGACCGGCGCGTTGCCGGCATTGCTGACCTCGTCCTTGATGTTGAACAGATAGCGGTCGTCGATCGAGATGGTGCGGCGGAAGGTGAGGCCCTCGCCATTGTCGTATTTCAGCGTCACCGGGCTGGTCGGCGTCAGCGCGCCAGAACCCTCCTGCTGCCACATCGTGGTCTGGTCGGGGAGGCGTGCGGTCGAGCCGGTCGACGGCACCCAGCCGAACTCGGCGTAATAGGGCGCAGCCGTCTGCGACGGCGAGAACAGCACGATCGGCGGCGAATGCGGATCGACCGTCTCGCGATACTGCACCAGTGCGATGTCGTCGATGCGTGCACCCTTCAGCGAGATCGAACCGGTCAGCCGCGGCGTGTCGATCTTGACGCGCGGATTGGCGGCGAGCGCCGTCTCGCGGCTGATCACGGGGGCGACCGCGGTGCTTGCGCCGGGCTGGGCCGGTGTGCCGTCGGTCGGGGAGGGCGCGGCGGAGGTCTGACCCTGGCCCGGGGCCGCCTGCGGCGTCGACTTCTGCAGCTCGGACTGCCGCTGGGCCTCGGCGCGCTGCTTTTCCATCTGCGGCACGTTGTAGAAATACTGCCAGGCGATCAGCACCAGGCCGGACAGAATGACGGCAAGGATCGTATTGCGGTTGTCGGACATCTCTTAAGGTCTCGTCATTCCGTTCGGATTACGCGCCTTGTCGTTGGCGGTCCCGCTGTTAGCTACTTTGGGAGCCGCGCGCTCGAGGCGGCGCAGCGCCGAGCGTAGATCGTCAAGCATGGTCGCAAAATCGCGGGTCAGCGCGTCACGGCGGCCGACTAGCACATAATCATGGTGCGGTCGCATCGTTATGACGTCGCAACGCTTCACCAGTTCGCGAAGCCGGCGGCGGATGCGGTTGCGCTCGGTCGCGGTACCGTTCTTCTTGGTGACGGTGAAACCGACGCGGATCGGGCCCTCATCGTCGCGCTGGCGAGACTGCAGCACAAAGGCTGCGCTGTTCGCCCGCGCGCCATTGGCAACGGCGAGGAAGTCCGCCCGCTGCCTTAGCCGATCCATAAAGAATCTCCTTGGAAGGAGACGTCCGGGCTCAGGCGCTCAGGCGCTTGCGGCCACGCGCACGACGCGCGGCGAGGACCTTGCGGCCACCGGCCGTGGCGAGACGGGCGCGGAAGCCGTGACGGCGCTTGCGCACCAGTTTGCTGGGTTGATAAGTCCGCTTCACGGGTAATTCTCCGCTGACCGGGCAATTTGCCGATATATTGAGATGAAGTCCGGTGATGCGGCAGGCCCAAACCAAGCCGTTTTGCGGCCCCAATGAGCCGCCCCCGGTCAAGAACCGGGCCACCCGCGGACAGTTGGCGCGGCTTATAAGGGAGTGCCCCCTTTTCGTCAATCTCGCAGCGCGCCGCAACGGGCGTTCTTTGAAAGGTCGCAATTGGGGCGAGTATATCTGTTTTCGCGGGGTTTTTAGCCGTGAGGATGGCTCCTCCCGGCGCGTCGGAACCCGCCAACATGAGCGATCCGTAATTTGACCGGCCCGGGGGCGGCACCGCATCTTTTGAGCCCCTGCGCCCAACAAGGCCTCCTTGGCTGTGACCGACCAGGCAATGACGCAAAACCCGCGGCCGAAGCCTCCTGGAAGGCTTGGGCTGTCGGGCAAATTGCTGCTCCTGACCATTCCCCTGGCGATGATCGCCGGGATGCTGATCTATGTCCCCGCCATCGCCAACTTCCGGGTCAATCGCCTGAACGACCGTCTCGCGGCGGCCAATACCGCAGCCCTGGTGCTCGACGCCGCCCCCTCCGGCATGGTGCCGGAGTCGCTGGCGCGGCAGATCCTGACCAGCATCGGGGCGCGGGCCGTCGCGATCAAGCTCGGCCAGCAGCGCCGGCTGCTCGCCAGCGCCGATCTGCCGGCCGCGATCGACCATGACGTCGACATGCGCACCATGACGGTATGGTCGGCCATCGTCGACGCCTTTGAGATCATGCTGGAGCATGGCGACCAGACCATCCGCGTGGTCGGCGCGGCGCCGGGCCAGGCCCAGTTCATCGAGGTCGTGATCGACGAGAAGCCGCTGCGGCAGGCGATGTACCGCTTCTCGCGCAATGTGCTGGTGGTCTCGCTCCTGATCGCCGGCATCACCTCGGCGCTGGTCTATCTGGCGCTCCATTATCTCTTTGTCCGGCCGATGCGGCGGCTGACGGCGAATCTGGTCGGCTTCCACGAAAACCCGGAAAGCGCGGCGCGAATCATCGTGCCGAGCCAGCGCGGCGACGAGATCGGGGTGGCCGAGCGCGAGCTCTCGGACATGCAGCGCGACCTGGTCTCGATGCTGCATCAGAAAAGCCGGCTCGCCGCGCTCGGCCTCGCCGTCTCCAAGATCAACCACGATCTGCGCAACCTGCTGGCGTCCTCGCAGCTGCTGTCGGACCAGCTCGCCAGCGTGCCGGATCCGCGGGTGCAGCGTTTTGCGCCAAAGCTGCTGCGCTCGCTGGAGCGCGCCATCGCGTTCTGCCAGTCGACGCTGTCCTACGGCCGCGCGCAGGAGGCCGCGCCCGACCGCCGCATGATCCCCGTCGAGCCGGCGGTGGTCGAGGTGCGCGAATCGGCCGGCCTCGCCACCGACGTCACCATCACCTGGATCAGCGCGATCGAGCGCGGGCTGACCATCGACGCCGATCCCGATCAGCTGTTCCGCGTACTGCTCAATTTGGTGCGCAATGCCGCGCAGGCGCTGGAGAGCCGGCCCGCGGGTGACGGCGCCCTGCAGATCCGCATCACCGGCCGCCGCGAGGGGACGGTTGCGATCATCGAGGTCTCCGACACCGGCCCCGGCGTGCCGGCGAAGGCGCGCGAGCACCTGTTCGAGGCGTTCCAGACCTCCGGCCGCCCCGGCGGCAGCGGCCTTGGCCTCGCCATTGCCGCCGAGCTGATCCGCGCCCATGGCGGCGACATCCATCTGGTCGAGGGCACGATCGGCGCCACCTTCCGGGTCTCGATCCCGGACCGCCCGGTGGAACTGCTCTCCATCCGCAACGAGCGCGCAAGGGCCTGAGTTGTCCGATCCGGCCGGTTTCGGGCCCCAATCATGCGCAAATCGTTGACCATTTCCCGCGATCCGGAGCTTGCCAATCGCGGCCGGAGCTAGTAGCAAGTGCGCTCTTTCGCGGACTTGTCCGGGCCATATCCCGGATGCCCACCAGGGCCCTCCGCCGAAAACGCGCCCGTAGCTCAGCTGGATAGAGCACCAGACTACGAATCTGGGGGTCGGACGTTCGAATCGTTCCGGGCGCGCCATTCTCGGCCATACGTTAATCGCCGCCAAATTCGGTCAGTCCTTCAGGACGCATCTCTACGTTCTCGCGACATGTTCTGTCCGAGCTTTGCATCTCGTTCCGCCCTCTGACTTGGTAGAGGGCGCAGGGAAGACCGGGTGCACGCTGCACCCGAGGTCCCGTGCGCAATGGGTAGAAAGGGGCGCACACGGGCATACAAATGCAGCGGAGGCACGCCGGCCTTCCCTGCGCGATGGCTTTACGGCTTATACGTGCTC
>NZ_JAFCJX010000035.1 GCF_018130695.1 Bradyrhizobium jicamae | reverse complement strand
GGGTGGGCAAAGCGACCCCGTCACGCCGTAGCTCAGCGAGCGAAGGCGGAAGCGTGCCCACCATCACGAGCACGCCGGAAATGGTGGGCACGGCGCAAACGCGCCTTTGCCCACCCTACGGCTTCAGCGATTGACGATGAAGTCATCCTGGCGAAAGCCAGGATCCATTATCCCAAATGCGAGTTGCGTCGCGGCGCTGGGGCCGCGATCCCGTTCACAACCAAACTCGGTGGTAATGGGCCCTGGCTTTCGCCAGGGCGACGGGGAGGAGAGAGCGCCCGTGCGCTTACTTCATCGCCGAGAAGCGGTTGTCGAACGAGTTCGACTGCACGATCGGCGCGGAGCCGGCCACTTGCGTGTCCTTCGTGGCAGCGGGCGCGGCGGCTGCGGTGTCGGTGACCGACGGCTTCAGCGGCGGCTTGGCGGCGGCGTGCTTGGTCTCGGCCGGCTTGGGCGCGACGCGGACGACGGATTGCGGTTTGGCTTCCGCGACCTTCGGCTTGGCGGGCGCGGCCGCCGGCGCTGCGGCCGGTGTCGCGTCGGCGGTGCCGCCGATGCCGACCTTCCTGGCGAGGCTGGAGAAGAAGCCGGGCTTCTCGGCGGGCTTGGCTTCGGCAACGCGGGTCGGCGTCGTCGACGCGGTGGTCGCAACCGCCACCACGGGCTCTTCGGCCTGCGGCTGCACGGCGAGATTCGGCTTCGGCGGGTTGACGGTGCCGGGGATGGTGCCGGGGGCGCGGGCCAGCGACAGCGTCGCAAGGCTCTGGCTGTCGCCACCTTCGGAGAGGCCGGTGTTGCCTTCCGGAATCTTGGAGGCGAAAATCTTGTTCATGCCGCCGTCGATGCCGGTGTTCATGCGCGCCACCGGCGTACCCTTGGCAACCAGCTTGGCGGTCTCGGCCGCCTCTTCCTGCTGCTTCTGTTGCACCGCGCTCGCGATCTCCTCGGGGATCACATAGGCCGGGCACTTGGCAGAGGCATCGAACACGGGATCGCGCGTCGCATTCGGCGCCTTCACCGCGTCGAACACATACTTCTTCTCGCAGAAGTCGACCTTCGGCTCCTGCCGCGTCACCTCGAAATGATCATAGCCTTCCTTGATCATCTTCCAGAAAGGCATGTTCGGATTGTTGCGGTGCTTGGCCATGTTCACCGGCGTCATCCGGAACGGATAGGCCTGCAGCTGGAACGCCTTCTGGCCGCCGAAGAAGGACTCGCGGCCGAGCGAATAGATTTCCGCGATCTGCTCGTCGGTCATCGCGTAGCAGCCGCGCGAGGAGCAGTCGCCATGCACCATCAGCTGCGAGCCGGTGCGGCCGAGCGCGCGGTCGAAGGCGTTGGGATAGCCGGTGTTGAAGGAGAGGTAGTAGGCCGACTGCGGGTTCATCTGGCTCGGATTGATCGAGTAGAACCCTTCCGGCGCCTGGCGGTCGCCTTCACGCACCTTCGGACCGAGGTCACCGGACCAGCGGCAGATCGGATAGGTTTTCAGCAGCGCCATCCGGCCGGAGCGGTCCTGCTTCCAGACCTCGAGCTCGGCCTCCTGCTTGAACAGGCGGACCAGGATCGGCGACTGCAGATCCATGTCCTTCTCGACCATGGCGGCGAGCAGCTTTGGCGGCACCGGCTGGTTGGCCTTGGCGTTGGCTGCGAGCGAGACCTGGTCGGTATCGCAGCCTGCCAACAGCACAGCGGCCGCGAGGGCGGCCGAGGCGAGAAGCGCGCGAACCAGCGTGCGATGAATCAAGGTAGAGCTCCACACCCACCGGGCATTTTTCGCGACCCCAAGATGGCGAAAAACCCCTGAAGCCATTGCGTAAAATAGTATCCTTCGGGCCCCCTGCTCGCAACCCGAGCAGGGCGAACCACGCCCCCTCATAGCAGGGATGGTTCAAAAAACCTTAAAGACCCGCGGAGGGGCCCAATTAGGGCAAAAATGGCCGATCTGACGAAAAAATCGCTGGTTTCGGGGGCTCAGCCGAGCTTCCGGCCGATCTCCAGGAACTTCTGCCGGCGCTGTTTGCGGATTGCGTCCGGATCAAGATTTCGTAGGTCGTTGAAGGCCTGGGCGATGGCATCGCCGGTGGCGGCGATCATGGCGGCTGCGTCGCGATGGGCGCCGCCGGAGGGCTCTTTCAGGATCTGGTCGATCACCCCGAAGCGCAGCATGTCCTGCGCGGTGATCTTCATGGTGGTGGCGACCTCCTGGGCCTTGGAGCCGTCGCGCCAAAGGATCGAGGACGCCGCCTCCGGGGAGATCACGCTGTAGATCGCATGCTCCAGCATCAGCACACGATTGGCCGTGGTGATGGCAATCGCGCCACCCGACATGCCCTCACCGGTGATGACGGCGACATTGGGCACGCCGAGCGACAGGCAGGTATCGGTCGAGCGGGCGATCGCTTCGGCCACGCCGCGCTCCTCGGCGCCGATGCCGGGATAGGCGCCGGCGGAATCGACGATCGACAGCACGGGGATGCCGAAGCGGTCGGCCATCTCCATCAGCCGCACCGCCTTGCGGTAGCCTTCGGGGCGCGCCATGCCGAAATTGTGCTTGATGCGGCTGTCGGTGGTGGCGCCCTTTTCCTGGCCGATCACGCAGATCGCCTCGCCGCGGAAACGGCCGAAGCCGCCCATCAGCGCCTCGTCGTCGGCGAATTTGCGGTCGCCGGCCATCGGGGTGAATTCGGTGATCAGGGTGCCGACGAAATCGGTGAAATGCGGCCGCTGCGGATGCCGCGCGACCAGCGTCTTCTGCCACGGCGTCAGATTGGCATAGAGGTCGGTGAGCGCCTTGCCCGCCTTGTCCTCGATCTGCGCGATCTCCTCGCCGATGTCGCTGCCAGAGGCGGCAAGCGCGCGCAGCTCGTCGATCTTGGATTCAAGCTCGGCGACGGGTTTTTCGAAGTCGAGATAGCTGCGCATCGGGTCCGGCATCAAACCAATATAGGGAGGAACGTGGCGAGGAGCGAAACGGATTCGGCGTGGGATAGAGAAGTATTGCAACTTCAAGGATTTAACGCGCGGCCGGGTTGGTCGCCCGTGAGTGAGTTGCGAGCAGGTGACGCTCTTTCCGCGGAGAAGCGGACGAAGTCAAGGCGGATGACTCGAAAGCATCCGTGTCCCGGACGCGGTGCAGCGCTTCTTCAGCGGTGCACCGCAGAGCCGGGACCCATCGTGCCGCGGGCATGGGCCCCGGCTCTGCAGCGCATCACTTCGTGCTGCGCAGCGTCCGGGGCACGAGAATCATTTCTCCGCCAGCGGATGCAGGTCGCGCACCAGGCTCTTCAGCCGCTCCTCGACCACATGGGTGTAGATCTGGGTGGTCGAGATGTCAGTATGGCCGAGCAGGGTCTGCACGATGCGTAGGTCGGCGCCATTGTGCAGGAGGTGGCTGGCGAAGGCGTGGCGCAGCACGTGCGGCGACACCAGCCGTGCCGGCAGGCCGGAGGCGGTGGCAAGCTCCTTCAGGTCGCGCGCAAAATGCTGGCGGGTCAGATGGCCGCTCTCGCCGAACGAGGGAAACAGCCATTTCGACGGCGCGGATTTTTTCGTCTCGGCGGGCTTCATCACCTCCATCGCCGCGAGATAATCCGCCATCGCCTGGCGCGAGGCTTCGTTGAGCGGCACGAGGCGCTCCTTGTTGCCCTTGCCGCGCACCACGATCATCCGCGCATCGCGTCGCGCGGCGGAGAGCGGCAGCGACACCAGCTCGGAGACGCGCAGGCCCGTGGCGTAGAGCACTTCGAGCAGGCAATAGAGCCGCAACGCGCGCAACCGCTGCGTCGGCTTGACGTCGGTTTGTGTGAGGTCCTTGGCGCGCGTCAGCATGCGGTCGACGTCCCCAATCGACAGCACTTTGGGCAGGCCGCGGCCGCGCTTCGGACCCGAAAGGATCGCAGCGGGATCGTCGCCGCGGATTCGTTCGTTGAGCAGGAAGCGATAGAGATGCCGCATCGCCGACAGCCGCCGTGCGACGCTGGAGGACTTGAATCCTCTGACGTCGAGATCTCCGAGGTAGCCGCGCAACGCCTCGGTATCGGCGCCGACGAAGCTCCGGCCGGAATGGCTGAGGTATTCGGAGAAGTCGGTAAGGTCGCGCCGGTAGGCATCGAGCGTGTTGGCGCCCGCGCCCTGTTCGGCGGCCAGCATGTCGAGGAACAGGTTGATCAGGTTGGAATCGGAGGTCTTGGCAGGATTCTTGGGTGTCATGCCCAAGACCATAGCGCCTATTTCTTGAGGAACTTATCCGGCGGGATGGTCACCGTCATTTCCCGCGGCTTTGGGTTCACGAAATTGGCCAGCGCGAACACGATGCCGTAGCCGATCCCGAAAATCACGGCGACGACCGTCAGGAAGCGGAACAGGCTGGGCATGGAAGCGGCTCGGAGGGCAAATTAACCAATGAAATCATCCAACATGTTCCCCGCCCCGTTGCAAGATAGCTGGTAACGGCATCGCCGGGGGTAGTATAGGTGGCCCGGAAAGCGGGCAAGTCCGCAACTCAAATGAGCTTTTTGATGTCCGACGCCGTCCCATCGGCACCCCACGAACCGACCCCGGAGGCCGAAATCACGGCCGCTCTGGGTGCGCGGTCGATCGTGCTCGTGGGCATGATGGGCGTCGGCAAATCGACCATCGGCCGACGGATGGCGGCGCGGCTGCATCTGCCGTTCACCGATGCTGACACCGAGATCGAGGCGGCGGCCGGCATGTCGATCCCGGATATTTTCGAGACCCATGGCGAGCCGTATTTCCGCGACGGCGAGGCGCGGGTGATCGCGCGCATCCTCGACAATGGTCCGATCGTGCTGGCGACCGGCGGTGGTGCCTTCATGCGGCCGGCGACGCGCGACCGTATCAGAGACAAGGCGGTTTCGATCTGGCTGAAGGCCGATCCTGACATCATCATGCGCCGCGTTCGCCGCCGCGCCGACCGGCCGCTGCTGCAAACCGCCGATCCCGAGGCGACCGTGAACCGTCTGCTCGGTGAGCGCGAGCCGATCTACCAGACCGCCGATCTGACCATTTCCTCGCGCGACGTGCCGCATGACCGCATCGTCGAGGAGTGCCTGGACGCGCTGCGCGCGCATCTCTGCGGGCCGCTTCCGCCGGTCGGCCCAACCCCTGATGGACTAAACCCTTCGCCATGACCGCGCCTCTGAAGCATACCGATCCCATCACCGTCGACGTCGCACTCGGCGATCGTGCCTACGACATCATCATCGGCCGCGACGTGTTGGCTTCGCTCGGCAGGCGCGTTGCAGCGCTGCGGCCCGGCGTGCGTACGGCGATCGTCACCGATCGCACCGTCGCAAAGCATTGGCTGGAGCAGACCGAAGCATCGCTCGGCGCCGCCGGCATTCCGACCTCGCGGATCATCGTCGAGGAAGGCGAGGGCTCGAAGAGCTACGCCGGGCTGGAGAAGGTCTCGGAAGCGCTGATCGCGGCCAGGATCGAGCGCAACGATCTCGTCATCGCGCTCGGTGGCGGCGTGGTCGGCGATCTCGCAGGGTTCGCGGCGGCGATCCTGCGCCGCGGCGTCGATTTCGTGCAGGTGCCGACCTCGTTGCTGGCGCAGGTCGATTCGTCGGTCGGCGGCAAGACCGGCATCAACTCGCCGCAGGGCAAGAATCTGATCGGTGCGTTCCATCAGCCGGTGCTGGTCATTGCCGATACCTCCGTGCTCGACACGCTGTCGCCGCGCCAGTTCCGCGCCGGTTACGCGGAAGTCGCGAAATACGGCATCCTCGGTGACGAAGCCTTCTTCACCTGGCTGGAGACCAACCACGCCGACATCTTCTCCGGCAGCGCCGCGCGCGAGCATGCGGTCGCAACCTCCTGCCGCGCCAAGGCTGCGATCGTCTCGCGCGATGAGCGCGAGACCGGCGAGCGCGCGCTGCTCAATCTCGGTCACACCTTCGGCCATGCGCTGGAAGCCGCGACCGGCTTCTCCGACCGCCTGTTCCATGGCGAGGGCGTCTCGGTCGGCATGGTGCTCGCGGCGCAATTTTCGGCGCAACTCGGCATGCTCTCGCCCGCTGATGCGGCGCGGGTCGAGCGGCATCTGGCCGCGGTCGGCCTGCCGACGCGGCTGCAGGACATCGCCGGCTTCGCGCAGGAAGGCCTCGCCGATGCCGACGCGCTGCTGGCGCTGATGGCGCAGGACAAAAAGGTCAAGCGCGGCAAGCTGACCTTCATCCTGCTCGAGGCCGTCGGCCGCGCGGTGATTTCAAACAATGTCGAGCCGTCGCTGGTGCGCGACTTCCTGCAAGCCAGACTGAAGGCGGCCTAACCCAGGGATCACGTCAGTGGACTGGTTCACCTTCTCGATCGTGCTGGGCTGCCTGCTCGTTTCCGCGTTCTTCGCCGCCAGCGAGACCGCACTCACCGGCGCTTCCCGCGCCAGCATGTTGCGGCTGTCGAAGCAGGGCAATGGCGAGGCCATGGTGGTCTCAAAGCTGTTCGACATGCGCGAGCGGCTGATCGGCGCACTCCTGCTCGGCAACAACATCGCCAATATCGGCGCCTCGGCGCTGGCGACCGGCGTGTTCACCGCCTGGTTCGGCGAGGTCGGCGTGCTCTATGCGACCGCTGTCATGACCGTGATGGTCGTGGTGTTCGCGGAGGTGCTGCCGAAGACCATCGCGATCAATGCGCCGGACCGCATCTCGCTGCTGGTGGCGCGGCCGATGCGGCTGACCGTGTTCGTGCTGGGGCCGCTGCTCAAGATCATCGAGATCATCGTGCTGGCGCTGATGAAGCTGCTCGGCATCAAGGTCGGTGCGCACCAGGCGATCCTGTCGCCGACCGAGCGCCTGCGCGGTGCGGTCGATCTGCTGCATCACGAGGGCAAGGTCGAGAAACAGGACCGCGATATGTTCGGCGGCCTGCTCGACCTGCGCGAGCTGCAGGTCTCCGACGTGATGGTCCACCGCACCGAGATGACCACCATCAACGCCGATCTGCCGGCGGAGGAGCTGATCCGCGAGGTGCTGTCGAGCGAGTACACCCGCATCCCGCTGTGGCGCGAGAAGCCGGAAAACATCGTCGGCGTGCTGCACGCCAAGGACTTATTGCGCGCGATCCGCGCCAACGAGGGCGAGATGTCGGGGATCGACGTCTCGACCATCGCGCTGCCGCCCTGGTTCGTGCCGGAGATGCGGCCGGTGTCGGAGCAGTTGAAGGCGTTCCGCCGCCGCAAGACCCACTTCGCCCTCGTCGTCGACGAGTATGGCGAGGTCGAGGGCATGGTGACGCTGGAAGACATTCTGGAGGAGATCGTCGGCGACATCTCCGACGAGCACGACATCGTCGTGGCCGGCGTGCGCGCCCAGCCGGACGGCTCGGTGGTGGTCGACGGCTCGGTGCCGATCCGCGATCTCAACCGCGCGATGGACTGGCACCTGCCGGACGAGGAGGCGACCACGGTCGCAGGCCTCGTGATCCACGAGGCGCGCTCGATCCCGGAGCGCGGCCAGAGCTTCACCTTCCACGGCTTCCGATTCCGCGTGCTCCGCCGCGAGCGCAACCGCATCACCGCGCTGCGCATCGTCGCCGTGCCGCGCGACGCCACTGACGTCGAGGAGAAGAAGCCGAAGCGCGCCGGGACCGCGTTCTGAGCATGATCCGGAAAAGTGTGCAGCGGTTTTCCGAAAAGATCATGCTCAATCAAAGAACTAAAGCGCGATGTCGCGCTTTAGTCATTCGATGTCGATGGTGATGCCCGACAGCTTCCAGGCCCCATCGGAGGGAATGAAGGCGAGTTGATACTTGACCTGCTTCGGCGCGGTCTCGAAATGGCCCTTCAGCCGCAAGACGCCCTTGTCGTCGACCTTGGCCTCCTCGTCGACCACGATGGGTTTCGCCACGACGGCGTCGAACACCGCGTGCTTCTCGACCAGGTCCTTGAAGATCCCCTGCAGCCGGTCCGGCGGAAACTGGTCGCGGAACGGCTTTGAGATCTTGGCGTGGAAGACGGTGAAATTGTCGGCAGCCACCGCATCGTTGAGCGACACCAGGATGCTCTTGACCAGCACCTCCTGCACGAAGGGGCTCGGCATATCCAGCGCCACTGCGCGCGATGCGCAAAACGTGAGCAGCGCGAGGCTGGCGGCGAGTGAGCGGACCAGTGGGACCAGTGACCGGCAAGGGATCATCACACGGCCTCATCAAAATCTGGCGATGTGATCGGATGCTGCCCGCTCTTCCCTCGAACGGGTCCATCGCCGGCATTATCCATTCTCAATAGATGAAAACCGGCGGGGCGTCTTGCGGCACGCGGAGCCTAACCCCGTTTTTCCCCGGGGGCGTGCGCGTGGATCGCCAGCGCATGCACGGAGCCGGCGAGTTCCTGCGCCAATGTCGCATTTATCATGCGATGGCGTTCGATCCGGCTCTTCCCTTCGAAGCCCTGCGACACAATATACACTCGGAAATGCGTCTCGCCGCCCGCTTTGTGGCCGGCATGGCCCTCATGCAGATGTGATTCATCCAGGACGTCGAGGCTTTCGGGCAAGAAAGCTTCACGCAACTTGTTTATGATAGCGTCTTTGGTGCTCATGGCGGCGGCAATACGGTCGCGACGGCTTTCCGTCAACGGCTTTCGGTTAGTGCTGACAGAGGGAAACGAGGTCTGCACAATGTCAAGACTTGAAGATTTGTGCGTTGCGTAGTCAAAGACAACATGCCGATCGATTCATCCAAATTCTTTGACTCCATTCGCATCAAGCCGACCAAGGTGAGTGCGAAGCGCCAGGCGCAGTCCGGCCAGGAAGCCGTGACGTGCGAGTGGGCGGGTTGCCAGAACAAGGGCGGGCACCGCGCGCCGAAGGGCCGCGAGAACTCGCGCGAGTACTGGCACTTCTGTCTCGATCACGTGCGCGAGTACAACCAGTCCTACAATTTCTTCCAGGGCATGAATCCGGACGACGTCGCGCGCTACCAGAAGGACGCGCTGACCGGACATCGGCCGACCTGGAAGATGGGCGCCAATGGCGGCAAGAAGGGCGAGGGCGACATCGACGGCGCCGCCGACCCGTTCCACATGTTCTCCGAGCTCAACGGCCGCGGCCGCTGGCGCCCCGGTCCGGGGGGCGCGGAGCCGAAGGCTGAGACGCGCAAGGTCATGAACGCCGAGCGCAAGGCGCTGCAGGTGATGGGCCTCGGCGCCGAAGCCACGCTCGAAGACGTCAAGGCCAAGTACAAGGCGCTGGTGAAGCAGCACCACCCCGACGCCAACGGCGGCGACCGCTCCACCGAGGATCGCCTGATCGAGATCATCAAGGCGTACAACTATCTGAAGACGGTGGTGCGCGAGGCGTAGCGCCCCGCGCAACTTGCTCACCGTCAGCTCTTCGGCACGGCCCCGACATACGACGAACTCGGCCGGATCAGCCGCCCGGTGCGCTGCTGTTCCTTGGCGTGCGCGGTCCATCCCGCCGCCCGCGCCACCGCGAAGATCGGCGTGAACGCCTGCCGCGGAATCTGCAGCGCATCAAGCAGGATCGCGGTGAAGAACTCGACATTGGTCTCGAGCGGCCGCTCCGGATTCTTCTTCCGCAGCGCCGCGCGGATATAGGCCTCGACCTCGCCGGCGAACGGCAGGTCGGCGCCGTCGGCTTCCAGCTTCTCGATCGCAACCTTCAGCACGTCGGCGCGGGGATCGCGTACGCGGTAGACGCGATGGCCAAAGCCCATCAACCGCTCGCCGCGCGCCAGCGCGTCGTCGACCCAGGGCTTGATCCGCTCGCGCGAGCCGATCGCGTCCAGCATCTCCAGCACCGGCTCCGGTGCGCCGCCATGCAGCGGACCGGTCAGCGCGCAATAGCCGCCGGTCACCGCGGCGAACAGATCGGCCTGCGTCGAGGCGATCACGCGGGTGGTGAAGGTCGAGGCGTTCATGCCGTGATCGCAGACGGTGACGAAGTACGCATCGAGGGCTGCGACCTCGCGCGGTTCCGCCTTGCGGCCGAGCAGCATTTTCAGCGTGTCGGCGGCGTGGCTGATGGTCGGATCAGGCGCAACGGGATCGTTGCCCTTCGCGCGCTGCACCAGCGCGCCTGCGATGACCGGGAAGGCGCCGACAATCGTCGCCTCATGCGGCAGGCCGTTCTCGCCGCGCAGCCCCGCGACCGCCGCGCGAAACCCGTCGACGACCGACATGCCGCGGGTGGCCGGCAACAAATCGGGCAGGCGGGCGAAGGCGCGCTCGCGGGCGGCCCCGAGGCTTGAGCGGACATTGGCCTCGCTCAGGTTGGAACCGGTGGCGCCGTTCCACAGGCGCGCGGTGACGCCCTCGAAGCTCGACTTGTCCGCGAGGGTGGCGACGTGCTCGCCGGCGATGATCAGCTCGCCGCGCTCGCCGTCGACATGGCTCAACACGGTCTCGGCGGCCGGCACGCCGTCGAGGCCGATCAGGCTCTTGGTGAGGATGTTCATGGCTGTCTCCTTGAGTGACACCATGAAAAGGTCGGATGACTCGACGAGTTGATCAATCTTGATTATATAAATCAATATGAAAAAATCCGACGCCCTCTACCTGTCGGCCCGTGAGGCCTCGGCTGAACTGGCGATCTCGCCGGCCACGCTCTACGCCTATGTCAGCCGCGGGCTGATCCGCTCCGAGCCGTCGCCGGATTCGCGCAGCCATCGTTACCGGGCCGAGGACGTCCGCGGCCTGAAGGACCGCCGGGCGCCGTCGCCGGAGCCACGCGGATTGCGCAATTTCGACGCCGATCTGCCGGTGATGGATTCGGCGATCGCGACCATCACCGAGCAGGGTCCGATCTATCGCGGGGTGAACTGCGTCGAGCTCGCCGAAAAGGACACGCTGGAGCACACCGCGACGCTGCTGTGGGACGTCACCGGCGTCGATCCCTTCGCGCCTGATAATTGCCCGCATGTGTCGGCGGAGATGCGCGCGATTGCCGAGGCTGCGCGTCGCGCCGCGCCGATCGACCGCACCATCGCAGTGTTCGCGCTGGCGGCGAGCGCCGATCCCCGCGCCTTCACCCGTGCGCCGGACGGACGCGCCATGGTTGGCGGGCGCATGCTTCGCCTGCTGGTCGCGACGATGCTGAATGCGGAGCCGTCAGCCGATCCGCTGCACCAGCAGGTTGCCCGCATCTGGACGCCCGACAACAAGCACGCGCCCGACCTGATCCGCCGCGCGCTGGTGCTGCTCGCCGATCACGAGCTGAATGCGTCGACCTTCACCACGCGCTGCGCGGCCTCGACCGGCCTCAATCTCTACGATGCGATCATCGCCGGCCTCGCCGCGCTGAAGGGCCCCAAGCACGGCGGTGCCGGCGTGCTGGCCTCGCGGCTAGTCCGGACGCTGGTCGACAACGACGTCGGCCCCGTCATTCGCGAGCGCGTCGCGCTCGGCGAGCGCTTCGCCGGCTTCGGCCACGGCGTCTACAAGAAGGGCGATCCGCGCGCGATGTCGCTGCTGGACGCGCTGACCCGCGCTGGCGCGCCGCGCAAATTCACCCGCGAAGTGCCTGAGAGAATTGCTGAGGCGACCGGCGAATTTGTCAACATCGACTATGCGCTCGCCGTGCTGGTGCATGCGCTGCGGATGCCGCCGGGAAGCGAGCTCGCGCTGTTTGCGATGGCGCGCAGCGTCGGCTGGATTGCGCACGCCAGCGAACAGCTGCAGCACGGCAAGCTGATCCGGCCGCGCGCCCGCTATGTCGGCCCAGCGCCGGGGCGCGGCGGTACGACGAACAGTCTCTGAATTACTTGGTGGACTTGACCGTCTCGATTACGCCACCGCCGTGACGCCTGCGAAACGCCCAGACTGCGAAAGCGACAACGAGCGCGCCGCCGACGATCGCGAGCATCCAGATGTGCTTGCCGACATGGCCATGATGCGGCAGCCCGGCATAGTCGTGCAGCGCGGTGACCGCGAGCACGCCCGGCAGCACATGCGCCGGTGCCCAGAGCAGGATCGCGGGAATGTTGACCGCATAGAAGCGCGAGGGCTGCATATCGAGCGCGCCGGCCGTGATCGGCACAAAGGCCCGGATCGGCGCCACGAAGCGGGCAAAGAACACCGCCAGCACGCCCCAGCGGTGGAAGAACTCCTCGCTCCGCTGCACGACACTCGGATAGTTGGAGAGCGGCCAGGTCGCGAGGATCTCGCGCTTGCTGCGATAGCCGATGAGAAAGGCGGTGCCGTCGCCGAGCACCGCGCCGGCCACAGCCGCCGCCAGCACCGGCCACAGCTTCAACTCGCCGCCCGGCACCAGGGCACTGAGCGCCAGGATGATGGTCGAGCCCGGCACCAGCGAGCCGATCACGGGGACGGCTTCGAGCAGGGCGGCCAGGAACAGCGTCAGATAGGCAAGCCAGGCATGGGCCGAGACGAAGGCAATCAGCGGGTCGAGGAATGAGGTCACAAAATTCCTGAAGGCGATGGGTTCCAGTCAGACCTAACAACTCACCAGCGGGGTGGAAAGTGCCCGGCGCGCCGCCAGTCAACGGTGCCATAGGGCAAAAGTACGGCGTGATTCGCAGGGCAGCCTTCCAAAAACCGAACGAGAGGCTTATCTTGCTGATAGATCAACGGAACTTTGATTGGCCGCCGGGCTTCTGCAGGCCGTTGCTCTCTGCTAGGCTTGCGCCCAGCACCCCATCCGCAGCCAACGCCAAATCTGGTTTCGGGAATGCCCGGGACCTCGGAGGATGAATGACGACCGCCGTTCAGACCAAAAATCAGGAACCCGTCGGATTGCCCGACATGAAGGTGTCGGTCCGGCAGGTCTTCGGGATCGATAGCGATCTGGAAGTTCCGGCCTATTCCGAAGTCGATCCCCACGTGCCGGAAGTCGACAGCGATTACCGCTTCGACCGCGCCACCACGCTCGCGATCCTCGCCGGCTTCGCCAAGAACCGCCGCGTGATGGTCACCGGCTATCACGGCACCGGCAAATCGACCCATATCGAGCAGGTCGCCGCCCGCCTCAACTGGCCCTGCGTGCGCGTCAACCTCGACAGCCACATCAGCCGTATCGACCTCGTCGGCAAGGACGCGATCGTGGTCAAGGACGGCAAGCAGGTCACCGAATTCCGCGACGGCATCCTGCCCTGGGCGCTGCAGCACAACATCGCGCTGGTGTTCGACGAGTATGACGCCGGCCGCCCGGACGTGATGTTCGTGATCCAGCGCGTGCTGGAAATTTCCGGCCGCCTGACGCTCCTGGACCAGAACAAGGTGATCAAGCCGCATCCGGCGTTCCGCCTGTTCTCGACCGCCAACACGGTCGGTCTCGGCGACACCTCGGGCCTCTATCACGGCACCCAGCAGATCAACCAGGGCCAGATGGACCGCTGGTCGATCGTCACCACGCTGAACTACCTCGCCCATGACGAGGAAGTGGAGATCGTGCTGGCGAAGGCCAAGCACTACCGCACGACCGAAGGCAAGGACATCGTCAACAAGATGGTGCGCCTGGCGGACCTCACCCGTAACGCCTTCGCCAACGGTGATCTGTCGACGGTGATGAGCCCGCGCACGGTGATCACATGGGCGGAGAACGCCGACATCTTCAGCGATATCGGCTTCGCCTTCCGCGTCACCTTCCTCAACAAGTGCGACGAGCTGGAGCGGCCGCTGGTCGCCGAGTTCTACCAGCGCTGCTTCAATGTCGAGCTGGCGGAATCCTCGGTCAACGTGGCGCTCAGCTAAGTCCATGCCGAAAATCTCCGTCGAGCGCACCGTCACCACGACAAAGAAGGCAGTGCTCGGCGGATTGCTACGCTACAACACCGAGAAGATGGGGAGACAGAAGTACAAGCGCTTCGCCATCTCGCTCAAGCAGGGCGACGAGATCGTCGGCGGCATTATCGGCGAGGTCTGGACTGCGGTGCTGTTCATCCAATTGTTCTGGATGGAGCAGAAGTTTCGCAAGAAAGGCTTCGGCGGCAAGCTGATCAAGGCGATCGAGGACGAGGCGCGGCGCTTCGGGGCGACGCGGGCGTATCTGGATACGATGAGTTTTCAGGCGCCGGGCTTCTACCGCGCCAACGGCTATGAAGAGTTCGGTTCGATCGAGGGGTATCCCGGCGGCGTAACGCGCCATTGGTTTACGAAAGCGCTATGACAACTCCCAGCAACAAATTCCGTCCGGGATCGAAGGAAGCGCCGACCGAGCCGTTCAAGCGCTCGGTGACGTCGTGCCTGCGTGCGATCGCCAGGAAGCCCGAGCTCGAAGTCACCTTCGCCGCCGAACGTCCGGGGCTGGCCCCCGGCAAGGCGCGGCTGCCCGAGCCCGCGCGCAAGATGACCAAGCGCGACGCCGCGATCGTGCGCGGCCACGCCGATTCCATCGCGCTGAAGCTCGCCTGTCATGACCCCAAGGTGCATCGCAAGCTGATGCCGGGCAATCCGCAGGCGCGCGGCGTGTTCGAGGCGGTCGAGCAGGCCCGCGTCGAGGCGATCGGCTCGCGCCGGATGGCCGGTGTCGCGAAGAACCTCACCGCGATGCTCGACGATCATTTCCATCGCGGCAAGTATGACGAGATCACCGACCGTGCCGATGCGCCGCTGTCGGATGCGCTGGCCATGCTGGTGCGCGAGCGCCTCACCGGTCTGGCGCCGCCCGCGGCCGCCAAGAAGATGGTCGCCCTCTGGCGTCCGGCGCTGGAGGACAAGATCGGCACACGGCTCGATCAGCTCAGCCGTTTCACCGAGGACCAGGCCAGATTTGGCGACCTCGTCCATGACCTGCTGTCGGCGCTCGATCTCGGCGACAACAGCAACATGGACAATGACGATAACGACGACAACGACGAGAACCAGGACGGCGAGAACGATCAGTCCGGCGCCGAAGGCTCGCCCGATTCCGATGCCGCGCAGGAGATGAGCGCAGACCAGGCGCAGGCGACCGCGGAAGAGATGAGCGAGAGCGCGATGGAAAGCGCGCAGGCCTCGACCTCGGACACCTTCGACGATGGCGAGCTCGGCGACGACGAGACGCCCGGCGAGGCGACGCGTCCGAACTCGCACGGCAAGAACGAACCGCGCGGTCCGGAATATCACGCCTTCGCGCCGAAGTTCGACGAGGTGATCGCGGCCGAAGACCTCTGCGATCACGACGAGCTGGAGCGGCTGCGCTCCTACCTCGACAAGCAGCTCGCGCATCTGCAGGGCATCGTCGCGCGGCTGGCCAATCGCCTGCAGCGCCGGCTGATGGCGCAGCAGAACCGCGCCTGGGAGTTCGACCTCGAAGAGGGCATCCTGGATCCGGCGCGGCTGTCGCGCGTGGTCACCGATCCCTATCACCCGCTGTCCTTCATGCATGAGAAGGAAGCGACCTTCCGCGACACCGTGGTGACGTTGCTGCTCGACAATTCCGGCTCGATGCGCGGACGTCCGATCACGGTGGCGGCCACCTGCGCCGATATTCTCGCGCGCACGCTGGAGCGTTGCGGCGTCAAGGTCGAGATTCTGGGCTTCACGACCCGCGCCTGGAAGGGCGGGCAGTCGCGCGAGGCGTGGCTTGCCGCCGGCAAGCCGGCCAACCCGGGCCGTCTGAATGATCTGCGCCACATCATCTACAAGTCGGCGGACGCGCCCTGGCGTCGGGCGCGGAAGAATCTCGGCCTGATGATGCGCGAGGGTCTCCTCAAGGAGAACATCGACGGCGAGGCGCTCGACTGGGCGCACAAGCGCCTTCTGGCGCGTCCCGAGCAGCGCCGCATCCTGATGATGATCTCGGACGGCGCGCCGGTCGACGACTCCACGCTGTCGGTCAACCCCGGCAACTATCTCGAGCGGCACCTGCGCCACATCATCGACGAGATCGAGACCCGCTCGCCGGTCGAGCTGATCGCGATCGGCATCGGTCACGACGTGACGCGCTATTATCGCCGTGCCGTGACGATCGTGGATGCCGAAGAACTCGGCGGGGCCATCACCGAGAAGCTCGCCGAGCTGTTCAGCGAGACCCATGGCGCCGCACCCGCATCGGGCGGCCGGCGCCGTCTCCACTCCTGAGCGATGCGCTCCGGCCTCAGCCGCCGCCGTTTCCTGCAAGCGACGGCGGCGGGGTGGTCGCTGGCGGCGCTGCCAGGCGCCGTGCGCGCGCAGGACGCCACGCAGCCGCCGCCGCGGCGCGCGTTCAAGCCCGACGAACATTCCGTCATCGAAGCTGTTACGATCGAGGTCAATGCCCGGCCGCTGCCGTCATTCGACACCCGCGATCGCGCGCGCGTTCGGTTCGGATCGCTGGAGTATCGCAGCGGGCTGGTGCTGACCTCGTCGTTTCGCGGCTTCGGCGGGCTCTCAGGCATCCGGCTTGATGCGAAGGGCGAGCGCTTCATCGCGGTCAGCGACAAGGGCAGCTGGTTCACCGGCCGCATCGTCTATCGCGGCCGCGAGATGGCCGGGCTCGAGGACGTCGAGGCCTCGCCCTTGCTCGGTCCCGATGGAAGGCCGATCACCACCGCGCGCGGCTGGTACGATTCGGAATCGCTCGCGCTCGACGGCTCCGTCGTCTATGTCGGGCTGGAGCGCGTCAACCAGGTGCTGCGCTACGATTTCGCCAACGGCTTTACGCGCGCCGTCGGCCAGATCGTGCCGCTGCCGCCGGCGGCGAAGCGGCTGCCGAACAACCGCGGCCTGGAGGCACTGGTGTTCGTGCCGAAGGGCCAGCCGCTTGCCGGCACGCTGATCGCGATCTCCGAGCGCGGGCTCGATGCGCAGGGCAACATCGTCGGCTTCCTGGTCGGCGGCAAGACGCCGGGCCAGTTCTCGGTGCGTCGTACCGACAATTTCGACATCAGCGACGCGGTGCTGCTGCCGTCAGGAGATCTCCTGATCCTTGAGCGCAAATTCTCCTGGCTCGGCGGCGTCGGCATCCGCATCCGCCGCATCCCGCTGGCGCAGGTGATGCCCGGCGCGCTGATCGATGGTCCTGCGATCTTCAACGCCGATCTCGGTCACGAGATCGACAACATGGAAGGCATCGACGCCCATGTGACCGAGAAGGGCGAGACCGTGCTGACGATGATCTCCGACGACAATTTCTCGCTGATCCAGCGCAACCTGCTGCTGCAGTTCACGCTGATGGATTGAACGAGCGTCCGCCTGCTGCGACCAACGGGAATGCAACTCCCGCGTCGCGCCGTCCTCGCCATTCTCGCCTGCCTGATCGCCGCATCGGCCGGTGCGACGAGCGTGCATGACTACGAGAAGGGCGAATATCTCGTCATCCGCCACGGGCTTGCGCCCAACGGGCAGCTCTCGCTTGCCGCTCACGGCGATGGCGAGAACAACGACGATGCCTTCCACGTCTGGCTGATGGCCGAGCCGAAACATCGCAAGCTGATGGCGCTGGAGGGTGTGAGTGCGGAGAACAATCTCGACACCGATCCCGACAGCTACCATGCCTTCTGGTCAAAGGATTCCCGCCACGTCGGTCTCGCCTTTCGCTCCGGCCGCCATGAAGTAACGTTCAATCTCTACACGATCGACGGCCGTCAGGCGCACCTGCTGCAGGGGCCGGACCTGTTCCGCGAGGTCGCCGGGCGCGATGTTGGGGATGACGACGGCCAGCGGCTCGTCAATGGCATGGTTGAATGGGGCAGTGGCAATCGCTTCACCCTGAAGGAATTCCGCTCCTTCGTCGAGGCCGATGCCGGGCTTGCCAAACTGTTCGGCGCCTACGGGCGCGTCACCGATAAGCTCGACGACGGTAAGTTGGTGACGCAGTTCTTCGTCGAGGCCGAGTGCGAGTTGCTGCCGAACCATCGCTACAGGATCGTCAGCCGGAAGCCGGGCAGCCCTGGGGATGCCGACACCTGGTGGCAGCGCTGATCCGCCGGTTCGGGGATGGCAAGCCGTGTCGGAGACGCATGGCGATCCAGCGGCACGGTGGTTGGTAATATTGCGAGCAGCCTCTAATCTTCCGCGACATCCCTCCATCTCGGAACCCCCGCCATGAGCGCCCTGTTTGCCCCGATCGAGCTGCGCGGCCTGAAGCTTGCCAATCGCATCATGGTGTCGCCGATGTGCCAATATTCGGCCGTCGGTGGCTCGGCCAATGACTGGCACTTCACCCACATCAATTCGCTGGCGTTGTCGGGCGCTGCGATGTTCTGCATCGAGGCGACCCATGTCGAGGACATTGGCCGCATCACGCCGGGCTGCCTCGGCCTCTACAGCGACGCCAATGAGGCCGCGCTGAAGCCGATCCTGGCCTCGGTGCGGAAGCATTCGAAGGCGGCGGTTGCGATGCAGATTGCCCATGCCGGCCGCAAGGCTTCGAGCAATCGTCCCTGGGACGGCGGCCAGTTGATCCCGATCTCCGAAGGCGGCTGGCAGACGGTCGCGCCATCGGCGGTCCCGCACAAGGATAGCGAGGCACCGCCGCACGCGCTCGATGATGCCGGCCTGAAGCGGATCCGCGACGCCTTCGTCGCATCGACCAGGCGGGCCGAACGGCTCGGCATCGACGCGATCGAGCTGCATGGCGCGCACGGCTATCTCATGCATCAGTTCCTGTCGCCGATCTCCAACAAGCGCACCGATCAATATGGCGGCTCGCTCGAGAACCGCATGCGCTATCCGCTGGAAGTCTTCGACGCCGTGCGTGCCGCGTTCCCGGATCGCAAGCCGGTCGGCATCCGCGTTTCCGCCAGCGATTGGGTCGAGGGTGGTTGGGACGTGACGCAGACCATTTCGTTCGCCAAGGAGCTGAAGAAGCGCGGCGTCGACTGGATCGATGTGTCCTCCGGCGGCGTTTCGTCGCTGCAGAAGATTCCGCTCGGGCCCGGCTATCAGGTGCCGTTCGCGCAGGCGCTGAAGGAGGCGACCGGCGTCACCACCATGGCGGTCGGATTGATCACCGAAGCGAAGCACGCGGAAGAGATCGTTTCGTCGGGCAAGGCCGATATGGTCGCGCTGGCGCGCGGCATGCTCTACGATCCGCGCTGGGGCTGGCACGCGGCCGCCGAGCTCGGCGGCGAGGTGTCCGCGCCACCGCAATATTGGCGCTCGCAACCGTCGACCCAGAAGGCGCTGTTCGGCACCACGACGTTCGGCGCGCGGTAGAGCATGATCCGGAAATGTGTGAAGCGGTTTTGCGGGAAGATCGTGCTCCAGGGATGAGGACAGCGTGAGGTCGCCGCGCGGGCGAACGTAGCGTCCATGTTGTATTTCTCACACTTGGCGTTCAAACGTTTGTGCGCTTGACCGGCTTTCGCGCATCGGAAAAAAGGCCTAGCCTTTACTCTCGGCAATGAGCTGGGGACACGATCATGCGTGCCCGCGTCAGAAAGTTTGCCCACGTCCTGGAGCGCCTTGGACTCGCCATGGCAGGAGCCGCGAGCGGCTTGTTCGTCGCGGTCCATGTCGGCTCCGCCGTCTCGGCGCTGACCTCGCAGGCCTTCCTGCTCATCATGATGCTCGGCGGCGCCGTTGGCTTCTATCTCGGCATCGATACGCCGCAACTCATCTTCCATCCGGCGGCCGAGGGGACCTCGAAACGCAAAATCGATGCGGCCGAGCTGCTCAGCGCGATCGGCACGTTCCTCGCTTCGTTGGTGGCGTTCTTTTCGGTTGCCGTCATCGTGCTGCGCAGCGAGCTCCATATCGGCTGGACGATGGCGATCATGGTCGGCTGGGTGTTCGGTGTGATCATGCAGATCGTCGCCGGCACCATTGCGCGCCGACGCCCATCGGCGATTAGCCCGGCGAGATCCCGAGCCCCGCAAGATGCGTATCGATGAACTGCGCGAGCCGCTGGCGCAGTTGTTCCGGCGGCACCGCAACCATGCGCTCCTCCAGGCCGAGCGAGATGATGCCGTGCACCGCCGAGAACATCATCCGCGCGAGCTGCGCGACGTCCTCGCCATCGCGGTCGGGCAATAGCTGCACCAGCGGCGCATGCATCAGGCTGAACGCCTCCATCACCATCAGCAGGATGTCCTCCGGAAACGGCCGGTCATTCTCCATCCGGTGCTCGAACAGCGCGCGCAGCAGGTTGGGATGTTCGGTGGCGAAGGCGAGGTAGGTGTCGGCCAGGCCGTGGAGTTGGTGGACCGGGTTACCGGTCGGGACTGCGGTCAATCGCTTGGTCAGGGCCTGCACGGTCTCCCGGTTCACGGTCAGGATCAGCCCGTCGAAGTCGCCGAACTCATTATAGACGCTGCCGATGGAGCAGCCGGCGGCCTCGGCGACGTCCCGAACCTTCAATGATCTCAATCCTTTAGTCGCGATCAAGCGGTGTCCGATATCGAGCAGCAGGACGCGACGCTGAATTCTTTTTCGCTCACGTAGCGATTCTTCTTGAACATTGTTCATTTTCGTCCTACTAACTTGAGCGTTGCTCAAATTGGCTTGGAGGCCACTCAGATGCAGACCCTACCACTTCACCTGACCACCACCCCCGTCGACCATGCGATCAACTTCGTCAAAAGCTTCGGCCGCACGATCGTTAACCTTGCGACCGCGCCGATCGAGCGGATCGCCCGTGCCTGCGACGTCGCAGGCGTGCTCGAACAACGGCGCGCGGTCACCCGCGCGCCGCGTCCCGTCGCGAAAGGCACGCGCCGCCATCGCCGCAGCTGCTGGTCCGCGCTGTTCGGCGGACTCTACGAGCTGACCTGAGGCTGTGACAAAAGCTCGCGCAGCCGGCAATTCTCCGGGAATCCTCAACAGAGGAATTACCATGTCCCGCTATTCGCAGCCCAACCGCAACTGCCGACCTCCGTCGGAAAGGTCTTCTACATCTCTGGTTGCGCATGCTGTGCCGCAGCGGGTCCGCGCTTCACGTGCCGGATCGAACCGATGCGCAACGACAAAGACTAAAGGCTGCGGCGTCCACGCATTTCTCATCACTCGTCGTCACCCCGACAGACCCATTGCAGACTCCTCGGGTGGGTAACGCCCGAACACAAGGAACCGGTCATGATCAAGGAACTGATGTCGTCACGCCGCTTCGCGCCGCTGTTCTGGTCGCAGTTCTGCTCGGCGCTGAACGACAACGTGCTGAAAAACGCGCTGGTGATCATGCTGCTGTACGGCGCGACGACCGGGCAGGGCCCGATGCTGGTCACGGTCGCGGGCGCGGTCTTCATCTTCCCGTTCTTCGTGCTGTCGGCGCTCGGCGGTGAGCTCGCCGACAAATACGTCAAATCGGTCGTGGCGCGGCGCCTGAAATTCTTCGAGATCTTCGCGGCCATCTTTGCCGCCGCCGGCTTCTATATGCATTCGATCCCGCTGCTGTTCGTCGCGCTCGGCCTGTTCGGCGTGGTCGCCGCGCTGTTCGGGCCGGTGAAATATGCCGTGCTGCCGGATCAACTCGCAGTCTCGGAGCTTGCGACCGGCAACGCGCTGGTCGAGGGCGCGACCTTCATGGCGATCTTGATCGGCACCATCGCCGGTGGCCTGTTCGTCGCGGGCGCCAGCCACATGGGCTGGATTTGCGCCGCCGTGTTCGGCCTGTCCGTGCTGTCCTGGGCGTTCGCGTCGCGCATTCCGGTGACGCAGCCGTCCGCGCCTGAGCTGCCCATCACCAAGAATCCCTGGACCTCGACCGTGCGCCTGCTGCAGTCGCTCCATGCCGAGCCGCGGCTGTGGGACGGCATGGTGATCGTGTCCTGGTTCTGGATGGTCGGTGCGATCGTGCTGTCGCTGCTGCCGGCGCTGGTCAAGGAGGGTGTCGGCGGTACCGAGGGCGTCGTCACGCTGTGCCTTGCGGTATTCGCGATCGGCATCGCGGCCGGTTCGCTGTTTGCCGCGCAACTCAGCCACGTGCGTCCGAACCTTGCGCTGGTGCCGATCGGCGCCATCGTGATGGGCATCGTCGGTCTCGATCTGGCCTGGGCGATCGGCACCACCACGCTCGGCAAGGATGTCACCGCGGTTCAGTTCGCGACCTCGCTGCATGGCTTCCGCATGCTCGCTGATTTCTTCGTGTTTGCCTTCGGCGGCGGCCTGTTCGTGGTGCCGTCCTTTGCCGCCGTGCAGGCCTGGACCGCGCCCTCCGAGCGCGCCCGCGTCATCGCCGCCGGCAACATCCTGCAGGCCGCCTTCATGGTCGCCGGCGCGCTGATCGTCGCTGGCCTGCAGGCCGCGGGCCTTGCGATCGCCTGGATCTTCTTTGGCCTTGCGGTGGCGAGCTTCGGCACGGTGTGGTTCGTGCTGAGCAAGTGGGGCAAGGAGGGCGTGCGCGATTTCGGAGCGCTGCTGTTCCGTGCGCTGTTCCGCGTCGAGGTGCGCGGCATGGAGAATCTGCCGCCTGAAGGCACCCGCATGCTGATCGCGCCCAACCATGTCAGCCTGGTCGATGGTCCGCTGCTGCACGCCACGCTGCCGATCGACGCGAGCTTCGCGGTCGACACCGGCATCGCCAAGGCGTGGTGGGCCAAGCCGTTCCTGAAGATGATCAAGCACTACACGATGGATCCGACCAAGCCGCTGGCCGCGCGCGACCTGATCAAGCTGGTCGCAGCCGGCGAGCCCGTGGTGATCTTCCCGGAGGGCCGCATCACCGTCTCGGGTTCGCTGATGAAGGTCTATGACGGCACCGCGATGATCGCCGACAAGGCCGACGCCGTGGTCGTGCCGGTGCGCATCGAAGGCGCGCAGCGCTCGCACCTGAGCTACCTGAAAAACGGCGAGATCAAGCGCTCCTGGTTCCCCAAGGTGACGATCTCGATCCTGCCGCCGATCAAGCTGCCGGTCGACCAGGCGCTGCGCGGCAAGGCCCGCCGCAACGCCGCTGGAGCCGCGCTGCAGGACGTCATGATCGACGCCATGGTGAAAAACGCGATGCTCGATCACACGCTGTTCGAGGGTCTCGGCCACGCCTATCGCGACCGCGACATGGGCAAGCCGATCATCGAGGACGCCCTCGGCACCAAGCTGACCTATCGCAAGCTGATCCTCGGCGCGCAGGTCTTGAGCCGCAAGCTGGAGCAGGGCACCGCCGTGGCTGAGAATGTCGGCGTGCTGCTGCCGAACTCGGCCGGCGTCGCCGTCGTGTTCATGGCGCTGCAGACCATCGGCCGCGTGCCGGCGATGCTCAATTTCTCGGCCGGCCCGGTCAATGTGGTCGCTGCGATGAAGGCGGCGCAGGTCAGGACCGTGCTGACCTCGAAGGCCTTCATTGAGAAGGGCAAGCTCGACAAGCTGATCGCGGCGATCTCCGAGCAGGCGCGCGTGGTCTATCTCGAGGACGTCCGCGAGAGCATCGGCCTCGCCGACAAGCTTGCGGGATTCCGCGCCGGCATCGCGCCGCGGGTTGCCCGCAACGCCAACGATCCCGCGGTGGTCCTGTTCACCTCGGGCTCGGAGGGCACGCCGAAGGGTGTCGTGCTGTCCCACCGCAACATCCTCGCCAACGCCGCGCAGGCGCTGGCGCGGGTCGATGCCAATGCCAACGACAAGGTGTTCAACGTCCTGCCGGTGTTCCACTCGTTCGGCCTCACCGGCGGCATGATGATGCCCCTGCTCGGCGGCATCCCGATCTTCATGTATCCGTCGCCGCTGCATTACCGGATCGTGCCCGAGCTGATCTACCAGACCGGCTCGACCATCCTGTTCGGCACCGACACCTTCCTCACCGGCTACGCGCGCTCGGCGCATGCCTATGACTTCCGCACGCTGCGGCTGGTGATCGCGGGTGCGGAGGCGGTGAAAGAGCGCACGCGCGCGGTCTACATGGAGCGTTACGGCATCCGCATCCTCGAAGGCTATGGCGTCACCGAGACGGCGCCGGTGCTGGCGATGAACACGCCGATGGCCAACCGCCAGGGCACCGTCGGCCGCATCTCGCCGCTGATGGAATACCGCCTCGATCCCGTCCCCGGCATCGAGGAGGGCGGCCGCCTGTCGGTGAAGGGCCCGAACGTGATGCTCGGTTACCTCCGTGCCGAGAATCCCGGCGTGCTCGAGCGGCTACCCGAGGGCTGGCACGACACCGGCGACATTGTCACCGTCGATGCGCAGGGCTTCATCGCGATCAAGGGCCGCGCCAAGCGGTTTGCGAAAATCGCCGGCGAGATGGTCTCGCTGTCGGCGGTCGAGACGATGGCGGCCGCGCTGTGGCCGCAGGCCATGTCGGTCGCCGTGTCGATCCCCGACCAGCGCAAGGGCGAGCGCATCGTGCTCTTGACCACGCAGCGCGACGCCGATCGCGCGGCGATGCAGCGCCAGGCCAAGAGCATCGGCGCCTCCGAGCTCGCGGTGCCCGCCGACATCCGTGTCGTCGACAAGGTGCCGCTGCTGGGCACCGGCAAGACCGACTATGTCGGCGCCACTGCGCTCGCTCGGGAACTGGCGGTCGCGCCGGTAGCCGAGGCCGTCGAGCCCGAGGTTGCGCCGACGCTGCAGCCCGACGCGGCGCAGCAGGTCGCCTGACGGAACGACCCATCACATCGACATGCCCGCTCCACGCCGTGGGGCGGGCATTTTGTTTTGCGCCACGTCCGATGTTGAGACAAGCTGCTCGGGTGCCACGCGACTGAGGACGCTCATGCCGTTACCGCTCGATCCCGTCATTGAGAAAATCATTCCGCTGCTTCCCTTACGCGATCCCACCGTGATGACGCCGCAGAGTGCGCGCGATTCGCTGCGGGCGCTGGCGGAGGCGCGCAAGGCGGTCCCTCCGCCGCCGGTCGACAGTGCCCTCGATATCGAGGTGCAGGGCGCGGCCGGCAAGCTCGCCGCGCGCCTCTATCGCAACGGCAGCGGACCTGCGCCGACCGTCGTGTTCTTCCATGGCGGCGGGTGGGTGGCCGGCGATCTCGAGACGCATGATCGGCAGGCGCGCAACCTCGTGATCGAGACCGGCGCGGTGGTGATCTCCATCGATTATCGCCGTCCGCCGGAGACGCGCTTTCCCGGCGCATTCGAGGATGCCTATGCCGCGACGCGCGACGTGATCGCGCGGATCGGTGAGTTCGGCGGCGATCTCAACCGCGTCGGCGTCGCCGGCGATTCCGCGGGCGGCAATCTTGCAGCGACCACAGCAATCGCCTGCCGCGATGCCGGAATCAGGCTCGCCGGGCAATTGCTGGTCTATCCCGTCACCGACGTGGTCGGCAGTTTTGCGGACGCGAGTGAAAATGCGAAGTTTCCGTCGCGCGCCGAGAATGCCGACGGCTATTTCCTGTCGCGTGCGGTGATGCAGTGGTTCTGCGGTCACTATCTCGCCGACAGCGCTGATGGCACCGACTGGCGCGTCTCGCCGCTGCGGGCGAAATCGCTCGCCGGTGTCGCGCCGGCGGTGGTCACCACCGCCTGGTTCGATCCGCTGCGCGACGAGGGCCACGCTTATGCGAAAGCGTTGCAGGCGGCCGGCGTGCCGGTGACCTATCACTCAGGCGAGGGCCTGATCCACGGCTATTTCGGCCTCGGTGATGCCTCGGAGGCCGCGCGCGCCGAGGCGCAACGCGCGCGGGCCGATTTCAGGGTGTTGTTGGATAAAGGTGTGTAGGCGCCACTTCACCTCGCCCAGCTTGCGGGGAGAGGTCGAAATTCGCGTGAGCGAATTTCGGGTGAGGGGGTACAGGTCTATCGATAGATCACAACTCGCGGAGAGAGCCCCTCACCCCAACCCTCTCCCCGCAAGCGCGGGGCGAGGGGGCGCAGTGCCGATGCGGATGATGTGTGCGATCGACTCCGCCAATCCCCTCAGCGAACCAGGCCCACCGTGTTCGGGTCGGTCGGCAGCACGGTGGCGCCGGCGCGCTCGACGGCGGTGGCGGTGGTCATGCCCGGCGCGGTGGCGCGGGCTTCGCGGGGCGGGGTGAACTCGAGCAGAAACAACGCAGCCGTGGCCAATGCCGCAACGGCTGCGGCGATCAGCACGGGGACGAATCTTCCGCGCGTCTCGGGTGCGCGAACTTGCATTTTCAATTCCTTCATAGCGGCCTTCTGGAGAGTAGATAGTCAGCGGATGTGGATTCTTCCCGCTGTCCCGCGACGCTTAGGCCTCACATTTGGTTGCGCGGTCCGTGATCTCGTTCACGGTCGATGCAACGCGAGGGGCCCTCGTCGAATCGGGAGGCAGGGTGTAGCCCCTCGTTTGTTTACAAACAATTAGAAATCGTCACACAGCCGTCATTAAGGTTTCATCCTGTCGTGACCGTCGCTCGCGATCTCGTGAACGCCGCGCTCTTGAATCGATCGACGCTCGCACGTGTCCCGCATCGACTGCGCGAGCGCATGGCACGTCTGCGGCCACGCATGCGAAATTGCCCTCGCGACGTGCAGCGCCCGAGTGTGCTCAAAATCGTTGCGCTCTTCGTTGAGGGAGGGCGCAGGGAAAGCCGGGTGCACGCTGCACCCGCGGTCTCATGTGCCGGTGTACACGGAAAAAAGTGCACACGAGCATACAGGTCAGCGGAGGCACTCCGGCTTCCCCTGCGCGATGGTTTACGGCTTATACGTGCTCGCCCTGGTGAGACTCTGCTTTTGTGTCACCATCGTCAGCGACAGGCGTTAGCCTGTTCGCCGGCTTGCCACCTGCATCGGGGCGGCAGGCCCACACGATTTCGCCGTCCGCCTCCTGTGCACGACGTCACGCACACATTCCGCGTCCACCGCATCCCACCGCAACACTGTGACGTTGATCAGCGCCCCTCGATCGGGTGAGACGAGGGCAGTTGTAAACGAAAATTTCGTTCGTGAAAACAGAATTATTTTTGCGTGGAGGACTGGACAGGTGGTTCGGCATTGATTGTGTTGAAGAATTCGGTTTTTCCGAGCATGCGGATTCGTGAGGTGAGCACCCATGTTTGGCTCCCTCCCCCCTTGTGGGGGAGGGTTGGGGGAGAGGGGTACCGCACGGGCGGTCTCTCCATTGGCCTGACGACGATGCGCGATCGCAGGATTGCCCGAGCGGCGGCCCCGTCGGTAGTCTCGCCCGGGGCTTACCCCTCTCCCCCAACCCTCCCCCACAAGGGGGGAGGGAGCCGTGGCGTTGTGCTCGCCTCACATCGATCGCGGCAGAGAGACACTTCATGCAGAGAGACACTTCATTAAGTGCGATCCTGTCGCACTTCATTAAGCCCAATCCGCGCATCTCGGCCCGCCATCACGCACACCGGTTGCGACATCTTGTCACCGCAACCGATCTCCGGCACGATGGGCCCCGTGACGACAGGGCAGGGCCTGTCGCTCGGTTCGTTTGGCAGTTTGCACTTGGTCGATCCTTTTTCGGATGTTCCGGCCGGCACCGATTTTGAGCGCGGCGGCTTCTGGCGGCGCGCGCTGGCGTTGACGGTCGATCTCATCATCGTCTGCCTGATGCTGCAGATGCTCGCCTTCGTCGCCTATCCGATCACGGACGGACGGGTGCAGTTCAAGGACGGGCTGGCGTTCCTCACTTGCACCAAGCTCGACAAGGTGCCGGACGGCATCAAGGTGCCGGCGGATTTCGCGCCGACGTCGGTCAAGGTCTGCCGTCAAGGCCTGTTTGGCCTGACCGCGGCGCGGATCGTCACCATCCAGCATGGCGAGCAGCACGGCGTGGTGACGACGATACGCCAGATCATCGCGCCGCTGGACGAGGCGGACCAGCCGGTCAAGGGTACCGGGCTCGACATCCTGTTCGTTCCACTGCTGTTCGGCTTCCGCCTGCTGCTCGATCTCGGTGGCGGCACGCCGGGGCGCCGGCTGTGCCGCGTGCGTCTCTTCACGGCAAGCGGTGAGGATCCGCCGCGCGCCGGTCGCACGGCGAGGCGCCACGCGCTGCAGGCGATGCCGTGCCTTCCCATCTATGCGCCGGCGCTGGCCGGCCTGTTCGGCTTCGTGCCCACGCCCGACCAGGTTCAACCCATCGTGATCGGTTCGACGGTGTGCCTGCTGGCGGGGCTTGGCCTGGCGCTGAACGCCATCATCTATCGCAGGGATACGTACTACGATCGCTTCGCCGGAATCCGCGTGCTGCGCGTCGATATCGACGGCGTGGCGATGCCGGCGATGGGGCCGGCGCCGTCGCTGCTGCCGCCCGAGATCGCCGGCCCGCCGGCGCTGCCGATGGAGGACGACGCGGCGCGTGCGCCCGCCATCGCGATGCCGCCGCCGCTGCCGCCCTCGCGAAATTATCTCATGCGGCACTGGCGCGGCGAGTGCTCGCTGCCGTTTGCCTTTTGGGTCAACGGCATGGTGCTCGGCTTCTGCGTCGGGTTCGTGGTCGGCCTGGGCGGCTATTTCGCGGCCCATGTTCTCCTCGGCCGCGCGCAACTGTGGTTTGCATCCAACGTCGCGGTCTGGCTCTGGGCCATCGCGTTCTCGATCTGGCAGATCGTCGGCATCTGGCGCTCGGCGACGCGTTACCGGCAGAGCGAGAAATATGTCTGGGGCGGCGTCGCCAAGGCCTTCATGGTGCTTGCTGCGCTCAATCTCGGCTATCGCTTCGTCGCCGACGGCGTGCCGCAGCTGCGCGATGCCTATCATGGCGATCCCTATCTCGGCAGGCACAGCTTCCACGTCGCTGACAACGGCAACCGGCTGGAGTTTTACGGCGGCATCACCTTCGGCGTCGCCAGGGAGTTCGAGGAGCAACTCGCCGGCATGGATCACGTGACCACCGTGCTGCTGAACTCGCAGGGCGGGCGCATCCTCGAGGCGCAGAAGATGTCCGACCTGATCAAGGCGCGCGGCCTGTCCACCTCGGTGACGAATGCATGCCTCTCCGCCTGCACCATCGTCCTCCTCGGCGGCAAGGAGCGCACCATCGCGCCCACCGCCAAGATCGGCTTCCATCAGCCGACGTTTGTCGGCGTGACGGACGTTCAGCGTGGCTTCCTGATCGCGCAGGAGGAGTCACGGCTGCAGCGCTTCGGCCTCAGCAAGGACTTTGCGGAGCGCGCCAATCAGGCCGCACCGACCAGCATGTGGTATCCGGACAAGGCGGAATTGCTGCGCGAGCATGTGGTGACCGCGATCATCGATCCGAAGTCGCAGCCGAAGATGCTGCCGAATCCAACGGACGGACAGATAGCGATTGGCAACGTTCCGGTGCGGGCGACGCCTGCGACGGCTCCGCCGGTCGCGCCGCAGTGGCAGCCCTCGAAGTCGACCGACGCACCGAAACCGATTGCCACCTTGCCGGTGCAGGCGCCGCCGGCCACGACGGCACCCGTCGCCACGATGCCGCCGACGCCTGCCACGACATCGGCACCACGCGCCAGCATTCCCGCCGAATTGATCGAGCGCCTGAGCAAGCAGCCCCCGCCGAAACGCAGCGCCAACACGACGGCGGGCGCGCAGAAGTAGGGAGCTGGGCGCTCTCGTCAATGTGGCCACACGCACTGCTCATGGGCTCCCTCTCCCGCTTGCGGGGGAGGGTGGGGTGGGGGTGCTTCCACATTGGGATCCCCGACGTGGATAGAGCCCCCACCCGCCGCGCTGGCGCGCGTCGGCCTCCCCCGCAAGCGGGGGAGGCAAGGGCACCCTTGAACCACCTCGCCGCCGGGCGCGACTGCCGGGTGCGGCCGATTCCCGGCCGCCGATCCATCTCAGGCCGCCATACGCCCATGTCCTACGCCGAATTCTCCCCCAATTCCGACGCGCACGGCGCGCTGGCGTGGCTGGCCGAGGTGCCCGCGTCCGTCGCCGTGTTGCCGCCGCCGCTGCCGGTGATGCCGCCGCCGCTACCGCCCGGGCCGTCGCGCAATTATGTCCTGCGGCACTGGCGCGGCGAATGCCGATTGCCGGTTGCCACCTGGGTCAACGGCTTCCTCGGCAGCATCCTCTGCGTCATCGCGCTGCTGGCGTCGCTCATCGCGTTCGGCACGCTGCTGATCGAGGAGGTGACCGCGACCTTCTGGACGTTGAGCGCGATCTTCGCCGCCCTCGTCAGCATCATGGTCTGGCAATGCGTCGGCGTCTGGCGCTCCGCCACGCGCTATCGCAGCGGTGGCAAGCGGTTCTGGGGCGGGCTTGCCAAATGCGTCGTGCTGCTGGTCGCGTGCCCGAGCGCCTGGGTCAGCGCCACGTCGGTCGTGCCGAAGCTCGTCGAGTGGCATCACATGATGCTTCATGATCCCGAGATCGGCCCGCACACCTTCTCCGAGACCGGCAATGGCACGACGCTGGTGTTCGAGGGCGGCATCAAGTTCGGCGTCGCCGAGGAGCTCGAGGCGCGCCTGGCCGCGATGGACCATGTGACGACGGTGCAGCTCGAATCCAATGGCGGCCGTATCACGGAAGCCGAGAAGATGGCCCATGTGATCAAGGCGCGCGGGCTGTCGACGGTGGTGGCGGGAAAGTGCGTCTCGGCCTGTCCGACCGTGCTGCTCGGCGGCCGCGAGCGCTATCTGTTCGGCGATGCCAGGATCGGCTTCCACCGGCCGAGCAACGGCGGCGTCTCCAGCGAGGCGATCATGGCCGAGGAGGAGGACCGGCTGGTGCGGCTCGGCCTCAGCAGGGAATTCGCCAAACGGACCAACGACGCGATGCCCGACGAGATGTGGTATCCCGCGCCCGAGGAGCTGCTGCGCGAGAAGGTGGTGACGGAGATCCTGCGGGGGAAGCCGGAGCCGGCGGAGGCGCAGGCGGAGAAGGCTGATGACGTGGCGCCGGCCGAGGTGAAGCCGCGCGGCATGCTGCGCGCGGCGGCGGCGGATTAGCGGCACAACGAGATCGACTCAACTCAAGCCGCATCGGCAGTCGGCCCCTTCTCCCGCTTGCGGGCCGCGACGAGCAAAGCTCGCGCTGAGAAGGTTGGGATGGGGGTATCTCCGCAGTGGGACTCTCAATGCGGCACGACCCCCACCCGCCACGCATCTATCGATGCGCGTCGGCCTCCCCCGCAAGCGGGAGAGGCGAAGCAGAGCCGCGCCTTCCGCCTACGGAGGGCAGCCGCAGGTCGAATGGAAGCCGTTGAAGAACGCGGCATAGACTTCGGCGTTGGTCCCGGTCCGGCAACCGACGCCATAGGGATAGAGCCCTTCGCCGCCGCCTTCGGTCGAGCCCAGCGAACAATAGTGATAGTCGTTCTTCCAGCCGCCACTGAAGCTGTCGAGCGCCGCATCGTCCATATCGATGATTGCTTCCGTCATGTTGCCTCCAATGTGAGCGATGACTGATGTCACCGGCGCCATCATGCAAGGCGTGTCATTCGGCCGCAGTGATCGAAGTCACGAAGGAACCCTGCGCACGGCCTCGTGACCTCAGACATCGGGAATACCCAATGAAGGAACTCAACCGCGAACGCCTCACGCCGCGACCTTGTCTTCCTTGTCCTCGCCGCGCATCACGATTTTCAGCGCGTCATCATCAAGCGGCCGCTGCAGCGCCTTGGCTTCGCTCCACGGCGCGCGCAGCCACACGTCGTGCTCCTCATCAGTGGTGAGGATGACGGGCATCGCCTTCTCGTGGATCGGCCCGACCACCGCATTCGGCACCGTGGTGAGGAAGCCGTAGACCAGATGCGGCCCCGGGGATCGGCTTCGACTTGGTGCCTCGATCGCCCCTGAACTCGGTCCAGATGCCGGCGAAGGCGCAGAGCGGACGGTCGTCGTTCAGTGCGAACCAGACGACGTCCTTCTTCGTTGCCGGGTTCGGCTCCGGCGCGTATTCGGCAAAGCTGTTCAGCGGCACCAGGCAGCGGTGCTCCTCCTTCAGCCAGCCGCGCCAGTGCGGCGAGGAGGTGTTGCGGATGTTGGTGACCGGCGGCCCGCCGGTGCGCGGCGGCGGCGGCATGCCCCAGCGCATCAGCACCATCTCGCGCGCGTCACCGTTGCCGCGGATCACCGGCGCCGGAAAATCCGGGAACACGCCGGTCATCGGCGGCAGATTGCCGACGTAGCGATTGACCACGCGGAACAGCCGCTGGATCGCCTCCTAATTCGTGGTGATCGAATACAGATTGCACATTGACCAAGCCGTGTTGTGTGAGGTCTTGCGTACCCTCTAATTCTAGTGGCGTTGCGAGTGGCTTCAAGAGCCGCTGTAATGCTCCGCCATGAGCACGAAGTCGCGCGAGGTGATCTGGGGCAGCCGCATCATGGGCGCCAACATGCGCGCCGAGCAGGCGCGGCGCGATGCGAAGCTCGCGATCAGCATTGCGGACGCCGCGGAAGCCGAAGCCTGGTCGGTGCGGATGGAAGGCTATGGCGGCCCGGCGCAGCCGTCACCAACCATCGGGCAATGCATCAACGGCGGCTATCGCTTCCTCGAAGTCGAGTGCAGCCGCTGCAAGACCCGCGCGAGCCTGCCGCTATCCGACATCCGCCGCCCGCGTGACACCGAGATCTGGAAGCTGGAGGCGTCGCTGAAATGCCGCAACTGCCGCACCCGCCGCTACGCTCCGCCGACGCGCATGATCAAGCTGACCGAGCACCAGCAGATCACGCCGTACAAATGGGTGCATCCGACGGAGGAGAGGTGAGGGCAATAGGCATGAAAGCGAGGAAAAGCACGCATAACGCGTAGATTAAGCCGAGATGCTCCTTTAGGATGTGCATTTCCTTACTTGGAGACTTCCATGCAAATCGTTTCGTTCATGAATATGAAGGGTGGTGTGGCCAAGACGACGTTGGCGGTGAACATCGCGTACGCTCTTGGATTCGAGCATCACAAAAAAGTCCTGCTAGTCGACGGAGATCCTCAATTCAATGCGACGACCTATCTCTTGGAGGATAAGGTCTACTTGGCTCATTTGAATGATCCAAAGAAAGGTACACTTCGCGATATTTTCATTCCGAAGAAGCCAGGGCCAATCAATACGGTCGTGGGGACGGCAAAGCCAATAAACAAGAGCAAGATGCCGCTCCACGACTGCACACTAAAGATATTTGACCGAGGTACGGGTCGCGGGAAACTCGACTTGCTGCCTTCGACTCTAGCCTTGGTTGAGCTCGAACACTCATCGAGACAAACTGAGAATAAGTTGAAGGCGTATCTGCACGAGAAGGCAAAGGGCTATGACTACGTAATTATCGACTGTCCGCCCACGATTTCATTTTTCACGCAGGCGGCAATACTCGCCAGCGACAAGTATATCGTGCCGATAAGGCCGGACCCTTTATCCGTAATCGGTCTTCCGCTGCTCGAGCGTTACATCTCTGAATTTACCGACGATGCGGGTATGAAAATTGAACAGGTCGGACTCGTGTTCACCATGGTAAGAAACCCAGCACCGCGAGCGATGAAGGAATTAATGGACGATCTCAGAAGAAATCGGAAAGGGGCAGTCTTTGCAGATTGGCTCAGTCTATCAACAGACGTCGCTGAGTCCGTAACGGCGCATTCGCCTGCTTTTCTGTTTCGCAAGACTCCTCAAAAGATTAAGCTGCAGATGGTGGGGATTGCCCAAGAATTTCTAAATCGGACCGGAGGCTAGTCGTTGGCTCCAGAGAAGTCGCACAAAGCATGGCTGACTTTCGTACGAAAAGTCGTTTCGGTGGCGGCCGGCTACTCAAGGCAGGACTTGTGGGAGTTTCGTAATCTGGCTTCCTACGAGGCTCATTCGTTTGTCCCAATTGTAGAAGCCTATCTTCGCCTCGTTGAAAACTCGGAGACTAATGTCTCGTCTTCGAAGATCGGGCCTCGGAAAAGTCGTGGTCTCGAACAGATGCACCTATTCGATCTGTTACGTGACAAAAAGTTCTTTCCAACAAATCTCGATCTTGCGGAATTTGCATCGCGAGTTGTTCCGCATATGAGGGCGTACCGTTGGGACAAGATGTCTAGAGGCGATATTGCCGCGAGAATAATCGAATATCTTGAGCAAAGCGGTACGCGCGACAAACTGGAGGTTTCGATGCGCGAAGCCTTCGGTCAGTTAGACCGGCCCGCGAAAGCATCGGAGCGCCGCAGCTTCTTCTCTAAGTGGGAGCGCATCATCAAGGGCATCGAGCTTTAATGGCAAACAAGCCAATTCCCAGCATTGCGAGCGATTTTGCCTCGGTGCTTTCGTTTCTCCAGGGGAAAGGCGTTGTTGCAAAGAGCCCGCATGCAACAGTCGTCCAAACTGCACGACGAATTCACAGTTCAACCTACAGCTTGATCCTGTGGCGCTTTCGCTTGAAGGGGCTTCCGCCACATGGAAGTGTCTTCGTTGAAGAGATAGCGTCCGACGCGCTTCAAGTCTTGCCTCAGGTGTTGATGGGATTTGGAAAGCCCGCAACTCTGCTAACACGGGGAATTTTGGAGAACGTCCTAAGGCATTTGTATTTCTTGGATCATCCAATCGAATTTCACAGGATGAACCGTGAGGCAAAGTGGTTTATGACCATCGATGCTCTGATCGAATACGGGAAGGCTCACCCGACTTTTTTCGAGATCGGGGATCAGTACTCGGTGTTCAACAACGTGAGCAGTTTGTACAGCGAACTGTCTGCGGGAGTTCACGGGCGCACTGTTAGAGACCTTGAAATGAAGACTGCGCTCGGTCGGCTAACGTATGACGAAGCGACCGCAGTAAAGTTGGCCAACGCGCTCGTCAAAACAGCTGAGGCAACGAACTTCGTCTTGGCAATGCTTCACCGTGCGCAGATGGAGCGCTTCCAGAGCGAAGACAAGAAGATCATCTTACGTTCGATGCCTTCATTGGCGAGGCGTATTTGGCGTGAGCACGAGTGACTTTGCACGCGTGCTAGTCGGTCTTGCCCAAACAAAAACGGCCGGGTCCTTCGACCCGGCCGTTCAAAACTCTCTCCGCGCTTGTCGCGCTGCAGCTAACTCAGCTCGCCTTCTTCACCGGCGCCGGCTTGCCGACCTTCTTCTCGATGGCGCGCTTGAGATCCAGCGCGCGGGGCGAGAGGACGTCGGCCTTGGCCTTGATCAAATAGGCGTCGAGGCCGCCATTGTGGTCGACGCTCTTCAGCGCATTGGTCGAGACGCGCAGGCGCACGTTGCGGCCGAGGGCTTCCGAGATGAACGTGACGTTGGTCAGGTTCGGCAGGAAGCGCCGCTTGGTCTTGATGTTGGAGTGGCTCACCTTGTGGCCGGTCAGGGGGCCCTTGGCCGTCAGTTCGCAGCGCCGAGACATGTTGCAAATCCTCTTCCATCCCCGCCGCCAAAAGCGTGCGCGCCGCACGCCGCGCGGGGGTTGTAAATCGTGTCCATTTCCAGGAACCGCGGGTGTATAGGGTGGATGGGGCGGAGCGTCAAGGTTTAATGGCGGGCGCCGGGGTGCGGAAAAACGCGGTTCATAAGGCGTTCCAGCCACTTAACGCCCCGGTCAGGCACCATATAAAGGGCGTATTCCCCGCTCAGAACGGGTTCCCATACAATAAGAGCGTTGTCCGGCCGGTTTGGCTGCCTAAATGACCAGGACGCTCGCGCTGGAATAGCAGGACCGTCAGCTTCGTGACTACCAGGATTGCCTTTTGGCCCATGATCGGGCGGCTCGCGGCGCTGTGCGCCGGGGCGATGCTGTGGCTCGCCCCCGGCGGGGCGGCAGCCCAGGGGCGGCTGGATGCGCAGTATGAGGCTTCGCTGGCCGGAATTCCGGTCGGCAAGGGCTCCTGGACCATCGAAATCGGAGATGACGTGTTCTCGGCGTCCGCCCAAGGGGGGACGGCCGGGCTGCTGAAAGCGTTTTCCGGCGGCACCGGCACGGGTGCCTCGCAGGGCCGGGTCGTCAACGGCGCGCTGGTGGCAACGAGCTACACCGCGACCACCACCACCGCCAAGAAGGGCGAGACCATCCGCATGGTGCTCGCGGGCGGAAATATCAAGGATTATGCGATCGAGCCGGAGCCGCCGGTCGATGCCGACCGCATCCCGGTCACCGAGGCGCATCGCAAGGGCGTCTACGATCCGATGACCGGCTCGATGCTGCGCGTGCCCGGCAATGCCGAGCTGATGAGCCCGGATTCCTGCCGCACCGGCGCCGGCGTGTTCGACGGCCGCATGCGCTACGACCTCAAGCTCGATTTCAAGCGGGTCGAGACCGTCAAGGCCGAGCGCGGCTATCACGGCCCGGCGCTGGTCTGCGCGGTCTATTTCACGCCGATCGCCGGCTACATCCCGGATCGCCCGGTGGTGAAGTACCTGGCCCAGCAGCGCAATATCGAGATCGCCTTCGTGCCGATCGCCGGAACCCGCATCCTGGTGCCGTTCCGCATGACGATTCCGACCCCATTCGGCCAGGCCATGCTGGAGGCGACCAGTTTTGTGACCACAGCCGCGCCGCCCCGGGTGGCGAAGACGCAGTAGCTCACGTAGCCTCGCCCCGCTTGCGGGGAGAGGCCGGATCGCATCGTGAGATGCGAGCCGGGTGAGGGGGGCTCTCCACGCACCGTGCTCGCGGAGAGTCCCCCTCACCCGGCGCTTCGCGCCGACCTCTCCCCGCAAGCGGGGCGAGGTGAAACCCGGATCGCGGCGGCAGAGGAATCCGGTTGACTCTTGCCTGCTTCTGATTCGACTCCGCCCTCGCGGGACTTTAAGGAAATCGCACCTATATCCGTCGCTTGTGCAGCCCTCGCAAACTTGATCTAGTGCCGCCGCATTTGACCCTACGCGAGATGTTGCGGTGAACGAAATGGACATGGAATGGAGTCAGCGATTCGGCCGCGATTCGTTCTAGACTCGTTCCGAAGCTTACCGAACGCGGCAATCTGCGTCGCATTATGAAACAGCAACAGACCTCCGCGACGTCAAAAACACCTGCAAAACATGCCTTTTTCAACTGACCGCGCGCCGGGCGCTGGCGTCACTGCCGTTCTCGGCCCGACCAACACCGGCAAGACGCATCTGGCGATCGAGCGGATGCTTGGGCATTCGTCCGGCATCATCGGCCTGCCGCTGCGGCTCTTGGCGCGCGAGGTCTACAACAAGATCGTCGATCGCACGGGGGTCGAGAGCGTAGCCCTGATCACCGGCGAGGAGAAGATCAAGCCGAAGGCGCCGCGCTTCTGGGTCTCGACCGTCGAGGCGATGCCCAGGGATCTCGACGTCTCGTTCCTCGCGGTCGACGAAATCCAGATCGCGGCGGATCTGGAGCGCGGGCATGTCTTCACCGACCGCATCCTCAATCGCCGCGGCCGTGATGAGACGCTGCTGCTGGGCGCCGCGACGATGCGTCCGATCATCGAGCGGCTGCTGCCGGGCGCCTCGATGATCACGCGGCCGCGGCTGTCGCAACTCGAATTCGCCGGCGACCGCAAGATCACGCGGCAACCGCGGCGCACTGCGATCGTCGCGTTTTCGGCCGATGAAGTCTATGCGATCGCCGAGCTGATCCGCCGCCAGCATGGCGGCGCGGCCGTCGTGCTGGGATCGCTGTCGCCGCGCACGCGTAACGCACAAGTGGCGATGTTCCAGAACGGCGATGTCGATTATCTCGTCGCCACCGACGCCGTCGGCATGGGCCTCAATCTCGACGTCGATCACGTCGCCTTCGCCTCCGACCGCAAATACGACGGCTATCAGTTCCGCAGGCTGACGCCGGCCGAATTCGCGCAGATCGCCGGCCGCGCCGGGCGCGCCACGCGCAACGGCACCTTCGGGACGACAGGCCGCTGTGCGCCGTTCGAGCCCGAGCTCGTCAATGCGCTGCAGAACCACACCTTCGACAGCGTGAAAATGCTGCAGTGGCGGAATTCGAAGCTCGACTTCTCCTCGCTCGGTGCGTTGCAGGTCTCGCTGGCGCTGTCGCCCGGCTACGAGGGGCTGACGCGCGCGCCGATCGCGGAAGATCTGCGTGTGCTGGATCACGTCGCGCGCGACGCCGATGTGCGCGACATGGCGCATGGCGCGGCCCAGGTGGAGCGCCTCTGGGAGGCCTGCCAGATCCCGGACTATCGAAAGCTTTCACCGGCGGCCCATGCCGAGCTTGTGACCACGCTGTACGGCTTCCTGATGCAAAAGGGGCGTATCCCGGACGCATGGTTTGCCGCCCAGGTCGACCAGGCTGATCGCACCGACGGCGATATCGATACGCTGTCGGGGCGGATCGCGCAGATCCGCACCTGGACCTTCGTCGCCAACCGGCCGGACTGGCTGTCCGACCCGGATCATTGGCAGGGAATCACGCGCGACCTCGAAAATAAATTATCCGATGCGCTGCATGAACGGCTCACGGAGCGTTTCGTTGACAGGCGGACCAGTGTATTGATGCGCCGCCTGCGGGAGAACTCAGTTTTGAATACGGAAATCGGCAAGACCGGCGAAGTGATCGTGGAAGGCCATGTGATCGGCCGGCTCGATGGTTTCACCTTTGCACCAGATGCGGCGGAAGCCGGCAGTGACGCGAAAGCGCTGCAGGCGGCGGCGCAAGCAGTGCTGGCGAAAGAGATCGATACACGTGCCGAGAAATTGGGCGCAGCACCGGACGACCAGTTCGTGCTGACCTCCGACGGCACCATCCGCTGGACCGGCGACGCGGTGGCCAAGCTCGTCGCCGCCGAGGATGCCCTGCATCCGCGCTTACGCATCATCTCCGACGAGCGCCTCACCGGCGCCTCGCGCGAAGCCGTGCAGACCCGCCTCGACCTCTGGCTCAAAACGCATATCGAGAAGTTGCTCGGCCCGCTGTTCGAGCTCGCCAAGGCCGAGGATCTGCAGGGCATTGCGCGGGGCATCGCATTCCAGCTGGTCGAAGCGCTCGGCGTGCTTGAGCGCACCAGGATCCAGGCCGAGATGAAGGATCTCGACCAGCCCTCGCGCGCCACCTTGCGCAAGTATGGCGTGCGCTTCGGCGCCTATCACATCTACTTTCCGCAGCTGTTGAAGCCCGCGGCGCGCTCGCTGGCTTCGCTGCTCTGGGCGGAGAAGCAGGACAACGTTGACATGACTGCGCTGTCGAATGCGCAGCACCTCGCGTCATCGGGCCGCACCTCGTTCCCGGTCGACAAGACCCTGCCGCGCGATGCCTACCGCGTGCTCGGCTACCGCCAGTGCGGCGAGCGCGCGGTGCGCGTCGACATCCTGGAACGGCTCGCCGATCTGATCCGCCCGGCGCTGGCCTGGCGCGAGACCTCGCCAGGCGACAAGCCCGCCGGCGCCTTCGACGGCCGCGGCTTTGTGGTGACGCAGGCGATGACCTCGCTCACCGGTTCGGCCGGCGAGGATTTTGCCTCGATCCTGCGCGCGCTCGGCTACCGTATGGACCGCCGCCCGCCCTTGCCGCCGAAGCCGGTCGAGGCCGCGCCTGTCGTGACGGAGACTGTCTCCGCCGATGCACCGCCGGTCGAGGCGAGTGCGGAAGCCACCGATGCGCACGCTGTTGAAGCCGCGCTGGAAGCACCATCCGCTGCAGAAGCCGCCGCCGAGATTCCGGTCTCCGGTGATCCCGCACCGTCGTCAGCGCTGCTGCCCGATGTCGGCTTCACGCCCGCCGCCAGCGAAGAGACGCCCGTCATCGTCGAGATGCAGCCGGAGCCTGCGGCAGAAGCCGCGCCGGAGCCTGCTGCCGAGGCCGCACCTGAAACCCCTGCTGAAGCGCCAGCAGAGGCCGCCGCTGAAGCCCCTGCTGAGACCGCCAGCGCAGAAGCTGTTGCCGCTGAAGCTGCGCCCACTGAGGCTGCAGCGCCCGCCGAGCCGCAGCTCGTCGAAGTCTGGCGTCCCGGCGGCCGCTCGGAAGAGCGCCGTCCGCAGCGTCATCACGATCGCAACCGCCCGCGCCATCACGGCAAGCCTGCCGAAGGTGCACAGGCTGCTGCTCCGGCCGAGGGCGGTGAGGGCGGCGAGAAGCGCGAGCATCATCGCCGGCCGCGTCGCCACCAGGATTTCCGTAAAGCCCGCGAGGGTGCGCCGGCGGAAGCTTCTGCCGCACCCGCCGAGGGCGCACCGCAGCGTGAGGATCGCGGCCAGCGCCGCGAGCGTTTCGAGGGCAAGGGACGCGATCGCGACAATGAGCGCCGTCGCGACAACAAGTTCGGCGGCGATCGCGGCGAACGCAAGGATCGCGGCGAGCGCGACCGTGGCGGCCGCGATTTCCGCGGCAAGGGCGATCGCGACAAGCGCGAGGGCGGCCCGTCGCATCGCCCCTACGCCTCCAGCGCCCCACGCGAGCGCGACCGGCCGATCGATCCGAACTCGCCATTCGCCAAGCTCGCGGCGCTCAAGGAACAGCTCGCCGGGCGGAAGGAATAGACGTAGCGTTTTCGAGCGAAGTGGGTACCGGTTCGCGTCAAGAAAACGCGTCAACTAAAGAGACAACTTGGACCGACAGCGCCTCGACAAATGGCTGTGGCACGCGCGGGTGGTGAAGGCCCGCACCAGTGCTGCTGAACTGGTCGAGAGCGGTCACGTCCGCATCAACGGCACGCGCGAGAAATCGCCGGGCCATGGCGTCAAGCTCGGCGACGTCGTCACTGTTGCGCTCGACAACAGCGTGCGCGTGATGAAGGTAACAGGCTTTGCCGAGCGGCGTGGCGATGCCGCTTCAGCCCGCGTGCTCTATGAGGATTTGCAAGCCGGCAAGGAGTAGCTATCTAGGGCACGGGCCTTGCATTTTTCGGGTCTCGCTTCCCTTGCGGCTGCGGTATTCCTGCGCTACGCAACCCCAGAAAAATTGTGACCGTTTCGGAGTTCTGGATGACCTACGTCGTCACTGAAGCCTGCATCAAGTGCAAATACACCGACTGCGTAGAGGTCTGCCCCGTCGATTGCTTCTACGAGGGCGAGAACATGCTGGTCATCCACCCCGACGAATGCATCGATTGCGGCGTGTGCGAGCCGGAATGCCCGGCGGATGCCATCAAGCCGGACACTGAGCCCGGCCTGGAGAAGTGGCTCGAAGTGAACACCCAGTACGCCAAGAGCTGGCCGAACATCACCCAGAAGAAGGACTCTCCCGAAGACGCCAAGGAGTGGGAGGGCAAGGAAGGCAAGTTCGAGAAATATTTTTCTCCGAATCCCGGCAGCGGCGACTGATTCGCCGCTCGCCCTGAGGGCCCTTCGCGGACGGTTTCAAGCCCGTCCCGGCCCTGAAATGCCTGCCGATTTAACCCTAATGACGGACATATGACCGAAAGGTCTCTGGAAAGGTCCGGAATCAGGCGTAAATCATTGATTTTTGCGGAAAATGTGCTATATATGGCACATTAAAGCCAGAACCTGGCCATGCGTAACTTTGGCCCCGTAGGTTTTCGCAAAACATCGAACAGGGGCGTGGCAGTTTCCGCGCGCAGGCTGTGTCACAGAAAACGCGTAAAAAGAGTGCTTCCAAGACGTCGACAAAAAAAGCCGCTGTCGTTTCTCGCAGCGCAACCAAGGGCCGTGCCAAGGCGTCGGTGAAGGACGCCAAAAAGGCTGCGGCCGCAAAGTCCTCTAAGAAAAGAAGCGTGATGCCAGAAAAGACCGCGAAAACTGCCGCGAAAGCGACAGCTCCGAAGACTGCCGCGAAAGTTGCCCCGAAAACCGCCGCCGCGGCTGCCAAGCCGGCTGCCCCGAAGGCCGCTGCTCCCGTGAAGCCGGCTGCCGCCGTCGCTCCGCCCAAGGCTGCTGCGAAGCCGGCCGCGCCGGCCCGCCCGGAAGAGAAGAAGGTCGTGACCCAGCGTCAGGGCTTCAAGGCCAACGAATTCGTGGTCTATCCGGCCCACGGCGTCGGCCAGATCCTGGCGATCGAGGAGCAGGAGATCGCGGGCGCCAAGCTCGAGCTCTTCGTGATCAATTTCATGAAGGACAAGATGACCCTGCGCGTTCCGACGGCGAAGGTCGCCAATGTCGGCATGCGCAAGCTGTCGGATCCCGCGCTGGTCAAGAAGGCGCTGGAAACCCTGAAGGGCCGCGCTCGCGTCAAGCGCACCATGTGGTCGCGCCGCGCCCAGGAATACGAAGCGAAGATCAATTCGGGCGACATCGTCGCGATCGCCGAAGTGGTCCGCGACCTCTACCGTTCGGAATCGCAGCCCGAGCAGTCCTACTCCGAGCGCCAGCTGTATGAAGCAGCGCTCGACCGCCTGTCCCGCGAGATCGCGGTGGTGCAGCACTCGACCGAGACCGAAGCGGTCAAGGAAATCGAGAGCCAGCTCGCCAAGAGCCCGCGCCGCGGCGCCAAGGCCGAGGCCGAGGGTGACGCGGAAGGCGATGCCGAGGGCGATGATCTCGACTCCGACGGCGACGATGCCGTCGCGGCCGACGAAGCCGCCTGAAAGGGTTCGACGGATTGAGATAAAAGCCCGGTCGCAAGACCGGGCTTTTTGTTTGGGCGGGCGTTTTTGCCTTGGCTCTGTGCTTCGCCTGCCGAGCAATCGCTGAACCACCTGGTCACGCCTAACCCTCCGGTGAGTGCCGCCTTCCGCCGATCGCAACGTCGCGTGTCGGTCCGTCGCTGAATTTGCGAACTTCGCATAACGATGACGGTGGCCCCCCTTGAACGACTTCGACGAAGAATTTCGTCTGAAGGTCCGAGGGGGTTGAAAGCGGTCGCTATTCACCTCGCGGGGACTTGCCCCGTCGGCCTGTGGATCCTGGGCCGCCAAGGAAGCGGCAGGCGGGATCAGGCGCCCATCGGACGTTTGGGATCGGGCGGCAGGAAGGTGAGCGGCGCGCCCATGGTCTCGCGGTAGGCCGCGGGCTGCTTGCCGTCGATGTCCCGCAGGCCATAGCGCTGGCCCAGCTCCGCGCCGATCAAGGCTTGGCCGGAGAGCTCCATCAGCTTCGGGTCGTCGTGCAGAGCGTTGAGCACAAGGGCGGTGAACTCTGGCCGTTCGAACTGAGGCAGGGCCGCGGCGAGCGTCGGCGGGAGCCTGTCCTTCGGGAGCGTTTCGGCAAATTTTGCGAGCTCGTCGGAGTAGACGAAGCCGGGCCAGAGCGAGATGCAGGCTACGTCGTGCGCGCGCAACTCCAGCGCCATGTCGAAACTCATCTTGTCAGTGCCGGCTTTGGCCGCGCCATAGGCGGGGCCATGAAAATAAGTGACGGCGCCATAGAACGAGATGTTGGCGATCAGCCCCTGCCGGCACTCGACCATCAAGGGCGCGGCGAAATAGGCGGCCATGTAGTTGGTGTGCAGGCCGACCTCGATGATGTCGCCGACGGCCAGCGGCTTCTCCCAAAAGGCGCCGGGCCTGGCCAGTTCGGGAGCGACCGCCGCGGCGTTGTTGACGAGAATGTCGAGCTTGCCAGTCTCCTCCCGGATACGCCGGAACAGGGCCTCCACGGCGGTCGGGTCATGCTGGTCCATCGGGACTGCGACGCCCTTGCCGCCGCCCGCAGTGACTTCGGCCGCAGTTTCGGCGAGCAGGACCGCGCTCGAAGCGCGGCTGGTGACGTAGACGGTCGCGCCCAATCGCCCGAACTGACGGGCCACGCCGCGGCCCAGGCCCCGGCTTGCGCCGGTCACCAGGACCGCCTTGCCAGCCTGATCGCTCATCTCTGATCTCCCTGCCGCGGGACCACACCGACGGCCGTCGCCACGCGCCTGACCTCAGGCGACGCGCGTGCTAGGTTGGTTCCGGTTTCCGCTCTGGTTACTTATCGGAACCACCGGCTATCATGCCGCTCGCGGCGCCAGAAGGAGGCACATTTTTGTCACCTGCCCACCCGCCCCCCGGCGACGAATGCCTCGAGATCCGTGAGGTGCTGAACCGCATTGGCGACAAGTGGAGCTTGCAGGTGATCGGGTTGCTGAGCGAAGGGCCTCGACGGTTCAACGAATTGCGCCGCGGCGTTGGTGGGATCTCACAGCGCATGCTGACCCTGACCCTGCGACTGCTGGAACGCGATGGCCTGGTGAAGCGGACGGTTTTCCCCACCGTCCCGCCCAGCGTCGAATATCAACTGACGCCTCTCGGCCTCACCTTGACCGACCCAGTTCGCGCGCTGTCGAAATGGGCGCGCGAGCACCGCGAGGAGATCCGCGCCGCGCGCCGGCGATCTGACGCCTAACGAGGCGGACACGGCGCGCCTGACTGACGCACCCTCCGGACCTCGAATTGGCTTGCCGTGGCCACGAGGGTAGTTCCATACTCTGCCGTAATCGACGCCATGCTGCTTTGACCACGAATGTACTGGCAAAGCCTCTGGTTTCGCGACCCCGCGACTGGTGTACCCGGCCGCGGGGTTCTTCTTGTCCCCCGCGCGCAATGCTTGCCAAAGACCAGCGCATGTCCGGTCTGCTGGTGGGTGGCGCGCGCATTCAAGCGATTGAGGTTGCCAGAGTGTCCACCGATACCGTTCCTGCTCAGGAACACGACGACATCATGTACCCGCAGGTCCTGCCATTCCTCCTGGTCCATGCAGGCTGCATCGCGGCGTTCTGGACGGGCATCTCAGGGCCGGCGATCGCCATCTGCGTCGTCCTCTACTGGTTGCGGATGTTTGCGATCGGTGCGGGCTATCATCGGTACTTCTCGCATCGCGCCTACGCAACAGGCCGCATCTTCCAGTTCATCCTCGCATTCCTGGCCCAGAGCAGCGCCCAGAAAAGTGTGCTCTGGTGGGCTGCGAAACATCGACACCACCATCTTCATTCGGATACCGAGCAGGATGTGCATTCTCCCCGGCACAAGGGTTTTGTGTACAGCCACCTCGGCTGGATCTTCTATCGGCAGCACGATGCGACCGATCTGGTGAAGGTTTCGGACTTCGCGTCGTATCCCGAGCTGATGTGGCTGCACAAATTCGAGGTCTTGCCGGCGGTCGTGGTCGCGGGTCTGTGCTGGCTGATTGCCGGATGGTCAGGGCTCGTGGTCGGTTTCCTCTGGAGCACCGTGCTGGTGTACCACGCGACGTTCTGCATCAACTCGCTTGCGCATGTGCACGGCCGCAAGCGCTATGTGACGGGTGATGACTCCCGCAACAACTGGCTGCTGGCGCTGCTGACGATGGGCGAGGGTTGGCACAACAATCATCACGCCTACCAAAGCAGCGCCCGGCAAGGCTTCCGCTGGTGGGAGATCGATGTGACCTATTATGTTCTCGTGGCCCTGTCCTGGCTCGGACTAGTCTGGGATTTGAAGAAGCCGCCAAGGCAGGTCCTCCGCAATGAGCAGCAGTTGGGATCGCGCGTGATCAGCCGGACGGCCGCGCAGCTCGCTGCCCGGTTCAATTCTGAGTCCATCGCGCTGGCGATCACATCATCGCTCCATGAAACCGGGCTGTCGGTTCGCGACGCGCTGCATCTGCTGCGGCATCCCACCGATTTGCACCTGCCGAGCATGCCAACGCGTGAGCAGCTGTTGGCCGAAGCCCAGCGCATGTTCGCCAAGACGATATCCCTGGACGATATCGTCGACCGTGCCCATGAGCTGCTGATCGAATCGGTCAGCCTTCTTCTGGTCATTCCGCCTCAGGTCGCCCCCGCGCATGCAAGGTCCCAGGCGAACATGGGATTTGCCCCGGGGCATCCCGATGTAAAGTGAGGAAGATCGCGGTCGAGACGGCCTGAAAAACGAAAAGCCCGGTCGCAAGACCGGGCTTTTGTTTGCATCTCGCGTGGCGCTTTGCGGTGAACCGGGAGCAGGGCTGCAGGCACTGATGAAGGCAATGCGCAAAGCAGCTTTCACAGACATGGCCCGCCTCATTTCCCGCGTCCTTCCATCCTGCCTTTTTCTGTGCTGCACGACGCTCCAGGCCTCAGCGGCCGAGCGCATCGTGTTCAGGTTTGAAAACGCCGCCGACCTGCGCGGCCTCGTCAATGTGATGACGGCGTTTCGCGCGGCGTGCCTCGCCGAGCCCCTGACATCAGCGCTGCCGGCGCAACTCGTTCCCGACGGCTATCGCGTGGTCACCCGCGCCGTGCACATGTGGGGCAAGGAGGACGGCTCGTTTCCGGATACCGCCATCCTGTCGAAGACCGGCGACGAGGACAGCGACATCGCCGGCGGCTATCCGATCATCGATCTCATGCTGCCGACCGCAAAGCTTCCCGACGGCGCCTGCAGCGTCAGCTGGAAGCGGCGCTGGGCCCAGGATTATCCCAACGGCGCTGCGCAACTTGCTCTCGACATGGCCGCCCAGCTTCCGGCGCGTGTGTCCTACTATCTCCAGGCAACGCTGGTATCGAAGCCAAACGATATCTTTGCCGTCGCCGATAGCTACAGCGACCTGACGACATGGCGCACGGCATGCAACGCGGGCAAACATTGCCGCTTCGAGATCATTACGCGCTTCGACCAGCAGGGTGTCGACATCACGGTGATGTCGCGGGGCGAGGAAAAGAAGTAGACAAGGCGCGATCCCTTTCAATCCTGTGTTGCTCGGGTGAGCGCAATGAAATCTGGCGAAGAGAAAGGTTCGCTATGCTAGGCTGGAAAGTCCATCAGTTAGGCCGGCCTTGCGCAATCCGTCGAGGAAATGATCCCGGTCGAGGGGGTCTCTATACCTATTGGCGCGCATCCAAGCGAGTTCGAGCGTATTTGAGGGCAGGGCTTCGCCATTCTCGCTCAATTCCAGACATCTCTCTCGAATGAATACGCGCGCCTCGACACTTGCCTCTGTCGGTCGATCGGTTTGCGCGTAGCACGCCGCAAGGAGCGCGTGCGACCAGCGGTCGCCCGATCGCGCTTCCTTGAAAACCTTGATCGCCTGTTCGTATTCGCGAGCCGAATAAAGCGCCAACGCGTGATACCAATGGTAGATGTTGGGAGGAAACGGGTTCAGCCGTTTGGCCGATTTGATCCATGTCAGCGCTTCCTGCCAGTGCCCCCAGTAGGTGAGAATATTTGCAAAAGCGGCGGCGACATCGGCGTCGTTCGGATTGAGCGCCAGAGCGCGTTTGAAATGAGTGTCGGCCTCTTGATCACGATGTTGCAGGAAAAGAAGCTGCGCGAAGATGCTGTGTGACCAGGCGTCGTGCTCATCCAGATCGAGGGCGATCTCGATCTCGCGACGAGCCTCATCCAGCGGAGGGGCGGCAGGTGACTCCAGAAACGCGGCGCAGACCACCGTCCAGGCTGCATTGGCGTGAGCGCGAGCATACGCCGGATCGAGCCCGATGGCTTTCTTGAAGTAGCCGCGCGCCTCCTCCATGCTCCTGACGGTTAATTGACGCCATTTCTCATTCCCCAACAGGACGAGATCGTAGGCCGTGATGTTCGAGGTCTGTTTGCCTCTCGCGATCTCGCGGCCTGCGTCCTCAAGTCGGCCGGGCAGTGCCGAAACCACCTTGCCCACGATTTCGTCCTGGATCGCGAAGATGTCTTCGATCTCGCCGTCGTAGCGCTCCGTCCAAAGAGTGAAACCGCTCGCGGCATCCAGGAGCTTGACGGTCACCCGCACCCGCTTTCCGATCCTGCGCGCGCTCCCTTCCGCGACATATCGGACGCCGAGTTGGTGGCCGACCTCTCGGATGTCGAACGACCTGGCCCGGTAGACGAAGCTGGAATGGCGGGCCACGACGAAGAGCGACCGGAAACGCGACAATTCCGTAATGATGTCTTCCGTGATCCCGTCGGAGAAGTAGTCCTGCGCGGGATCGCCGCTCAAGTTCAGGAATGGCAGCACGGCGATCGATGGTTTGTCGGAGGCCGCGGACGGAAGCCATGTCTGTCGGCTGCCATCGGACAGGGTGGCCGGCGGGCCGACATAACGGTAACCACGACGCGGCAGCGTCTCGATCCAGCTACTACCACCTTCGACAGCTGCAAACGCCCGGCGCAGTGCCGCCATCTGGACGGTTAGATTGCTTTCCTCGATCGCCAGCCTGGGCCAGGCCGCCTCCATCAAGGCGTCCTTGGCAACCGGCTTGCCCGCCTTGTCCAGAAGCAACCGAAGCAGCGCGACCGCTCGCCCGCCAAGAGGAACCGGCTCGGCTCCGCGAAACAGCGTGTCAGCGTCTGCCTCGAGACGAAATGGACCGAACTCGTAGATCGCCGCCATCGCCTAGAGACACCATTTTTAGCGAATTTTGCAACTTTTTCCGATCGGATTCAGGACTCGATTTGGCGCTCCGTGAGATGACCGCATGGGCATTGGTGGCACGGAGCTAATCGAATGCAGCGGCAGACATATGATCACTTGACGGGCAAATCGCACTCCGAACCTCGGTCCACCCCACAGCTACGGCTCAAGGGCAATGTCGTCCTCAGGGGGAACGCCGGCTACGACGAGGCGCGCAAGGTCTGGAACGGTGCTATCGACAAGAAGCCGGCCATGATCGCCTACTGCGCGGATGCCCAGGATGTGGTTGAGGCCGTGATAGCAGCGAAATCCGGCGCGTTCCCGGTGGCGGTTCGCAGCGGAGGCCATAATGTCGCTGGCCTGTCGGTCTGCGACGGCGGCATGGTCATCGACCTGTCGCGAATGAAACGCATCGAGGTCGATCCGGTCCGTCGGACAGCGCGCGCGGAGGCCGGCGTCGATCTGGGCGAATTCGATCGCGCCACGCAGGCGCACGGCCTGGCGACCACCATGGGCATCAACAGCGATACCGGCATCGCCGGGCTCACGCTCGGTGGCGGCTTCGGCAAGCTCGGACGCAAATACGGGCTGACCTGCGACAACCTGATTGCCGCCGAAGTGGTGACAGCCGAGGGAAAGATCTTGAAGGCCAGCGCGACCGAACACCCCGATCTGTTCTGGGGCTTGCGAGGTGGCGGCGGCAATTTTGGCATCGTGACTGCGTTCGAATACCGGCTCCATTCCATCGGCACTTCTTTGCTGGTCGCGTCGGCGCTTCATCCGTACGATCAGGCGCGCGAGGCCATGCAGTTCTATGATGAATTCGCCCGCAACGCGGCCGATGAGGTCAACGTCGATGCAGCCCTTGTAACGTTGCCGTCCGGCGACCGGTTCTTCAGCATCACCGGTTGCTATGTCGGTTCGCATCATGACGGTGAGCGCGCCCTGTCACCGATGGTTAAGTTCGGCTCGCCCGCCGAGACCAGCCTCGCAACTGTCCCTTATCTTGCGATTCAGTCGGGAGGCGACGCCCTGTTTCCGCGAGGACGTCGCTATTACTGGAAGGCGCAGTTCCTGCGCGAGATCAGTGCGGGCGCGATCGACGCGCTGCTCGACGCCTATGCGACAGCGCCCAACGCCTCGTCGTTACTGGTTTTCCAGCACGTCGGCGGCGCAATCGCGCGGGTTCCAACGCCCGAATCGCCCTACGCAAACCGCGATGCAGCGTTCGACTGCTTTCCGATCGCGATCTGGGACGATCCGGCCGATGACGGCGCGAACATGCATTGGGCGCGCGAGCTGTGGAGCGCCGTCAGGCCTTATTCGACCGGCGGCGTCTACGCCAACAATCTCGGCGATGAGGGCGAGGACCGTGTCCGCGAAGCCTATGGCGAGAACTATGCGCGGTTGGCCGTGCTCAAGAACAAATACGATCCGACCAATTTCTTCCGCCTCAACCAGAATATCAAGCCGACGGCATCGCTACCCCACACGGCAGCGCGTTGAAGTCCGGCGCGCGGAGTCGGGTCGCACGCTGCTGCGGATCGATCTTGCGCGGCCTTTCGCCGGGAAAGACAGGAATTTCATTTCATCTATCCGTAGAGGGGGCTCGTCATGACCAGGACCGGACTTTTGTTTTTCGGCGTTACGGCCGCGCTCGCGTTGCTGGCCGCAGCGCCGGCGCAGGCGCTGCAATCCAGGAGTTATGTGTCGGGCGCAGGAAGCGGCACCGCATGCACCCAGGCAGCCCCATGTTCCAGCATTGGGAACGCTGTCGCCGCAACGGTCTCAGGCGGCGAAATCAATTGTGTCGATTCCGCCATCATCGGGGGTGGTACAATTGACAGATCGCTGACCATCGACTGTGCCGGCACGGCCGCGTCAAGCACTGCTCTCCAGGTGCAGGGAGCCGGCATTATCGTGCGGATTCGCAATCTGTCGATCAACGGCGGTAATTTCTATGACATCCCCGGCATTGATTTTGTCGACGGCGCAGCGCTGATCGTCGAGAATTGCCTCATCGAGAATTTCACCTCGGCGGCTGCCGTCGGAATCAGGTTCCGGCCCATAGCCTCCGGTTCAAGGCTGATGGTGACCGACAGCCAGTTGAGCAACAACGGCAGCGGTTCGACGGGCGGAGGCATCGTGGTGAACCCTCAATCGGGCGGAACCGCCCAAGTCGTCTTGAAGCGGGTCAGCGTCAGCAAGAATGTCTTTGGCATCGCAGCCGACGGCACCGGCAGCAGCGGCGGCATCAACATGACGATCGCTGACAGCGTGATGTCGGATAACTCGCAGGACGCAATTGTTGCCACTACGCCGAGCGGTGGAGCCCCTATCGGCGTTTTGGTCACGAACTCGATATCCGCCAATAATCGATTCGGAATCCGCTCGCTTGGTCCGGGCGTCACGGTTCGCGTGAAGAACTCGGAGATCACCGGTAACGGCACCGGTGTCGCCGCAGGGAGCGGAGGCCTTTTGCTCTCGGGCGGTGGCAATACGGTTCAAGGCAACGGCACCAACGGTACTTTTTCAGGAACTTACGCCTTGCAGTAGTTCCGCCCGCGTGAAGCTGCGACTGACCGAATGTCGCGGCTGACCGCCGTACGACCGCGATGCTGCAGATATGAAAACCCCCGCACGTTGCGGGGGTTTTCAGCGAGCGCAGCGCGGATGGAGCCGACTGGTTGCGCGAACACGCGCCCGGGCAAGAGCAAGTCCGCTGTGGGTCATTTTCGACGGTTTCAGCGGAGATTGGTCGGCTGGGTGGCGTCCGCTTCTACCCCGTAAGCGTCCGACCGAGGCCTGCTCGGAAGCGAGAACACGCCAAGAAGAAGGCGCGTAGGCCAACATCCCCCGAAAAGCAATCGTAGCGATCCGATCTGCTTCAGTCCGTCCCATTATCGCGCTCGCAATCACTCGAGCGGTTCTTCAACAGGATCAAGCAATTGTCGTATGACGACGCGCTACGACAGGCTTGCGGGAATTATCCTGTCTTCGTCCATTCGCGTCTATCCGGCTATGGCTGTGCCGCGCGTTATCAGCCCACGCCCTAAAGCGCGATGAGATTAGGTTAAATCGTCATCACGCTTTAGCTCGTTCTATCAGCATGATCTTTTCGGAAAACCGCTTCACACTTTTCCGGATCATGCTCTAGCGTCCCTGTTGTGACCATGGCCATGACAGTTGCGGCTGCCTGGGGCGCGGCCGCGCAGTTTCCTGTTGCGGCGCTGCCGGCCTGCTTGCCTGAGCAAAACTCGTCGGCCGTGGACGCGGCAGCGGTGTCCCGGGCATCACCCTTGGTGCTTCGGACGTCAGGCCTGGTTCTTGAGGCGTCGCGCTCGGCTCCTGGGGCATTGCGCTCGGCTGTTCGGGCATCGTGCTCGGTTGCCCGGGGGGTACCTTCGGCTCGTCGGCTATTGCCTTTGGCGCGTCGGGTGCTGCCCTTGGCTCCGGAGCATTCGACATGACGCGGGCCAGTTGCCCCTGGATTTGTTCCTGGCTGGCGTTGAGCCGCTCGGTGACGGCAGCGTTCGCGCGCTCCATTTGCATCTGGGTTGCCCTGAGCTGGTCGAGCACATTGCTGTTGTTGCGGGCCATCTCGTCCTGGCTCGCCTTGAGCTGGTTTGCGACGGCTTGGTTGTCGCGGATCAATTGATCCTGCCTCGCCTGCAGCTGTTCGACGGTCTGCTTCAAGGCGGCGAGATCACGCGCAGTCGCCTCGAGCTGTTGCATCGACTCCGAAGGTGCAGGCGCGGCAGTCGGCGTGACGTCTTCTTTTGCAGCCAGCTGCACGGTCGTCGCTTCCGGGGCTGCCGTCTTCGGCTTGGGAGCGGGGGACGACCACCACCAGGTTGCGAGACCGACGGCTGCGGCCAGCAGCGCACCGGCAAACGCGAGGGAACGTAACTCCAGCGGGCGGTGATGCGTTGCCGTCGGGGCGCGAGACGCCGTGACGCCTGGCGGCCTGTCCGAAGGACTCACCCTGGCGCGCGCCAGGTTCACGAGCTGCTCCTCCAGGCTCGCAACCTGCTCTTCCGTGAGCTTGTCGTTCGGAGTGGACTCCATGTGGTGCTCCGCATCGGACTGGCAGATGGTTCTCACCGGCACGCACGTGCAGCCTGATGATGGATGCGCCGTCGTGGCCGCCCATGGCGATGGCCGTTGTCCGTATTAGGACGCCGACAGGAGCAAATTGGGGCAGGCAGCGGAATACTGCCAAAGGGGTACCCACACTCACCGTCGAATTGCGAGAGCTTGCGCGGTCTTCCCGGTACGGTGATTTGCACGTGGATCGATTTTGCTAAAGCGCGATGAGATTGGGTTGAATCGTCATCGCGCCTTTAGCTCCTTGTTTGAGCATGATCTTTTCGGAAAACCGCTTCACACTTTTCCGGATCATGCTCTAGGACGGACAATGAAAAAGGCCGCAGGCGTTGCGCGCTGCGGCCTGTGTCCGGGAAAATTGAGCGTCCGTGCAATGCAATACTTCCAGCCCGGTCAGGCCACGATTCCAGAACTCTTCGGTTGTTTGAAGTCCCGAGATCTGTTCCCGGCGACGAAACATGGCGGATGTTGTACGGCGGCTACACAGACATCGGCCCATTCGGCGCGAGCCGCGATGTGCGCGCATCATGATACCGGATTCCGTTGCCAACCAAGGTCGTTGCGGTCTTCGCCAGCGCGACAGAGCGGCTCTCGCGTTTCAAACGCGGACCAACGATTGCGTTCCGCTGATGGTTGGACAATGCAAGCTGACGGCGCCGTTCGGCAGGAGTAAGCTCTCGCCGCGTGACCATCACAGACGCAGTCCGCCGTGTGCGGTACGCGTCGGTGTGATCGTCACCACGCATCTGGAAATGGCAAGTCTCATCGCAAAATCTCATCGCATATTCGGGAGGCGAGGATGGATGTTTCACAGGCGTTTGCTGACTTGAATTCGAAATTCGTCGAGACGGTCAATGCCCACGACGCGCACCGTTGGGCGGCCTTGTTCTGCAAGGACGCGGTTCTTGTACCGGCCGGGCAGCCGAGCGTCAGCGGCCGGGACAGCATCGAAGCGTGGGGCGAAGTTGCAACCAAGATCTGGAATCACCTGGAAATCCAGCAGGGGCGCTGCTCGGCTGATGGAGCCGTCGTGTGGGAGCAGGGGACGTGGACCGGGAACGTCAACCTGCCCGACAAGCAGACGGTGGATATCAGCGGAAACTTCCTGCTGATCGCCGAGAGGGAAGGGCGCGCCTTGCGGATCAAGGCGCATACGTGGAACGTCAACCTCACGCAGTGATCATCGAACGGGACCATCGCGGGAATTCCGGGTTGTGCGGCTGCTGACACCATGCTGTCAGCAGCCCTCAGCCACAATCCGCGCCGATGATGCGACATCAGCGCGAGGTCCAACATGGCGCGATACCGGCTGCATTGCGTGGGTGGGTCCGGCAATTCCTACAAGCTGGCGCTGTATCTGAATTGCGCCGGGCTCGACTGGGAGCCGGTCGGGGTGGATTTCGCCGGCGGCCAGACCCGCGATGCCACGTGGCGCGCCGAGACCAATCTCATGGGCGAGGTGCCGGTGCTCGAGGTTGACGGCCGCCTGATGTCGCAGTCAGGTGCGATCCTGATCTGGCTTGCCGAGACGACCGGCCATTTCGCGGCCAATGCTGCGGACCGTTTCGACGTGCTGCGCTGGCTGATGTTCGACAATCACAAATTCACCGCGAACTATGCGATGCACCGCTTTCAGAACGCGTTGACGCCGGAGCCGGTGCATCCGGCGGTGCTGGCGTTCCTGCGTGCGCGTGTGGTGTCATCCTGCGCGATCGTCGAGAAGCATCTCGTCGATCGCCCCTACATGCTCGGCGATCGGCTGACGATCGTGGATTTTTCGTTGGCCGGCTACATCTACTATCCCAAGGAAGAGACCGGCTTCGATATCGAGACGACGTTTCCCGCCATCCATGCCTGGCGCCAGCGCCTCGCGTCACTGCCGGGCTGGAAGCCGCCATATGAGTTGATGCCGGTCGGACGATCGCCGGCGGCGAGGGTTACGTAGGATCTCCGGCAGTGTACTCACTTCACTTGCCGCTTCTCGAGCTTCCGCGCCAGCGTCCGCCGATGCATGCCGAGCCGGCGCGCGGCCTCGGAGATGTTGAAGTCGGTCTCGATCAGGGTCTGGTGGATGCGTTCCCATTCCAGCGTCTTGATCGAGGTCGGACGCGCGGCGACTTCGATGTCGGCATTGCCCTGTGCCTTCTGGAAGGCGGCCTCGATGTCGTCGGTGTTGGACGGCTTTGCCAGATAGTGGCAGGCGCCGAGCTTGATCGCTTCGACGGCGGTGGCGATGCTGGCGAAACCCGTGAGCACGACGATCAGCATCTCCGGATCGTGCCCGTGCAACGCCTCGACACAAGCCAGCCCCGAGGCGCCGCCGGCGAGCTTGAGGTCGACCACGGCATAGCCGGGCGATTGCTCGTCCAGCAGCTTGCGGACCTCTTCCAGCGACGTGGCGACCGCGACGCCGTAGCCGCGCCGCTCGAAGGAGCGTTTCAGCGTGCGGGCGAAGCCGGCGTCGTCCTCGACGATCAGGAGCTGGCGCTCATCCATCGAGACCGTCTCCGATCGCAAGCGTCGACAGCGGCAGCTCGAGCCGGACGATGGCGCCGATGTCCCGCCGGTTGCGCGCCGTCACCACGCCGCCGAGCTTGCGGATCACATTGACGACCAGGAACAGGCCGAGGCCGCTGCCGGGCCGCGCCTTGGTCGATTGGTAGGGTTTTCCGACATGCGCCAGCATCTCCGCGGCGAAGCCGGGGCCACGGTCGCTGACCGAGAGGACCAGGCGATCGTCCTCGCGCTCGGCCATCAGCTCGATCCAGTCCCGCGAGACTTCGGCGGCGTTGTCGAGCACGTTGAAGATCGCCTGCTTCAGCGCGATGTCGGAAACGATCGGCAGATCGTTGCCGAAGGCGTTGCGGAAATACAGTGTCGCCGACGGGCGCGTTGTGCGCCATTCCTCCACCAGCGCGGCGAGGAACGCTGTGACCGTGGTCGGTGAGGAGCCTTCGCCGCGCGCCTGGCCGGCCGAGAGCAGGATGCCCGTCACGATCGATTTGCAGCGCTGCAGCGAGGTCTCCATCTCGCCGAGATCGTGCGACAGCTCCTTGTCGGCCGAGAGCGCCGGCATCCGGCGCCAGTCGGAGAGGATGACCGAGAGTGAGGCGAGCGGCGTGCCGAGCTCATGCGCGGCACCGGAGGCGAGCAGGCCCATCCGGACGATGTGGTCGTGCTCGGCGGCGTTCTGGCGGAGCGCGGCGAGATGCGCGTCGCGGTCGCGCAGGTTGCGATTGATCCGGGTCACGAAGATGACCAGCAGCACGGCATTGAGCACGAGGCCGATGAAGGCGCCGATGATGTAGAGGCTGAAGGGATCGCTGAAGCTCGGCAGCGCCAGCGGCCGGAACGCCACGGTGAGCCCGGCGAAGCAGGCGCAGGCCAGCGCCACCAGCGACCAGGTCGAGCGGGCATCGAGCAGCACCGCGCCGAGCGTGACCTGCAGCAGGTACAGCGAGGTGAACGGATTGGTGGCGCCGCCGGCCAGATAAAGCTGCGCGGTCAGGGCTGCGACGTCGATCATCAGCGCCAGCAACAGCCCGCGGCTGCCGATCTCGGCGCGGTCGCGGACCCAGGCGAGGCTGACGAGATTGAGCGCGACCAGCGCCACGATCACGCTCGCCATCGGCACCAGCGGCAGGGCAATGCCGAGCCACAACTGCACGAAGCCGATGGTCACGACCTGGCCGATCACGGCGGTCCAGCGCAGCTGGATCAAGAGCGCCATGTTCTTGCGGTTGGTCGCAGCGTCGGTCGGCGAGGGCGCACCGAGCGCGACCGGCATATGCGCGGCCGCCGCGGTCATTGCTGCACCGTCCGGGTCTTGTCCGTCATGCAGATCCGATGTGCGCTCGAGCATCTGGGCCTGGGGTGCGAGACAGGTTGCGCGCCGCACCCATCAGGCCCCGCACGGCGCTGCGCCGCTTGTCCGCGTGGCGGACCGGGCCCCTGCTGACGAGGCGCAGGAGTGCGAGGCCCAGCATAAGGGCCATCGCGAACCATGTCAGCGCGTAAATCAGGTGGTTGTTGGGAAACCGCACCACGGTCAGCCCACCGACCGGGAGGCCGCCGGCATTCGCGGCGGCATCGGCGTCGATGAAGAAGGGCGCGACACCGGACAATCCGTGCGTCGCGGCGATGGCTGCGACATCGCGCGAGTACCAGCGGCCGGCGGCGGGATCGTTGGCGCGGAGGAAGCCGCCTTTCGGCTCCGTGATCCGCAGCAGGCCGGTGACGGCGACCGGGCCTTCCGGATTGCCGGCGGCACGGGTCGCGGGATCGCGCTTGTCTGGGGGAACGAAGCCGCGATTGATCAGGATGATGGTTCCATCGGCCGCGCGCAGCGGGGTCAGCACCCAGAAGCCCGGGCCATAGTCCGTCACCGCCTGCACCAGGGTTTCGTCGCTGTGCAGGAACCGGCCGCTCACGGTCACGCGGCGATATTCGTCGCCGGCTGCCGTCACGGTCGGCCAGGATGCGGGCGGCGGCACCGCGACGGGCGCCGCATGCATGCGCGCCTCGACCCGTTCGATCAGCGCCAGCTTCCAGGTCCGCCGCTCGATCTGCCAGACGCCGAGCGACGTCAGTGTGATCACGCCGAGCATGCCCAGCGCGAGCAGGAAATAGGAAGAGAGCTTGTGGCCGCGTCGGGAGTGCGCCCCCTCTCCCGCTTGCGGGGGAGGGTTGGGGTGGGGGTGTTTCCGCTTGCGAGAGCCTTCGCGCGGAGAGAGCCCCCACCCGCCACGCGCTGCGCGCGCGTCGACCTCCCCCGCAAGCGGGAGAGGTGAGGAAGGACCGCCGTCGCGGTGACCGATCACGGCATCTGGCTCATATTGTGCACCGGCATCATGTTGATGTTGAGGTGGTGCATCACCCAGAGCGATCCCGTCAGCGCGATCACGACCATGATCACGGTGAAGATCAGCGCCATCATGGTCCAGCCATTCTCCGACCGCGTGTTCATGTGCAGGAAGTAGATCATGTGGACCACGATCTGCACGACCGCGAACAGCATGACCACGATCGCCGTAGCCGCCTTGCTGGCGATGACGCCTGACATCACCAGCCAGAAAGGGATCGCCGTCAGGACGACGGAGAGGCCGAAGCCGATCAGATAGCTCGACAGCGTGCCGTGGGACGCCGTGTCATGGCCGTGAGCGTCGGCGTGAAGAGCGTGAGTGTCGGATTTCATCGCAGCATTCCCAGCAGATAGACGAAGGTGAAGACGCCGATCCAGACGACGTCGAGGAAGTGCCAGAACATCGACAGGCACATCAGCCGGCGGCGGTTGGCCTCGATCAGGCCGTAACGCGCGACCTGCACCATCAGCGTCACCAGCCAGACCAGGCCGAACGAGACGTGCAGGCCGTGGGTGCCGACCAAAGTGAAGAACGACGACAGGAAGGCGCTGCGCTGCGGGGTGGCGCCCTCATGGATCATGTGGGCGAATTCGGTGAGCTCGATGCCGATGAAGGCGAGCCCGAACAGGCCGGTGATCGCGAGCCACATCTGCGTGGCGCGTACTTGCGACTTCTCCATCGTCAGCATGGCGAAGCCATAGGTGATCGAGGACAGCAGCAGCATCGAGGTGTTGACCGCGACGAGCTTCAGATCGAACAGATCCTTCGGCGCGGGGCCGGCGGCGTAATTGCCGCCGAGCACGCCGAACACCGCGAACAGCATCGCGAAGATCAGGCAGTCGCTCATCAGATAGATCCAGAAGCCCAGCGAGGTGCTGTAGCCTTCGGGATGCGCGTGCTCGTCGAGCACGTGGAAGACCGGCTGCGAGGTCTCGGAGGAGCCGGCGGCGATATTCATGGTCTGAACGGTCATCACTTGGCTCCCGCAGCGATCAGGCGCGTGCGCGCCTCTTCGACCCGCACCACCTCGTCGGCCGGGATGTCGAAGTCGCGGTGATAGTTGAAGGTGTGGCCGATCGCGACGACGAACAGGCCGATGACGCAGAGTGCGGCGAGCCACCAGATGTACCAGATCAGCGCGAAGCCCATCGCGGTGGCAAGCCCGGCGAGGATGATGCCGGTGCCGGTGTTGCTGGGCATGTGGATCGGCTTGAAGCCGGTCAGCGGGCGGCTGTAGCCGCGGCGCTTCATGTCGAACCAGGCGTCGTTGTCATAGACAACCGGCGTGAAGGCGAAGTTGTAATCCGGCGGCGGCGACGAGGTCGCCCATTCCAGCGTTCGCCCGTTCCAGGGATCGCCGGTGACGTCGCGCAGCTGCTCGCGGCGCAGGAAGCTCACCGCGAACTGCATCAGCATGCAGCCGATGCCGAGCAGGATCAGGAAGGCGCCGAAGCCCGCGATGATGAACCAGATCTGCAATGAGGGATCGTCGAACACGCGCAGGCGACGGGTCACGCCCATCAGGCCCAGCACATAGAGCGGCATGAAGGCGAAGAAGAAGCCCGTGACCCAGAACCAGAACGACAGCTTGCCCCAGAACGGATCGAGCCTGAAGCCGAACGCCTTCGGGAACCAGTAGCCGATGCCGGCGAACAGGCCGAACAGCACGCCGCCGATGATCACGTTGTGGAAATGCGCGACCAGGAACAGGCTGTTGTGCAGCACGAAGTCGGCCGGCGGCACCGCCAGCAGCACGCCGGTCATGCCGCCGATCACGAAGGTCAGCATGAAGGCGATGGTCCACATCATCGGCAATTCGAAGCGGATCCGGCCGCGATACATCGTGAACAGCCAGTTGAACATCTTCGCCCCCGTCGGGATCGAGATGATCATCGTGGTGATGCCGAAGAACGAGTTGACGCTGGCGCCCGAGCCCATCGTGAAGAAGTGATGCAGCCAGACCAGGTAGGACAGGATGGTGATGACGACGGTGGCGTAGACCATCGAGGTGTAGCCGAACAGCCGCTTGCCCGAGAAGGTCGAGGTCACCTCGGAGAAGATGCCGAAGGCGGGCAGAACCAGGATGTAGACCTCGGGATGACCCCAGATCCAGATCAGGTTCACATACATCATCGGGCTGCCGCCGAAATCGTTGGTGAAGAAATTGGTGCCGACGTAACGGTCGAGCGACAGCAGCGCGAGCACCACGGTGAGCACCGGGAAGGAGGCGACGATCAGGACGTTGGTGCAGAGCGAGGTCCAGGTGAAGACCGGCATCTTCATCATGGTCATGCCCGGCGCCCGCAATTTGACGATGGTGCAGATCAAATTGATGCCTGAGAGCGTGGTGCCGATGCCTGCGACTTGAAGGGCCCAGATGTAATAGTCGACGCCGACGTCGGGACTGTAGCCGAGGTTCGACAGCGGCGGATAAGCCAGCCAGCCGGTGCGCGCGAACTCGCCGATGAACAGCGAGGCCATGACCAGCACGGCGCCGCCGACCGTCATCCAGAAGCTGAAATTGTTGAGGAAGGGGAAGGAGACGTCGCGGGCGCCGATCTGCAGCGGCACCACATAGTTCATCAGGCCCGTCACCAGCGGCATGGCGACGAAGAAGATCATGATCACGCCGTGCGCGGTGAAGATCTGATCATAGTGATGGGCGTTGAGGTAGCCTTCGGAGCCGTTGAAGGCGAGCATCTGCTGACCGCGCATCATGATGGCATCGGCGAAGCCGCGCAGCAGCATCACGATGCCGAGGATCATGTACATGATGCCGATGCGCTTGTGGTCGACGGTGGTGAACCACTCGCGCCACAGATAGCCCCAGAGCTTGAAATAGGTGACGGCGCCGAACAGCGCGACGCCGCCGAGGGCGACGACGGCGAAGGTGCCGACCACAATCGGTTCATGCAGCGGCAGCGATTCCAGCGTCAGCCGGCCGAAGATCGCCTTGATGAGAGCGGGATTGTCGAACATGCGGACCTCAGGAATCAGACTTTTGGCGCTGGCCGAGCAGCAGCGATGTCGAGGAATTGGCCGGGGAGAATGGCGGACGGGTGAGGCCGATGCCGCGCAAAGGCGTCATGTCCAGCGGCGCTGCGAGGTCCGGGCTGGTGCGGCCCTTCAACTCGTCGACGCTGCAGATGCCGGCGACATAGGTCGGCTCGGGGCCGAGCGGGGCGCCGCGGCGGGCATATTTGTCGTAGGTGAGCGGCAGCGTGTTGTTGAGGCCTTGATGGCCGAGCCCGCCCTTGGCGTCGATCGCCATCATCTCGCTCATGCACATCTTGCCGGCTTCGACGCACATGTTGAGGATGGCCTTGTAGAGATCGTTGTCGACGGCGGCGTATTTGCGCACCGGCTCGTTGCTGCTAGGGCGTTCGAGCTTGAGATAGTCGGCACGGGTCAGCTTGGCGGCGCTGGCGCGGACATTGGCGATCCAGCCGTCGAACTCGGTGCTCGCGAGGCTCTTGAAGGTGAAGTGCATGCCGGAGAAGCCGGCGCCGCTGTAGTTCGCCGAGAAGCCCTTGAACGAGCCAGGCTTGTTGGCGACCGCGTGCAGCTTGGTTTCCATGCCCGGCATCGCGTAGATCTGGCCCGCGAGCGCCGGGATGTAGAAGGAGTTCATCACGGAGGAAGCCGTGATGCGGAAGTGGATCGGACGATCGACCGGGGCGGCGAGCTCGTTGACGGTGGCGACGCCGTAATCGGGATAGATGAACAGCCACTTCCAATCGAGCGCGACCACCTCGACATTCAGCGGCGCGTCCTGGGCCACGACCGGGCGGTTGGAGTCGATGCGGCCGAGCGTGCGGTAGGGGTCGAGCAGGTGGGTGCCCATCCAGGTCAGCGCGCCCAGGCAGACGATGATCAGAAGCGGCGCCGACCAGATCACGAGCTCGAGGCCCGTGGAGTGATCCCACTCGGGATCGTAGGCGGCTTGCGTGTTGGTCTGGCGGTAGCGCCAGGCGAACAGTACGGTCAGCGCCATCACCGGCAGCACGATCAGGAGCATCAGCACGGTGGAGATGACGACGAGGTCGCGCTGCTGGGCGGCGACGTCGCCGGCAGGCGCGAGGACGACGAAGTCGCAGCCGCCGAGGGCGGCCGCGAAGGGCAATAATGCCAGTAATTTCAATGCGCGCACGGCTTGGTCCGATCGAATTTTATCAGGTGGACCAAGGGGTAGCTGCGATGCAGCATTCCGCCCATTGGACAATTTGTCCAATGTTGCACTGCGGGATGGGAGGCCAAGGATAGACGCCAAGAATAGACTCGGGACCGCCTGCCAGACCCCGGCTTGCGGTCGATCAGATCAATGATTTTACGGTGCGATTGGCGATGGCGCAGGCCCCTGCAATGACTCACGGACTCCCCGAGACGGCCAAGCACGGGCAAGCCAAGCCCGGCGAGATCGCCATCGGCGTCATCATTGGCCGCACCTCGGAATTCTTCGACTTCTTCGTCTACGCGATCGCCTCGGTGATCGTGTTCCCGCGGCTGGTGTTTCCGTTCGTCAACGAGCTGACCGGCACGCTGCTCTCCTTCGGGCTGTTCGCGCTGGCCTTCGTCGCGCGTCCGCTCGGCACCGTGATCTTCATGGCGGTCGACCGCCGCTACGGGAAGAGTGCCAAGCTAATCATCGCGCTGTTTTTGTTGGGCACCTCCACGGTCGCGATCGCGTTCCTGCCCGGCTATAGCGAGATCGGCGTCGCCGCGATCTGGCTGCTCGCCGCTGCGCGCGCGGCGCAAGGCATTGCGTGGGGCGGCGCGTGGGACGGCATGGCCTCGCTGCTGGCGCTGAACGCGCCGCCGCAGCATCGCGGCTGGTATGCGATGATCCCGCAGCTCGGCGCGCCGCTCGGGCTGATCGTGGCGAGCGCACTGTTCGCGTTCTTTGCCGGCAATCTCTCGGCGCAGGATTTCTTCGACTGGGGCTGGCGCTATCCGTTCTTCGTCGCGTTCGCGATCAACGTGGTGGCGCTGTTCGCGCGGCTGCGCATGGTGGCAACGCCGGAATATGCCGATTTGTTCGAGAGCCGCGATTTGCAGCCGGCGCCGGTGATGGAGACGGTCGGACGCGAGGGCCGCCACATCCTGCTCGGCGCCTTCGCGCCGCTGGCGAGCTTTGCGCTGTTTCACATGGTCACGGTGTTCCCGCTGTCCTGGGTGTTCCTGTACACCAGGGAAAGCCCGGTGCGCTTCCTGATCATCGAGATGGTCGGCGCCGCCGTTGGTGTCGCCGCGATCGTGGCCTCCGGCATGATCGCCGACCGGGTGGGGCGCAAATCGCTGTTGCTGGGCTCGGCGATCGCGATCGCGGTCTATAGCGGCTTTGCACCGCAGCTGCTCGATGCCGGCGCGCTCGGTGAGACCGTGTACATGGTGCTCGGCTTTATCCTGCTCGGCCTGTCCTTCGGCCAGTCCTCGGGCGCGATCGCCTCCAGCTTTGCGCGCACCTATCGCTATACGGCCTCCGCACTGACCTCGGATTTCGCCTGGCTGTTCGGCGCCGGCTTCGCGCCGCTCGCCGCGCTGCTGCTGGCCACGCAGTTCGGCCTGATCTCGGCCGGCGCGTATCTGCTGTCCGGCGCGGTGTGGACGCTGCTGGCGCTGTGGCTCAGTGGCTTGCGCGAGGCTGAGGGCTAACGCGCCTTACCCCGCCGGTTGCGGGAATAATCCCGGCCCACGACCGCTCCCGTTGCGCAGAGCCAACAGGAGCAGAGTCATGAAACTGCAATCGATCGCCCGCCGCGCCGCATCGCCGTGCGCAAATGCCCTTGCCGCGGCCGCCCTCATGCTGGCCGCGACCAGCGCCCACGCGGCGGGCGACGCCACGCGCGGCGCAAGGCTCTACAAGGATTGCGGCGCCTGCCATTCGATCCAGGAGAACGGCGCCGGCCCCGCCCACAAGGGTGTATTCGGCCGCCTCGCCGGCAAGGCGCCGGGCTACGATTATTCGCCGGAGCTGAAGAACTCGAACATCGTCTGGAACGAGGAGAACCTCGACAAATGGCTGACTGATCCGGAGAAGCTGGTGCCGGGGACGAAGATGTTCTTCGACGTCGAGAGCCCGCAGGATCGCGCGGATATCATCGCGTTCTTGAAGGAGAAGGCGAAGTAGTCGCGCGGCGTGAGTAATCCATCCCCTCATGGTGAGGAGGCGCCCCTTGCGCCGTCTCGAACCATGTGGCCCGGCTGGTGGCCTCGTCCTTCGAGACGCTTGCTGCGCAAGCTCCTCAGGATGAGGGGAAAGACCGGTGGGGAGGCGGTAAGATCAATCCACCACGATCTTGACGCGATCACGCGGCTTGACCTGCGCGTGGGCCTCGAGGCCGTTGAGCATGCGGAAGCGCTCGGTCGGGTGATCGACGCCGGCCATGCGGTGGGAGAGCGATTCCACGGTGTCGCCGGGCTGCACGTTGATGACCTTGATGCGCAAGGGGCGCGCGGCCTGGATCTCTTCCAGTGTCAGGCGGCGGAACGAGTTGACGGTCTCGCGCGCGTTGCGCTCGCTCTCGGTGCTCTTCTGCTTGGCCGCGAAGATGAAGCGGTAGACGTCGGTGCCGAAGCGCAGCGCGTAGACCTTGAACTGCCACTGGTCGCCGCGCGCGGTGGCCGATGCGGCCGGGAAGCCGTTGATGGTGATGTCCTCGGTCGACGACTTGTCGACGCCTTCCATCCAGCCGGAATTGAGGTACTCGCCGAGCGACTGCTCGGCCGGGACGCGCACCACGTCGAAGCGCATCGCCTGCGTACCGCCCTCGCGGACGCCGATCACCGCCTGCGCGGTGTTGTCGAGCGTGAACGTGTCGGGTGCCTGGAAGGTGAAGCCGAGCTTGGGATGCAGGAAACGCCGGCCGCGGACGAAACCTTCGCTCGGATCCTCGCCATAGACGATGTTGTCGATCGCGGCCAGATACGCCTCGCGGTCGCGCTCGGTGCTTTCCGGCGAGGTGTATTGCCGCGCGGTCGCCTGCGCGTTCTGGATGCGCTCGGGGGTCGCCGGATGCGAGGAAGTGAAATCCTGCGCGCGCGGATCGAGCGCGGTCTTGCCGACCCTCAGCGCCGCATTGCGCTCCATCGCGGTGAGGAAGCGTGCGGCACCATAGGGATCGAAATGCGCGCGCGCCGCGAGGCCGATGCCGATGCCGTCGGCCTCGAACTCCTGCTGCCGCGAGAAGCTCGCCATCGTCAGCTTGGTCTTCGCCAGCGCCAGCGCGGTGAGATCGGGATCGTTGCTCATGTCGGTGACGACGCGCGTCACCACCGCGGCCTGCCGCGCCTGGTCCTCGCGGATCGAGGCGTGCTTGGCCAGCACATGCGCCATCTCGTGGCTGAGCACCGACGACAATTCGGAGGTGTCGCTGGCCAGCGCGATCAGGCCGCGCGTGACATAGAGCTGGCCGGTCGGCAGCGCGAAGGCATTCACCGCACCGGAATTGAGGATCGTGACCTTGTAGGCCTGGTCGGGACGGTCGGAGGCCGCGACCAGCCGCTCGACGGTCTTGCTGATCAGCTGCTCGAGCCGGGGATCGTCATAGGCGCCGCCGTAGGAGGCGAGGATGCGCTCATGCTCGCGCTCGCTGGCCGGCGTCTGCTGCACGACGCGGTTGGGCTTGGCGGTGGGGGCGGTCGGCGTTGTGGGAGCTGCGGTCTCGAACCGGCTGCCGAGATTGCCGCAGGCCGACAGCATCAGTGTGGCGCAGACGAGCGCCGGCGCAGCCGAGAGCCGGAGGCCTGTCATTCCCTGGCGCCGTCCTGCACGCTCAATCAATTCAAAAACCCACAATCGCCTGAAAGCTAGTTCCCCAACACTTCCACTTGCCCCACCCGGAGCAACTCGATTCGCGGCCCGTTTCGCGCTTCCACCCAGCCGCGGACCCGAATCCTGCGATTCTCGAGGGATTTAGGCGCAAGCCCGGCCGCCTCGAAGGCAGGGACTATGCGCCTTGAAATAGTCGCGGCAAAGTCCTGTGTCCAGTTTCGGCCAAAATTCAGATAGGTCGTCGCCCCTGCTTGCCGCACGGACAAAACCCTGCCCTCGACCACCGTAAAGCGCCCGATCCCGGCCAAAATATCGCCCGGACTTTCCGCGTTTTTTATGACGGTGGACTCGGCCCAGGTTCCCCTTTTGCCCTGCCGCGCCTCGGCCTCCGCGGCCATCAGGGCGGCCGCGCAGTCCTTGTCGGCGATCTCGGTGGAAACCAGCGCGAGACCCTGCTTCAGGAGCTCGCCCTGAACCAGCGTTTCGGCGACGTAGGCGAACGCACCCTGGCGGCCGTAACGGTCCGGCGTGTCGTCGCTGCCGCGCAGTGTCACGTCGCGGCCGACGAGCAGCGTCGACAGCGCCGCGTTCGCCTTCGCCTTGTCCGGCACCTCGATGCCGACGAGGCGCACCTCGCTGCCATCGTCGAGACGAAAGCTCCGCGCATCGACGACGGCTGCGACGCGGCCTGCGCCTTGTACGTCGAAATTGCAGCCCGCCGCTTCGCTCCGTCCGATGGACGCAGGCATCGCGAGCATGCATGCCGTCATCATGAGGATACGTCGGCCATGACGCTTTGCTCCATCGCGTGAACGCATCATGCTTTGCTCGTCACTCTCGCGTGCTTCATTCGGTGCAGCGTGATCATCACGAACGCAGTCTGGCGAAAACTCCGTCAACGAGCCAGAGCCGAACGCACACACCAAACTTCTCATCACGCGCACGCGTTTCGGCTTGTTTCGCATGCGCCGATTCACCATCCCGCAAATCGTGCGCGGAATGAGAATTCATTAGTGTTGCCAATGACTTGCGACGCAAGCTAATTAACCGGCAATTGTTTCTGGCGATGAATCGCCGTCGCGCTCGCGCGCATATTGCCGAGGTGCCTGGTGTCTAGCCCCGTTGTCCTGACGCTGACGACCAGCGATCCGCTCCACGATTATCTCCAGCTCTACACGGCAATTGAGGCGATCAGCGTCGGTGGCGGCATGGCCGCCGCGAACACCGACTACATCATCAATTTCTCGCTCTCGTCGGGCGCGCGCACCTTGCAGCTGCTGGACGATTTGCCCGCCATCAACCTGATGAGCGGCTCGACGCTGACGTTCGACGGCAACTCCGACTACAACAATCACTTCGGCGGCTTGCAAAACTACAACGACGTCATCGACGCGCGCGGCTATCAAGGTTTTGTCGTCGTCTCCGGCACAGTCACGTTCAAGAATCTGACCATCGTCAATGCGGTCGCGAGCGGCGGCAATGGCGGCACCGGCGGTGGTGGCGGGGGTGCCGGTCTCGGCGGCGGATTGTTCGTCGGTGCGAATGCCGATGTCACGCTCATCAACGTCAATTTCGGCAGCAACACCGCCAAGGGTGGCGATGGCGGCGCGGTCGATCCGCTCGGCGGCGGTGGCGGCGGTGGCGGTATCGGCGCCGATGGCGGTGCCGGCAATGGCGGCGGCGGTGGTGGTGGCGGCTTCGGCGGCCAGGATTATTTCGGCTATCACGGCATTGGCGGCACCGGCTACAGCGAGGCCGGCTCGGACAGCCAGCATCCCTCGACCGGCGCGTCGAGCGCCGGCGGCACGCCGGCAACGGTGGTCGGCGCGGGCGGCGGGCAGGGCGCCGACAATTACGGCGGCTCCGGTTATGGCGCGCATGCGAGCGGCGGCGCCGATGGCGGCGGCGGTGGCGGCGGCGTCGGAGGCGGCGGCGGCGGCATCGGTGGCGCCAACTCGGTCGGCGGCGGTCCCGGCGGCACCCTGCTTGGCTTCGGCGGCGACGGCGGCGTCGGTGGTGGCGGCGGCGGCGGCATCTTCGCCGGCGGCGACGGTGGTTTCGGTGGCGGCGGTGGCGGCTCCGGCAGCGGCAGCGGCTACGCGCACAGCGGCGGCAATGGCGGATTTGGCGGTGGTGGCGGCGGTTCGGACGGCACGGTCGGCGCCGGCGGATTCGGCGGCGGCAGCGGCTCGCTCGCCGGTGGCGGTGGCGGCGGCGCCGGCCTCGGCGGCGACATCTTCGTGCAGCAGGGCGGCCAGCTCACCGTCATCGGTGGCACCTTGGCGGATGCGACCGAAACCGGCGGCACCGGCGCCAACGGCGCGGGCGATGGCTCGGCCTATGGCGACATCTTCATCCAGGGCACGATGGTCGTCACGCCGACGCACACGGTGTTCTCCTCGCATGGGACCGGCCTGGATACCGTCACGACACTCACGATCGGCGATACCATCTATGACGAGCGCGGCATCAGCGGCAGCGGCACGACCGGAAAGCTCGAGGTGTCCGGCGGCGGCACGCTCACGCTGACGGGTGCGAACAGCTATGTCGGCGGCACCCAGATCGACGGCGGCAATGTCGTCTCGATCACCGCCGACAACAATATCGGCGGCACGGCAAGCGCGCTGATCCTCAATGGCGGCACGCTGACCACGACCGGCGGCTACACCTTCACGCACGCGATTCAACTGAGCGGAGGCGGCGGCACCTTCGACGTCTCGTCCGGCACGCTCGTCGACACCGGCACGATCAGCGGCTCCGGCACGTTCACGCTGAGCGGCGCGGGCATGTTGCAACTCGGCCTTGGGCAGTTCTCGGGGCTCAATGGCACGCTCGGCCTGAACGGCGGGCATCTGTCGCTGACGACGGGCGGCATTTTCGACGACACGATCTCGGTCTCCGGCAACTCGCTCCTGTCGATCGCGAACGGCATGACCGTCACCGACACCGCGCTCGTCACCGGCAGCGGCAATCTCGGCATCGATGGCGGCGGCACGCTCGTGCTTGGCCATGCCAACAGCTACGGCAGTACGACGATCTCTTCGGGCACGATGTGGCTCACCACAACAGGCGCAGCCGGAACGGGCAGCATCTCGTTCACGACGGGCATCGTCGGCACGCTGAAGATCGACAATGCCGCGCTGACCGGCAACAGCTTCGGCAACACGATCGCGAATTTCAATCCCGGCCAGTCGATCGACCTGACCGGGCTGCAGTACAACACCCAGAACCCGTCGCTGAACACGGTCAGCCTGTCCGGCAATACGCTGTCGGTCTCGAACGGCACCACGACCGACACACTGACCTTGAGCGGGCTCGACGGCGGCGCCCGCTTCCAGCTCTCGCAGGATGCGGGTGGCGGAACGATCGTGCAGATCGTCTCGACGCGGGTCTTCAACGTCTCCAACGTCGCCGAGCTCAATGCCGCGATTCTGCAGATTGACTCCGGCGGACAGAACGCCGCCTCGAATGCCAACTACACGATCAACGTCACCGCGAATTTCAGCCTGACGTCGGAGCTGTACGCGCTTAATCTCCTGAGCGGGTCGACCGTCACGATCAACGGCAGCGATGGTCATGGCGGCACGTACACGATCGACGGCCTCAACGCCCAGCGCGGCTTCTTCGTCTATGCGGGCAACCTCAATCTCGAGAACCTGACCATCCAGAACACCGTCGCGGCCGGCGGCGGCGTCATAAGTGGCGGCGGTGGCGGCGGCGCCGGGCTTGGCGGCGCGCTGTTCGTCTCGTCGAACGGCAGTGCCACGATCGACAACGTCACCTTCCACAACAGCGCCGCGATCGGCGGCAACGGCGGAACCGGCAGCACCGCGACCGCCTACAACGTCGACGGCTTCGGCGGCGGCGGCGGCATGGGCGGCAAGGGCGGAAACAGCAGCGGCGGCGGCATCGGCCTTGGCGCGCAGGGCGCGAACTCGGCTGCGTTCCAGAACGGTTCGGCCGGCATTGTCCCCAACGCCGACGGCGGCGGTAAGGGAGTCGACGGCTACCTGATCCCGTACGGGAACGGGACGATTCTTTACTGGTATGGCGGAACGGGCGGCGCCAATGGCGGTGGCGGCGGTGCGGGTGGCTTCTACGGCAGCAATAACCGCGCGCACGGCGCGGGCGGTGGCATCGGCGGCGCCGATGCGGCTGACGGCGGCGATGGCGGTTACGGCGGTGGCGGCGGCGCGTTCGGCAATGGCGGCTTCGGCGGTGGCGGTGGCTATGGCGCCGATGGTGGCTTCGGCGGCGGTGGCGGTGTCAGTGGCACGGGTGGCTTCGGTGGCGGAGACGGCACCAGCACGGTTGGCGGCGGTGGTCTTGGCGCCGGCGGCACGGTCTTTGTCGAGCAGGGCGGCTCGCTGATCTTCAAGGGCGGCTCGCTGTCGAACGATTCGGGCTTCAACGCCATCAAGGGCGGCACCAATGGCGCCGGCCAGGCCAGCGGCGCGGCGTACGGCTCCGGCATCTTCATCCAGGGCAACAACAATCTCAGCTTCACGCCGGCGAGCGGCGAGACGCTGACGGTTGCCAACGACATCGCGGACCAGAGCGGCAGTGGCGGCACCGGCGGAAATGCCGGCACCGGCGGGCTGCTCATCAGCGGCGGCGGCACCGTCGTTCTCGGCGGCAGCAATAGCTTCACCGGCAACACGGCGGTCAGCGGCAGCGGGACCGTGATTTCGATCTCGGCCAACGTCAATCTCGGCGCGGTCACCAGCGTGCTGAAGCTCGGCGACGGCACCGGCATCAGCTTCACCGACGGCTTTACCCAGACCCACAACATCACCGTTGCCGGCGATCCCATCTTCAACGTCGCGGCCGGCGAGACGGTGATCCAGAGCGGCGTGATCTCGGATGGCACGACCGCTGGCGATGTCGAGGTGACCGGCGGCGGGCGGCTGGTGCTGTCGGCGCACAACACCTATTCGGGCGGCACGGTGATCGAGGGCGCGATCCTCGAGCTCGCGGCCAGTGGCGCGGCGGGAACGGGCGCGATTGCCTTCACAGCCGGCACCACCGACAAGCTCGTGCTCGATGCGGCGGCCTTCTCGGGCATGTCGTTCGGCACGTCGATCACCGGCTTTTCCGGCGGCGACACCATCGACTTCGCTGGCATCGCCTATGACGCAACGGACACGCTGTCTTATTCGAACGGTGTGCTGCTGGTGAAGAACAGCGCCGGCACCACGCTGGCGTCGTTGAATCTCAGCTTTGGGTCGGGGGCTTCGGCCGCCTCGCTGATCCTCGCCTCCGATGGTTCGGCGTCGCCGCATCTGGAGATACGGTCGCAGGCGAGCATCACCTCGGTCACATCTGATACGACCAATCATTTGACGCTGCTGAACACCGGCAAGGTCGTCACCATCACGCTCGGCTTCAACAATGCGGTGAGCGTGACGGGTACGCCGGAGCTGCAGCTCAGTGACGGCAAGGTCGCCGGCTATGTCAGCGGCAGCGGCTCGCAGGCACTGGTGTTCAGCTATACCGTGCAGGACGGCGACAGCTCGGCCGATCTGCAGGTGCAGGGCGTCGCGCTCAATGGCGGCACGATCAAGGATCCCTCAGGGCAGGATGCCGTGCTCGACAACGCGGCCGCCGACCTCCATCTGCAGGTCGACGCCATCGCGCCGACAGTGTCGGTTGCGGCTGATACGACCGCGCTGCTGGCCGGGCAGACCTCGACCGTCACCTTCACCTTCTCCGAGGCGGTGACCGGCTTTGCGCTCGGCGATGTCGCGGTGAGCGGCGGCGCACTCGGCAATCTCGTGCATGTCGGGCTCAACGGATCGCATCAGGACGTCTACACCGCCGTGTTCACGCCCGATGCGAGCGATGCCGAAGCGGGTTCGGTGCAGGTCAATGCATCGAGCTATGCCGACGCCGCCGGCAATGCCGGCGCGGCGAGCGCAATGGTGAGCTTCACCGGCGATACGCTGGCGCCGACGGTGTCGATCGCGGCCGATCGGACCACGCTGCAGGCCGGGCAGACCTCGACCGTCACCTTCACCTTCTCCGAGGCGGTGAGCGGCTTTGCGCTGGGCGATGTCGCGGTGAGCGGCGGAGCGCTCGACCATCTCGTCCATGTCGGCGTCAACGGCTCCGGGCAGGATGTCTACACCGCGACCTTCACGCCCGATGCGGCCAATGCCGAGACCGGATCGGTGCAGGTCAATACGTCCAGCTATACCGACATCGCCGGCAATTCCGGCGCGGCGAGCTCGGCGATCAATTTCAGCGGCGACACGCTGGCGCCGACGGTCTCGATCGCGGCGGACCATACCGCGCTGCTCGCCGGCCAGACTGCGGTGGTGACCTTCACCTTCTCCGAGGCAGTCTCCGGTTTCGCGCTCGGCGATGTGGCCGTGAGCGGCGGCGCGCTCGGCAATCTCGTCCACACCGGCGTCAATGGCGCAGGTCAAGACATCTACACTGCGACCTTCACGCCCGATGCGACCAACGCCGGGACCGGGTCGGTGCAGGTCAATACGTCAGGCTATGCCGACTCTGCCGGCAACGCCGGCGCGGCCAGCAACTCCGTCAACTTCACCGGCGACACGCTCTCGCCCAGCGTGACGGTGACGATGACTCCGGACAGCGTGCTGGCCGGACAGAACTCTGTCGTGACCTTCGCCTTCTCGGAGACGATCACCGGCTTCCTGGTGACCGATACGACGGTTCACGGCGGCACGCTGACCAATCTCATCCATGTCGGGCTCAACGGTTCGGGTCAGGACATCTACACCGCGAGCTTCGTCCCCGATGTCAGCAACACCGAGACCGGCTCGGTGCAGGTCAACGCGGCTGAATATAGCGACTCAGCCGGCAATGCCGGCGCGGCGAGCAATGCCGCGACCCTCGATGGCGACACGCAGGCGCCGACCGTGTCGGTCTCGGCCGATCACGGCACGCTGCTGGCGGGGCAGACGGCGCAGGTGACCTTCACCTTCTCCGAGGCGGTCACAGGCTTTGCGCTCGGTGACGTCACCGTACACGGTGGCGCGCTCGGCAATCTCATCCATACCGGCGTCAACGGGTCCGGCCAGGACGTCTACACGGCAACCTTCACGCCCGACGAAAGCAACAACGAGGCAGGCTCGGTGCAGGTCGCGGCGTCGACATACACCGACGTCGCCGGCAATTCGGGCGCGGCGAGCGGCACGATCAGCTTTACTGGCGACACCAAGGCGCCGACGGCCTCGGTCGCAATCAACCCGGCCACGGTGCTGGCCGGCCAGAACGCGACCGTGACCTTCACTTTCTCGGAGGCAGTCACCGGCTTTGCGCTCGGCGATGCCGCGGTCACCGGCGGCGCGCTGAGCAATCTCGTCCATGTCGGCCTCAACGGCGCGGGCCAGGATATCTACACGGCGACGTTTGCGCCCGACGTGAACGATACGCTGGCGGGCTCGGTCCGGATCATCGCCGCGAGCTACAGCGACGCGGCCGGCAATGCCGGAACGGCGAGCAACACGGCCACGATCGGCGGCGACACCCATGCGCCGACGGTGTCGGTGGCGGCTGATCATACCGTGTTGCATGCGGGCGATGCGGCGCTGATGACCTTCACCTTCTCGGAGGCGGTCGCGGGTTTTGCGCTCGGCGATGTCGCGGTCCATGGTGGTGCGCTCGGCAGCCTCGCCCATGTCGGCGTCAATGGCTCAGGGCAGGACATCTACACCGCGATCTTCACGCCCGACGTGACCGACACCGAAGCAGGCTCGGTGCAGGTCAATGCGTCGAGCTATACCGATGTCGCCGGCAACGCCGGTGCCGCGAGCGGCACCATCAACCTCACGGGCGATACCAAGGCGCCGTCGGCGCCGACGCTGGCCTTGCACCGCGATACCGGCGTCTCGGCCACCGACCACATCACCAGCAATGCGCAGATCGACTACATCAAGTTCGATGCAGCCGACACGCTGCGCTTCAAGGCTGACGGCGCGTCGAGCTTCTCGAGCGTCGCGCCGGTCTTCACCACCGATGGCGTGCACACCGTGACGGTGCAGGAGGTCGACGCCGCCGGCAATGTCAGCGCGCTCTCGAGCCTGACCTTCACGCTCGACACGTCAGCGCCGCATCTGGACGCCATCACCGCGACGCCGTCCGGCGGTGTGGCGGCGACGGGCTCGCTGGTTCAGCTGACGCTCGATTTCAACGAGGCAGTCCGCGTCGGCGGCGGCGTGCCGAGCCTGACGCTGAACGATGGCGGCACGGCTCTCTACGATGCCGCCGCCACCGCGCTGCTCGGCGATCCCTCGAAGCTGGTGTTCGATCACATCGTGGGCGCGTCCAATCGCGCCGCCTCGCTCGCCGTCACCGGCTTCGCCGCGAATGGCGCAAGCGTGGTCGACCTCGCCGGCAACGCGGCCTCGCTGTCGTCGGTCACCGCCGCGTTCAACGCGCTCGAGATCAACGAGACGACTGCGCCCGCCGTGACGCTCGGAAGCATCACGCGCCCGGCGATCCATCTGGACCTGAGCGGGGCGATCATCATGGATTCGACGGCAACGGCATTCGCCGAGCAATACGGCCTGAAAATGCTGTATCTCGGCCTGCCGTCCGGCACGACGTATCACCCGGTCGCCGATCTGCATCTTTGATCTCGCACGGCCTCATCCCGGCTAGCGGAAAATTCATCGCTGTCGCTGTGGCTTGCTGCAGTGCAGGCCATGCGGCATGATCCTGCCCTCGAAACGGACCCTGAGCGAACGAGGTCCGTCAATCAAGGGAGGCTTTGGATGAAGCGAGTTTTGGCCGGTGCATTGGCTGGCGTGTTTGCGATCTCGGCCACGGCGGCGCTGGCGCAAGGCAAGCCTCCACTCAAGCTCGGCGGCATCCTCGACATGTCGAGCCTCTATGCCGACATCACCGGCCCCGGCAGCGAGCTCGCCGCCAAGATGGCGGTGGAGGATTTTGGCGGCGAAGTGCTCGGCCGCAAGGTCGAGATTGTGGTCGCCGATCATCTCAACAAGGCCGATCTCGCCGCCAACATCGCGCGCGACATGCTCGACAACCAGGGCGTCGAGATGATCTTTGACGTCGCGGCGTCGGCAACGGCGCTCGCCGCCGGCGAGATCGCCAAGGCGCGGGGCAAGATCGTAATCTTCAACGGCCCGGGCTCGATCCGCCTCACCAACGAGGCCTGCGGCCCCTACACCGTGCATTATGTGTTCGACACCTTTGCGCAGGCCAATGTCACGGGCCTTGCTGCGGTGAAGTCCGGCCTCGACAGCTGGTTCTTCCTCACCGCAGACTACGCGTTCGGCCAGGATCTGGAAAAGGACACCACCAATGTCGTGGTGAAGTCCGGCGGCAAGGTGCTCGGCAGCGTGCGGCATCCGCTCAACACGTCCGATTTCTCCTCCTTCCTGCTGCAGGCGCAGTCCTCCAAGGCCAAGGTGATCGGGCTTGCCAATGCCGGTGGCGACACTATCAACGCGATCAAGCAGGGCGCCGAGTTCGGCATCACCAAGGGCGGCCAGAAAATCTCGCCGCTGCTCGCCTTCGTCACCGACATCGACAGCGTCGGGCTCGAAACCGCGCAGGGTCTCTTGCTCGCCGAAGCCTTCTATTGGGATCTCAACGACGACAGCCGCGCCTTCTCAAAACGCTTCATGGAGCGCAACAAGGGGCGGGTGCCGACCTCGGCGCAGGCCGGCGTCTATTCCTCCGTGCTGCATTATCTGAAGTCCGTGAAGGCTGCCGGCACCACGGATGCGGCCGCGGTCATGAAGCTGATGAAGGAGACCCCGATCAACGACATGTTCGCCAGGAACGGCAAGATCCGCGACGACGGCCGCATGGTGCACGACATGTACCTGTTCGAGGTGAAGAAGCCGTCGGAGTCGAAGGGCCGCTGGGACGACTACAAGCTGCTCGCGACCGTGCCGGGCAATGAGGCGTTCCAGTCGCTGGACATCTCGCGCTGCCCGCTGGTGAAGAAATAATCCAACAACGAAAGGCTGAAAGCCATGAGCGACAACCAGATGGTCCTTCAATCCCTCGAGCATGGCCTGCTCACCATCACCATGAACCGGCCCGAGCGCCGCAATGCGCTCAATCCCGACATGACGCGCGGCCTGGTCGAGGCGGCGCGGCGGGCGCAGGATGATCCCGAGGTGCGCGCGGTGCTGCTCAAGGGCGCTGGCGGCACGTTCTGCGTCGGCGGCGACGTCAAGTCGATGGCGGAGGGGCGCGCGCCGATGGCGTTCGAAGCCAAGACGGCGACCTTGCGCAAGGGCATGGAGGTCTCGCGCATCCTGCACCAGATGCCGAAGCCCGTGGTGGCGCAGCTCGACGGTGCGGCGGCCGGCGCCGGTCTGTCGATCGCGCTGTCCTGCGACCTGCGCATCGCCAGTGCCTCCTGCAAGATCACCACCGCGTTTGCCAAGGTCGGCTACTCCGGCGACTACGGCGGCACCTATTTCCTGACCCAGATGCTCGGCAGCGCGAAAGCGCGCGAGCTCTATCTGCTGTCGCCGGTGCTGTCGGCGCAGGAGGCCTACAATCTGAATATGGTCAGCAAGGTCGTGCCCGATGCCGATATCGAGGCGGAGGCGCTCGATCTGGCACGGTCGCTTGCGAACGGACCGTCGGTCGCGCTCGGCTACATCAAGCGCAACATCAACAATGCCGAGTCGATGTCGCTGGAGGCCTGCTTCGACGGCGAGGCGATCCATCACTCCCGCGCCGGCGAGACCGCCGACCACAAGGAAGCAGCGAAGGCCTTCGTCGAGAAGCGCAAACCGTCGTTCCTGGGGCAGTAGACCATGGCTGAGTACATGCGGCTGCGGCAGATCTGCCTGGTGGCGCCGCAGCTGGCGCCCGTGATCTCTGATATCACCGAGATCATGGGCCTTAACGTCTGCTATCGCGACGGCAATGTCGCGAAGTACGGACTCGAGAATGCGCTGATGCCGGTCGACACCATCCTGCTGGAGGTCGTCGCGCCCTTCACGATGGGACCGGACACCGCAGCCGGCCGCTTCATCGAGAAGACCGGCGGCCGCGGCGGCTATATGGCGATCTTCTGCTGCGAGGATCCCGATGCGCGCGGCGCGAAAGCCAACGCGATGGGCGTGCGCACCGCCAACGTCATCACGCATGCGCCCTATCACGGCGTGCAACTGCACCCCCGCGACTGCCGCGCCGCCTTTATCGAGTTCAATCACACCGACGGTAGCGACGATGTGCTGGGCCCGTATCCGCCGGCCGGCCCCGATTGGCAGAAAGCAATCCGCAAGGACACGACCTTGGCGCTGACCGAGGTCGAGCTGCAGAGCCCGGAGCCCGCGGCGCTGGCGGCGCATTGGGGCAAGATCGTCGGGGTATCAGCCGATGGGGCCACGGTGAAGCTGCCGAACAGCACGTTTCGCTTCGTGAAGGGCGATGCCGAGATCATGAGCGGGTTGACGTTCAAGGTGGTCGACAAGGCCAAGGTGCTGGCGGCGGCGAAGGTGCGGGGCTGCAAGGTGCAGGGGGACGAGTTCTTCCTGTGTGGGGTGAACTTTCGCCTGGCATGACGACCGTAGCCCGGATGGAGCGAAGCGAAATCCGGGGCCACTCTCGGCGGATGATCCAGCCCCGGATTGCGCTTCGCTCCATCCGGGCTACAAGAAGAAAAACACGGAACGCCCCGCATGTCGCACCCGCTCGATTCCTTCTTCGCTCCCGCAAGCATCGCGCTGATCGGCGCCTCGCGCGATCAGGAGAAGATTCCGGGGCGGCTGTTGTCGATGCTGCGGAAGAACGAATATCCCGGCAAACTCTATCCGATCAATCCGAACTACGACGAGATCGACGGGCTCAAATGCTACAAATCGGTCGGCGAGATCGGTGCGCCCATTGATCTCGCCGTGATCGTGATTCCTGCCCGTGCGGTGTTGCCGGCGCTGGAGCAGTGCGCGGCGGCGGGCGTCAAGAACGCCGTCATCATCTCCTCCGGTTTCGCGGAGGAGGGCGGCGACAGCGCTGCGATGCAGGATGCGATCGTCGCGCTGGCGAAGCGGACGGGAATGCGGATTTCCGGCCCGAATGCCGAAGGATTCATGAGCGAGGTGCAGAAGGTCGCGGCCACCTTCAGCCCGACGGTCGACGTCAAGCCGGGCCATGTGCCGCTGGTCGCCACCAGACGCCGGGTCGGCATTGTCGCGCAAACCGGCGGCATCGGCTTTGCCATCAAGCACCGCGCCAAGGCGATCGGGGTCGCGATCAGCTACGTCGTCAGCGCCGGCAATGAGAGCGATCTCGGCGCCGGCGAATTCCTGGACTATATGGTGCAGGACGCCTCGACTGATGTGATCATGCTGTTCATCGAGGGTATCCGCGACGTCGACAAATTTCTGTCGGCGGCGAAGCGGGCGGCTGAGATGAAGAAGCCCGTCATCGTCACGAAAGTCGGCCGCTCCGGCGCGGGCGAGCGCGCGGCGGCCTCGCACACCGCGAGCATGGCCGGCTGGTCAGCGGCGTATGATGCGGTGTTCGCGAAATATGGCTTCATCGTCTCCAACGATCTCGACGAGGCCGTGACCATCGCGGCTGTGCTGGCGAGCAATCCTTTGCCGAGAGGCGACCGCGTCGCCGTGCTGACCGTGTCCGGCGGCGCCGGCATCTGGGGCGCGGATACGGTGTCGCTGCAGGGCTTGCGGGTGCCGGAATTGTCGGCGGAGGCGCAAGGCAAGATCAAGCAGTGGATGCCGTCCTATGGCGCTGCGGGCAATCCCATCGACGTCACCGCGCAGGGCGTCACCTCCGGCGGCCTGCAGAAGAGCATCGAGCTGTTCGACACATCCGATGAAGTGGATGCGACGCTGGTGGTGCTGTCGCTGTCGAGCGAGACGCGGATGCCGTTCAAGGAGGCCGAGCTGAAGCCGGTCATCGCGGCGCAGAACAAGCCGGTGGTGTTCTACTCCTACACGCTGCCGTCGGACTTTGCGCGGCGCGAGTTTGCGAAATCCGGCGTGGTCGTGCTGTCGGGTCTGACCCATGTCGGCGTCGCGATGAAGCGTTTGACGGAGTATGCGAAGTTTCGGCTGGCGCCGGACGTGGCGCAGACATCGGGCGCACGCGATCTGTCGTGGCATCTGACAGGGAAGACGCTCTCCGAATTCGACAGCAAGTCGCTGCTGCGCGATGCCGGCATCGCGGTGCCGGACGAGACGCTGGTCGCCAACCGCGACGAGCTCGATGCCGCGATCACAGCTGCGGGCTTTCCGCTGGTGATGAAGATCCAGTCGGCGGATATCCCGCACAAGAGCGAGGTCGGCGGTATCAGCCTCAACATCGCGACCAAGGGCCAGGCGTTCACCGCCCATCGCGACATGCTGGAGGCCGTGCAGAAGCAGCGACCAGATGCCAATATCCAGGGCGTGCTGGTCGGGCCGATGGCGAAGAAGGGCGTCGAGATCATCGTCGGCACCATGACGGACGAGACATTCGGGCCGATGGTGATGGTAGGCCTCGGCGGCATCACGACCGAGCTGTTCAGGGACGTCGTTTATCGTCCCGCGCCGGTCAGCACCGATGAGGCGGCGACAATGCTGCAGACGCTGAAGGCCGCGCCGTTGCTGCAGGGGTTTCGCGGCGCGCCGAAGGCGGATGTCGCGACGCTGGCGCGATTGATTTCGGAGATATCAGTGCTGGCGGCGAGCCACGCACACGAGATCGCGGAGATCGAGGTCAATCCGGTGCTGGTGCACCCGGAAGGCCAGGGCGTCACCATCGTCGATGCGCTGGTGGTGCCGAAGGGTTAGCTGGAATTGTAGGGTGGGCAAAGGCGCGCTTGCGCCGTGCCCACCATCCGCGGTGTGCTCGTGAAGGTGGGCACGCTTCGCTTTGCCCACCCTACGAAGCAAGCTGCTTATCTGCCCCTGAAATTCGCCACCCGCCGTTCCGCTGTAGCCTTCACGCCTTCCTTGAAATCCTCGGTCGCGCGCAACTTGGTCTGCTCGACCAGTTCATGGTTGGTCGCGGCCAGCACGCGGTCGGCGAGGTTGCCGCGCATGGTGGCGCGGGTGGAGACGAGGCCGAGCGGAGAGCATTCGGCGATCTCAGCCGCGAGCTTCATCGCCTCAGCGCGCACCTGGTCCTGCGGCACCAGCACATTGGCGAGGCCCCAGCGATAGGCCTCTTCGCCGGTGACGCGGCGGCTGGTGTAGAACATCAGCTCGGCATTGTTCTTGCCGATCAGCTCCGGCAGCGTGGTGGTGAGGCCGAAGCCCGGATGGAAGCCGAGCTTGGTGAAATTCGCCGAGAAGCGGGCTTCGGGGCAGGCGACGCGGAAGTCCGCCGATACTGCGAGGCCGAGGCCGCCGCCGATGGCCGCGCCATGGATCGCGGCGACGATCGGCTTCTTGTTGCGGAAGATGCGCACCGCCTGCACGTAGAGATGATTGATCGGCAGGTTCGACGCCGGGTCGGTCTTGGCGCGCTCTTCCTGCTCCTGTCGGGCCGGGTCGCCGAAATTGGCGCCGGCGCAGAACGCCTTGCCTTGTGCGGCAAGCACCGAGGCGCGAATCTCGATATTGTTGTCGAATTCTTCCAGCGCGTCGGCGATCTGGTTGATCAGCGCGACGTCGAAGAAGTTCAGCGGCGGTTTGCGAATTTCGATCAGGCCGACATGGCCGTGAAGCTCGACGCCGATATCAGTGTATTTGGTCATGATCTGTCCTCGTTGAATTCGTGCAGGCGCGCCTGCGCTAGCGCAGGCCCAAACCGCGGGCGATGATGCCGCGCAGCACTTCCGTGGTGCCGCCCTGGATCGTCAGCTTGGGCGCGGTCTTGATGGCGAAATCGAGCTGCTTTTCCAGCGTCTCGCGGTTGGTCGCGGTCTCCTCGACGAAGGCGGCGAGATCGCGCACGCGATGCGGCAGCTGCTGCTCCCACACCGTGCCGATGTCCTTCACGATCGAGGCCTCCACCACTGGCTCCTTGCCGGCCTGCAGCATGCCCGCCACCGACACCGACATGCGGCGCATGGTGTGGACCTGCGCCACCAGCCGGCCGATGCCCTCGGCGCTCCGGGTGTCCGGATTCTTGCCGACGGCGCGCACGAGCTCAGTGAGCACATAGTAAGTCTCGAGGAAGCGCTCGGGGCCAGAGCGCTCATAGGCGAGTTCGCTCGTCGCCTGCTTCCAGGCGCCGTCGACTTCGCCGAGTACATGATCGTCGGGCACGAAATAGTCGGTGAAGACGACCTCGTTGAACTCGAACTGGCCGGTGATCTGGCCGATCGGGTTCACCTTGATGCCCGGCTGCTTCATCTTGACCAGGAACTGGGTCAGGCCGTGGCGGCGGTTTTCCTTGGTCGGCTGAGAGGTGCGGAAGATCGCGATCATGTAGTCGGCGATATGCGCCGACGAGGTCCAGATCTTGGTGCCGTTGATCAGATAGCCGCCGTCGGTCTTGGTCGCGCGGGTGTTTGCCGCAAACAAATCCGAGCCCGAATTCGGCTCGCTCATGCCGATGGCAAAGCAGATCTCGCCGCGGCAGATCCGCGGCAGGATGTCCATCTTGATATGCTCGGGCGCATACTTCAGCAGCACCGGCCCGCTCTGGCGGTCGGCGACGAAGAAACGCCGGGTCGGTGCGTTCGCGACCCGCATCTCTTCCGTCACCACATAGCGCTCGAGGAACGAGCGCTCCTGGCCGCCATATTTCTTCGGCCAGGTCATGCCGAGCCAGCCCTTGGCGCCGACGCGGCGGGAAAATTCCGGCGCGTCATTGTCCTCGCGGTTCGGGGCATGGGGATCGAACGTGCCGGCGGCGATCTCCTCAGCGAGGAAGGCGCGGACTTCCTTGCGGAGCTGCTCGCATTTTTCGGGCAGGCGGATCGGATCGAAACGAAGGGCTGCGGTCATCTCTGTCTCTTTCCAGTCTCAGCGTGACGCCACCAGCGGCCACAATTCGTCGGCGCCTCTGATGGCAACGAGCTTGCCGAGCTCGACCGCCCAGTAGCTCTCGGAGCCAAAATCGTCGCGCCAGGCCAGCGCGCGCAGCGAGTAGCGATGCAGGATGTGCTCGATGGTGAAGCCGATCGCGCCATGCACCTGATGGGCGATGCCGCCGCCTTTCTCGGCCGCTTCCGAGCAGCGGATCTTTGCCGAGGCGGCCTCCAGGAACACGGCGTCGTCCTTCAGCGATCTTGCGTGGACGATGGTGTCGGCGGCGGACGTGGCCGCAGCCAGTGCGGCTGCGGATTCGCCGGCAAGGCGGGCGAGGTTGTGCTGCACCGCCTGGAATTTCGAGATCTTCTTCTCGAAGGCGATGCGCTCGTTGGAATAGCGCACGGAGATGTCGAGCATCGCTTCCAGCGCGCCGGCGATCTGCAAGGCACGCACCACGCCGCCCATCAGCATCAGCTGGGTCTGGTCGAATCCGGCTGGCGCGGGCCTGGTCGTGATCGGCTGCACCTTGTCGAGCGTGACGGTATCGCTGTGATCGCCGCCGAGGCCGATGCCGGATTCGATCCGGCATCTTGATGCGTCGACCAGCGCGATCGAGTTACCGCTATTGCCGCTCGCCAGCACCGCAAAGTGTTTTGCTTCCTTGGCGAAGGGGACGCCGCGGGCGCGGCCGGACAGGCTGCCGTCGGCGTTCAGCGTGACGCGGTCCTTCGGATTTGCGGGCACCACCGTCATCTCGCCCTCGGGCGAAGACATCTTGCCCTGCGCCAGCAGCCAGCCGGCGAGCATGGTCTCGGCCAGGGGAATCGCGATGGCGTGGCGGCCGGCGACGTTGAGAACGGCAAAGCCTTCGGCGAGGCTGGCGCCGGAACCGCCGAGATCATCAGGCACCCAGGAGAGCGGCAGGCCGGCTTCGGTCAGCGCCTGCCACAGCGGCGCCTTCCATGCGCCCTGCTTGTCGCGATTGATGTCTTGCGCATCGGCGAGATCGGCGAAGATCTTCTCCGCGGTCTCGGCAACAATGTTCTCACTCTCCGCCACGGCGTTCCCTTTGTTGATTGGCGGGGTTGTGCCCGCATTGTTCTGTCTTGCGCTCAATGATGCGGAAAAGCCATAGCCGTGACAAGCGCTGCCCGCAGGGCGGTGTGCTCCGGCGGCATGCGATCAGCCATGCGATGATCAAATTCCGCTCAGCGGATTTCGCAGATTTGCAGGGACTTGCGCGCGCGGTATGGTATCCCACCCAAATCCAATTCAGCCCAAAACAACAAGGAAACGTCGATGTCGAAGGATGGTATGTGCGCGATCGTGACGGGGTCGGCGTCGGGACTTGGCGCCGCCACCGCGCAAATTCTTGCCAAGCCGGGCACGCGCATCATCGTCAACTATTCCAACAGCAAGACCGAGGCTGAGCAGACTGCCGAGCTCTGCCGCAAGCAGGGCGCCGAGGTGCTGGTGGTGCAGGGCGATGTCTCGCGCGACGAGGACTGCAAGAAGATCGCAGCTGCCGCGCAAGGCTGGGGCAAGCTCGACGTGCTCATCAACAATGCCGGCACCACCAAGCATGTGCCGCATCATGATCTCGACGGCCTGTCGGCGGAGGATTTTCAGCGCATCTATGCCGTCAACACGATCGGCCCGTTCCAGATGATCCGCGCCGCGCGCTCGCTGCTGGAAGCCGGCGCCAAGGCATCAGGCATTCCGTCGGCGGTGGTGAACGTGTCATCGGTCGCCGGCATTTCCGGTGGCGGCTCCTCGGTTGCCTATGCCGCGAGCAAGGGCGCGCTCAACACCATGACGCAATCGCTCGGCCGTGCGCTCGCGCCGCTGATCCGCGTCAACACCGTCTGTCCCGGCTATATCGATACGCCCTGGTTCACCAAGGGCCGCGGCGAGGCGGGTGCGAAGCAGGTGCGCGATGCCGTGGTGGCGCGGGTGCCGCTGAAGGTGGCGTCGACCGCGGAGGACATCGCCAATCTCGTCTGCTTCCTGGCGAGCCCGGCGTCGAGCAACATGACCGGCGAGTTCGTCCGCATGGACGCCGGCATGCATTTGATTCAGTGAAGGCAGTGCGCTCTCTGCGTCATGGCCGGGCTTGTCCCGGCCATCCACGTCTTCCTTTTGATGCGTCGCTACAAAGAACGTGGATGCCCGGGACGAGCCCGGGCATGACGATGTTGAAGCAGTCGTGCAGTCGTCTCTACCTGTTACCCGGGTCGGAGATCACGCGGCTTGCGACCAGCCGGTTCCAGATGAACAGCACCACCAGCGCGCCGATCGTAGCGGTGATGAAGCCGGCGCCCTGCTCCGGACCGTAATGGCCGATCGCCTGGCCGATGAAGGTCGCGAGGAACGCGCCGGCGATGCCGAGCACGGTGGTCAGGATGAAGCCTGACGGGTTGTTCGGGCCCGGTGACAGGAGTCGCGCGATGATGCCGGCGACGAAGCCGACGACGATGACCCAGATGATGCCGCCCATGATTGTCGTCCTCTGTTGATCCAAGAAGCGTCGTCAGATCCGACCCGAAAGTTCGTCTTCGCTCGGCAGCCGTCCGTCCGGGGTCAGATGATTGACCGCGTCGGGCAGGTACTGGCTCAGGCCTTGCAGCAAATCGTCGCGCGACATGCCGCTCTGCGAGGCCAGCGAGTCGATCTGGTCGGCGCCGAGCGCACTGGCGAGATCGCCGGGCGAGATCGGCTTGTTCGGTCCGTTGCTGACCCAGGAGCTGGCGGTGTCGCCATGGCCCTTCTGCTGGAACTGGTTGAGGAGGTCGCCGAGGCCACCGCTCAGCACGCTGCCCGCCGCGCCGCCTGCGATCAATCCGCCGAGGCCGCCCTTGAGAACGTCAGACAGCCCGCCACCGCCGCCGGGCAGGCTAGCCGTGACATTGCCGGGAAGTTTTGGCGCCTGTGCAGGCGAGGGCGCCGGCGCGCCGGGTTGACCGCCGGTGAAATGCTTGACGGCTTTCCAGGCAAGCAGTGCCAGGATTGCCATGGTCATCGGCGACATGCCGCCGCCGCTGTCGGATTGTGAGCTCGGCGCGCTCGGACCGCGCGGGCCGTTCTGCATGCCATTGAGGACGTCGAGTAAACCCATAATTGTCTCCTGCAGCGGTCAGCCCCCACGCGGGAAAACATAACGGTGCCCCATGACGGTTACAAGGCGGGCACGACAAGACGGCGCAGCTTCGCTAAAGCGCGATGAAGTTTCATCGCACTTTAGCTCCTTGTTTGGGCATGATCTTTTCGGAAAACCGCTTCACACTTTTCCGGATCATGCCGTAGGCTGCCGCAGATGAACGGACGTACAGAAATCAGCAAGGATCGAACCATCGGCGTCGCCGGTGCCGGCAGCATCGGCTGCTTTGTCGGCGGCATGCTTGCGGCATCGGGACGCAAGGTCGCGCTGCTGGCGCGGCCGCGGGTGGTCGCCGAGATCACGGCGAACGGCTTGCGGCTGAGTAATTTCGATGGCGTGGCGCAGACGATCCCGGCAGCGTCGCTGACGCTGTCGGATGATCCTTCGATCTTTGGCGATGCAGCCGTCGTGCTGGTCACGGTCAAGAGCGCCGATACGCGCGAGATGGCCGCGACTATCGCGCGCCACGCGCCCGATGATGTCGTGGTCGTCAGCCTGCAGAACGGCGTCGGCAATGTCGCGACGCTGCGCGAGCATCTCCCCGGGCGGTGCGTGCTCGGCGGCATGGTGCCATTCAACGTGGTCTCGCTCGGCGAAGGCCGCTTCCATCGCTCGACGTCGGGCGAGATCGTGGTCGCGCAGGATGAGGCCGGGACTGCAGAAGCGCTTTCGGTGCCCGGCCTTACGATGCGCGCCACCGACAATTTCGAGGGCGTGCAATGGGGCAAGCTGATCGTCAATCTCAACAACGCGCTGAATGCGCTCTCCGACATCCCGCTGCGAAGCCAGCTCGCGCAGCGCAGTTGGCGAAGACTGTTTGCCGACCAGATGACGGAGGGGCTGGCCGTGATCCGCGCCGAGGGCATCACGCCGGTGTCGCCGACACCGCTGCCATCGGGCTGGATGCCGCCGCTGCTGCGGCTGCCGGATGCGTTGTTCGAGATGCTGCTCGGCCGCACCATGAAGATCGATCCCGAGGCGCGCTCCTCGATGTGGGAGGATCTGCAGCGCGGCCGCCGCACCGAGGTCGACTATCTGCAGGGCGTGATCACCGAGATGGCCGCGCGCCGCGGATTGCAAGCGCCGCTGTCGCGGCGCATCGTTGAACTGGTGAAGAAAGCCGAAGCCGACGGCAAGGGCTCGCCGGGCCTGTCGCCGGAGCAGATTCGCGGGAGCACATCATGAAGAAGATTTGCATCGCTTGCATCGCGTTCGCCGCAGTCACCGCGTCCGCGCATGCCGCGCCGCCGACGGTGGTCCCGTCCCCCGGCTATGACGCGCGGCTGCAGGAGCAGCGCGCGGCGTCGTCCGCCGCGACGAGTGAGCCTGTCGTCAAGCGGGTCGCGCCACGCCACCACAAGCAACGTCGGATACAGCGTTAAATCTCCGCGTACAGTTCGAGCAGCCTGCCGTCGGGATCACGGAAGAAAGGTGGGGCAGGGCGGTTAGCCGCGCTTGGCGGGCTTGCTCTGTGACGGCTGCGAGGTGAACAGCTTCTTGATGTCGTCGATGCTCTGCGACAGGCGCGGCCATTCGCAGGAGAACGCGTTCTTGGCGCATTGCGCTGCCTTGATGCGTGCGGCCTGCTTGACCGGGCTTGCGACCGGGACCGGCACCTTCTCGGTCTCGCTCCGCAGCGACACTTGCTGGATCGGCGGCTGCGGCACAGGAGGCGGCTGTTGTTGTTGCTGCTCCTGCAGCTGCAACTGCTTGGCGTTGAGCGCGGCTGCGATCTTCGAACGGCGCTGGCCTTCGAGATAGCCGGTATATTCCTGGTCGATCTTCTTCTGCTCGTCCGGCGTCGGATTGGGACCGGCGATATCGAAGGTGCGGTCCTGCATGAAGTCGTAATAGGTGTAACCGCCGCCCAGCTTGCGGCGTCCCGCGAACTTCGCGTTGCATTCGGCGAGCTGCGCGGTTTTGTCTTCCTTGGTCTTCGCCTTCTCGGCGAGATCGGCGCAATCCTCAAAGTCCTTCGGCGCGCTGCGCCACCATTGCGCGTGCGCATGCAGGGGCGCCAGCACGAAGCAGGCGGCCAGCGCAAAGGCACACGCTGATGGTCGTGATGGGATCACGGACATTGCGACAGACTCAACCGACACAGATTTTCCGGATTGTCGCCATTTCGGCGCCGCTTGTCACCCCGGAATTCAGGATTTCCCAAGACCCGCACGCGACAAAGTTCCCGCTGTGTCTGACGAGGCACAGCGCTGTCTTATTGGAATGTCTCAGGAATTCGCGGCCTATGCAGTCTGCGCCATCTTTTGTGGCATTTTTGCAGGACGTTATTTCACCGCACCTTGTGAAACAGCGCGACCAGTTCCGCCTGGCGATGCGTGCCGGTCTTCTGGAAGATCGCCTTGAGCTGGTTGCGCGCTGTCGCAATCGCGACGCCAATGTCCTCCGCTGCATCCTCGAGCGAGTCGCCGCGCGCGAGCTTTGCAGCGAGGCGCGCCTGCGCCGGTGTCAGCTCGAATGTGGTGGCGAGCAAATTCTGATCGAAGGTGACGTTGCCTTCGAGATCGCGGATCAACAGGATCGCGCGCGCGCCGAGGAAGGGCGAGCGCGCCGCCGGCGGCACCGGCTGCAGCTGGATCACGATCGGGCGCTTGTCGATCCGGCGCAGGATGATCGGCGCAGACGGGATCGTCAGCAGGTCCGATGTCGCGCAGAGCTGGTCGATCAATCGCGCCAGCTCGACATTGGCGTGGCGGTCGCGCAGCGTGAGGCGGTTGTTGCGGATCGCGAGGTCGTGGCCGAGGCAAGCCTGCGCCTGGTTGTTCATGCCGATGATCACGCCGAAGCGGCTGACGGCGATGGCGGCGACCTGGATCAGGTCGAGCGCATTGGTGACGCCTGCGACGGCCGAGCGGCCGACAGCGGTGGAGAGCGTCGCGGCTTCGGTGAGCCGACCTGCCAGCCTTGACAGCGCCTTCAGTTCGTCGGGCCCGAACATGCCTTCCTTCGGCGAGCGCTGGATCGTCAAGCCCCACAGTGCCGGGCCGGCGCGGAAGCCGACAGCGGCAAACCACTTCAACCCGAACTCGCCGAGACTGGTGTAGAGAGGGTCGCGCATCATCTCAGCTTCTGACCCGAACAGGTCGTCATCCGCGATGACGTCCACACCGGCCAGGAAGCGCGGCACGCCGCGCGCGGCGCGAATGTCGGTGAGATGGAGGTTCTGGGGGAAATAGCACTTCTTGAAATATTCGGTGACCGACTCCGTGCGCGGGATGTCCTCGGTGCGGATGTCGCTCTGGAGCATCGCCGCGCCGGTCGCTCCGACTGCGCTGCAGAGATCATCCATAAAGGTGGTCCAGCCCGCGGGATCGAGCACCACATCGCTGAGACGTGCGGCCACATCATCAAGCTTGCGCAGGTCAACCAATCCAATGCTCCAGCATCAAACCTTGGTTCGCGAGGCGAAACGTGCCGCACGCGCATGCGCTCGCTGAGAATGACTAGAAAAGCAGCGGGCGGACGACTTGCAAGTTAAATCAGCTTAATTGGTCAATCTGCGAAGTGGTTCACACTTTGCCGCGGTGCGAATGACCTGAGAGTGCGACGCGGCAAAACGCGGCCGTCGCCGCCACGATCTCCTCGACCGGTTGCGGATAGCCCTTCGACACCCAGCGCAGCGCAATGCTGATGACGGCGCCGACCATGCCGGTCGACAGCAGGTTTTGTCCCCGGTCCGCGTGCGGCGCGATATCGGGCGGCGGCACCAGGATCTCGCTGAAGGTGCGTGATACGGTCAGCTTCACGGCATCGACCGCCGGGCTGATGCCGGAGATTTCCAGCAGGAACACCCGCGCCGGGCGGGGGTGTTCGCGCAGGCGGGTGAAATAGAGCGTGAGCGCGGCCGTCATCCGCGCTTCGGGATCGCCGGCGCAGGCATCGGCCGCGGCCGCCATGTCGGCATGCAGGGTGTCGCAGACATGCATATAGGCCGCGATCAGCAGTGCTTCGCTGTTGGCAAAGGATTCGTAGAAATAGCGCTCGGTCAGCTCGGCCGCTTCGCACACGGCCTTTACGGTCGCGTTGCGGTAGCCGACCTCGCCATAAACCTCGATCGCCGCCTGGATCAGCCGCAGGCGCCGTTCCGCCTGCCGTTCCTCGGCCGCCATGCCCGCATAGAGGCGCGAATTTCGACTGCTCGCCATGGAATCCAGATTGACACGCCTCATTGTCAGATGCAAGATATTGACAAGGAAGATTGTCAGATAGGGAGGTCGATGCATGCCCTCGCATTTCGACGTGCTGATCGTAGGCGCAGGCCTCTCCGGCATCGGCGCTGGCTATCATCTGCAGACCAAATGCCCGGATCGCTCCTACGCGATCCTCGAGGGACGCGACTGCATTGGCGGCACCTGGGATCTGTTCCGCTATCCCGGCATCCGTTCCGACTCCGACATGTACACGCTGGGTTATTCGTTCCGGCCCTGGACGGAAGCCAAGGCGATCGCCGACGGATCGTCGATCCTGAACTATGTGCGCGAGACCGCTGCGATCAACGGCATCGACAAGCACATTCGTTTCAACCACCGCGTGGTGCGCGCCGACTGGTCCTCAGTGGAGTCGCAATGGACGGTCGAGGTCGAGCGCGGGCCGGAGAAGACGGTCGAGCGTCTGACCTGCAATTTCCTGTTCATGTGCAGCGGCTACTACAAATACGAGCAGGGCTATACGCCTGACTTCCCCGGCATCGCCGACTATGCCGGCCACGTCGTGCATCCGCAAAAATGGACCGACGACATCGACTATGCCGGCAAGAAGGTGGTGGTGATCGGCAGCGGCGCCACCGCGGTGACGCTGGTGCCGGAGATGGCGAAGACCGCAGAGCATGTCACGATGCTGCAGCGCTCGCCGACCTACGTGGTCGCGCGTCCCGACAAGGACAAGATCGCCGACTGGCTGCGTGCCCGGCTGCCGGCGAAGCTCGCCTACGGCATCACGCGCTGGAAGAACGTGCTGCTCGGGATGTATTTCTATCGCCTCTGCAAGCGCAGTCCGGAGAAGGTCAAGAATCTGATCCTCGGCGGCGTGCGCCACGCGCTTGGCCCGGATTACGACGTCGCCACGCACTTTACGCCGCGCTACAAGCCGTGGGACCAGCGGCTCTGCCTGGTGCCGAACGGCGACCTCTTCGAGTCGATCAGGAGCGGAAAATCCTCCGTCGTCACCGATCAGATCGAGACCTTCACGGCTGAGGGCATCAAGCTCGCATCAGGCAAGACGCTTGATGCCGACGTCGTCGTGACCGCGACCGGCCTCGACCTGCAGGTGCTCGGCGGGCTCAATGTCAGCGTCGACGGCACGCCAATCGATTTCTCCAAGACGCTGAACTACAAGGGGCTGATGTACAGCGGCGTGCCGAATCTGGCCGCCGCGTTCGGCTACACCAACGCGTCCTGGACGCTGAAATGCGACCTGACCTGCGACTATGTCTGCCGCCTGCTCAACTACATGAAGGCCAACGACTACGCGCAAGTGACGCCGCGCCGCAATGATCCCACGATCACCGAAATGCCGTGGGTCGATTTCTCCTCCGGCTATGTGCAGCGCGCGATCGCGAAAATGCCGAAGCAGGGCTCGCGGCGGCCATGGCGGCTCTACCAGAATTACGCGCTCGATATCGTGACCCTGCGCTTCGGCGCGCTGAAGGACGGCGCGCTGGAATTCCTGGCCGCGCGGAAACAGCCGGTCGCGGCCGGTTCGGCTGCGAAGCCGGCGGGGCAGGCGGTCTAGGACCACGTCTCGCTCGTTGCTTTACCTCCCCTTGAAAAGGGGAGGTCGGATTGCGCGCGAGCGCAAGCCGGGTGGGGATCATGTCTCTCCAGAGAGTTCAGTGCGCGTGGCGTGACCCCCAACCCAACCTTCCCCCTTTCAGGGGGAAGGGGCCAACGGCCGGTGCAAGGTTCACAATCTTAGCGTGATGCGGCGGCTGCGCTGCGGTCATGGGAGACCGCAGCGTTCGCGCGAGCGCGGCCTATCCAAATCCATTATAGCTGATCCTCTGCGATTGAATTTCCGCGGGGCTTCGAACCGGTGCAGGTTCGCGTGCCCGCGGGACAGCGGGAGGAGCATCTGCAAATGGATAACATCACCACGGCGATGACGCGTGTGCCGAAGCCGGATCAGGCGCTGATCGAGGCTTTTCGGGTCGCGCCGACGTCGATCATCTCGGACAATCTCGCGCGGCTCAATGGCTGCGTCGGCTTGCGGCCGTTCCACCGCGGCGGACGCCTCGTCGGCACCGCGTTCACTGTGCGAACGCGGCCGGGCGATAATCTCGCGATCCATCGCGCGCTCGAGTTGGTCGGGCCGGGCGATGTCATCGTGGTCGACGGCGGCGGTGACGAGTCGCGCGCGCTGGTCGGTGAGATCATGAAGAACATCGCCGAGTGGCGCGGCGCCGCGGGCTACGTCATCGACGGCGCGATCCGCGATGTCGCGGCCTTCGCTGATGGCGATTTTCCCTGCTTTGCCCGCGCGGTGATCCATCGGGGCCCCTACAAGAGCGGCCCCGGCGACATCAACATTCCGGTCTCGGTCGGCGGCACCGTGATCTCGCCGGGCGATTTCGTGGTCGGCGACGAGGATGGCGTGGTGTCATTCCCCGCTGCGTCCGCGCCGAAATTGCTGGAGGCCGTTCGTGCGCAGATCGCGCGCGAGGAAGAGACGCTCAAGGCGATCCGCGAGGGCCGCTACCAGGGCTCTTACGGCAAATCCTGACCGATACGCAGACAACCAAGAGAGCGACATGAGCCAGAAAAGTGAATTCCACAACCTCGACAAGCCCGATGATGGCCTGTTTCGCGAGCTTGCCGCCGGCGTGACGACGCGGATCTTTGCCGGCGAGCAGGCCATGCTCTCGGTGGTGACGCTGGCGCCGCACGCGCAGGGCACGCTGCACCATCATCCCGAGGAGCAATGGGGCGTGCTGCTGGATGGCTCCGCGATCCGCGTCCAGGGCAGTGAGGAGATCAGCGTGAGCAAGGGCGATTTCTGGCGCACGCCGGGCAATGTGCCGCATACGATGCGGGCTGGACCTGACGGCGCGCGCGTGCTCGATATCTTCAGCCCGCCGCGGCCGGAATACAAAAAGCCGGGATCGGGTTTTGGGACGACCTGACGGCAGCGCAATAACAAAACAGAGCGCGCCGGCATCATCGGGAGGGGACAGATGACGATCACAAGACGCACGTTGCTGGCGGCGTCGGCGGCCTTCGTTGCCGCGCCGGCGCTGGCACAATCCAAGACCATGACGCTGGTGGTGCCGTTTCCGCCGGGCGGCTCGACGGACGCGCTGGCGCGGCTGCTGCAATCCAATCTGCAAACCAAGCTCGGCCGCGTCGTGGTGGTCGAGAACAAGTCTGGCGCCGCCGGTGCGCTCGGTGCAGCCCAGGTCGCCAAGAGCGCGCCCGACGGCTCGTCGTTCCTGGTGACGTTCGATTCCCACGCCGTGATCCCGACGATCCTCGACAAGCCGCCGGTCGACGTCGAGAAGGACCTGATCCCGGTGTTCCTGGTCGGCACCGCGCCTTACGTGATCGCGGCCAATGCCGGCAAACCCTACAAGAGCTTTGCCGACGTCATCGCCGCCTGCAAGGCGAGCCCCGGCGCGGTCAAATATGCCTCCGTCGGCATCGGCACGCTCGGCCATCTCGCGATGACCGTGCTCGGCAAGAAAGCCGGTGTCGAGATCATGCATGTGCCCTATCGCGGCGGCGGACCTGCGATGAATGACGTCCTCGGCGGCCATGTCGATCTGATCGCGGGCTCGGCCGCGCTGGTCGCGGCGCAACTCGGCACCAACATGCTGCGCCCGATCCTGCAGCTCGGCCGCGAGCGGCTGCCGATCCTGCCGGATACGCCAACGGCGATCGAGGCGGGCTTCCCGGATTTCGAGACGCTGGCCTGGTGGGGCGTGTTCGCGCCCGCAGGCACGCCACCCGACATCGTCGCCGGCATGGCGAAATCGGTGAAGGAGATCTTGAGCGAGCCGTCGATCTCGGCCCAGCTCAAGGACACCCAGCAGATGACGCTGCTGCTCGAGGACGGGGCTGCGTTCAAGACGTTCTTCGACAAGCAGGTGGCGTATTGGGGTATCCATTCGGCGTAGGCCGCAGGGTTACCGCTTGAGCAGTCCAGGGTTCTCTTTGTAGAAGCTGATCAGCTCGAT
>NZ_JAFCJX010000034.1 GCF_018130695.1 Bradyrhizobium jicamae | reverse complement strand
GCTGCTTGTAAGTCCGCCCCATGGCAACACCTCCAGTCGGAAGTGTTGCACTTCGTTTGTGAACTCAGGGGACCCATAACCACCGAATCATCGATGAGACGAGCTTTGGCCCCAGCGTTTTTCACCTATCGGCAGTCGGGGTAATGGGTCCTGGCTTTCGCCAGGACGACGAGGATGCGGCGTGCCTCTCGTCCACTACGGCCGCAGCGACTGCATCACCAGATCCACCACATGCTTCCGCCGCGCCCGCTTCTCGTTCGCGCTCGACAGGTCCTTGCCGAAGATCGCCGACAGCGTCGGCGTGTTGGAGAAGAAGAAATAGCTCAAGCCCGCGATCGAGATGTAGAGGTGAACCGGATTGATCCCCTTGCGGAACGTCCCGGCGCGCACGCCTTCGCCGAGGATTTTCGAGACCATGCTGACCAGCGGCGAGTGCATGGCTTCGAGCTTGCGGGAGCCGCGCACATGGCGGGCGCCGCCGCGGTTCTCGTCGTTCAAGAGTACGATGAAATCGGGGTGCGCCGCGAGGTGGTCGAAGGAGGCCTCGATCAGCGTCTTGATCGCCTGCTCCGGCGGCAGGCCTTCCAGGTTGAGCTTGCGTTCCTGGGCGCGGATCTCCTCGTAGACCCATTCGAGCACCGCCAGATACAGCGCGTCCTTGTCGCCGAAGTAGTGATAGACCAGCTGCTTGTTGACGCCGGCGCGGGCCGCGATCTCGTCGACCCGGGCGCCGGCCAGTCCGTTTTCGGCGAACTCGCGCCGCGCCGCGGTCAACAGCTTCTGTTGCGTGGCGACGGGATCGCGCCGCTGCGGCTTGGTCTCATTCGAACGTCCAGGGGCGGATCTCTTGGGCATTTCCAACCAAACAGTTGACAATCGGTCTCGTCGTCTGTTGCATTGGTAGCCTCACGCGCAGGTGTCGACAAGGCCGCCTTGCAGCCGAAGGAGATTGCCATGAAGGGTTTGAAGGTTGCCGCTCTGGCGCTCGCGCTTGCATTGCCGTCGGCGCCAACAATGGCCGGCGAAGCCGTCAATTTGATCCTGAACTGGACGCCGACCGCGGATCATTCGCCGTTCTATTACGCGAAGGCCCAGGGCTGGTACGAGAAGGCCGGCATCGATCTGACCATCGAGGTCGGCAAGGGCTCGGGCGTCTCCTCGCTGAAGGTCGGCTCCGGCGGCTCGCCGTTCGGCATCGCCGACCTTGCCACCATGCTGGTCGCCAGGAGCAAGGGCGCCGACGTGGTGGCGCTGATGAGCATCTACGCCAACACCGGCCAGACTTTCTACTGGCTCAAGAGCTACGGCGTGAACGGCCCGAAGGATTTTCCGGGCCACAAGATCGGCAACCCGCCGGGCGATGCCTCGCGCGTGATGTGGCCGGCCTTTGCGAAAGCGGCCGGCATCGCGCCCGACGCTGTCAACTTCGTCAATGTCGGCCCGACCGCAAAGATCGCGGCGCTGAAAAGCCACACGGTCGACATCATCAGCGACTTCTACAACGAGCATGATCTGAAAGTGATCGAGTTCGGCGCCGACCTTGGTTACATCAACTGGAAGGACATCGGGCTCAATCCCTACGGCAATTCGCTGATCGTCAACGGCGCCTATCTGCAAAGGAACCCGAAGCTGGTCGAGGACTTCGTCAAGGTCAGCCAGAAGGCCTACGCCGCCTGCGTTGCCGACGTCGCGCCGTGCTTGAAGGCGCTGCTCGACAATGCCTCCGGTCTCGACAAGGAAAACCAGGAGCGGCAGTGGGAGCGCATCAAGTTCCTGATGACCGATGAATTCACCACGACCAGGGCGCTCGGCTGGATCGAGCCTGATAGGATGAAGAAGGACTACGAGCTGGTGCAGACCTATCTCGGCATGGAGAAGCCGTTCGATGTCGGCACGGCGTTCTCGACGAAGATGCTGGATACCGGCATCAAGATGGATGCGAGCAAGGTGAAGAAGTGACGATCTGACGATCGGGTTGTCTCTTTGCTCGCGCCCGGGCCTGACGCGGGGCATCCCCCAAGGGCTCGCCGATCCACCAGGCGTTTGCCTGAGGCGGGCCGTCGCGGATCTGCAACTGGCCCGACGAAGTGCACCTGCGCCATGTTTTCCGGGTGAAGGAATTTTCGATCGTCAGCTCGTTTAATCTCCCTGCACGTCCCGCCTCAGCCGCGATAGAGTGAGTAACCTGCTCGCTGACCAAGGCGCTGATCGATGATGGACCAATCGCCCCCGCAATCCGCCAAGATCGACAAGGAGCAGCTCCGCCAAAAATATCAGGAGGAGCGCAACAAGCGGCTGCGCGCCGACGGCAATGACCAGTACATCGAGGTCAAGGGCCAGCTCGCGCATTATCTCGACGATCCCTACACGCCGGTCACGCCGCGCGCGGCGAAGACCGATCACGTCACCTTCGCCTTCATCGGCGGTGGCTTCGCCGGGCTTGCGACCGCGGCGCGGATCGCGGAGGCCGGCATCAAGGACGTCCGCATCGTCGAGAAGGGCGGCGATTTCGGTGGCACCTGGTACTGGAATCGCTATCCCGGCGCGCAATGCGACACGGCGTCGATGGTCTACATGCCGCTCTTGGAAGAGACCGGCCACCGGCCGTCGGAGAAATACGCGCATGCACCGGAGATCCTGGCGCATTGCCAGCGGATCGGCCGGCAGTTCGGCCTCTATGACAATGCGCTGTTTCACACCGAGGTCACGGGCCTCGACTGGGACGCCGCGCAATCGCGCTGGATGATCCGCACCAACAGGGGCGATGGCTTCACTGCTCAATTCGTCGGCATCGGCACGGGGCCGCTACATGTGCCGAAGCTGCCCGGCATTCCCGGCGTCGAGAGCTTTGGGGGACACTCGTTCCATACCAGCCGCTGGGACTACGACTACACCGGCGGCGATCCAAAGGGCGCGCTGATGGACAAGCTCGCCGACAAACGCGTCGGCATCATCGGGACAGGCGCGACCTCCGTGCAGTGCGTGCCGCACCTCGCGCGCGCAGCCAGGGAGCTGTACGTCTTCCAGCGCACGCCGTCCTCGGTCGACGTTCGCGGCAATGGCCCGATTGATCCCGACTGGTTCGCAGGGATCGCCACACCCGGCTGGCAGCAGCGGTGGCTGGAGAATTTCACCGCCAACCAGGCCGGCGGCTCCGCGACCGAGGATCTGGTGCAGGACGGCTGGACCGATCTGTCGAAGCGCATCCGCGCCAAGGTGATGCTGCTGCCGCGCGAGCAGCGCACCGTGCCGAACATGCGGGCCGCCTTCGAGGAGTCCGATTTCGAGAAGATGTCGGAGATCCGCGACCGGATCGACAGCATCGTGCACGATCGCGAGACTGCGAAGAATCTGAAGGCCTGGTACGGCCAGCTCTGCAAGCGGCCGTGCTTCCACGATTCCTATCTGCAGGCGTTCAACACGCCGGGCACGCATCTCGTCGATACCGACGGCAAGGGTGTCGAGGAGATCACCGCAAACGGCATCGTGGTCGCGGGCAGGGAACATCCGCTCGACTGCATCATCTACGCGTCGGGTTTCGAGGTCGGCACGGAATATCGCAGGCGGGCGGGATTTGACCTGACCGGCCGCGACGGCGTCAAGCTGTCGGAGCATTGGGGCCAGGGCATGCGCACCAAGCACGGCATCCACGTCCACGGCTTCCCGAACGTGTTCTTCGTACAGCCGACGCAAGGCGCCAATCTGATTTCCAACGTGCCGCATAATCTGACGGAGGCGGCGCGGACCATCGCGCTGATGGTCAGCCACGCGCGCGACAAGGGCTTCAAGGAGATCGAAGTCAGCAAGGACGCCGAAGATCGCTGGGTCGAGCTGCTGCTGACCGGCGTCGGCCGCATGATCGGCGGACCCGATTGCACGCCCGGCTATTACAACAATGAGGGCCGCGAGCCGGGGCCGGCCGCGCGGCTCAATGTCGGCCACCCCCAGGGCGCCCTGGCCTATTTCAAATATATCGATGAGTGGCGCAGCAGCGGGACGTTCGAAGGTCTGCAGTTTCGCTGAGTGATGATGTGAGAGGAGTGAACAGTTATGACCGAGGCAACCGCCGCTGAGGCGTCACAACAGGGTCCAAAGCCCGCATCGGCATCCGTGATCGCGCAGCACGCCGCGACGCTGCAGGCGCTGCCGTTCTCGGATAAGCGTGATTTCGACGACGCCGCGCGCGGCTTCCTCGGCACCATCGAGAACGCCAAGATCACCTCCGTGCAGGGACGGACGGTGTGGAGCCTCGAGCCCTACGGCTTCCTATCGGAGGAGAAGGCGCCGCCGACGGTCGACCCGAGCCTATGGCGGCAGTCGCGGCTCAACATGCATCATGGCCTGTTCGAGGTGGTGCCGGGCGTCTACCAGGTGCGCGGGCTCGACATCGCCAATATGACGCTGATCGAGGGCGACACCGGCGTCATCGTGGTCGATACGCTGACCTCGATCGAGGGCGCCCGCGCCGCGATGGAGCTCTATTACAAGCATCGCGGCAGGAAGCCGGTCGCGGCCGTGATCTTCACCCACACCCACACCGACCATTGGGGCGGCGCACGCGGCGTGATCGATGACGAGATGCTGGCGAGGGGCGTGCCGATCATCGCGCCCGATCTCTTCATGGAGCACGCGGTCTCCGAGAACATCATCGCGGGACCTGCGATGCTGCGCCGGGCGCAGTATCAGTTCGGGCCATTTCTCGCCAAGGGCGCGCGCGGTCATGTCGATTGCGGGCTCGGCAAGACGATGGCGGCGGGCGCAGTGGCCCTGCTGCGGCCGACCGATCTGATCATTGCGACTGGAGACAGGCGCGTCATCGACGGTGTCGAATTCGAGTTCCAGATGGCGCCGAACAGCGAGGCGCCGGCGGAGATGCATTTCTTCATTCCGCGCTACAAGCTTTTGAATCTTGCGGAAAACTGCACGCATAATTTCCACAATCTGCTGCCGTTCCGCGGCGCCGATGTCCGCGATGCGCTGGCCTGGTCGAAATATCTCGGCGAGGCCCTGCAGATGTGGGGTGGCAAGGCCGACGCGATGTGCGGCCAGCATCACTGGCCGGTGTGGGGCGAGGCGCGGATCGACACCATGATCCGCCAGCAGCGCGATCTCTATAAATACGCGCACGACCAGACCATTCGGTTGATGAATCACGGCCTGACCGCGAGCGAGATTGCGGAGACCATCCGCCTGCCGCAGAGCCTGGAAGGCGCCTGGCACGGTCGTGGCTACTATGGGCACATCAGGCACAATGTGAAGGCGATCTACCAGAAATATCTCGGCTGGTATGACGCCAACCCGGTCAATCTCGATCCACTGCCGCCCGTCGAGTCCGGCAAGAAGTATGTCGAGTACATGGGCGGCTCTGAGGCGATCCTGAAGCGCGCGGCGGCAGACTTTGCCAAGGGCGAATTTCGCTTCGTCGCGCAGGCCGTCAGCCATCTCGTGTTCGCCGAGCCGGACAATCAGGCGGCGCGCGCCATGCTCGCCGACACCTTTGAGCAGCTCGGCTATGCCGCCGAAAGCTCGACCTGGCGCAACGCCTATCTGTTCGGCGCCCAGGAATTGCGCCAGGGCATGCCGAAGGCGCCGCCGCGCTCGGCGATGCCGCGCGAGACTCTGGCGGCGCTGCGCACCGAGCAACTGTTCGACGTGCTCGGCATCCGCCTCAACGGCCCGAAGGCCGAGGGCAAGCACATCGTGCTGAACTGGAATTTCACCGACACGGGCGAGCGCTTCATCCTCAATCTGGAGAACTCCGCGCTGACCTACGTCAAGGGCGCGCAGGCCCCTAACGCGCATGCGAGCTTCACGCTGGCGCGCAGCACGCTGGACGAGGTGATCGCCAAGCTGACCACGTTTCCGGAGGCCGTCGGCGCCGGCAAGATTACGGCCTCGGGCGAGCCGCTGCGGCTCGGCGAGCTGATGACGCTGATGGACGAGTTTCCGCGGATGTTCGAGATCGTCGAGCCGAAGCGGACGGTGGTGACGTAGCCCGTCATTGCGAGGAGTGCGTAGGGTGGGCAAAGCGAAGCGTGCCCACCATTGCTTGCATTGCTCGCGAAGGTGGGCACGGCGCTCACGCGCCTTTGCCCACCCTACGATTTGAACCAGTGTCTGGCCGTTACTCCGCGCTCGCTACCAGCTTGAACCGCGGTTTTGCTTCTTCCATCAGGCCGCGATAGGCGGCGAGATAGTCGAGCGCCATGCGGCGCGCGGTGAAGCGGGACTCGAACTGCTTGCGGATCGTGCCGCGATCGAGACTGCCGAGCCGGCCGACACGCGACACCGCGCTGATCTCGTCCTCGACCACGAAGCCGGTGACGCCGTCCTCGATGATCTCGGGCACCGAGCCGCGGTTATAGGCGATCACGGGCGTACCGCAGGCCATCGCCTCGATCATCACGAGACCGAACGGCTCCGGCCAGTCGATCGGCACCAGCAGGCCGATCGCGCCGCTCAGGAAGTCCGGTTTCTCGCGGTCGCTGATCTCGCCGATGAACTCGACCAGCGGATTGCCTGTGATCATCGGCTTGATCAGCTCGTCATAATATTCCTGGTCGGCACGGTCGACCTTGGCCGCGATCTTGAGCGGAATGCCGCAGCGCATCGCGATCTTGATCGCGCGGTCGACGCCTTTCTCCGGCGCGATGCGGCCGAGCACCGCGAGGTAGCTCGGCTTGGCCGGCTGCGGCGTCAGCAAATTCTCCGGCAGGCCGTGATGGATGGTGCGCACCCAGTTCGCCTGCGGCACCGGGCGGCGCTGGGCGTTGGAGATCGAGATGACGGGGATTTTGGAGAAGGTGTGGAACACCGGCTGGTGTTCGGGGAGATCGAGCCGGCCGTGCAGGGTGGTGAGGAACGGCGTCGGCTGTCTGTGGAACAGCGACCACGGGTAATAGTCGAGATGGAAGTGCAGGAAGTCGAATTCCTCGTCGTCGCATTTCTGTCGTACGCGTTCCAGCATCACCATGTGCAGCGCGTTCGGATCGCGAACAGATCCGTCGAGACGCAGGGCTTTGGGCCAGGTCGCATCGAGCTTGGCCGAGGTTTGCGAGTCGCCGCTGGCGAACAGCGTTACGTCATGTCCGAGTGCCACGAGTTCTTCGGTCAGCCAGTGCACGACCCGTTCGGTGCCACCGTACAATTTGGGGGGAACAGCCTCCGTGAGCGGGGCAACCTGCGCGATGCGCATCTTTGCGTCTCCTGTGTCTCGATGTTGTGAATGATCCCTCAGCCCTCAGTGGCACCGGCATGCCGAACACGGGAACGTTTTCGCGCGTGCGAAGTTCCCTTTGACGTGTGCGATCTGCTTCTTCCTTCCTCCACAGTGTGGTCTTTCTGATGCCATCTCGCTCCAACAGATTTTTGCAGACGGCAACGGTGCAAAATTGTTGCGCAGGCATGGCTGCAGCAAGGAATCGAGCCGACGCCCTTCACGTCATCGTGTGCGGGACAATCAACTGAAAAAAATCTCGTGCACTCTCAACAGGTTTTGCAGGACGTCATGGATCATCTGTCTGGATATGCGCACCGTCCCTTTCCATTCGTGCTGCGCTATCTGCGCAATCGGTTGACGTCGCACGTCGTCATCCTGACGGCCGTCGTCGGTGCGGTTGCCTGTTCGGTGGGCACGCAATATGGAGTCAAGAACCTCGTCGACAGCCTGACCGCCGGCGCATCGCACGCGGGTGGCGTATGGCTGGCATTCGCGCTGCTCATGTCGCTGATCGCCGCCGACAATTTTCTGTGGCGGATCGCAAGTTGGACAGCAAGCTTCACCTTTGTCGGCGTCACCGGCGATCTGCGCCGCGACATGTTCCGTCATCTCACCGGTCATGCGCCGAGTTATTTCTCCGATCGGCTGCCGGGCATGCTGACCAGCCGGATCACGGCGACGTCGAACGCCGTGTACACGGTGGAAAACATGTTCGTATGGAACGTGTTGCCTCCCTGCATCGCCACCTTCTCGGCGATCGCACTAATTGGAACCGTGAGCCTGCAGATGTCAGCGGTGCTGATCCTGATCTCGGGAACCATGGTTTTCGCGATGTTCCGCATGGCTGCGGCCGGCAAGCCGCTGCATGACGAGTTCGCCGACAAGGCTGCGGCGGTCGACGGCGAAATGGTCGACGTCATCAACAATCTGCCGCTGGTCCGCGCCTTCTGTGGGCTCGGCTATGAGCACGACCGCTTCGACGCGACGGTGAACCGGGAACTTTCCGCACGCGGCCGGTCCCTGCGCTATCTCGAAAAGCTCCGCCTCACCCACGCCGGTGTGACCGTGGTGCTGACGATTGCGATGCTGGCCTGGGCGATCAATCTCTGGCAGGCGGGTTCCGCGACCACCGGCGACGTCGTGCTGGTCTGCACGCTCGGCATTTCCATCCTCAGCGCCACCCGCGATCTCGCGGTGGCCCTGGTCGACGTCACCCAGCACGTGGCGCGGTTGACCGAGGCGCTGGCGACATTGCTGCAGCCGCATGAGCTGAAGGACCACCCGGAGGCGGAGCCGCTGGTCAAGAGTGGCGCGGCGATCGCCTTCAACAATGTCTCATTCGAGTATCCCGGCGGCCTGCAGGTGTTCGAGCGCTTCAGCCTGCGGATCCAGCCCGGCCAGCGCGTCGGCCTGGTCGGCCAGTCCGGCGGCGGCAAGTCGACCGTCTTCACCTTGCTGCAGCGGTTCTACGATGTGCAGAACGGCAGCATCACCATCGACGGCCAGGACATCGCGCGCGTCACCCAGCTCAGCCTGCGTGCGGCGATCTCGGTGGTGCCGCAGGACATCTCGCTGTTCCACCGCTCGATCATGGAGAACATCCGCTACGGCCGGCCGAACGCCACCGACAGCGAGGTGCTGCGCGCGGCCATCGCGGCGCGCTGCGATTTCATCGAGACGCTGCCGGACGGCATGGAGACCATCGTCGGCGATCGCGGCATCAAGCTGTCGGGCGGCCAGCGCCAGCGCATCGCGATCGCGCGCGCTTTCCTGAAGGATGCGCCGATCCTGCTGCTCGACGAGGCGACCGCCGCGCTTGATGCGGATTCGGAGGAGGCGATCCGCGAAGCGCTGTCGCGCCTGATGCGCGGCCGCACCGTGATCGCGATCGCGCATCGGCTGGCGACGCTGCGCAATTTCGACCGCGTGGTCATGTTGCAGGGCGGCCGGATCATCGAGGATGGTCCGCCTGACGTCCTTGTGCAGGGCAAGGGCCCGTACCGTGAGTTGGTTGCGCGGGAAATGGGTCGGCTCGCCGCCAGCGCGGCCTGACGTCGCATGAGCATGATCCGGAAAAGTGTGAAGCGGTTTTCCGAAAAGATCATGCTCAAACAAAAAACTGAAGCGCGTTGATCCTATCGCGCTTGAATCAGTGGTCTTGCGTCCCGGTGCGTTCATCGCAGTTCGACAACCCGCCCGAGGTCCCAATGGCATCCGACGTCGTCACGCAACTTGCTTCCGTCACCGCCCGCCTCGTCGAGGAGGTCGACGAGTCCGCGTTCTACATCCCGATGACGGGCCCCGCGGCGCGGCCGCGGCGCTCGCTCAAGCATGACGACACCTTCATCGTGCTCGACAGCCATGGCGACATCGGCGCCTCCGCCGGCGGGCCCGATGGCCTGTTCAATTCCGACACGCGCTATCTGGCGCGGCTCGAGATGGTGCTCGACGACATGCAGCCGCTGCTGCTCGGCTCGAATCTGCGCGACGACAATTCGGCGCTGACCGTCGATCTCTCAAATTCCGACGTCTATCGCAACGACCGCCTGGTGCTGCAGAAGGACACGCTCCACATCGTGCGCTCGATCTTCCTGTGGCGCGGCACCGCCTACCAGCGTATCGGGTTGCAGAACCATGGCGAGCATCCGGCGAGCTTCGATCTCACGCTGCTGTTCGACAATGACTTCGCCGATCTCTTTGAGGTGCGCGGCGAGCGGCGTCCGCGCCGCGGCACCGGCTCGAGCAAGCTGCTCGGCCCGACCGACGTCGTGCTGGAATATGCCGGGCTCGACGGCCAGTCGCGGATCACGGCGCTGCATTTCGATCCGCGGCCGACGCGGCTGTCGGTCAACGCGGCGACCTACCATTTCGAGCTCGCGCCCGCGCAGGTGACGTCGCTGTTCGTGGCGGTGTCATGCAACAGGCCGGTGCTGCAAAAGCCGGCGCCGTTCTTCCGCGGCCTGCTGGCGCACCGCCGGGAGATGCGGAAGTCGTCGGCGGGCGCGGCCACGATCGAGACCTCGAACAACATCTTCAACGAGGTGCTGAGCCAGGCGATGGCCGACCTCAACATGCTGATGACCGAGACGCCGCAGGGCCGCTATCCCTATGCCGGCATCCCCTGGTACTCGACGACATTCGGCCGCGACGGCCTGATCACGGCGATGCAGATGCTGTGGGTCGATCCGCGCATCGCCAAGGGTGTGCTGAAGCGGCTGGCTTTCTTCCAGGCCAGGAAGGTCGATCCGCTGGCGGATGCAGCGCCCGGAAAGATCCTGCACGAGATGCGCGGCGGCGAGATGGCGGCGCTGCGCGAGGTGCCGTTCGCGCAATATTACGGCAGCGTCGATTCGACTCCTCTGTTCGTGCTGCTCGCCGGGCTCTATCTCGAGCGGACCGGCGACGAGGAGACGCTGCGTGAGCTGTGGCCGGCGATCGAGGCCGGGCTGCAATGGATCGACGGTCCCGGCGATCCCGATCAGGACGGCTTTGTCGAATACCAGCGCGCCACCGAGCAGGGGCTCGCCAATCAGGGCTGGAAGGACTCCTTCGACGCCATCTTCCACGCCGACGGCAAGCTCGCCGAAGGCTACATCGCGCTGTCGGAAGTGCAGGGCTATGTCTATGCCGGCAAGCAACTCGCCGCGCGGGCGGCGCGGCGGCTCGGCTATGCGGATCGCGCGAAGATCCTGGAGGCCGAGGCCGACCGGCTGCGCGAGCAGTTCGAGGAGGCCTTCTGGTGCGAGGAGCTCGGCACCTATGCGCTGGCGCTCGATGGCGCCAAGCAGCCGTGCCGGGTGCGCACCTCGAATGCCGGGCAGTTGCTGTTCACCGGCATCGTCAGCGAAGCGCGCGCGCGGCGCGTCGCGGCCGATCTGATGAGCCAGAAGTTCTTCTCGGGCTGGGGCATCCGCACCGTCGCCGTCGGCGAGGCCCGCTACAATCCGATGTCCTATCACGACGGCTCGATTTGGCCGCACGACAACGCGCTGATTGCGCTCGGCTTCGCGCGCTATGGCCTGAAGCATTCGGTGGCGCATCTGTTCAAGGCGCTGTTCGACGCTGCGAGCTACATGGACCTGCGGCGGCTGCCGGAGCTGTTCTGCGGCTTCCGCCGCGAGAGGCGCCGCGGTCCCGTTCTCTATCCCGTCGCCTGCGCGCCGCAGGCCTGGGCGAGTGCAACGGCCTTTACCTTGCTGGAGGCCGCGCTCGGGCTCGAGTTCGATGCCGTCAGGGGTGAGATTCGGCTGCGCGATCCGCGGCTGCCGGAATTTCTCCATGACGTGGTGCTGCGTGACCTCAGGCTCGGCGCCTCCAGCGTCGACTTGCGGCTGCGCCGGCATGACGGGGAAGTGTCGCTCGAGGTGCTGCGCACGCGCGGGCAGATCCAGGTGTCGATCGTGCTGACGCACTGACGACTTGGCTTGAGGACGTCCTGGCTTGAGACGACCGCGCGGCGCTCAATCTGTTGGGGAGGTACCATGCGTTCGAGACTGCTGATCGCCATCGCCGCGCTGGCGCTTGCGGCGTTCGCTCCGGCGAAAGCCGCCGATGCGCCCGCCACGCCGTCGCCCAACGCGGCCACGGAGAAGAAGGAACCGGCCCCGCCGCCCTCGGTCACCGTGATCGGCGCGCGCGACGCGCATGGCATTCTCGGGCGCGACGTCCGCAGTGCGGCGAATGAAGACATGGGCCGCATCGTCGACGTCATCGTCGATCGCGGCGGCACCGTGCGCGCGGCGGTGATCGATTTCGGCGGCTTCCTCGGCGTCGGCAGCCGCAAGATCGTGGTCGACTGGAACGCGCTGCATTTTGCCGGCGTTTCCAACAAGAGCGACAGCATCACGCTGGAGTTGACCAAGGAGCAGGTGAGTGCCGCGCCGGAATACAAGGAGGACACGCCGTTGATCGTGTTGGGCGCTGCCGGAAAGCTGCAGCCATGGGATTTTGAGCATTAGGGGGTATGATCCTGGTCGCGCGTCCGAATCCTACTTTCGAGACGGTTGGCGACGATCGTGGCAAGCGATCAGCCGACAGCGGCCATGTTGCGCCGCTCGCGCCGGAGCAGCCCGCTCCGGACGCGCCGCATGCGCCGTCGCGCGAAAGCCAGCGTGGCCTCGACTGGTTCATCTTCTTCCTCGCCGACGTGCAGACCGGGTTCGGTCCCTTCGTTGCGGTCTACCTGACCACCCAGAAATGGACCCAGGTCGAGATCGGCTTTGTGCTGTCGATCGGCGGCATCATCGGGCTGCTCGGGCAAATGCCTGGCGGCGCGATCGTCGACGCCGCGCGTTCGGAGCGGATCGTCGCGGGGTTTGCGGTTGCGACCATCGGCGTCAGTGCGCTCGCCTATGCCGTCTGGCCGATCTTTCCTGTGGTGACGTTGGCTGCAACGATGCATGCGCTGGCGAGCTGCGTGCTGGGTCCGGCGATCGCCGCGATCAGCCTCGGCCTGGTCGGGCCGCTTGCGATCGGCGAACGGCTCGGCCGCAACGCGCGCTTTGCGTCGCTCGGCAATGGCTCGGCCGCGGCGCTGATGGGCGCCTGCGGCTATCTGCTGTCGAGCCGCTCGGTGTTCCTGGTGACGTTCCTGCTCGCGATCCCGACATTGCTGGCGCTGTCGCGGATCCGCGAACGCGAGATCGACATCGCGCAGGCCCATGGCGAAGTGAAGCGCGAGACGCCGGACAAGCGAGCGACCAGTATCTGGACATTGGTGAAGCAGAAGCCGCTCTTGATCTTCGCCGGCAGCGTCTTGCTGTTCCAGCTGGCCAACGCCGCAATGTTGCCGCTGATGGCGGGCGTGGTGACGACACGGTCGAGCCAATGGGCGCCGGTGCTGATCGCGGCCTGCATCATCGTGCCGCAGGCGATTGTTGCGCTGACCTCGCCCTCAGTCGGGCGCAAGGCGCAGCAGATCGGCCGCCGGCCGCTGCTGCTGCTCGCTTTCGGCGCGCTGGTGGTCCGCGGCGTGCTGTTCGCGACCGTGCGGGATCCCTATCTGCTGGTCGTGGTTCAAATCTTCGACGGCATCACCGCGGCGGTGTTCAGCGTCATGGTGCCCTTGATCGTCGCCGATGTCGCCTTCGGCAGCGGCCATTTCAACCTGGCGCAGGGCATCGTCGGCACCGCCACCGGCATCGGTGCCTCGCTCAGCACCGTGCTGGCCGGCTATGTCAGCGACAAGCTCGGCAGCAGCACCGCGTTCATGGGACTGGCCGGCGTCGCCGCGCTCGGGTTGTTGATGATCTTTTTCGTCATGCCGGAGACGCGGAAGACGACGACGTAATCACAAGGCGTGCCGTCAGACAGGCGGCGACCGCCAGTGCAGTCGCGACACCGGCGACACAGGCAACCCATCCGAAACGGTCGAACAACTGGCCGAGCACGGCTGTCCCCACAAGGCCGCCGAGGAAATAGCAGGCGAGATAAGTCCCGCTCGCGACACCGCGATTGTCCTGGGCGGCCTTGCCGACGTAACCGGTCGCAACGGCTTGCGCGAAGAACGTGCCGACACCGACCAGCACCATGCCAACGAGTACGAGAGCAAGATGTGAACTCAGCAGCAGCATCAGGCCGATGCCTGCGACCGCCAGCGCGCCCCAGATGGCCGGTCGGATGCCTACCAGTGTGACCGCCCGGCCTGCCAGCAGGGTTGTCACCACCGACGGCAGGAACACAAAGTAGACGAAGCCGAGATCCATCATGCCGAGCGACAGCGGCGCGCGCACCAGCACGAAATTGACGAAGGTGAACGTGCCGATGAAGGCGAACAGGATGCAGAAGCCGATCGCGAAGGCGGCGCGGAGCGCCGGATCGCGCCAGTGCGCGATCGTGGCTTGCAGCGGCGACTGGGTCGTCGGCATCGCGTGCATTGGCCGGGCGCGCTTGATGGTGACATAGACCAGCGCCGCCCCGGCGAGGTTGAGCAACGCAAAGAAATAGAAGTTCGATGCCAGCCCGAATGTATCCGCGACCGCCGCCGACACCAGTCGGCCGACCAGATTGCTTGCGACATTGCCGGTGATATAGGCCGCGAAGGCGCCGCCGGCATCCATCGCGCTGCATTGCTCGCCGAGATACGCCAGCGTCAGCGCAAAGGCCGAGGCCATGCACAGGCCCTGCATCACGCGCAGGATTGTGAAGGTGGTGAGGTCGGGGGCGCTCGCCAGCAGCGTCGTTGGTACTGCGAGCAGAAGCAGGCTGACCAGAATGCCGCGCCGGCGCTCGATGTGCGGGCTGAGAAATCCCACCACGAGGCCGGCAATCGCCATGCCCATGGTGCTGGCATTGACCGCAAAGCCCATCGCGGCGGGCGTCACGTTGTAGTGCCGGGTCAGCGACGGCAGGATCGCCTGCGTCGCGAACAGGTCGACGACGGTCAGGAAGGCGGTCAGGCCGATGACCAGCGAACGTACCGCCGCGCCGGGCGAATGTATCGTCGTCGCGTCGGCTTTCATCGAAGCTGACATTTCGGTCATGGCACGGCTCCGCTGGAAGAGGAGGGATGTGACGCCTGGTCGTGTGGGGCAGCACGGACTTCAGGACGTCACATCCGGCAACGAGGGCTTTTTGCTTTGGGCAAAGCGCTCGTTGATGGCGTCACATGTTGTGGTCGTGCGGATCCTTGCGGACGTCGCCGACATAGAGGATCACGGTTTCCGTGCCGAGGTTCTTCCACCAGTGCGAGGTGCCGAAGACTTCGGGACGGATGTCGCCGGCCTTGTGCACGATCGGCTCGGCGCAGTTGCTGGCGTATTCGACGATCTCGCCCTGCTGGACGAAGATCAGCGCCGGCCGATCGTCATGGCTGTGCCAGGGCACGATGCCGCCGGGCTCGATGGTCAGCTTGCGGAAGCGCAGCTCACGGTCCTTGATGTGGGCGGGCTGCTTCTCGAGGTCGATCGCACCGAGCGTGACGTCGGTGACGCCGACCGGCTTATAGTCGACCATCTCGCGGACGCCGGGCTTCATCTTGCCGGCGGGGCATTCGCCGGCCGAGGCGGTCGATACGGCGGCGAACGAACCCGCGACGATGGCGGCGAGCGCGAAGCCGAGCGTGTGCAGACGTCTGGATTTCAACATGGTGGTCTCCTCTGTTTCTGCCGTGGCCTTCGGATGTGGCTGGCGATGAGGTCACCATGATTGAGATTGCGCACGGCTTGAAATGCCCGATAGCTCTGGACTCGATAGCGCCGCGCTATCAGCGGCCGAGCATGTTCTTGATGTCTGAGGTGAAGGTCGGATAGGCGTAGACCTGCTCCCGGATCTGCCGCGCGGTGATGCCGAACCGCATCGCGAGCCCAAGCAGGTTGACCAGCTCCTGGCCGTCATGGCCGACGAAATGCGCGCCGACGATGCGGTCGCTGCCGCTTTCGACGATGACCTTCGACCACGCCACGGTTTCGGCGTAGGTGCGCGCCGAGAACCAGTCATGCATGTCGTTGATGTGAACGTCGACGGCGAGGCCGCTTTTCCTCGCCGCGGCTTCGGTCAACCCGACCGAAGCCAGCGCCGGCACAGTGTAGACCGACGTCGCCATGCTCGCGTAATCGGGGCTGTGGGTCGGTCCGTCCACGATGTTGCGGCCGACGATATCGCCCTCATAGGTCGCGATCGGAGAAAGCTGTGGCGAGACCGGCACCGCATCGCCGCAGACATGGACGAGCGGATTCGAGGTCGAGCGCAGATAGCGGTCGACGCTGACGCGGCCGTTGTCGTGCACGACTTGGCCGGCGGCAAGATCGAGCCGATCGACATTGGCGATGCGTCCGGCGCCATTGACCACGCGGTCGGCAAGGGCTGTCTGTTCGATACCATCGTGAACGTAGACGACACGCAGCCGTCCGTCGGCCGGTTCGATCCGCTTGACGCTGACGCTGGTCTTGATGCGGATGCCGATCCGCTCGCTTTCAGCTTGCAGCTGCGCAACGGCGTCGCCGTCCATGGCCGGCAGCAGTTGCGGCAGTGCCTCCAGGATGGTGACCCCGGCGCCGGCACGGGCGTAGACATGACCGAACTCCAGCGAGATCACGCCGCCGCCGATGAAGATCACCGAGGCCGGCAGCGTCCGCTCGCTCAGCATGTCATCCGAGGTGATCATGTGCTCGGCGCCGGGAATCGGCAGCGGGCGCGGCTTCGATCCGGTGGCGATCACGATATGTTTGGCTTCCAGCAGGCGATCGTTGACGCGGATCGCGTTCGGGCCGGCAAAGGCGCCATAGCCCCTGATGACCTCGACATTGCGATGGGCCATCGACCGCGCGAGGTTGGCCGGGATGTCCTTGATCAAATCCTTCTCGCGATCGATCAGCGCGGCCCAGTCGAGCCTCGGTTTGCCGACCGTGATGCCGTGCATGGAGGCACGTTCGATCTCGTGCAGGGCATGGCCGGCCGCGACCAGCACCTTCTTGGGCGTGCAGCCGCGGTTGGGACAGGTGCCGCCCAGCAGGTCACCCTCGATCATCGCAACCGACATTCCGGCGCGGCGCGTCGGGCCGGTAACGCCGATGCCGGCATTGCCACCGCCAAGGATCACGACGTCGAATGGTTCCGGTTTCATGGCTCGATCCTCCAACGGGCTGTCGGGCCGCATCCGTGATGCGACCCGATCATTCTACGCGCCAGGCCGAGGCGGCGTTACTTGGTTGCGATCGTCGAAGTGATCGATTGCACCACCGACGTCGCCATCTTGAACTGCGCTTCGCGGTCATGGATGTTGTGGCGGCGGGCGATCCACTGGAAATCGGTCCAGACCGCCCAGACATCGCCATTGTCGTCCTGCGTCAGCAAGAGCCGCACCGGCCAATCGAGCCCGGCATTGGGGTTCGAGGTGATGAATTGAGTGCCGAGCGGCGGATTGCCGAACACCAGCAGCGTCGACGGCCGCAGCTTGATCCCGGCATCGGCCGCGAGTTTCGATTGATCGATCTCGGAAAAGAATTTGATCCCCTTGGCGGCGATGTCGGCCTTGATGCGGGCGATCGCCTCCATCATCGGGACCGCGCTCTTGACGCGGACCACGCCGTCATCGCTGTCGGCCCGGGCCGAGGGCGAACTCGAGACCAGGGCGAGAACGAGCAGCAGCGGCGCGCAGAGCGTTGCGAGCTGGCGAATGGCGAAGCGGGGCATGGCTTTCTCCTGTGCGTTGACATTCCGCGCAGGATGGCGATTCGAACCGAGGAGAGGAAATGCGAAGCTGCTCTCGACTCGATAGCCCGCCGCTATCGGCGCGCGATGCACGGCGGCTATCGAACCGATTGGGGATCGGCATTTCATTGTGAAGGCAGGCTGTCCCTTGATGGAGACGCGCCCGATTGGCGGGCGTCCATCCCAGGGAGCCCCCATGACCACCCGTTCCAAGATCCTGATCGCCGCTGCGGCTCTTGCCGTCGTCGCCACCTCGGCCCTCGCGCAGGCCGCGTGGGAATTCAAATCCGGCATGGCCTACATGTATGCCGGCCCCGGCAAGATGTCCGCGATGGCGATGGCGTCGACCGAGAAGAACAACGAGACCATGATGAAGCACGCCACCAAGGTGCCGCACAACACCGTCTTCTTCATGAACAATGGCGAGCTCTATTCAGCGTCGGGTCGGCTCGATCCGACCGGCAATTTCTACATCAACTGATCGCGGCCAAAGGTGCAGGCTGCCCCTTGCGGGCGGCCTGCGCCGGAAAATAAGATCGTCCCCAACTCGTCCGTCGGAGCCTGAAATGACGCAGCTCACGCCAGCCAATGCCGAACGCCTCAGGCAGGCTTTCCTGCATTGTCGCGACATGGAAGGCTCGCTGCGCGAACGGCTCGAAGCCTATGCCGCGGCCGGACGCGACATCTTCCCGGCCTACAGCGAAGCCGTCGACCGCCTGGTCGGGCGGCTCAAGCAGAATGGTGGTGGCGAAAGCGCGCCGCGGCCGGGTGAGGCGATGCCGCCCTTCATGCTGCCGGACGACCGCGGCCGGCTCGTCACGCTTCCGGCACTGCTGCAACAGGGGCCGGTGATTGCGATGTTCTTCCGAGGGCACTGGTGCCCGTATTGCCGGATCAATGTCGGCGCCGTCGTCAAGGCTCTCGATCGCATCCAGCAGCGGGGTGGGCAGGTCGTCGGCATCATGCCGGAGACGCAGAAATATGCGTCGCAGTTCAAGGCCGAGGCCGGCGCACCGTTTCCGATCCTGACCGATCTCGACAACGGCTACGCGCTGTCGCTCAATCTCGCGATCTGGCTCGATAGCGAGATCCAGGGCCTGCTGTCCTACCTTGATTTCTCCGATTTCCACGGCAATGACGGCTGGGTATTGCCGATCCCCGCGACCTTCGTGGTTGGCCGCGACGGGATGGTGAAGGCGCGCTTCGTCGACCCTGATTTCCGCAAGCGGATGGAGATCGACGATCTCCTCAAGGCGGTGGAAGACGCCGGCCGCTAAAGCATGATCCGGAAAAGTGGAGGCCGGTTTTCCGAGAAGATCATGCTCAAGCAAAAAGCCCATCAGGCGCTTTTCGCCAGATATTGCTGCCAGTCCGTACCGCGCAGCATCCGCATCACCGCGGAGGCGACCGCGGTGCGCTGGCGGCCGGCAACGCCGTAGAGATGCACGGTCCGCCTTGAATCGAGCCCGTCGACCGTGGTGCGCTTCAGCGTGTCCGGGATCGTCGCGGTGTGCGGGATCACGGAGATGCCGATGTCGGCCTCGACCAGCTCGATCAAATCGCGCTCGGAGGAGATCTGATGGCTGCCGTCCACGGCCACGCCGTGCTCGCGCAGTGTGCTGCCGACGCGTTCGGCGTGCTCGCAATAGCTCCGCGACAGCAATTGCTCGCCCTGCAGATCGTCGAAGCCGATCCGGTCGCGGCTGGCCAGCGGATGCGTCCGGCTCATCACGAGGTAGAAGTGCTCGGTGAACAGCGGCCATGTGTCGAGCCGATCCCAGTCGCTGCCGAGCTCCGCGGCGATGCCGAGCTCGGCCTCGCCCCTCTTCAGATATTCGGCGACTTCGGCGCTGGTGCCGCGGAGAAAGCGGAATTCCAGCCGGTTGAACTGCCGCTTGATCTGGTCGAGATAGGGGATCAGCAGCGACAGATCCACCGAATGGGTCAGCGCGATCCGCAGTGCACCGATCTCGCCGCTTTTGAAGGATGAGGCGAGCATGCGCGCGCCGGAGGCGGCATCGTAGCACTGCTGCAGTAGCGGCAGCATGCGCTGGCCGAGCTCGGTCAGTTGCGCGGCCGGGCGCTCGCGGCGGAACAGGTCGCCGCCGAGTTCGGCCTCGAGCTGCTTGATCGCGCGCGTCAGCGACGGCTGCGTCACGTTGCACTCGTCGGCGGCCCGCGTGAAGTTCAGCAATCGCGCGACGGCAAGGAAATACCTGACCTGATGCATTTCCATGGTGCTGCTGCCCTGTCTGCTTCCGTCCGCCAAGCTAGCCGAAACCTGCGCCGAATGACACCCGAACCACGATAGCGGCAGCCTATCGTTGTGGAAGCAAACGGGCATTTCAACTTGGTCCGCGCGCGGCGCACAGTCCGTGGCCGCCAGGAGCCGCCCGAGCGTGCCGTGGACGGCTTTGATAGCGCACTGAAACGTGAAGGTAACACCGACCATCCGCCCGCGAAATTCGAGGCGGAGAGAGGATTTGCAGGGAGCCTGACATGACCGACCAGGACAATTGTTCGTCGCGGAATTCCGCCTCTGATCCAGGGCAGGTCGTCCTGGTGCTGCAGGGCGGCGGTGCGCTCGGCTCCTACCAGGCCGGCGTCTATCAGGCGCTGCATGAGGCCGGCATCGAGCCGGACTGGATCATCGGCACCTCGATCGGCGCCATCAATGCCAGCCTGATCGCCGGCAATGCTCCTGAGCGGCGGCTGTCGCGGCTGCGCGAGTTCTGGAAGAAGATGGAGCAGAGCCCGGTCTGGAGCTTTCGCGACGTCTTTCCCGGCTTCAACGAAAAGCTGTCCTATTGGTCGACGGTGACCAACGGCATTCCCGGCTTCTTCCGGCCGAACCCGCTGGCGCATGCCGGTGACAGCTATCCGCTCGGCGCCGACAATGCCGGCTACTACTCGACCGCGCCGCTGGAGAAGACGCTCACCGAGCTCGTCGATTTCGATCTGGTCAATCAATGCACGCCGCGGCTGACGGTCGGCGCAGCCCATGTCCGCACCAGCGAGATGCACTATTTCGACAGCCGCGACGTCAGGCTCGGCGTCAAGCACGTGATGGCTTCCGGCGCGCTGCCGCCGGCATTCCCGGCGATCCGCATCGATGGTGAGCTGTACTGGGACGGCGGCATCCTGTCGAACACGCCGACGGAGGCCGTGTTCGACGACAATCCGCGCAAGAACTCGCTGATCTTCGCGGTACATCTGTGGAATCCGTCCGGCACGGAGCCGACCACGATGGCCGAGGTGCTGAACCGGCACAAGGACGTGCAATATTCCAGTCGGATCGCCAGCCACATCGCGCGCCAGCAGCAGGCGCATCGGCTGCGCCACGTCATCAACCAGCTCGCGGCGCGCCTGCCGGAAGGAGAGCGCAACAGCGCGGCGGTACGCGAGCTCGCGGCTTACGGCTGTCCGACGCGGATGCATGTCGTGCGTCTGCTGGCGCCGCAGCTCGATCGCGAGACCCACACCAAGGATATCGACTTCAGCCCGTCCGGCATCATGCAGCGCTGGGACGCGGGCTATGCGCATACCAAAGCGGTGCTGCAACGCCGCCCCTGGATCGGCGAGTTCGATCCGCTGTCGGGCGTCGTTCTTCACGAGGAGCCTCAGGGAACGCTGCTCGCGGCAGAGTAGGCACGCAAGCCCGGCCAAGGCACAGCTTTTGCTTCTCAGCGACCTGCAGCTGTTTGGAGGTCAGCATGTTGAGAATCCCGCGTCGCTACAGCCACTTCGTGTTTGGCATCCTGCAGTCGGGCTTGACCTGCGCCATCGCGGCGGCGATCGCCAGCTATCCGCTGCTCAATACGGGAAGGGTCCTGACCTACTGGCTGCAAGCCTGGTCGCTCTCCTGGCTGATCATGCTTCCGGTGGTGCTGTTTGCGGCACCGGGGATTCGGCGGCTGTCGCTTGCGGTGACGACCCAGGAGTAGACAAGATACGGGGCGCAAGCCCGGGGCCGCTTGAGGCCCCGGGCCGTGAGCACTTCATTACGGCCGTGCTTCGAGGATCAGGTTGAACGGCGTCTCCGCCGCGCGGCGGAAGCGCGTGAAGCCGGCCTGGCGGGCCACCTCGCGCAGCCTTGCCTCGCCGGCCTGCGCGCCGAGCGCGAGCCCGACCTCCTGATCGAGCGACGCCGGCGTGCAGACCATGGTTGACGCCGCGTAGTAGACGCGCCCGACGGGATTGAAATTGTCCTCCAGCCGGTCGTGCGCAAACGGCTCGATCAACAGGCAGGTGCCGTCATCGGCCAGCGTCGATCGGGTGTGCTTGAGCGCGCCGACGGGATCGCCCATGTCGTGCAGGCAGTCGAAGAAGCAGACGAGGTCATAGCCGTGGGCCGGAAATGTCTTCGCGGACTGCGTCTCGAAGCGAACGCGATCCGACAGACCGGTTGCTCTTGCCTGCTCACGCGCGGCCTGGATCGAGCCGTCGTGATAATCGAAACCGAAGAACGTCGAGTTGGGAAAGGCCTCGGCCATCAGCCGTGTCGACACGCCATGGCCGCAGCCGACATCGGCAACCTTGGCGCCGCGCTTCAACTTGTCGACGACACCCTCGAGCGCCGGCAGCCATTCCTGCACCAGATGGTGCTTGTAGCTCGTGCGGAAGAAGCGTGCCGTTCCGCAGAACAGGCACTCGCTGCGCTTGTTCCAGCCGACGCCCTTGCCGGTCTTGAACGCGTCGGAGATCTTCGGTTCGTCGAGGAAGGTCGCGGAGACCAGGCTGCCGACGGCGCCGAGGAAGACCGGGCTGTCCTCGTCCGCCAGCGCCATGATCTGCTCGGGCAGCATCGAGAATTTGCCTGATGTCTTGTCATACTCGACATAGCCGGAGGCTGCCTGCGCCGACAGCCACTCCCGGACATAGCGTTCGGTGGTGCCGGTCGCCTTGGCCAGCGTCGCGGGGTCCATTGGACCGCCATCGGCGAGGGCCTTGTAGAGGCCGAGCTTGTCGCCCAGCAGCATCAGCGACGCGTTCATGGCTGCGCCGACATCGCCGATCATCTTTCCCATGAATGAATTGAGGCGCTCTTCGTTGACTTCCATGATGTTCCTCCACCGCAAAACGGGTTTTGAAAAAGTCCATCAGTCCGAAGCAAATGCATGCGCCATCGTCCGGGCAGGTGCCGTGGACGACGAGGTCGCGAGTATAGCTTCGGTAGGCCGAGTCTGGTTGTTACAAATGCGTTGGTGTGCCAGCGATGCCCGGCTTCACAAGCGCGCGAGGTGGATCAATCACGCGGCCAGCCGGGGTGACACCAGCCGCTGGTAGAGCGCGCCGTAGCAGGCGGCCGACAGGCTCCAGCTGAACGAGCGCGCCATCGCGCTGCGGCGCATGGTGTCGAGCCGGTCCTTGGCGCGGTAGGCGTCGAAGGCCCGCCTTACGCCGCCGAGGAAGGATTCCGCCGACGGTTGCGAGAACAGGAAGCCGGTCTCGCCGTCGGTGATGGTTTCGGCCAGGCCGCCGGTCTGGTGGCCGATCGGCAGCGAGCCGAAGCGTTGCGCATACATCTGGCTCAGTCCGCACGGCTCGAAGCGTGACGGCATCAGCGTGAAATCGCTGCCGGCGAAGATGCGCCGGGCCTGCGCATCGTTAAAGCCGATGATGACGCCGATCGCATCCGGCCGTCGCCGATGCGCCCGCACCAGCGCGTCCTCGATCTCGGGCTCGCCGATGCCGGTGACGATGATCTGGCCGCCGGCATCGACGATTTGATCGGCCGCCTGCAGCACGAGGTCGACGCCCTTCTGATGCACGAGGCGGGCGACCAGGCCGAAGATCGGCCCTCGCGACACCGCAAGCCCGAGCTGGCGGCGGACATAGTCGGCATTGGCCTGCTTGCCCTTCCAGTCGCCGGCGGCGAATGGCTGGGCGAGCTGCGGGCAGTAGCGCGGGTCCCAGCTCTCGTCGATGCCGTTGAGGATGCCGGTCAGCTGGTCGGCGCTGGAGCGCACGCGCAGCAGGCCCTCGAGTCCGCAGCCGAGCTCGGGCGTGGTGATCTCCCGGGCATAGGTCGCACTCACCGTCGTCAGATGCGAGGCATAGACCAGGCCGCCCTTGAGGAAGGACAGCTTGTCGTAGAACTCGAGTCCGTCGATGTGGAAGGAGCTCTCGGGTGCGCCGATCCGCCGCAGCGCCTCCTTCGCGAACAGGCCCTGATAGGCCAGGTTGTGGATGGTCAGGATCGAGGGAATCCGCGCGCCGCGCCAGGCGAGGTAGGCGGGTGTGAGCGCCGCCTGCCAGTCATTGGCGTGAACGAGGTCGGCTGCCCAATTCTTGTCCAACGTTCCGGTTGCAAGTTCGGCAGCAGCGGAGGCAAAGCGGCCGAAGCGGATATCGTTGTCAGGCCAGTCGCGGCCCTGCTCATCGCCATACGGATTGCCCGGCCGGTCGTAGAGCTGCGGGCACAGCAGCACGTAGACCGGCAGGCCGTCCTTGGTCGATGCGCGGCCGAGCGAGGCCGCCGGCATCTCCGCCAGGCTTGCGCATTCGCCAACAATTTCAATATGGGTGAGGTGTTCGACGATGTCGCGATAGCCGGGAAGCAAGACCCTGACATCGCTCCACGGGCGCAAGGCCCGGGGCAGGGCGGCGGATACGGCGGCAAGCCCGCCCACGCGGACGAAATCGTCCATCTCCGTCGTGACGAACAAGACCCTCAACAGCGCCCTCGCTTCGACCCCTTCGTCTTGCAATGCAAGATCGGGTCCAGTTTGCTTCTCACGGTCCGTGGGAATCCGAATGGTCCCAAACGGCAGAGGCGCTTTCCTGCCGGGGCGGCTCACTCTAACGTCACGCCACGCGGCAGGGTGATACGACCGCGGCGGAGGGGAGCCTTGGACAAGATACTGGCCGGCGACAATAAGGGCAATTTGACGCAAAGCTTCGGCGGGCTCCGCGTGATCGATTTCTCGACCACGATCGCCGGTCCTCATTGCACGCGGATGCTCGCCGACATGGGCGCCGAGGTGATCAAGATCGAGACCACCGAGGGCGAGACGATGCGCACCCGTCCGCCACTCCGCAACAACTGCTCGACCGCCTTCGGCCAGCTCAATGTCGGCAAGAACAGCATGGTGCTGGACCTGAAGTCGCCGGCCGGCGTCGAGGCGGTGCGGCGGCTGATCGCCACCGCCGACGTGCTGGTGGAGAATTTCCGGCCCGGGGTGATGCGGCGGTTGAAGCTCGACTACGCGGCGATCCGCGACATCAATCCAAGGCTGATCTTCTGCTCGATCTCCGGCTACGGCCAGACCGGGCCGTCGGCCGAGCTGCCGGCCTATGCGCCGGTCATCCACGCTGCCTCCGGCTACGAGATGGCGCATCTCGCCTACCAGCCCGGCCGCAGCCGGCCCGACTATTGCGGCATCTACCACGCCGACGTGCTGACCGGCGTCTACGCCTTCGGCGCGATCTCGGCCGCGCTCTATCAGCGCAGCGTCTCAGGCCAGGGCCAGCACATCGACGTCTCCATGCTGGAATCGATGTTGAGCCTGACGCTGAACGAAGTGCAGTGGTCGCAATTCGAGGTGAAGGCGACACAACGTCCGATGTTCGGGCCGAGTGAGACCACCGATGGCTATGTGATGGTCGCGATCGCCAGCGAGAAGACGTTCCAGAGCCTGATGCAAGTGATCGGGCACGCCGAGTGGATCACCGATCCGCGCTTCGCCAGATATTCCGATCGGCGGGAGAACTGGGCGAGCCTGATGGACGGCGTCGAGGCCTGGTCGCGCAGCGTCACCACCGCGCAGTGCCTCGCCGCGCTGAACGAATACGGCGTGCCGTCGTCGGCCTATCGCACGGTGCGTGAGGCGCTCGCCGATCCGCAAATCGCGCATCGCGGCGCGCTCGCCGAAGTTCAGGACGACGGTGGAACCTTCAAGGTGATGAACCTGCCGTTCCGCATGTCGGGCGCGAAGGTTGCAGCCGCGCCGCGGATGTCGACGCTCGGCGAGCACACGCTATCGTATCTGAAAGAAATCGGATTGAGCGGCGACGAGATCGCGAGGTTCACGGACAACGCGACGGCGCGCGAATAATCCCCTGCGGCTTTATCACCCGCCAACTTTCTTCCGGCTTGCCGGGCGTGATGATTCCGGACAATCTCGCAGCTCATCACACGATGATCCGTGAACACCGGACGTCGCTCACCTTGGGAGAGGGCATGATGAAGGCAGCCGGTCGCGCGCATGCGCTTGCGCAGATATTTCTTGTGACGGGATTTGCTGCGGCGCTCTCCATCATGCCCGCAAGCGCCCAAAAGCAGGGCGGCAGCATCACCGTCGGCCTCGAGCTCGACATCCCCGGTTTCGATCCATTGAAGGTCGGCGTCTATGACACTGCGGCATTGACCGCGTCGTCCGCGATCTTCGACACGCTCACCTATCTCGACGCCAAGGGCGAGCCTCAACCAAGGCTCGCGCTGTCCTGGACGCATTCCGAGGATTACAAGACCTGGACCTTCAAGCTGCGTCCCGGCGTCAAATTCCAGGATGGAACGCCGTTCAATGCCGAGGCCTACAAGGCGAATTTCGATCGCCAGAAGGATCCTGCGAACAAGTGCCGCTGTGCCTTCTACATCGCCAATGTCAGGGATGTTCAGGCGCCCGATGAACTGACAGTGGTCGTCAACCTCACCGATCCCGGAGTGAATTATCCCGCCATCGTGAGCTACCCGAGCCAGAACAATGCGGTTCACTCGCCGACAGCGTGGAAGGCCAAGGGCGACGACTACAACCGCAATCCCGTCGGCAGCGGTCCCTATATCCTGAAATCGTGGACGGCCGGCGATCGCCTGGTCCTGGAGAGGAATCCCGACTACTGGGACAAGGACAAGGTCTATTTCGACCGCATCATCCTCAAGCCGCTGCCTGACGCCCAATCGCGCTTTGCGAGCCTGCAATCCGGCGAGGTCGACCTGATCTGGGATGACGAATACGATCCCGACAACATCCAGAAGGCACAGAAGGATGCCAAGCTGACCGTGCACACCTTTGCCGGTTCGGGTGCGCAGGTCTACGCCTTCAACACGAAGACGCCGCCGTTCGATGATTTGCGCGTTCGCCAGGCGATGGTGATGGCGCTCGACCGCAAGAAGTGGTCGCAGGCGATCACCAATGGCCTCGCGAAGCCCGCCAGCAATCCCTATGGCGACGGCTCCTGGGTCAAGTGCAAGGATGACGGCGCATTGCCCGAGGATCTCGAGAAGGCGAAGGCCTTGCTCAAGGAGTACGGCAAGCCCGTCGAGTTCAAGACGCTGTTCACCGCAACCCCGCGCGGTCGCGCCAACGGACAGGTGCTGCAGCAGCTCTGGAAGCGTGCCGGCGCCAACATGGAGATCGAGCAGGTGGATCAGGCGACCATTCCGCCGCGCGCCTTCATGCGTCAGTTCCAGGTGACGCCCTGGCGGATCGTCGATCTCGCCGACCCTGACATCCAGATGTACGCCAATTTTCACACCGGCAGCCCGGTCGCGCTCGCCAACTATTCCAATCCGGAACTCGACAAGCTGCTCGAACGCGCGCGCGTCACCGCCGATCGGAGCAAGCGCATCGAGGACTATTGCGAGATCAGCCGGCTGATCAACAAGGAAGCGATCTGGTTCTGGACCTTCCAGAACACCTACTACGCGATATCGAGCGCGAAGCTGAAGGGCCTGCCGAACATGTACAGCGGGATGATCGACGTATCGCGCGCCTGGAAGGAATAGCGCGGGATGGCGTTCTTCCTCGCATGGCGGCTGCTGTATCTCGTGCCGGTGCTGATCGCCGTTTCGGTGCTGACTTTCCTGATCGCGTCGCTGCTGCCGGGTGACCTCGCTTACGTGATCCTTGGCGACCAGGCGACGCCGGAGAACGTCGCCGCGCTGCGCCATGACATGGGGCTCGACCAGCCGATCTGGTGGCGCTATCTCAGCTGGCTCGGCCACATCCTGCAAGGCGATTTCGGCCGTTCCTTCCGCACCGGGCAAACCGTGCTGCAGGCCGTGACCGAGCGCGTGCCGGTCTCGTTCGAGCTGATGATCCTGGCCGAGCTGATTGGCTTGGCGATCGGCGTACCGCTCGCGATCGCCTGCGCGGCGAAGAGCGGCAGCGCGTTCGACCGCTTCATGACCGGCTCGGCCTTCGCCATGCTGTCGCTGCCGACGTTCCTGTCCGCGATCCTGCTGATCTTTCTGTTCGCGGTCGAGCTGCGCTGGCTGCCGGCGACCGGCTACGTGCCGTTCACCGAGGATCCGCTCGCCAATCTGCGCTTCATGGTCCTGCCCGCGCTGACCTTGGCGCTGGCGGAATGGCCGGGCATCATGCGCGTGCTGCGCTCGGACATGATCGCAGCACTGCAGGAGGACTACATCGCGCTCGCCAAGGCCAAGGGCCTGAAGCCCTCGCGCATCCTGTTCGTGCACGCGCTGAAGCCGTCGTCGCTGACGCTGGTGACGATCACCGGCATCAATATCGGCCGCCTGATCGGCGGCACCGTGATCGTCGAGAGCGTGTTTGCGCTGCCCGGCATCGGACGCCTGCTGGTCGGCGCGATCTACACCCGCGACCTCATCATCCTGCAGGGGGTGGTGCTCTTGGTCGCCGCCGGCTTCGTCATCGTGAATTTCATCGTCGACCTGCTCTATGCGGCGCTCGATCCGAGGATCCGTCATGGCCACGCTTGAGCTCAGCCTCGACGAGCAGGCCGCGGAGCCGGCACGCCGCAAACGCCGGCTCGGCCTGCTGTTCTGGTTCGCGATGGGCTGGATGGTGCTGGTGTTTGCGGTTGCGATCCTCGCCGATGTGCTGCCGCTGCCGAGCCCGACCGACATGGACATGCTGGAGAAGCGGGCGCCGTTCTCGGCCGAGCATTGGCTCGGCACCGACGGCTTCGGTCGGGACGAGCTGTCGCGGCTGGTCCATGGCGCGCGGATCTCGCTGATCGTCGGGCTGTTCGCGCCGGTGATCGGGCTCACCATCGGCGGCGCGCTCGGCATGCTCGCCGGCTATTTCCGCGGCCGCTTCGAATCCATCGTGGTCGGCAGCATGGATGTGCTGCTGGCGTTCCCGCCGTTGATCCTGGCGCTCGCCGTCACCGCCTATCTCGGCCAGTCGATCTTCCATCTCACCTGCATCCTCGGCGTGCTCGGCATTCCCGCCTTCATGCGAGTCGCGCGCGCCGCGACCTTGACGCTGGCGCGGCGCGAATTCGTCATCGCGGCGCAGGCGCTCGGCGCCACACATGCGCGCATCCTGCTGCGCGAATTGTTGCCGAACGTGCTGCTGCCGCTGCTGGCCTTCTTCCTGCTGGCGGTCGCCGTCACCATCGTCGTGGAGGGCGCGCTATCCTTCCTCGGCCTCGGCGTGCCGCCGCCGATCTCGAGCTGGGGAAGCATGATCGGGGAGGGACGTGAAAGTCTCGACGTCGCGCCGCGGCTGGCCTTCATCCCGGCGATCGCAATGTTTCTCACCGTGCTGTCGTTCAACCTGATCGGCGACACCCTGCGTGCGCTGACCGATCCTCGGCAGGGCGCGCTGTGAGCGGCGCGTTGCTCTCGGTGCAGGATGCGGTGGTCGATCTGCCGACCCCGCGCGGCAACCTGCGTGCGGTCGATCATGTCGATCTCTCCGTCGGCGCCGGGCGCACGCTCGGCATCGTCGGGGAATCCGGCTGCGGCAAGACCATGCTGTCGCGCGCGATCCTGCAGCTGCTGCCGAAGAAGGCAAAACTCTCGGGACGGGTGATGTTCGACGGCCAGGATCTGCCGCAGCTGTCGCCGGAAAAGCTCCGCAAGCTTCGCGGGCAATCGCTCGCCGTGGTGTTCCAGGACCCCATGACCTCGCTCAATCCGGTGCTGACCATCGGCACGCAATTGATCGAGACCATCCAGGAGCATCTCGAACTCGATCTCGCCGAGGCGCGCAAGCGCAGCATCGAGCTGCTCGCGGCGGTCGGCATTCCCGCGCCCGAGCAGCGGCTGGCGCAATATCCGCACCAGCTCTCCGGCGGCATGCGCCAGCGCGTCGCGATCGCAATCGCGCTGTCCTGCGAGCCGAAGCTCCTGATCGCGGACGAGCCGACCACCGCGCTCGACGTCACCATCCAGGCGCAGATCCTCGATCTCTTGGCGCGCGAGCAGCAGCGGCGGCACATGGCGATGATCATCATCACCCATGATCTCGGCGTCGTCGCAGGACGAACCGACGAGGTCGCGGTGATGTATGCCGGCCGCGTCGTCGAGCGCGCGCCGACGCCGGCGTTGTTCAAGCAGATGCGGATGCCCTACACCGAGGCGCTGCTGGCGGCGCTGCCGAAGCTCGATGCCGCGCCGCATACGCCATTGCCTGCAATCTCGGGCCGCCCGCCCGATCCGACCCGGCCGCTCAAGGGATGCTCGTTCGCGCCGCGCTGCCGCTACGCCGCCGGCCGCTGCAATACCGAGAAGCCGGCGCTGAGCGCCGCCGAGACGCCAGAGCATGTCTATGCCTGCTTCCATCCGATCGAGACCCGCGCGAGGGTCGAGGCATGATGCAGCAGCTGGCCATGCAACAGATGGCGTCCGAACCGCTGTTGAAGGTGGAAAACCTCGTCGTCGAATATGCCGTCGGCGGCAGGACCGTCCACGCCGTCTCCGACGTCAGCCTCGACATCGCGCGCGGCGAGACGCTCGGCCTGGTCGGTGAATCCGGCTGCGGCAAGTCGACGCTCGGACGCGCGGTGCTGCAGCTGCGGCAGGCGGTGTCGGGCAAGGTGCTGTTCGACGGCCACGACCTCACCGCCATGCATGGCGACGCGCTGCGCCGGATGCGCCGCCGGGTGCAGCTGATCTTCCAGGATCCGATCGCCTCGCTCAATCCGCGACGGCGGATCGGCGACATCGTCGCCGAGCCGCTGGTGATCTCGGGCGTCAAGGATCCCGACAAGCGCCGGCAGGCCGTGCACGACGTGCTGGCCGCGGTCGGTCTTGATCCCGCGCTGGTCGTCAACCGATTGCCGCATGAATTCTCCGGCGGGCAATGCCAGCGCATCTGCATTGCCCGCGCACTGGTGCTCAATCCCGATTTCGTCATCTGCGACGAGCCGGTGTCCGCGCTCGACGTCTCGATCCGCGCCCAGATCCTCAATTTGCTGGAGGAGATGAAGGCGCGCTACGGCCTGACGCTCTTGTTCATCGCCCACGATCTCGCCGTCGTGAAGGCGGTCAGCGACCGTGTCGCGGTGATGTATCTCGGCCGGCTCTGCGAGGTCGGGCCGTCCGAACAGCTGTTTGCAACGCCCGCGCATCCCTATACCGCGCTGCTGCTCGAGGCGATCCCGGTGCCCGATCCGGACGTCCGTCCCACCGAGAGCGTCGCCGTCGGCGAGCCGCCGTCGCCGATCGCACCGCCCTCCGGCTGCCGTTTCCGCACCCGCTGTCCGCGGGCCGATGCGCGCTGCGCGGCCGAGGTGCCAGAATTGCGCACGGTCGCGCCCGGCCAGTCCGCGGCTTGCCATCATCCGCTGATCTAGCCTAAACCGCTAGCCAAGAATAAAAACTCGGGAGAACAGCGATGAAGAGCTTTCAGGTCGTCGATTTCAAAGCGCCGCTGAAAGAGGTCGATCAGCCGACGCCGCAACCGTCGGGCACGCAGGTGCTGATCAAGGTCAAGGCCGCCGGTGTCTGCCACAGCGATTTGCACATCTGGGAAGGCGGCTACGATCTCGGCCATGGCCGCAAGCCGCTGTCATTGAAGGATCGCGGCGTCTCGCTGCCGCGCACGATGGGGCATGAGACGGTCGGCGAGGTCGCAGCCTTCGGACCCGATGTGAAGGACAGCGACAAGGGCGACCTCAGGATCGGCGACGTTGCGCTGGCCTATCCCTGGCTCGGCTGCGGCAAATGCCCGACCTGTCTGGCCGGCGACGAGAACATGTGCGCGATCAAGCCGAATTCGCTCGGCGTCTACTGCGACGGCGGCTATGCCGATCACATGACGGTGCCGCATCCGAAGTATCTGTTGAACCTGAAGGGACTCGATCCCGTCACGGCCGCGCCTTACGCCTGCTCGGGTGTCACCACCTACAGCGCGTTGAAGAAGGTCGAGAAGGATTTCGACACCCCGATCGTGATCTTTGGCGCCGGCGGCCTCGGCCTGATGGCGCTGTCGCTGCTCAAGGCGATGGGCGGCAAGGGCGCCATCGTGGTCGATATCGACGCCAGGAAGCGCGAGGCCGCGGAGGCGGCCGGCGCGCTCGCCACCGTCGACGGCAAGGCGCCGGATGCGCTGGAGCAGCTGATGAAGAAGGCGGGCCAGCCGATCCGCGCCGCGATCGACCTGGTCGGCAACGCCCAGACCACGCAACTTGGTTTTGATTGCCTGACCAAGGGCGGCAAGCTCGTGATCGTCGGCCTGTTCGGCGGCGGCGCGACCTGGGCGCTGCCGCTGATCCCGATCAAGGCGGTCACCATTCAGGGCAGCTATGTCGGCAATCTCCGCGAGACGCAGGAGTTGTTGGACCTGGTGCGTTCGAAGAAGATTCCGGCAATCCCGGTGACGACGATGCCGCTTGGGAAAGCCAATGACGCGCTGCACGCCCTGCACGACGGCAAGCTGGTCGGCCGTGCCGTGTTGACGCCGTAAGAAACATCACACCCGTCATGGCCGGGCTTGTCCCGGCCATCCACGTCTTGCTTTTGGTACCGCAGTCAAGACGTGGATGCCCGGCACAAGGCCGGGCATGACGTACTTCTAGATATTGACCACAAACCACTCGATAAGGAATCCCATGTCCGCCAACAACGCTCTCCACATCGCCGTCCTCGGTGGCGACGGCATCGGTCCCGAGGTGATGGCGCCGGCGCTCGAGGTGTTGCGCAAGGTGGAGGCGACGACGGATCTGAAATTCCGCTTCACCGAGGCCGCGGCCGGCGCCACGCATTACAAGGAAACCGGCAAGTCGATGCCGGATTCAACGATCAAGCTGTGCGAGGAGGCGGATGCGATCCTGCTCGGCGCCTGCGGCCTGCCGTCGATCCGCTATCCCGACAATACCGAGATCGCGCCGCAGATCGAGCTGCGCATGATCTTCGATCTCTACGCCGGCGTGCGCCCGGCGCGGCTGATTCCGGGCGTCGCGAGCTCGATCGTCGGCGCCGACCAGAAGGGCATCGACCTCGTCGTGATCCGCGAGTCCACCGAAGGCCTGTTCGCCTCGATGGGCAAGGGCGTCGTCACCGACAGCGAGGCGCGCGAGACCATGGTGATCACGCGCCACACGTCGGAGCGCCTGTTCGAATTCTCGTTCCGCCTCGCCGAGCGCCGCAAGGCGCGCGGCCGCGCCAATGGCGGACTGACCTGCGTCGACAAGGCAAACGTGTTCAAGGCCTTTGCGTTCTTCCGCAACATCTTCGACGAGACCGCCAGGCGCCATCCCGGCGTCAAGGCCGATCATCTCTATATCGACGCGACCGCGGCCGCGCTGGTCAAGCGTCCCTGGGATTTCGACGTGATGGTCACAGAGAACATGTTCGGCGACATCCTGTCCGATCTCACCGCCGGCCTGATCGGCGGCATGGGCATGGCACCGTCGGCCGACATCGGCGACAAGTACGCGGTGTTCCAGCCGTGCCACGGCACCGCGCCCGATATCATGGGGCAGGGCAAGGCCAACCCGACCGCGATGATCCTGTCGGTGGCGATGATGCTGGACTGGCTCGCCGACAAGCACGGGCTGGAAAGCGCAGCCGAGGCCGGCGAGCGGATCGATCGCGCCGTCGACAAGGTCTATGCCGACGGCATCAAGCCGTTCGAATTCGGCGGCAAGAACGGCACCGCCGATATCGCGAAGGCCGTGATCGCAGCAATCTAGTGGATGAACTTGACGGCCACGCCGACCAGCAACAACAGTCCGATCGACAGGACCGGCGAATAGGGATTCTCGGTCCCGCTGGACCAGTTGCGGATATCGGTCAGCCGGCGGTTTCCGGCGTAGGTCCTGTCCGTCGTGTTGGTCTGGGTGTCGCTCATCGTTTTGCTCGTAAGCAGGTGGCGTGATCAATGTCTGCACGACAGATGCGCCTTGCTTACGAAGCGTTCAATTGGAGCGAGCGGCCTGCTTTATAGCCGCGGGATAAGCGGCGTGGCACCGCGTATAGGAAAGCCATAGGAACGGCGAGCCAGAGCATGATCCGGAAAAGTGTGCAGCGGTTTTCCGAAAAGATCATGCTCAAACAAAGAGCTAAAGCGCGATGACGATTCAACCTTATCTCATCGCGCTTTGGGCAGTTGAGGGGGCTTTTGGCCCCCTCATAAGGGATCAGCGATAGTGCCCGTGCCCGCGGTGGTGATGCCCGTGGTGGTGCGGCCGCGGATGATGATGGTGCCGGTGATGCCAGCCATGATGGCGCGGCGGGCCGTAATAGCCGAATGAGCGGTAGGCGTTCGGCTGCCAGTGGCAGCGGCCCCAGGAATTACAGGCCCAGCGCACCTTCTCGACGCCGGATGTTTCGCCCGCGATGTGGCCGGCCTGTGGCAATCCATTCGGCATCGCCGAGGCCGTAACAGACATCAGCGCGGCGCTTCCGAACGCGGCCAGTCCGATCATGGCAAGCTTGAAGTTCATTGCAGTCTCCTTGGTTGGAGACTGCATAACAGCAGCGCAGCGTTTCCGTTGCTGCGACAAATCGACGGACACGCGGAGAACGTCGATACAAACCGCATTTCAGCGCCGCTATTCGCGCTGTTCGCTGTCGAGGCGACATTCAGCCGCGCGACAGCTCGCGGATCCGCTGCGCGCTGGTTTCGTCACGCGGCCGCTTTATCGCCACAAAATCCACGACCCTTCTGCGCCCGATTTGGACTTTTGTCTCCTTTGATATATCGCCTTCGGCGCTATTGTCGTTCGCAACAAAAAGCGTTTTCCAGCGAAGTGGACACCGGTTCGCGTGAAGAAAACGTGTCAAAACAAGAATCTGGATTCCCGTTCCGATTTAGTCGGAACGAGGGTCTAGCCCAAGAAAAAACAGGAAACGCCATGCCATTGACACGCCGGAGACTCATCGCGGGCAGTGGCGGCGCGCTGGCGCTGCTGGCCGGTCTGCCGGCCCTGGCGCAAGGCGACTATCCGAGCCGCACCATCAAGATGATCGTGCCCTATCCGGCCGGCGGCACCACGGACCTGCTTGGGCGCCTGGTCGCCGACCAGATCAAGACCGGCCTGAACGCCACCGTGATTGTCGAGAACAAGCCCGGCGCCGGCACCACGCTCGGCGCCGAGCAGGTCGCGAAATCCGATCCAGACGGCTACACGCTGCTGATGGCGACATCGACGACGCTCGCGATCAACAAGACGCTCTACAGGAAGCTGCCTTATGATCCCGTGACGGATTTCGCCGCCGTGGGATTGGTCGCCGGCGTGCCTTTTGCGCTGATCGTCAATCCGTCGCTTCCGGTGAAGTCTCTCGCCGAATTCATCGCCTATGCGAAGTCGAGGCCGGGCCTCGCCTATGGCTCGGCCGGCAACGGCAGCCCGCAGCATCTCGGTGCCGAGATGCTGAAGGCGGCTGCCAGGATCGACATCCGCCACGTGCCCTATCGTGGCAGCGTCGCGGCGATGCAGGACGTCGTCGCCGGCCACATCCCCTTCATGATGGTCGATCTGCAGCCGGCGCTGCAGCAGATCCACGAGGGCAAGGTGAGGGTGCTCGGCGTCACCACGCCGAAGCGCGTCGCGGCCGCGCCCGATATCCCGACCATCGCCGAAAGCGGTCTGCCCGGCTTCGAGCTGGTCGCCTGGCAGGGGGTGGTCGCGCCGGCGCATACGCCGAAGGTGATCGTCGACCGGCTCGCCGGTGAGATCGGCAGGCTGGTCGCCGATCCCGCAACGCGCGAGCGGCTGAAGACGCTGTCGCTCGAACTCTTGCCGCCATCGACACCCGATAGTTTTGCCGCCTACATCAAGGCAGAAGTCGACCGCTGGGCCGTGATCGTGAAAAATTCCGGCGCCGACATCGAATAACAACAATTTAATGTACGGGTCCGGCGATGGAAGCCTGCAAGGAAGTCTTCAAGCCATGACCGACGCCAACGTCCTCATCGTCGGTGCCGGACCGGTGGGGCTCACGCTCGCGATTGATCTGGCTTGGCGCGGCATCGACGTGACCGTCGTCGAGACGCGCGCGCCAGCCGCACCGCCCGAGCCGAAATGCAATCACGTCGCCGCGCGCACGATGGAGATATTCCGGCGGCTTGGCCTTGCCGACAAGGTGCGCAACGCCGGATTGCCCGCGGACTATCCGCACGACGTCAGCTACCGCACCTCCTTCACCGGACAGGAGCTGACACGGATCAAGATCCCCTGCCGCCGCGACCGCTTCACGGCCAGAGATGGACCCGATTGCAACTGGCCGACGCCGGAGCCGCCGCACCGGATCAACCAGATTTTTCTCGAGCCGATCCTGTTTGCGCACGCCGCCGCTCAACCGCGCATCCGCATCGTCAACCGAACATCAGTCGACAATGTCGTGATCGAGGACACCGGCGCGCGCGTGGACTTGCGCGATCTCGACACCGGCACGATCACGTCCCTCGAGTGCCGCTTCCTGATCGGCTGCGACGGCGCGCGCTCGATCGTGCGCAAGGCGATCGGCGCGGAGTTCGAAGGCGATGCCGTGATCCAGCGTGTGCAGTCGACCTATATCAGCGCGCCCGGCCTGATCGATCTGCAACGATGCGAGCGCGCCTGGGGGACGGGTGCGATCAATCCGCGCCGCTCCGGCATGGTCTATGCGATCGACGGACGCGAGCGCTGGCTGGTGCACAATTACATGAAGCCGGGGGAGGGCGATTTCGAGGACGTCGACCGCGATGCGTCCTTGCGCACCATCCTCGGCGTCGATGCTGATTTCAAATACGAGATGCTGTCGAAGGAGGACTGGTACGGCCGCCGCCTGATCGCCAGCCGCTTCCGTCATCGCTGCGCGTTCATCGCCGGCGACGCGGCGCATATCTGGGTGCCCTATGCCGGCTACGGCATGAATGCGGGCATTGCGGATGCGATGAACCTGTCATGGCTGCTGGCGGCGCATCTCAACGGCTGGGCGCCGGCTGCGATCCTCGATGCCTACGAGGCCGAGCGCTTGCCGATCACAAGCCAGGTCTCGAAATTCGCGATGTCGCATGCGGAGGCCGAGATCCGCCGCCGCGGCGCGGTGCCGGCCGAGATCGAGGAGGAGGGGCCGGACGGCGATGTCGTGCGCGCGGCGGTCGGCCGGCTGACCTATGAGATCAACGTGCAGCAATATGCCGCCGCAGGTCTCAATTTCGGCAGCTACTATGATCGCTCGCCGATCATTGCCTATGACGGCGCCGTGCATCCCGCCTACACGATGAACAGCTACACGCCGTCGACCGTGCCGGGCTGCCGTACGCCGCATGTGGCGATGGCGGACGGCGGCTCGCTTTACGATGCGATGGGGCCGGAATTCACGCTGCTGCGGCTTGATGCCGCGATCGACGTCACGTCGCTCGTGGCCGCGGCCGAACGTCGCGGTGTGCCGCTCAGGGTTCTCGACCTTCAAAGTCAAAGCGATTTGCAAAACAAAAGCGCCGCCATCGATGACGGCAGCGCTCTGATCCTGTCGCGACCGGACCAGGTCGTCGCCTGGCGCGGCAAACACCCTCCGGTCGACTCGCTTGCGCTGATCGACCGGGCGCGCGGGGCTGCCAGCCAAAGCGCGATCGGGATCGCGCCTTAGTTTTCGTTTTGAGCATGATCTTTCCGGAAAACCGCTTCGCACTTTTCCGGATCATGCTCGCGAACGATTAGTCCTCGTTGGCGGCAATCGATTCCATCAAGGACACCAGCTGGCGTTGCACGGTCTGGTCCTTGATCTTGCTGTAGGCGCGCAGCAGGCGCAGGCTGAACGCGCTGTCGAGGAACAGCAGGCTCTCGACCTCGCGGGCCTTGTTGTCGCCGTCGTAGAAGAAGGTGACCGGCACGTCGAGCGCGGTCGCGATCTGCTGCAGGCGGGCTGCGCCAACGCGGTTGACGCCCTTCTCGTACTTCTGGACCTGCTGGAAGCTGACACCAAGCTTGTCGCCGAGCTCGGCCTGGGAGATCTTCTGCTCCACACGGCGCAGGCGAATGCGCTTGCCCAACTCAATGTCCGGCTTGCCGGCACTGCGCTGTTTCATCTTCTTTGCTGCTGATCTGTTCATTCTGGTGACCCGTCCTTCAATCGGGAATCCCTGAGCGGATGCGTCAGGGATTCGTCCATAATGTACCGCGTTAAAGTTCCTTTGGACCGTTCAGTTCGTTCAGTCAGAACCACGGACATCCAAGAGATCTCGGGATGGCATCCAAACGCATGCGCGCAGTGGATACACCCGGATACCGACACCCTCAACTACCTAAAGTCGCTGATGTCCGAGATACCCGAGGATATCTCGCCCAGTACATTTGGCAAAATATTGGCCGATACACAACTAGCGCGAGTTTGATCGCCACAGATTTTGCCTGCATGCTTACCGCGGCTATTCGCCGGCCAAACCAGTATTTCTACGGAGCTGGCGCGACGCACTGATCTTACGGGCGCGGAATGACGGATGCAACCCTTGATGGTGAGCTACCCAAGGTCGAAACATCCCGACACGGTAGTGCCGGTCATATTTGATGAAATACAGCATCGATTGTGACCGGCCGCGCCCGGATTCGCTTGTCCGATTGTTGCTGGACAATTGCTCAAAAGTTCTTGATCATCAGGAACTATACTGATTGCCCGACCACAGCGTGTAATATTGGTGGAGAGGCCTATGAAACGTAAATCGGGAACGCCTCGGATTTATCTGGCGAGTTCGGGAATGGGGAACATGCCGGTCGCAAATACTGAAGAACGATTGCTGTCGCTGTTGGCGACGTTGGAAGAATGCCGGGCCTTTTTGCTCGACAAGGCGAGTGCCGAGACCGCACAGCTGTTGTCGCTCGCCATCCTCGAACTGCGGATGGAACTGCACAAGGTCACGGACGGCGAGTTGAAGGCGCTCTGCGACATGATGTCCGAGGAGCACCAAGCGCCGGAGCCGCCGCCTCCCGCCCTGACCAGACGGCTGCCGCCGTACCTGAAGCTGGTGAAGTAGGCGGTCCCTCAAACCAAAACGCCCCGCGCAGCCCGCGGGGCGTTTTTGTCTGGTCCGCGTTTGCCGGATCCGCGACGGCTTTGCTTGATTCAACCGGCGGTGACGTCGACGGTCTCGGCACCGTCGAGCACGCGGTGCGCCTGGTCGCGGTCGAGATCGCCTTCCCAGGCCGCGACCACGACGGTGGCGACGCAGTTGCCGATCAGATTGCCGAGCGCGCGCGCCATGCCGATGAACCAGTCGACCGACAGCACCAGCACGAGACCGATGGCGGGGATGCTGGGCACCGCGTTCAGCGTCGCCGCCAGGATCACGATCGCCGAACCGGGCACGCCATGCGCGCCCTTGGAGGTGATCAGCGAGACCCCGAGCACCAGCAAGAGGTCGCCGAACGACAGCGGCGTGTTGGTGGCCTGCGCGATGAACACCACCGCCAGCGTCAGGTAGATCGAGAAGGCGTCGAGGTTGAAGGAGTAGCCGGTCGGGATCACGAGCCCGACCACCGACTTCTTGACGCCGAGCGCCTCCAGCTTCTTCATGATCTGCGGCAGCACGGCGTCGGACGAGGCGGTCGCCAGCACGATCATCAGTTCCTCGCGCAGGTAGCCGAGGAATTTGAGGATGTTGACGCCGGCGAGCGCCAGCACCCCGCCGAGCACGCCGAGCACGAAGATCGCCAGCGAGACGTAGAACAGCATGACCAGCGACAGCAGCTGCTTCAGCGAGCCGACGCCGTATTTGCCGACGGTGTAGGCGACCGCGCCGAGCACGCCGAGCGGGGCGACGCGCACGATCAGGCCCATGGCGCGGAACAGCACGGTCGAGGCCGCGTCGATGAAGGAGGTGATCTTCTCGCCCTTCTCGCCGCCGACCAGCGCCAGGCTGGTGCCGAAGATGATGGCGAAGAACAAGACCTGCAGCACGTCGTTGCGCGCCAGCGCGTCGAACGAGGTGGTCGGGATGATGTTCATCAGGAACGAGCCGATGCCGCCGCCCTGCAGCTTGTGCGCATTGTCGGCATAGGAGCCGAGCGCCTTGGCATCCAGCGTCGCGGTGTCGATGTTCATGCCGTGGCCCGGCCCAAAGAGATAGGCGAGCAGCAGGCCGACGATCAGCGCGACCGTCGTCATCGCCTCGAAATAGACCAGCGCCTTGACGCCGACGCGCCCGACCTTCTTGAGATCGCCGGCGCCGGCAATGCCGTGCACCACGACGCAGAACACGATCGGCGCCACGATCATCGAGATCAGCTTGAGGAAGGCGTCGCTGAGGATCTTCAAGCCGACGGCAAAGTCGGGCGCGGCCATGCCGAGCACGATGCCGAGCACCAGCGCCGCCAGCACCTGGACGAACAAGGACGTGTAAAGCGGCTTGCGCGCCTCGGTGGCGGCTTCCGCGGTGATGGTCGACATGACTGCTACTCCCCCATGATGCCGGTCGAGCCCGAACCCCGGATCACGTAGCAACTTGCGTGCCAAAATGTCGCATCAGGACGTGCGCGAATCCGGCCCCGGCGACGCGCGGCTGCCCAAATTTGCGGCGGAAGCTGCAGGTGTTAGGTTGCCTGGTCGAGCGCACAGGTCACGGTGGTGACGACGCCGCGGGGCAGGAAGTCGACGGTTGCCGAGCCGCCGAGCTGGTCGCGGGCGCTGCGCTCGATCAGCCGCGAGCCGAAGCCGCGCTGCACGGGGGCGGTGACCAGCGGGCCGCCGGCCTCGGTCCAGATCAGCCGCAACTGCTTCCCCGAGCTCTCCTGCAGGATCTCCCAATCCAGCGTCACGGTGCCGGTGTCGTTCGACAGCGCGCCATATTTCGTCGCGTTGGTCGCGATCTCGTGCACGATCATCGACAGCACCACCGCAAGCCGCGGCGACAGCGGCACGGGCGGACCGAACATCCTGACCCGGTCGGGATTGTTGATCCGGTAGGGCTGCAGCACGCGGTTGATCACGTCCTGCAGATCCGAGCCCTGCCATTTCGCGGTGCTGAGCAGATTGTGTGCTTCGGCGAGTGCGCCGAGGCGGCCCTCGAAGGTCTGGCGCTCGGCGCGGGTGGCGCTGCGGAAGGTCTGCGCCGCGATCGACTGCAGGATCGCCAGCGTGTTCTTGACGCGGTGGTTGAGCTCCTCGATCAGGAGATCGTGCAGCATCTCGCCGCGCGCGATCGTGGTCGCCATCCGCAGCGCAAAGGCAAGGCCGACCAGCAGCAGCACGCCGCCGATCACAGAGGTGATCGCCAGCGTCCGCCACAGTGGCGCCACCAGCGAACTTTCCGGAATGCCGGCCGCCACCGTCCAGCCGGTGAGCTTCGATCGCGTGAAGCTCGTGATCAGCGGGACGCCTTCGAGCGAGACCGTCGGCAGGGTGGCTTCCTCACTGCGAAACATCTCGGCATGGAGCGAGGGCGAGGCGCGCTGGCCGATGGTCTGCTCCGGGTTCGGAACGCGTCCGAGATTGACGCCTTCGCCGTCGAAGATAGAGATGGTCCACTCCTGGCTCAGGCGTTGTTGTTCGATGATTTTCTGGAACACCTCGATCGGCGGGCTGAAGGAGAGATCGTAGATCACTTCGCCGCCTCGGATTGCCGGCACCTCGACGGTGACGATCGGGCGCTTCTTCACGGCGCCGACGAACAGGTTGGAATATTGCGGACGCTTGGTCGAAAACACCTTCTCGACGATCTCGAGGTTGTTGCGTGGCGGCAGGCTCGCGGTATCAGACGTCACCGAGGAGAACAGCTGCCGTCCGCGGCGATCGGCGACCAGTATGACGCCGTCCTTGCCGTACTGGTCGAGGAAGCCGGTCGCGACCCTGCGGAAATTGTCGAAGTCGCCGTTGCGCAGCGAGTTGGTCAGCGCCAGCACCTGCAGGCCGCCGGTCATGCGCTGCATCTCGGCGTCCAGCACCAGGCGAATGCTGCGCACCGTCTCGAGCACGCGCTGGCTCGCGTCCTTGCGGTCCTGGGCGTAGTTGTTGAAGACGATGCCGACCGCGAACACGATCAGCGGCAACATCGTCCCCGCGACCAGGAGCGCGAGACGCACTGGCAATGTCAGTTTCGGCACAAAGAATCCGGATCCACGCCCAATGGCAGGGAGCATAGGAGAGGCGGCGAAAAACCGCCAAACAAATAGCCGGGATTAAAGTCGTAGGCCGCGGTGCAGCAGCGTGCACCGCGGAAAGTGCGCGCCTCAGAGATTGCTCTCGGTGATCGCCGCATAGACCATGGTGCGCAGCTCGCGGCGCAGCGGGTAGGCGCTCGACGGCAGCACCTGGGTCATGAAGATCGTGATCAGCTCCTCGGCCGGATCGATGAAGAAGGAGGTCGTCGCCGCGCCGCCCCAATTGTACTCGCCGGGGCTGCCGGCGATCAGCGTCAGTGCGGGGCTCATGGTGACGGCGAAGCCGAGGCCGAAGCCGATCCCGTTATAGGTGGCCTCGGAGAACAGCGAGCGCGACATGCCCGGCAGGTCCATGCCGCCCGGCAGATGGTTCGAGGTCATCAGCGCCAGCGTCTTCGGCCCGATCAGCCTGACGCCGCCGAGCTCGCCGCCATTGAGCAGCGCGCGGCAGAAGGTGAGGTAGTCGGCGGTGGTCGAGCACAGCCCGCCGCCGCCCGAGATCAGCGAGGGCGGTTGCAGGAACGAGCTCGTGGTCGGATCGTCCTGCAGGGTCAGCGTGCCGTCGCGTTCGGCGGCCATGCCGATCTGGGAGGCGGCGGAGTAGCAGGCGGCGAAGCGGTGCGCCTTGTCGGCCGGCACGAAGAAATCGGTGTCATTCATGCCGAGCGGCTTGAAGATGCGCTCCTTGAGAAACTGCTCGAACGGCTGACCTGAGATCTTGCCGATGAGATAGCCGAGCACGTCGGTGGCGACGGAATAGTTCCAGGCTTCGCCCGGCGAGAACTCCAGCGGGATCTTGGCGAGTTCCTCGATCATGCTGTCGAGCGTGCCGGTCTTGATGACCTCGCCGATCTTCTTCTCGCGATAGGCCGCATCCACATTGGAGCGCTGCTGGAAGCCATAAGTCAGACCGGACGTGTGGCGGAGCAGGTCGACGATCAGCATCGGCCGGGTCGGCGGCCGCGTCAGGAAGGCCGGCGCGGTGCCGGCGACGAACACGCCGAGGTTCTTCCATTCCGGAATGTAGCGGGAGACCGGCTCGTCGATCGCAACGCGGCCTTCCTCGACCAGCATCATGAAGGCGACCGAGGTGATCGGCTTGGTCATGGAATAGATGCGGAAGATGGTGTCGTCCTTGACCGGCACCTTGCGCTCGAGATCGGCAAAGCCCTGGCTCACCGAATGCACCACCTTGCCGCGGCGATAGATCATCACCTGTGTGCCGGGGAAGCGGCCGCCGTCGATGTAGCGGGACTTCAGATGCGCTTCGAGGCGATTGAGGGCGGCAGTCGACATGCCCGCGGATTCGGGCGAGGCGGGGGTGGGGGCTAGCATGGGGCTCTTCTCCGGTTGGATTTCAGGCCTTGATAGCCGAAAAGTGTGCCGCGTTCCAAGCGCTTGGCGCTTAACCGCACGGGAGCGCTGGTGTAGGCTCGTATCAGCCATTTGGGCCAAGGAAACGCCAAAAATGCCCCAGTTCAACGAAGCCGAACTCACCGCCGCCGTCATCCGCAGCTTTGACAATACGCCGAACCCGCGCGCCAAGTTCCTGCTGCAGGAATTGGTGAAGTCGCTGCACGACTATGTCAGCAAGACCAACCTCACTTTCGACGAGTGGGACTACGCAATCAATTTCCTCACCCGCACCGGCCACACCTGCACCGACATCCGCCAGGAGTTCATCCTGCTCTCCGACGTGCTCGGTGTCTCCATGCTGGTCGACGCCGTCAACCATCGCGACCGCGACGGCGCCACCGAGACCACGGTGCTCGGCCCGTTCTATGTCGGCGAGCACAAGGTGACCGCGCACGGCACGGATATTTCCGAAGCGCTCGACGGCGAGCGGATGTACGTGCAGACCCGCGTCACCGACCTCGAGGGCAAGCCGATCGCGAATGCGCCGGTCGATGTCTGGCATGCCGATGGCGACGGCTACTATGATTCACAGAAGCCGGAGTTCCTCACCGAAGGCCCGGTGTCGCGCGCGCGCTTCATCACCGATGCCGACGGCAGTTTCCATTTCAAGACGATCCTGCCCTGCAGCTATCCGGTGCCGACCGACGGCCCGGTCGGCGAGATGATCAAGCAGACCAACCGTCATCCGATGCGCCCCGCGCACATCCACTTCCTGGTCGCGGCCAAGGGCTACGAGCCCCTGATCACCCACGTCTTCATGGAGGGCGACAAATATCTCGACTCCGACGTGGTGTTCGGCGTCAAGGATGAGCTGATCGCGAAGATCGAGAAGCGCAGCGATGCGACGATGCCCGACGGCAGCAAGGCCTCCGCGCCATGGCATCTGATGACCTACGAATTCCACGTCAAACCGGGCGAGGGCGCGCCGCCGGCGCCGCTCGGCACCAAGCCCGCAAAGGTTTCCGAGCCCGCCGAGTAACGCCTGAAAGTTGATCTGCTCAATCCTTGTGCGACGCACAAGGATTGGGCGAATCGCAAAAATCGAATGCGGTCGCCCGCCGCGCCGCGAGCTGCGACATCCTGCGCAAGCTTATCTGTTCCATCGTCTTTTTGCGCTGCAGCGTATCTGGCACGATGCTTGAATAGTTAGTCGTCGACGCCATCGACGCCGTCCCTTGAGACCAATGATCCGAATTGTGTTGCCGCAAACCGGGGCCACCCCGGAACGCGCCCCCGTGCGCGATTGGCGTGCGGCAGTACCAGACGGACGGCAGCCCTCAGCACAGACGCAGAAGGACGAAGACACGACATGACCAAGCGCAACGACCGTCTTGCAGGCCGCGGAATGAACCGTCGCCAGCTTCTCAAAGCGGCCAGCGGCACGGCGGCCCTGCTCGCCGCCGCCAAACTGAATTTCCCGGCCGGCGCGTTTGCGCAAGGCGCGGGCCCCGAAGTGAAGGGCGCCAAGCTCGGCTTCATCGCACTGAGTGACGCCGGTCCCCTGTTCGTCGCCAAGGACAAGGGCCTGTTCGCCAAATACGGCATGCCCGATGTCGACGTGCAGAAGCAGGCCTCATGGGGCACCACGCGCGACAATCTCGTGCTCGGCTCCGAAGGCAACGGCATCGACGGCGCGCATATCCTGACCCCGATGCCGTATCTGATCTCGGCCGGCAAGGTGACGCAGAACAACCAGCCGACACCGATGTACATCCTGGCGCGGCTCAATCTCGACAGTCAGTGCATCTCGGTCGCCAAGGAATATGCCGACCTCAAGCTCGGCGTCGACGCCACGCCGTTCAAGGCGGCGCTGGAGAAGAAGAAGGCGTCGGGCAAGGCGGTGAAGGCGGCGATGACCTTCCCCGGCGGCACGCATGATCTCTGGATCCGCTACTGGCTCGCCGCCGGCGGCATCGATCCTGACAAGGACATCGAGACCATCGTGGTGCCGCCGCCGCAGATGGTCGCCAACATGAAGGTTGGCACCATGGATTGCTTCTGCGTCGGCGAGCCCTGGAACCTGCAGTTGATCCACCAGGACATCGGCTACACCGCCGTCAACACCGGCGAGCTCTGGAACAAGCATCCGGAGAAGTCGTTCGCGATGCGCGCCGCCTGGGTCGACAAATATCCGAACGCGGCGAAGGCGATCACGATGGCCGTGATGGAAGCTCAGCAATGGTCCGACAAGGCCGAGAACAAGCAGGAGCTCGCCACCATCATGGGCAAGCGGCAGTGGATGAACTGCCCGGTCGAGGACGTCTACGACCGCACCGCCGGCAAGTTCGACTACGGCATTCCGGGCAAGGTGGTCGAGAACTCGCCGCACATCATGAAGTACTGGCGCGACTTCGCCTCCTATCCCTACCAGAGCCACGACCTCTGGTTCCTCACCGAGGATATCCGCTGGGGCAAGTACGAGGCGAACTTCGATACCAAGGCGCTGATCGGCAAGGTCAACCGCGAGGACATCTGGCGCGCCGCGGCCAAGGATCTCGGGGTGCCTGCAGCCGAGATTCCGACCTCCACCTCGCGCGGCAAGGAGACCTTCTTCGACGGCAAGGTGTTCGATCCCGAGAATCCCTCAGCCTATCTGAAGTCGCTGTCGATCAAGCGCGTCGAAGTCTGATTTGAACTTGGCCGCGCGCCTCTCGCGCGCGGCTTCTCCCTTTGCATCACGGAGATTCATTTTCAATGTCCATGCCTGCCCTCAAGACCGAAGTCACCACGGCGGCGATGCCGGCGCCCGTGATTGCGGCGCCGGTTGTCACGCTGACGCCGAAGTCGGCGCCGCGCGCCGAGAAGTACGCCAAGATGGCAAGAGAGGCTGCGGTGCGCGTGGTGCCGCCGCTGATCGTGCTCGCGCTGCTGCTGGTGGTGTGGGAGTTGATCTGCCGCCGCGCCGGCTCGACCCTGCCGCCGCCGTCGCGCGTGTTCAAGGACACCAAGGAGCTGATCCTCGATCCCTTCTTCGATCATGGCGGCATCGACAAGGGCCTGTTCTGGCATCTCTCCGCGAGTCTCCAGCGCGTCGCGCTGGGCTATTCGATCGCAGCCGTCGCCGGCATCGCGCTCGGCACGCTGGTCGGGCAATCGGTCTGGGCGATGCGCGGGCTCGATCCGCTGTTCCAGGTTTTGCGCACCATCCCGCCGCTCGCCTGGCTGCCGCTCTCGCTCGCCGCGTTCCGCGACGGCCAGCCGAGCGCGATCTTCGTCATCTTCATCACCTCGGTGTGGCCGATCATCATCAACACCGCGGTCGGCATCCGCAACATCCCGCAGGACTACCGCAACGTCGCCGCCGTCGTGCAGCTCAATCCGCTGGAGTTCTTCGGCAAGATCATGATCCCGGCGGCCGCGCCCTACATCTTCACGGGCCTGCGCATCGGCATCGGCCTGTCATGGCTTGCGATCGTCGCAGCCGAAATGCTGATCGGCGGCGTCGGCATCGGCTTCTTCATCTGGGATGCGTGGAATTCCTCGCACATCAGCGAGATCATCCTGGCGCTGTTCTATGTCGGCATCATCGGCTTCGTGCTCGACCGCCTGATCGCGGGGCTCGGCAAGTTCGTGACCCACGGCACCTCCGTGAGCTGAAGGAAACAGACCCATGCAGCACGCCTATCTGAAGCTCGACCACATCGACAAGTCCTTCACCCGCGGCAATGCCACGACCGAGGTGCTGAAGGAGATCAACCTGACGATCGACAAGGGCGAATACGTCTCGATCATCGGCCACTCCGGCTGCGGCAAGTCGACCCTGCTCAACATCGTCGCCGGCCTCACCGGCACCACGCAAGGCTGCGTGCTGCTGGAAAACCGCGAGGTCAATTCGCCGGGACCGGATCGCGCCGTGGTGTTCCAGAACCACAGCCTGCTGCCGTGGCTCACGGTCTACGAGAACGTCAAGCTCGGCGTCGACAAGGTGTTCTCGGCGACCAAGACCCGGGTCGAGCGCCACGCCTGGGTGATGCACAATCTCAATCTGGTGCAGATGGCTCATGCCAAGGACAAGCGCCCGAGCGAAATCTCAGGCGGCATGAAGCAGCGCGTCGGCATTGCACGCGCGCTCGCCATGGAGCCGAAGGTGCTGCTGCTCGACGAGCCCTTCGGCGCGCTCGATGCGCTGACCCGCGCGCATCTGCAGGACTCCGTGATGGCCCTGCACCAGAAGCTCGGCAACACCATCCTGATGATCACCCACGACGTCGACGAGGCCGTGCTGCTGTCGGACCGGATCGTGATGATGACCAACGGCCCGAGCGCACGGATCGGTGAGGTGCTCGAGGTGCCGCTGGCGCGCCCGCGCAAGCGGCTCGAGCTCGCGACCAATCCGGCCTACCTCAAATGCCGACAGCGCGTGCTCGAATTCCTCTACGAGCGGCATCGGTTTGTGGAGGCGGCCTGATTCTTCTTTCGGCCTCGCCGCAACGACGCGGCGAGGAAACCTTTGTGCAAGGAGGCACAGATGACCCCGGAACAGATCACGCTTGTCCAGGACAGTTTTGCCAAGGTCGCGCCGATCTCCGAGCAGGCCGCGACGATCTTCTACGATCGCCTGTTCGAGGTGGCGCCCGCGGTGAAGCCGATGTTTCCCGCAGATATGACCGAGCAACGCAAGAAGCTGATGGCGACGCTCGCCGTCGTCGTCAATGGTCTGGGCACGCTCGAAGCCATCCTGCCCGCCGCGAGTGCCCTCGCCAAACGTCACGTCGCCTATGGTGCCAAGCCGGATCATTATCCCGTGGTCGGCAGCACGCTGCTCTGGACGCTGGAGAAGGGCCTCGGCGAAGCCTGGACGCCGGCCGTCGCCGCGGCCTGGACCGCAGCCTACGGCACGCTCTCGACCTACATGATCTCGGAAGCCTACGGCACCGCGCAGGCCGCGGAGTAGAGCAAGCGAAGCGGCCTCGAAAGTCACCTCGCCCCGCTTGCGGGGAGAGGTCGGATCGCATGCAGCGAAGCGCAATGCGATCCGGGTGAGGGGGAGCCTCCACGAACTCTTTTGCCAATTATTTTGCGGAAGCTGCCCCTCACCCCAACCCTCTCCCCGCGAAGAGCGGGGAGAGGGGGAAGAGCGACGCGCACTCACCCGTCCCCGTGCATCTTCTCCAAAAACTCCTTCACGCCGCTCACCACACCCGTATTCACCGCGACGTACCCAGGCAGCGCACCGACCGCCTTGCGAAACTCCGCGCTCCGCATGATGTCGAGCACCCGCTGCATCGGCTCGCTCTCCAGGAAGCCGCGTTTGCAGACGAAGAAATAGTCCTCGGTCAACAGGCGGATGAAGTCGAGCCCGAACTGCGTTGCCGCGGCCTCGACGCCAAAGCTCGCATCCGCCATGCCGCTGGCGACATAGGCCGCGACCGCGGCATGGGTGAATTCGATCTGCTGCGCGCCGTTGATCCTGCTCTCGGGGATCTTGTGCTGCGCCAGGAGTTGATCGAACAGCAGCCGTGTCCCGGAATCATGATCGCGGTTGACGAAGCGCGCCTTGCGCGCGACCAGATCCTTCAGTGAGGCGATCTTCAAGGGATTGCCGCGCTTCACCATCAGCCCCATCTCGCGCGTCACAAAGCTGATCACGCGATCCTCGCGCGGGTCGAGCCATTCCTTGCACGCTCTTATGCCCTGCGCGCGCAATTCGCCGCGCGGCAGGTGCACGCCGGACAGATCGCAGGCGCCCTGCGCCAGCGAGACCAGCGAGTTCTGGTTGCTGACATAGCGCAGGTCGACGCCCATGCCGCTCTCGCGGTCGAGGAATTCGCGCAGCTTCGACACCGCAAAGCCGTGGCTGGCATGGACGCGGATCACCGAGGGACGCTGATGCAGGAACGGCTTGATCTCGGTCGCAAGCTCCTGCGCGAGGTTTTCCAGCTGCAGCCCGAGCCGCGCCTGCATGCGTTCGCCGGCCCACACCAGCTTCTCGCCGAACGGCGTCAGCTTCGAGCCCTTGCCGCGCTGCGTCTCCACCAGCGGCACACCGAAGAACTCCGACCATTGCTCGATCAGGTTCCAGACATGGCGATACGACAGCTGCGCATCGTTGGCGGCGCTGGTGATCTTCCCCGTCTTCCTGATCTCGTTGAGGATGCCGAGCATCACGACCGCAGTCTGCGGGCTTTTTTCCTTGCGAAACCGCCAGACGGTCTCGATCTCGATCTGCAGCATCGTGGCCTCACTTATGAAGTCTGATTCATATTAGGGCATGCCAATAGGCACAACATATCATATTTACTGCGGTTAAAATCCCCCTAGGCTGGATCCAGCACAGGAAGAAATATGATGTCGATTGCATATGATTATGCCGAGGCAACTCCCAGCCGGTCCGCCATCCGGGACGAACTGCTGCTGATCGACGGTGCCCGCGTCCGCGCGGCGTCCGGCCGAAGCTTCAAAACCCTCAATCCCGCGACCGAGCAGGTCATCGCGTTAGTCGCGGAAGGCAACGAGGTCGATGTCGACCGCGCCGTCGCCGCCGCGCGCCGTGCTTTTGAAGGACCATGGCGCACCATGCGCGCCGCCGAGCGCGGCCATATCCTCGCGCGCTGGGCCGAACTGCTGAAGCAGCATGTCGACGAGATCGCTGCACTCGAAAGCCTCGATGCCGGCAAGCCGATCTCGGCGGTGTTGCGTCAGGATTTCAAGGCCGCGGTGGACACGCTGACCTATTACGCCGGCTGGGCCGACAAGATCTCAGGCGACGTGGTCGCAACCCGCGATGACGCGCTGACCTACACCGTGCGCGAGCCGGTCGGCGTGGTCGCCGCCATCGTGCCGTGGAATTTCCCGCTGATGATCGGCATGTGGAAACTCGCGCCGGCGCTGGCCTGCGGCTGTACCATCGTGATGAAGCCGGCCGAGCTGACGTCGCTTTCCGCGCTGCGGATCGCCGAGCTCGCGCTCGAGGCCGGCCTGCCGCGCGGCGTGTTCAACGTCGTCACCGGCCCCGGCCGCGTGGTCGGCGATGCCCTGGTCAATCATCCCGATGTCGACAAGGTGACGTTCACGGGCTCGCCCGGCGTCGGCCGTGGAATCATGAAGGGCGCGGCGTCCAACTTCAAGCGCGTGTCGCTCGAGCTCGGCGGCAAATCCGCCAACGTGATCTTCGACGACGCCAATCTCGAAGCCGCATCCAAGGCCGCCGCCGCCGGCATCTTCTTCAACGCCGGCCAGGTCTGCTCGGCGGGCTCCCGCGTGCTGGTGCAGAAGAAGGCCTATGACGAAGTCGTCGATCGCCTGGTCGCCCGCGCCGAAGCGCTCCGTATTGGTGATCCCGCCGACCGTGCCACCGCGCTCGGCCCCGTCATCTCCGAGAAGCAGATGCGTTCGATCCTCGACTATGTGGAGATCGGCCAACGTGAAGGCGCGCAGCTTGCGACCGGCGGCGAGCGGGTCGGTGATCGCGGCTATTTCATCCGGCCGACGGTGTTCGCCAACGTCGCACACGAGATGCGCATCTCGCAGGAGGAGATTTTCGGCCCCGTCGTCAGCGTGATCAGGTTCAAGGACGAGGCCGATGCGCTGCGATTGGCCAACGGCACCGCCTACAGCCTCGCCGCCGGCGTGTGGAGCGCCGACATCGGCCGCGTGCAGCGCTTTGCGAAGAAGGCGCGCGCCGGCACGGTGTGGATCAACACCTATGGCTACACCGACGTCCGCCTGCCATGGGGCGGCGAACGCGACTCCGGCCTCGGTCGCGAGCACGGCACATCAGCGCTCGACAATTTCACAGAGCCGAAGGCGGTGTGGATGAACCTCAACGTTTGACGGCGCGTTGCGCCGGTGACCAAGGGCGGCGCAACAGACACAACTGTCGTCCTGGCTTTCGCCTGGCTTTCGCCGGGACGACGATGAGGAGGCACGATCGCCTGCTTTCCTCAAATGACCGTGCGGCCGCAGCAACGTGAAAAGGGGTCGCGCGTTGTTCCACCGCGGTCGCAAGAATCGAAAATTGCAGTGGCTCGCACCGCCGGCGAGCGTTTGCGTCCGTTCCGCGCGGGTGTCTCGCGTGGCATAGGCATCAAAATCGAGCCCGCAAATGTTCGGCAGGATGTCCTTGTCGCCATGGCGCGCCCGTGCTTGGCTGCGCGGCCTGCCGGCCGCAAATTCGCCCGCGATGCGTGGTCGTTGTCTCGTCGGCGTCATCAGGAGTTGAGGTTAGCTGTGCAAACAAGACCCTTCGGCAGAGGCGGCCCGCATGTGTCCGTGATCGGGCAGGGCACCTGGTATCTCGACCGTGGTGACCGCAAGGCTGCAATTGCAGCGCTGCGCTGCGGCGTCGAGGCCGGCATGACGCATATCGATACCGCGGAGATGTATGGCGACGCCGAGCTCGTGATTGCGGACGCGGTGGCGAATGAGCGCGACAAACTGTTCCTGGTGTCAAAGGTGCTGCCGAGCAACGCGTCGCGCAAGGGCACCATCACCGCCTGCGAGCGTTCGCTGAAACGGCTGAAGACCGATCGGCTCGATTGTTATCTGCTGCACTGGCGCGGCACCTATCCGCTCGCCGATACCGTTGCGGCATTCGAGGAGCTGAAGGCCGCCGGAAAGATCCGCTCCTGGGGCGTCAGCAATTTCGACGCCGACGATCTCGATGAGCTGCGCGAGGTCGCCGGCGACGGCAAGATCGCCTGCAACCAGGTGCTCTATCATCTGCAGGAGCGCGCAATCGAGCACGCGGTGATTCCCTGGTGCGAGCAGCACGGCGTCACCGTGGTCGCCTATTCACCGTTCGGCCACAATGATTTTCCGCCTGCGTCGAGCAAGCGCGGCGCGGTGCTGCAGTCGATCGCGGACGCGCACAAGGTCAGCGCGCGCCAGGTCGCGCTGGCCTTCCTGACGCGCGCACCATCCGTGGTCGCAATTCCCAAGGCGTCAAGCGCGGCGCACGCAGCCGACAATGCCGCAGCGGGGGACCTGAAACTCAGCGCGGGCGAGATCGCTGCACTCGACGAGGCGTTTCCGCGCGGGCCGAAGCCGCGCGGGCTGCCGATGCTGTGAGCATGATCGCGGATTAGTCACGCTCGCGTCAGAGAGTTCTTAACAAAACCTTTCGATTCCGTAAGCGTACGGTATGCGGCGCGCCGTCGCGTGCGCTGATGCATATCGGAGTCCCGTTTTCGGGCATTGTCCTTGTGCACGAAATGTCGTTTTTTAGAGCATCGCCAGTTCGATTCATTCTGCTCCGAGATTGCCGTGACTCCGCCCCCCGCCGCAGCCGCCAGGCTGGACAGCGTTGATTTGCCTTTGCCCGAGAAAAAGTCCGCCGCGCGAAAAGCGTCTGCGCGTGTCGATCGACCGTTCAAGGGCATTGCGCTGATCCTCACTTCCACGGTGTTTTTGGGAACCTCCGACGTCACCGCAAAATATCTCTCGGCCACGCTGCCTTCGATCGAGATCACCTGGATCCGCTTCCTGGTGTTCGCGCTAATCATGACGCCGGCGATGGTGCCGGGCTCGCCGCTGTATGCGATGCCGACCAAGCGCCTCGGCCTGCACATGGCGCGTGGCGCCACGCTGCTCGGCTCGTCGCTGTTCTTCATCTCCGGTCTGAAATTCCTGCCGATCGCTGAGGCCTCCGCCACCGGCTTCGTCGCGCCGCTGTTCGTGACCGCGCTGTCGATCATCTTCCTCAACGAGAAGGTCGGCATGCGCCGCTGGATCGCGACCGGGTTCGGCCTGATCGGCGTCTTCATCATCCTGCGGCCGGGCACCGGCGCATTCCATCCCGCGGCGTTCTTCCCGATCGTCTCGGCGCTGGCCTGGGCCTGCACGCTGATCATGACGCGCATGATGAGCGGCGGTGAACGCTCGATCACCATCATGACCTATTCGTCGATCGCGGGCCTTGCGATCCTCACCGCGCTGGTGCCGTTCGTCTGGGTCACGCCGACCTGGCACGACATCATGTTCGGCATCCTGATCGGCGTCGCCTCGACCGCCGGCCAGTGGATCGTGGTGCTGGCCTTCCGCTACGGTGACGCCTCGGTGCTGGCGCCGTTCTCCTACACGCAACTGCTGTGGGTCAGCATCCTCGGCTTCTTCGTGTTCGGCGAGGTGCCGGATCGCTGGACCATCCTCGGCGCCGCCTTCATCGTCGCCAGCGGGCTCTACACCGCCCATCGCGAGCGAATCCGCCGCTCGCAACTCGCGGCCGTCTCCGCCGAGCCGACCCCGAACGCCTGACATCTTTTGGCGTGCCGCTGCGATCGTCCGTGCTACTGTGAATCAACAGTCAGCACAGCATGATCCGGAAAAGTGCGTAGCGGTTTTCCGATAAGATCATGCTCAAAAAAAAGCGGAGGAACCATGCGCGCAGCGATCTTCAGGAACGGCGAGATTGTCGTCGACACCATGCCGGAGCCTGTGCCGGGTGCGGGGCAGGTGCTGGTCAAGTCGCTGGCCTGCGGCATCTGCGGTTCCGACCTGCACGCGCGCAAGCACGCCCACCGCATGGTCGAGCTGACCAAGTTCTTTCCCGGCCGCAAGCCGATGGACCTGTCGCGCGACGTCGTGTTCGGCCATGAGTTCTGCTGCGAGGTGCTCGATTACGGTCCGGGCACCGAGCGCAAGCTGAAGCCGGGCACGAAGGTCTGCTCGCTGCCGGCGCTGGTGACGCCGCAGGGCCCGATCGGCATCGGCTATTCCAACGACAGCGTCGGCGCCTATGCCGAGCGGATGGTGCTCAGCGAGCCGTTGCTGCTGGAAGTGCCGAACGGATTGTCGGCCGAGCACGCCGCGCTGACCGAGCCGCTTGCGGTCGGCGTCCATGCGGTGGAGAAGGCCGGCATCCGCGGCGGCGAGGTGCCGCTGGTGATCGGCTGCGGTCCGGTCGGGCTCGCTGTCATCGCGGCGCTGAAGCTGAAGGGCCTGCACCCGATCATCGCCGCCGACTATTCGCCGACGCGGCGCCGCCTCGCCGAGATCATGGGCGCCGACGTCGTGCTCGATCCCGCCAAGACGCAACCTTACGCGAGCTGGGCCGAGCACGCGCAGATGTCGGAGCAGGAGAGGGCGGCGCGGCCGCCGTTCCAGGCGCATCTGCCGGCGCTGAAGCCGGCATTGATCTTCGAATGCGTCGGCGTGCCCGGCCTGCTGCAGCAGGTGTTCGAAGGCGCGCCGCGCGATGCGCGCATCGTCGTGGTCGGCGTCTGCATGGAGACCGACCGCTCCGAGCCGATGCTCGGCATCATGAAGGAGCTCAACGTCCAGTACGTGCTGGGCTACACGCCGGAGGAATTCGCCCGCTCGCTGCGCCTGATCGCCGACGGCAAGGTCGACGCCGCCTCGCTGATCACCGGCCGCGTCGGCATCGACGGCGTCGCGCAAGCCTTCACCGATCTCGCCAATCCCGAGGCGCACACGAAGATCCTGGTCGAGCCGTGGCGGTAATTTCTTCACCTCTCCCCGCGCTTCAGCGGGGAGAGGTCGAAATTCGCATAGCGAATTTCGGGTGAGGGGCATGGCACGCTACCTACCGCAGGCTCGATGTTTGCCGACTGGTCCATCGGGGAGTCGGAGAGGCTGATTGCCGGGCACCGTCGTGCACAGCCCCTCACCCGGATCGCATCTTTGATGCGATCCGACCTCTCCCCGCCAAAGAGCGGGGAGAGGTGAAAGCAGCGCCTGCTCGCATTGGCCGCGAGCTGTGATAAGACGCTCCGAAGAACCGTTACGGAGGAACTGCCGATGATCTCGCTCACGCCCAAAGACGTCCTGCCGGAAGACGGCACGCGCGGCACGCTGGTCGGCCGCGTCTGGCTGCCGCAGGTGGGGCCCGCCGTGGTCGCGGTGCGCGAGGACGGCGCGTTCGACGTCACCGCGCGGTTTCCGACCGTCACCGCGCTGTGCGAGGAGGCCGATCCGGCGGCCGCGCTCCGCGCCGCCAAGGGCGAGCGGATCGGCGATCTTGCCGCGATCCTCGCCAACACGCCGCCCGACGGCCGCGATGCGACAAAGCCGCATCTGCTGGCGCCGGTCGATCTGCAGGTCCTGAAGGCCGCCGGCGTCACCTTCGCGATCTCGATGCTGGAGCGCGTGATCGAGGAGCGCGCCCGCGGCAATCCAGCCTCAGCCGAAGCGATCCGCAAGGAGGTCGTCAGCCTCGTCGGCGATGACTTTTCAAAACTGAAGCCGGGCTCCGCGCAGGCGATGAAGCTGAAGCAGGTGCTGATCGAGCAGAACGCCTGGAGCCAATATCTCGAAGTCGGCATCGGCCCCGATGCGGAGGTCTTCACCAAGGCGCCGACGCTGTCCTCCGTGGGCACTGGCATGGATGCCGGCCTGCATCCGAAATCGACCTGGAACAATCCGGAGCCGGAGGTGGTGATGATCGTCTCCAGCACGGGCCAGATCGTCGGCGCCGCGCTCGGCAACGACGTCAACCTGCGCGACTTCGAGGGCCGCTCGGCGCTGTTGCTGTCGAAAGCCAAGGACAACAACGCCTCCTGTTCGATCGGCCCGCTGGTCCGCCTGTTCGACGCGACCTTCTCGCTCGACGACGTGCGCAAGATGGATGTCGGCCTGACCGTGAAAGGCACCGACGGCTTCGTGCTCGACGGCCATTCCTCGATCAGCAAGATCAGCCGCGATCCGACCGACCTGGTCGCCCAGACCATCGGCGCCGTGCATCAATATCCCGACGGTTTCGCGCTGTTCCTCGGCACGATGTTCGCGCCGGTGAAAGACCGCGACGCCCCCGGCCAGGGCTTTACCCACAAGCGCGACGATATCGTCACGATTGCCGCTCCGCAGCTCGGCAAGCTCGTCAACCGCATGCGCAACAGCGACGAATGCGAGCATTGGACGTTTGGTGTCAGTGCGCTGATGGCGAGCCTGGCAAAGCGGAAGGTGATTTGAAGAGGCAGAGCGATCGTGAGGTGAGCACTCTCGTGGGCTCCCTCTCCCCTTGCGGGAGAGGGTGGGGAGAGGGGTGGCCCCGGGCGAGATACTCAATGGGTCCATCGCTCGCGCAATCTTTCGATCGTATTTCATCGCAATGCATACGGAGAGAGCGCGCCGTGTGGTACCCCTCTCCCTAACCCTCTCCCGCAAGGGGAGAGGGAACCCTTCCGCCCGTGCGTCCCTCACATGACAACGCTCCCGCTGACATTAGACCGCTGATTTGCCCGACGGCGCAAGGCCGTCAGGCTAAAATAATGTTCTTTACACGAACTTCGGAATATGCTAACAATGTCGCGTCTCACCCGACACGAGGGGCGCTCGCGAACGCCACGAACGTGGGTGCAGATGCGGTGGCCGCTGGGCGTGCAACAGGCGTGTGTGCGCAAGGCGGACGGTGAAGTCGTGTGGGCCTGTCGCCCCGATGCTGGTGGCAAGTCCGCGAGAGGTTCAAAGCCGATCGTGGACGATGGTGGCACAAAAGCAGAGTCTCACCAGGGCGAGCACGTATAAGCCGTAAGACCATCGCGCAGGGAAGGCCGGGATGTCTCAGCCAAACCTGTATGCTCGTGTGCGCACTTTCTTTGTGCACATTGCACGCGAGACCGCGGGTGCGGCGTGCACCCGGTCTTCCCTGCGCCCTCGCTCAAGAGAGAGGGCGGAACGAACGGCAAGACTCGGACAAATCATGTCGCGAGAATGCGGACGCATGTTTTGTGGTTTAACGGCGATACAAATTCAGTGTCGTCCCGGCGAAGGCCGGGACCCATAACCACTACTCTGTCTTGTTTTGCACCGCTGGAACGACGAGTCCCTTTCACAACATCTGCTGCGGCGTATGGATCCCGGCCTTCGCCGGGACGACACCGGTGTTTTGGCGCAATCACGACCACGAAAGGCATAGCCCTACACCGGCAGCGCGATCGAATACTTCACCTGGCTCAGCGCAAAGCTCGACTCGATCGACGCGATGCCGTCCAGCCGGGTCAGCTTGTTCTTCAGGAACGCCTCATACGACGACAGGTCCGCCGCCACCACGCGCAGCAGGTAGTCGCGATTGCCGGTCATCAGATAGCACTCCAGCACCTCGTCCCATTTGGAGATCGCCTTGGCAAAACGATTCAGGTCCTCCTCCTTCTGCCGCGCGAGCTTGATCGAGATGAAGACGCTGACATGCAGCCCCAGCGATTTCTGGTCGACGGTCGCGACATAGCGCGTGATGACGCCGCGCTCCTCCAGCAGCTTCACGCGGCGATGGCAGGGTGAGACGGAGAGGCCAACCTGGTCGGCGAGCTCCTGCATGGTCATGCGGCTGTCGGTCTGCAGCAGGCTGAGGATCTTGCGGTCGATGGCGTCTAGCGAAGGCATTGGGATAAACTCGCAGTCTGAGGCCAAGTTATGGGAAACTATCCCAATTTTGCCAGTTCTGTCGCGAAAATTTGAGATTTCTGGCCGCCGCCGCAGGGCTAAAATCCCAAGATACTTGCAAAGCCCGAAGATACCGCCAGGGAGCATTGCCATGGGAATTGCGCCGCAACGTCTCGAATTGTTGTCCGCGCTGGCGCGCAAGGTGCTGTGGCTGTCGTCCTGGACGATCCACCACGCCAACCATGTCCGCCCCAACACCGACGGCCTGAAGGTCGGCGGCCACCAGGCCTCGTCGGCCTCGCTCGCCAATATCATGTCGGCGCTGTATTTCTCGGTGCTGCGCCCGCCGGATCGTGTCGCGGTGAAGCCGCATGCGAGCCCGGTGTTCCATGCCATCCAGTATCTGTTCGGCCACCAGAGCAAAGAGAAGCTGGAGAACTTCCGCGGCTACAAGGGCGCGCAGTCCTATCCGTCGCGCACCAAGGATGTCGACGACGTCGACTTCTCGACCGGCTCGGTCGGCCTTGGCGTCGCGCAGACGCTGTTCGCCTCGCTGGTGCAGGACTACGTCACCGCGCATGGCTGGATGAAGGACCGGCCCGAGGGCCGCATGATCGCGCTGGTCGGCGACGCCGAGATGGACGAAGGCAACATCTTCGAGGCGCTGGCCGAGGGCTGGAAGCACGGCCTGCGCAACACCTGGTGGGTGGTCGACTATAACCGCCAGTCGCTCGATGCCGTCGTGCGCGAAGGGCTCTGGGAAAAGTTCGAGACCATGTTCCGCAATTTCGGCTGGGACGTCGTCATCGTGAAGTACGGCAAGTTGATGGATCGGGCGTTTGCCGAGCCCGGCGGCGCGGCGCTCAAGCGCTGGATCGACAATTGCCCGAACCAGATGTACGCGGCGCTGTGCTTCCAGGGCGGTGCGGCGTTCCGCAAGCATCTGCATGACGACATCGGCGACCAGGGTCCTGTCACCGCGCTGATCGACCGCCGCAGCGACGATGAGCTGCTGGCGCTGATGTCGAATCTCGGCGGCCATGACATGGCGAGCATGATCGAGGCCTTCGAGTCCATCGATCACGATCGTCCAGTCTGCTTCATCGCCTACACCATCAAGGGTGTCGGCCTGCCGATGCAGGGCCACAAGGACAACCACGCCGGCCTGATGACGGTCGCGCAGATGGAGAAGTGGCGCGCGGCGCAGAACATCCGCGTCGGCCATGAGTGGGACAAGTTCGAGGGGCTGTCGCAGGATACCGCGAAGCTTGAAGCGTTCCTGGCCGAGGCGCCGTTCAATCGCGATGGACGGCGGCGCCTGTCAGCGCCCGTGATCGAGGTGCCGCAACAGCTCACCTTCAAGCCATCCGCGCAGATGTCGACCCAGCAGGGCTTCGGCCTCGTGCTGCACGAGCTCGCGCGCGGCGACACCGAGCTCGCCTCGCGCATCGTCACCACGTCGCCCGACGTCACCGTGTCGACCAATCTCGGCGCCTGGGTCAATCGCCGCGGCCTGTTTGCCAAGGCGGAGAACCACGACCTGTTCCGGCAGGAGAAGATCCCCTCGACCTTCAACTGGGATTTTTCGCCGAAGGGCCAGCATCTCGAGCTCGGCATCGCCGAGATGAACCTGTTCATCATGCTCTCGGCGCTCGGCCTGTCGCACCAGATCAATGGCGCGCGGCTGCTGCCGGTCGGCACGCTCTACGATCCCTTCATCGAGCGCGGCCTCGATGCGCTGAACTATGCCTGCTACCAGGATGCCCGCTTCATGGTGGCGGCGACGCCCGCCGGCATCACGCTGGCGCCGGAGGGCGGCGCGCATCAGTCGATCAAGACGCCGCTGATTGGGATCGGGCAGGATGGCCTGGCCTCGTTCGAGCCGGCCTTCGTCGATGAACTTGCCGTGATCATGGCTTTCGGCTTTGGCCACATGCAGCGCGAGGGCGCCGACGGCGGATCGGTGTACCTGCGGCTGTCGACGCGGCCCCTGGAACAGCCGCAGCGGATCATGTCCGGCGAGCTGCAGCAGGGCATTACCGATGGCGCGTACTGGCTGCGCAAGCCGGGGCCGAATTGCGATCTCGTCATCGCCTATACCGGCGCGGTCGCGCCGGAGGCGATCGAGGCGGTCGGCCTGATCGGCGAGAGCCACCGCGACGTCGGTCTCCTCGCGATCACCTCCGCCGACCGGCTCTATCGCGGATGGTCCGAGGCGCGGAATTTGCGCCGCGACCGCCGCGCCGTGCAGCATTTGAGTCATATCGAGCAGTTGCTGGCGCCGCTCGGCCGCGACTGCGGCATCGTGACCGTGCTCGACGGCCATCCGGCCTCGCTCGGTTGGCTCGGCAGCGTGCGCGGCCATCGCGTCGAGGCGCTCGGCGTCGAGCATTTCGGCCAGACCGGCACGATCGCCGACCTCTACCGCCACCATCGCATCGACGCCAACGCAATCATCGATGCCGCGGAAGGGCTGACGGTCGGTGCGCCGGTGCGGCATCGCAAGATGGCGGTGTGATGCGTCAGCCGATCAGGTGCCAGTCGCCTGCGGCGTTGATCGCGCCGACCTGTGCGGCGTGCTCGATCTGGGTGCCGTTGAGCTCCCAGGCCGACACTGCGTGCGTGGTGTCGTTCTCGAACAGCAGATCGGATTTGCCATCGCCGTTGTAGTCGCCCTGGCCGACATAGTGGAAGCCGGCATCCATGATGCCGATCTGGGGATTCGCGGTCACTTGCGTGCCGTTCATCTGCCAGACCGCGACGCCGCCGGTCGTATCGTTGAGGAACAGCAGGTCGGACTTTCCATCACCGTTGAAATCGCCGACATCGGCAAAGTGCCAACCGCTCGCGGCATTCATGATTCCGATCTGCGGATTGGCGGTGACCTGGGTGCCGTTCATCTCCCAGATCGCCACGCCATGGGTGGTGCTGTTGAGGAACAACAGGTCGGTCTTGCCGTCGCCGTTGAAGTCGCCGGTACCCTCGAACTGCCAGCCGCCGGCGGCATTGATGGTGCCGATCGTCGTCTGCGACGTCGCCTGCGTGCCGTTCATCAGCATGACCGCGGCCTGGTGGGTGGTGTCGTTGATGGTCAGGAGATCGGTCTTGCCGTCGCCATTGAAGTCGCCGGTGGCGGCAAAATGAAAGCCGCTCGGCATGATGGCGACCTGGCCGTCCTGCGTCATGTGCGCGCCGTCCATTTGCCAGACCGCGACGCCGTTGGTGCTGCTGTTGGTGAACAGCAGGTCCGTCTTGTGGTCGCCGTTGAAATCCCCGGTGTCGGCGAACTGCCAGCCGCCGGCCGCGTTGATGGTGCCGACGGTGGCGCTGTTCGCGATCTGCGTGCCGTTCATGTCCCAGACCGTGACGTCGTGGGTGCTGTCGTTCACGAACAACAGGTCGGTCTTGCCGTCGTCGTTGAAGTCACCGGTGCCTGCGAGTTGCGCGCCGGACGGCGCGATGGCGACCTGGGGATTTGCGATCACCTGGGTGCCGTTCAGCTCCCAGACCGCGACACCGTGCGTGGTGTTGTTCTGGAACAGCAGGTCCGACATGCCGTCGCCGTTGAAATCCAGCGGCGCGGCGACCGGCGGAGGCGGTGGGGGAGGCGCGGTCGGCGCGCCGACGAAGCCGTGCTGGCCGCTGGCGTCGTTGTAGTAGCCGAAGATATCGCCGGCATCGTTGACGCCAAGGATGTTGGTGTCGATGGCATTGGGCACGTCGACGGTCGTCACCGTGCCGCCGATGTCAGTGAAGCCGTGGACGCCGGTGCCATCGGTGTAGTTGCCGACGATCTCGCCGGATGCGTTGATGCCGGTGATCGACGTGTCGACCGCGCCGGCCACGTCGAACGCCACCGGCGTGCCGCTGGCGTCGATGAAGCCGTGCTGATGGTTGGACAAGTCCTGGAAGTCGCCGACGATGGTCCCGTTGCTGCTGACGGCGACCACGGTGGTGGAGTAGGCGTTGGGGGCATTGAATGTCGTGGTGACGCCGTTCTTGATCACGAAAGCGTGCTGAACGTAGGACTGATCGGAATAGGTCCCGACGATCTCGCCGGTGGCGACGTTGATCCCCGCCACCGAGGTCGCCTGCGATCCCGCGACATCGATCACCGAGAATGTTCCGTTGATGTCGACGAAACCTTCGACCGACGTGCCGTTGAAGTAGTCGCCGAACATGTTGCCGGCGTCGTCGAGGCCGGACAGAATGGTGTACTGGTTGGGAACGAAGTCGAACTTGCTCACGGTGCCGTTGGCATCGATGAAGCCATGCTGCCGGTTGGCATAGTCGACATAGTCGCCGTAAATCTCGCCGCCAGCCGTGATGTACATGCCGTTGGTGTTGCTGGAGCCGGTCGGATCGAAGGTGACGCCGACATTCGGCTCGCTGGTTGTGAATCCGTGGAAAGTCGAGTCTCCGTCGCCGTCCGAGCTGCCGTAATAGCCGACGGCCTCGCCGGCGGCGTCGACGCCGGTGACGCCGATATAGGTGTAGGTGCCGGCGGCGTCGGGGACATCAATCGTGCGGAACGTGAAATTGGACATGTTCGAATTCCTGGTTGTGTCTCTCCACAGGCAGTCGCCCCCTCGCTGGCGAGGGTTCGTTTCGGCATATTTCCGCGCGATGAAATCTTGGTAATATCGGCAGGGTTGTCCGGCCGGCCGTCATGGCAAACAGGCCGCGCATCCGGCGAGCGGCGTGCAAGGCTAAGGAACGCGCGCGCCGACGTTGGCGTCAGACCCGAACCGCCGGCCGGATCGACCGGGCGCGCGGGGAGAGAGTGGGCGTCTGCTGCGGCAAATGGCCCGTCGGCCGGGCGGCGGGGTCATGCATGGAATGCAAGGGGCGTCTTGCCGGGGTGCCACCGGAGAGCCTATATCCGACCTGCGCGCACGAGCCGCGTCCCGCTTGTGGCGGGTTCAATTCGCCTGGCTTTCGTGCAAGGATGCCTGCCGAACGCTTCGTTCCCCCTTTCCATACGCCCCGTAAAGAGGTTTCCGATGGTCAATCGCATGCAATTCTACATCGACGGCGCCTGGGTCGACCCCGTCGTCAAAGGCAAGTCCACCCCCGTCGTCAATCCGGCGACCGAAGAAGCGATGTATGAGATTGCGCTCGGCTCCAAGGCCGACGTCGACAAGGCGGTCGCCGCCGCCAAGCGCGCGTTCACGACGTATTCGCAGACCACCCGCGAGGAGCGCGTCGCGCTGCTCACCAAGGTGATCGAGATCTACAAGGGCCGCATGAAGGAGATCGGCGCCGCCGTCTCCGACGAGATGGGCGCCCCGCTGCCGATGGCCGAGAAGCTGCAGGCCGGCGCCGGCCTCGGCCATCTCATGAACACCCTCGAAGTGCTGAAGAAGTACGAGTTCGAGGAAACCATGGGCACCGCCGTGATCGTGCGCGAGCCGGTCGGCGTGATCGGCATGATCACCCCCTGGAACTGGCCGCTCAACCAGATCGCCTGCAAGGTCGCGCCCGCGCTCGCCGCCGGCTGCACCATGATCCTGAAGCCGTCGGAGTTTACGCCGACCTCGGCGCTGATCTTCGCGGAAATCCTCCATGAAGCCGGCGTGCCGAAGGGCGTGTTCAACCTCCTGAACGGCCTCGGACCGGAAGTCGGCGCCGCCATGAGCGAGCATCCGGACATCGACATGATCTCGTTCACCGGCTCGACCCGCGCCGGCGTCGATGTGGCGAAGCGCGCGGCTCCGACCGTCAAGCGCGTCAGCCAGGAGCTCGGCGGCAAGTCGCCGAACGTGATCCTGGAAGGCGCCGACCTCACCAAGGCGGTGACCGGCGGCGTGATGCACATGTTCAACAACTCGGGCCAGTCCTGCAACGCGCCGTCGCGCATGATCGTGCCGCTCTCCAAGATGAAGGAAGTGGCCGCAATCGCGAAGGGCGTCGCCGACAAGACCAAGGCGGGCGATCCCCGCGGCGATGGCACCACCATCGGTCCGGTGGTCAACCGCGGCCAGTGGGACAAGATCCAGGCGCTGATCCAGAAGGGCATCGACGAGGGCGCAACGCTCGTCGCCGGTGGTCCGGGCCTGCCCGAGGGCGTCAACAAGGGCTTCTATGTCCGTCCGACCATCTTCGCCGACGTCACCAACGAGATGACGATCGCACGCGAGGAAATCTTCGGGCCGGTGCTGACCATCATCGGCGCCAAGGACGAGGCCGATGCCGTGCGCATCGCCAACGACACGCCCTATGGTCTCGCCGGTTACGTCTCGGCCGATACCGTGGAGAGCGCGCGCCGCGTCGGCCGCCAGATCCGCGCCGGCAACGTCAACCTGCAGGGCGTGCCGAACGAGCGCACCGCGCCGTTCGGTGGCTACAAGCAGTCCGGCAACGGCCGCGAGTGGGGCCGCTACGGTCTGGAGGAGTATCTCGAAGCCAAGGCCGTCGCGGGCTACAACGCGGCCTAAGGCTGATGCGGCCGCTTGCGCCGCTTTGCGACAGAGAATGCCGGCCCCGCAAGGCGCCGGCATTCATCGTTAAGGGTCTGGCCGTCAAATGACGGCAAGACGTAAGACTTAAAAAAAGAACAAAGGGACGGAACGTGAAGAAACTGATTGTCGCGCTTGTCGCATTGTTGCCGCTGACCTCGGCCGTTCAGGCCCAGTCGCTCAAAGACATGATGGTGTTGCTGCGGGCGAAGTGGAACAAGCCGACCGAGCCGTTCAAGATCATCGACAATGTCTATTATGTCGGCACCGACGGTCTCGCGTCCTACCTGATCACCTCGCCGCAGGGGCATATCCTCGTCGATACCGTGATGCCGGAATCGACGGGCCAGATCAAAGCCAGCATCGAGAAGCTCGGCTTCAAAATCTCCGACATCAAATATCTCGTCAACACCCACGCCCATATCGACCACACCGGCGGCTTCGCCGAGCTGAAGCAGGCGAGCGGCGCGCAGATGGTGGCCGGCGAGCGCGACAAGCCGCTGCTCGAAGGCGGCTACTATCCGGGCGCGCAGGAGGAGAAGGCGCTCGACTTCCCGCCGGTGAACGTGGATCGCACGGTGCGCGAGGGCGATACGGTCAGTGTCGGCAACGTCACGCTGACGGCGCGCGAGACGCCCGGCCATTCGCCGGGCTGCACCAGCTGGGCCTTCTCGGTGAAGGACGGCGATGCCACGCGCTCGGCGCTGATCTTCTGCAGCGGCACCGTTGCGCTGAACCGCCTCGCCGGCAATCCGACCTATCCCGGCATCGTCGACGACTACAAGAAGACCTTTGCCCGCGCCAGGGGCATGAAGGTCGACATACTTCTCGCGCCTCACCCTGAAATGTACAAGATGCCCGAGAAGCGCGCCAAGCTCGCCGAGGGCGGGCCAAATCCGTTCGTCAATCCCGGCGAGTTCAACGCCTATGCGGCGTCGCTGGAAAAGCTGTTCGAGGAAGCCCTCGTCAAACAGACCGCCGCGGCCCAGGAGAAGAAGGGCTGAGCGAAGGCAGGGGCTCCGGCATTTTCTTTTGGGGAACCCCGCCGTGGTTAATGCCAAGCTGCAGAAGGATACTCGCTGCGTGCAACTACAAACTGACGGTGCGAAAGCACGCAATTCGAATGAATTTCCTCGACCGAATAAATCAATCGTTCGTCTTCTGTGCTCACTATGCCGCCCAAGGTGAGCCTGTGGTTGGGCAGAGGGAATGAAGAATTTCTTGTGGGTTGCATGGGCGGCGCTACGCGCGGCGCTCTGGAGAAGGACGGCGGCCGACCGCTCTGTCACCATTGGTACGGTTCTTCTGTGCGCCCTTGTAGTGGCGGCATCCGAGGCGGCCGATCAATATCTCACCGCGGAGGGGGCAGCCCGATTCAGCATCTATGGTATCAACTCGATCATTGCCGAGATTGCAGTTTGTGGTGTGGTGACCTTGCTGTTCGTTTCGCGCGATCGCGCCGTCGTTCTGGCGCAGTTCCTTGTGCTGAACGCGCTTGTGAACTGGGTGATAACAGCCGCAATCCACTTTCCATCTAGGTTTCAGAGCTCGATGCCGGGGACATGGACCCGCGCGGATGCGACGATTCTTGTCGTCGTGCTTCTTGCCACTTGGTGGGTGGGCGCAGTTGTCGCCATCCTGCGAGGGGCTGGCCTCGGTACGTATCAAAGCCCGGCGATCAGAGGTTTTGGGCTTGCTGTCGTATCGCAGCTCGCGGTCGCGGCCATGCCATCATTCCCGACATTCGTTGGTAGCGATTTCAACCTGGCGTCCTATAATGTCTGGGAATGGGCCTCCGCGAAATTCCACAAGGGCGCCGAGGAAAGGATTGCTGAAGTCGACGCCGCAGCTCTTGAGCTTTTGCAGCCATCACTTCTCGAAGTTGAGATGAAGAAGCTGCTGCCGGAGCGGAAAGGGACGACGGACATCTACGCTATTGGAGTTGCGGGCTGGTCCGACCAGGACGTCTTCATCAAGGAGTTGAACGGCGGTCTGTCGGTCCTGAACAGGTCTCTCGGCCTGGATCGCGGCGCGATCCAGCTCGTCAACCATCGGGATACATTGGAAACCTTGCCGATTGCCAGCCGCACAAATTTTGCAGCGGCGGTGCATGCCATTGCTGGCATCATGAACAAGGACGAAGATGTCCTGCTCGTCTTCATAACGTCGCACGGCGGCCCGGAAGGCGTAGGGCTCGTCCTCGCGGATGCAATTAGTTCCGTGCTCAGTCCGGATCATGTCGCGTCCGTCCTCGATCGTGAAGGAATCCGCAATCGCATTGTGATCGTTTCGGCCTGCTATTCCGGTGTCTTCGCCAAGCGGCTCGCCTCGCCAAGCAGCATCGTCCTGACGGCCGCGGATGAAAACAGCCCGTCATTCGGCTGCTCCAACGAGCGCGAATGGACCTACTTCGGGGATGCCTTTTTCAATCAGAGCCTTAGCGAGGGCGTCTCGCTAGAACGAGCCTTCCAAGATGCGAAGGCGAAGATCTCGCAATGGGAGGCCCGCGACGAGGTGCCTCCGTCGTCGCCGCAGGGCCATTTCGGCGTGGCGATTTCCGAGAAACTTGCGAAGCGCAAGCTCGACAGAAAAATGCAGGCGTACACCGAGGGGCGCTAGCTTTGTCGAAGGTTCACGGTTTTACTTCAACCTCCAAGCGCGCCCTGCGTGTTGACATAGAGCGCGTAAATCGACTGGCTCGCCGCCATGAACAGGCGGTTGCGCTTCAACCCGCCGAAGCAGAGGTTGGCGCAACGCTCAGGCAGCGCGATGCGGCCGATCATGACGCCGTCAGGCGCGAACACGACCACGCCGTCGAGCTCGGGATCGCCCATGCCCCAGCCGCACCAGAGGTTGCCGTCGATGTCGAGGCGGAAACCATCCGGCGTGCCGGGGCCCGCATCGACGAACACGCGCTTGTTCGACAGTCTGTCGCCGGACGGCGAGACGTCATAGGCGAGGATCTTGCGGTTCGGCACGCCGCGGGACTCGATGACGTAAAGGATATTCTCGTCCGGCGAGAAGGCGAGGCCGTTCGGCCCGAGCACACCTTCGGCCACGATCGTCGCCTTGCCGGTCGCGACATCGAGGCGATAGACATTGGCGTCGATCTCGGGCTCGGCCTTGTAGCCCTCGTAATTGCCGAGCAGGCCGAAGGTCGGGTCGGTGAACCAGATCGTGCCGTCGGATTTCACCACGACGTCGTTCGGCGAGTTCAGCCGCTTGCCGTCGAAAGAGTCGATCAGCACCGTGATCGAGCCGTCATATTCGGTGCGGGTCACGCGGCGGCCGCCGTGCTCGCAGGTGATCAGCCGGCCCTGGCGGTCGCGGGTGTTGCCGTTGGCGAAGTTGGAGGGCTTGCGGAAATTGCTGACCGCGCCGGTCTCCTCTTCCCATTTGATGATGCGCTGGTTCGGGATGTCGCTGCACAGCAGATACCGCCCGTCGCCGAACCACACCGGACCTTCGGCCCACCGCAGACCGGTGGTCAGCCGCTCGACCGCGGACAGCTTCAGCCAGTATTTCTCGAAGCGCGGATCGAGTGCATGAATCGCCGGATCGGGATAATAGGTCGCCGGACGCCAGCCTGCGGAATGAGCATCGGACATTTGCTGTTCTCGTTGTTGTGTTTGGTTGGTATTTCCCTGGGCGGTTGGTTTGCTATCATTGTCGGCCTGCGACCGCAATTCAGTCGCGGCAGCCAGAGAAGACGAGGAACGGAATGCCACGCATATTGATGACCGGCGCGTCGGGTGGAATCGGCACGAGCTTGCGCAAGCTGTTGCCGCCGATCTATCCGGATCTGCTGCTGAGCGATTTGAAGCCGCCGGCCGATCTCGGACCGAACGAGACATTCAAGGCGGCCGACCTCGCCAATCTCGCAGAGGTCGAGGCGATCTGCGAGGGCGTCGACGGCATCATCCATTTCGGCGGCTATTCGGTCGAAGGCCCCTGGGACCCGATCCTTCAGGCCAACATCATCGGCGGCTATAACCTGTTCGAAGCCGCGTACCGGAAGGGCGTCAAGCGCGTGATCTTCGCGTCTTCCAACCATGCCGTCGGCTTCTATCCACGCCACCATCGCATCGGCACCGACGTGACGCCGCGGCCGGATGGTCGCTATGGCGTCAGCAAGGTGTTCGGCGAGGCCGTCGGCGCGCTCTATGCCGACAAGCACGGGCTGAAGGTCACCTGCATCCGGATCGGCAATTTCGGCGAGGTGCCACTGGATCACCGCCGGCTGTCGATCTGGCTGAAGCCTGAGGATCTCGTGCAGCTCTGCCGCATCGGGCTCGAGCATCCCGACATTCATTTCGAGATCTTCTACGGCGCTTCCTACAATGAGCGCGCCTGGTGGGACAATCACCGCGCCTATGATCTCGGCTATCGCCCGACCGGCCGCAGCGAGGAGCATGTGCAGCATGCCATGGCCGAGCAGGCCAAGCTGAAGCCTGATCCGGTCGGCGATTTCTACCAGGGCGGCTCGTTCTGCAGCATCGAATTCGATGGCGACAGGGAGAAGATCATCGATTGGAAGAAGTAGTCAATCCTCGCAGGCGGGCGGCGGCGGTTGCTTCTCGGCGCGCTCCTGCAACTTCTGTTGCGTTTCCTCTACGACTTTGGGTTCGATTCCGGGTCCGTGATAAGCATTGGCAAAGCCGGTCATCGAGAAGGAGAAGCTGAATTTCTGACCCGTCAGGCTCGTCGCTTGCATGGTGATGTTTTGCGCGCTCGCCAACCGGTCGAACATGTCGCTGTCGAGCGCGAACGTGCCGCCGCAACCGTTAGCATGGCAATGCTGGTTGGTGATCTTGATCGGAGCGTCTTGGTCAATCTGAATGCTGATGGGACCGTCGAGCATGGTGCGCGTGCCAACGTTCGCGCTCAGAACGGCTCGCTTGTTGCTCTGCAGGGCAAGCGTGATGAAACCACCGGAGGGCGCGCATTGACCTTTCGCTTCGATACCAACGAAGCAATTCGTCTCGGTTATGCAGTGCTTGATCCAGGGCTGATAGGTGAGCTCCGCCGCGCGCGGATCGGCCGCATGGCTGACGCCGGCGAGCGCGAGCAGCGCGGCCATCGATCCAGGTATCACGTAGCGCATCGCCGTTTCCTCCACGACAGGCCACGTAAGCTTCTATTGCGGCATTTTCTCGCCAGCGATCCGCGCCAGGTAGTCCGCCTTGCTGAACTGCATGTGATCGACGCAGAGCTGCGCCAGCGCCCAGCTGTCGCGGCCCTTCAGAAGTTCGATCATCAATTCGTGCTGGCGCCGCGACAATGCAAGGCCCTCGCTGTCGGCGAGATTTTTCGCGCGCATCGGCAAGGTCAGGTTCATGTAGTCCTGCAGCGAGCGCACCAGATAGGGATTGCCGCAGGCCGAGAATAGCGCAAGGTGGAAGGCGTCGTTGGTCTCGTGGATGCCGCGCATGTCCTGCGCGTCGGCGCGGGCGCAATACTGCCGCTGCAATTCGCTCAGTTCCGCGATCAGGCTCGCAGATGCGGGCAGGGGGATCATCAGCGCCGCCTGCCGTGTCAGCATCTCGCGCACCTCGTAAATCTGGCGGACCTCCTCGGCCGAGTAGAACCGCACCGTCGCGCCGACATTCTTCTCGCGCAGCACGATGCCCTGCCGCTCCAGCTGGAACAGCGCCTGACGGACAAAATGCCGGCTCGCGCCGTAGCGCTGCATCAGCGTATCCTCGACCAGCCGCAGGCCCGGCGCGAAGCGGCCGAAGATGATGTCCTCTTCCAGCCGGCGGATCACTTCCGCCTGTTCGTCCTCGCGGGAAGTGGGTGCAATGTCTGGTGGAGCGGCCTGGGCTTTCATGTGGTCCGGCTTCGATGGTCGCCGAAGGTCAGCATAGCGGTACCACCATTGTCAATAATAAGGCCTCCGTTGCGGCAATCTGTGGCACAAGAGCGTCAAGATTATCTCGTATTGACAATAATCCCCCGCGCTCCTTTAGTGCGGGCAAACCACCACAGGACACAAGAAAATGGCCGAAGGACTTCGCAAGGGACTGACGAGCTACGGCGATGCGGGCTTCTCGCTGTTCCTGCGCAAGGCCTTCATCAAGGCCATGGGCTATTCCGACGACGCGCTCAATCGCCCGATCGTCGGCATCACCAACACCTATAGCGACTACAATCCCTGCCACGGCAACGTCCCGCAGATCATCGAAGCGGTGAAGCGCGGCGTGATGCTGTCGGGCGCGATGCCGTTCGTGTTCCCGACCATCTCGATCGCCGAGAGCTTTGCGCATCCGACCTCGATGTATCTGCGCAATCTGATGGCGATGGACACCGAGGAAATGATCCGCGCCCAGCCGATGGATTCGGTCGTCGTGATCGGCGGCTGCGACAAGACCTTGCCGGCGCAGATCATGGCGGCGCTCAGCGCCGACCTGCCGACGGTTGTGATTCCGGTCGGGCCGATGGTGGTCGGTCATCACAAGGGTGAGGTGCTCGGCGCCTGCACCGACTGCCGACGGCTGTGGGGCAAATACCGCGCGGGTGAGATCGACGACGTCGAGATCGAGGCGGTCAACGGCCGTCTCGCACCGTCGGTCGGCACCTGCATGGTGATGGGCACCGCCTCTACCATGGCCTGCGTCACCGAAGCGCTCGGCCTGTCGCTGCCGATGAGCGCGACGATCCCGGCACCGCATGCCGAACGCTTCCGCTCCGCCGAGGCGAGCGGCCGCGTTGCCGCCGCGATGGCCAAGTCCAAGGGACCGAAGCCGAGTGAGATCCTGACTCCGTCGTCGTTCCGCAATGCGCAGATCGTGATGCAGGCGATCGGCGGCTCGACCAACGGCCTGATCCATCTGACTGCGATCGCCAACCGCTCGCCGCACAAGATCGACCTCCAAGCGTTCGACAAGCTCGGCCGCGAGGTGCCGGTGCTGGTCGACCTCAAGCCGTCGGGCGAGCATTACATGGAGCACTTCCATCACGCCGGCGGCGTGCCGAAGCTGATGGCGCAGCTCGGCGATCTCATCGATCTCGACGCCAAAACCATCACCGGCCAGACGCTGCGCGAGGTGGTCGAGGACGCGGAGGATGTGCCGGGCCAGGACGCGATCCGGCCCAGGACCAATCCGATCAAGTCGGAAGGTGCGATGGCGATCCTGCACGGCAACCTCGCGCCGCGCGGCGCCGTCATCAAGCAATCGGCGGCGAGCCCGAAGCTGTTGCAGCACACCGGCCGTGCCGTGGTGTTCGAGTCGGTCGAGGATATGACCCTGCGCGTCGATGATCCCGCGCTCGATGTCAGCGCCGACGACGTGCTGGTGCTGCGCAACGCCGGTCCCAAAGGGGCGCCGGGAATGCCGGAGGCGGGTTACCTGCCGATCCCGAAGAAGCTTGCGCGTACCGGCGTCAAGGACATGGTCCGCATCTCGGATGCGCGCATGAGCGGCACCGCGTTCGGCACCATCGTGCTCCACATCACCCCGGAATCGGCCGTCGGCGGTCCGCTGGCGCTGGTGAGGAACGGCGACATGATCCGCCTCGATGTCGCCAGGCGCAGCATCGATCTGCTGGTCGATGCGGCCGAACTCGAGAAGCGCCGCGCCGCGCTCGCACCCGCCATGACGCCCGGCTGGGCCAAGCGCGGCTACGCGCATCTCTTCAACGAGACGATCCTGCAGGCCGACGAAGGCTGCGACTTCGACTTCATGCGCGCCAAGGGGAAGTAGAGCCGGCGCACGAACACATCCGCTGCGAGCGTTGGCGCGCGAAAGCGTGGCAGGCTGGCTCAGGTGACTAGCGTCCGCCCGCTTGTTAGATTGTCGATAATCGTTCGCCATTTGCGATCGACATAGGCAATTCGGCGGTATCGCCGGCTGCTTTATTGACAATCCCGTGACCTTGATGGGATGATCCCTGCAATTAAAAACAGGGGAGGGGTCGCGATGGGTCATCCAGCGAATTTCATTGGCGCCGTGGCGGCTGCGGCCGTCGTGCTGCTGTCGTCCGCTGTGGGGGCGCAGGAGGTCAAGCACTACCGCTTCGCCTACGATCAGCCGCGCAACACCGGCTATTCGATCGCGGGCGATCTGTTCGCCGACAAGCTCAAGGAATTGAGCAAGGGCACCATGATCATCGATCAATATCCCGGTGCGCAGCTTGGCCAGGAGCCGCAGGTGCTGCAGCTCGTCAAGGCCGGCGACGTCGAGTTCGCGATCATTTCCTCGGCCAACACCGCGACGATCTCGCCGCAGGCCGGCGTGATGTCGCTGCATTTCCTGTTCCGCGACGAGAACCACGTGGTCAAGGGCTTGGCCGATCCCCGCGTCTTCGAAGCGCTGAAGACCATGATCGACGAGACCACGCAAGGCTTGCATGTGATCGCGACCGGCTCGCAGGGCGTGCGGCACATGTATTCGAAGAAGGAGATCCACAACGTCGGCGACATCAAGAGCCTGAAGATCCGCGTGCAGGCGACCGCGACCGAGGACACCATGTTCCCGGCCTATGGCGCGCAGACTGTGCACATGCCGTTCGGCAGCGTCTACACATCGCTGCAGACCGGCGTGGTCGACGTCGCCGAGAACAGCATCAACGTCTATCTCGTCAACAAGCACTACGAGGTCGCGCCGGTGCTGAACATCACCGAGCACGAGGCCAACAACGCGCTGGTGTTCGTCTCCGACAAGCTGTGGCAGAGCCTCTCCGCCGAGCAGAAGCAGTGGGTGCAGACCGCGGCGAACGAGATCAGCGCGAAGGAGCCGCAGAAGGCCTTCGACCTCGAGCGGACCGCCGCCGCCAAGCTGAAGTCGATCGGCGTCAAGATCGTCGACAATGTCGACAAGAAAAGCTTTACGGCGATCGCCGATCCCTATCTCGACAAGCTCGCCAAGGAGCTCGGCCCGCATGCGGTGAAGATCAAGGATCTGATCCGCTCGATCAACTAGACGCGCAGTCCGCGGCGGAGAGTTCGGGTCATGGCGATCGCCGATCGACTGGTGCTGCAGCGGCAGCGGCATCTGAAATGGCGGGCGCTCGACTGGCTCGAACTGGCGCTGATGGTGATCTGCGGCGTGCTGTGCTTCGGCTTCTCGCTGTCGGTCACCGCCGACATCGTCACGCGCACCATCGGCCATCCCTGGCTGTGGCTGCAGGAAGTCACGTCCACGCTGTTCATCTACGCGATCTTCATCGGCACGGCCGCGGCGACACGGCGCAACGACCACCTCTACCTGACCGCGATCTCGGAGGCGATGCACGGCGTGCCGCGGCTGATCGTCGAGATCATCATTCGCCTGGCGGTGCTCGGCGTCGCGTTCTGCCTGATCTGGTACGGCTACCAGAACTATCTGCGCGGCTTCGGCAGTTTTCGCCTGCCATCGGGCACGCCGATCGCCTCGCTGTATGCGATCATTCCGCTGTCGGGCATCCTGATCGGGCTGTTCACCGTCGAGCAGCTGGTCAACGGCATTCGTAACGGCTTCGATCATCCGGAGCCTCCGGAGGAGGAGGCCGCGATACCTGCGACGGATGCCAGCGTGCGGCCGGGAGTGCAGATATGAGCGCACCGGTCATCCTCGCCCTGATGTCGTTCTGCTTCCTGTTTTTCGGCTATCTCGGCGTCCCCGTGCCGTTCTCGCTGATGGCCGGCGTGTTCGTCGGCGCGCTGCTGGCGGATGTGTCGCTGGCGGCGATCATCCAGAAGATCTTCGACGGCGTCGATTCCGAGGCGCTGCTGGCGATTCCGTTCTTCCTGCTGGTCGGCGAGCTCATGAGCTCGGCCAATGTGGTGGTGCGCATCGCCAACCTCTCGATCTCGCTGGTCGGGCATATCAGGGGCGGGCTGTCGCAGGTCGTGGTCGTCTTCAGCATGTTCTTCTCGGAAATGTCCGGCTCGACCACCGCCGACGTCGCCGTGATGAGCCGCGCGCTCGGCGGGCCGATGAAGCGCGAGGGCTACGAGCCGGCCTTCATCGCTGCGATCATCGCCGCGGCCTCGACGATTGCGGCGCTGGTGCCGCCGAGCATCACGGCGGTGGTTTATGGCGCGGTCGGCAACGTGTCGATCGCCGGACTGTTCATGGCGGGGGTGGTGCCCGGGTTGATGATCGGCTTTGGGCTGATGATCTACTGCTACTTCTTCGGTCCCTCCGGCATGCGCAAGCCGCGTGCCCCCCTTCGACAAGTTGCGTTCGCGGCCGGAGATGCGGCGCTGCCGCTGATGATCCCGGTGATCCTGCTCGGCGGCATCCTCACCGGCTGGTTCACGCCGACCGAGGCCGGCGTCGTCGCGGTCGCCTACATCATCCTGGTCGTGATCCCGGCGCTGAACCGTGGGCACTTCACGAAAATCCCTTACGACTTCTGCCTCGCCGGCCTGATCTTCTCGCTGCCGCTGATCACGATCGGCGCCGCCAATGCGTTCGGCTGGATGCTCGCCTACCTCCGCGGCGCGATCTACATCGCGGACTGGATCACTTCGATTGCCGGCAATGATCCGCACCTGATCATGCTGCTGATGGTCCTCCTCTTCACCGTGGTCGGCGACTTCATCGAGCCGGTGCCGACCATCATCATCTTCATGCCGCTGGTCAACGCGCTCACCGACGCCGGCAGCATCAACGGCGTCCATATGGGCGTGGTGCTGATCGCAACGCTCGCCTTCGGCCTGATCACGCCGCCCTACGGCCTCGTCTTGCTGATGGCGTCGAAATTCGTCGGCATCAGTTTTGCGAAAGCCTTACGCGCGGCGCTGCCGATCTATGTCGTGTTCTTGGTCACCATCTGCTTCACGATCTACTTCCCCAAGGTCGTGCTGTGGCTGCCCAAGCAGGTGATCCCGGAATCGGTCGGCTGCTTCAAGGCGCCCGGCGGCACGGGTTACACTTGTCCAAACTGATCCTCATTTCGACTTGCTGGTGAACTTCTTCACCGCGACGCGGAAATCCTCCGTGTGCATCGACGCGACGATCCTGTGCTCCTCGGCATCGAGCTGCTGCTTCACCGGCGTATTGGCGGCCTGATAGACCAGCGACTTGGTGCCTGCGATCGCGGCCGCCGGATTTTGCGCGAGACGTTCGGCGAGCTGCCGCGTCGCCGCCTTCAATTCGGTTGCGGGCACGGTCTTGATGACCAGCCCCCATTCGACGGCTTGCTGTGCCGTGAACGTATCCTCTGCGAGGAAGATCTGCAGCGCGCGCCGGGTGCCGACCGTGCCGACGATGCCGACCGTGCTGCCGCCATCGGGTGAGACGCCGATCTTAGCATAGGCCGGGGTGAACTTGGCGTCATCAGCGGCGATGCAGAGGTCGGTCACGAAGGCGAGCCCCATGCCGGCGCCGGCGGCCGAACCATGCACGCTCGACACCACGATCTTCGGCATCCGGCGTACGCATTCGATGAAGGCGTGATAATGCCCGAGCATCTCGCCGACGACGGGCGTGACGTTATTCGCGCCGGCCGCGGCACCGATGGTCTGCAGATCGCCGCCGGCGCAGAAGGCGCGGCCTTCGCCTTCGATGACGAGCACGCGGACATCCTTGTTGGCCTCGACCTCGGCGCCGAGTTGTTCGAGCTTCTTCGCGATCGAGAGGTCGATCGAATTGAACGAGGTCGGGCGGTTCAGCGTGATGGTCGCGATCGGGCCGTCGATCCGGAGCAGAGCGGGTTCGGTGGCGGGCGAGGGGGCGGGTTCTGGCATAATGAAGACCTCCGGCAGGGTGTTTTCAGGCATTTAAGTCCTCGCCGGCAGGGGACGCAATCCGCCACAGACCCCCTTGCGTCGGCGCCCCCCATGGGGCCAAATGGCGCCGCCTTCGGGACGCAGACACGAGCGCTGCGGGGACGGGGCAAGCAAGCGAAACATCAGTGACAAGAGGAAACGGCATGGGTTGCTCCTGCTCGCTCGTATCCGGGCTGGTCCGATGACCGGCGCGGTCATCATCGTCGGTGCGGGACACGCCGGCTTCCAGCTCGCGGCGTCGCTGCGCCAGGCTGGCTTTGCGGAGCGCATCGCGCTGCTCAACGACGAGGGCCATCTGCCGTACCAGCGGCCGCCGCTCTCGAAGGCGTACCTGAAGGGAACCGGCGGGCCCGACAGCCTGATGTTCCGCCCCGACAAGTTTTACCAGGACAACAAGATCGAGCTGATCACCGACCGCGCCCACGCCATCGACCGCAATGCGCGGAAGGTGGCGCTGGCCTCCGGCAGTACGCTCGACTACGGCCATCTCATATTGGCGACTGGCGCGCGCAACCGCCTGCTCGATATCCCCAACGCCAGGCTCGAAGCCGTCCGTTACCTGCGGACGCTCGACGAGAGCCAGGCGCTGCGTGATCTGCTGAAGCCCGGCATGCGCGTGGTCGTGATCGGCGCCGGCTTCATCGGGCTTGAATTCGCCGCGACCGCGCGCGGCAAGGGTCTCGAGGTCGACGTCGTCGAGCTCGCCTCCCGCGTGATGGCGCGCGCCGTGACCGCGGAGATCTCCGAGTTCTCGCAAAGCCGCCACGCCGCCGCCGGCATCCGCATCCATCTCGGCGTCCAGGTGACGGGCATCGAGGCCGATGGTGCCAAAGTTACCGGCGTCAGCCTCAGCAACGGCACGCATATCCCGGCCGATCTCGTCGTGGTCGGTGTCGGCGTGCTGCCGAATGTCGAGCTCGCGGCCGAGGCTGGCCTTCCAACGGCGTCGGGCATCATCGTCGACGAGCACCTGCTGACCGCCGATCCCAACGTCTCCGCGATCGGCGACTGCGCGCTTTACACCAGCAAGCGGTTCGGCGGCTCGCTGCGGCTGGAGTCGGTGCAGAACGCGACCGATCATGCGCGCTGTGTGGCCGCGCGGCTCACCGGCAAGACCGAGGTCTATGACGGCGTGCCGTGGTTCTGGAGCGACCAGGGGCCGGACAAGCTGCAGATGGTGGGCCTCACCACCGGCTATGACCGTGTCGTGGTGCGCGGCGACCGCGCGCAGGGCGCGTTCTCGGCCTTCTGCTACAAGGGCGACGCGCTGCTCGGCATCGAGTCGGTCAACCGCGCCGGCGACCACATGTTCGGCCGCCGGCTGCTCGGTGCCGGCGGCTCGATCACGCCGCAGCAGGCGGGGGATGCGGGGTTTGATCTGAAGAGTGCGCTGGCGTGATCTTGTAGGGTGGGCAAAGCGTAGCGTGCCCACCATTCCCAGCGTTGCTCGTGATGGTGGGCACGGCGCAAGCGCGCCTTTGCCCACCCTACGCACCAAGCACCTCCCTGACCTCCTTCGCCGTCGGCATCGACGGCGCGGCGCCCATCCGTTGCACGCAGATGGAGGCGGCGGTGTTGGCGTAGGCCAGCGCATCGCGGAGCGGCTTGCCGCCGGCGAGCTGGGAGGCGAGGGCGCCGACGAAGCAATCGCCGGCGCCTGTGGTGTCGACCGCCTTCACCGCGCGGCCGGCGACCTGCAGCGGCTTGCCGTCGACCAGCGCCAGCACGCCGCGCTTGCCGAGGGTGACGCAGACGATCTTGCCTTGCGCCAGCGATCTTGCGGCCTCCGCAAAGCGCTCGGGCGCGTCGCTGTCACGCAGCTCGGTGCCGGTGAGGAAGCCGAGCTCGGTCTCGTTGAGGATCAGGATGTCGACGAGATCGAGCAGCGCCTTGTCGGCCTGCTTCGCCGGCGCCGGGTTGAGGATCGTGGTGGCGCCGGCGGCGCGGGCGCGCGCGAAGAACGCCGCGATCGTCGGCAGCGGAATCTCGAACTGGCTGACCGCGACATCGCCCTTGGCAAGCACGGGAGAAGCGACATCGTCGCCATCGACCCGCGCATTGGCGCCGGGCACAACGACGATGGTGTTGTCGGCGTCCGCGATGGTGATGATCGCGGTGCCCGAATGCACATCGGCGGTGTCCTTGACGAAGCCGACATCGACCCCTTGCGCGCCCAGGAACGTCCGCAACTCCTGCCCGAACGCGTCATTGCCGAGCCGGCCGATCAGCGTCGTCGGCACGCCCTGCTTGGCGGCTGCGACGGCCTGATTGGCGCCCTTGCCGCCCGGGAAATACAGCACGGCCTGTCCCGCGACGGTTTCGCCGATGCGCGGATGCCGTTCGGCGGTCGCCACGACATCCATGTTGATGCTGCCGGCGACGAAGACGCGCCCCATTCTCGTTTCCCCCCAATTATCTTTGTCTTGTGTGTCTTGTGCTTTGTATCTCGTCGGGCATGATCTCGGGGATCATGCCTCAAGCGGTCAAGCCTCGGCGCGATATTCCTGCTTCACCGCAGCGATATCGGTCAGCGTCGGCAGGCCGGCCTCGTTGCCGAGCTTCTGGATCTTGAAGGTCGAGGCCGCGCGCGCAAACTTGAAATGCTCCTGCCAGCCTTTGCTCGGATTGGAGAGATAGGAATAGACGTAGGCCCCGTGGAAGACGTCGCCTGCGCCATTGGTGTCGATGACGCGCTCGCGCGGGATCGGCAGCGCCGGCAGCGTGCGCACTTCGCCGGCCTCGTCATACCAGAGCAGGCCGCGCTCACCCTGGGTGACGCCGCCGACCTTGCAGCCGCGGCTCTTCAGATAGTCGAGCATCTGCTCCGGTGTCTTGTCCATCTGCTCGCAGAGCCGTTCGGCGACGATCGCGACGTCGATGTAGCCGAGCAGCTCATGGGTGTTGGTGCGCAGGCCGCCGCCGTCGAGCGAGGTCATGATGCCTTCCTCGCGGCACTGCTTGGCGTAGTGGATCGCAGCGTCCGGCTGGTGGCCGTCGATATGCAGCGCCTTGCAGCCCTTCAGGTTGAGCAGCGGGAAGGGGTGGATGTGCTGGTCGTCGCGGCAGCGGACGATGGCGCGCTTGCCGTCCTTGGGCATGATGAAGGACAGCGAGGAGGAGTTGACCTTCCGGGGATGCAGCGAGATGCCGTAGCGGTCGGTCATGTCCCAGAACATCCGCCCCAGCCAGTCGTTGGCCATGGTGGCGATCAGGTCGGGCGCGATGCCGAGCTTGGCGCAGCAAAATGCCGCGGTGACGGCGTTGCCGCCGAACGAGACCGCATAGGCGTCGGCGACATGCTTCTCGTCGCCGGTCGGCATGTGGTCGGTGATGAAGGTGACGTCGATATAGGTCTGTCCAATGAAGAGAGCCTGCATTCGCTTTCCGTCGTGGCTTGGGGTGATCCCGGCCGGCGCGGCAACACTAGCACCGCCGCCGGTTCGAGTTCGCTGAAATTATTCGCATCCCTGCCTGGTTTGCGGCTAAAAGCGGGGGATGTGACGCGACTGCGACGGGTTCGGATCACGCCATAACCGCCGACGCGCGCCTTGGGTTCCTGATAGCATCGCTCAAGGGAGGGGATCATGACGGCAGATTTGAGGACAGGGCGGCCATGATCAGCGGTCTCGACCACGTCGTCGTACTGACCAGCGATATTGCCGCGGCTGCTGCCTCCTACGAGACGCTGTTCGCCCGCGCGCCGGCCTGGCGCAACAGTGGCGACGGCGCCGACCGCGTGCTGTTCACGCTGGACAACACCACGCTGGAATTGATGGCGCCTGATGGCAGCGGGGAGGCGGCCGACCGGGTCCGCAGCGCGCTGGTGACGCAGGGCGAGGGGCTGGCGAGCCTCTGCTTCCGCACCTCCGATATCGCGAAGCTGCACCGCCGGCTCGACCGGCTGACGTTGCGGCCGGAGCCGGTCGCCGAGGTGGTGAGCCGCGACGCGACCAGCGGCGCCGTGCTGTCGTGGAAGCGCACCCGCGCCGCGACCGAGGCGACGCGGGGCGTGCGAATGTTCTTCCTGGAGCGCGACCAGGAGCGGCCGCTTTCGGTGCGCACCACGCCCGGGTCGATCACCGCGATGGATCATGTCGTCGTCTCCACCGCCGACCCCGAGCGGGCCGCCGCGCTGTACGGCGCGCGGCTCGGGCTCGACATGGCGCTCGATCGTTCGCATCCGGACTGGGGCCGGCTGATGTTCTTCCGCTGCGGCGATCTCATCGTCGAGGTCACGCACAAGCCCGGCAAGGAAAAGAACAAGGCGAGCGCCGAGGCGCCCGATCGCCTGCGCGGCATCTGCTGGCGCGTCGCCGATATCGAGGCCACCCACGCGCGGCTGGTGGCCGCCGGCGTCGGCGTCTCCGAAATCCGCACCGGCCGCAAGCCGGGAACGAAGGTGATGACCGTGCGCAACGGCACCTGCGGCGTGCCGACGCTGCTGGTGCAGCCATCGGCGGGGAAGGGGGAGTGATCCCTAAGCGCCGCCATTCGATCGGTGTCATCGCCCGGCTTGACCGGGCGACCTAGTATTCCAGAGACGGCCGCGATTGAGCCGATGGGCCGCGGCGTACTGGGTCGCCCGCTTTCGCGGGCGATGACAGTTGAGTGTGAGGATACAACTTCGCATTCTCGCGGCATGATCTGCCCGAGTTTTCCATCTCGTTCCGCCCTCTCTCCTGAAAGAGGGCGCAGGGAAGACCGGGTGCACGCTGCACCCGCGGTCCCGTGCGCAATGATAGAAAGTGGCGCACACGGGCATACAAATGCAGCGGAGGCACGCCGGCCTTCCCTGCGCGATGGCTTTACGGCTTATACGTGCTCGCCCTGGTGAGACTCTGCTTTTGTGCCACCATCATCCGCAAGGAACTTTCGTCCCTCGCTGACTTGCCACCAACATCGGGGCGGCAGGCCCACACGATTTCACCGTACGCCTTGCGCGCGCATGTCACTCGCACGCTCGGCGTCCACCGCATCCCAGCCCGCGTTCGTGACATTGCGCAACGCCCCTCAGTGGGTGAGATGGCCTATCTATAGCATAATCAGAAATTCGAGTAAAGTGGAAATATTTTTGCGCACAGGCCTTGCGCCGTCGGGCAAATCAGCAGTATGGGGCACGAAGCCGCAGGGCGGATTAGCCGCAGGCGTAATCCGCCGACCGGTGTCGCCGCGAAGGATGGCGGATTACGCTTCGCTAATCCGCCCTACGCATTGGCGACATCCTTCATTCTCAATGCGCGCAGCCCATGCTACATTCATCCACCCGCCACCATTGAGCGACCCAATTGGCAAAAGCAAAACGGACACTGCGATGGCAGCGCGACCCTGAGGGGATGCGGCTGCGCATCCTGGAGGCGGCGAAGCAGGAGTTTGCCGCGCATGGGCTTGCCGGCGCGCGGGTCGACCGCATTGCGGAGCAGGCCGGCGCCAACAAGCGCATGCTGTACTACCATGTCGGCAACAAGGAGGATCTCTATCTCGAGGTGCTGGAAGGCGCCTATGAGAAAATCCGGGCCGAGGAGCGCACGCTCGACCTCGAGCATCTCGATCCGCCCGAGGCGATCGCGCGGCTGATCGACTTCACCTGGAACTATTTCCTGCGCAATCCCGAGTTCCTGGCGCTGCTCAACACCGAGAACCTCGCGAAAGCCAAGCACCTGAAGCGCTCGACCAAGGTCAAGTCGATGCATTCGCCCTTCGTCGAGATGATCCGCACCGTGGTGACGCGCGGCGTCGCGAGCGGGGACTTCCGCGCCGCGGTCGATCCGGTGCAACTGTACATCTCGATCGCCGGGCTGGCGTTCTTCTACCTCTCCAACAGCGCGACGCTCAGCGTGATCTTCGGCCGCGACCTCCTGAAGAAGGAGGCGCGCGACGAGCGGCTCGAGCACATGACCGCGCTGGTGCTGGCGGCGCTGACGGGGAAGTCGACGGCGGTGTTCGGCAAGGGCAAGCTGCGTGGGCTTACGGCGGCAGAAGCCATTTGATCAAGCCATTTGATCGTCGTCCTGGCGAACACCAGGACCCATTACCACCATTATTGGTTGTTGAAGAACGCTGTGCCCCCAGCGCAGCAAGCCAATGCGCATTTGGGGTAATGGGTCCTGACTTTCGTCAGGACGACATCGAAGAGTTGGAAGCGCCGGACCGCGGACTCCTCGACGGTAAAATCATCACCCTGCGAAAGTAGCGATTTTGCCGCGGACGGAGGGCTGGACAGTATTTATCCAACGGGTTAAATTCTCCGCCGAATAAGCAAGAAGCTCAGGGAGTACGAAGTGGCGGAGGCGAGGAGCCCTTCAGGTCTGTCGAAGCTGCTGAACGCGGCGTGGGTGCGGCCGTTTCTGTTCCTGGTGTTCATCGTGGTCGCATGGGATTTGGCGATCCGGCTGTTCCATATTCCCGCCTATCAGATCCCGTCGCCCGGCGACGTCGTTGCCGTCCTGAAGACCGATTGGCCTGAGCTGCTGCGGCAATCCTGGCCGACGACTTATGCGACGATCTGCGGCTTCCTGCTGTCGGCGCTGTTCGGCATTCCCGTGGCGATGCTGATCGCGGGGTCGAAGACGGTGGAGACCTATGTCTATCCGCTGCTGGTGTTCTCGCAGTCGGTGCCGAAGATCGCGATCGCGCCGCTGTTCGTGGTGTGGTTCGGTTTCGGCATCATCCCGAAAGTGATCTCCGCATTCCTGCTCGGCTTCTTCCCGGTGGTGGTCTCGGCGGTGCAGGGGTTCAAATCCGTCGACCCCGACATGGTCGATCTCGCGCGCGCCATGCAGGGCAGCCGCTTCAAGGTGTTTTGCGCGGTGAACCTGCCGCATGCGATGCCGGCGATCTTCTCCGGCCTGAAAGTGTCGGTGACTTTGGCTGTGGTCGGCGCCGTCGTCGGCGAGTTCGTCGGCTCCAATTCCGGGATCGGCTATGTGATGCAGCGCTCGATCGGCACCTTCGATCTGCCGACGATGTTTGCTGCGCTGGTCATTCTCGCACTGCTCGGCGTGATCCTGTTCTGGATCGTCGACCGCATCGAGCGGCTCGTCATCCCCTGGCACGTCAGCCAGCGCGACGACATCATTTTTGCTTCGTAGAGAGAAGAACCGTCATTGCGAGCGAAGCGACTTGTCCGCCGTAGCCTTGGCGAAGGCGGAAGCAATCCATAGCGCCACAAGTTGAGAGATGGATTGCTTCGTCGCTTCGCTCCTCGCAATGACGGAAAACAAGAGCGAGATTAAGGGAGAACGAGACATGATGAAGTGGATTTTGGCCCTCGTTGCGACGCTGGCCTGGACGGCCTCGGCCTCCGCGGCCGACAAGGTCGTGCTGATGCTGAACTGGTATGTCTATGGCGAGCACGCGCCGTTCTATTACGGCAAGGCCAAGGGCATCTATGCCGCCGAGGGCATCGACCTCGAGATCCAGGAAGGCCGCGGCTCGGCCGCGACGACGCAGGCCGTGGCCGCCAAGACCGCCGATTTCGGCTATGTCGACGTGCCCACCATGATGCGCGCGGCGGTGAAGGGCGCGCCTGTGATTGCGACCGGCGTGCTGCTACAGACCAGTCCGATGTCGGCGATGGGCTTTGTCGACAAGAACATCAGGAAGCCGGAAGACATCAAGGGCAAGACGGTGGCGATCACGCCGGCGGATTCGATGACGCAGATCTGGCCGCTGTTCCTGAAGAAGACGGGCCTGAAGGAAAGCGACTTCCAGACGGTGGCCGGCGACGGCCAGACCAAGCTCAACGCCGTGATCAACGGCCAGGCGGACTTGCTGCTCGGCTATGTCATGGACCAGTCGATGAAGATCAAGGACGCGACGGGTAAGGACGTCTATCCGATCAAGTTCGCCGACTACGGCATCAACATGGTCTCCTCGGGCATCATCGCCAACACCGATTATGTGAAGGCCAATGCCGACCTGGTCCGCCGCTTCATGTCGGCGACGACCAAGGCTGTCGAAGCCGCCGAGAAGGAGCCGAAGGCGGCGGCGCAATCGATCCTCGATGCCAACCCCAAGGGCGGCAAGATCGATACGCTGACCCAAGGCTTCGAGCTGACGATCCCGCTCTATCGCACGGCGGAGACCAAGGCCAAGCGGCCGTTCCAGGTCACCGACCAGAACATGACCGACACGGTCAACCTGATGGTCGAATATGGCGGCCTCGATGCCAAGGCCAAGGACAATCCGAAGGCGTTCTACACCAACAGCTATCTGCCGAAAGGCTACTCGTGATCGACGGCCTCGTGGTTCGAGACGCGCGGCGTTGCCGCGCTCCTCACCATGAGGGTCCAAGACCTCATCCTGAGGAGGCGCGCAGCGCCGTCTCGAAGGATGAAGCCCCCGAATTCGAAGTTGTTGAACTGGACTTGGCTGAATGACTCCATTGTCGAAAGCAACCGATATCAGCCAACCGGCCGCCCATCTGCGCCTGGTATCCGATCGCGCAGGCGGCGCCACGCCGGGGATCAAGCTCTCAGGCGTCTCAAAGACCTACCGGTCGCGCGACGGCGATGTGCCGTCGCTGCGGCCGCTCGACTTCACCATCAATGACGGCGAGTTCTTCGTCGTGGTCGGACCAAGCGGCTGCGGCAAGTCCACGCTGCTCAAGATGATCTCGGGCCTGTTGCCGCCGACCACCGGCGAGGTGCTGGTCGACGGCGAGAAGGTCACGAAACCGCACGGCAATGTCGGCATCGTGTTCCAGAACGCGCTGCTGCTGCCCTGGCGCAACATCCTCTCCAATGTGATGCTGCCGATCGACATGAAGGGGCTCGCACGCGACAAATATCTCGCCCGCGCCAAAGAGCTGTTGAAGCTGGTCGGTCTCGAGGGTTTTGAGAAGAAGCTGCCGTGGCAGCTGTCCGGCGGCATGCAGCAGCGCGCCTCGATCTGCCGGGCGCTGGTGCATGATCCCAAGATCATGCTGATGGACGAGCCGTTCGGCGCGCTGGATGCCATGACGCGCGAGCGCATGAATGTCGAGCTGATGCGGATCCAGCGCGAGACCGGCAAGACGGTGCTGCTGATCACGCATTCGATCCCGGAAGCGGTGTTCCTCGCCGACCGCGTGCTTGTCATGACCGAGCGCCCCGGCGCGATCGCCGCGATCTACGACGTGCCGCTGCCGCGGCCGCGCTCGCTGGACACGATGTCGGACCCCGTTTTCACCGAGATGGTGGCGCGGATCAGGAAGCATTTCTTCACCCAGGGTACGCTGGACTGAGATGGGCACGAAGATCACCGCGCGCTTCACCTCGCCCCGCTTGCGGGGAGAGGTCGGGATTCGCCTTAGCGAATTCCGGGTGAGGGGGAGCTTCCGCGAGTCCCGCTGTGGAGAGAGCCCCTCACCCCAACCCTCTCCCCGTGAAGAACGGGGAGAGGGGGAACTGGCACCTCGCTCAATGTCTGATCAGTTGTAAGAGCCCTCGATGCCGCTTCGCCTCGCCGTGCGCGATATCGCCTTCTTCGAACGACCGGTGCCGTTTGCGCGGCCGTTCCGCTTTGGCGCGGTGACGATCACGGCCTCGACGCAAGTCTTCGTGCGGGTCGAGATCGAGGTGGAGGGCAAGGGCCGCGCGGTCGGCGCCAGCGCCGAGATGCCGGCGCCAAAGTGGTTCGACAAGCGGCCACATCTGTCGGCGGAGCAGACGGTCAGCCAGTTGCCGCGCGCGCTCGACATCGCGCGCGAGCTCTATCTGGCGGACAAGCGTTTTGACACCGCGTTCGGGCTGCATGCCGGATGCATCGGTGCGCAGGTCGTGGCGTGTGCGAAGGAAGACATCCCGCCGCTCGCCGCAGCCTTTGGGCCGGCGGAAATCGACAAGGCGATTCTGGACGCGCTGCTGCGTGCCGCGGGCGTCAACTTCTTCGACGGCATGGCGGCCAACATCGCCGGAATCGATGCGCGGCTGTCACGCGATCTCGATGACATCGAGATTGCGCAGTTCCTCGCTCACCGCAGGCGTCTCGATCGCGTCGCGGTCAGGCATACGGTCGGCATGGACGACACGGTCGAAGGCGACGGCGGTGTTGCCGACGCAAAAGAGAACGCCGGCGCGCGCTACTTCAAGCTCAAGCTGAACGGCGATCCCGTGCATGACGCGGAGCGGCTGGTGCGGATCGGAAAGGAACTGGCGAAGCTGCCCTATGCGTACAAGGTGACGCTCGATGCCAATGAGCAGTATGCCGACCTCGCCGCGTTGAACGCGCTGGTCGATCGCCTCGAGCATGACCGCGCGCTGGAGCCGATCGCCTCAAAACTGCTCTACATCGAGCAGCCGATGCCGCGCGATATCACCAGGACGTCTCCGCTGGGCGCGCTCGCCGCGGGAAACTTCATCATCGACGAGGCCGACGATTCCTACGATGCATTCCCGCAGGCGCGGACGCTGGGCTATCGCGGCATCTCCTCGAAATCGTGCAAGGGGCTGTACAAGTCGGTCATCAATGCCGCGCGCGCCGCGAAATGGAGCGCCGATGGCGCGACGTATTTTATCAGCGGTGAGGATTTGACTTGCCAGGCCGGGCTTGCCGTGCAGCAGGATCTCGCGCTCGGCGCGCTGATCGGCGTGACCCATGCCGAGCGCAACGGGCATCACTATGTCGACGGCTTTGTCGATACGCCGGCCGCGGAAGCCGACGCGTTTCTTGCCGCGCATCCCGATCTCTACAGGCGCGAGGCCGGCAAGGTTCGTCTCGCGATTCATGACGGCGATCTCCTGACGGAATCGCTGACTGTCCCCGGTTTTGCCAGCGCGGTTCATCCGGACTGGTCCACCCTCCAGCCGCTGCAGCGGCCACACCCACGCGTTTCAAGGGAGTACACCCAATGACCACCCAACGCCTCGGCCTGATCATGAACGGCGTCACCGGCCGGATGGGGCTCAACCAGCATCTGATCCGCTCGATCGTCGCGATCCGCGAGCAGGGCGGCGTGCTCCTAGAGAATGGCGACCGCGTGATGCCTGATCCGATCCTGGTCGGCCGCGATGCCGAGAAGGTCGCTAGCCTGGCCAAGCGCTTCAACATCGAGCGCCACACCACCGATCTCGACCGCGCGCTCGACAACAGAAGTGACACCGTGTTCTTCGATGCCGCGACCACGCAGGCGCGGCCCTCGCTGCTGACGAAAGCGATCAACGCCGGCAAGCACGTCTATTGCGAGAAGCCGATCGCGACCAACCTGGAAGAGGCGGTCGCGGTGGTGAAGCTCGCCAACGCAAAGGGCCTCAAGCACGGCACGGTGCAGGACAAGCTGTTCCTGCCGGGCCTGAAGAAGCTCGCCTTCCTGCGCGACTCCGGCTTCTTCGGCCGCATGCTCTCGGTGCGCGGCGAGTTCGGCTACTGGGTGTTCGAGGGCGGCTGGCAGGAGGCGCAGCGGCCGTCGTGGAACTACCGCGCCGAGGACGGCGGCGGCATCATCCTCGACATGGTCTGCCACTGGCGCTACGTGCTCGACAATCTCTTCGGCGAGGTGCAGTCGGTGACCTGCCTCGGCACGACGGATATCCCCGAGCGCTATGACGAGAAGGGCAAGGCCTACAAGGCGACCGCTGACGATTCCGCCTACGCCACGTTCCAGCTCAAGGGCGGTGTGATCGCGCATATCAACATGAGCTGGGTGACGCGAGTCTATCGCGACGATCTCGTCACCTTCCAGGTCGACGGCACGCACGGATCGGCGGTCGCCGGCCTCACGGACTGCATGATCCAGGCCCGCCAGGCGACGCCGCGGCCGGTGTGGAACCCCGACGAGAAGCGGCTGCATGATTTCTACGGCGACTGGCAGCGGGTGCCCGAGAATGTCGTCTACGACAACGGTTTTAAAGAGCAGTGGGAGATGTTCATCCGCCACGTCTGTGAGGATGCGCCCTACAAGTATACGCTGCTCGAAGGCGCCAAGGGCGTGCAGCTCGCCGAATGCGCGCTGAAGAGCTGGAAGGAGCGGCGCTGGATCGACGTCGCGCCGATCGCGGTCTGAGGAGGACGTCATGAACAAGCCAGTCCTGCCGATGTCTTCGCTGTCGCTAAAGTTGCCGACCGCCGGCGGTGGCATCGAGACCTATCGTCTCGCGGCCTCGCGGACGTTTCCCGCCAAGCTGGAGGGGACGCTGAACCGTGTCGCCTTCTCCGCGGCGCATGTCGTCGCCGATCCACGTGCCGACGTCGATCCCTGGTTGACAGCGGCAATCGATTGGGACCGGACGATTGCCTTCCGCGAGCACGTCTGGGACCTCGGCCTTGGCGTGGCCGAAGCGATGGATACCGCGCAGCGCGGCATGGGGCTCGACTGGACAACCTCACTGGAGCTGATCCAGCGCTCGGTGAAAGCCGCGAAGGCGCGCGGCAATGCGCTGGTGTTCTCAGGTGCGGGCACCGATCACCTCGCAGTGGAAAATGCAAAATCGATCGACGACGTGATCCGCGCCTATGAGGAGCAGATCGCGGCGGTCGAGAAGGCCGGCGGCCGCATCATCCTGATGGCGTCGCGGGCACTGGCCAAGCTCGGCAAGAGCGCGGAGGACTATGCGAAGGTCTACGACCGCGTGCTGGGTCAGGTCCGCGAGCCCGTCATCATCCACTGGCTCGGCGACATGTTCGATCCGGCGCTCAGCGGCTATTGGGGCACCGCCGATCTCGACCGTGCCATGGACACGGCGGTTGCGATCATCAACGCCAATGCGGCGAAGGTCGATGGCGTCAAGGTGTCTCTGCTCGACAAGCAGCGCGAGATCGACATGCGCCGGCGGCTCGACAGCCGCGTGAAGATGTATACCGGCGACGACTTCAACTATGCCGAACTGATCGCCGGCGACGACAAGGGATTTTCCCACGCGCTGCTCGGCATCTTCGATGCGATCGCGCCCGCGGCGTCCTACGCGCTGTCGCGGCTCGCGGCCGGCGACGAGGCCGGCTTCCACGACGTGCTCGGCCCGACGGTGCCGCTGTCGCGCCATATCTTCAAGGCGCCGACCCGGTTCTACAAGACCGGCATCGTATTCATGGCGTATCTCAACGGCCACCAGGATCACTTCACGATGGTCGGCGGGCAGGAGAGCACGCGCTCGACCCTGCATCTCGCCGAGCTGTTCCGTCTTGCCGACAAGGCCGGCCTGCTCGCCAATCCGGAGCTCGCGACGAAGCGGATGCAGGCGGTGCTGGCCACGCGCGGCATTGAATCCTGATGCGTGACTTTTCCAACGACCACCGCTGGCTGTCGCTGAACACGGCGACGGTCCGCAAGCAGGGCGATCTCGTGGAGATCATCGACGCCTGCGCGCGTCACGGCATCCGCGCCATCGATCCCTGGCGTGACCAGGTCGCCAGCGTTGGACTCGAACGCGCGGTGCGTGCGGTGCGCGATGCCGGGCTCGATCTGTCAGGCTATTGCCGCGGTGGCATGTTTCCGGCTGATGCCGCCCACCGCATCGAAGCGCGCGACGACAATCGCCGCGCGGTCGATGAGGCCAAGGCGCTCGGCGCCAGCTGCATCGTGCTCGTCGTCGGCGGCCTGCCGCAATATTCGCGCCCGGGCAGCGCAGCCTCGAAGGATATCGTCGCGGCCCGCAACCAGGTGCAAGACGGCCTCGCCGAGATGCTGGAGTATGCCAAGCAGGCCAAGCTGCCGCTCGCGATCGAGCCGCTGCATCCGGCCTATGCCGCCGACCGCGCCTGCGTCAACACGACCAAACACGCGCTCGATCTCTGCGATGCGCTCGATCCCAATCGGACCGGCGTGATCGGTGTCGCGCTCGACGTGTATCACATCTGGTGGGATCCGGAGCTGATGGGCCAGATCGCGCGCGCCGGAAAGGATCGGCTGCTCGCGTTCCATGTCTGCGACTGGCTGGTGCCGACCAAGGACATCCTCAACGACCGCGGCATGATGGGCGACGGCGTGATCGACATCAAAGCTGTGCGCGCGGCGGTCGAGGCGCAGGGCTATGCCGGCTATTCGGAGATCGAGATCTTTTCCACCGACTGGTGGGGCAAGCCGATGGATGAGGTTTTGCAGACCTGCGTCGCGCGGCACAAGACTGTCGTGTGAATTGTAGGGTGGGCAAAGCGCAGCGTGCCCACCTTCGCGAGCGCGTCGCGAATGGTGGGCACGGCGCTACGCGCCTTTGCCCACCCTACATATTCGGGGGCGCTTAGGGACCTGCGACCTGCTGCAGGGTGTTGAAGCGCGCCTTCTGCTCGCTGCCCAGCGTGGCATAGAATTCGTCCAGCGCCGGCTCGATCAGTTTGGCCGCCTTCAGCATGGCCTCCAGCCGCTGCTGCATTGCCTCCAGCCGGCCGACCGGCGTCAGCGGCACCGCGTTCGGGCACGCGGCCTGCAGCTCCTCGATCGCCTTTGCGGTTCCCTCGCTCAGGCGGTCGAGCGCCTCCTTCTGCTTGCCGGCCGGCTGCAGCGAGGCCTCGATCCGCTTGATCGGCAATTGGGCGAGGTCGGACTTCGGATCACCGCAGCTCGCCGGCTGCGCTCCCGCGTCCTGCTGTTGCGGCGCGCGCTCGCCGACATGCGGGCCAAGCGCGTTGAAGCGCGCCTGCTGCTCGTCATTGAGCGAGTTGTAGAAACTCTCCAGCGCAGGCCGCACGATCCTGACCGCCTCCAGCGTCGCGCTCATTCGGCTCATCATCGCGCGCAAGCGGCCGGGCGGGGTCAGGGCATAATTGTCGGTGCAGGAGTCCTTGAAGGCATCGGCCGCCTTCGTTGCCGCGGTCTTCAATTCGTCGAGCAGGGCGCGCTGCTCCGCCGTCGGCCGCACCGCCCGTGTGATGTCCGCAAGCGGCCAGGCCGTGACGCCCTTGTCCGGCTCTCCGCACAATTGCCGGACCGCCTGCGCGCCCGCAGCGCTGCGTTGACGCGTCCGATAACCGGCGGCTCCCCGATCGTCGTACGGGGTGAGGCTCGCATAGGCCGAATAGCGACTGTCGCCACCCCAGAACACGGTGTCGACGAAGTCATCATAGGCATAGGCCCAATAGCCGGGGTCGTAGGCATAGGACCAGAACGTGTAGTCGAAGATGTCGGAATAGGCGTAGGGCCAGAACACCGGGCCAAGCCACGCCACGAACGCCGCGCGATGGCCGCGTCGCCAGGCATGCCGTGGCGCCCAGCCGCCTTCACGCGCGGCCAGCGCCGTCTGAACGCGCGGCTGGTCGCGGAAGCGCGCGGCAAATCGCTCGCGCTGCGCCGCCTGCGCGGCGGCGGTGGTCGCAGCGGCTGCACCTGCGGTCGCCGCCAGTCCCAATCGCTGCTGGCGCGCCAGGTCGGTTTGCTGGATGCGCTGCTCCCGCTGCAGCAGGCGGTTCTGCGTCTGCAGGGTGCGATCGTGCAGGCGCTGCGCGCGCGCGCCTTCGACCTTCTGCGACTGCAATTGCTGCACGCGTTGCTGCAGGCGATCGATCCGGGTCTGCCGCTCCGCGGTCTGGCGCGACAGCGTCTCACGCTGCCGCTGCTGCACCATCTGCTGGCGCTGCTGGATGAACTGCTGATGCTGTTGCGCGCGCTGCTCGATCCGCTGCTGCCGCTCGCTCACCTGCGGCGCGCTCGGACGTGACGGCGCGGCGATGCGTGGCGCCTGACGTTGCGGCGGTGCCTCACGGCGGAATTCGGGACGTGGCGCCGCGCTGCGTGGCGCGGCAATATGGGGAGCCATGCGCGGTGGTGGCGCTGCGATGTGTGGTGTCGGGCGCGGCGCCATCGCCGGCCGCTGTGCCGGATGGAACGCAGGTGCGGCTGGCCGGGCCATGGCCGGTGGCGGGGCGGCGCGCATCGGGGGCGGCGCGGCCGGACGCGCCATTGCGGGGGGCGGAGAGGGGTGTGCCATGGCCGGTGGTGCTGCGGGCCGTGCCGCCTGTGCTGGCGGTCCACCACCTCCCTGTGGTCCACCCCGTCCATGCGGCTGCGCAGAAGCGCCGACGCTCACCGCCAGCATCGAGACACCAACCAAAAACGCCGAAAGGCAGCCGCTCCGGGGAAGCATGGGCGTAGCTCTCCGTTTGTCCCAATCGCCCGCAGGAACCAACGCCTGGACAGCGGAATCGTTCGTTACGGGACGTGGCGGGCGGTTGCGATCTTCCGACGCAGGCGGCGGTCAGAGATCCTGCGTCAGCGCGGCATCGATCCGTTCCAGCGCCCAATCGACCTGATCGGCGGTGATCACCAGCGGCGGCGCGATGCGGATGGTGTGCTCGTGGGTGTCCTTGGCGAGCAGGCCGCGCGCCTGCAGCGCCGTGCAGTAGCGGCGGGCGCCGCCGGCCTCCGGGTGAAGCTCGACCGCCAGCATCAATCCGCGCCCGCGCACCTCGCGGACGATGTTGGCGCGGATCTCCTGCAGCCCGGCGAGAAAGCGTGCGCCCTGCCGCGCCGCGTTCTCGATCATACCTTCCTCGACCAGCACGCGCAGCGCCGCCCGCGCCACCGCGCAGGCGAGCGGATTGCCGCCGAAGGTCGAGCCGTGCTGGCCGGGCTTCAGCGTGCCGAGCACATCGTTGTTGGAAAGCACCGCCGACACCGGATAGAAGCCGCCCGACAGCGCCTTGCCGAGCAGCGTCACATCGGCCTCGATGCCTTCGTGCTGCTCGGCGAGAAGCTTGCCGGTGCGGCCGAGCCCGGTCTGGATCTCGTCGAGCACCAGCATGACATTGTGTGTGGTGCAGAGTTCGCGCACGCGGGTGAAATAGCCCGGCGGCGGGATGATGACGCCGGCCTCGCCCTGGATCGGCTCGACCAGGAAGGCCGCGGTATTCGGCGTGATCGCCTGCTCGAGCGCGGCGGCGTCGCCGAACGGGATGATCCTGAAGCCTGGCGCGAACGGCCCGAAATGTCCGGTCGTGGCCGGATCGGTCGAGAAGCCGACGATGCCGAGCGTGCGTCCATGGAAGTTGTCGGCGCAGACGATGATCTCGGCCTGGCCATCAGGCACGCCCTTCACCTCATAGGCCCATTTGCGCACCGACTTGATCGCGCTCTCCACCGCCTCGGCGCCGCTGTTCATCGGCAACACCTTGTGCGAGCCGGTCAGCTGCGCGAGCTCTTCGTAGAACGGCGCGAGCTGGTCGTTGTGGAAGGCACGCGAGGTCAGCGTCAACCGGTGTGCCTGCTCGATCATCGCCGCCAGGATTTTTGGATGGCAGTGGCCCTGGCTGACCGCCGAATAGGCCGAGAGACAATCGAGGTACCGGTTGCCGTCAGTGTCCCACACAAAGACGCCTTCGCCGCGGGACAGCACGACCCCGATCGGCGCGTAATTGTGGGTGCCGAAGCGTGCTTCGGTTGCGAGGAAGTCGGCGACCGATGAGCTCATGCCACGTCACTCCCGCCTGCTGCGCAGTCAAGACTACACCAAACTGCGTTTGCAGTTGATTTGGGCATCAGCCCGTCCACAGGGAAGTCCCGTGGCCGGCCAAATTCACGAGGGGCTTATAGACGGTGCGTAGATTCCATGGGCGGTGAGCGTGGCCTCTCCGATAGGTTTGGGTTTCCACACTCGAACCCACGGAGAGTCAGATG
>NZ_JAFCJX010000033.1 GCF_018130695.1 Bradyrhizobium jicamae | reverse complement strand
CGGTGGCCGCCGAGCGTGCGACAGGCGTGTGTGCGCAAGGCGGACGGTGAAGTCGTGTGGGCCTGCCGCCCCGATGCTGGTGGCAAGCAAGCGAACAGGCTAACGCCTGTCGCTGACGATGGTGACACAAACGCAGAGTCTCACCAGGGCGAGCACGTATAAGCCGTAAAGCCATCGCGCAGGGAAGGCCGGATGCCTCCGCCGAACCTGTATGCTCGCGTGCGCACTTTCTTGTGCACGATTGCACGCGGGACCGCGGGTGCGGCGTGCACCCGGTCTTCCCTGCGCCCTCGATTTCGAGAGAGGGCGGAACGAGATGGAAAACTCGGGCAAATCATGTCGCGAGAATGCGGACGCATATTTCCATGTCATCCCCGCGAACGCGGGGATCCAGTACGCCGCGGCCCATCGGTTCAAGCACCACCGCCTCTGGAATACTGGGTCGCCCCGACAAGCCGGGCGATGACACCGAAGATGCGCAATTCGCCGCGCCCCACTGACCTCCCGCCCGCTTTGCGCTTCAGGGACTCGCTGATAAAATTCGCCGTGGCAGAGGGATATCGAGGGATGCACGGGGCTATTCGCATCACGGGCTGGATCGCGGCGCTCGCCGCGCTTATGGCAATTGCAGTGGCCACCCCCGCCATCGCCGCCACCGAAAAGCGCATCGCGCTCGTGATCGGCAATTCGGCCTACCAGAACGTCACGAAACTCGACAATCCCCGCAACGACGCAAGCCTGATGGCCGAGACGCTGACGAGCCTCGGCTTCACCCTGATCGGCGGCAAGGCCCAGCTCGATCTCGACAAGCCGGCGATGGACATTGCCGTGCAGATGTTCGGCCGCCAGGTCCAGGGCGCCGACGTCGCGCTGTTCTATTACGCCGGCCACGGCGTGCAGGTCGCCGGCGCCAACTATCTGGTGCCGATCAGCGCCAATGCCACGCGCGAGGCCGACGTCGATTTCCAGATGCTCGACGTCAACCTGGTGCTGCGGCAGATGCAGGGCTCCGGCACGCGGCTCAACATGGTGATCCTCGACGCCTGCCGGAACAACCCGTTCGGCGGCCGGGGTCTGCGCGCGGCCGACGGCGGCCTTGCCCAGATGCGCGCTCCGGAGGGCACGCTGATCTCCTACGCCACCCAGCCCGGCAATGTCGCGCAGGACGGCAGCGACGGCCACAGCCCCTACACCAAGGCGCTGGCCGCAACGATCCGGCTCGCCGGCCTCGACATCTTCCAGACCTTCAACCAGGTCGGGCTTGCGGTGAAGCGCGAGACCGGCGGCGCGCAACAGCCCTGGGTATCCTCCTCGCCGATCGACGGCACCTTCTATTTCGTGCCGCCCGCGGCCGCGCCCGCAGCCCCGCAGGTCGCGGTCGCGCCGCAGCCCGAAGCGGCGCTGCCGAGCACGCTGCGTCCCGATCCCGACCGTATCCCGCTCAAGGACATGGCGCTGCTGCGCGAATTGAGCGACCGCCTCTACGAGCACAATTTCGATCCGGAGCCCGCCGACGGCAAGGGCGGCGGGATCAGGCAGGCGATCGCCAAATTCCAGGAAAAGAGCAACATGACGCCGACCGGAGAGGCAACCGAAGGCGTGCTGACACGGCTGCGCAAGCTCGATGATCTCAAGCCATGGGGTTCGATCGTCTATGGTCCCGAGATCAACAAATGGGGCATCTCGTGGAAGCATTCCTCGCGCCGTGCCGCGGTCGACGATGCCCGCAACAATTGCGGCGGCGCGAAATGCACGATGGAGCTCTCGTTCTACGGCTCGCGCTGCGGGGCCTTCGCCGTGTCGGGAAAATCCTGGTCGCTGGTCCAGCGCGACACGCTCGATCGCGCAAAAAATGCCGCGCTTGACGAGTGCGGCAAGACTGGCAAAGCTTGCCGCATTATCGATGCCGTCTGTGCCGACGGTTTCGGACACTGACGATTTTGAACGCTGATTGAACGTCATGAGATTGGATGTTTCCGACAATGCAGAATTCATTTCCCCGCAAGGCCACGATTGTGCTGTTCACCGCCCTCCTCATGTCCGCAGCCGGCTCGTCTGCCGCGCTGGCGCAGTCCGGCAGCGCCGGCGGCAGCATCGGCAATGACGAGAAATCGCTGTCAGGGTCACGCGACGCGCCGCGCTCGGTCGAGTCCGACCGGCCGGCCCGCCGCAGCAAGCCGGCAGCCGAGGAGCCGCGCCGTGCCTCACGCGGCGGCGGTGGAGGTGGCGGCGGCAGTGTCGACGGCGCATGGGTCGTGACATCGATCGGCTGCGGCGGCACCTCCTCCGGCGCGATCGTGGTCACCAGCGGCCGGATCATCGGCGAAGGCCTCACCGGCACCGTCAGTCCCAGCGGCGCGGCGAGGTCCGTTTTCCAGGCCAACGGCCTGACCTCGATCGGCTCGGGTCGTATCTCCGGCCGCAGCGGCTCGGGAACCTTCCGCCGCTCCGACGGCTGCGGTGGAACCTGGCACGCCGTCAAACAATAGACAGCCACGTTTGGCCACCGGCGTGCCGCAATTGCGGCAGCCCGCGAGCCCCAATTAAGCCCCGAGCGTTCCGGATTTGCGGCGCATTGCGACCCAACTCTTTACCGAGATTGGGACACCAGCGTTTCGCGTAAAAGAATTACCGGGGATGAGTATGTCAAACCGTTCAGCAAAATTCGTGTCGGCGTTAGTCGCCACGATACTGGCAGGGGCCAATTTCACCGCCGTCGCCCAGAACACCACCAACGCCAAGCCCACCGATACAAAGACCGCCGATACGAAGACCGCCGATTCCTGCCTGTCGGGCCCGAAGGGGTCAGCGCCCGCCGGCAGCCATTGGCGCTATCGCGTCGAGCGCGATACCAAGCGGAAGTGCTGGTATCTCGGCGACGAGAAGAAGACCGCGAAGGCCACGCCGGCCAAGCAGGATGCCGCGGCACCCGACACGGTGGCGACAGCAGCCGACGCAGCGCCGGCGCAGGCCGCGCCTCCACAGCCCGCGCCGGCGCCAGCCGCGCCCGCCATGCGTCAGTCGGTGGCGAATGCGCGTGCCGAGTTGACACAGGGCGCGCCGATCGGGACCGTCAACGTCGCGCAAGCCGATCCCTCCGCCGCACCGGCGAATGCGCCCGCCTCAGACGTGTCGGCGCGCTGGCTCGATGCGCAGAGCATGGGCAGCACCAACGGCACAAGGTACGCCGCGACTCAGCCCGCTGGGGCCGCTCCGGCCGAGGCGGCGCCGGCGCCCGAGCCGGCCGCAGCGCCCGCCGCGCCCGCGCCTGCGAGCGTTGCCACGGAGCGTCCGTCCGGCTCAACGCAGATGCTGCTGATCGTGATGGTCGGCGCGCTGGCGCTGGCCGGCCTGGTCGGCGCGCTCGTCTTCAAGCTCACCCGCACCCGCACGCCGCCCTATCAGATCCACGACGAATGGCGCGCGCCCTGGGATTCCATCCACACCGAGCGCGCGCCGACACTGATGCCGCGCGAGGCGATGCAGATGCGGCTCTCCGAGGCGCCGCCCCGCCGCGCCGAACCGCCGATCGCGCGGCAGAGGCTGACGCGTGAGCCGGAGCCTGATAATGCCGAGGCAACGCAGCAGATCAACGCGATGCTGCAGCGGCTGGCGCGCAGCGCGGCGACGTAATTTCAGTGATGGGCGGCAGCTACTTCTCGAGCTGCCGCTGCAGGGCGCGCACGAATTCGGTGAGGCCGGTGCGGCGCTCGCGCTTCAAGCGCTCGGCCTTGAGGATCGACTGCACCTCGGCGAAGGCGTCGTCGACGTTCTGGTTGACGACGATGTAGTCGTACTCCGCCCAGTGGCTGAGCTCGTGGGTGGCCCGGTTCATCCGCCCGCGGATCACCTCCTCGGAATCCTGCGCGCGGGTGTGCAGCCGCTTCTCGAGGTCCGCGGCCGAGGGCGGCAGGATGAAGACGCTGACGACGTCGGCGCGGGCCTTCTCGCGCAGCTGCTGGGTGCCCTGCCAGTCGATGTCGAACAGCACGTCCTGCCCGGCCGACAGCGCCGCCTCGACGGGCGCGCGCGGCGTGCCGTAGCGGTTGTCGAACACGGTGGCCCATTCCAGCAGCTCGCCCTGGCTGACCATGGCCTCGAACTTCGGCTTGTCGACGAAGAAGTAATCGCGGCCGTCGACCTCGCCGGGCCGCATTGCGCGCGTCGTCGCCGACACCGACATCTTCAGCCCGGCCATGCGCTCGATCAGCATCCGCGACAGCGTGGTCTTGCCGGCGCCGGATGGCGACGACAGCACGAACATCAGTCCGCGCCGCTCCACGCCGTCAAATCCCTGCGCCGTCATCTCTCACTCCAGATTCTGGACCTGCTCGCGGAACTGCTCGACGACGTTTTTCATCTCAAGCCCGATATTGGTCAGTTCGATGTCGTTGGATTTCGAGCATGTGGTGTTGACCTCGCGGTTGAACTCCTGCGCCAGGAAGTCCAGCCGCCGGCCGACCGCGCCGCCCTTGCCGAGGATCTCGCGCGCCTGCGTGATGTGCGAGGCGATGCGGTCGAGCTCCTCGCGGATATCCGCCTTGGTCGCGATCAGGATGGCTTCCTGGTTGAGGCGGTCGGCGTCAAAACGATCCGACGTCTCGAGCAGCGCCGCGATCTGCTCGGCGAGCCGGGCGCGGATCGCTTCCGGCTTGCGGCCGGGAGCCGCTTCGGCGCGCCTGGCCAGCCGCTCGATCTCGTCCATGCGCTGCTTCAGGATATCGCCGAGCGCCGCGCCCTCGCGGCGGCGCATCTCGACGAGGCTCGAAAGCGCCTGCTCGAAGGCCATCGCCGCCGCCTCGCGCGCCGCCTTGTCCTCCTCCTCGCTGCTCTCGGGCTCGACCACCTCGATCACGCCCTTGATGCCGAGCAGGCCGTCGATGGATGGCGCCACGGCGTCGATCCGTTGCGCCAGCTCGCCGGCGACCTTCACGACCGCGCCCAACACGTCCTCATTGATGCGGATGGTCTGCGCGGCGTCGGCCCGCTTGACGCTGAGATTGGCGTAGACAGTGCCGCGCGACAGCAGCTCGCCGGCGCGCTTCTTGGCCAGCGCCTCCAGCTCGTCCCAGCCGGGCGGCATGCGCAGGCGCAGGTCAAAGCCCTTGGCGTTGACCGACTTGAGTTCCCACTCGAACGTATAGGGGCCGCTTGCGCCATGGCTTCGGGCAAAGCCGGTCATGCTCGACAGCGCCATCGCGTGAACTTCTCCGGAAAAATTGCAATCAGACTCGCCTGGAGCCCGCGCGACCTTAAAACGGATTCCGTGAAAGTGGAATTACGTTCGGCCGCATGGCAAACCAGCAGTTACCTACTGCTGGACCACCGGCGGCGTCGTGGCCTGCTGGGCCGCGCCCTGACGGCCGCGCGGCGGCTTCTTCTGGTTGGCCGGCGGCTTCGGGGTCGCAGCCGTCGGGTTGGAGTCCGTCGCTGCCGGCGCAGTGCCGGCCGCAGCCGGCGGCGGATCGTCGGCCGGCTCCACGGTGTCGTTCTGAATCTGCTTTTCCATCGTGCGCAGCTTGGCGACGTTCTTGGCGTGCTGGTCGTAGGTTTCGGTGAAGGCGTGGCCACCGCTGCCGTCGGCGACGAAGAACAGGTCGCGGGTGCGCGCCGGATTGGCGGTCGCCTCCAGCGAGGCGCGGCCGGGATTGGCGATCGGTCCCGGCGGCAGGCCCTCGATCACATAGGTGTTGTAGGGCGATGGCTGGGTGATCTCGCTGCGCTTGATCGGACGGCCCAAGGTGCCCTTGCCGCCGACCAGGCCATAGATGATCGTCGGATCGGACTGCAGCTTCATCTTCTGGCGGATGCGGTTGACGAACACGGCCGCGACACGGCTGCGCTCGTCGGCGCGGCCGGTCTCCTTCTCGACGATCGAGGCCAGCGTGATCAATTGCTCCGGCGATTTCAGCGGCGAGTCCGGATTGCGGCGGTCCCAGATCTCCGCGACGATCCGCTTCTGCGCCTGCTGCATGCGCTGGATCACCTGATCGCGCGGCGTGCCGCGCGGGAATTTGTAGGTCTCCGGCAGCAGCGTCCCCTCGCGCGGAATCTCCTTCACCGAGCCGGTGAAGATGTCGTTGTCGGTGAGCCGCGCCACGATCTGCTCGGAGGTCAGGCCTTCCGGAACGGTGACGGCATGCTGCACCACCTTGCCTTCGACGATGGTGGCGATGACGTCGCGCAGGCTGGCATTCTTCTGGAACTGGTATTCGCCGGGCTTGAGATCGGAGCTCGCCTTCAGAGCAAACACGCCGCCGATGAAGACCCAGGGATTGACGTTGATGACGCCCTCACGCGAGAGCACGTCGGCGATGTCGCGCTTGCCGGCGCGCGCGGGAATGTTGACGATCTTGTCTTCCTGCAGCGGCCCCGCCGATTCCAGCGTCTGCCGTCCGTAGTAATACGCAGTGCCGGCACCGATCATCAGGATGATCAGGATGGTGATGATGGCATTGCCGATCACCACGAACGGATTGCGGGCACGCTCCGAACGTTTCGGCGGCGGCGGAACCTGCTCGGGCTCCAACGCGGCACGCGGGCTCCTCGGAGAAATGGGCGGCCTTTCACTCATCGATGCAAACCAAATCTTGCCGGTTCAATCGTGGGCCGGCAAACCCCTGCCCGACCAATAGCATACGCCCGCACTTAGGAGTCACCGCGGAATACGGCAAAACGGTGGAGTGTGAATCCAAACACTCAACTAGTTCGTCACGCGCCGCACGATCACGGACGCATTGGTGCCTCCGAAACCGAACGAGTTCGACAGCGCCACATCGACCTCGCGCTTGCGTGCCGTGTGCGGCACGAGATCGATCGCCGTCTGGACCGACGGATTGTCGAGATTGATAGTCGGCGGGCAGATGTTATCGCGAATCGCGAGAATCGCGAAGATCGCTTCGATCGCGCCGGCCGCACCGAGCAGATGCCCGACCGCCGACTTGGTCGACGACATCGACACTTTCGAAGCCGTGTTGCCGAGCAGCCGCTCGACTGCGCCGAGCTCGATCTCGTCACCGACCAGGGTCGAGGTGCCGTGCGCGTTGATGTAGTCGATGTCGGATGCCGTCAGCCCGGCGCGCTTCAGCGCGGCGCTCATGCTGCGGAAGCCGCCATCGCCATCCGGCGAGGGCGACGTGATGTGATAGGCATCGCCCGACAGGCCGTAGCCGACCACCTCGGCATAGATCTTCGCGCCGCGCTTGACGGCGTGCTCATACTCTTCCAGCACGACCACGCCGGCGCCCTCGCCCATGACGAAACCGTCGCGGTCCTTGTCGTAGGGGCGCGAGGCCTTTTGCGGGGTCTCGTTGAAGCCGGTCGACAGCGCACGCGCCGCGCAGAAGCCGGCCATGCCGATCCGGCAGATCGGCGATTCGGTGCCACCAGCGACCATCACGTCGGCATCGCCGAGCGCGATCAGGCGCGCGCCGTCACCGATCGCATGCGCGCCGGTCGAGCACGCGGTGACGACGGAATGGTTGGGACCTTTGAGACCATGCTCGATCGAGACATAGCCCGACGCCAGATTGATCAGCCGGCCCGGGATGAAGAATGGCGAGACCTTGCGTGGACCGCGCTCCTTCAGGAGGATCGCAGTGTCGGCGATGCCCGAGAGGCCGCCGATGCCGGAGCCGATCAGGGTGCCGGTCGCGCACTTGTCCTCTTCGCTCTCCGGATGCCAGTTGGCATCGTCGAGCGCCTGCTTGGCCGCGCACATCGCGAAGATGATGAAGTCGTCGACCTTGCGCTGGTCCTTCGGCTCCATCCACTGGTCGGCATTGAAGGTGCCGTCGGAGCCATCGCCGCGCGGCACCGGACAGGCGATCTGGCTCGGCAGATCGGACACGTCGAAGGTCTCGATCCTGCGCGCGCCGCTCTGGCCGGCAAGGATGCGCGTCCAGGTTGCGTCGACACCGCAGCCGAGCGGTGTGACCATGCCCAGCCCCGTGACGACAACTCGCCTCATGTCAAAAACTCCGGCCCGGAATGGGCGGTCAATAACAAGAAACCGGGGGACCGCCGAAAAAGCGGTCCGTCCGGCTCCGTCAGCTTAACGCGAAATGCGTCAGCTCTTGGCGTTCTTCTCGAGAAACTTGGTGGCGTCGCCGACGGTCAGAATCGTCTCCGCCGCGTCGTCCGGAATCTCGCAGCCGAACTCTTCTTCGAAAGCCATCACGAGCTCGACGGTGTCGAGACTGTCGGCGCCGAGGTCATCGATGAAACTTGCGCTATCGATCACCTTCTCCGGTTCGACACCGAGGTGTTCGACCACAATCTTCTTAACCCGCTCGCCAATCTCACTCATCGTTCAACCTCGTTGTTCCATTGGTCCCGACCCCAAGACGATACGAGCCATCGTGGTCGTCCAGATTACTCAATCGCGCACAGTCCGGAATCAGGCAGATATCTTGATTCGACCTGGTAGCTTGATTCGGCCCGGTCGTAGCCGACTAAGTCCCCGGCGAACGGCAGGCGTCGCCACGCCAATATACAGGGTTTCAAAATCCTGCAATGGCGTTCTTTGCCCATCCGCGGGGGGTTCAGCTATCATACTTCCCAAGCCTTGACTACACGCCTGCCCCGGCTGCCGGAAACGGCCTTTCGCCGCATTGCGAGAGCCGGTAAGGCGCTCAAAACATGGCCATTCCGCCGTTGACGTGAATCGTCTGCCCGGTCACGTAGCCGGCCTCGTTGGAGGCTAGATAGACCGCAGCCGCAGCGATGTCCTCGGGCGTTCCGAGCCGCGCCGCAGGAACCTTGGTCAGGATGGTCTCGCGCTGCTTGTCGTTGAGCGCGTCCGTCATCGGCGTCTTGATGAAACCCGGCGCGATGCAGTTGGCGGTGACGCCGCGTTTCGCATATTCGGCACCCAGCGTCTTGATCAGGCCGATGATGCCGGCCTTCGATGCGGTGTAGTTGCCCTGGCCGGGGTTGCCGGTGACGCCGACGATCGAGGTGATCGCAATGATGCGGCCGAAGCGCTTACGCATCATCAGCTTGGTGGCGGCGCGCGCGAGGCGGAACGTCGCAGTCAGATTGACCGCGATGACGTCGTCCCAATCCTCGTCGCGCAGCTGCACGAACAGATTGTCGCGGGTGATGCCGGCATTGGCGACGAGAATGTCGACCTGCCCCATCGCGGCTTCCACCGCGGGCACCAGCGCCTCGACGTCGTCCTTGCTGGAAAGGTTGCACGGCAGCACGTGAACGCGCTCGCCGAGCTTGGCGGCGAAAGCATCAAGCACCTCACGCCGCGTGCCGGAGATCGCAACGGTCGCGCCCTGCGCATGCAGCGCCTGCGCAATCGCGCCGCCGATGCCACCGGTCGCGCCGGTGACGAGCGCGGTCTTGCCTGTCAAATCGAACATCGAAAATTCTCCTTACCCGGCGGCTTACTTCGAAGCCGCCAACGCGTCCTTGGCCGCGGCAATGTCATTCGGACCACCGACGGACACGCCGACCGCACCGTCCGCGATACGCTTGACGAGGCCGCTCAGCACCTTGCCGGCGCCGATCTCGAGAAATCGCGTCACGCCCTGGCCGGCCATGTAGGCCACCGACTCGCGCCAACGCACGGTGCCCGTGACCTGTTCGACCAGGCGGCGACGGATCTCGTCGGGATCGCTGATGGCGGATGCCAGCACGTTGCAGACCAGCGGCGCGGCCGGCGCCTTGATCGTGACGTCGGCAAGCGCCTTGGCCATCGCGTCGGCAGCCGGCTGCATCAGCTTGCAATGGAAGGGTGCGGAGACCGGCAGCAGCATCGCGCGCTTGGCGCCCTTGGTCTTGGCGATCTCGACGGCACGATCGACCGCCGCCTTGTCGCCGGAGACCACGACCTGTCCCCCGCCATTGTCGTTGGCGGCTTGGCAGACCTGGCCCTGGGCGGCTTCCTGCGCGACCGCGACAGCGGCCTCATAGTCGAGGCCGAGCAGCGCAGCCATCGCGCCGGCGCCGACCGGCACGGCCTTCTGCATCGCGAGCCCACGGGTGCGCAGCAGGCGCGCGGTGTCGCTGACGGTCAGGCTGCCCGCGGCGGCCAGCGCCGAATATTCGCCGAGCGAGTGACCGGCGACGAAGGCGGCATCGCGGCCGACGGAGAAACCGGCTTCGGTCTCGAGCACACGCAGCGTCGCGATCGACACCGCCATCAAGGCCGGCTGGGCGTTCTCGGTGAGCTGCAGCGTCTCGGCCGGGCCGCCCCAGATGATCGCGGTCAGCTTCTCGCCGAGCGCGGCGTCGACCTCGTCGAAAACCGCCTTGGCGGCGGGAAAGGCCTCGGCCAGGGCCTTGCCCATACCAACCGCCTGCGAGCCCTGCCCGGGAAACGTGAATGCTGCCGTCATCGGCGCTCCCTACCTTGTTCAGCCTAACTTTGCGGGAAATTGGTGTCCGCGTCGCGCAAAAAGCGCCTCGGCGGGTCCGGGCTATGCCGTGGACCGGGCCGTAAGACACCGTCTGAGGCCGCAATGTCAAGCTGTGCGAGGGAACCCTGGGGATGCCGGGCGGCCGCTGAGGCTAGAATCCGCCCGCATTCTGGTCGGCGTTGACCTCGGCACCGGACCGGGCACGGCGCGCGCTGTTGACCAGTTGCCCCGGCCGATCCTCCCGGTTGGGCTTGGCGGTCGCAAGGCGCAACACGGCGGCGTAACCCGGCTGCACCTCCATGCGCTCGGCATGCCGGCTGGCGCTGAGGATGCGGTGGACGCGCGGCAGGTTGTAGCAGGGCACGTAGAACAGCAGATGATGCTCGAGGTGGTAGTTGACGTAGTAGGGCGCGATGAACAGACGCTCGAGGACGTTCGCGTGCGTGGTGCGGGTGTTGCGCAGGGGATCGGCGCTGTCGGGCACCACGGCGTGCTCGGCGATGTTGCGGATGCGGGTGATCACCATCATCCAGGTGAGCAGCGGCACCAGCCACAGCAACGGATAGGCCCACCACACGCCGGCCGCAGCCAACCCCGCAAACAGCACGGCGTTGGTCACGCATTGCGGACCGAGCTTCTCCCAGAAATGCGCCGCGCGGCGTGCGAGTGGCCACTCCTTCGGTCCGAGCGCATTGAGCAATTGCGCCTTGCGCTGCTGGTATCCGGTCTGCCCGGTGATGTCGCGGAAGAATTTTCGGCGATAGCTGAGCTTGGTGATGGGGAACGGCGCCGACAGCACGAGATCGGGATCATCCTCCTGCTGCGTGCGCGCGTGATGCTGCAAATGATAGCGGCGATAGCCGCGGGTCTCGGCGAAAATCGGATAGGCGCAGAACCACTGGCTCAGCGTTAGATTGGTTTTCTCATCAGCCGACAGGCAACCATGCGCGCCATCATGCATCAGGATCGCAAGCCCAAGCTGGCGCGAGCCGATGATGGCCACCGCCAACAGATAGGTCAGCGGATTCGGCCACCACGCGACCAGCGCGATCGCACCCAGGATCAGCGCCCAGGCATGCACGATCAGCGCGACGCCCTTCCATGTGACGCGTTCGCGGACGGCAACCAGTTCATCCTCGGTCAGGAAATCACGGGCACGCATGCGCAGCGCGGTCATGAGTTGGTCTCCCCGTCCGTTTCGGTGGTGTTTGCGCGCTCGCCGACGAGGCGAAGCCGCGCATTGTCCGTTGTCGATGTCGCCTGCTCGCCGAGCGCGCGCAGCAACTCGCTGCACATCTCATCGGCCGCACGGCCCATCGCGTAACCTTCGACGATCACACCGATCGCAACCGCCCAGAATCTGCGCGAGCTCTCCTCCGGCGCACGCAGCGAACGCCAGCCGTGCCGCTCGACCTGTCCGGCATAGGCGCGCGCGCCCTCGCTGTGCAGCCGCTCGATGGTGCGCTCGACCAGCGGCGCCAGATCCGGCCGCCTTCGTGTCAGCGTCAGCGCTTCGGCGAAAAAGGCCACCGAATCCGTCGCCGTCACTGTCTCAGCGAGCGCATGCGTGTAATCGCGTGGCGTGCAGGCGGTCAGCGCCGCCTGCTCGGTGGCGCGCGCCAGATACAGCATGTCGCGGCAGGCGGTCTCGACGAACAGCGCTTCCTTGGTGCGGAAGTAATAGGTGATCTGGCTCGGAAAGGCGTCGGCGGCCGCCGCGATGTCGGAGATCGAGGTGCCGGACAGCCCCCGCTCCCGGAACAGCCGGCTCGCGGCGTCCAGCAGCAGCGAGCGCATCTTGCGCCCGGCGGAGCGGGTCGCGCGCACCGCGTGCTTGGGGTCGGTCGCAGCCGGTTCGGACACGGATTCGGGTGCCATGATCGTCTCCTGAATTACTTGTATGTCATACAAACAAATAAATCAACCGGGAAAATGCACCCTTGACCGGGCCAGCCTCCTGGCGCCGGGTGCCGCCGGCCAGCATGAGCCTCCTGCGCCAAATCGCGCCCACAACCCTTGCCATCCCGGCCAAAATCCTTATAAGGCCCTTCATCCGTGGGTCCCGGCCGGGAGCTGAACGGACGGTCTCAGCGAATTCACTTGTTGATTTGATGTGGCAGGGCCGGTCGGCCCGTCGTCCCGTGCTTCCGCCTTCTGAGCAACATCGAGTCCTTTCCGAAGGTCTCGAAGGGCTTGTCGCCGGGGACCGCGCCAACACAAGGAAAGGACACCCATGCCTCTTTACGAGCATGTTTTCCTCGCGCGTCAGGACGCGAGCACCCAGCAGGTGGAAGAGCTGACGACCCAGATGACGGGAATCGTCGAGCAAGGCGGCGGCAAGGTCACCAAGACCGAGAATTGGGGCGTGCGCTCCCTCACCTACCGCATGAACAAGAACCGCAAGGCGCATTTCGTGCTGATGAACATCGACGCTCCGTCGGCTGTCGTCACCGAGATCGAGCGCCAGGAGCGGATCAGCGAAGACGTCATCCGTTACCTCACCGTGCGCGTCGAAGAGCACGAGGAAGGCCCGTCGGCGATGATGCGCAAGGCCGACCGTGATCGCGAGCGCGATGACCGCGGCGGTGGTTTCCGTGGTGACCGCGAAGGCGGCTTCCGTGGCGATCGTGAAGGTGGTTTCCGTGGCGACCGCGAAGGCGGTGGCTTCCGTGGCGACCGTGGCCCGCGCCGTCCGCGCGATGAAGACGCAGCGACCGAGGAGTAAAGAATCATGGCTGAAGCTGGCGCCCGCCGTCCGTTTTTCCGTCGCCGCAAGTCCTGCCCGTTCACGGGCGCGAATGCGCCGAAGATCGACTACAAGGATTCCAAGCTGTTGATGCGTTACGTCTCCGAGCGCGGCAAGATCGTGCCGAGCCGCATCACGGCCGTGTCCGCCAAGAAGCAGCGTGAACTCGCCCGCGCCATCAAGCGCTCGCGTTTCCTCGGCCTCTTGCCCTACGTCATTCGCTAAGCCTGTTTCGATCGGCGACGTCCGCGCCGCCGATCGCCATTTGTCATAAGGCTTCCGGGTCGTCCGGTCGCCGATGGTTGGGGTTCCAAGCGAACCTCTAACCGCTCGAAGGGGGCGGGACAGCTGATGATCGCAATTCTCATCATTGCCATTGCCGGCGGCGCTGCGTCGGCCCTGATGTTCGCCTCGATCATATCGGGCGCGCTGATCTCGCTTTTGCTGTTCTATCTCGCGCCGCTGCCCTTGATGGTGACGGCGCTCGGCTGGGGACCGCTTGCCGCGGCCATCGGCGGCGTCGCCGCCGCATCGACGCTCGGCGCAATCTTCGGTATCCCCTACGCCATCGCCTTCGCCGTCATGGTTGCCCTGCCCGGCTGGTGGCTTGGCCATCTCGCGCTGCTCGGACGTCCCGTTGCTGCCGCCGATCAGGGCGCCGCGCCTGATATCGAATGGTATCCGGTCGGCCGCATCATGCTCTGGATCGCGGCGTTCGCCGTTCTCACGACGGTCGGTGCGCTGCTCACGCTCGGCACCGACGCCGACACCATCTCCGCCACATTGCGCCGCGGCCTGCTCAAGGTGCTCAGTCCGCGCGACGGCAGCATCGCCAGCGGCGAGGTCGAGCGGCTCGTCGACGCGCTGGTCATCATCGCCCCGGTCGCTGCCACCATCGTGGCGATGCTGACGCTGACGCTGAACCTCTGGCTCGCCGGCAAGGTGACGCAGACCTCGGGCCGCCTGCACCGGCCCTGGCCGGATCTGCGCAGCACCATGCTGCCGCCGATGACGCTCGCCGCGTTGTCGGCCGCAATCGGCCTCAGCTTCGTCGGCGGACTGTTTGCGATGCTGGCGCAGATCGTCGCGACCGCGCTGATGATCGCCTATGCGCTGATCGGCTTCGCCGTGCTGCACACGGTGACGCTGTCGTTCAACGGCCGCGCCTTCTGGCTCGCGGCGACCTACGCGATCACGGTGCTCTTCACCTGGCCGATCGTCGCGCTGATCGTGCTCGGCATCGCCGATGCCGTGTTCGGCCTTCGCCAGCGCTATCTGCGCAGCCGGCCGCCGCCGCTGCCTGTTGCCTGAAGTTTCTAACAATCCACTCAAATCGAAATACTGCACACTCAAAGGAGACCGAAAATGGAAGTCATTCTGCTGGAACGCGTGGCCAAGCTCGGCCAGATGGGCGAAGTCGTCAAAGTGAAGGACGGCTTTGCGCGCAACTTTCTGCTCAAGCGCGGCAAGGCGCTGCGCGCCACCGACGCAAACCGCGCCAAGTATGACGGCATGAAGGCCGAGCTCGAGGCCAACAACATCAAGGCCAAGGGCGAAGCCGCCAAGGTCGCCGAGAAGATCGACGGCCGCGAGATCATCATCATCCGCCAGGCCTCCGAATCCGGCCAGCTGTTCGGCTCCGTCTCGGTGCGCGACATCGTCGTGGCGCTGGCCGCCGACGGCATCACCGTGGCGCGCCCGCAGGTCTGGCTGGACTCGCCGATCAAGGCGATCGGCCAGCAGAAGATCACCATCGCCGTGCATCCCGAGGTCGAAACCTCCGTCAGCGTGATCGTCGCCCGCAGCGCCGACGAAGCCGAGCGCATCAAGCGCGGCGAGGACATCTCGACCCGCCAGGAAGACCAGGACGCCGCCGCCGAGGCGCTCGCCGCTGCCGGCGAGTTCTTCGATCCGGAAGCCCAGCACGACGACGAGCAGCCGGCGCCGGCTGCGGAAGAGAAGTAAGCTTCTTTCTCCATCGTTCACACAACGACAAAGCCCGGCCGATCAGGCCGGGCTTTGCATTTTGGCCGCCGCCTTTTCATCGAGCATCGCAATCGACGCCAGCGCAGTCGCCGTGTGCTTCTCCGCGCCATCGGTGACGCAGAACACATCGGCCGCGACGACCGCGACTTGCCGCCCCGGCTTGATCACCCGCGCACGGCAGATCAGGCGATCGCCTGACGCCGGCGACAGCAAATTCAGTTTGTACTCCGCCGTCAGCGCAGGCTGGCCGCGCGAGGTCGCGGCCGCGATCGTCGTGGCATTGTCGACGAGGAACGCCGTGACGCCGCCGTGAAACAGGCCGTGCTGCTGCAGCAGCTCCGGCCTGCGATCGACCGCGAGCGTGCAGGTCCCGCGCGAAAGCTCGGATAGCTCGGCGCCGACCAGCCCCATGAATCCCTGGCGGCCGACATTGTCGCGAATCCGCGTTGCGATCGGCGCAAATTCCGGATCAGCCTGCTCGGTCATGATACTGCTCCCGTCTGTTGCGACGCGCCCGGCGCTACCACCGCGCGGATCGCGCATGCAATCAGCGTCTCGATCTGTTCGCGCGGATCACTGCGGTCGCGACCCGACAGATAGGCGCGGCAAAAGATCTGCGCGGGGCCGATGATCTGGCTGAAGAACAGCACCGCGCTCATCGGCAGCAGTTCGCCGCGCGCGAGCAGTGGTGCGCGCCAGCGCTCGATGCCCTCGGCCAATTTTGAATTCTCGGAGCGCTGCGCGCCGCGCACCTCCTCGCTCCATTCGCTGCGCGAGATCTCGAACAGAAAGCGCGCCTCGCGTCTGTTGTTCACAACCCAGTCGAGATGCGCGCCGATCAGCCGCGCCACGCCCTCGCGCGCGCCGCAGTTGGCATCGACCGAGGTGATGATGACAGCGTGATAGCTTTGCAGGATGTCGAGGAAGAGCGTGCCGGCGAGTGCTTTCTTCGAGGCGAAAAAGTGGAAAAAGCTGCCGTTGGAGGCGCGCGCCCGGGTGCGGATGGCAGCGACCGTCGCGCCCTCGAAGCCGTCGCGGTCGAACACGGCCAATCCCGCTGCCAGCAGATCTTCTCGCGCCGTGGTCACCCTGCTCGTCTCCTCTGGATCATTACTCTAGAGTTTTACTCTAGCGATAGTCAAACGTTTACGGCCACTCGGATGGGTTCTTCATGGAGTTACTTGGAGGCCGGAGCTTCCGGCGATCCGGCGGGCGCGCCGAAAGGTACTGCCGGGGCCAGCGGTGCAGCCGCCGTCGTCGGGAGCGGGGTTGCGGGCAGCGGTACGGCGACACCCGTGTTAGAGGGCGGCGCGGGCGGGCTGGCCGGGGCTGCGGGCGCCGCAGCGGCCGGTGACGGCGATGCAGCCGGAGCGGCGGCGGCCGGCGGTGCTGGCGTGACAGGGGGCACCGGATCGGGGCGCAGCGGCGTCGATTCGCTGCCGCCGGTCGCCTTCGGCGCGTCGACCTTGGCGGTGGTGTCGGGCTTGTCCTCGGCAGGCTTGACGTCAGCAGGCTTGACGTCAGCAGGCTTGACGTCAGCGGGCTTGGCGTCCGCGGGCTTGCCCGCGGCCTTGTCGCCCTCGCCCTCAGGCTTGGACGCGGAATCGGTCTTGGCGGTCTGGCTCTTCGGCTCGTCCTTCGCCGGCTCCCTCTTGGCAGCATCGTCCGGCTTGCCCGGCTCCTCGACGGGCTTGCCGTGCCGACCGAGCTTGTGCTTCCGATCTGGCTTGCCTTCGGCCGCCGGCACCTGTCCCTCGGGCTCGCTCGGGCGCGCCACACGCCTGCCCTTCTGGCCGGGATGACCCTCGCCTTGCGGCGCCATGCCGTCCGCGTCAGGACGCGCGGCTTCCTGCCCACCCTGCTGATGCTGGCGGCGGCCAGTGCGCTCCTGCTGCTGCTCCGGTCCGGACTGACGCGCTTCCTGCCTGGCGTCCCTCGCGCCCTCTTTGGCCCCCTCCTTGGCTCCCTTGGGCTGATCCTTGGCCTGATAGCGCGGATCGTTCGCACCGTTGGACACGAGATAGCCGGCGAGGATCGAGGCCATGTCACTGGAGGTGGTGTAGTGCTGACGCAGGAAGCTCGGCAGCGACGAGGCACCGACGGTCTTCATCAGGCCGCGCGGGCTCTTGTGGCAGGCGCTGCAGGTGCCCGCGAAAATCTGCGACGGGCTCTTGCCGGCCTCGAGGTTGGTTACCTGCGCGTGCGCCGATTGGGCTGAAAAGCAGCCAATCAGAAACGTCACCGTCGCTAGAGAGAGCGCTCGGCTCAACATGCCCTGTGATCTCCAGATCCGGAAAAATCGCCGCCCGGATCGTGCGACCCGGCCGCGGCGGGCACCTTTTAGCCGATTATCGTTCGAATGGAAGCGCATCTATGCCGCATCCACGTGATTGTCATGTTTTGGAATATCGGCTTTGACTCCAGCGCAATAGCGCAGCGGTGAGTGCCTGCTTAACTTCATCTTGAGCTTCATTGGAACAATCGTTTCGGTGAAACGTCGGTGTAACGGGTCGGGCATTCGGTTGGTGCCGCCATGGACCGCTTGTTGCGGTATTTCCTCGGGCAATTCATTCGCCGCGGTTCGATCACTTTCACGACCGCGAGCGGGATGAAGTTCACCTGCGGCGACCGCAGCGGCCCACCGATCGCGGCGCGGTTCACAACTGCGAGAGCCGAACGGCAGATCCTGCTCAATCCGGAGCTTCATCTCGGCGAAGCCTACATGGATGGCAGCTTCGTGATGGAGCAAGGCTCGATCGCGGATGCGCTGGCGATCTTCATGGGCCAGCCGGACATGGTGCCACGATGGGCGCGCGTCCAATGGTGGCTGCGCTATCTCGGCCGACGGGCACGGCAACTCAATCTGCGCAGCCGCTCCCGCGACAATGTCGCCCACCACTACGATCTCGACCGGCGGCTCTACTCGCTCTTCCTCGACGCCGACAAGCAATACAGCTGCGCCTATTTCACATCGCCGGACATGACGCTCGACGATGCGCAGCTTGCCAAGAAACGACACCTCGCCGCAAAGCTGCTCCTCAAGCGGGGCGACCGCGTGCTCGACATCGGCTCCGGCTGGGGCGGCCTCGGCCTCTATCTTGCTGACATGACCGGCGCCGATGTCACCGGCGTGACGCTGTCGACCGAGCAGCTGCAAATCTCGAACGCACGTGCAGCCGAGCAGCACCTGGAGCGGGCGGCGCGCTTCCTGCTCAGGGACTATCGCGACATCCCCGGTCCGTTCGACCGCATCGTCTCGGTCGGCATGTTCGAGCATGTCGGCGTCGCCTTCTACGAAACCTTCTTCAGGCGCTGTGCCGAGTTGCTCAGCGACGACGGTGTGATGGTGCTGCACACGATCGGGCGTTCGACGGGCCCTGACGTCACCAGCCCCTGGATCACCAGATACATCTTCCCCGGCGGCTACATTCCCGCACTGTCTGAAATCATGCCGGCGATCGAGAAGGCCGGCCTGCTGGTCTGCGACATGGAGATCCTGCGGCTGCATTACGCCGAGACGCTGAAGGCCTGGCGCGAGCGCTTCATGGCGCGGCGCGAGGAAGCAGTCCGTCTCTATGACGAGCGCTTTGCGCGGATGTGGGAATTTTACCTGGCAGCCTCGGAAATGTCGTTCCGGCAGCAGAACATGATGAACGTTCAGCTCCAGCTCACCAAGCGGCAGGGCGTCGTGCCGATCACCCGCGATTACATCGTGCGTGAGGAGACGCGGCTGCGAGCCCGCGAACGCAAGACACGGCCGCGGCTGCAACTGGCCGGCGAGTAGCAAGCAAATCCGAGGAGGATTCAGTTCCGCAGGCTGTAGGCGGAACCGTAATAGGTCGGCGCTGAGGCGGGGCGAGCCAAATGGGCTGATACGGCGGCGATCAGGGTGGGCTCGAAGGGCCGGCTGCGGACGTCCGAACGGGCCGCCTCCTCCATGGCATCGACTAGCGCCGCCAGCCATCGCCGGTCGCCGCCCTTCAATGCCCACTCCCTCGCTGGGGATGTCTGGAGTTGCTGAGCCATCGTCCTGTCTTGTCGGTACAACGCGCCGTCCGCCTGAACGTTCCCGCCACCATGCCGCAAAGAAACTGCGGTAGATGTGATCTGCTTCACAAAGGTCCGTCGCAGTCTGGCGTAGATCACCGCCATGGCCCCGAAGACCTACCAATCGATGTTCGACCCGCAACGCGATATCGCGACCGACTACGCCTTGATTGCTACGGGCGTGGCCGCCGCCTTGATTGCGCTGGTGTTTCTCATCCTGCTTTGAGAAACCCTGGCGAACACCAATCTCGTCCTTGGATGGGTCGCATGGCCCGCCAAAAGGTTCAGGCCGTCTCAAAGATTTCCTAACCATCTTGAGCGTAGGCCGCACCGGCGCGCGCGCCCTGCCCGATTCCCGATGAAACCCGTCAAGGGGATTGCTGGGCTGCGCGCGACGATTCACACAGCGTGTTGTGGGAATCGTGCATAAGGCACATCTGTGCTTTCGCTTCGCGGAGCGCTGGCGCTTTATCGCCGCCCCGTATCCGACGATCCCAGTCCCGACGAAATTTGAAGAATAAGCTTGTCCATGGCCTTGGTTGATTCGAACGTCCACCAGCTTGCGCCCGATGCGGGAACCCCCGCCTATCGGAGCGCGCCGCACAATATCGAAGCGGAACAGGGCCTTCTGGGCGCAATCCTGGTCAACAACGACGCCTTCTATCGGGTCTCCGACTTCCTGGAGCCGAAGCATTTCTTCGAGCCGCTGCACCAGACGATCTTTGAGACCGCGGCCTCGCTGATCCGGATGGGCAAGATCGCCAATCCGGTGACGCTGAAGACCTTCCTGCCTGCCGATACCGACATCGGCGGCATGACGGTCGCTCAATACCTGGCGCGCCTCGCCGCCGAAGCGACCACCATCATCAACGCCCAGGACTACGGCCGTACCGTCTACGACCTCAGCCTGCGCCGCAACCTGATCCAGATCGGCGAGGAGATCGTCAACGTCGCCTATGACGCGCCGGTCGACTTCGCGCCGCGCGCGCAGATCGAGGACGCCGAGCGGCAGCTCTACTCGCTGGCCGAGACCGGCCGCTACGACGGCGGCTTCCAGAAATTCTCGCAGGCGCTGACGATCGCGGTCGACATGGCCGCCAAGGCGTTCCAGCGCGACGGAAAACTGTCGGGCATCTCGACCGGCCTGCGCGACCTCGACGCCCGCATGGGCGGCCTGCAGCCGTCGGACCTGATCGTGCTCGCCGGCCGTCCCGGCATGGGCAAGACCTCGCTCGCCACCAACATCGCCTACAACATCGCCAAGGCCTATGTCGGCGAGGTGCAGGCGGACGGCACCACCAAGGCCATCAACGGCGGCTGCGTCGGCTTCTTCTCCTGCGAAATGAGCGGCGAGCAGCTCGCCACCCGTATTCTCGCCGAACGCACCGGCATCCCCTCGAGCCATATCCGCCGCGGCGGCATCTCCGAACTCGACTTCGAGAAGATCCGCGACTGCTCGATCGAGCTGCAGTCGCTGCCGTTCTATGTCGACGAAACCGGCGGTCTCTCGATCTCGCAGCTCACCGCGCGCGCCCGCCGCCTGAAGCGGCAGAAGGGCCTCGATCTGATCGTGATCGACTACATCCAGCTGCTGCAGGGCTCGGGCAAGAAGGGCAACGACAACCGCGTGCAGGAAATCACCGAGATCACCACCAACCTGAAGGCGCTGGCGAAGGAACTGAACGTGCCCGTCATCGCGCTGTCGCAGCTGTCGCGCCAGGTTGAAAACCGCGACGACAAGCGGCCGCAGCTCTCCGACCTTCGTGAATCCGGCTCGATCGAGCAGGACGCCGACGTCGTGATGTTCGTGTATCGCGAGGAATACTATCTCGCGAACAAGGAACCCCGGCCCGGCACGCCGGAGCATGAGAAGTGGCAGACGGAAATGGGCCTCGCCCATGGCAAGGCCGAAGTCATCATCGGCAAGCAGCGCCACGGCCCGACCGGCACCGTCGAACTGCACTTCGAAGCCAGCGTCACCCGCTTCGGCGACCTCGCGCCCGACGGTCAGGTTCCGGATCGTGGCCACTACTAGAGCCCTGTCCGTTCCGATTGCATCGGAACGGGGCTCTAGATTCTTGTTTTGACGCGTTTTCTTCACGCGAACCGGTGTCCACTTCGCTCGAAAACGCTCTGCTAGCCAGACGCGGTTGAACGCGGCCAGCGCGCCGCGTACAACTGGCGCATGAACATCGCAACCGATCCGAAATCGCAGCTCTCGCCCGAAGCGAACCTGTTGGCGCAGCATGCCTCCGCCACGGGGATCCTGACCGTCGATCTCGACGCCATCATCGCCAACTGGCGCAAGCTCGAGAAAACCGCGGTGCCGGCCGAGTGCGCCGCGGTGGTCAAGGCGAATGCCTATGGCTGCGGCGCCGAGCGGGTGTCGCAGGCGCTCGCCAAGGCCGGCTGCAAGACCTTCTTCGTCGCCAATGTCGAGGAAGCTGCGGTGGTCCGCGCGGCGGTGCCGAGCGCGACGGTCTATTCGCTCGGCGGCTTCTTCCCCAACACCGGCGACAGCTACGCCAAGATCGACTGCAAGCCTGTCATCGGCGACCTCAACGAGCTCGCCGAATGGGACGTGTACTGCCGCCGCTCCGGCTGGTCCGGGGGTGCGGCTGTTCATATCGACACCGGCATGAACCGGCTCGGCCTCACCTTGAGCGAGGCGCAGGGCATCATCCCCCGTATCAATGCCGGCGACCACGGCATCACCCTGGTCATGAGCCACCTCGCCTCCGCCGAACTGCTCAACAGTCCCGCGAACGCCAAGCAGCTGACGAACTTCCGCGAGATCGCGAGCCTGTTCACGGGCGTGCCGGCCGCGCTCGCAAATTCCTCGGGCGTGTTCCTCGGCGCCCAATTCCAGTTCGAGATGGTGCGCCCGGGCGCAGCCCTCTATGGCGTCAACCCGACGCCGGAAGCCGACAACCCGATGCAGCCCGTGGTCGACCTCAAGGCGCGCATCATCCAGGTCCGCAACATCGAGCGCGGCGAGACCGTGGGCTATGGCGGCACCTGGACGGCGCGGCGGCCGACAAGACTCGCGATCGTCGCGGCCGGCTATGCCGACGGCTATTTCCGCGCCGCCAGCGCCAATGACGGCACCCGCGGCGCCGAGGTCGTGGTCGCCGGCAAGCGCTGCCCGATCGCCGGCCGCGTGTCGATGGACCTGATCGCGGTCGACATCACCGACCTCGAAAAAAACGCCGCGCGCCGCGGCCACATGGTGACCTTGATCGGCGAAGGCATCACCGTCGACGAGATCGCGCATCATTTCGGCACGATCGGCTATGAGGTGCTGACCAGCCTCGGCCGCCGATTCCACCGCATCTACAAGGGCGGCGAAATCGTGCCGCTGGTTGAACGCATCGCTGCGCCGCCATCGGCCGAGGCACCCGCCGAGACCGGCGCGCCATCCTCCCCGCCGCTCGTCGAACCGACGGCTTCGGCGCCGCCGCCGATCGAGCCGGTCGTGGCAGCGCCGCCGCCATTGCCGCCGACATCCAACTGACGGACACGAACCTCGCGATCCCAAGCCCGCATGAAGATCGCGACCTTCAACATCAACAACGTCAACCGCCGGCTGCCGAACCTGCTGCGCTGGCTGAAGGCGGCAAAACCCGACGTCGTCGCCTTGCAGGAGTTGAAGGCGACCGACGCCGAATTCCCGGCTGCTGCGATCGAGAAGGCCGGCTATGGCGCGGTGTGGCGCGGCCAGAAGAGCTGGAACGGCGTTGCCATCCTGGCGCGCAACGCCGAGCCGGTGCTGACGCGCACCGCCCTGCCCGGCGACGCCGGGGATCACGAGGCGCGCTATATCGAGGCCGCGGTGCGCGGCGTCATCGTCACCAGCCTCTATCTGCCGAACGGCAATCCGCAGCCGGGGCCGAAATTCGACTACAAGCTCGCCTGGTTCAAGCGGCTGCGCGCGCACGCGGCGAAACTGCTGAAGCAGGATGTGCCGGTCGTGCTTGCCGGAGACTACAATGTCGCGCCGACGCCTTTCGACATCTACCCAACGCGCTCCTGGGACAAGGACGCACTGATCCAGCCGAAGAGCCGCGCCGCTTACAAGGCGCTGGTCGAGCAAGGCTGGTGCGACGCGATCCGCACGCTGCATCCGGATGAGCCGATGTTCACCTTCTGGGACTACATGCGCAACCGCTGGCCACGCGACGCCGGATTGCGGCTCGATCATCTGCTGCTGAGTCCCGCCGTGGCATCGCGACTGGTCAAGGCCGGTGTCGATCGCAAGGTGCGCGGTGAGGACGGTGCGAGCGATCACGCGCCGGCCTGGGTGGTGTTGAAGTGAACGATCACAGGTCGCGACGCCGCCACATCCGCGGTGTCATCACCCGCGCATGCGGGTGATCCAGTATTCCAGAGGCGGTTGTGATTGTGCCGATGGGCCGCGGCGTACTGGGTCGCCCGCTCCAGTGCGCAAGTGCGCACAAGGCGGGCGATGACACCGAGGACATAGTTTCGCATTCTCGCGACATGATTTGTCCGAGTTTTCCATCTCGTTCCGCCCTCGCTCGATAGCGAGGGCGCAGGGAAGACCGGGTGCGCGCCGCACCCGCGGTCCCGTGCGCAATGTGCACAAAAGAGTGCGCGCACGAGCATACAGGTTCGGCGGAGGCATCCGGCCTTCCCTGCGCGATGGCTTTACGGCTTATACGTGCTCGCCCTGGTGAGACTCTGCTTTTGTGCCACCATCATCCGCGATCGGCTTTGGGCCTTTCGCGTGCTTGCCACCAACATCGGGGCGGCAGGCCCACACGACTTCGCCGTCCGCCTTGCGCACACACGCCTGTCGCACGCTCAGCGGCCACCGCATCGTCACCCACGTTCGTGGCGTTCGCGAGCGCCCCTCGTGTCGGGTGAGACGGGGCATTGTTAGCATAATCGGAAGTTCGTGTAAAGAGGAATATTTTTGCTTGGCGGCCTTGCGCCGTCGGGCTACTCAGCGGTACGGGCCGGGGACGACCGATCGGCCCCCCCGCGCGGCAGCCGGGCAAGCCCACCCGCGATCTTCCTTCCCGCCGACAAGTCCCTCATATGTACTTCTATCTCCGCGCCGCGGCACGGCGTCATCGCGCAGATCGATGCCGGCCTGTTCAGAAAGGTAGTGGAGGAATATGCACGGGTGAACGAGCGGGCCAGCGAACAAATCGTCGCGCTGGGCCCGCTTCCGCCACGCTGAGCTAGCTCAGCGTCCCCGCATGCACCCACCAGCCGGGTTGGGCGCTGCGGAGTTTTTCGCCGGCGGCTTGTGCGTCGGCGTCCGTTGCGAAGATCGCAAAGCAGGTGGCGCCGGAACCGGACATGCGCACAAGGCGGACGCCTTTGGCATTGCGGAGCGCCGACAGCACGTCGCTGATCACGGGCTCGATGCGGGCGGCGGGAGCTTCGAGATCGTTGGTGCCGCCGGCGAGTGCGTCAATCCAGTCGGCAACCGCGTCGCCCTCCTCCGGCCAGGCCGCCGATGACCGCATCATGACGTCGACAACGCCGGTCAGGAGCTCGCCATTGCGCAGGCCGAGCGCCTTGAAGACGTTCTTGGTGGCGACCGGCACGCGCGGATTGACCAGCACGCAGGGCAGCTGCGGCAGCGCCAGCGGCAGCAGGTTCTCGCCGACGCCGGTCATGTCGCAGGCGTGCGAGGCCAGGCACACCGGCACGTCGGCGCCGGTCTTCAGCGCGACGTCGCGGATGCGGTCGTCATCGAGCGACAGTTCATTGAGCCGGGCGAGCAGCCGCAGCGCCGCGGCGGCGTCCGCCGAGCCGCCACCGATGCCGGCTGCGACCGGCAGCACCTTTTCCAGCGTGAAATGACCGACCCGGAGGTCCGCGACCTGCTCGCCGAGCAGGCGCGCCGCCTTCAGCACCAGATTGTCCGAGGTCTCGCCGCAGGCCTCCGCCAGCGGGCCTGTCATGGACAGCGACAACGTGTCGCCGGGCTCGAGCGTCAGTCGATCGGCGCAATCGGCGAACGCGACCACGCTTTCCAGGTCGTGATAGCCGTCGACCCGACGCCCCACCACCCGAAGCGTCAGATTGACCTTGGCACGTCCCTCTTCAACAAGCGCCGGCACGGCGACAAACCCCTATAAAAACAAATGGATCGGGATGCGATTACAGGAAATCGCCGCCCGATCCTATCCCTTTGTTTCTCGCTTCACCTCTCCCGCTTGCGGGGGAGGTCGGATTGCATCGGAGATGCAATCCGGGTGGGGGCTTTCTCCACGCGAACAGTCTCGCCCGTTGCGAGACCCCCACCCTCGCCCTCCCCCGCAAGCGGGAGAGGGAATGGACCGAGCGGGCGGCTCTAGCCGCCCTTGCCGTCGTCGTCCTTCTTCTTCTCGACGGCGACATTGTCCGCCGGCGTTTCCGGCAGGCCGTTGTCGAGCTTGGCCTGGATCTTCGGCAGCTCCTCCGGCTCCGGCTTGAGGTCGCGCGCATGGGCCCACTGGAACTTGGCTTCCAGGGTGCGGCCGATCCGCCAATAGGCGTCGCCGAGATGGTCGTTGATGGTGGGATCCTCGGGCTTCAGGTCGATGGCGCGCTCGAGGTTCTTCACCGCCTCCTCGTAGTTGCCGATGCGGTAATAGGCCCAGCCGAGGGAGTCGACGATGTAGCCGTCGTCGGGACGCTGATCGACGGCACGCTTGATCATCTTCATGCCCTCGTCGAGATTGACGCCCTGGTCGATCCAGGAATAGCCGAGATAGTTCAGCACATGCGGCTGCTCGGGCTGCAGCTCCAGCGCCTTGCGCATGTCGGCCTCGGCCTTGTTCCACTGCTTGGAGCGCTCCTCGCAGATGCCGCGATAGTAGTAGGTGACCCAGGCATTCTTGTCGCCGGCGGACAGCGCGTCGATCGCCTGCGAATAGGTATTGGCGCAGTCGGCGAATTTCTTGCGGCCGCGCTCGATATTGCCGAGCGCCTGGATGGCCTCGATGTCCTTCGGCGATTCCGCGGTGAGATCCTTGAGGATCTTGATCGCCTCGTCGCTGCGGTCGGCGGAGTCGAGATTGGTGGCGAGCTGGATCTGGGCGTTGCGCTTCAGCGGCGAGGACGCCGGCATCCGCTCGTAGATCTTGATCGCCATCTGCGGCTTCTTCACGGATTCATAGAGGTCCGCGAGCGAGAGCAGCGCCATCGGATGGTTCGGCTGCAGATAGAGCGCGAGCTGCAGATAGACCAGTGCGAGGTCCTCGCCGCCGCGGCGGGTCAGCGTGGTGCCGATGCCGTAGAGCGCTTCGGCCGCGCCGGCCTGCGGCGACTCAACCAGCGGCGGCAGCTTCTTGCCGGCCTTGGTCTCCTTGATGCCTTCGACGATCAGCGGATGACGCGGCAGCTTCTTGTCGAACGCCTCGTAGATCGCGGTCGCAGCGGCGGCGTCCTTGTTGCGCGAGGTCCAGCGCGCATATTCCTCGACCGTGCGCAGCGAGGTGTCGTCGAGCTTGTAGGTCTTCTCGAGCCGCGCGCCGGCATCCTTCTCCTTGCCGGCGAGCTCGTAGATCATGCCGGCATGGAGGTCCTTGAAGATCGGGTACCATTCCGGCCCGGTCAGCTTGTCGATGTTGGCGACCGCGGTCTTGGCATCGCCGGCGCCGTAGCTCGCCCAGGCCGACAGCAGCGTGGCGACCAGGTCGGTGATCGGGCCGCGGATCGACTGGTTGATGTTGCCTTGCGCGGCGGTGTATTTCTTCGCCTTGAGATCGCGCACGCCGACCACGAGGCGCGCGACGCGATTGGCCTTGTCCTGGGTCAGGATGCGATCGGCAAGCTTGACCGCCTCGTCGATATCGCCGTCGGCGAGCGAGGAGATGAAGGCGCGGTCGAGCAACTCGCTATTCTTCGGATCGGTGCGCAGCGCGGAGCGGTAGAAGGCCGCAGCCGAGGTCGCGTCGCGTTCGACGCTGGCATGCCGCGCGGCGAGATAGCTGCCGGCGGTGGTCAGCGACTTCAGATCGGTCTTGCTCGGGAATTGCGCGCCATTGTCGGCGGTATGCTCGGGCGTTTGCGCCGACAGCTGGCCGGGCGCCGACAGCGCAGCCACAGCGAGGATTGCGATCGTCAGGCGGTTGAAACGGGTGGAAAGCATCACGGTCGCCTTGCTCCAAGGATGACGGCAGAGGATTTTCGGCCAAGATTCCTGCATTCCTGCGATCACTCGCATGCGAACCCAAGCGGCGGCATCACGGCCCGCGACAATGCCGCTTTTGGGGTTCAACCGCAAGGATACGGGTTGGCGAATCGATTGGCAGATTAGGCCTTTACGCCGCCAATTGAACCCGCAAGTACCGCAAAACGCTTGTACTGTGGCGGTATCGTGGCCGGGCGCGGACGACCCCGGGGAGGCCCGGGGTTATCTCACGCAGATGTGCCCGAGAGCACCCTAACATTACCGGCAGATTACATCGCCTCGTAGTTCGGGCCGCCGCCGCCCTCCGGCGGAACCCAAGTGATGTTACCGTTGGGATCCTTTACGTCGCAGGTTTTGCAGTGGACGCAGTTCTGGGCGTTGATCTGGAAACGCGGCCCGGAGGACTCCTCGACCCACTCATAGACGCCGGCCGGGCAATAACGGTTGGAGGGACCTGCGAACACGTCATGCTCGGAGGTCTTCTGCAGGTTGAGGTCGGCGACCTTGAGGTGGACCGGCTGGTCTTCCTCATGGTTGGTGTTGGAGAGGAACACCGACGACAGCTTGTCGAAGGAGATCTTGCCGTCGGGCTTCGGATAGACGATCGGCTGGTGCTGCTTGGCCGGATCGAGCGTCTTGCGGTCGGGTTTGGTGTGCGACATCGTACCGAACAGCGAGAAGCCGAACAGGGAGTTGGTCCACATGTCGAGCGCGCCGAGGGGAACGCCGAGCAGCGTGCCGAACTTCGACCACAGCGGCTTGACGTTGCGGATCGTGAACAGGTCCTTGCCGACGGCGGAATCGCGCCAGGCGTTTTCGTAAGACACCACCTCGTCATTGGCGCGGCCTTCGGCGAGGGCTGCCGCGACGTGCTCGGCAGCGAGCATGCCGGTGCCCATCGCGTTATGCACGCCCTTGATGCGGGGCACGTTGACGAAGCCCGCAGCACAGCCGACCAGCGCGCCGCCCGGGAAGGTCAGGCGCGGCACCGACTGGTAGCCGCCTTCGGTGATGGCGCGCGCGCCGTAGGCGAGACGCTTGCCACCCTCGAACACGTCGCGGATCGAGGGATGGGTCTTGAAGCGCTGGAATTCATCGAACGGCGACAGGTACGGATCGTCGTAGTTGAGATGCACGACGAAGCCGACCGCGACGCGGTTGTCGTCGTAGTGATACAGGAACGAGCCGCCGCCGGTGGAATTGTTGAGCGGCCAGCCAAAGGAGTGCTGGATCAGGCCCTTCTTGTGCTTGGCCGGATCGATCTGCCAGACCTCTTTCAAGCCGATGCCGAACTTCGCCGGCTCGCTCTTGGCGTCGAGCTGGTACTTGGCGATCAACTGCTTGGACAGCGAGCCGCGCGCGCCTTCGGCGAACAGCGTGTACTTGCCGAGCAGCTCCATGCCGCGGGTAAAGGAATCCTTGTGCGAGCCGTCCCTGGCGATGCCCATGTCACCGGTGGCGATGCCGCGCACCGCGCCCTTGTCGTCATAGAGCACTTCGGCCGCGGCAAAGCCCGGATAGATCTCGACGCCGAGCGCCTCGGCCTTCGGCGCCAGCCAGCGGCAGACATTGCCGAGCGAGCCGATGTAGCAGTGATGATTGTTCATCAGCGACGGCATCGCGAAGTTCGGCAGCTTGATGCGGTTGTCGCCGAACATCCAGTAGAAGTGGTCGTCCTTGACCTGCGTCTTCAGCGGGCAGTCCGGGTCCTCGCGCCAATCCGGAATCAGTCTGTCGAGCGAGATCGGATCGATCACCGCGCCCGACAGGATGTGCGCGCCGACCTCGGAGCCCTTCTCCACCACGACGATGTTGAGATCAGGATTGATCTGCTTGAGCCGGATCGCGGACGACAGGCCCGAGGGGCCGGCGCCGACGATGACGACGTCGAATTCCATGGACTCGCGCGGAGGGAGTTCTTCACTCATGATCTGGTCTCAGCCCTTGAGAACGCTTCTAAGCTTTTCACGGTCGTTGTTTCCGATTTTTGGCGGAAGGACAACCATGGAATTGCGCTTCGGGCGGTTTCGCGCTGACGCGATCCGTCCTAGATTGCCGATATCATGACCGTGATGCCCGAACCCGCGCCTACATTAAAGGAATTGCTGGCCTTTTACCTCGAGGCCGGGGTCGATTGCGCGCTCGGCGACGAGCCGATCGACCGCCTGGCGGAGGTCGATGCGGTTCCGGCAGTTGTCCCGGCTGCGGCCGCGACGCGCCCCGTGCTGCAAAATCCGCTGCGTCCGGCGCCACCGCCGATGCCGGCCGTTCCGCGGAGCGAAATCACCGTGGCGCCGGAGACCGCGATCGCCTCGGCCCGCGAGGCCGCGCGCACTGCGCCGACGCTCGAGGCGCTGCGATCACTGCTGGAAACATTTGATGGCTGCGCGCTGAAGCACACGGCGACGAAACTGGTGTTCGCCGACGGCAATCCGGAAGCGCGCGTGATGTTCGTCGGCGAGGCGCCCGGCCGCGACGAGGATATCGAGGGGCTGCCCTTCGTCGGCCGCTCCGGCAAGCTGCTCGACCGCATGATCGCGGCGATCGGGCTCGATCGCCGCTCAGCCTATATCACCAACGTGATTCCCTGGCGGCCGCCCGGCAACCGCACGCCGACGCCGCAGGAGACGCAGGTCTGCCTGCCCTTCATCCAGCGCCAGATCGAGCTCGTGAACCCCGACGTGCTGGTGACGCTCGGCAATCCCTCGACGCAGGCGCTCTTGTCGACGCGCGAAGGCATCATGCGCACGCGCGGCAAATGGTTCGATTACGACACCGGCACGCGCAGCATCCGCGCCATCGCGACGTTCCATCCGGCCTATCTGTTGCGCTCGCCGTCGTACAAGAAGATGACGTGGCTGGATTTGCGCGCGATTGCGAAGGCGCTGCAGGCGACGACGACGTAATCTTGTAGGGTCGGCAAAGCAAAGCGTACCGACCATCACGAGCACGCCGCGAATGGTGGGCACGGCGCAAGAGCGCCTTTGCCCACCCTACGAATCTGCATTTCCAGGCAACACCTGCTTCAAATGATATCGCCTGGCCAGCATGCCCGCGAGCCATTCGCGGTCGATCTCGGTCGCTTGCGCGGCGATCTCGACACGCTCGCCGCCGATATCGATGGTCAGGCGATTGCCGCTATCGGTCTCGCGGAGGCGCAGCGTCTGCAATTCCCGGCGGTCGATGTCGGCGCGGCGGCGCCGGGCGAACAGCGAGCCCCAATAGTCCATGTTGCCGCGATTGAAATCCTTGAGCGGCGGGATGCCGGAGTCGTAACCGATGCTCCCGCGGAGCAGGCGTAGCCGTTCAGGCACCGGGGGACGAAAGATCCGATAGGCGGAGAAGGCGGCAAGGAAGCCGGCGACGGTCCAGCCGCACAGCCAGAACACATTGAAGAGCCCGCCCTTGCCCTGCAGCAGCTGCGAGGAGACCGCGACGAGACCGAAGGCCCAGCCGCCGAGCCAAAACAGCAGGAACACGCCGCCAAAATAACGGAATGCGTTGGTCTTGGCCGGGATGACGACGGTCGGATCGTTGTCGTCGTATTCGATCGAAATCGCGGAGTCTTCGGGCAGATTGTAGTCCATCTGACGCCTCTCGCTCTTTCGATTCAGGGCCCCTTGCGATTCAGGGTCCCTTGCGATTCAGGGTGCCTTGGGTCGCACGATTCCCCAACCGATCCGCAGCAGCGGTTGCCGTCCGTTGACCAGCCATTCGAACGCGCGCGGCACTTCAGGCGCGAGGCCGGGGAAGCGCTGCGCGATCTCGGGCGGCGGCGTGCCTGAAGTGTCGGAGGCGCGCCAGACCACGACACCGCCGGTCTCGTTGAATTTTTGCATCGACAGCCACGGCGTCCGCTGCGGCGTGGCGTCGAGCAACAGATGCGGCCGGCGTGACTCCATCGCGATCAGGCTGGCGAGCTGCGGATCGCCGGCGACAGCGCGCAGCCGCTGATTGGTGCGCCGCTCAAAACTGTCGTCGAAGAAATGCCCGATCGCCGATGCCGGCAGTGAGGTCGGCGTTTCCGTGCTGCTGATCCAGGGCAGGAACAGCGAGCCCGCGATGGTGAACGCCGCGGGAGCCGCGATCGCCGCGGCCCAGACGGTGCGCAGCAGCCGCTGCCGGCGCAGATGAATGAGGTCGCCGCTCGCGACCACCACCGCAAGGCCCGACATCAACAGCGCGACGCCGGCGCCGCCAAAACTGCGGTCGAGATCGAACAGGCCGGCGATGAAGCTGCCGATCACGCCCGGCGCCAGGGCAAAAAAGAAGACGTACTGCCGCGCCAGCGGATCGATGTGCGGGCGATAGATGATCGGCGCGTCGTCCGCTTCCCGAGAGAACGTTGAGGAATTGAGGATCGCCAGCAGCACGATCGCGGCGGCCGCAACCACGAGGCCGCCGAGCACCACGCCCCAGCGCGTCGCGCGCGCGGCGAGATCGGCGACCGCGGGCAGCGGCGGCACCGTCAGCACGTCGGCGCGGATCAGCCAGATCAGATAGGGCAGCGCCAGCACGACGACGACGAGCAGCGCATAGAGCGGGTCGACCGCCCTGAGCGTCCGCCGGCCGCGCGCGGTCGCGAGTGCAAAGCCCGCCACCAGCAGGATCATGCCGATCGCCGCATGCGTCGTCAGCAGCAGGAGGCCGCAATCGATCGACCAGGCGAACCAGGCACTGCGTCTATTTTGCCCGATCAGCTGCCAGGAATGCAGCAGCAGCAGCGCCCAGAGCGGACGCGCCAGGATCAGGGGACCAAACTCGACGCTCGGCGAGGAGAACACCACTGCGGTCATCGACAGCAGCACCGCGAGCACCGCCTGCTGGCCGCCGACGATGGCGCGCGAAAGCTGATAGAAGGCGATGAAGGTCGCGACCGCGCAGATCTGCGCCAGGAGATAGACGCCGAAGATATGGTTTCCAGCAGCACGATAAGCGATGTCGGTGAGCCAGAACGATAGCGGCGGGCCCATGTCGGTGCCGACCTGATACTCCCGGCCGAATGCCAGCACGGTCGCGAGATCGCCGGGCGGGCTGCGGTAGAGGATCAGCGGCAGGAACAGCCAGATCGCCGCCTGCGCCAGCACCACGATCCACACCACGAGCCGCGGGCGGGCGCGGATCAGCTCGACAACCAGGGAGGTGAAACGCATGAAACGTCCGAAATGCGAAGGCAGTCAGCCCTGTGATGCGGCGCGGTGATCCGGATATTTTGATAATGGGCTGCAGCCGCGGAGGCAAGCTCGTGTCCCGGGCGCGGTGCAGCGTGTAACGCTGCTCCGCAGAACCGGGACCCATATCGAGAGACGCGTGCCCGCTGTGGGCCCCGGACCAGCAGCGCATCACGCCGCAAGAGGCGGCGCGCTGCGCAGCATCCGGGGCACGAGAGTATTTACGCCGCAGCGGTTGCCACGGCTTCACTCTCCGCATCCACCGTGAACAGGTCCGGCTCGACCGGCGTCGGAAAATGCTTCTCGCGGGCGGCGACGACGGGGGCGAAGAAGCTGCGGTGATGGGTGCTGGGGCCGAGACGGTCGAGCGCTTCGAGATGCTCGGGCACCGCATAGCCCTTGTGCTGCTCGAAGCCATAGCCGGGGCAATCCAGCGCCAGCGCGCACATCAGGCGGTCGCGCGTCACCTTGGCGATGATCGAGGCGGCGGCGATCGACAGCACCAGGCCATCGCCGCCGATCACGGCCTCGCAGTCGCAGGGCGTGGCGAGCTTGTCGCGGCCGTCGACGAAGACGTGCCTCGGTGCCTCCGGCAGCGCGTGGACGGCGCGCGCCAGCGCCCAAAGCGAGGCGCGCAGGATGTTGTCGCGGTCGATTCGCGCGGGCGAGGCAAACACCACCGAATAGGACGCGGTGGCGCAGATTTCCTCGAACAGCTCTTCGCGGCGCTCGGCGGTCAGCCGCTTGGAATCGTCGATGCCCTTTGGAATCCGATTCGGGTCGAGGATCACGGCGGCGGCGACCACGGGACCGGCCAGCGGCCCGCGCCCGGCCTCGTCGCAGCCCGCGATCGGCCAGATGCCCTGCTTGATCAGTGCGCGCTCGCGCCGAAAGCTCGGCCGCTTCACGGCGATGACGCGCTTTTCCGGCTTGGCTTCCGGTTTGGCAGCCGCCTTCTTCCTGGATTTATCCCGAATCATGCCAGGATCGTGCTGAAGCGCGAGGCACGGCGCAACCGGGAACCTGGCGCCCTTCCCCGTTATTCATTCGGCTTCGGCTCAGTCGGGCAGCGTCACCCGCCTGTCAGCACCGACCGCAAAGCCTGGAGCGCGCACGACTTCCCAGGCATGGCCGTCCGGATCGGCAAAGTAACCGCAATAGCCGCCATAGCTGGTCGGCTGTGCCGGGTTCAGCAGTTTTGCTCCCTTCGACAGCGCGAAGGCCATCACGGCATCGACCTCGGCATCGTCGGCGCAGTTCCACGCCAGCGCGACGCCGTGGAACGCCGTTGGCCGCGGTTGATCGGGCAGCGCGGCATCCCGCGCCAGCAGATGCCACGGGAACAGCCCGAGCACCGTGCCGCCGGTGTCGTAGAAGGCGACCTCCTCGCCGGTGGCGCGCATCTTCCTGACGAAGCCGAGCGAGTCGTAGAAGGCGATGCTCGCGCGCATGTCGCTGACGCCGAGCGTGATGACGGTGAGGCGCGGGGTTGGGATGTGACTCATCGTGGCACTCATCTCTTCTTCGTAGCCCGGATGAGCGGAGCGACATCCGGGAAAACTTTATCCTCGGACACAGCGGCCCCGGATATCGCTTCGCTCATCCGGGCTACGGGTCCTCGCAATGACGGCGTATTCTAGAACAAGCTCAACTGCTGCCCGTTGCGCTTCGGCTTGGCAAAGTGATCGGTGCTCAGCTTGGTGCGGCGCTTGTTGAGGCCGAGCTTTTCGCAGGCGATCTCGAACCTTCTGCCGATCATCCAGGCCATCGGTCCGGTGCCCTTCATCCGCGTACCCCACTGCGAATCGTAGTCGCGGCCGCCGCGCATGTCGCGGATCAAAGTGAAGACGTGGCGGTAGCGATCGGGATAGTTCGCCATCAGCCATTCGCGGAAGAGATCGCGCACCTCCAGCGGCAGCCGCAGCAGCACATAGCTTGCTTCCTTGGCTCCCGCATGCGCGGCCGCATCGAGGATGCGCTCGATCTCGGAATCGTTCAGCGCCGGGATGATCGGCGCGACCATCACCGTCGTGGGGATGCCGGCCTCGGTCAGGCGCCTGATCGCCTCCAGCCGCTTCGGCGGCGTCGAGGCGCGCGGCTCCATGGTGCGCGCGAGCTTTGGATCGAGCGTCGTCACCGACAGCGCGACCTTGACCAGGTTCCGCTTGGCCATCCGCGACAGGATATCGATGTCGCGGGTCACCAGCGCCGATTTGGTGACGATGCCGACGGGATGGCCGGCACGGTCCAGCACCTCGAGAATGCCGCGCATGATCTTCCGCTCGCGCTCGATCGGCTGGTAGGGATCGGTGTTGGTGCCGATCGCGATCATGCGCGCTTCGTAATCGGAGGCGGCGAGCTCCTTCTCCAGCAGTTCGGGCGCGTCGGGCTTGGCCAGCAGCTTGGATTCGAAATCGAGCCCCGGCGACAGGCCGAGATAGGCGTGGGTCGGCCGCGCGAAGCAGTATACGCAGCCATGCTCGCAGCCACGATAGGGATTGATCGAGCGATCGAAGCCGATGTCGGGCGAGTCGTTGCGGGTGATCACCTTCCGCGAGGTGTCCAGCGACACCGTGGTCTTGAACGGCGGCAGATCGTCGAGGCTCTGCCAGCCGTCGTCGAAGGCGACCCGCGCCTCGGCCTCATAGCGGCCGCTATCGTTGGACTGCGCGCCGCGGCCGCGGCGCCGGTCGCGCTCGATGGCAACCGCGATCTCGGGAAAAGGGGAAGTTGCACCCGCCGGGTTATCGGAGGGCGCCGTTACCGGCGGGTGCTTGAGGGCATGAGAGGATGCTCGGCTCATGTTCTGAAGCTAGCACAGCCAAAGAACAAATCAAGAACAAGAGCCCGCAAAATCCACAATAGCGTGCCGAAAAAATCTGCGGCAGGAAAGGCTGCGCTCAATATGACAAAGGTGATAACACAGCGCGGTTTTTCAAACGGTTGAGCCATCGAAGCCTCAATATGCTGAGTGTGATCATTCCGACCGACGGGGTCGAACGCAGCGCGGTCGCGACACTGGCAGCATTGGTGCCGGGCGCGGCTGCGGGACTCGTTCGCGAGGTGCTGCTGGTCGATCGCACCGGAACCGACGTGATCGAGCGCGTCGCCGACGTCGCCGGCTGTCACTTCCTCCGTTTCGAAGGCACCCGGGCCGCGGCGCTGGCCGCCGGCGCCAAAAAGGCGCGCTCGCCGTGGCTGATGTTCCTGCATCCGGGCGCCGTGCTCGACCATGGCTGGATCGAGGAGACCACCCAGTTCATCCAGGGCGTCGCCGCCAGCGGCAAGGATCGCGCCGGCATCTTTCGTTATGCCCGCTCGCCCTATGCCGACCCGACCTTCCGCGACGGGCTGCGGCTGGTTGCCCGGATGATGACCGGTCCTTCCGTCGAGCAGGGCCTGCTGATCGGCCGCGATCATTATGAAAGGCTCGGCGGCTACCGCCCCGACGCCCGCCGCTCCGAAGCGCGACTGCTGCGCCAGCTCGGCCGCTCCTCGCGCACCATGCTGCGCAGCCGGATCATGGTCGCCTGAGACCGGGACAGGGCCGGAGCCAACGGGCTCGCCGGCCCCGAACACAAAATCGCGAAAACAACCCCATGCAAAGTAGACCCGGCTTGGCTGGGGCTTGCAATTTATTTGATTCAGTCAAATAATCATTTGATGAAATCAAATAACAACGCCCTCGCCGGCGAAATCGCCGCGATTCGCGGCTTCAACCGCTTCTACACCCGCAAGCTTGGCCTCATCGAGCCGAAGCTGCTCGACAGCGCCTTCACCCTGCAGGAAGCCCGCATCCTCTACGAGATCCGGCATCGCCCGGCCTGCACCGCCACCGACCTCACGCGCGATCTCGGCCTCGATCCCGGCTTCGTGAGCCGCACCCTGCAGGCGCTGCAGCGGCGTCAGATCGTGACGCGCAAGCCGGCCAAGCACGACGGCCGCATCAACGAGCTGTCGCTGACCGCCAAAGGACGCACCGCCCAGGCCGAGCTCGAGCGCCGTTCGCGCGAGGACGTCGGACACCTGCTTGCCTCGCTCGACGACAACCAGCGTGGCGCCGTGGTGCGCGCGATGGCGACGATCGAGCAAACGCTGGAGCAGCCCGCGGAAAAACCCGCCGCTTTTCTGCTGCGCAGCCACCGGCCCGGCGACGTCGGCTGGGTGATCTCGAGCCAGGCCAAAGCCTATACCGAGGACTATGGCTGGGACATCAGCTACGAGGCGCTGGTCGCCGAGATCTGCGCGCAGTTCATCAGGAACTATGATCCGGTGCGCGAGCACTGCTGGATCGCGGAAGCAAATGGCGAGCCGCTCGGCTCGATCTTCCTGGTCAATGGCGGCAATGACATCGCAAAGCTGCGCCTCTTGCAGGTCGAGAAGAAGGCGCGCGGGCTCGGCGTCGGCCGTGCTCTGGTCGAGCAATGCATCCGCACCGCGCGCGACAACGGCTACACCAAGATGACGCTGTGGACCCAGAGCATCCTGCTCGCCGCGCGCGGCATCTACGCCCGCGCCGGCTTCAAGAAGGTCAAGGAGGAGAAGCACCACAGTTTTGGTGTCGACCTCGTCGGCGAGACCTGGGAGCTCGACCTGTGAAGCCCGGGCGCCGCGATCACTCGCGGCGCATCACGCCGGACACGGTTGCCATCTACGCGCGGAAAGCCCACGCGCTTCGTGCGCAGGCGTATCGCGGCACCGTGTGGGGGCTGTGGGCTCGCGTAATGAAACTGCTCGGCCGGGCCAACAGATGATCAGACGCTCGCGCCTTCGGGCGAGGTTTCACCACCCAATCAAATCTTCTTCTTCACCAACTCGGCGATTTGAACCAACTCTTGCACCAAGAGCCTCGTCCCAGCTTGTAGTTTTGTCAGATCACCAGAGTGCGCGAGAAAACGACGCGCATGAGCAGACCAGTTACCAATGTTTCGGGCGTCCTTCAAAGCCTTCTTTGAATCGCGCCCAAGATTGAGCCCTCTATGGCCGTTCTCACCGCATGCGCGCTCGGCCAGGTCACTCAGCATAAGATAATTGCCACCGCCATCCCTGATTTCGGTCTCGCGGCCAAGGTGCTCGTAGGCTTCAATGATGAGTGTTTCGAGGAGCCGGCGCAACATCACTGCAGCGGCATTGTAGTATGCGTGCTTGAAGGAGCCGTTTAGTTCGCGACAGACTTCCTCAATATAGCCACGAGTGTTTTTCCAGATCGACTCCGGCAACAAGCCGGAATCGTGGTCCATCGTAGGCTGTACACCTTCCAAATCCGGCAACCAGTCACGGATGACCCTCCGCGAACCCGGCTTCAAAGAGAAGCCGCTTCTCGACGACTCAGCTAGCTTTGTCTTTCGGATCGCCTCGGCGAGCAATGTCTGGTTTGGTGTGCCAACGTGATGATCGTCCAGCACCTTCGTCAGCTCGCCGGCGGTCTTGGCGACGCCGGCTTGCTCACGATCAAAATACCAAAGAACGGCAAGCGCCTTCTCGGCATTCTTCAGCGCTGACTTTTTCAGAACCTCGCAAAAGTCGTCGAGCGACAGGTGCATCGGAAACTATTCGCTCTTACCCATCTCGTGCTCGACGAAATTGTCGCCCTGCGTAGTCGTGCGAAAGTCCTCGATGTCGGTGAAGTTCAACCACATCTTCGACTTCTTAACGTTACGAAGGGTCTGCCTGAGATCGACGGGGATCGCCCTGCCAACCTCCTTAAACGCAGTCATCACATGAGCAGGACCGATCTTGGTCAAATCCATCTGGTGCTGCATGTAGTAGGCGGCCGCCAATACTGCCTCGAGATCGTTCTTCGGATTCTTTTCCTCGACGAACTCTCTCAATGCCTGCTTACCACTCGGCCTGAAGTCCAGATTCGGCACCAAATTGAGCCCGGCATTCCGGTCTATTTTCTTTCCCGTGCCACGAACCTTCCTTGTATTCGAGGGAGTCGACTCCGCGTCGAACTCAAACTCTTCCTGATCGAGCGCCTCCTCGGCTTCGACCTCATCACCCTCTGTCTGCTCCAAGAGCACAGCGGTCTTTCCGTTCGATCGTTGATCTTGGATGACGCGCGTGGGACGATTCATCGCTGAAACCATAGTCTTCAGCGCTTCTTGCACGCTCTCATTGTTGCCTTCGACCTCAGCGAAGAAGACACGCACCTTAGCTTTGTCCGACCCAGACGTCGGCTCGTTATTGCGCCTCGCCATAGATACACCTGCTTAATCTCAACGCCCGGTTGGTCACTCCAACCAGACCAAACCCAGACGCTTACATTGCAGCATCAACGGGCGCAAGAACAAAAAGGGAACTTTTTGGGGATTTGCACAGGCATTACGGCCATCGCCCAATCAGGCGCTCGCGCCCTTTGCCTTCGGCCTCCGCAAATGCTCGTCCAGCCGCGGCATGATCTCGACGAAATTGCAGGGGCGCGTGCGGTAGTCGAGCTGCGCGGCGAGGATACCGTCCCAGCCGTCGCGGCAGGCGCCGGGCGAGCCGGGCAGGCAGAAGATGAAGGTGGCGCCGGCCACGCCCGCGGTGGCGCGGCTCTGGATGGTCGAGGCGCCGATCTTGGCGTGGCTCAGCATGTGGAAGGCGATCGAGAAACCGTCCATCCGCTTCTCGAACAAGGGCTCGACCGCCTCCGGTGTCACGTCGCGGCCGGTGAAGCCGGTGCCGCCTGTCGTGATGACGGCATCGACGCCGTCATCGGCGATCCAGCGGCGGATCACCGCGCGGATCGCCTCGACATCGTCGGTGACGATCTCGCGTGCGGCGAGCTTGTGGCCGGCCGAGGTCAGGCGATCGGCGAGCGTGGTGCCGGATTTGTCGTCGGCGAGCGAGCGGGTGTCGGAGATGGTCAGCACCGCGATGTTGAGCGGGATGAAGGTTTTGGATTCGTCGATGGACATGTTGATCATCCTCGCGTCCCGGACGCGGGGCAGCGCGTCAGCGCTGCTCCGCAGGGCCGGGACCCATTCTACAACTCGGCTCCGCTATGGGCCCCGGAACAGCAGCGCACCGCTTCGTGCTGCGCTGCATCCGGGGCACGAGAGCTCACAACTGCCCTGCCCCGAACGTGTTACAGGCCTGCACGTTGCCCTGCTTGTAGCCGGTCATGAACCATTGCTTGCGCTGCGCGGCGGAGCCGTGGGTGAAGGAGTCGGGCACCACGCGGCCCGTGGCCTGGCGCTGCAGCGTGTCGTCGCCGATCGCGTTTGCGGTGGTCAGCGCGGCGTCGATGTCGCCTTGCTCGAGGAAGCCCGGCCGCTTCTTCTCCTCACGGTTGACCCAGACGCCCGAGAGGCAATCGGCCTGCAGCTCGACCTTGACCTGCAGCGCGTTGGCTTCCGCCTTGCTGCCGGCCTGCTGCTGCAGCCGGTTCACGCGCGGGATGATGCCGAGCAGGTTCTGGATGTGATGGCCGGCCTCATGCGCGATAATGTATGCCGCGGTGAATTTGCAGGCGTTGCCCGAGCAACCGCGAAAGCGGGTCTCGACCTCGCGGAAGAAGCCGGTGTCGAGGAAGATGGTCTTGTCCGGCGGACAATAGAACGGGCCCATCGCCGACTGCGCCATGCCGCAGCGACCGCCATTGGTGGCGTTGCGGAACAGCACGATCTTCGGACCGGTATAGGATTGCCCCGAGGCCTGGAAAATCTCGCTCCAGCGGTCGTCGATTTCACCCAGGATGCCGGCGATCATGCTGCCCATCTCGTCGGTCGGCGCGCCGCGCTTGACCTGACCGCCCGACGACTGGCGGTCGGTCTGGTAGGTCGGGGCCTGGCCGCCGCCGGTCAGGATCTCGGCGCCGCCGATCAGGATGCGCGGGTCGATGCCGAAGGCATAGCCGAGCAGGCCGAGCACGATGATGGTGCCGATGCCGAGCCCGCCCCCGCCGCCCATCGGGATACCGAATCCGCCGCCACCGCCTCCGCCACCGCTGTCGTCGCGACGGTCTTCTATATCGTCGCTGCGGCGGAAGTCATCGTAACGCATGGCGGTTTCCCCTCATTCCAGTCCGTGATGCAACGCGGCACAGACGTAAAATTTCCATTCCGTTAATCAATAGCCTGCCCGGCAAAAATTGCCTAGTGCGGTGAGCCACCGTTCTGCACGATCGGATACGTCGAAAAGAAATTTTCGGAAGACGAATTCAGCCGCCGTTCACATCGGCCGATGTCGTGCGCGCACGCGCAAGTGCTGCAGCACAAGGCGAATGCGTGCGCTTCACACGCGCGCGAAAGATCATGACAATCTCACACGCGAGGATTTCCAATTAAGTCGATTTTTACTTTGCCGGGTCAAGGTGTGGCCAGTCGGTTGTTTAGTCCCGCGTCGCCGACAGCGTCGCCTGAGTCAGAGTTCTTGAGTCATGGTAGTGTCGCGTCGCGGGGCGTCTGCAAAGGCGCCCCGCACTAAATTTGAGAGTGCCCCCTCGAGCCGAATCGTCATTGGCGATTGCGTGGCCGAGATGTCGAAGCTGACACCCGGCTCGGTCGACCTGGTGTTTGCAGACCCTCCCTACAATCTGCAGCTCAAGGGCGATCTCAAGCGCCCCGACGAGTCGCATGTCGATGCCGTCAATGACGACTGGGACAAGTTCTCGTCGTTTGGCGCCTATGACGATTTCACGCGCGCCTGGCTGCTCGCCTGCCGCCGCATCATGAAGCCGTCAGCGACCTTGTGGGTGATCGGCTCCTATCACAACATCTTCCGCGTCGGCGCGATCATGCAGGACCTCGGGTTCTGGCTGCTCAACGATATCGTCTGGCGCAAGACCAATCCGATGCCGAATTTCCGCGGCCGCCGCTTCACCAACGCGCACGAGACCATGATCTGGGCCGCGCGCGACGAGAAGGCCAAGGGCTATACGTTCAACTATGAAGCGCTGAAGGCCGCCAACGAGGACGTGCAGGCACGTTCCGACTGGCTGATCCCGCTCTGCACCGGCGAAGAGCGCCTGAAGGGCGATGACGGCAAGAAGGTGCACCCGACGCAGAAGCCCGAGCAATTGCTCGCGCGCGTGCTGCTGTCGTCATCAAAGCCCGGCGATCTCGTGATCGATCCCTTCAACGGCACCGGCACCACGGGTGCGGTGGCCAAGCGTCTCGGCCGCAACTATATCGGCTTCGAGCGCGACAGGACCTATGCCGCCGCGGCAGAAGCGCGCATCGCCGCGATCGAGCCGCTGCCGGAAGCAACGCTGGCGCCGTTCATGACCGCGCGCGAAGCGCCCCGCGTCGCCTTCTCCGAGCTGATCGAGCGCGGCATGATCATGCCCGGCGCGAAACTCGTCGACGCCAAGAAGCGCCACGGCGCGCTGGTCCGCGCCGACGGCGCCATCATGCTCGGCGACAAGGTCGGCTCGATCCACCGCATCGGCGCAGTCGCGCAGGGCTCCGGCGCCTGCAACGGCTGGACCTACTGGCACATCGAGACCAAGCAGGGGCTGAAGCTGATCGACGAGCTGCGTGCGGAGATCCGCTCGGGGATGGCGGGATAATCTTGTAGGATGGGTGGAGCGCAAGCGATACCCATCACCTTCGTGCCGCATCGTGAGATGATGGGTATCGCTACGCTCCGCCCATCCTACGATTCAGAGATTTGCAGATCGATCTTGTAGGGTGGGCAAAGCGAAGCGTGCCCACCTTCACGAGCACGCCGAGAATGGTGGGCACGTCGCTTCGCTCCTTTGCCCACCCTACGATTCTTCCGCGTCATCTTGTCCGCATAGCTCCGATGACGGCGTGTTGAACGCGCCCGCCTTGCTGCCTATCTCAATCGGACGTACCCTCCTCACGTCAGCCAGCCCGATGGGGCGTCCGATGCAAAAGCAATCAGAGAGTTTGCTGCTGGTGCCGCTGCTGCCGATCTTCCTGGTCGGCATGTTTCCGATCCTGCTGATCGGCCTGCTCGGCTTCATCGGCCTTGCGATGTTCGGCGTGCTCCTGGTTTCGGTCGGGCTGACCTCGGGCCTCGAGGCGCACAGCCATTTCAACGAAGAAATCATCGTCCACGGCTTTGCGCGCAACGCCGAGCGGGGGATGCAGGCCTCCGACCTGCAGCAGGCGACGCATTTTGCGGTGCTGCTGGAGATCGCGGGGCTTGCGCTGATCATCGCCGGCGCCGTCGGCTTTTGTTATTTCGGCTGACCTCAATTGCAGGACCGCGCGGCGCGCGCAGCTGCCTCACGGACTCGTCGGTTGCGGAGCGCGACAAAATTTGCGCATGACAGGCGGCCTCACCTCAAGGAGACCCCTTTCATGCTCAAATTCTATTTCAACGGTTCGCCGAACCCGACCAAGGTCGCGCTCTTCCTCGAGGAGTCCGGATTGCCGTTCGAGCCGATCGCCGTCGACACCCGCAAGGGCGACCAGTTCAAGCCGGACTATCTGAAGATCAACCCGAACGCCAAGGTGCCGGCGATCGACGACAACGGCACTATTGTCTTCGACTCCAACGCGATCCTGCTCTATCTCGCCGAGAAGACCGGCAAATTCCTCCCCGCCAACCGCGCCGAGCTGCTGTCCTGGCTGATGTTCGTCGCAACCGGCGTCGGGCCGTATTCGGGACAGGCGGTGCACTTCAAGCATTTTGCGCCGAAGGAGCAGAATCACGACTACGCCCACAACCGCTATCAGTACGAGACCGATCGCCACTACAAGATTCTCGACGGCCACCTCGCTGGTCGCAAATACATGGTCGGCGATGCCTATTCGATCGTCGACATGGCGCTGTGGGGCTGGGCGCGGATGGTGCCGTTCAAGCTCGGCGACGGCGCGTTTGCCAACTATCCGAACGTCAAGCGCCTGGTCGACGAGATCTCCGCGCGGCCGGCAGCAGCCAAGGCCGTCGCGCTGAAGGACAGGTTCACCTTCAAGGCCGAGATGGACGACGAGGCCCGCGGCAACATGTTCAAGCACATGACGACCAAGGTCGCCTGATCCGTTCGCTCATCCGACAACACAACGGCGCCCTCGCGGGCGCCGTTTTTCGTTTGATCGTCACCCCGCGGCGAGCTTGCGCGCTTCCGGAAACGGGCCGAGCACGCGCTCGACCAGCGTCGAGTCGCAATATTCCTTGATCTGCTTGATCTTGCCGTTCTCGACCTTGAACACCAGGCAATAGTGGTTGTCGTAGCGCTGGCCTGACTTGGTGACATTGTCGCCGCGCGCTTCGACCGCGACGAAATCGCCGTCGGCGATGAAGTTGAAGGCGAGTGTCCGCGGCCGCTCGGCGAAGAACGAGCGGAAGTGCCCCATCAGGCCGTTGTTGATGGCGTCGCGTCCCCTGAATTCATGTGACCAGGAGTATTGCCCGGTCACGACCCAGCTCGCATCCTCGGCGAGACTGTCGACGAAGGTCGTTCCGCTGCGGTTGGCGGAATCGGTGAAGACTTGCTGGATCAGCTTCTTGTTGTCGGCGGCGCTCATGACGGCTCTCCATGGGTTGACGCACCATCCTTGCCGCGCGGCCACACATTCTTCCAATCGATAGTTGATATGATATATATTCACCTGATGAATTTGAATTCGCTTGACCTGAATCTGCTGGTGGCGCTTGACGCGCTGCTGAGGGAAGCCAGCGTCAGCCGCGCGGCGATGCGGCTGCATTTGTCGCAGCCGGCGACCAGCCACGCGCTGCAGCGGCTACGCGATCTGATCGGCGATCCCCTGCTGGTGCGCAACGGCACGCGGATGGAGCTGACGCCGCGGGCGCAGGCCCTGCGTGCGCCGCTGGCGCAGGCGCTCGACCAGGTGCGATCGCTGTTCGTGCCTGACGAATTCGACGCGATCAGCAGCGAGCGGCATTTCCGGCTGATGATGCCGGATCTCGCGGTCGAGCTGTTGATGCCGCCCCTGATGGCGAAAGTGACGCGCAGCGCGCCGAACGTCACGATCGACGTGGTGCCATGGCGGGGGCCGGCGATCTTCACGCCGGACTTCGCGCGAACCATCGATCTCGTGATCTCGATCGGCAACGCCTTCAAGGGATTTCACCGCCAGCAGATCTACACCGACCGCGACGCGCTCGCGGTGCGGCGCGGCCATCCGCTCGGCACGAAGCTTGCGAAGCGCGAGACGTTCCTCAATGCGCGACATGTCGCGGTGGTGATCCGCGGCCAGAACGAGGACCTGATCGACACCTGGCTGCGCTCAAAAGGCATCGAGCGGCGGATCGCGCTGGTGGTGCCGGGCTATATCGAGGCGCTGCACGTCACCGCGCGCACCGACCTCGTCGCCTTCGTGCCGCGCCGGCTGATCGCGGCGCTATCCAAGCAATTGTCGCTGGTGACGGTGCCGCCGCCGCTCGATCCCGGGATCGACGAGCAGCACATGTTCTATCCGACGCGGGCGCAGATGGACCCGGGCTCGATCTGGCTGCGAAGGCTGGTGCTGGAGACGGGGCGGGAGCTAGAGGGGAAGAAAACGTAACTCTCCACATCGTCGTCCCGGCGAAGGCCGGGACCCATTACCCCAAATGGGATTTGTTGCACGACGCTGGGGCCACAGCGCACTCCTACAACACGACTCGGTGGTAATGGGTCCCGGCCTTCGCCGGGATGACACCGAGTTTGTAGCCCACGCTTCCGTTCCTTGAGCTACGCCTTCTGCTCCGCCAACACCTTCTGCACAGCCGACCGCTGCTCCATCCGCTCGCGATGGGCCTTCACCTTCGGCAGCGTCGCGATGTCGACGCCGTCGCCGTCGAGCCAGGTGGTCAGCGTGTAGAGATAGGGATCGGCGATCGTGTAGCTCTCGCCCATCACCCAGGGGCCCGCGAGCATGTCGCGCTCGATCAGGCCGAAGCAGGCGCCCATGGTCTTCGGGATCATCCGCTTCATGTCGGCGAAGGTGCTCTCCTCCGTCGCCCAGCGCGCGCCGCGCATCTTGTGGGCGTGGTTCACATGCACGGTGGAGCAGAGATAGGAGTTGAAGGCCTGCACCTTGGCGAATTCGAAGGCGTCGTCGAGCGGCGCAAGCTTCGCCTGCGGATAGGTCTGCGCGATATAGGCCAGCATCGCCGGCGTCTCGGTCAGCACGCCGCGGTCGGTCACCAGCGTCGGCACCCGGCCCTTCGGATTGATCTTCAGATATTCCGGGCTGTTCTGCTGGTTGCTCTTGAAGTCCAGCTTCACGGTCGTGTAGTCCGCGCCGGCCTCGGCCAAGGCGATGTGGGACGCGAGCGCACAGGTGCCGGGGGCGAAATAGAGTTTTAGCATGGTGATGTCCTCTCGAGGCCTTGCCGGCCCTTGCTTTTTAATTTGACGCGTTTTCTTCACGCGAACCGGAATCCACTTCGCTCGAAAACGCTACGATTGGCGCGCGGAGGTTATCGGGGCGGCCGCGAACCGTCCATCCCTACCCTAAAGCGCTAACCCTTCGCGGTTGCCCACAACGCCGCTGCCGTGCCATGACCGGGCCGATTGAGAGGATTTGCCATGACCGTATTGATCGCAGGTGGCGGAATTGGCGGGCTGACGCTGGCGCTCAGCCTGCACCAGATCGGCGTGCCCTGCCGCGTGTTCGAGAGCGTGCCGGAGCTCAAGCCGCTCGGCGTCGGCATCAATGTGCTGCCGCATGCGGTGCGCGAACTGATCGAGCTCGGCCTGCATGACGTGCTCGACGCCTCGGCGGTGCGGACGAAAGAACTCGCCTTCTTCTCCAAGCACGGCAAGCCGATCTGGAGCGAGGCGCGCGGGCTCGAGGCCGGCTACAAATGGCCGCAGTTCTCGATCCATCGCGGCCGGCTGCAGCAGATCCTGCTCGACGCCGCGACCGAGCGGCTGGGCGCCGGCAACATCCTGACCAGCCATCACCTGACCGGCTGGACCGAAACCAGTGACGGCGTGCGCGCCGACTTCATCGACAAGGCGACCGGCAAGGCGGCGGGATCATATGAGGGCACGATCCTGATCGCGGCCGACGGCATCCATTCGGCGGTGCGCGAGAAGCTCTATCCGCAGGAGGGACCGCCGATCTGGAACGGCCGCATCCTCTGGCGCGGCATTACGCGCAGCGACGCCTTCCTGACCGGCCGCACCATGATCATGGCCGGCCACGAGATCCTGAAATTCGTCTGCTACCCGATCTCCAAGCAGGCGGGCGCGGACGGCAAGTTCGACATCAACTGGGTCGCCGAGCGCCACATGCCGCCGACCTATCAGTGGCGCCGCGAGGACTACAATCGCACGGCAAGGCTGGAAGAATTCTTGCCGTGGTTCGAGAGCTGGAATTTCGACTGGCTCGACGTGCCCGGCCTGATCCGCAACTGCCCGCATTCCTATGAGTATCCGCTGGTCGATCGCGATCCCGTCTCGCAATGGACGTTCGGCAAGGTCACGCTGATGGGCGATGCCGCGCATCCGATGTACCCGATCGGCTCCAACGGCGCCTCGCAGGCGATTCTGGATGCGCGCGTGCTGACGCGTGAGATTCTGGCGCATGGGCCGACGAGCGCGGCCATGCTCGCCTATGAGGCCGAGCGGCGGCCGGCCACCACTGATCTGGTGATGCTGAACCGCCGCAACGGCCCGGAGCAGGTGATGCAGCTCGTCGAGGAGCGCGCGCCCGAGGGATTCAATGTCGTCACCAACGTGCTGTCGCAGCAGGAGCTGGAAGACATCGCCGCCAACTACAAGCGCGTCGCCGGCTTCCAGGTCGAGGCGCTGAATGCCAAGCCACCGATCGTGCTGCGCGGCGTGAGGCGCGCACGCTGAGCTCCCTCGCCCCGCTCTTGCGGGGAGAGGGTTGGGGTGAGGGGCTTCCATCCGGCGAGCAGAGCGGTTGTAATTAGCTTCGTGCCTTGCCCCTCACCCGAATTCTCGCTTTGCGAGAATTCGACCTCTCCCGGCGGAAGAGCGGGGAGAGGTGAAGGAACACGCGTCGCACTAGCGCAACGCCCGCGCGGCCTCGACCAAGCGGATGCTGCTCGATGCGGTCGCAAGCAGCGTGCCGTCTTCGCCGGTCAATCGTCCCTCGACGAACGCAATGGTCTTGCCGAGCTGGGTCACCGTCGCCTCGCCGGTGATCGGGCCGGGCTTGGCGGGTGCCAGGAAATTCACCGTCATGGTGATGGTCGTGGTGAAGAGCCGACCCTCGGTCATCACGAACACCGCCGGCCCCATCGTGTCGTCAAGCATGGCCGAGAGAATGCCGCCCTGGATAAAGCCGGCCGGGTTGCAGAAGTCCGGCTTGCCGTCGAAGGCGAGCCGGATCCAGCCCTCCTCCGAGCGCGCGTCGAGCAGGCGCCAACCAAGCAGCCTGGCGCAGGGCGGTGCGGGGATATTGTCGAGCGCGGTTGCGACCATGGCGAGCCTCCGTTTGGCAGTCGTCTTAGCTGATCCCTGCTGCCAGCATTCTGTCAGCAGCCAAAGCTTGCGGGTGCGGGCTGCAGCGGCTAGCAATCTCCTCAGTGTCGGTTGCACTGGAACTGCCGTGTTGAAGCAATTCGGTCAGGATATCTGGATCGCGGACGGGTCCAACGTCGCCGTCGCCGGATTTCATTATCCCACCCGGATGGCCGTCATCAAACTGTCGGACGGCAGCCTCTTCATCTGGTCGCCGATCAGGCTCACGGACGATCTGCGGGCCGAGGTGGATGCGCTCGGCAGCGTGCAGCACATGATCGCGCCCAATTCACTGCACCATTTGTTTCTCGGGGAATGGCAGCGCGCCTACCCCGCCGCCACGCTCCATGCTCCGCCAGGCCTGCGAAAGCGGCGCAAGGACATCGCCTTTGATGTCGATCTCAAGGATGCGCCGAGCGCGGATTGGGCCGCCGAGATCGACCAGATCGCGATGCGGGGCAATCTGATCACGACGGAGGTCGTGTTCTTCCACGTCAGGAGCGGGACCGTGCTGTTCACCGATCTGCTCCAGCAGCTTCCTGCGGCCTCACTCTCCGGCTGGCGGGCCATAGTGGCGAAGCTGGACCTCATGACCGGCCCCGAACCGTCGGTGCCGCGCAAGTTTCGTCTCGCATTCGTCAACCGCCGCGCCGCGCGCAACGCCTTGCAGCGCATCCTCGCATGGCCCGCCGAGAGAGTGCTGATGGCCCACGGAACGCCCGTGGAAAGCGATGCCGGCACATTCCTGCGCCGCGCGTTCGGTTGGCTCACCGGATAACGCCTAGAGATCCAGCGCGTGCGCAATCACCTTGCGCATGACGTTCGGCAGCGCCTCTTCCGCCAGCGTCGCGACCTTGACCCAGCGCGTGCCCTCGGGCGCCCGCGTGCGTGCCGGGACGCTCGCCGTGTAGACCACGAGTTCGAGCGGAAAATGCGTGAAGACGTGGGTGACGACGCCGGCCTTGCGATGCCAGCGCGCGATGCCCTTCAAGTCCGGCGCCTGCGCCAGCGCGGCCTTGTCCTCGTGGCCCGCGAGCCAATCCGATCCCGGCACCTCGGTCATGCCGCCGAGCAGGCCTTTCTCGGCGCGCGAGCGCACCAGCAACTCATCGCCGCGCGTCACCACGAAGGCGGCGCCGCGGCGTTGGGTGCCGGTCTTCTTCGGCGCCTTGCGCGGAAACGTCTCCTGATCGCTGCGCGTGCGCGCCGCGCAATCGTCATTGAGCGGACAGAGCGAGCAGGCGGGCTTCTTAGGTGTGCAGATCGAGGCGCCCAGATCCATCAGCGCCTGCGCGCTGTCGCCGGCGCGAGACTTCTCGTCGCCGGCGCGGGACCGGCCGAGCAGCGTAGCGGCCAGCTCCTGAATTCGCGGCTTGGCCTGCGGCAGCGGCTCCTCGACCGCGAACAGGCGCGACACCACGCGCTCGATATTGCCGTCGACGGGCATGGTGCGGCGATCGAACGCGATCGCTGCGATCGCCGCCGCCGTGTACGGCCCGATCCCCGGCAGCGTCCGCAGGCCCTCCTCGGTATCAGGAAAGACGCCGCCATGGTCACGCATCACCGCGGCCGCGCAGGCGTGCAGGTTGCGCGCCCGCGAGTAATAGCCGAGCCCGGCCCACATCCTCAAAACGTCGTCCTGCGAGGCGCGGCCGAGCGCCGACACGTCCGGCCAGCGCGTCACGAATTTCTCGAAAAAGGGGCCGACTGCCTTCACCGTGGTCTGCTGCAGCATGATCTCCGACAGCCAGACCCGATAGGGATCAGCCAGTTCCCCCGGCATCGCCCGCCACGGCAGCCGCCGGCGATGCCGGTCGTACCAGGCGAGCAGAAGCGCCGGGCGGTCGGCCGGCGCCTGCCGGTGTTTGGTCCTTGTGGCTGCTGAAGAACTCATGGGATCAAGTTAGCGTAGCAGAAATCTGCCCACGTCATGCCCGGGCTTGTCCCGGGCATCCACGTCTTTCTTTCTCGGGCAAGCTAAGACGTGGATGGCCGGGACAAGCCCGGCCATAACGGCGGGAGCGTGCTATAAGCCCGGCCATGAAACCCGGCCCGATCAGCGCAAAACCCCTGTCGATCCTGCTCAGCGACGTCTTCACCGACGCCTATGCCAAGCAGGGCTTTGCCGCGCGCGAACTGGTGACGCGCTGGAACGAGATCGCGGGCGAGCGGATCGCTGCCTTCTGCGAACCGCTGAAGATGCAATGGCCGCGGCCGGTGGAGGGGCAGCCGCAGGAACCGGCGACGCTGGTGCTGCGGGTCGAGGGGCCGATGGCGCTGGAGATCCAGCACTCCTCCGACGTGATCCTGGAGCGGGTCAACCGCTTCTTCGGCTGGCACGCGGTCGGCCGGCTGACCATCCGCCAGGCCCCGCTGTCGCGGCGCGACCGGCCAAAAACCCCGCGCACGCCGGATGCCAAGACGGTGGCCAAGGTCTCCGAGACTCTGGGGGCCGTGGAGGACGACGATCTGCGCGCAGCGCTGGCCCGGTTAGGGGCCTCAATCAAGCGAAATTGACGCTTTTTCATAGGGGTGCGGCCGCGACCCGGCATTGCCACAATGGTCGTGTTGAGCTAGCGAAGGCTTCCTTTTCGGAACCCTCTTTTCGGCGTGAGACGCGCCAATCCGGGAGCTGACCTTGATCATCACGCGCCGCGCTTTCACCACCGCTCTCTCGCTGACCGGGCTGGCCGCCCTCGCCGGCCTGTCCCCGCTGCGCCTGATCTCGGAGGCTTTCGCCCAGAGCGCCGCCGAGGTGGCAAAACCGCAGTCGCTGCCCGACATGGCGCTGGGCCCGCAGAACGCCACCGTCACCGTCACCGAATACGCCTCGATGACCTGCCCGCACTGCGCCAATTTCAACGAGACCGTGTTCCCCAAGCTGAAGTCGACCTATATCGACACCGGCAAGATTCGCTACGTGTTCCGCGAATTCCCGCTCGACATCAAGGCCGCCGCCGGCTCGATGCTGGCGCGCTGCATCGCCAAGGATGACGCGCCGAAATTCTATGCGGTGATCGACTTGCTGTTCCGCCAGCAGAACGACTGGGTGGTGAAGAACACCACCGAGACGCTGACGCGGATCGGCAAGCAGGCCGGCCTCAGCCAGCAGCAGGTCGAAGACTGCCTGAAGGACCAGAAGCTGCTCGACAAGATCGCCGCCGATCAGAAGTTCGCCAACGAGGTGCTGAAGGTCAACTCGACCCCGACCTTCTTCATCAACGGCGAGATGGTGAAGGGCGAGACCTCGTTCGAGGAATTCAGCAAGAAGATCGATTCGCTGTTGAAGAGCTGATCGCTCGCGCACCCGCCGATTGACATCGCGCCGACTCGCCCTGCGAGCGGCGCGATTTTTTTGTGGATGAATTGCGATCGCGATGCGCGCAAGCGCCACAATTCGCTGTTGAAAACCTGATTCGCTAGAACCGGATTCTTACGGCCGGTTCGCACTGCAAAACCCTTGGGAAAAGCCGCGTCAAGCGGTTGCTCTCATGCTCGCGCATCTCCATTGTCCCGCTCCATGAAAGCTGCCAGCAGCTATTCAGCCCCGACACCGACATTGCCATCATCCATGGTATTGTCACGGCAGGGAGATTCGCGCCCGGCCAAGCGAGATTTGTGTACATGAAGCTCACGCGCCTCCGCCTCCACGGTTTCAAGTCGTTCGTCGAACCCACCGACTTCATGATCGAGCCGGGCCTGACCGGCGTCGTCGGACCGAACGGCTGCGGCAAATCCAATCTCGTCGAAGCGCTGCGCTGGGCGATGGGCGAGACCTCGCACAAATCGCTGCGCGCCGCCGACATGGACGCGGTGATCTTCGCCGGTTCCGGCAACCGTCCGGCGCGCAACCACGCCGAAGTGACGATGACGATCGACAATTCCGATCGCTCGGCGCCGGCGGCGATGAACGACAGCCAGATTCTCGAAATCTCCCGCCGCATCGAGCGCGAGGCCGGCTCGGTCTATCGCATCAACGGCCGCGACGTTCGTGCAAGGGACGTGCAGATCCTGTTCGCCGATGCCGCGACCGGCGCGCGCTCGCCCGCCCTCGTCCACCAGGGCAAGATCGGCGAGATCATCCAGGCGAAGCCCGAGCAGCGCCGCCGCGTGCTGGAAGATGCCGCCGGCGTCGCCGGCCTGCATGCCCGCCGCCATGAGGCGGAACTGCGGCTGAAGGCGGCCGAGACCAACCTCACCCGCGTCGAGGACGTGATCGGCCAGCTCACCGGCCAGATGGACGGATTGAAGAAGCAGGCGCGCCAGGCAATCCGCTACCGCGAGGTCGCAGCCAAGGTGCGCAAGTCCGAGGCCATGCTGTTCCATCTGCGCTGGCTCGAGGCGCATGCCGACGTCAACGACGCCGCGCACACCCATGACCTCGCCGTGCGCGAGATGGCCGAGCGCACCCGCGAGCAGGCGGAAGCCGCGCGCATCCAGGCGATCCGCGCCTCCGAGCTGCCTGCGCTCCGCGATGCGGAAGCCCGCGCCGCCGCCGGTCTGCAGCGCCTGACCAATGCCCGCGAGCTTTTGGACCGCGAAGAGCAGCGCGCCAAGGAGCGCGTCAGCGAGCTCGATCGCCGCCTCACCCAGTTCGCGGCCGACATCGCCCGCGAGCAGCAGCAGACTTCGGATGCCGACATCGCGCTGCAGCGGCTCGACACCGAAGACGCCGAGCTGAAGGAGGAGATCAAGTCGCGCGTCGAGAAGCGCAGTGGCGTCGACGAGCGCGTGGCAGAAGCCGAGGCGATCCTCGCCGCGACCGAGCGCCAGTTCGCCGACCTCACCACGCAGCTCGCCGACCTCACCGCCAGGCGCAACCAGCTCGAAGCCGGCGTGCGCACGCATCGCGACCGCCTGGCGCGGCTCGATCAGGAGATCGCGAACGTCCAGGCCGAGGAGCAGAAGCTCGCCCAGGAGACCGGCAATCTCGGCGACATCGACGCACTCGCCGCGACGATGGAAGGCGCTCAGCAGGCGCTGATGGAATCGGAAGCCGCGGTGCAGGCGAGCGAGGCGCATCACGCCGCCGCGCGGCAGACGCTGGAGTCCTCGCGCTCGCCGCTGGCCGAAGCCGAGAAGCGCGTGCAGCGGCTCGAGACCGAGGCGCGCACCATCTCCAAGCTGGTCAACAGCGAGACCAAGAATCTGTGGCCGCCGATCATCGACGGCATCACGGTCGCCAAGGGCTATGAAAAGGCGATCGGCGCCGTGCTCGGCGACGATCTCGATGCGCCCGTCGATCCCTCCGCGCCGATGCGCTGGACCAACGCTGGCAACACCGGCGAGGATCCGGCGCTGCCCGAAGGCGTCGAGCGTCTTGCCGATCACGTGCAGGCCCCGCCGGAACTGGCGCGGCGTCTTGCGCAGATCGGCGTCGTCTCCAAGGACCGCGGCGCGGCGCTGGTGTCGCAGCTCAAGACCGGCCAGCGGCTGGTGTCGCTCGAAGGCGACGTCTGGCGCTGGGACGGTTTTGTCGCGGATGCGCATGCGCCGACCGGCGCGGCCCGCCGTCTCGCCGAACGCGCCCGCCTGGTCGATATCGAGCACGAGCTTGAGCAGGCCCGTACCGATGCCGCTGCCAAGCGGCAGGCGCTCGAGACGGCGGAAGCCGAGCTGCGCTCTGCATCCGCCGCCGAAGCCGCGTCCCGCGAGGCCGTCCGTGCCGCTCGCCGCGAGGCCGATGCCGCGCGCGAGCGCCATGCCGCGACCGAGCGCGAGATCAACCGTCACGCCGCGCGCAAGTCGGCGCTGACCGAAGCCCACACCCGTCTCGCCGCCGATCGCAGCGAGGCCGAGGCCGGCTATGAAAGCGCCGAGGGCGCGCTGGCCGAGCTGCCGCCGAGCGGCGAGACCGAGGCTCAGCTGGCCGCGGTCCGTGGCGAGATCGACAATCACCGCCGTGGCGCCGCGCAGGTGCGCGCCGAGGCGCAGGCGCTGGCTCGCGAGGCCGAGCTCGCCGACCGCCGCGTGCAGGCGATCCTCGCCGAGCGCAGCGAGTGGCAAAACCGCAAGACCAGCGCCGCCTCGCAGGTCGGCACCATCGAGGAGCGCATCGCCGAAGTCTCGCTCGAGCGCGAGGAGCTGGCCAATGCGCCGGAGGTGTTCGCCGAGAAGCGCAGCGCGCTGATCACGGAGATCGAGCACGCCGAGAGCGACCGCCGCGTCGCCGCCGATGCGCTCGCGATGGCCGAAGCCGCGATGGCGGAGACCGACCGCGCCGCGAAGCATTCGCTCGAAGCGCTCTCCAGCGCCCGCGAAGGCACCGCGCGCGCCGAGGAGCGCATGGAAGGCACCCGCCGCCGCCTCGCCGACATCGAGCGCGAGATCCACGACATGCTCGAGGTCGAGCCGCAGGCCGTCGCCGGCCTCGCCGAGATCGAGCCGGGCGCCGAGCTGCCGCCTGTCGGGCAGATCGAGGAGGAGCTGGAAAAGCTGCGCCGCGACCGCGAGCGCCTGGGCGCCGTCAACCTGCGCGCCGAGGAAGAGCTGAAGGAAGTCGAGACCCAGCACACCGCGCTGACGACCGAGCGCGACGACCTCGTCGAGGCGATCAAGCGGCTGCGCCAGGGCATCCAGAGCCTCAACAAGGAAGCGCGCGAGCGCCTGCTGACCTCGTTCGAGACGGTCAACGCCCACTTCAAGCGTCTCTTCACCGAGCTGTTCGGTGGCGGCGAAGCGGCGCTGCATCTGATCGAGAGCGACGATCCGCTGGAGGCCGGTCTCGAAATCATCGCCAAGCCGCCGGGCAAGAAGCCACAGACGCTGTCGCTGCTCTCGGGCGGCGAGCAGGCGCTGACCGCGCTGGCACTGATCTTCGCGGTGTTCCTGACCAACCCCTCACCGATCTGCGTGCTGGACGAAGTCGACGCGCCGCTCGACGACCACAACGTCGAACGGTTCTGCAGCCTGCTCAACGAAATGACCGGCTCGACCGAGACGCGCTTCATCATCATCACGCACAATCCGATCACGATGGCGCGGATGAACCGCCTGTTCGGCGTCACCATGGCCGAGCGCGGCGTCTCGCAACTGGTCTCGGTCGACCTGCAGGGCGGGTTGGATATCCTCGACCAGAACGTGGCGTAGGATTGCACATGAGCGGGTGATGTCATGACGTCACCCGACCTGCCGGCCGAACTGCGCGCCGCACTCAACAGCAAGCTCGAAGGCCTGTCGCGCAATGACGCTGCGGCACGGGCCACAGCGATCTCCGAGACCTATCGCGCCGGCGGCGGCTCCGGCGGCACCATCCGATCCGAGACCGATGCGCTGGCCTACGCGCTGGCACGGATGCCGGCGACCTATGCCGCCGTGGTCGCAAGCCTCAATGCGCTGAGCGAGATCCGGCCTGACTTTGCGCCCACGAGCCTGCTGGATGTCGGCGCCGGGCCGGGCACGGCGAGTTGGGCGGCAGCGGAAGCGTTCGCGTCGCTGCAGGATTTCACCTTGCTCGATGCGAACGAGGCCCTGCGCACGCTGGCGCTCGACCTCACGCGCAGGAGCCACCGCCTGCGCGGCCTCAGCTACGACCTCGGACACGCCCGCACCTACGTCGCCCATGCCGACGCGGCCGATCTCGTGATCGCGAGCTACGTGATCAATGAGCTCAGTGACGACGAACGCATCGCGCTCACCGATGCGATGTGGGCCAAGACAAAGGACACGCTGCTGGTCGTCGAGCCCGGCACGCCCGCCGGATATCAACGCATCATCTCCCTCCGCGCACGATTGATCGCCGCCGGCGCCCATGTCGCGGCGCCCTGCCCGCACGATGGCACCTGTCCGCTGGTGGCGCCCGACTGGTGCCATTTCTCGCAGCGCCTGCAGCGCTCGCGCGCGCACAAGCAGGTCAAGGGCGCGGATGCGCCGTTCGAGGACGAACGGTTCGCCTATGTGGCGCTGACGCGCGCGCCGATCGCGCAGCGCCGCTCGCGCGTGCTGGCGCAACCGGACGTCGGCAAGGTCGAGATATCGGCGAAGCTCTGCTCGGCGGATGGCGTGGCCGTCACAAAGGTGCCGCGTCGGGACAAGTCCCGCTATGCCAGCGCACGCCGTTGGAGGTGGGGCGATGCGGTGACCGTCGAATAAGTTTCGTGCCCCGGATGCTGCGCAGCGCGCCGCCCCTTGCGGCGTGGTGCGCTGCCGATCCGGGGCCCATCGTCTCGGGCAGCGTGGGTCCCGGCTCAGCGGTGCACCGTCAAGAGACGCTGCACCGCGTCCGGGACACGAGACCGGTGTTGAACTATTCTGCCTCCATCACCGACCAACACCTGCCCACCTCTTCCCGGCGGGCTGCCGCCTGCCCGGTTTTGGGCTACGGTGCCGCCGTTTCGTCCCATCAGGAGCTGCCCTGCCATGTCGACCAGTTGGATCGTTATCGGCGTCATCGTCATTCTCGTGCTGTTTGCGTTCGGCGCCTACAACCGCCTGGTGGCGCTGAGCCAGCGGGTCGGCCAGGCCTTTGCCGACATCGACGTCCAACTCAAGCAGCGCCACGACCTGATCCCGAACCTGGTCGAGACCGTGAAGGGCTACGCCTCGCACGAGCGCGGCACGCTGGATGACGTGATCAAGGCGCGCAATTCGGCGATGTCGGCACAGGGGCCGGCGCAGGTCTCCGCCGCCGAGAACCAGCTGTCCGGCGCGCTCGGCCGGCTGATCGCGCTGTCGGAGGCCTATCCGGACCTCAAGGCCAACGCCAACTTCCAGCAGCTCGCCGGCGAGCTCTCCGATCTCGAGAACAAGATCGCGGCGAGCCGCCGCTTCTTCAACAACGCGGTCCAGGAATACAACACCGGCATCCAGCAGCTGCCGGCCGCGCTGTTCGCCGGCATGTTCGGCTTCACCCGCAAGGAGTTCTTCGACCTCGGCGCCAGCCGCACCGAAGTCGAGGCCGTGCCGAGCGTGAAGTTCTGAGCCTGCGATAGCGCAAAGCAGCCCGCCATGGCCGCCTACGGTCTCTACACGCATATCGCATCGAACAAGTTTCGTTCGATGCTGCTGCTCGCGGGCCTGTTCCTGCTGATCTACGTGCTGGTCTATGCCGGCGCGCTGATCGCCGAGGTGATGATCAACAGCAACCGCACGGTCGCCTATTATCTGACGCACGCCTCGCAAGACCTGATCAAGGCGGCTCCCTTCGCGACGATAGCCGCCGTGGTGTGGATCATCATCGCCTATTTCTTCCACCAGAACATGATCGACGCCGTCACCGGCGGCGAGAGCGTGACGCGGCAGCAGGAGCCGCGGCTGTATAATCTGCTGGAAAATCTCTGCATCTCGCGCGGCATCCCGATGCCGAAGCTGAAGGTGATGGACTCGCCGGCGTTGAACGCGTTCGCGGCCGGACTCAACCGCCGGCAATATTCCATCACGGTCACCACGGGCCTCTTGAAGGCGCTGAACGACCAGGAAATCGAGGCCGTGCTCGGCCACGAGCTCACCCACATCAAGAACGGCGACGTGCAGCTGATGGTGGTCGCCGTGATCATCGCCGGCGTGGTCGGCTTCTTCGGCGAATTGTTCTTCCGCGGCTTCACAAATCTGTCGTGGAACTCGACCGGCAGGGGCTGGTCGTCCTCGTCGTCCTCCTCTTCGCAGTCGTCGTCCTCGGACCGCGACAGCAAGAGCTCCGGCGGCGGCGCGATCATCGTCGTCATCATCGCGATCGCGCTGATCATGGTGGCCTGGCTGATGTCGCAGCTTGTGAAACTGGCATTGTCGCGTTCGCGCGAGTTCCTGGCCGATGCCGGCTCGGTCGAGCTGACCAAGAATCCCGACGCCATGATCTCGGCGCTGCGCAAGATCGAGAACCGCGGCGAGCTCGAGGGCGCAACCTCGGCGGTGATGGAACTGTGCGTCGACAACCCGCGCGAGGGTTTTGCCGATCTGTTCGCGACCCATCCCTCCGTGCAGTCCCGCGTCGATGCGCTGGTGAAATATGCCGCCGGCCACGATCCGGGCCCGCTGGCGCTGCCCGATGAGACGTCCGACGAGACCGAGGCCGAGGGCGAGCAACCCACGGAAGGCGACCAGCCGCCCGCCGTGCCGCACCACGGCCCGTGGGGCGATGCCACGACGGCGCCGACCACTCCGCCGCCGCCCGTTCCCCAGCCCACGAGGGACCCGTTGGGTCCACTGGGCCCGCTGCGGGGTCCTCTCGGCGGCCCACTCGGCGGTCCTTGGGGCCCGCACCGCTGATTGCGGCACATTGCGCTCCGAGATTAACAAAATTCCCACCAAACCCGCGACCGGTGCCTTAAAGAATTGAATTCCCCCTTGTTTCTGCCATGTTCGCGCCCAAAGCAGATACGGGGACTTACCGATCGCCCTCGCGGTCGGGGGGCGCGTTGAGGGATTTCCATGGCAAAGCCAGTCGTGATCGTGGTGGGCGCTGACAAGGGCGGGGTCGGCAAGACCACCGTGTCCAGAACGCTGCTGGACTATTTCAGCGCCAACAATGTCCCGACCCGGGCGTTCGACACGGAATCGCCGCGCGGCACCCTGAAGCGCTTCCACCCCGACATCACCGAGATCGTCGACATGACGACGACCGCGGACCAGATGAAGATCTTCGATACGCTCGGCACCGGATCGTCGGTGACCGTGATCGACGTCCGCGCTGGCCTGATGTCGCCGGCGCTGGCCTCGCTCCGGGACATCGGCTTCCTCGATGCCGCCCGATCCGGCCAGATCACCTTCGCGGTGTTCCACATCCTCGGTCCCTCGATCGCCTCGCTGGACGAGATCGCCGAGACCTCGAGCTTCATGACCGGCGCGAAGTATTTCCTGGTCAAGAACTTCATCAACGACACCCAGTTCTTCCAGTGGGACCAGTCGACCTACAATTCCTATTTCCACCGCATCAAGGAAGCGACCGACCTCACGATCCCCAAGCTCAACGAAATGGCCTATGAGCAGGTCGAGGTCTCCTCGGTGCCGTTCCTGAAGTTCGTCGCCAACAAGGGGATGAACGACGACGCCGCCAACTACTCCTTCGTGCTGCGCGGCTATGTCCGGCACTGGCTGGCCAACGTCTGGAGCGAGTACGACCGGATCAAGCTGACCGACCTGGTCGGCGCCAAGTCGACCACCCGCTCGGGCGAAAAATAGTCCCGCGAAAAATAGTCGCCGACGGGGCCGCGATGGGGCTGGATCAGGCACGAAATTGGCCTGATATAGCTGATGATGTCCGTCACGCCCGTCTACATCATCTGCTCCCCTCGCCCGCAGGTCGGCAAGACGCTGCTGGCGCGGCTGCTGAGCGAGTTCCTGCTGCTCAAGAACGGCACGGTCACCTCCTTCGACATCAATCTGAAGGAGCCCTCGCTGCTCGACTACCTGCCGCGCACGACCGAGACGGCCGACGTGATCGACACCTACGGCAAGATGCAGCTGATGGACCGCGTCATCGTCGATGACGGCGTCGCCAAGGTGATCGACCTCGGCTACCACGCCTTCGACGAATTCTTCAAAATGTGCGACGAGATCGGCCTGATGAAGGAGGCGCTGCGCCGCCGCGTCGCGCCCGTCATCCTGTTCGTCGGCGACACCGACCGCGTCTCGGCGCGCGCCTATGAGATGCTGCAGCAGCAGATCCTGCCGAATTCGCTGGTCGTGGTCGACAACGAATTCGTCGTCCGCGGCGAGCTGCCGCCGGCGATGGCCCGCGGCCGCAGGCTCGCGCTCCGCGCACTGCCGGTGTTCCTGAAGACCTATATCGACCGGCTGAACTTTTCGTTCACCGGGTATCTGCGGCAGGAAAAGGATTCCTCCACCGAGCTGCATCAGTGGATCCGGCGGAATTACACCACGTTCCGCGATCTCGAGATCAGCGTGATGCTGCAGCGGTCTTGATTGTCATCCCGGCGAAGGCCGAGACCCATACGCCGCAGCAGAAGTTGTGATGGGGAGTCCCCCCATCGTCGTCCTGACGAAAGTCAGGACCCATAACCACCGAATTCAGTCGTGCAAGGGATCGTGGCCCCAGCGCTGCGCAGCAATTCGCAGTTGGGGTAATAGGTCCTGGCTTTCGCCAGGACGACGAATGTGTGGCACGCGTCATCCGCAATCGCTTAAGCCGTAGGGTGGGCAAAGGAGCGTAGCGACGTGCCCACCATTATCGGCGTGCTCGTGATGGTGGGCACGCTGCGCTTTGCCCACCCTACGGCAGTTTCTCAGTCTACGGCATTTAGCAAATCATGCAGGTCAATCGCCTGCGGGTCATTCAGCACGACCCTCTCATCAGCAACGTAGACCAACTCGAACCGCCCTCCGTCGTGATCAATCGTTCGCGCTCCGTCAAGCACGGCGAGAAGCCCGAATAGTGTGGCATGCACTCCAGTAGCTATGACGTCATTGACGAGCTTGGCCTCCTCAGCTGACAGAGCGTTGTACCACTCCGAGAGAGCCCTCACTTGAAGAGATACACCTCTGCCAGGCGGGTTCTTCAGATTGGCAATCGTGTCCTCAATGGCCGCGTCCCTCACGTGGCGCTTGAGGGCCTCGACAAACTCGTTGCTAGTCACCCTGCTCCTCCTTTAGAGGGCCTCCGATTGGAGCGAGAGGCTACTTCCGCAAATTTGGCTGATAGTGGAATGCGCGGAGACTCCCCCTCACCCGGATCGCATTAACATGCGATCCGGCCTCTCCCCGCAAGCGGGGCGAGGCGAAGGGAGATCAATGCCCCTCGAACGTCATCAGCGTCCGCACCGGCACGTCCATCGCGCGGAGTTTCGCCGCGCCGCCGAGGTCGGGCAGATCGACGATGAAGCAGGCGGCGACGACGTTGGCGCCGATCTGGCGCAGCAGCTTGACTGCGCCCTCGGCGGTGCCGCCGGTGGCGATGAGGTCGTCGACCAGGATGACGCGCTCGCCGGGCTGCACGGCATCGGCGTGCATCTCCATCTCGTCGATGCCGTACTCCAGCGAATAGGCGATCCGCACCGTGGTGTGCGGCAGCTTGCCCTTCTTGCGGATCGGCACGAAGCCGGCGGAGAGCTGATGCGCGACCGCGCCGCCGAGGATGAAGCCGCGCGCCTCGATGCCGGCGACCTTGTCCACCTTCGAGCCGGCCCAGGGATGCACCAGCTCGTCGACCGCGCGGCGGAACGCGCGCGCGTCCGCGAGCAGCGTGGTGATGTCGCGGAACAGGATCCCCTTCTTCGGGTAGTCCGGGATGGTGCGGACGGAGGATTTCAGATCGAGGTCAAACGTCATGGTCTCGCAATCCTCAGTTGGCCTTCACATTGAGCCGGAACGCATTCTCCACGATGCGCAGGCCCACCTCGCCGCCGAGCGACATCAGCGACTCCGGGTGGAACTGCACGCCGCCGACCGGCAAACTCTTGTGCTCGATCGCCATCGCGACACCGTCTTCGGTGGTCGCGGTCACGTCAAGCACGTCGGGCACGCTATCGCGCTCGACATAGAGCGAATGATAGCGGCCGATCGTGATCTCGTTGGGCAGATTCTGCATCAGCTTGCCGCCGCGCACCAGCACGCGCGAGGGCCGGCCATGCGCGGGCTGGCCGAGCTGACCGAGCTGGCCGCCGAAATATTCCCCGATCGCCTGCAGGCCGAGGCAGACGCCGAACACCGGCAGCTTCTTGTCCAGCGCGGTGCCGATGGTTTTCGAGATACCAAAGTCCTCGGGACGGCCGGGACCGGGCGACAGCACCAGCAGGTCCCACTTTTTTTCGAGCATGGTCTGCGCGTGGATGTGCCTGACCACGGTGACGTTGGCGCCGACCTGGCGGAAGTAATCGGCCAGCATGTGCACAAAGCTGTCGTCATGGTCGATCAGCAGCACGTTCTTGCCGGAGCCGGTGGCGTCGGGTGCGATATCCGACAGCGGCTTCGGCGGATCGCCGCGCAGCGCCTGGAACAGTGCCGCCGCCTTGACCTGGCATTCGCGGTCTTCGGCCGCGGGATCAGAGTCAAAGAGGCAGGTCGCGCCGACGCGCACCTCGGCGAGGCCATCCTTCATCCTGATCGTGCGGATGGTGAGGCCGGTATTGATGCTGCCATCGAAATTCACCGCGCCGATCGCGCCGGCGTACCAGCGCCGCGACGAGCGCTCGTGATCCTCGACGAACTGCATCGCCCACAATTTCGGCGCGCCCGTCACCGTCACCGCCCAGGCGTGGGTGAGGAAGGCATCGAGCGCATCGAAGCCCGGACGCAGCATGCCCTCGACGTGATCGACCGTGTGGAACAGTTTTGAGTAGGTCTCGATCTGCCGGCGCGCCAGAACCTTGATAGTGCCGGGCACGCAGACGCGCGCCTTGTCGTTGCGGTCGACGTCGGTGCACATGTTGAGCTCGAACTCGTCCTTCTCCGAGTTCAGGAGCTTGCGGATCTGCTCGGCATCGCCGATCGAATCCGAGCCGCGCGCGATGGTGCCCGAGATCGGGCAGGTCTCGACCCGGCGGCCGTCGGAGCGCACGAACATCTCGGGCGATGCCGACACCAGGAATTCGCCATGGCCGAGATTCATCAGCGCGCCATAGGGCGACGGGTTGATGCGGCAGAGCCGCTGGAACACTTCGGCCGGCGAGCGCTCGCAGGGCTCGGCGAACAATTGCCCGGGCACTGCCTCGAACAAATCACCGCGCGCGAATGCGGCGCGCGCGACCTCGACCGTCGCCTGATATTCGCCGGGCGCGTGATCGGCAAAGCCCTGCCGGGGCGATTTGGCGTAGACGCTCTCGGCGGTGTCGTGCGATAGCCCCGCGGTCGTCTTGCCCTTCCAGGCGAAATCGTAAGCCAGCACCACGCCGCGGCCGGTGGCGCGGTCATAGGCGAGCAGGCGGTCGGGCACGTAGAGCACGATGTCGCGCTGGTCGGCCTCGCGGGCGCGCCTCTGCACGAGGTCCTCGATCTGGAACACGAGGTCGTAGGCGAAGGCGCCGAACAGGCCCTGCAGCGGATCGGCGTTGGAGGCGAACGCCGCGATCAGGTCGCGCACCAGCGACATCACGCTGGCGCGGCGGGTGCGCTGGTCTTCCTCGACCGGCGCCTCGCCGCGGATGATGTGGCCGGAGAGCTCCCGGGCGCTCTTCTCCGTGATCACCACGCAGGGCTCGCGCAGGACGTCGCCGAGGAACGCGATCAGCACCTCGCCGCGCTTGTTCAGCGCGCGCAGCGAGAATTTCGTCCCCGTCGTCTCCAGCACCAGCGGCGGATCAGCGAAGCCGAGGTCGAAGCTCTCGTAGCGGCCGGGCACCGTGGTGCCCGACGACAGCACGACGCCGGGACGGCGATCGAGCAGGTTGATGAGGTCATCGAGCCGGTTGGCGCCGCCGGTGAACTGCTCGGCGGTGCGCACGACCGCAAGGCCGCTCGAGGTGAGGTATTCGCTCTTGGCCGGCAGGGAGAAGACTGTCCTGTTCATGTGATCCTCTTACGAAACTTGCCGAGGGGGCGCCACACAGGACAAACGAAGGAAGACCGTCGCACTGCGATGGCGACCTTCGACGATTGCTGGAAATGAAATCGCACCGGCCACCTATGAGGAGGTGGGCCACCAAAGACGGGATGGGCGGACGGCGGTGCTCATGGCCGCCTACTCACCATCCGGCGCGGGCGCTGTCAAGGGACGGCAAGCCGCCCTGCCTCGCACCATCGGGCGCTTTTGGGGTTTGAAAGGCCGCAAATCCGCGTAGGATTTGCCTGAACCGGCGGCTCTTCTTTGTTGTTTGAGCATGATCTTTTCGGAAAACCGCTTCACACTTTTCCGGATCATGCTCTAATCCGCCCAAAAAACAGACACGGAGGCGCGGATGGCGATTGTAGGTCTCGGCTATGCCGGGTTCGGCTCGGATGCACTGGACGACTGGCGGCAGTTCGGCACCGGCCTCGTCGGCCTGCAGGCGATCGAGCGCGGCAATTCGCTGCTCGCCTTCCGGATGGACGACCGCAAGCAGCGCATCGTGATCGACCGCGCGCTCGGCGAAGGCGCCCGCTTCTTCGGCTGGGAGATGGCTGACGCCGCAGCCCTCGACGCGCTGGCGGCGCGGCTGGAGCGGGCCGGCGTGGTCGTCACGACAGAGCCGGCGTCGCTCGCCGATGCGCGGCGGGTGCGCGGCCTGATCTCGTTCCATGATCCCGCCGGCAACCGGCTCGAAGCCTTCCACGGCGCGGAGATCGACGAGGCGCCGTTCAAGCCGGGCCGCTCGATCTCGGGTTTTCGCACCGGCCCGCAAGGCCTCGGCCACGCCGTGCTGACGGTCGAGCGCATCGAGCCTGTCATGGCGTTCTATACCGAATTGCTCGGCTTCAGCCTCAGCGACTACATCGAGAAGCCGTTCCGCGCCTATTTCTTCCACGTCAATTCGCGCCATCACAGCCTCGCGCTGATCGAGACCGGACAGAACGGCATGCATCATCTGATGGTCGAGCTGTTCTCGCTCGACGATGTCGGCCAGTCCTACGACGTCGCGATGAAGGAAGACCGCGTCAACGTCACGCTCGGCCGCCACACCAACGATCTGATGACGTCGTTCTACGCCAAGTCGCCGTCAGCTTTCATGGTCGAATGCGGCTGGGGCGGGCTCGAGATCGATCCGCAGAACTGGACGCCGGTCGAGATGCATGAAGGCCCGAGCCTGTGGGGCCACGAGCGCGTCTGGCTGTCCGCCGAAGACCGCGACGTCGCCCGCGAGATGCGCATGCGCGCCGCAGCCGAAGGCCGCCGCGCGCCGGTGCAGGTGATCGAGGGCAATTTCAAGCTGATGTCGGGCACGTGCCCGTGGTGGGACGGGGTGCGCGACAAGAATTGAAGTCGCGGCCTAATACGCCCCCACCTCATATCCGGTCACGCGGAATCCGGTGTCCGGGACATACCGGAATTCGAAGGTGAATTCCGAGTTGGCGTCGTGCCAGGTCAGCGCGCAGCGGCCCTCCGGCAGTGACAGCAGCTTGGCCGTGTGCAGGTGCTTGCGCATGAAGGGCGTGAACAGCGAGTCGTAGCGCTGGAGGAATTCGGCCTCGCTCTTGACCGGGCCGCTCTGCACATCGTGCTTGCCTTCCCCTGACCAGTACTCGACGGGAAAGGCGATCAGCTTGACGATGCGGGCCTTGTCGTTGGCGTTTGCGACACCTTCGAACTCGGTGCGGAAGGTCTGGAACTCCGGACTGTTGCACGCCGGATCCTTGGCCCAGGCAGGCGCTGCAGCCGCGGCCGCGAACAATGATGCGATCAGGATAACTTTGATCATGGATGGCTCGCCCCTTGATGCCGAACAGGCCACCGCGTCCCGCGTGGCCTGTCATGTGTCGCAGCGGCGCGCGGTTGCGTTCAGCCCGGATGCGTCTTGAGAACATCCGTCGCCCGGACAACCGGGTGACGGCCGCGATCGCTAACGGCCCCGTTCGATCTCTTCGATCAGGCTCCGCGCCTGCGGCTTCCAACCGAGCTGCCGCGCGTGCTTCGCGCGCACCCTGCTGTTCGACGCCATGGTGTCTTCGGCGGTGCCCTCGCCCCATTCGGCAGCCGCCTCCGCCATCGACATCGCCGCGGGCGGCCCCGGCAAGCCGAGCATGCGGTTGATCGCCTCGCAGAGCTCGCGCATCGAATTCTCGCCGTTCTCGGCATAGTAGAACGCACCCGGCGGTGCCTGCTCGATCGCAAGCGCATAGAGCGTCACGAGATCGTCGATATGCACGTTCGACCAGATGTTCTCCCCGGGACCGGCATGGGCGGCGTTGCCACGCTTGCGCGCGAGCCTGATCAAGAGCGGCACCTGCACGCTGTCCGGATTGGCGCCGTGGCCAACGCCATAGATCAGGCTCGGGCAGATGATGACCGGGCGGCAGCCTTTGTCGCGGTAGGAGAGAATGAGTTCGTTCAACGCCACCCGCGCCGCGCGCGCAGGCGATGGGGTGATCGGCGTATCCTCGTCAAAGACTGCATCGGACCTGTGCCCGCGAGCGCGCGTGCCGACAATGCTCGATCCCGACGTGTGAATGAACGGCTTGCCGCTTCCGGCCAATGCATCGAGCATGGCGACGACGGCGCCCTTGTGATCGGCGCTCGCCGCATTGACAACGATGTCGGCGGCTTGCGCGGCTTGCGCCAGGCGCGCTCCGTCATCCAGCGTGCCCAACAGGGGCTGGACGCCGCGGGCACGGATCGCATCGGCTTTGTCCGGAGCGCGCACCAGGCCAGTCACGTGATGACCGCGCGCGACGAGATGCGCGGCCACCGATCCTCCGATATAGCCCGACGCGCCCGTGCAGAAGATCTTCATCGGTACCTCCACCGTCATTGCAATGACGGCTGGGTCCTGTTCACCCCAGATGCTTCTTGAAAAAATCCGTCGCCCTGCCCCAGGCCAGCTCGGCGGCCTGGCGGTCGTGGACGGACTGGCGCTGCTCGTTGACGAAGGCGTGCTCGGCATCATAGCGGAACAGCTCGAGCGACTTGCCGGCGGCCATCATCGCCTTCTCGAAATTGCCGACCAGCTCCGGCGTGCACCAATCGTCCTTGTTGGCGAAATGCGCCTGCAGCGGGATTTTGACGTCGGCGGGCTTGGCCGCCTGCTCCGGCGGGATGCCGTAGAACACGACGCCGGCGGCAAGCTCGGGCACGTGCACGGAGCCGATGATGGTGACGGCGCCGCCGAGGCAGAAGCCGGTCAGGCCGACCCTCGCGCCGTTCCGGGCGAGATATTGCGCGGCGCCGCGCACGGTTTGGGTGGTCGCGTCCATGAAGTCGAGCGAGTTCATCTCCTTACCCGCCGCATCGGTGTCGTGATAGGGCACCACCTTGCCCTTGTAGAGATCGGGCGCCAGCGCGTCGAAGCCGGCCACCGCGAAGCGGTCGCACAGGCCCTTGATCTGGTCCGACAGGCCCCACCATTCCTGGATCACCACCACGCCCGGCGCATTGCCGCGCGCGGCGTTGGCGAGATAGCCGGCTGCGTCCTTGCCGTCCGGACGCTTGAAGGTGATGTTGGTGCCCATGAGTTCCTCCGGGGATGTTGTCGGCCGATTGGGGGCCATTTTGGCCGCCCCCCGCGCCGGACGCAATCGGCTCGCCAAAGCTTGATCTGGTGTCCCGGATGCTGCGCAGCGCGCCGCGCTTGCGGCGTGATGCGCTGCTGATCCGGGACCCACCTCTCACGTGTCGCAATGGGTCCCGGCTCTGCGGAGCAGCGTTGCACGCTGCACCGCGTCCGGGACACGAGGGCGAGGCAACAAAAAAGCCCCCGAAGGGGCTTTTTCAAACTTGGGATATCCAGCCTCGCCTCAGTGCGCGTTGGCCCAGACCTTCTTCTTGGTGAAGTACATCAGTCCGGCGAACAGGATCAGGAACACGAACACCTGCAGGCCGAGCCGCTTGCGCGCTTCCATGTGCGGCTCCGCGGTCCACATCAGGAACGTGGTGACGTCATGGGCGTACTGCGCCACCGTGGTGGGCGAGCCGTCATCGTAAGTCACCTGGCCGTCATTCAGCGGCTTCGGCATCTTGATGGCGTGACCGGGGTAGTACTTGTTGTAGTAGGTGCCCTCGGGGATCGTGACACCCGCCGGCGCCTTGTCCTCGAAGCCGATCAGGATCGCATTGACGTAATCCGGTCCCTGCTCCTGATACTGGCTGAAGAAGTCCAGCAGGAACCACGGGAAGCCACGCTTGTAGGAGCGCGCCTTGGTCATCAGCGAGAGGTCCGGCGGCGCCTTGCCGCCGTTGGCGGCAGCCGCGGCCTGCTCGTTCGGGAACGGCGACGGGAAGTAGTCAGCCGCGCGGCCCGGACGCTCGAACGTCTCGCCCGCATCGTTCAGGTCTTTGATCTTGTAGTCGGAGGCGAAGGCCGAGGCCTGCGCCACCGAGTAGCCGGGGCCGCCGGGATCGGCGAGGTTGCGGAACGCCACATAGGACAGGCCGTGGCAGTTGGCGCAGACTTCCTTGTAGACCTTCAGGCCGCGCTGCAGGGCGCCGCGATCAAACGTGCCCTTCCAGCCCGAGAACGACCACTTCTGCGCCGGCGGCGCGTCGCCATGATCCTCGGCCTTGGCGCTCTGCGCGCCGCCGACCAGGAGACCACCGGCCACGACCAGCACGGCCACGACCGAGGCGATCGCCTTGCCGCTCTTGGCGAGCACGTCGTCGGCGATCGAGTTCGGCACCGGCTTCGGCGTCTCGATGCGCGAGAGCAGCGGCAGCACGATCAGGAAGTAGGCGAAGTAGCAGACGGTCAGGATGCGGCCGGCGATCACGTAGACGCCTTCCGGCGGCTGCGAGCCGAGATAGCCGAGCAGCACGCAGACGACCACGAAGATCCAGAAGAACTGCTTGGCCAGCGGACGATACTTCGTCGAGCGGGTCCGTGCGCTGTCGAGCCAGGGCAGGAAGCACAGGATGATGATCGCCGAGAACATCGCCACGACGCCGGCGAGCTTGTTCGGGATCGAGCGCAGGATCGCGTAGAACGGCAGGTAGTACCATTCGGGCACGATGTGCGCCGGGGTCACGCCGGGGTTCGCCGGGATGTAGTTGTCGGCGTCGCCGAGATAGTTCGGCATATAGAAGATGAACCAGGCGTAGAAGATCAGGAAGCAGGACACGCCGAACAGGTCCTTGATGGTCGCATACGGCGTGAACGGCACGGTGTCCTTCTCGGTCTTCGGCTCGACGCCGGCCGGGTTGTTCTGGCCCGCGACGTGCAGCGCCCAGACGTGCAGCACGACGACGCCGGCGATCACGAAGGGCAACAGATAGTGCAGCGAGAAGAAGCGGTTCAGCGTCGGGTTGCCGACCGAATAGCCGCCCCACAGCAGGGTCACGATGCTTTCGCCGAAATAGGGCACGGCCGAGAACAGATTGGTGATGACGGTGGCGCCCCAGAAGCTCATCTGGCCCCACGGCAGCACATAGCCCATGAAGCCGGTCGCCATCATCAGCAGGTAGATGATCACGCCGAGGATCCACAGCACCTCGCGCGGCTCCTTGTACGACCCGTAATAGAGGCCGCGGAACATGTGGATGTAGACGGCGAAGAAGAACATCGACGCGCCGCAGGCGTGCATGTTGCGCAGCAGCCAGCCGTAATTGACGTCGCGGACGATCAGCTCGACCGACTTGAAGGCGAGGTCGGCATGCGGCGTGTAATGCATTGCCAGGATCACGCCGGTCAGGATCTGCACCGCCAGCATCATCGAGAGGATGGCGCCGAAGGTCCACCAGTAGTTCAGGTTACGCGGCGTCGGGTAGGCCACGAAGGAGGAATGAACGAGGCCAATGATCGGCAGTCGTCGTTCGAGCCATTTCAAGGCGGGGTTGCTCGGCTGATAATCGGATGGTCCGCTCATTGATGCGATCCTGAGAAGAAAAACGACGCGACGGGTTCAAGCCTCGGGCGGGGAGCCCAAGGCTTAGCCGATCTGGATTTTGGTGTCGGAAACGAAGGTGTAGGGCGGCACCGGCAGGTTCGCGGGCGCGGGCCCCTGGCGGATACGGCCGGACGAGTCGTATTGCGAGCCGTGGCAGGGGCAGAAGAAGCCGTCGTAATTGCCCTCATGAGCGATCGGGATACAGCCGAGATGGGTGCAGATGCCGATCACGACCAGCCACTGCTCATGGCCAGCCTTGACGCGGGCCGAGTCGGCCTGCGGATCGGGCAGGCTCGAGAGCGGCACCTTCTGGGCTTCCTCGATCTGCTTCTTGGTGCGATGGCTGATGTAGATCGGCTTGCCGCGCCAGAACACCTTGATGTCCTGCCCCTCGGCGACCGGCGTCAGGTCGACCTCGATCGGCGCGCCGGCGGCGATGGTCGCCGCATCCGGGTTCATCTGAGCAACGAACGGCCAGACGGTGGCGGCAGCGCCAACCGCTGCAACGGCCCCGGTTGCAACAAAAAGGAAATCACGGCGTGTCGGATGGTCCGCCGAAGACGCTGTCGTCACGATTCCTAGCCCTTTCTCTTATGCAGCCGGTGGAACCGCCCCGGAGAGCGCGGAACGCGCCCGGAAAGGCTGCCGGCGCCCGCGGCCCCCGCGGCGGCAGAAAACCACCATTCCACACCCCAATTTGGCGGAACAGCAGTCCAGAATCGTTCTATTGGCACCCTTGCCGGACGAGCGCAAGCCCGCTATCGGCTCGCGAGCGTGCAATGCACGAATTCCGCGCCAAGCGATGTTTTCCAGAGACATTTCGTCAGGACTTCACAAGGCCCTTTGAGATCATGCAGATCGCGTTGTTCCAGCCCGATATCCCCCAGAATACAGGGACTATCCTGCGGCTCTGCGCCTGCCTGGACGTGGCCGCCCACATCATCGAGCCGGCCGGCTTCGACGCCTCCGACCGCAACTTCCGCCGGGCGGGAATGGACTATCTCGACCAGGTCCGCCTGATGCGCCACGACTCATGGTCAAAATTCGAGGAATGGCGTAACGAGGCGCGCTGCCGGCTGGTCCTGTTCACGACCAGGGCGGCGACGTCCTATCTGGACTTCCAGTACACCGCCTCCGACGTGCTGCTGTTCGGGCGGGAGACCGCAGGGGTGACCGACGCGGTGGTGGCGGCGGCCGATGCGCGGCTCGTGATCCCGATCAAGCCGCCGATGCGCTCGCTCAATGTGGCGGTGACGGCGGCCATGGCCGTCGGCGAGGCGCTGCGCCAGACCGGCACGAGTTTCTGAGGGCTTTTTGGTGAGTTACGCGGTCAAGGAAATCTTTCTGACCCTGCAGGGCGAAGGCGCCCAGGCGGGCCGCGCCTCCGTGTTCTGCCGGTTCGCCGGCTGCAATCTCTGGAGCGGCCGCGAGCAGGACCGTGCCAGCGCGGTCTGCCAGTTCTGCGACACCGACTTCGTCGGCACCGACGGCACGCTCGGCGGCCGTTACGCCACCGCGAACGATCTCGCCGACACCGTCGCGGCACAATGGACCGGCGGCGCGGCCGACCGCTATGTCGTGCTGACCGGCGGCGAGCCGCTGCTGCAGGTCGACGCCGCCCTGATCGATGCCCTGCACGCGCGCGGCTTTGCCATCGCGGTCGAGACCAACGGCACCATCGCGACCCCTGATGGCCTCGACTGGATCTGCGTCAGCCCCAAGGCCGACGCCGAGCTCGTGGTCCGCAAGGGGCATGAGCTGAAGCTGGTCTATCCGCAGGCAGAGAACCGGCCTGAGGATTTTGCCGCGCTTTCCTTCGAGCGCTTCTCGCTGCAGCCGATGGACGGACCCGATGTGATCGCCAATACGAAGCGTGCGATCGAATACTGCCTTGCACATCCGCAATGGCGGCTGAGCGTGCAGACGCACAAGACGCTCGGCATCAGATAGAGACTGGATTTGAGAGAGATGTGGGAACTGACGAAATCGTTCCGCTTCGAGGCGGCCCATGCGCTGTCCGGAACGACCTTTGGCGCCGGCAGCGAGGAGATCCACGGCCACTCCTTCCGCACTGAAGTCACCATCCGCGGCACGCCGGACCCGAAGACGGGCATGGTTGTTGATCTCGGCCTGCTCGAACGCAGCATGGCCGAGGTGCAGAAGACGCTCGACCACAAGCTGCTCAACCGGATCGAGGCGCTCGGCCTGCCGACGCTGGAGAACCTGTCGCGTTTCATCTGGGAACGGCTGCAGCACACCGGCAAGCTGACCCGCGTCAGCGTGCATCGCGACAGCTGCAACGAGAGCTGCACCTATTACGGACCGCGGGAATAGCCATGCTGCCCACCGACACCGCCATCATCGAGGATCGCAAGAGCCGCGCGCGGGCCTGGTTCGAGGAACTGCGCAACGACATCTGCGCGGCGTTCGAGCGGCTCGAGGACGACGCGCCCGCTTCGCTCTATTCGGGCGAGGCCGGCCGTTTCGTGCGCACGCCCTGGGATCGCACCGACCATTCCGGCAAGCCCGGCGGCGGCGGCGTGATGTCGGTCATGAAGGGCCGGCTGTTCGAGAAGGTCGGCGTGCACTGCTCGACCGTGCATGGCGAGTTCGCGCCGGAATTCCGCGCGCAGATTCCGGGTGCCGCCGACGATCCCCGGTTCTGGGCCTCGGGCATCTCGCTGATCGCGCACATGCACAATCCGAACGTGCCCGCCGTGCACATGAACACGCGCTTCGTCGTCACCACCAAGGCGTGGTTCGGCGGCGGCGCCGATCTGACGCCGGTGCTCGACCGCCGCCGCACCCAGGAGGACGCCGACACGGTCGCCTTCCATGCCGCGATGAAGGAAGCCTGTACCGGGCCGAACGGCGTTGCCTATTACGACAAGTACAAGAAGTGGTGCGACGACTATTTCTACCTGCCGCACCGGAAAGAGGCGCGCGGCATCGGCGGCATCTTCTACGACTGGCATGACAGCGGCGACTGGGACGCCGACCTCGCCTTCACCCAGGACGTCGGCCGCGCATTCCTGAAGATTTATCCGGAGCTGGTGCGGCGCAATTTCGCGGCGCCGTGGACGGAAGCCGACCGCGAGGAGCAGCTGATCCGCCGCGGACGCTATGTCGAGTTCAACCTGCTCTACGATCGCGGCACGATCTTCGGGCTGAAGACCGGCGGCAATGTGGATTCGATCTTGTCGTCGCTGCCGCCGGAGGTGAAATGGCCGTGACGACGACAAAACTGCCGCGGGCGATGCTGATCGACATGGATGACACCATCCTGTCGGCTTACGGCCGGCCCGAGATCGCCTGGAACACGATCGCGGAGGAATTCGCCGGGGAATTATCGCCGCTGCCGCCGCATCAGGTCGCGGCCGCCGTGCTGGCCTATGCGCGGCAGTTCTGGTCCACCGCCGAGCCGATCTGGCGGATGAAGCTCGGCGAGGCGCGGCGGCTGACGGTGCGCGGCGGCTTCGCGGCGCTGGCAGCCGAGGGCCTGCGCGCCCTGCCCGACGATCTCGCCAATCGGCTCGCCGACCGCTTCACCACCTATCGCGAAGAGGCGATCTTCGTATTCCCGGGCGCGCATGACGCGATCGACGCGTTCAAGGCGCACGGCGTCAAGCTCGCGCTGGTCACCAACGGTGCCGCCGAGATGCAGCGCGCCAAGGTCGAGCGCTTCGAGCTGACGCATCGCTTCGATCACATCCAGATCGAGGGTGAGCACGGGTTCGGCAAGCCGGAGGAGCGCGCCTATCTGCATGCGATGGAAGCGCTCGGCGTCACGCCTGCGGACACCTGGATGATCGGCGACAATCTCGAATGGGAAGTCGTGACGCCGCAGCGGCTCGGCATCTACTCGATCTGGATCGATGTCCATGGCGACGGCCTGCCGCCGGGCTCGACCGTGAAGCCCGACCGCGTCATCCGCTCGCTGACCGAGTTGGTGCCGGCCGCGCGCAAGTAGTTCCTCACCAATAGTTTCCACGACAAATCCACCGCGCGACGCGTGGATCGTGATCGGACTGTCATCACCGCTCGCTAGCCTGCCGTCCGCGTCATCAAACGCGGAGGGAAATCATGGAACTGAAACCAGGCGACGTCGCGATCCTGAAATCCGGCGGCCACCCGGTCACGGTGGTGGAAGTCAGCGAGGACAAGGCCGAGTGTCTCTGGATGGGCGTCGATGGCGACCTGTTCCGCGACACGCTGCCGCTCATTGCACTCGAATCCACCGAGCTCGATGATTCCGAGGACGAGGACGAAGATCACGACGAGGATGAAGACGAGAACGGCGACGAAGCAGAGGACGATGAGGCCGAGGACGACGATCGCAAGAAGAAAAAGCGCAAGGCGGCGTAACGATCGCGCCTGACTGTCAGCGGGCTCTCGCCCTCATCAGAGAGCCCGCAGCGCGCTCGAGATCATCACGAGGCCGCCGGTGATCACCGCGGCATCGAGGATCCAGGTGTGGATATGCACCGGCATCCGCTCGACGAAGGCCTTGGCGAGGAATGCGCCGGGGATCGCGATGCCGCCGATCAACACGGCAAAGGCCAGCACCTGCGCGCTGACGGCGCCGGCCATGCCGAACACCGAGATCTTCACCGCACTGGTCGCAAGCGAGATCACCGCGTCGGTCGCGATCACGGCGGCGCCTTCGAGGCCCGCCGCCATCAACAGCGACAGCAGGATCACGCCGGAGCCCGAGGTGCCGCCGACCAGAACGCCGTAACCGACAGCGCCGGCGGCCAGACCGCTATCACCGATCCGCACGCTGTGACGGCGAAGCATGCGGCGCAGCGGCACGCTCAGGATCAGCATGCTGCCGATCACGATGGCCGCGCCCTTGCCGGTCAGCCGCGTATAGCCGTAGGCGCCGAGCGCGGTGGTGAGGATCGCGCACGCGACCACGATGCCCGCCTTGCGGCGGTCGGCATAACGGACATAGGCGACGAAGCGGCTGAGATTGGTGAAGATCGAGGAGATCGCGATGATCGGCACCACGGGCTCCGCGCCGACCAGCGGCACCAGCACCAGCGGCATCAGCGCGCCGGTGCCGTAACCGGCGAGACCGCCGATCACGGAAGCAAACAAAGCAACGGCTGCAACGAGAACAAGCTGGGCGAGCGAGATGTTGGCGAAGCCTGAAAGAAGGTTCACAGCCTGTGGTCGCGCCTGAAACGGGAAATGGTCTGGTCGGCGATGGCCGACAGCGCCGATGGCTCGAGAGGGAAGTCCGCCGCGAGCCAAGCGTCCTCGGCCAAGGCCAGCACATGCCCGAGTGCCGGCCCTTCCGCAATCCCGCGGGCGATGAAATCCGCAGCCTTCAACGGAAAGTGAGGGGCCTGCCAGCGCTGCGGCAGCGTCGCGAGCGCGCGCCACTGCGCGACGTCGCTCGACGCGCCGCTGCGTGCCCAGGCGAGCAGCAGCCGATCGCGATAGGACTCCACGCCGAGCCGGTAGAGCCGGCGTCGCGCCCGCGCCTCGTCCATGCCCGGCAACCGCCACCAGCGATGGCCCATCGAATCCAGCGCCTTGGCCTCGGCATTGGAGAGCCGCAGCCGCGTCGTCACCCGCCGCGCGTCTTCGGTCACCGCAACCGTCAGCGCCCCGAGCCGGCGGATCGCGCTCGGGTCAAGCCCCATCGCCTGCTCGATGTCGATCATGTCAGCGAACGGCCCGGTGTAGCAGACGCCGCCGACCAGCGGCTGCAGCAGCCCGCCATCGGCCATCGCCACGACGGCGGACGCCGCACCCCTGGCGACCACGAGCTTCAGCATCTCCATGCGGATGCGCTCGGCCGAGAGACCCGACAGGCCGCCGCGGCCTGAAATGCAGGCGAGATAGCCGGCGCGGTCAGGCGCGCCGTCGCCATAGGCGGCGTGGAAGCGGAAGAAGCGCAGGATGCGCAGGTAATCCTCGGCGATGCGCTGCGCGGGATCGCCGATGAAGCGAATGCGCCGCGCTTCGATGTCGGCGAGACCGCCGACATGGTCATGCACGACCCCGGCCGCGTCGACCGAGAGACCATTGATGGTGAAATCGCGCCGCTCGGCATCGCGCACCCAGTCGCGGCCGAACGAGACCTTGGCGCGGCGGCCGTCGGTCTCGGTGTCCTCGCGCAAGGTCGTCACCTCGAACGGCTCGCTCTCGACCACAAGCGTCACGGTGCCGTGCGCGATCCCGGTCGGCACGCTCTTGATGCCGGCTTCCTTCGCGCGGCGCACCACCTCGTCGGGAACTGCCGTCGTCGCGATGTCGATGTCGCCGAGCGGGATGTCCATCAGCGCGTTGCGCACCGCGCCGCCGATCACCCGCGCCTCCTCGCCGCCGCCATTGAGCAGCGCCAGCACGCGCGCGGCCGGACCCGACTTCAACCACGGAGCGTCGGTCAGTGCGCGCGCCGTCATTTCTCAACTCCGGGCACCAGCCGGCCATCCTCGATATGGGCGGGCACATAGGTCGAGCCTGGCGGCGCGCCGCTGAAATTCGCCAGCATCACGAAGCCGATCAAGACCAGCACCAGCGCACCGAGCGTCAGCTTCGCCAGCATGTGCAGCGGCCAGGACGCCCGCGCCATCACGCCGGAGCGCGTCGCAATCAGGAACAGGGCATAGACCACGAACGGGATCAGGAAGATTCCGACCTCGGTCAGGACCGCCCGGATCATGGCAGATAGATCCGCTCATAAAGCACGCGCAGGATGCCCGCGGTGGCGCCCCAGATGTAGCGCTCGGCGAACGGCATCGCGTAGTAGGAGCGATCCATGCCGCGGAATTCCTTGGTATGGATCTGGTGGTTTTCCGGATTCATCAGGAAGGCGAGCGGCACCTCGAAGGCATCGACCACCTCGCCCTCGTTGATCTTGAGCGAAAAGCCCGGCTTCACCTTGGCGACCGTCGGCAGGATGCGGAAGCCGAACGCGGTGCCGTAGAGATCGAGATAGCCGATCGGCTCGATGAAATCGCGCTTCAGCCCGACCTCTTCCCAGGCCTCGCGCAACGCCGCGTCGAGCGGCGAGGCATCGGTGGCGTCGATCTTGCCGCCGGGAAACGAAATCTGGCCGGCGTGACTCGACAGATGCGGCGAGCGCTGCGTCAGCAACACCGTCGGCTCGCGATGATCGACCACCGGGATCAGCACCGCGGCGGGGCGCACCGGCTGCTCCTGCGCGACGATCTCCAGCATGCGGTCGTTGCCGGAGTCGCCGGTGCGCGGAATGATGTTGGGATCGACCAGCCCCGGCGGCACGTCGAAGCTCAGCCGCGCACGGCCGCGCGCAAAGAATTCCGCCGAGCCGACCGTCGCGGGCTCCTTCAGCATCGGCCCGTTCAAAGCGCGTCCCTCACCTGTTGCGCGTCCGCCATCGCGAAGAACTCGCCGCCCGACTCGACCCCGAACATGGGCTCGCCATCGACCATCCGCTCCTCACCCATGTCAACCAGATCGTAGTACAGCGCACGCGTCACCTTGGCCCAGAGATCGGCGCGGACGTGCAGATACGGCGTCAACCCGCCATCTTCCGCGGCTTCAAACCGCAGGCCGTGTCCCTCTTCGCAATCGACCCAGTCGTCGACATTGGTGCGGAACCTGAGCAGACGCCCCCGCGCATCCTCATCCTTCTGCATCTCAACCGCCATAAACGGCGCGTCGTCGACGCGGATGCCGACCTTCTCCACCGGCGTCACGAGAAAGTGCTTAGTCCCCTCGCGCTTCAGGATGGTGGAGAACAGCCGCACCAGCGCCGGCCGGCCGATCGGTGTTCCCATGTAGAACCACGTTCCATCGCCCGCGATTCGCATGTCGAGATCGCCGCAGAACGGCGGATTCCACAAATGCACCGGAGGCAAGCCTTTGCCGCCGGATGGGTTTGTCTTCGCCGCATGGCTCGCAGCGGCGGTGAGGCCTTCGAGACCTTTGCCGCCGAGGGCCGTGTTTTCCCGGCCTTGCCCGCTTTGCCCTTGCTTCGCCATTGTTTGCCTTAAGCTTTCGAAGCCTCAATCTGGCACGATTGGTGCACGTTGCCATAGATGTGCGCGGGAGGTCATTCTCGCCACATCGTGATGCCGTTCATACCCCGAAATACCGATAAGGTGGGGATAGTTTAACTCAACGAATACATGGCCTTCGCTTAGGTTTAGCATGTGTCCATGGCATGGCGGTGTGCGTCACGGCGCAGAGCCGAGAAGGAGCTGACGGAATGGCCGGTGCAGACAGCGTCGAGAAACTGGAGGATGTGATCGTCCGTTCGGCCGAACAGGTCGCAGGCCAGATCCGCGCCGCCAAGGAAGCGATATCCACCGTCATTTTTGGCCAGGAGCGGGTGATCGAAAACACCCTGGTGACGATCCTGTCGGGCGGACATGCGCTGCTGATCGGCGTCCCCGGCCTTGCGAAAACAAAACTGGTCGAGACCCTCGGCGTCACGCTCGGCCTAGACGCCAAGCGCATCCAGTTCACGCCCGACCTGATGCCATCAGACATCCTCGGCGCCGAGGTGCTCGACGAGAGCAGCGCCGGCAAGCGCTCGTTCCGCTTCATCTCGGGCCCGGTGTTCGCGCAGCTGTTGATGGCCGACGAGATCAACCGCGCCAGCCCGCGCACGCAATCGGCGCTGCTGCAGGCGATGCAGGAGCAGCACATCACGGTCGCCGGCGCACGGCACGATCTGCCGAAGCCGTTCCACGTGCTGGCGACGCAGAACCCGCTGGAGCAGGAAGGCACCTATCCGCTGCCCGAAGCGCAGCTCGACCGCTTCCTGATGGAGATCGACGTCGACTATCCCGATCGCGACGCCGAACGCCGCATCCTGTTCGAAACCACCGGCGCCGAAGAGACGCTGGCCAAGGCCGCGATGGATGCGGAGACGCTGGTCTCGGCGCAACGGCTGGTGCGCCGCCTGCCGGTCGGCGACAGCGTGGTCGAAGCGATCCTGTCGCTGGTGCGCGCCGCGCGTCCCGGCCCCGAGGGGGGCGAAGCCGGCAAGCTGATCGCCTGGGGTCCGGGGCCGCGCGCCAGCCAATCGCTGATGCTCGCGGTGCGCGCCCGCGCACTGCTCGACGGACGTCTCGCGCCCTCGATCGACGACGTGCTCGATCTTGCCGAACCTGTGCTGAAGCACCGCATGGCGCTGACCTTCTCGGCGCGCGCGGAAGGGCGCACCATTCCCGATGTCATCAGGCAATTGAAGACGCGGATCGGTTGATGGCCGTTAGCGACAAGCAGCAGAACGGGGAGATTCTGGCAGTCCGACGTGCTGATGGCGAAAGCCGAACGCTCGCCGCATCGCTGCCGCGTCTGGTGCTTGAGGCCCGCCGCATCGCCGCCAATGTGATCCACGGCCTGCACGGCCGCCGCCGCGCCGGCGCCGGCGAAAGCTTTTGGCAATATCGCCGCTTCGTCTCCGGCGAGCCGGCGCAGCGCGTCGACTGGCGCCGCTCGGCGCGCGACGATCATCTCTATGTCCGCGAGCAGGAATGGGAGGCCGCGCACACGGTGTGGATCTGGCCCGACCGCTCGCCGTCGATGGCCTTTGCCTCCCGCGACGCGCGCGACAGCAAGCTCGAGCGCGGCTTGATCGTCGCATTCGCGCTGGCCGAGCTTCTGGTCGCCGGCGGCGAACGCGTCGGCGTTCCCGGCCTGATGAACCCAACCGCGAGCCGCGGCGTGATCGACAAGATGGCGCAGGCGATGCTGCATGACGACACGACGCGCGCCAGCCTGCCGCCGTCCTTCGTGCCGTCGTCGCTCGCCGAGATCGTGGTGCTGTCCGACTTCTGGTCGCCGATCCCTGAGATCACGACGATGCTGGCGGGTCTCTCCGCCTCCGGCGCACATGGCACGCTGGTGCAGATCGTCGATCCCGCCGAGGAGACCTTCCCCTATTCCGGCCGCGTCGAGTTCGTCGAGCCCGAGGGCGGCGAGAAGATCACCGCGGGCCGCGCCGAGAGCTGGGCGAACGACTATGTCACGCGGGTCGCGCTGCATCGCGACCAGATCCGGGCCGAGACCAACCGGCTCGACTGGCTGTTCTCGACCCACACGACGAGCCGCTCCGCGGCCGAGCTGCTGCTGTTCCTGCACGCCGGCATGGCGGTCAGCAAGGGCGGCGGACGGTCGACGGTCAAAGTGGGGCTCAGCGCATGATCGCAGGCCTGCCGCTGTCCTTTGCCGAACCGATGCTGCTGCTGGGTTTGCTGAGCCTGCCGGTGCTGTGGTGGCTGCTGCGGGTGATGCCGCCGCGGCCGCGCCGGATCGAATTCCCGCCGACCCGGCTGCTGTTCGACATCGCGCCGAAGGAAGAGACGCCGGCACGCACGCCGTGGTGGCTGACCCTGCTGCGGCTGACCGCCGCAGCCCTCGTCATCCTCGCCGCCGCCGGCCCGATCTGGAATCCGCAAGTTGGCCTCGCCGCCAGCAAGGCGCCGCTGATGATCCTGCTCGACGACGGCTGGAGCTCGGCCGCGAGCTGGGACGCGCGGATCAAGACCGCCGACGAGCTGATCGCCAATGCCGACAATGACCGCCGCGGCGTCGCGCTGGTGCCGCTGTCGGAGCCGGCACGCGACATCACGCTGATGACCGCCGGCACGGCGCGCGTCGCGCTGCGGCAGTTCGCGCCCAAGCCCTATTCGGTCGACCGCGTCGAAACGCTGGGCGTGATCGGACGTTTCCTCAAATCCACCGGTGATTGCGAGGTCGCCTGGTTGTCCGACGGCGTCGATACCGGGCGTGGCAGCGAATTCGCGGAAGGCCTCGGAAAGGTGATCGAGAGCCGCACCCTGACCATCTTCGAAGGCGGCGCGCCCTCGGCGCAGGCGCTGGTCGCGGCCGAGAACGCCGCCGCCAAGATGACGGTGAAAGTGCTGCGCACCGAAAACGGCATCGCCGGCGGCGTGGTGCGCGCGACCGACACGAAGGGCTCGCCGATCGGCGAAGCCCGCTACGCATTCGCCCCGCAGGACCGCGAGACCGAGGCCGCCTTCGACCTGCCGGTCGAGCTGCGCAACGACATCGCGCGGCTCGAAATCTCCGGCGAGCGTTCGGCCGGCGCCGTGCAGCTGCTCGACAAGCGCTGGCGCCGCCGCGCCATCGGCGTGGTCTCCGGCGCAACCAGCGACACCGCGCAGCCGCTGCTCGCCTCGACCTTCTATCTGTCGCGCGCGCTGCAGCCGTTTGCCGACGTGCGTCTCGGCGATCGCGGCGCGCCGCAGCAGGTGGTCGCGCAATTCCTCGACCAGCGTCTTCCCATGATTGTCATGGCCGATGTCGGCACACTGTCGCCCGAGATCCGCGACCGGCTCAATGCCTGGATCGAGCAGGGCGGCGTGCTGGTGCGCTTCGCCGGCCCGCGGCTGGCGCAGGCCGAGGACGGTCTGGTGCCGGTGAAGCTGCGCAAGGGTGGCCGCACGCTGGGCGGCAGCCTGACCTGGGAGAAGCCGCAACACATGGCCTCGTTCTCTGCCGACGGCCCGTTCGCCGGCCTCAATGTGCCCAAGGACATCACCGTGAGCCGGCAGGTGCTGGCCGAGCCCGACGCCGTGCTCGCGACCAAGAGCTGGGCCTCGCTGGAAGACGGCACGCCGCTGGTCACCGGCGAGCATCGCGGCAAGGGCGTGATCAGCCTGTTCCATGTCGGCGCCGACATGCGCTGGTCGGACCTGCCGATGTCCGGCACCTTCGTCGAGATGCTGCGGCGGCTGGTCGACATGTCCGGCTACACCGCAAAGCCCGGCCCGGGCGTCGCGGGCGAGCAGACCTCGGAGACGGTGGCACCGCTGCGCACGCTCGACGGCTTCGGCGCCTTCGGGCCGCCGCCGTCGACCGCCAAGCCGATGCCGGCGGATTATCGTGACCGCGCCACCGCGGAGCATCCGCCCGGCTTCTACGGCACGGCTGAAGGTCCGATTGCCGTCAACACGCTGGCCTCTTCCGACCGCATCGCCCCGCTCGACACGTCGGGCCTGCGCGCGCGACGCGCCAGCTACACCAATGCCGAGCCGCGCGACCTGCGCGGCATCCTGCTGTCGTCGTCGCTGGCGCTGTTCCTGATCGACGCCATCGTGGTCGCGATGCTCGGCGCAGGGCTCGCCGCGCTGCTGCGCCGTCGCGCCGCGCCGGCGGCGCTCGCGATCGCCTTCCTGCTGGCGGCCATGTCGCCCTCGCCGACGCGTGCGGAGAGCAACGACGACTTCGCGATGAAGTCGACCTCGCAGACCCGCCTCGCCTACGTCGTCACCGGCAATGCCGACGTCGATTCCATCGTCAAGGCCGGCATGGCGGGGCTGACCCTGTTCCTGGCACAGCGCACGGCGCTGGAAGCCGGCGATCCCGTCGGCGTCGATCCGGCCCGCGACGAGCTCGCGTTCTTCCCGCTGATCTACTGGCCGATCGTGCCCGGCGCGCCGAAGCCGCCGCAGGACGCCATCAACAAGATCGACGCCTACATGAAGCAGGGCGGCACCGTGGTGTTCGATACCCGCGACGCCATCGAGGCTTCGCCAAGCGACACCAGCGGCTCGCAGACGCCGGGCATGCGGACGCTGCGCGAACTGCTCTCCAGCCTCGACGTGCCCGAGCTCGAGCCGGTGCCGCGCGAGCACGTGCTGACCAAGACGTTCTATCTGCTGCGCGACTTCCCCGGCCGCTTCAATTCCGGCCAGACCTGGGTCGAGGCCCTGCCGCGCGAGGAGGATGACGAGGCGGCCCAGCGTCCGGCGCGCGGCGGCGACGGCGTCTCGCCGATCATCATCACCTCGAACGACCTCGCCGGCGCCTGGGCGATCCGGCCCGACGGCCAGGCGATGCTGCCGCTCACCCCCAGCGAACCGCGCCAGCGCGAATTCGCCTTCCGCGCCGGCGTCAACATCGTGATGTACACGCTGACCGGCAACTACAAGGCCGACCAGGTGCACGCGCCTGCGCTGATCGAGCGGTTGGGGCAATAATATGAACTACGGTATTGCGTTCACACCGCTGGTTCCCGCGCTCGTGCTGTGGCTCGCGCTCGGCGCGATCGTCTTCATTGCTGCGCTGCTGCTGGTCTCGCGATCCCGCGGCGCCGCGGTGCGCGTCGCGGCGCTGGCGCTGATCCTGCTCGCGCTCGCCAATCCCTCCTTCACCCGCGAAGACCGCGAGCCGCTGTCGTCGGTCGCCGCCGTCGTGATCGACAAGAGCCCGAGCCAGAATTTCGGCACCCGCAACCAGGAGACCGAGAAGGCCAAAGAGGCGTTGGTCGACAGCCTGAAAAAGATCAAGGGTCTCGAAGTCCGCGTCGTCGAGGCCGGACAGGCCGATGGCGAGACCGACGGTACCAAGCTGTTCGGCGCGCTGTCTTCGGCGCTGTCGGATGTGCCGATCGAGCGCGTCGCCGGCGCCTTCATGATCACCGACGGCCGCGTGCATGACATTCCCGCCAACGTCCAGGCGCTCGGCTTCCAGGCCCCGGTGCATGCGCTGATCACCGGCCGCAAGGACGAGCGCGACCGCCGCATCGCGATCACCGCCGCACCGCGCTTCGGCATTGTCGGCCAGACCCAGACCGTCACCTACCGGCTCGACGACCAGGGCGTCACCGGCGAGCGCGCCAAGATCACCATCCGCCGCGACGGCGAGACCATCAGCGAGCGCATGCTCAACAGTGGCCAGACCTCCAGCGTCGATATCGACATCAAGCATGCCGGCCCGAACATCGTCGAGATCGAGGCCTCGCCGCTGGAGAACGAGCTGACCCCGGTCAACAACCGCGCCGTGGTCGCGATCGACGGCGTGCGCGACAAGCTGCGCGTGCTGCTGGTCTCGGGCGAGCCGCATTCCGGCGAACGCACCTGGCGCAACCTGCTGAAGTCCGACGCCAGCGTCGACCTCGTGCACTTCACCATCCTGCGTCCGCCGGAGAAGCAGGACGGCACGCCGATCAACGAGCTGTCGCTGATCGCGTTCCCGACCCGCGAGCTGTTCCAGCAGCACATCAACGAATTCCAGTTGATCATCTTCGACCGCTATGCACGCCAGGGCGTGCTGCCGATCGCCTATTTCGACAACATCGCGCGCTACGTCCGCGCCGGCGGCGCCGTGCTGGTGTCGGCCGGTCCCGACTACGCCTCGACCACCAGCATCTGGCGAACGCCGCTCGACTCGGTGCTGCCGGCCGAGCCGGTCGGCGTCACCGAGAAGCCGTACTACGCGCATCTCAGCGACATCGGCAAACGTCACCCGGTGACGCGCGGGCTGGAGGGCGCAGCCTCCGAGCCGCCGCGCTGGAGCCGCTTCTTCCGCACGGTCGATACCAGGAACGCCATCACGCCGCCCGTCATGACCGGCGCCGACGGCAAGCCGCTGCTGCTGCTGTCGCGGTTCGGCGAAGGCCGCGTCGCGCTGCTGCTGTCCGACCATATCTGGCTGTGGGCGCGCGGCTATGAGGGCGGCGGCCCGCATCTCGATCTGCTCAGGCGGATGTCGCACTGGCTGATGAAGCAGCCGGATCTCGACGAGGAAGCGCTGCGCATGCAGGTGCAGGGCAAGGACCTCACCGTGGTGCGCCAGACCATGGCCGACACGGTTGCGCCGGTCACCGTGACCTCGCCGAGCGGCACCACGCGCGAGCTGACGCTCGCCGCCGGCGAGCCCGGCGAGTGGCGCGCGACCATGCCGGCCAGCGAGCTCGGCCTGTGGCAGGCGACCGACGGCACGCTGAAGGCGCTGATCAATGTCGGGCCGACCAACCCGAAGGAATTCTCGGAAGTCACCTCGACGACGGATCTGCTGAAGCCGCTGGCACAGGCGACCGGCGGCGACGCCCGCCGCATCGTCGACGGATCGAGCCTCGACATGCCGCGCGTGGTGCCGGTGCGCTCGTCCTCGATCTTCCGCGGCGACGGCTGGCTCGGCGTCAAGATGCGCGACGCCAGCGTGGTCAAGGGCGTCGGCGTGCTGCCGATGTTCGCCGGCATCGTCGGGCTGCTGCTGCTGCTCGGCGCGTTCGCGGCGACCTGGCTGCGCGAGGGGCGCTGACGATCAAAGCGGTTTCGGAAGGCACTATGTGGGCGTTCTTGAGGAAGCGAGTCCGCAAAAGAGAAGCGCACGGGATGTTCGCTGAATTTGTATCCGCGGAAGGTCTACAAGCATTGGAGAGCGCGCTCGAAAAACGCTCTGATGGTGTGCCGCCGCTGAAAATGGAGGCGGTTAGCTACCTCATTTTTCAGGTGCGTGGTGACAGCCCCGACGTCATGCAACGCCATCTCGCCCAAGCCTTTGAGATCATCATGGATAACGACTGCCTCATTGAAAACATCATGTCTTCGATTGCGGTAGCTACCTTCAGGACGAAGGTAGCTACCTATGAGCAATTGCTGGAGGCGCTCCACACCCGGCTTGGTCCGAACATCAGAGTGGTGCATGGCCGTGGAGAATACCCGCGCGGTATCTTTGGCTCGCAGCGTCGTCTCAGCTACGGAACGATTTTCCCCGATATCACGTCGAAGCTCGAAACCCTGTTCGCGATGGAATTCGGCACTTCGCGGGAAATCTGACACCCCGCCACGGGGATGGTATGCGCCGGCACGTTGCAACAATCACACACCATCCCGCATCGATCGCAGGTTACCGGAGCAACGGTTGACATCACGCCGAGCATCCGATGTTATAATGTAACATCCGATGGCCATGGGGATCGTGGCGCTATCTGGATGGGGTGGGCATCATCGGCATGAAGTGGTTCCGCAAACACATCAGGACTGGCTCGCGGCTGGCGCTGTTCGCGCTCGCGATCCAGCTCGTGCTGTCGTTCGGGCACTTCCATCCGCTCGCCGCCGCCCATGCCGCAGTCGTCAAGAGTGGCCTCACGCAGGTCAACTTCGCCGACATCGGCACCTCGGCGACGCCTGACCTCGCGATCGAGGTCAGCAAAAAGCCGTCGCCTGCCAATCACGACAACGACAAGCGGCACGGCGACATCTGCGCGATCTGCGCCGTCATGTCGCTGGCCGGCCACGCGCTGTTCGCACCGCCGCCGCTGCTTCTGCTGCCGGAAGTCACTGAGCTGCTGCTGCGCACGACAGACGCCGAATTCCTCCATCTGAAATCGGCGCCGTCGGCGTTCCGATCCCGTGCCCCTCCCCATTCCTGACATCGACTGATTGCTGCACCCGGAAGGGAGCCGCCGCGTTACGCGCGGCTGCTCACCCGTCGGGCAAATCGGAATCGATCCGTCGCGCGCGACGGGATCAGGATCGGGACAATGACACTGCGGACAAAACGAGCATTCCAGATCGGGAGCGCCGGCTGGCTGTTGCTGAGCGCGATGGGCCAGACCGCGTGGGCTCAGGATCCGCCGCCGGCTCCGTCCACCACCTCTCCATCCACCCAGTTGCCCGACGTCAGCGTCGACGCGCCGAGCCCGATCAAGCGGCACCGAACCGTGGCAAAGCCCACGCCGGCACGTGTCGCGCACGGCACGTCCGGTCGCAATCGCGAGCGGTCCACCGAGCCGGCGCCGGCGCAAGCCGCATCCGCCGCACCGCCGCAGCAGGGCGTGCTGCCCATCGTCACCGACCAGTTTGCGACCGTCACGGTGGTACCGAACGAGGAACTGCGCCGCTCGAGCGGCGCGACCCTCGGCGATCTCCTGTTCTCGAAACCCGGCATCACCGGCTCCAGCTTCGCGCCCGGCGCATCCAGCCGTCCGATCATCCGGGGTCTCGACGTCAACCGCGTCGGCATCGTCGAGAACGGCACCAGCGGCGGCGGCGTCTCGGATCTGGGCGAAGATCATTTCGTTCCCATTGATCCGCTTGCCACCAACCAGGTCGAGGTGGTGCGCGGCCCCGCCGCGCTGCGCTATGGCTCGACCTCGATCGGCGGCGTCGTCAGCGCCACCAACAACCGCATTCCGGACGCGATGCCGACCTGCGCGGCCGCGCCGTTCCAGAGCTACGGCCTGCCGGTGAAGAGCCCGCTGGCGGACGCGGCATCGCCGGGCTGCCTCAATGTCGAGACCCGCACGTCGTTCAGCTCGGTCGATCGCGGCGTCGAGGGCGGCATCCTGCTCGATGCCGGCGGCAACAATGTCGCCGTGCATGCCGACGCCTTCGGCCGCAAGTCCGGCGACTACTCCATCCCGAGCTATCCCTATCTGTTCGACACGACACGGCCGGTGAACGGCCGGCAGCCGAACTCCTCGGCACAGTCGGACGGCGCTTCGATCGGCGCGTCCTACTTCTTCCAGGGCGGTTATGTTGGCGCAGCGATCACGCAGAACGACTCGCTGTACCACATCCCCGGCATCGACGGCGCCGATCATCTGACGCGGATCGACGCGCACCAGACCAAGTTCACCGCCAAGGGCGAATACCGCCCGGATGCGGCGGCGATCGACGCGGTGCGCTTCTGGGTGGGCGCCACCGATTATCGCCACAACGAAATCGGCCTCGCCGATCCGAACGATCTGTCGACTGACGGCGTGCGGCAGACCTTCACCAACAAGGAGCAGGAAGGGCGCGTCGAGGTGCAGATGATGCCGTTCAACGCGCGCTTCGCGCAGGTGACCACGGCATTCGGCTTGCAGGCCGGACATCAGCAGCTGACCGCGCCAAGTCCCGACAATCCCGGCACGCTCTATAACGGGCTGTGGGATCCGAACAACAACACGCGCGTTGCCGGTTACGTCTTCAACGAATTCAAATTCACGGACTCCACGAAGGCGCAGGTTGCCGGCCGCATCGAGCATGTCGATCTGCACGGCTCGACCCCGGATTTCCCGGCGGATTACCTGCCGAATGGTGCAGCGCAGACGGCGATCGCGCGCAACCCGTCCTATACGCCGGTCAGCGGCAGCGTCGGGCTGATCCAGAACCTGCCCGGCGATCTCGTCGCCAGCATCACCGCGCAATATATCGAGCGCGCACCGAAGGCCGCCGAACTGTTCTCCCGCGGCGCGCATGACGCGACCGCGACCTTCGACATCGGCAATCCCAACCTGACCATCGAGACCGCGAAATCGGTCGAGATCGGGCTGCGCAAGGCGACCGGGCCGTTCCGCTTCGAGGCCACCGCCTATTACACCCACTTCGACAATTTCATCTATCGCCGGCTGACCGGGGTGATGTGCGGCGACGACTTTGCCTCCTGCGGCAATGGCGATCCCGGCAACGAGGCGCGGCAGGCGGTCTACTCGCAACGCAACGCCATCTTCCGCGGCGCCGAATTCCAGAGCCAGTTCGACATCGGCCCGCTCTCGGGCGGCATCTGGGGCATCGAGGATCAGATCGACGTGGTGCGCGCCACGTTCAGCGACGGCACCAACGTGCCGCGGATCCCGCCGGTGCGGATCGGCGGCGGCGTCTACTGGCGCGATGCCAACTGGTTCGCGCGCGTCAACCTGCTGCATGCGTTCGCGCAGAACGACATTGCAGCGACCGGTGAAACGCCGACGGCGGGCTACAATCTGCTGAAGGCCGAGGTCAGCTACAAGACCACGCTCAACCCGAACTGGATCGGCGCGCGCGAGATGACAGTCGGCCTGGTCGGAAACAATCTGCTCAACGAAAATATCCGCAACTCCGTCTCCTACACCAAGGACGAGGTGTTGATGCCCGGCATCGGCGTGCGGGCGTTTGCGAATCTGAAGTTCTGAGCAAGGGTGGCGTCATCGGATGACGTGGTTCCGTAAACACATCAGGACAGGCTCCCGGCTGGCGCTGTTCGCGCTGGCCGTCCAGTTCGTGATGTCGTTCGGACACTTCCATCCGCTGGCGTCCGCCCAGGCGGCAACGGCAATCAACGCGGCGATGTCGCAGCTCGATCTCGACCACATCGGGACATCGCTCACGGCCGATGTTGCGACCGAGACAAGCCAGCCGCAGTTGCCCGCCGATCACGATGACGACCAGCACCCGGCCGACAATTGCCCGATCTGCGACGTCATCTCACTCGCCAGCGACATGCTGTGCGCAGCACCTCCGGTTTTGCCGCTGCCCGAAGCCGTCGCGCTTCTCCGCCATGCGGCAGATGCCGAATTCCTCCATCTGCGGTCGACCCATTCGGCCTTCCGATCCCGCGCACCTCCGCGGTCCTGACATCGATCGTTTCTTGCACCGGGGTCCGGCCGCGTTGCGCGGCGCGGCCTCGGAAAATCATTCAATCGGTCCGTCGCGAATGACGGCAAGGCCGAACCGGCTCCGGCGAAACGGACCGGTTACGACCGTCGGGATCCCCACCATGAAACCTTCTTTCGGAGCCACCCTCCTTTTCTCCGCCTCAGCCTCGGTGCTGCTCGGGCTGAGCCATGCCGCCGGCGCCCAGACCCCGTCGCCCGGATCAGGCGGCGCCGTCACGCTGCCGGAAGTCGATGTCGACGCGCCACGGCAAGCCCAGACGCCGCGGCGACCCAGGAAACGGCGCGTCGCGACACGACGCGAGGCGCCGCCAACCGCACGTCCGCCCACCGGCGCGCCGGTCGTGACCAGCACCAACGACAAGTTCGACACGGCGCGCCAGAGCATCGTCCCCCCGGTCGGCGCCAATGCGCATCAGGTCAATCACCAGGCCATCGAGGCGATGCCGCAGGGCACCGACGCGCCGCTCGACAAGGTGCTGCTGCAATTCCCGGGCGTGACGCAGGACTCGGCGGCGAGCGGCGAACTCCATGTGCGCAACGAGCACGCCAATCTGCAATACCGCATCAACGGCATCATGCTGCCCGACGGCGTCGGCGCCTTCGGCCAGATCATCGATACCGGCATTGTCGGCAGCCTCGCCTTGCTCACCGGCGCATTGCCCGCGCAATACGGCTTCCGCACCGCCGGCGTTCTCGACATCCAAACCAAGACCGACGCGTTCGACAATACCGGCAAGGTCAGCGTGTATGGCGGCAGCCACGGCACGATCACCCCGAGCTTCGAATATGGCGGGACGGTCGGGCAAACCCAGTACTTCGTGTCGGGACGCTATTTCCAGAGCAGCGTCGGCATCGAGAACCCGACGCCGTCATACAATGCGATTCACGACAACACGTCCCAGGAGAAGGGGTTTCTCTACCTGTCGACGGTGCTCGATCCGACCAGCCGCCTGACCTATATCGGGGGCGTTTCCAACAGCAGCTACCAGATCCCGAACAATCCCGGGCAGACACCGAATTTCACGGCGTTCGGCACCTCGAACTTCGATTCCTCGAAGCTCAACGAACGCCAGACCGAGTTCAGCCAGTTCAACGTCGTCGCCTATCAGAAGTCGGTCGAAGACATCGACATGCAGCTGTCCTACTTCAATCGCTACAGCCAGCTGCATTTCTACCCCGACACGATCGGCGATCTCGTCTTCAACGGCGTCGCATCCGACGTCTATCGCCAGAGCGTCGTCAACGGCATCCAGGAAGACACGGCCTGGCGCGTGGGCTATGCCCACACGCTGCGCTTCGGCTTCTCGGCCTCGTCGGAACGAACGCTGGTCAACAATTTCTCGACCGTGCTGCCGCTGGTTGACCCGACCGACCCGAGCGCCGGCACCATCGACGCGCCGTTCTCGATCTTCGATTCGAATGCCAAGACCGGCTGGCTGATCGGCACCTATCTGCAGGACGAATGGCGCATCAACAACCAGCTGACCCTCAATGTCGGCCTCCGTTTCGACCAGATGTACCAGTATGTCGACGCCAACCAGCTCAGCCCGCGGGTCAATCTGACCTGGAAGCCATATGATGGAACGATCTTCCACGCCGGCTATTCGCGCAACTTCACGCCACCGGAGCAGGCGATCGCAGCCCCGGTCAATCTGGCGCTGGTTCAGGGAACGTCGCAGCAGCCGGCGGTCGCCACCAGCAGCCCCGTCTTGCCGGAACGCTCCAACGTGTTCGACGTCGGCGTCGACCAGAAGATCTATGCGATACCGGGCCTCGATGTCGGTATCGACGCCTACTACAAGACCGCCCGTGATCTGCTCGACGACGGTCAGTTCGGCGCGGCCTATGTGCTGACCGGATTCAACTACGAGCGCGGCGAGAATGTCGGGGTCGAGCTCAAGGCGAAATACACCAACGGCAATTTCCAGGCCTATGGGAATCTGGCCTGGGCGCAGCAGATCGCGACCAACGTGGTCTCGAACCAGTACCTGTTCGATCCCGACGAACTCGCATACATCGCCAGCCACTACGTCTACACGGATCACGCCCAGACATGGACGGCGTCGGCCGGCGCGTCCTATCTCTGGAACGGCACCCGCTTCAGCGCCTCGATGATCTACGGCAGCGGCCTGCGCTCGGGCTTCGCCAACACCGACCACCTGCCGGGATACACCCAGGTGAATCTCGGCCTGTCACATGACTTCAACATCGTTGGCCCGAACAAGCCGACAACCGTCCGCTTCGACGTCGTCAACCTGTTCGATTCGATCTACCAGATCAGGGATGGCTCTGGAATCGGCGTGTTCGCGCCGCAATACGGCCCGCGACGCGGCTTCTATATCGGCATTTCACAGAAGCTGTGAGGCGCTTTGCGGATGTGAAGCACCGTGACAAGCAAAATCCCTCTGCCGCACCCGGCAGAGGGACAATGCTCTTCGACGTCCGCGGCCTCAATGGCCGACGACGACTTCGCTGATCTGGATCACCGGCTGCAGGTCGGTGTAGTTTGGGATGTCGGCCATGATCTCCTTGCCATGCTTGCCCATGCCGGCCGCGAAGGCTTCAACGGAGTCGCAGAAAATGTGGCACATCCCGACATAGGTCGCGGGAGCGCCCGGTGCGCCGCCGGCCAGGCCCTTGTCGACCGTGTAGTATTTGCAGGCGTCGCCGAGGCGCGCTTTCACCAGCGGCATGTGCTTGTCGCGATAGTAATCGTGATCGAAGCGCGCACCGGGGTTGTTTGGATACATGACACTGACCTTGATCACGGCGCGCTCCCTTTTGATGTGACATGCGCCGGTTGTGGCCCGGCGCTTCATGCCAACTGTGCTTCAGTTTTCTCGGCCGTGCAACTGCGACCCGGGTTCCGGTGGCATCACGACCACGCTAGCGTCCAACACGCAGAATTGTGACCCGCGTTAGAGCGCCTTGCTCCAATCCGGCTGGATCGGACCGGACACGCCCTCGAAGGCGCCCTCGACCAGCTCCAGCACCAGCAAACGGCTGTAGTCGACCGGCCCGGGCATGATCGCCCGTCCCTTCGGGATCGGCTTGAAGCCGACGCGGGAATAATACGGCTCGTCGCCGACCAGCACGATCAGACGGTGACCCTTCGCGCGGGCATCGTTGATCGAACGTTCGAGCAGCAGGCGGCCGACACCGCGGCTGCGGAACGGCGGCTCGACCGTCAACGGCCCGAGCATCAGCGCCGGCGTCTCGCCGATGCATACCGGCAACTGGCGCACCGAGCCGACCAGCAGCGTGCCGATCCGCGCGGTGAAGGACAGATCGAGCAGATGATCGACATGCTCGCGCAGCCGGTAGGCGCTGAGCACGAAGCGGCCCGGACCGAAGGTGCGCTCGAGCAGGCGTTCGATCGCCTGCGCGTCTTTCGGGGTCTCGGGCAGGATGGTCAGGGAAAGATCGTTCATCGTAGTTCGCGGGATAGCATCTGGCGGGGACCGGGTCCATCTCCCGATCAGCGTTAATCCCTGCGAGGGGCCGGCTGCGACAGATAGGCCAGCAGCTTCATCTCGCGGCGGCCGCGCGTCACGGTGTCGAGCACCAGCCCCGCCGACACCGCCAGCACCGCCACGATCATCAGGCCGGTCGACAGCACCGCGGTCGGCAGCCGCGGCACCACGCCCTCCTCGATGAACGTGATGACGATCGGCACCGCAAGCCCGATCGAGACCAGCGCCAGGAAGATGCCGATCGTGGCGAAGAATCGCAGCGGCTTCTCCGAGCGGTAGAGCTTCAGGATTGTGCCGAGGATCCGGAAGCCGTCGCGCCAGGTGTTGAGCTTGCTGACCGAGCCTTCGGGCCGCGCGTAATACGGCGTCTCGATCTCGGCGACCGGCAGCGACAGCTCGAGCGCATGCACGGTGAGCTCGGTCTCGATCTCGAAACCATCCGACAGCACCGGAAAGGATTTGACGAAGCGGCGCGAGAACACGCGATAGCCGGACAGGATGTCCGTGAAGGTCTGGCCGAACACCGACGACAGGAAATTGGTCAGCATCCAGTTGCCGGTGCGGTGACCCGGTCGATAGGCGGCGACGGATTGGTCGACCCGCAGGCCGACCACCATGTCGAGCCGGCCGGCCAGCAGGGTCTCGATCATGCGCGGTGCGCTCGGCGCGTCATAGGTGGCGTCGCCATCGACCAGCACATAGACGTCGGCCTCGACGTCGGCGAACATGCGACGCACGACGTTGCCCTTGCCCTGCCGCCGCTCGCTGCGCACCTCGGCGCCGGCGGCCCTCGCCACCTCGGCCGTGCGGTCTTTCGAGTTGTTATCGTAGACATAGACGGAGGCGTCGGGCAGCGCCTTGCGGAAATCGGCCACGACGGTGGCGACCGCGGCTTCCTCGTTGAAGCACGGCACCAGGACCGCAACCCGCAACGCTGGTGTCGTCATCGCCCGCCCGCCGAATCAGGTCTGTCCATGGCCTCCTTATACCGCATCAGGCGATCGCCTCCTGCCAAGGGCGCACGCCATCCGTGATCAAGGCACGATGCGACAGCAAGGTGACAAACAGCAACGTCCACAGCGACAGCGAAACAACCGGCATGATGTAATAGGGCGTGAAGATTGGATGGGTGGCGAAGAAAACCAGATTCACTGCCAGATTGGCCGCAACGAGCCATGCCAGTTGCTTGCCGCCACGCCCGGCGAACCGCCACAGCGCCGCGGTCCAGATCACAGCTATCAACAGCAGGCCGAATTGCAGGTTGAGCAGATAGAGGCGCAGAACACTCGCGTCGATCTCAGGCGGCACGACGTCCGCGCTGCCATAAGTCGTCGCAAACGGACTGCCGGCATTGACGGCATTGGCGATCAATGTCGGTGTGAGGCCGATCAGAAACGCGACACCGAACGAGAGACCTGCAAGAAAGGTCTGCCTGTTGCGCGCGACCAGGAACGCTGCGAGCAGGAACAGGCAATAGCCGGATGCGAGGAGCAGGTTCGGCAGACGGAAGCTGACGGACAGACCAATCAACAGGCCGACGACAGCCCACAGCGTCCAGCGATTCCGTGCCGGCGCGCTGAACAGCCATGCGGTCACGAGTCCTGCGAACGCACAAACGATCATGGTGGGCGCCACCGAATAGCTTGCCTTGGTCGGATTGACCATCAGATAGATCGCGACAATGCCGCACGCGCCGGCGAGCGCCAGCGTGCTGATATTCGTCGCAAGGTTGATCGCAAACATGGCAAAGCCGGCGGCGACGACGGACGTCAGCACGTAGAGCGGGATCACCTGAAAGCCTTCGGGAAAGAGCGAGAGCACGAAGCCGGTGCCCGGTGGATACTGCATCACGCGTTTGCCCGAGCCCGCCATCACGACGTGGCACGGCGCGGTCGCCGGGTCGTTCCAGGTCGGATAGTTGATCTCCTTCAGCCTCTCGGCCAGGTATTGATCGTCATCCCTGGCGATGTTGGTGTCGATGCCGCCGAGCCCGAAGCGCTTGAACAGATGCGCCTGGCGGAGATAGCAGATGTCGTCATAGACCCCGCGGCTTTCGCTCCATTTCGACATCGACCAGATGTTGCTGGCGAGCACCAGCAGCAATACAACGCAAAAAATCGCCTTCACGTACTTCAACAGGTGCCCCGCCCGACGATGTCAGATCAAGGGGAACCTAGCACAGCACACGGCTAGCGCCACGTCGCGATCGGCGGCTTGCCCTCGAGCACCTCGGCGATCCGCAGCCGCGTGCCCGGCGTGGTCTCGTCGGGCAGCGCCGAGGCGTCGAAAAAGCCGGTCGCGACGATCTCGTGGTTCGGCTCCGGCAGCCGGTCCTGGCGGAAATGCCTCACGACGTAGACCGCGACGTGATCGCGGCGCGAGACGTGCTGGTTGAGGAAGACGCCGTGCAGCACCGGCTCGCCGGTGAGCTCGATCCGTCCCTCCTCGACCAGTTCGCGCCTGAGCGATTCCAGAAAGGTCTCGCCGACCTCCACCCCGCCGCCCGGCAGGTACCAGCCATGGACGTAGCTGTGCTTGACCAGAAACACCCTGTTGTCGGCATCGAGCACGACGCCGCGGACGCCGAGCGTCATGCCGCGGGCGAACCGCCAGTAGACATGAAACACCCGCCTCAACTGCGGTTCGAAACGTCGGCGCCAACCCTGCAGGTCCGTCACTGATACCTCTGTCACATGGTGTTTGATCTTGCGCTGACACCTCCGGCTTGCCAAGACAGGACAGGACTTTCGGGATCACGCGAATGACCGTGCGCCGGCCGTATAACACAGGCAATCCGAGCGGGACCGAATAATGGCGGCGTTCCGCCTTGCGCATCTCTCCGACCCGCATCTGCCGCCGCTGCCGGCGGCGCGGCTGCGCGATCTCGCGGGCAAGCGGGCGCTGGGCTATTTGAACTGGACGCGCAACCGGCACAAATATCACCGCCGCGACGTGCTGGACGCGCTGGTCAAGGACATGCAGGCGCAGCAGCCGGATCATGTCGCCGTCACCGGCGATCTCGTCAATCTGGCGCTGGACGCCGAATTTCACCCCGCAAGGCAATGGCTGGAGGGCGTCGGCCAGCCCAGCGACGTCACGATCGTGCCCGGCAATCACGACGCCTATGTGCGCGCGACGCGGCATCGTTTCACGCATACCTTTGGCGACTATCTGCGCGGCGATGCCGAAGCGACGGTCTCCTTCCCGTTCCTGCGCCGGCGCGGGCCGCTGGCGCTGATCGGCGCTTCCTCGGCGGTGCCGACGCCGCCGCTGATGGCGACCGGATGGCTCGGAAAGGCGCAGCTCGAGGCGCTCGAAACCATCCTCGCGCAGCTGTCGACGGAGGATGCCTTCCGCGTGCTGCTGGTGCATCATCCGCTGCACTCCGACGGCCGCGCCAAGCGGCTGACCGACTCGCATCAGTTGCGCGCGCTGCTGCAGCGGCACGGCGTCGAGCTCGTGCTGCACGGCCACGACCACATTCACTCGACGATGTGGTTCGACGGGCCCGAGCGAAAAATCCCCGCGATCGGCGTGCCGTCGGCATCGGCGCTGGCGCGCAAGCATTATCCGGGTGCGGCCTACAATCTCTTCACCGTCGAGCGCGACGGCAATGGCTGGCGCTGCGAGCAGACCGTGCGCGGTTTTGGCAAGCATGACGGCATCCATGAGCTGCAGCAGGTTCGGTTGAGTTAATCTCCGCCGCCACCGCCGCAGCCACCACCTCCGCAACCTCCACCGTCGCCGCCTCCTCCGCCATCACCACCACTGTCTCCACCGCTGTCGCCACCACTATCGCTGCCGGCATCGCCAAAGCCTGCGGAGGAGCCGTCGATCGAGGAGTCGGAGAAATCGCCGCCGCAATAGCCGCCGCCGCTGCCGTTACGACGCAGCGCTTCGCAGTCGGGCTGATAGACGAAGCCGTTCGGGATGTTCAGCTTGCTGTCGAGCGCGAACAACAGCGGCAGCCGCGTGGGCCTGACCGGATCGATGTTCTCGTATTTGCAGCAATACCACCACACCCGCCGCAGGCCCTCATTGCTCTGGCGGCGCTCCTTCACCAGCACGACCGCGGGCGTGTGATGCAGGAAGCCGCCGAAGGCGCGGCGGCAGAACGCGTCATATTCGCGGGTGTAGAGGATGAACTCGTGCCAGAGATCGTCGGCGACCTGCGAGGGCATCGACACGTAGCGCTTGCCGCTCATGAGATAGGCGACGAAAAACTGCCTCAAGCCGCGCGACACCAGCGCGCTGTCCTTGCGGGCGAAGCCGGGATGGCGCTTCTCCAGCCGCTCCAGCAGGCCGCGCGGCCAAATGAAGGTGCGGATGTAGTCGGCGCGGCGGAACGTCTGCCATTTGTTGTACAGCACCGCGCTGCCGATCACCGAGCCCGCGGCGAGGATGGCGAAAAACGCCGAGGTAGGTGTGATGACCACGATGCCCCCCGGCTCGCCGCTTCCTACATATTCCGCAGGCTCAGAAACAGCGCCAGCCCGAACAGCGCGAGCGCGCCCACGAGGAAGCCGAACACGAACATGCCGAAGCCGCCGCGCTTCCTCACCTCGACGACGGGCTCCTCCTTCACCTCGGGCATCGGCGTCGCCACCATCGCATGCTCGCGCTCGATCATACGGCGCGCGACGTAATCGGTGACGGCATCGACGATCACGGGCACGTCGTGCGATTCGGCGAGCACGATGCGGCCGAAGCGGCTGTCCTGCACGAAACGATAGATCCGCTTGTCGCGCCCCATCAGGATGTGCGCGACCACGTCGATCCACAGCCGCGGCGTCTCGCCCTGGCTGATGCCGCGGTCGAACAGGTCGACCTTGTCCGGCACCTGCGCGAACAGCGGATCAAGCGCATCATTGAGGATTTCCAGCCGCGCCACCTCGGCATCGCGGAGTTCGACCACCACCCCGGTGCGATCGGCCGCCTCGATCCGCGCCTTCCGCAAGGCTTCACGCAGCGTCGGCCGCATCTCGCGGGCCTCATTGCCGGTGTTCTGCGGATCTGCCATCGGATGCGGCCTCATGCTCACGGGGACGAGCGTTAACCTATCAGTAACCATGTTTGCCGCAAAGGGCGTTTGATCCCAAGGACTTATCCCCAACACATCTTTTCTTTGACGCGCTTGCTTCACGCCGACCGGCATCCCCTTCGCTCGAAAACGCTCTGTGGTCGCGGTGCTGCCCCCAAAGCGGTCGACCCCACCCGGATGAACCGGATGGGGCCGCCGTCCCTGGACGTTTCTTGATTGGTGTAAAGCGGTCCGTCAGGCCGAGACGCGCGACGGCTCTTCGACGATGGAGAAGCGCACGCCGGCCTTGTGGCGGTTCTCTTCGGAGACCACGCGCCAGGCATCCTCGGCTTCCTTGCGGGTCTTGAACGGCCCCTGCACCTGCGCGGAGCCTTCGACGAGCTTGTGGAAGTTCATCGAGCCGAACTCGCCGCCGATCACCCAGAAATTGCTGCCCTTGGTCATTGTCAGTCTCCTTGTGAAACCGGCTGTTTGTGCGCCGGCCAAAGCTTTCGTCCTCAGTCACCCAGCGACATCTTTGACAACGCGCTGTGAAATGCGTGGCAGAAGCTAAACGCGAAAACACGATCTGCGTATAGATGGCTTGTTTTTTATTGGTGATGTCATGTAACATCATCACTTGTAATAAATGTAATTTTGTCAATTTAGTCACATATAGGTCAGGAAGACTGCCATGCCTGCGCTCGGAGGAGACGCTCAATCGTCCCCCTCTCCCCGTTCTTACGGGGAGAGGGTTGGGGTGAGGGGCGGCCACAGCGGGACTCGCGGAGAGTCCCCCTCACCCGGATTGCATCTGACGATGCAATCCGGCCTCTCCCCGCACGCGGGGAGAGGCGAAGGGAGAGCCTCCCATGCCCGCTGACTCCGCAAAAAAGCTGTTCGTCGGGCCCCGCTTCCGGCGGATCCGGCAGCAGCTTGGGCTGTCGCAGACCCAGATGGCCGAGGGGCTGGAGATTTCGCCGAGCTACATCAACCTGATCGAGCGCAACCAGCGGCCGGTGACCGCGCAGCTGCTGCTGCGGCTGGCCGAAACCTATGACCTCGATCTGCGCGATCTCGCCACCGCCGACGAGGACCGCTTCTTTGCCGAACTGAACGAGATCTTCTCCGATCCGCTGTTCCGCCAGATCGACCTGCCGAAGCAGGAGTTGCGCGATCTCGCCGAGCTCTGCCCCGGCGTGACGCACGCGCTGCAGCGGCTCTATGCGGCCTACACCGAGGCGCGCCGTGGCGAGACCATGGCGGCGGCGCAGATGGCCAACCGCGAGGGTACCCAGTTCGAGGCCAATCCGATCGAGCGGGTGCGCGATCTGATCGAGGCCAACCGCAACTATTTCGGCGAGATCGAGACCGCGGCAGAAAGCCTGCGCGACGAGATCAACGCGCCGGCCGAGGGCCTCTATGCCGCGCTGGCCGACCGCCTGCGGGAAAAGCATTCGATCGTCACCCGCATCATGCCTGTCGACGTGATGCGCGAGACGCTGCGCCGCTTCGACCGCCATCGCCGGCAGCTCTTGCTCTCCGAACTGGTCGACGGCCCGGGCCGGATCTTCCAGCTCGCGCTGCAGCTCGGCTTCGTCGAACACGGCGGCGCGATCGACGCCATTGTCGGCCGCGCCGGCCCGCTCGACGACACCGCACGACGGCTCTACCGCATCACGCTCGCGAATTATTTCGCGGCCGCTGCGATGATGCCGTACGGGGCTTTCCATGCCGCCGCCGAGCAGCTCGGCTACGACGTGCATGTGCTGGCGCAGCGCTTCAACGCCGGCTTCGAGCAGGTCTGCCACCGCCTCACCACCCTGCAGCGGCCGAACGCGCGCGGCGTGCCGTTCTTCATGCTGCGCGTCGACAATGCCGGCAACGTCTCCAAGCGCTTCTCGTCGGGCACCTTCCCGTTCTCCAAGTTCGGCGGCACCTGCCCGCTGTGGAACGTGCACTCGACCTTCGACGCACCGGACCGCCTGCTCAGCCAGGTGATCGAATTGCCCGACGGCACCCGCTATTTCTCGATCGCGCAGACGGTGCGCCGGCCGATTGCGCCGCATCCCCAGCTGCAGCCGCGCTTTGCGCTCAGCCTCGGCTGCGAGATCCGCCACGCCGCAAAGCTCGTCTACGCCACCGGCATGGATCTGGAGAAAGCCGAGGGCACCCCGATCGGCGTCAACTGCCGCCTCTGCGAACGCGAAAACTGCAGCCAGCGCGCCGAGCCGCCGATCACGCGCAGCCTGATCCTCGACGAAACGACGCGGCGGGTGAGCTCGTTCGCGTTTTCGAATGCAAGAGAATTGTAGGGTGGGCAAAGGCGCGCTTGCGCCGTGCCCACCATCTGCAGGGTGCTCCTGATGGTGGGCACGCTGACGCTTTGCCCACCCTACGCAATCGTGCGTATGGCAAGAGCTCAATCCACCGGCGCGAACGCCTTGCACCAGCCGCCCTTGCTGATCTCGCCCTCGACCACCTTGCAGCCGTTCGGTTCGACGAACAGCGTGCACAGGCCGCAGGAGTAGATGCCGTTCGGCCCGTCCTGATAGGCGGCCTGGGGTTTTGTCATCTTGTCGGAGGCGGAGGTCGGATTCGGGCTCAGCATGACGGCAGCGAGCGCGATGAGGCGTCGTCTGGAACAGCGCCAGGATTGCCCGGTCATTGGAGTTGTCTCTCCGTGTGTTGGCTGCTGGCATCCTAGCCGTCATTGCGAGCGAAGCGAAGCAATCCATCATCTCTACTTGCAACAACTCGGTGTCATCACCCGCGCATGCGGGTGATCCAGTATTCCAGAGGCGGTTGTGATTCAACCGAGAACACGCGGCGTACTGGATCCCCGCGTTCGCGGGGATGACATTGAAATATGCATCCGCATTCTCGCGACATGATCTGTCCGAGTTTTCCATCTCGTTCCGCCCTCTCAGATAACGAGGGCGCAGGGAAGACCGGGTGCACGCCGCACCCGCG
>NZ_JAFCJX010000032.1 GCF_018130695.1 Bradyrhizobium jicamae | reverse complement strand
TGTGCACATGGCGCACGGGACCGCGGGTGCGGCGCGCACCCGGTCTTCCCTGCGCCCTCGCTACAGAGCGAGGGCGGAACGACATGGAAAACTCGGACAAATCATGTCGCGAGAATGCGAAGCTATGTCCTCACACTCCACTGTCATCGCCCGGCTCGCCGCCTCCGCTGAAGCTACGGCGCGCCTGCGAGCGCAAGCCTCGTCGAAGCCTTGGCGTAGACGGGACCGGGCGACCCAGTACGCCGAGACCCATCGATTCCATCGCAAGCGTCTCTGGAATACTGGATCACCCGCATGCGCGGGTGATGACACTGAATTATGAGGCCGGCAAAGGCTGATGACGCCTCGAAATTCCTCCGCTAACCTGCCGCCCAACAAGGCCGGCAACCGGCTCAAGAGACCAAGCAAGATGTCCCGGGAGGACAAAAGCGTGCACAAGGGCCGTGTCGTATTTGGCGCCATGGACGAAGTCGTGTTCGGGCGGCCTGCAACGGAAGCGGTGGTCGAGCAACTGGACCGCCTTGGCGCCCAGCGTGCGTTCCTGATGGTGTCGGGAACTCTGAACCGCAGCACTGACGAGATCGAGAAGGTGCGCCGCGCGCTTGGCGCCCGCTGCGTCGGCACGTTCGACCAGATGCCCGCCCATACCCCACGCGCCGCCGTGATCGCCGCGACCGCACAGGCGCGCAACGCCAGGGCCGACCTGATCGTCACCATCGGTGGCGGCTCGATCACCGACGGCGCCAAGGCGGTGCAGCTTTGCCTCGCCAACGACGTCACCACGACCGACGGCATCGAGCGGATCCGCACCCATGGCGGCGTCTCGCCCGAGATGAAGCCGCCGACCGTGCGCCAGATCAGCGTGCCGACCACGATCGCCGGCGGCGAGTTTTCCTCGATCGCCGGGGTCACCAATGAAGCAAAGAAGCAGAAGGAGATGCTGCGCCATCCGCTGGTGATGCCGCGCGCCACCATCCTCGACCCCGAGCTATCCGTCCACACGCCGGAATGGCTGTTCCTCTCCACCGGCATCCGCGCCGTCGACCATTGCGTCGAAGGCATCTGCTCGCGCGAGGCGCATCCCTACGGCGATGCACAGGCGCTGAAGGGGCTGGAAATGCTGGCGCAGGGCCTGCCGCGGGTGAAGGCTGACCCGAAGGATATTTCCGCGCGGATGGATTGCCAGATCGGCACCTGGCTCTCGACCGGACCATTGGCCTCGGGCGTGCCGATGGGCGCGAGCCACGGCATCGGTTATGTGCTCGGCGCCGAGTTCGGCGTGCCGCACGGCTACACGTCCTGCGTGATGCTGCCCGCGGTGATGCGCTGGAACAAACGCGACAATGCCGACCGGCAGGCGCTGGTCGCAGCCGCGATGGGTCATTCCGGCCAGGATGCCGGTGATGTGCTCGATCAATTCATTCGTGATCTCGGCATGCCGCGCAGCCTCAGGGCGGTGCAGGTGGGAGCGGAGCATTTCGACCGCATCGCCGCGCAGTCGATGCGTACGCCCTGGGTGCCGCGCAATCCGCGCAAGATCGATGGGCCGGAGCAGATCCGCGAAATTCTCGATATGGCTGCATAGTGAGGAAGTGGAAATAGATGTATCCCGGCAAGCATGCTTACCTGCGTCCGCTGCAACCCGCCTTCATCATGGCGTCGACCGGCGAGATCGTCACCTATCGCGAGCTCGACGCGCGCAGCAACCGCCTGGCGCATCTGTTCCGCAAGCGCGGCCTGCAGCGGCTCGATCACTATTCGATCTTCATGGAGAACAACAACCGCTACCTCGAGGCCTGCGGCGCCGGCGAGCGCTCGGGCCTCTATTTCACCTGCATCAACTCCTTCCTCACTCCGGGCGAGCTCGCCTATCTCCTGACCAATAGCCAGTCGCGCATCCTGATCACCTCGAAGGCGAAGCTCGACATCGCGCGCGAGGCGCTGAAGGAATGCCCCAACGTCGCGCTCTGCGTCGTCGTCGACGGCGCGACCGAAAGCGAGCGCATCGTCAGCCTGCAGGATGCGACTTCAGGGTTACCGTCGACGCCGATCGCGGACGAAGCACTGGGGACCGCGATGCTGTATTCGTCCGGCACCACCGGCCGTCCCAAAGGCATCCTGCGCCCGCTGCCGGAGCAGCCGCCGGTGCAGAACCTGCCGCTGTTCGATTTCCTGATCGGAATCTGGAAATACCGCGAGGGCATGGTCTATCTCTCGCCGGCCCCGCTCTATCATTCGGCGCCGCAAGCCGCGGTCAATCTCACCATCCGGATGGGCGGCACCGCCATCATCATGGAGAGCTTTGATCCCGAGCGTTATCTCGAGCTGGTCGAGAGGTGGGGCGTCACGCATACCCAGCTGGTGCCAACGATGTTCTCGCGGATGCTGAAGCTGCCCGAAGCAGTCCGCAACCGCTACGATCTGTCGTCGCTGGAGATCGCGATCCATGCCGCGGCGCCCTGCCCGGCGCTGGTGAAGGACGACATGATCAAATGGTGGGGCCCGATCATCCACGAATATTACGGCGCCACCGAAGGCCTCGGCTTCACCGCTTGCGACAGCCAGGAATGGCTGGCGCATCGCGGCACCGTCGGCAAGGTGCTGCTCGGCGATCTGCATATCCTCGACGAGAACATGCAGCCGGCGCCGAAGGGCACGCCCGGCACTGTGTGGTTCAAGACCGGTTCGCCGTTTGAATATTTCAACGATCCCGCCAAGACCAGGGAGGCGCGCTCGGCCGACGGCAGCATGAGCACGGTCGGCGACGTCGGCTATGTCGACGACGACAACTTCCTCTATCTCACCGACCGCGCCACCTTCATGATCATCTCGGGCGGCGTGAACATCTATCCGCAGGAATGCGAGAATTTGCTGATCACCCATCCCAAGGTCGCCGACGCCGCGGTGTTCGGCGTGCCCAATGTCGACCTCGGCGAGGAGGTGAAGGCGGTGGTGCAACCGGTCGACGGCATCGCACCGGGGCCTGAGCTGGCCGAGGAGCTGATGGCGTTCTGCGCGACATCGCTGTCGCGCCAGAAGGTGCCGCGCTCGGTCGACTTCGAGGCCGAGCTGCCACGGCTGCCGACCGGAAAGCTCTACAAGCGCCTGCTGCGCGACCGCTACTGGGGCAACAAGACCTCGCGGATCGTGTGATGCAACTTGTGCTGGACTCGCCTCGTGCGGGTGGGCGTGCCTATAGTAGCGAATTGTCAGCCAACTTCGCCGGGAGGCATGTCATGCCATCATCCCAACCGCGCGAGCCGACGCCGCAGGCGGCCCGAAGGCTCGAATTCACCGCTGCAGAGATCGGCGCGATCGCCCATCTCTACCGCGGCGAGGTGTACCGCAGCACTGTCTGGCGCACGCGCCTCGACAGCTCCACCAACTGGGCGGTCGTCACCACGGGCATCGCGCTCTCGGCGACCTACAGCAGCGCGGTCGCCTCGCCCCTGCCGATGGTGCTGGTCGGCCTGCTGGTGACCGTGTTCCTGCTGTTCGAGGCCCGCCGCTACCGCTACTTCAATGTCTGGCGCGCCCGGGCCCGCCTGCTCGAGACCGATTTCTACGCGCCCATGATCCGGGGCGAAGATCTCGCGCTGGATTCGGGCTGGACCGAACTGCTGGCCGATGACTACCGCCACCCGCGCTACCACATCAGCTATGCGCGCGCGATCGGGCGGAGGCTGCGGCGCACCTATGGCTGGATCTTCGCGATCCAGGCCATCGCCTATTACGGCAAGCTCGCGATCCATCCGCTGCCGCTCATCCAGCTGTCGGAGGTGTGGGAGCGCGCCGCGATCGGCCCGATTCCCGGCACGATGGTCGTGCTCGCCGGCGTGGCGTTCCACGCCAGCTGGGCCGTATTCGCGCTGGTCACGCATCGCATCGAAGCGGCCAGCCACAAGCAGCGACAGAATCTGATCGCGATGGGTTAGCAGCAACAAGAAGAAAATCAGGGAGGATATCAGATGGACGTGATCCCGCTGGGTCTGGGTTTCGGCGCGGAGTTGCGCGGCGTGACGCTGAGCGACGTCGCCAATGACGACGCGGCCTATACGGCGGTGCGGGCGGCGTTCGAGGAACACTCGGTGCTCGTGTTTCGCGGCCAGGATGTCACCGACGACATCCAGCTCGCATTCTCACGTCGCTTTGGTCCACCGGAAGTCACAAAAGTCGGCTCGATGGGCACCGGCTCGCATTTCGTGATCCTCTCGACCTTCGGCCCCGACGGCAAGGTGGTGGCAGCCGATCACCGGCAATCGATGCGCGCCAAGGCCAACCAGCTCTGGCACACCGATTCGTCCTTCAAGCGCGTGCCGGCGCTGACCTCGATCCTGTCGGCGCGGATCATTCCCGAGCATGGCGGCGAGACCGAGTTCGTCTCGATGCGGCTGGCGTTCGAGCGGCTCGACAAGGCGCAGCAGCAGCGGCTGGAAAATTCCTTTGCCTGGCACTCCTACGCGCATTCGCGCAGCAAGGTTGCCGCGGGCCTGGCGACATCGGCGGAAGTCGACGCGCTGCCGCCGGTGTGCTGGCGCATGGTGTGGCGCAATCCCGTCAATGGCCGCGGCGCGATCTATCTGGCCTCCCACGCCTATGGCGTCGAGGGCATGGATGCCGCCGATGGCACGGCACTGATCGAGGAGCTGACTGCCGCGGCGACCGCGCCCGGCGTCAGCTATCTGCATCAATGGAAGCAGGGCGACGTCGTGATGTGGGACAACCGCGCCACCATGCATCGCGGCCGCCCCTGGCCCGCGCATGAGGGCCGCCTGATGATCCGCACCACGATCTCGGCAACGGAGGCCGATGGCGTCGGGACCGTGGCACCGCCCTCGTCGCAGGCGGCGGAGTAAACGAGGTCATTCTGTCGCAGTGCCATCAGTCGTTCCAGCCATCGCGAGTTCCGCGCATATTCCCACGATGTGGAAAGTCTTGCGGCGCAAGTCATCCTTATTGCCAATCCCCGCGCGGGCCGCGCGGGTTGCCCGCACCTCTCCCCGTGGTATCGTCGATGCCAATCGGCCATCGAGACCGAACATCGTGGAGGGGACCATGCGGAGCGTGCAAGCGCTGGCCGTCGTGCTGTTGTCTGTGCTGGCAATCGGCGATGCGTCGGCGGCGGGTGAAGGGAAGTCCGGCGGCATCTTCCGGATCTACCACCGCGACAGCCCCGGCAGCGCCTCGATCCACGAAGGCGCGACCTACTCGCTGAACGTGCCGTTCATGCCGATCTTCAGCAACCTCGTGATCTTCGATCAGCACATCGCGCAAAACAGCACCGACACGATCCGGCCTGAGCTTGCCGAAAGCTGGGCCTGGAGCGCCGACAACAAGACGCTGACCTTCAAGCTGCGCAAGGACGTGAAGTGGCACGACGGCAAGCCGTTCACGTCGGCCGACGTCAAATGCACCTTCGACATGCTGATGGGCAAGTCGCAGCAGAAATTCCGGCAGAACCCGCGCAAGAGCTGGTACGACCAGGTCAACGACGTCACCGTCAACGGCGACTATGAGGCCTCGTTCAACCTGAAGCGCCCGCAGCCCGCGCTGCTGTCGCTGCTCGCGTCGGGCTACACGCCGGTCTATCCCTGCCACGTCTCGCCGGCGGAGATGCGCACCAAGCCGGTCGGCACAGGGCCGTTCAAATTCGTCGAGTTCAAGGCCAACGAGTCGATCAAGCTCGTCAAGAACCCGGATTACTTCAAGAAGGGCCTGCCCTATCTCGACGGCATCGAGTTCACCATCATCCCGAACCGCTCGACCGCGATCCTCGGCTTCGTCTCCGGCAAGTTCGACATGACCTTCCCGACCGAAGTGTCGATCCCGCTGCTCAAGGACGTCAAATCGCAGGATCCCAAGGCGATCTGCGTGGTGGAGCCGAACAACGTCTCCACCAACATCATCGTCAACTCGTCGGCAGCGCCGTTCGACAATCTCGACGTCCGCCGCGCGCTGGCGCTGGCGCTCGACCGCAAGGCGTTCATCCAGATCATGTTCGAGGGCCAGGGCGATATCGGCGGCACGATGGAGCCGGCGCCGGCGGGACAGTGGGCGATGCCCAAGGAGATGCTGGAATCCATTCCCGGCTACGGCCCCGACGTGAACGCCAACCGCGAGGAGGCGCGCAAGCTGATGCAGAAGGCGGGCTTTGGCCCCGACAAGCATCTCGCGATCAAGGTCTCCACCCGCAACATCGCCGTCTACCGCGATCCCGCCATCATCCTGATCGACCAGCTCAAGAGCATCTATATCGACGCCGAGCTCGACGTCGTCGACACCGCGCAGTGGTTTCCGAAGGTCGCCCGCAAGGACTATACGCTCGGGCTCAATCTGACCGGCAATGCGGTCGACGATCCCGACCAGTCCTTCTACGAGAACTATGCCTGCGGCTCGGAGCGCAACTACACCAACTATTGCAACAAGGACATCGAGAAGCTGTTCGATCAGCAATCCGAGGAAACCGATCTCAACAAGCGCAAGAAGCTGGTCTGGGAGATCGACAAGAAGCTGCAGGAGGACGTCGCGCGTCCCATCATCTTCCACGGCCGCACCGGCACCTGCTGGCAACCCTATGTCAAGAACATCACGGTGATGTCCAACAGCTCCTATAACGGCTATCGTTACGAAGACGTCTGGCTGGATAAATAGCGTTTTCGAGCGAAGTGGACACCGGTTCGCGTGAAGAAACGCGTCAAAAAATAGATTAGTAAACCAGCCGACGCCGCATCAGGGAGAGAGCCAGGGTGTTTGCCTATATCGTGCGGCGGCTGTTCCTGATGCTGGTGACCCTGTTCGGGATCTCGGTCATCATCTTCGTGCTGCTGCGCGTCGTGCCCGGCAACATCGTCGACATCCTCTTTGATGCGGCCGGCTTCGTCGATCCCGCCGACAAGGCCAATCTGGAGAAGGAGCTCGGGCTGAGCCAGCCGATCGTGCTCCAGTATCTGCACTGGATCGGCGGCCTGCTGCGCGGCGATCTCGGCTATTCCTACGTCTCGGAGAAGCCGGCGCTGGAGGAGATCCTGCCGCGGATTCCGATCACGGCGCGGCTCGCAGGGCTGGCGCTGCTGTTCTCCGCCTCGATCGGCATTCCCTTAGGCGTGATCAGCGCCGTGCATCAGGGCTCGCGGCTGGATTATGCGCTGCGCGTCGTCAGCCTCAGCGGCTTGTCGCTGCCGTCATTCTGGCTCGGGCTTTTGATCCTGATGGCATCGGTGTCGATGTTCGGCACCATGCCGATCTACAATCCGAACCCGCGGACCTGGCTCGAGGCGCTGTCGATCTATGCCGTGCCGGCGATGGCGGTCGGCTTCCGCAGCGCGGCGCTGACCATGCGCATCACCCGCTCCTCGATGCTGGAGATATTGCGGCAGGACTACATCCGCACCGCGCGCGCCAAGGGCGCCTCCGAGGCGTCGGTGAACTATCACCACGCCTTGAAGAACGCGGTGCTGCCCGTGATCACCGTGATCGGCATCGAGGCGGCGTTCCTGATCGGCGGCCTCATCGTCACCGAGACCGTGTTCAACATCCCCGGCATCGCCCGCTTCCTGGTCGAGGCGCTGCGCTGGCGCGACTATCCGATCGTGCAGAACCTCGTGATGTTCATCGCCGTCGTTGTTGTGGTGGTAAATTTCACGGTCGACATGCTCTACGCCGCGATCGATCCGCGCATTCGGTTCGGAGACTGAGCCGATGGCGACGATCAATTTCGACAGCGAACTTCGCAAGGCCGGCGCCAACGCCACCGGCGGCTGGCGCCGGCTGGCCTTCCTGGCGCAGCGCTACATGCTCGGCACGGTCGGCCTCGTCATCATGCTGCTGTTCGTCTGGACTGCGCTGTCGGCCGACCTGATCAGCCGCTACGATCCGCTCAGCGTCGATTCCGCGCATCGGCTGGCGCCGCCCTCGGCGCTGCACTGGTTCGGCACCGATTCCTTCGGTCGCGACGTCTGGAGCCGCATCATCCACGGCGCGCGGATCTCGCTCGCGGTCGGCATCGGCTCGACCACGCTCGGTGCTACGCTCGGCGTCATCGTTGGCCTGACCTCCGGTTACCTCTCCGGCTGGGTCGACCTCGTGTTCCAGAGGATCACCGACATCCTGCAATCGCTGCCGCTCCTGGTGCTTGCGCTGGTGATGACCGCCGCGCTCGGCCCGTCGCTGCCGAACGTGATCATCGCAATCGCGATTCCGCTGATCCCGACGGTGGCGCGCGTGATCCGCGCCAACACGCTGGCGCTGCGCGAGCAGCCGTTCGTTGAAGCCGCCAAATCGATCGGCATGAGCGAGACCCGGATCGCACTGCGCCACGTGCTGCCGAACACGATCGCACCGCTGATCGTGCTCGCCACCGCCCAGCTCGGTTCGACCATCCTGACCGAGGCATCACTGTCGTTCCTCGGCCTCGGCATTCCCGAGCCCTATCCGTCCTGGGGACGCATGCTGTCGGAGTCGGCGGCCGAATATGTCCGCACCGCGCCGTGGCTCGTGATCTTCCCGGGCATTGCGATCAGCCTCGCCGTATTCGGCACCAATCTGTTCGGCGACGCCTTGCGTGACATCCTCGATCCGAGGCAGCGCGGCTGATGAGCGAGACCCGAGCGACCGAGATGGTTCTCGATGTAAAGAACCTTCAGACCGTGTTTTTCACGAATTCGGGTCTGTTCCGTGCGGTCGACGACGTCTCGTTCTCGGTCGGCCGCGGCGAGACGCTGGCGATCGTCGGGGAATCCGGCTGCGGCAAGAGCGTCAGCGCGCTGTCGATCATGCGCCTGGTGCCTGATCCGCCCGGCCGCATCGTCGGCGGCTCGGTGATACTCGAAGGCACCGACCTGCTCGCGCTCGACGACGCCGCGATGCGCGGCATCCGGGGCAACCGCATCTCGATGATTTTCCAGGAGCCGATGACCTCGCTCAATCCGGTGATGCGGATCGGCGACCAGATCATCGAGGCGGTGCGGCTGCACCAGAAGGTGACCAACAAGGAGGCGTGGCAGCGCGCGGTCGAGATGCTGCGGCTGGTGCGGATTCCCGAGCCGGAACGCCGCGCGCGCGAATATCCGCACCAGCTCTCCGGCGGCATGCGCCAGCGCGCGATGATCGCGATGGCCTTGGCCTGCCGGCCGGCACTGCTGATCGCGGACGAGCCGACCACCGCGCTCGACGTGACGATCCAGGCGCAGATCCTGGCGCTGATCGTCGATCTGCAGAAGACACTCGGCACCGGACTGATCCTGATCACCCATGATCTCGGCGTCGTCGCCCAGACCGCGCAGCGCGTGATCGTGATGTATGCCGGCAAGAAGGTTGAGGAAGCGACGGTCGAGGCGCTGTTCGAGAATCCGCGCCATCCCTATACGCGCGGGTTAATGGCGTCGATGCCGGCGGTGATCGCGCTCGGCGCACAGAGCGATGCGCGACTGACCGAGATTCCCGGCATGGTGCCGTCGCTGACGAACTTGCCGCCGGGCTGCGCTTTCGCGCCGCGCTGCAAGCTCGCAGTCGACCGCTGCCGCCAGGCCTATCCGCCGCTGGAGGAAGTCACGCCGAACCATTGGGCCGCCTGCTGGCGCGCGGGCGAACTGACGGGGGCGGTATGAGCGAGCAGCGCCCGCTTCTGGAGGTTACCGATCTCGTCAAGCACTACGCGGTGCGCGGCGGCATCCTGCGTCGGCAGATCGGCACCGTGCATGCGGTCGACGGCGTCAGCTTTGCGCTCGGCACCGGCGAGACGCTCGGCCTGGTCGGTGAATCCGGCTGCGGCAAGTCGACAGTGGCGCGCACCGTGCTGCGGCTGGTCGAGCCGACCAGCGGCGCGATCAGGCTCGATGGCGAGGATATCGCATCGCTCAGCAAGACGGCGCTGCGGCCGCATCGCCGCTCAATGCAGATCGTGTTCCAGGATCCCTTCGCGTCGCTCAACCCGCGCATGACCGCCGGCGATATCGTCGGCGAGCCCCTGAGCGTGCACGGGCTCGCGACGGGCGCGAAGCAGCAGGAGCGCGTCGCGGAACTGTTCCAGCAGGTCGGCCTGCGTGCCGACCAGATGAAGAATTTTCCACATCAATTCTCCGGCGGCCAGCGCCAGCGCATCTGCATCGCCCGCGCGCTCTCGCTCGGCCCGCGCCTGATCGTCTGCGACGAGCCAGTCTCTGCGCTCGACGTCTCCATCCAGGCGCAGGTGATCAATCTGTTGATCGACCTGCAGCGCAGGCAGAATTTCTCCTATCTGTTCATCGCGCACGATCTCGCCGTCGTCGCCCATATCAGCCACCGCGTCGCCGTGATGTATCTCGGCCGCATCGTCGAGATCGCCGACAAGGCCGCATTGTTCGCCAACCCGCGCCATCCCTACACGCAGGCGCTGCTGGCCTCGGTGCCGGTTGCCGATCCCAAGGCAAAGCGCCTGACGCCATTGATCGACGGCGATGTGCCAAGCCCGATCAACCCGCCATCAGGCTGCGCGTTTCATACGCGCTGCCGCTATGCGATGGACCGGTGCAAGGTGGACCGGCCGGTGCTGAAAGACGCCGGCGCCAAACATCAGGTGGCGTGCTGGCTGAATGAGGGGACCGGGCAGTCGGCCACATAACCAGTGCGTAGGGTGGGCAAAGCGAAGCGTGCCCACCATCACGAGCACGACACTTGATGGTGGGCACGGCGCTACGCGCCTTTGCCCACCCTACGCATCCCGTTATGCGGCTGCCTCGATCTCCACCACGATCTTCCCCATGGCCACCTGCTCGCCCTCGACAACGTCGATCGCCGCCACCGTGCCCGCGACGCCGGCGGTGTGGACATGCTCCATCTTCATCGCCTCCAGCGTCATCACCGGCTGACCGGCCGAAACCTTGTCGCCGGCTTTCACCAGCAGCGCGACGACACGGCCGTTCATGGCGGCGCGGACTTTGCCGTCACCGCCCGCAGACGCCGCGCTCTCCGGCGGCGCCAGCGTGAGATCGCGGACCGACAGCGTGACGCCGCGATGCAGGATGTAGAGCCGATCGCCGTCACGAAGGTATCGCGCGGAATCCATCAGTCCGTTGTTCCCGAAGCGGATCACGTCGCTGCCGAGGTCCTCGATTTCGAAGCGATGCTGGTCGCCATTGCCGACGGCATAACGACCGTCGCGCTCGCGAACGACCTCGATCTCCTGCACGCCATGACCGAGATCGATGCGCAGTCCGAGCGGAAATGTCGCGGCGAGCGATCGTCCGCGCCGCCATGGCGGCGCGTGGGGATTGGTGACGTAGAGCAGCAGCGCCGCCAGCGCGATGTCCCTGTCCTGATCGGCACGCGGCGCCAGCAACGCCTCGCGGTGCTGGCCGATGAAGGCCGTGGTCGCCTGGCCCTTCGCAAAGGTGGGATGGCGCAGGCAGTCGATCAGAAACCCCTGGTTGGTGGTGACGCCGAAGGCGGCGACCTGCTCCAGCCCGCAGATCAATTTTCCGCGCGCCTCGTCGCGCGTCGCGCCATGGCTGATGATCTTTGCGATCATCGAATCGTAGAACGGCGGGATCTCCGAGCCTGACTGCAGCGCGTGCTCGGCGCGAACGGTCTCCGGCATCTGCCACAGCGCCATCCGGCCGGATTGCGGCATGAAATCATGGCGGGCGTCTTCGGAGCACAGCCGCACCTCGATGGCGTGGCCGGAGAATTTGACGTCGTCCTGCTTAAGCGGCAGCGGCTCGCCGGCGGCAATGCGCAGTTGCAGCTCGACCAGATCCAGGCCCGTGATCGCCTCGGTGACGGGATGTTCGACCTGCAGGCGGGTATTCATCTCCATGAAGTAGAAATTGCCGTCGCGGTCGAGCAGGAATTCCAGCGTGCCGGCGCCCTCATAGCCAATCGCCTTCACCGCCTGCACCGCAACCGCGCCCATCCGTGCGCGCAGGTCGGCAGAGACCGCCGGCGATGGCGCCTCCTCGATCAGCTTCTGGTGCCGCCGCTGCACCGAGCAATCGCGTTCGCCGAGATGGATGGCGTTGCCGTGGCGGTCGCCGAACACCTGGATCTCGATGTGGCGGGGATCGACGATCGCGCGCTCGAGGATCACGGTCGCATCGCCGAACGCGCCCTGCGCTTCCGAGCGCGCACTACGCAGCGCATCCGGGAATGCCGCGGCATCAACGACCAGCCGCATGCCGCGTCCGCCGCCGCCGGCGACGGCCTTGATCATCACGGGAAAGCCGATCTTGCCTGCTTCCGCCAGCATCGCGGCATCGCCCTGGTCGGCGCCCTGATAGCCGGGCACGCAGGGTACGCCCGCCTTTTGCATGATGTCCTTGGCGCCCGCCTTGTTGCCCATGGCGCGGATTGCATCCGGCGACGGGCCGATGAAGACCAGCCCAGCGTCGCGGCAAGCTTGCGCGAACTCCTCGTTCTCGGCGAGGAAACCGTAGCCCGGATGCACCGCGCCGGCGCCGCTCGCCTTGGCCGCGGCGATGATCGCGGCGATGTTCAGGTAGGACTGCGCCGGCAGCGGCTCGCCGATCCGCACCGCCTGATCGGCCTCGCGGACATGCAGCGCATCGCGATCGGCATCGGAATAGACCGCGACCACGCCGTAGCCGAGCCGGCGCGCGGTGCGCATGATGCGCAGCGCGATCTCGCCGCGGTTCGCGATCAGGATCTTGAAGAACGGCGTTCGCTTCACAATTGCCCCGCTCATGGCCGCGCCACCGAGAACTGCATGCGTTGGGGCTCGCGTGCCCCGGCCTCACGACAGATCGAAAGCACCTCCGAAAGAACGGCGCGGGTGTCGCGCGGATCGATCACGCCGTCGTCGAGCACACGCGCGCTGGTCGAGAACACGTCCATCTGGCCATCAAACACGCCCGTGATCTGGGCCTTCATCGCCTCCAGCTTCTCCTTCTCGATCGGCTTGCCGCGCCGCGCCGCGGCGGCTTCGGTGACGATCGCCATGGTCTCGGCGGCCTGCTCGCCTCCCATCACGGCGGTCTTGGCGTTCGGCCAGGAGAAGCAGAAGCGCGGATGGAAGCCGCGTCCGCACATGCCGTAATTGCCGGCGCCGAACGAGGCGCCGCAATAGATCGTGATCTGCGGCACCGTCGCCGAGGTCACGGCCTGGATCATCTTGGAGCCGTGCTTGATCATGCCGGCCTCTTCATAGGCCTTGCCCACCATGTAGCCGGTGGTGTTGTTCATGTAGAGGATCGGTGTCTTCGACTGGCAGCAGGCCTGGATGAAATGCGTCGCCTTGTTGGCGCCGGGCACGTCGAGCGGGCCGTTGTTGGTGATGATGCCGATCGCCTGTCCCTCGATGCGGGCGTGGCCGCAGACGGTCGCGGGACCGTAATTCGCACTGAACTCGGTGAAGTCGGAATCGTCAATGAAGCGCGCGATCGCCTGCCGCATGTCGACGGGACGCTTGTGATCCATCGGCATGATGCCGAGCAATTCCTCCGCATCATAGCGCGGCGGCTTGAACGAGGCCTCGTCCTTCCGCTGACGATCCCAGGGCATTTTGGCCATGATGTCGCGCGCGATGCGCAGCGCGTCGCGGTCGTCCTCGGCGAGGTAGTCGCCGAGGCCGGAGATCGCGGTGTGCATCTCGGCGCCGCCGAGCTCCTCCTCGGTCGCGATCTCGCCGGTCGCGGCTTTGAGCAGCGGCGGCCCGGCGAGGAAGGCGCGGGTGCGGCCGCGCACCATCACGATGTAATCGGAGAGGCCGGTCTGATAGGCGCCGCCGGCCGTCGAGGAACCATGCGTTACGGTAACGACGGGAAGCCCGGCCGCGGACAGCCGCGCCAGATTGCGGAAGATGTTGCCGCCGCGAACAAAGTCCTCGACGCGGTAGCGCAGCAGATTGGCGCCGGCGCTTTCGACCAGCTGCACATAGGGCAACTTGTTCTCCAGCGCGAGCTCCTGCACCCGCAGCGTCTTGTCGAGGCCGTAGGGCTGCAGCGCACCGGCGTCGATGCCGGCATCATTGGCGCTGACCATGCAGCGGATGCCGGAGACGAAGCCGATGCCGGCGATCACACCGCCGCCGGGCACGCTCTTGTCGGCATCCGGTACATCGAACATGTAGCCGGTCAACGTCGACAGTTCCAGGAACGGCGAGCCGGGATCGAGCACCAGCGCGACGCGCTCGCGCGGCAGCAATTGTCCGCGCTTGTGAAAGCGATCCTTGGCCGCAGCCGAGGCCGCGCGCGTGCGCTCCTCCAGTGCACGGACCCGCGCGATCAGCGCGAGCATGCCGTCGCGATTGGCCTGGAAGGCCGCGCCGCCGGTTGCAATCGTGTTCTCGATGATGGGCACTTACGCACGCTCCGCAAAATACGCACTGTACTTCTGCCGCAGCTCGACCTTGCGCAGCTTGCCGGTCGCCGTCATAGGCATCTCCTCGACGATACGCACCAGTTTTGGCACCTGAAAGCCGCCGAGATGTTTTCGGCAATGCGCCTCGATCCCGGCCTCGTTCGCAATCGCGCCGGGCTTCAGCTTGACGAAGGCGGAGACCGCCTCGCCCCACTGCGGATGCGGCAGGCCGACCACGGCAGCGTTCTGCACGGCCGGATGCGCCAGCAGCGTCTCCTCGATCTTGACGGAAGCAACATTCTCGCCGCCGGACTTGATCATGTCCTTCTTGCGGTCGAGGAACAGCACCTCGCCCGTCTCGTCGATGACGGCGAGATCGCCGGTGTGGTGCCAGCCGAATTTGCGGGCCTCCTCGGTCGATTTGGGATCCTTGTAATAGCCCATCATCACGTTCGGGCCGCGATGCACGAGCTCGCCGATCTCGCCGCGCGGCAACAGGTTGCCGTTGTCGTCCATGATCGCGGTCTCGTTAACGATCAGCGACTCGCCCCAGTAATTGCCGAACCGATTGAGCTGCACCTCCGGCCGCGACATCGTGGTCGCCGGATACATCTCGGTCTGTCCGCTGGAGAGCACGAAGTTCGGGCAGAGATCGGCGATGGCGCGTTCCAGCAGCGGCTTACCCATCGGCGCCATGGTGTAGATGCAGCAGCGCAGGCCGGACAGATCGTAGTCGCGTCGGCGCGGATGATCGAGGATCGCCTGGTACATCAGCGACAATCCGACGAACACGGTAAGCCTGTCGCGCACGATTGCCTCCATGCAGGCGATCGGATCGAAGCCGCGCATCAGCGCCATGCGGCCGCCGACCGAGAGATAGCTCAAGAGCAGCACATGCCCGGCGCAGTGGAACAGCGGGAATTGCCCGGTGATCCCGTCGTCGCGCGACAGCTGCATCTCGATGCAGTTGCTCATCACGGCCATGACCACGGCGAGATGGCAATGCATCGCGCCTTTCGGGCGAGACGTGGTGCCTGATGTATAGATGATCATCGCGAGATCGCGATCGCCGATCTCGATCTCCGGCTCGACGTCAGACTGGCCCTGGAGCAGATCGTTGAAGTCTTGCAGACCCGTCTTTCCGATATTGCCGGTGAGGTCGATCGCGATCATCTGCAGCCCTCGCGCCTCCAGCGCGGCGCGGCGGTCGGGCTGGCCATGCAGATTGTCGTCGATGATGGCAAAGCGAACCTCGGCATGGCTGATGATGTAGTCCATGTCTGATGGTCCGAGCATGGTGTTGATCGGCACCCAGACGAGGCCGGCGCGATGGATGCCGAACAGCGCTTTGACGAACTCGACCGAGTTGTTGCAGACGGTCGAGATTTTCTCGCCCGGCTTCAGTCCGCGCCGCACCAGATGATTGGCAAAACGGTTGGCGTCGCGCTCGAGCTCAGTGAAGGTGACACGGCGGTCCCCGTCGGTCAGCGCGATGCGGTCCGGAAAGCGCCGCGCCGCGCGCTTCAGGAGATCGCCGATCGCGACCCGGCCGATGCGGCCCGGCCCGGTCACGCCGCCAGTTGCTGCGAGGTTGTCCATGCGTCCTCCTATTACGTCACGTGAGGAGCGGAGCGACGAAGCAATTCATCGCTCCGCATATGCTGCCCCATGGATTGCTTCCGCCTTCGCCAAAGGCTTCGGCGGACAAGTCGCTGCGCTCGCAATGACGATGCGGCAGGCTCAGTGCCTGACCCCAAAAATCTGCCGCGCCTCCGCTGGACTCGCGATCTCGCGTCCGGCATTCCGCGCGCACGTCGCCAACGCTTCGACAAGCTGCCCGTTCGACGTCACCTTGGTGCCGTCGCCGAGATAGAAAGTGTCCTCGAGCCCGCTGCGCAGGTGCCCGCCGAGATCGGCGGCGCACTGGTGCAAGGGCCAGATCTCGGCGCGACCGATTGCGGTGACCTGCCAATGCGCCTCCGGCACCTTCAGTTTCAACAGGATCGGCAACAAGTCGGGATCGGCCGGCATGCCCGAGGCGACGCCCATCACGAAATTATATTCGAGCGGCCCGGAATACATGCCGGTCTGCCGGTACATGCCGACACAGCGGACGATGCCGACGTCGAAGCACTCGAACTCAGGGATCGTGCCGGCGACCTTCATCACATCGAGATAGTCCTGCACCTTCTCGACCGCGTTGTCGAACATCATCGGCGGCCAGGCCCAGGTGTTGTCAGCCTTCACCTTCAGATAATTCAGCGAGCCGGCATTGCAGGCGGCGATCTCGGGCTTGGTTTCGCGCACGCAGTTCAGCGCGCCCTGATAGTTCGGGCCAGAGGTCCCCGTGGTGTGGTTGATGATCACGCCCGGGCAGGCTTCGCGGATCGCCTGCTGGATCTCCTTGCTGACGCTGACCTCCCAGGACGGCAGATGGCCCTTGTTCGGCTCCTGCTGGCGCAGATGGATGTGCATGATGCTGGCGCCGGCGTTGAAGGCGGCCCTAGCCTCGCGCGCCATCTGCTCCGGCGTGACAGGCACATTGTGCTGCTTGGGATCGGTCAGCACGCCGTTCAGCGCGCAGGTGATGACGGCCTTGTTGCTCATCAAACGGGTCCTGTTGGCGACGCGCAATGCCTCGCGTCTCGATGACCCATGATGTGAAATTTGTCGTCACGCTATCTTGCGTTGACTGGCTGTTTGCGGCGCTCCTTACGAAGCAGCCGCCTCCGTGGTCACCGCACCAGCCCGATAGATCGCGAGATCGCGCGAGCCGGAGAAGATCGCGCGCGGCTTCAGGCCGTAGAAGCGGCGGATCGAATGGCTGAAATGGGTCGAGTCGGGATAGCCGATATCCTGAGCGAGATGCGCGAGGTTGATGTCCTGGTTGGCGAAGTGCAGCAGATGCCGCGCGCGCTTCCAGGCGCGGAACGAGCGGAAGGAGATTCCCGTCTCTTCCTTGAACAGATGCAGGAAACGCGACGGCGACAGCCCGGCCTCCGCCGCGCAGCAGGCGGCGGTCAGCGGCTCGCCGGAGATCTTTCCGATGCGGCCGATCGCGCGCACCACGCGCGGATCGAGCGCGCGCTGCGGCAGCGCTTCGCCGAAGCACATGGTGTCGAATTCGGCATTGGAGATCGCATCGCGATGCTGCATCTCGGCGAGCGTCGCGTACGCAGCACGGATGCGGGTGACGAACTCGACTCCGTCGGGTCCCTGCAGCCGGCGGGCGAGCGCTTCCAGCACGCCGTCGGGCACGCTCTCCGGCTCGATCGCGACGCAGATCGCCGAGCGATATTCACTGGTGATGGTGTGGCGCTGGTTCGGCATGGTGACAGCAATCTCGCCGTGGGACTGGCGGCCGTCGCTGGTGGAGAGATGCAGGCCGTCGCGGAGCGCGACATAGACATGGCAGGCGCCGGGGCAACGCTCGCGCGGGCGGCCAAGCAGGCCGGCGTAGAACACCCGCTCCGGCGTGATCAGCATGCGATGACCGGATTCCAGGCCTTTATGATCCATGACAGATTCCTCGGCAGGCTCCTCCGCGCGCGCACCTCTTTGGGCCGCTGCGACGGCGAACACCATAGCGCAAATTCAAGACCTGTCACCGACAGCTTCGGTTAATTCCGGGACACATCGCCGCGACCGGATCAGGGCCGCGCGCGCGGCGCAACATTTTGTTCTACCCCGGCTTTTTGCTCCGCGGCGACCGCGCGCCTAAAACCGTCGCGCTGCTGCAGCCGTGCCCAATAAGCCGCCACATTCGGCCCAAAGTCCTTGGAGAGCCCGATGCTGCCGGCGAGCCGGAGCGCATAGCCATTGGCGATGTCGGCGGCGGTGAAGCGTCCCGCGCAGAGGAATTCCGAATTCGCGCTCGCGGCCTCGACCGCGCGCAGCCGGCCGAGGAACCACTTGGCATAGTCGCCGGCGACCTGCGGGTTACGACGCTCCTCCGGCTCGAGCTGGGTGTAGCGGAGCACCAGCGTCTGCGGAAAGGTCAGCGTCGCATCGGAAAAATACATCCAGTTCAGGAACGTACCGTAGGCCGGCTCGTCGGGTCCGACGATCAGCGGCGTCGGGCCATATTTGGTGCCGAGGTAATGGCAGATGCCTGATGACTCCGTCATCTTCGTCTCGCCATCGACCATGAACGGAATGGTGCCGAGCGGATTGATGCCGAGATACTCCTTGGCGAAGACGCGCGGCGGGAACGGCAGCATCTTGAGCTCGTAAGGAAGCCCAAGCTCCTCCAGCATCCAGAGCGGACGGAACGAGCGCGCGGCATCGCAGTGATAGAGCGTGATCATCGGGCGTTTCCTGTTCAACCGTTGCTGTGCTTGCGCAGCTCGAGGCGCGCGATCTGGTTGCGATGAACCTCGTCCGGGCCGTCGGCCAGACGAAGCAGCCGCGCCGTCGCATAGGCCGCAGCGAGGCCAAAATCATTGCCGGTGCCGCCACCGCCATGGGCCTGGATCGCCCAGTCGATCACCTGGCAGGCCATGTTGGGCACCGCGACCTTGATCATCGCGATCTCAGCCTTCGCGACCTTGTTGCCGACGGTGTCCATCATGTAGGCCGCGTTCAACGTCAGCAGGCGGGCCTGCTCGATCATGATACGGGATTCGGCGATGCGCTCCTGCGTCACGGTCTGCTCGGCCACCGCCTTGCCGAAGGCAATTCGGCTGCGGGTCCGCACGCACATCTTTTCCAGGGTCCGCTCCGCAAGGCCGACCAGCCGCATGCAGTGATGGATGCGGCCGGGGCCGAGCCGGCCCTGTGCGATCTCGAAGCCGCGGCCTTCGCCCAGCAGCATATTGCTCGCGGGAACGCGGACGTCAGCGAATACCACTTCGGAGGCGCGATCCGGCACGCCATAGAAGCCGAACACCGGCAGCGGCCGCAGCACCGTGATTCCAGGCGTATCCATCGGCACCAGGATCATCGACTGCTGGCGATGCCGATCCGGATTGTCAGGGTCGGTCTTGCCCATGAAGATGCAGATCTTGCAGCGCGGATCGGTGGCGTTGGTGGTGTACCATTTGCGGCCGTTGATGACGTAGTCATCGCCGTCGCGCACGATCGAGCTTTCGATGTTGGTGGCGTCGCTGGAGGCGACCGCCGGCTCGGTCATGGCGAAGCAGGAGCGGATCTCGCCCGCCAGCAGCGGCTTCAGCCAGCGCTGCTGATGCTCGCGCGTCGCGTAGCGCGCCAGCACCTCCATATTGCCGGTGTCGGGCGCCGAGCAGTTGAAGACTTCAGGCGCCAGATGCGAGCGGCCCATCACCTCGCAGAGCGGAGCATATTCGAGATTGCTGAGGCCAGCACCATGCTCGCTCTCGGGCAGGAACAGATTCCACAGCCCCTCCTGCTGCGCCTTCGGCTTCAGCTCCTCGACCACTGGAAACACCTTCCACGGGCCAAGCTCTTCCGCCTCGCGATAGTAACGCGCCTCGTTCGGATAGATGTGGCGGTCCATGAACGACTGAAGCCGGTGCTTCAGCTCGACGACGCGCTGGCTTTCCTGAAACAGCATCTCGACATCCACCCTGCTTGTACGACGCGCGCAGTCCTATTGCTTCTTGAGTCCGGGCAAGATGCCCATCATCTTGCACAACACCATCAGCATCACCTCGTCGGCGCCGCCGCCGATCGAGGTCAGCCGGCTGTCGCGATAGGCCCGGCTCACCGGCGTCTCGTTGGTAAAGCCCATGCCGCCCCAATATTGCAGGCAGGCATCGGTGAGCTCACGCCCGAGTCGGCCGGCCTTCAGCTTCGCCATGGTCGCAAGCCGCGTCACGTCCTCGCCCGCAACCAGCGCCTCGCCGGCACGATAGATCAGTGAGCGCAGCAGCTCCACCTCGGTCTGCATCTCCGCAAGCTTGAAATGCACCACCTGATTGTCGAGGATCGTGCCGCCAAACGCCTTGCGGTTGCGCGTGTACTCGATGGTCTCGTTGATGATGTATTCATGCGCCTTCAGGCAGGCGGCCGCGCCCCACAGCCGCTCCTCCTGGAACTGGATCATCTGGTAGGTGAAGCCTTGCCCCTCCTCGCCGATCCGGTTGCGCTTGGGCACGCGGACATTGTCGAAGAAGATCTGCGCGGTGTCGGAGGAGCGCATGCCGAGCTTGTCGAGTTTTCGCGCGACTTGAACACCCCTGGTCTTCATGGGCACGCAGATCAGCGACTTGTTGCGATGGACCTGGCCATCGCTGGTGTTGGCGAGCAGGCAGATCCAGTCGGCCTGGGTGCCGTTGGTGATCCACATCTTGCCGCCGTTGATGACATAGTCGTCGCCGTCGGAGCGGGCGTTCGTCTTGATCGAGGCGACGTCGGAGCCGGCACCGGGCTCGGAGACGCCGATGCAGGCGACCTGATCGCCGCTGATTGCCGGCACGAGAAACTCGCGTCGCACCTCATCGGAGCCGAACCGCGCCAGCGCCGGTGTCGCCATATCGGTCTGCACACCGATCGCCATCGGCACGCCGCCGCAGGTGATGGCGCCGAGCTCCTCGGCCATCATCAGCGCGTAGGAATAATCGAGACCCTGGCCGCCGAACTCGACGGGCTTGTTCAGGCCAAGGAAACCGAGATCGCCGAGCTTCTTGAACAGCTCATGCGCCGGAAAGATGTCCGCCTTCTCCCATTCGTCGACATGGGGATTGATCTCGGCGGCTATGAATTTCTGCAGCGCGCGGCGCGGTTCGTCGTGGTCGGCCGTGAAGAGCATTCTCTTTCCTCGTCATCTTCTCTCCTCACCTCCCCCTGAAAGGGGGAGGTCGGCACGCCCGGCAACGCCGGGCGGGCCGGGTGGGGGTCAAACTGTCAGTAGGACTCGCGGCTTGACCCCCACCCTGCCCTCCCCCTTTCAGGGGGAGGAATACCATCACAATCCCATCTGCCTTGACGCGAGATCCTTCATGATCTCCTCGGTGCCGCCGCCGATCGCATTGACCTTGACCTCGCGGTAGATCCGCTCGACCTTGATGCCGCGCATGAATCCGGCGCCGCCGAAGATCTGCACGGCTTCGGAGGCGCAATGCGCCATGGTCTGCGTCGCCTGGTTCTTCATCATGCAGATCTCGGCGACCGGGCTCTCGCCCTGGCCGAGCCGCCACGCCAGCATTTCCAGCATCGCCTGCGAGGCCGCGACCTTCTGCGCCATGTCGACGATCTTGTGGCGGATCACTTGGTGCTGTGCGATCGGCTTGCCGAAGGTCTTGCGCTCCCTGGCGTAGGCGATCGCCTCCTCGACGCAGACGCGGGCATAGGCGGTGCAGCTCGCCGCCATGCCCATCCGTTCGCTGTTGAAATTGTGCATGATGATCTTGAAGCCCTGGCCCTCCTCGCCGATCAGATTCTCGGCCGGCACGCGGCATTCGTCGAAATGCAGGGTCGCGGTGTCGGAGGCCCACCAGCCCATCTTCTTCAATTTCGTCCGCGACAAGCCCGGCGTATTGCCCTCGATCAGGAGCAGGCTGACACCGCCCGCGCCCTCGCCGCCGGTGCGCACCGCAACGGTCAGATAATCGGCGCGCACGCCGGAGGTGATGAACGTCTTCTCGCCGCTGACGACGTAATGATCGCCGTCGCGCCGCGCCTTGGTGCGCAGATTTGCCACGTCGGAGCCGCCGCTCGGCTCGGTGATGGCGAGCGCGGAAATCTTCCGGCCCGACAGCACTTCCGGCAGCACCCGCGCCTTCACCTCCGGCCGCGCCGCGCGGGCGATCGGTGGCGAGCCGATGGTGTGGCTCATCAGGCTCGACGAGACGCCGCCGGCACCGGCGCGCGCCAGCTCCTGCGAGGCCACGATCTTCATGAACTGGTCGGCGGCGACCCCGCCATATTCCTCGGGGAAGCCGAGGCCCAGCAGCCCGATCTCGGCCGCCTTGACATAGAGCTCGCGCGGAAACTCGCCGGCCTCGTCCCATTCATGGGCGTGAGGCTCGATCTCCTTCATCACAAAGCGCCGCATCACGTCGCGAAAGGCTTCATGCTCCGCGGTGTAGAACGGGTTTTGCGGTCGCGTGCGCTCCAGCATGGCATCCTCCTCAGGCGAATCGAAATTGCCCCGATTTGACGCTGGTCCACTTGCGTTAAGCCGCTGTCGAAATCGGCCAACGCGGTAACGCCAGCATGCCACGGTTGGCGGAGCGCCGCAGCCAGCATCTGAACACAAGACCGGTTCCTCGGCCGCGCTAGCATCCCTCCAAAAACTATCTGAATCGGGAGGACTTGCCTTGATCGGATCACGCCGACTTGCCTTCGTTGCCCTGTTGACGCTCGCGGCCTCGACGCCGGCGGCCGCGCAGCAGCCGGGGATCACGGACACCGAGATCAAGTTCGGCAACATCATGCCGTATTCAGGCCCGGCCTCCGCGCTCAGCGTCACCGGCAAGGCCTTTGCCGCCTATTTCGATTCCGTGAACGAGAAGGGCGGCGTCAACGGGCGCAAGCTCAACATGATCTCGCTCGACGATGGCTTCTCGCCGCCGAAGACGGTGGAGGCAACGCGGCGGCTGGTCGAGAACGACAATGTCGCCTTCATGTTCGGCACCATGGGCACCGCGCCGAGCTCGGCAACCGCAAAATATCTCAACGGCGCCAAGGTGCCGCACCTGTTCCTGATCAGCTCGGCCTCGAAATGGAACGATCCGCAGAACCAGCACTGGCTGATGGCGCTGCCCTGGGCGCCGAACTACATCGAGGAAGCCGGCATCGAGGTGCGCTTCGCGCTGTCGAAGAATCCCAATGCGAAGTTTGCGATCCTCTATCAGAACGACGACGCCGGAAAGGATTACCTGAACGGCGTCAAAAAAGCGCTCGGCGCCGACGCCGACAAGGCGATTGCGCTGGCGACGAGCTTCGAGGTCGCCGATCCCACGGTGGATTCGCAGATCCTGACGCTCGCCAACACCAAGGCCGACGTGTTCCTGATCTACAGCGTGACACCGCGCGCCTGCGCGCAAGCGGTGCGCAAGGCCTATGAGACCGGCTGGCGTCCGATGCGCTTCATCTCCTCCGGCTGCGCCAATAAGGAGACCGTGATGGTGCCGGCTGGGCTCGAGGCCTCCACCGGCATCATGTCGGTCGGATCGCTGAAGCCCTATGTGGCGGACTCCAAAGATGCCGACATGATCGCCTATCGCGATTTCATGAAGGCGCGACTGCCCAATGTCGACCCGGCCAATTTCGCCGCCGGCTACGGCTACATGGTGGCGCAGGCACTGGTGGTGGTGCTGCAACAGTGCAAGAACGACCTCTCTCGCGACAACATCATGGCCCAGGCCGCCAATCTGAAGGACGTGGCGCTGCCGCTACTGATGCCCGGCGTCAAGCTCAACACCTCGCCGACCGACTACCGCCCGATCAAGGACGGCTATATGGTCGAATTTCGCGACAACCAGTTCAATGTGATCAGCGAGTTGCTGCGTGGCTCCTGAACGGTTGGCGAGACGACGACGATCCATGACGCAGCGCACGATTGTGGCCTGAGGGAGAGAGCTGAATGTCGTCCGTGCGTTACTATGACTGGATCGCCCATCATTGCCGGCGCACGCCGGACAAGATCGCGATGATCGATCTCGCGTCCGGCCGCCGCTTCACCTACGCGCAGTTCGATGCGCGGGTGGCGCGGCTCGCCGGCCACTTGCGCGATGCGTTGAAGGTCGAGCGCGGCGACCGTGTCGCGGTGCTGGCGCTGAACACGACCGATACGATGGAGGTGCAGTTCGCCTGCTTCCGGATCGGCGCGGTGTTCCTGCCGCTCAACACCCGCCTCACCGTGCCGGAGTTGCAATATATCGTCGGCGACTCCTCGCCCAGGGTGATGATCCATGACGACGACCTCGCCGAGACGGCGCTCGCGGTCGCCAAGCTGTGCAACGTCGCCTCGGCCGTGAAGCTCGGTCCCGGCGGCTCCTATGAAGCGGGCATCGCATCGGCAACGCCGCTCGACAAGAGCGAGATCGTCACGCTCGATGACATCTCGACCATCATGTACACGTCGGGCACCACGGGCCAGCCCAAGGGCGCGATCATCACGCATGGGATGACGTTCTGGAATTGCGTCAATCTCGGCGGCCCCGCTTATATCTCGCCGTCATCGGTGCTGCTCACGGTGCTGCCGCTGTTCCACACCGGCGGGCTGAATTGCTACACCAACCCCGTGCTGCATTCCGGCGGCACGGTGATGATCATGCGCGCCTTCGATCCGGGCGAGGCGCTGCGGCTGATCAGCGATCCCGCCGAGCGCATCAACGTGTTTTTCGGCGTGCCCTCGATCTACCAGTTCATGGCGCAGCATCCGGCGTTCGCCACCGCGGACTTCAGCCGCCTGATCAATGGCGGCGTCGGCGGCGCGCCGATGCCGGTGCCGCTGCTGAAGACCTGGGAAGAACGCGGTGTGGCGCTCCAACAAGGCTACGGAATGACCGAGACGAGCCCTGCGGTGCTGACGCTCGATCGCGAGGATGCCGTGCGCAAGGCCGGCTCCTCCGGCAAGCCGTTGCTGCACACGGAGGTGCGAATCGTGCGGCCTGACGGCAGCGATGCCGCGGTCGGCGAACTCGGCGAGCTCTGGGTCAAGGGCCCCAACATCACGCCAGGCTACTGGAACAGGCCGGACGCCAACGCCGCCTCCTTCACCGACGGCTGGCTGCACACCGGCGACGCCACGCGGATGGACGAGGAAGGTTTTTACTACATCGTCGACCGCTGGAAGGACATGTACATCTCCGGCGGCGAGAACGTCTATCCGGCCGAGGTCGAGAGCGTGCTGCATCAGCTGACCGCCGTCGCCGAAGCCGCCGTGATCGGCATCCCCAACGCGCAATGGGGCGAGGTCGGCATGGCCATCATCGCGATCAAGCCCGGCCATTCGCTTGCGCCCGCCGAGATACATGCCCATTGTGAGGCCAATCTGGCGCGGTTCAAATGCCCGCGCCTGATCGAATTCGTCGAGGCCCTGCCGCGCAACGCGACGGGGAAGATTCACAAGCCGACGCTTCGGCAAACCTTCAGCCAGCCGAAGCCCACCGATACTGCGGCGTGATTTGGCGACAACGTTCGCCGAGCACATGCCGACATTGCGAACTGCCCCGTGGCCGTCTGCCGGGACCGACCATGGGTTTTGTGCCAGTCCCCAACAAGAATAACCCTGAGGAAACGTCTTTATGAACAACAAGAAATTGTCGCTGCTGGCCGCTGCCACGGCGTTCTGCCTGCTCTCCACCCAAGCCGCGTTCGCCCAGAAGAAATACGACACCGGCGCTTCCGACACCGAGATCAAGATCGGCAATGTCGAGGCCTATAGCGGCCCCGCTTCCGCCTACGGCATCATCGGCAAGACCGAAGAGGCCTATTTCAAGATGATCAATGACCAGGGCGGCATCAACGGCCGCAAGATCAACTGGATCTCCTATGACGACGGCTATTCGCCGCCGAAGACGGTGGAGCAGATCCGCAAGCTGATCGAGAGCGACGAGGTGTTCCTGGTGTTCAACGCGCTGGGCACGCCGACCCAGACCGCGGTCCAGAAGTACCACAACGCCAAGAAGGTACCGCAGCTGTTCCTCGCCACCGGCGCCAGCAAGTGGAACGATCCGAAGGACTTTCCCTGGACGATGGGCTTTCAGCCCAGCTACCGCGTCGAGGCGCGGATCTTCGCGAAGTATATCTTGAAGGAGAAGCCGAACGGCAAGGTCGTGATCTTCTACGCCAACGATGATTTCGGCAAAGACTATCTGGTCGGCCTGAAGGAGGTGCTGGAGAAGTCGAACGTCAAGATCGTTGCCGAGGAGAGCTACGAGACCACGGAGCCCTCGATCGACTCCCACATCGTCAAGCTGAAGGACACCGGCGCCGACGTGTTCGTCAACATTTCGACGCCGAAATTCGCAGCCCAAGCGATCAAGAAGATCGCCGAGCTCGGCTGGAAGCCGATGCATGTGATGACCGACGTCTCGATCTCGATCGGTGCTGTGATGAAGCCCGCCGGCCTGGAGGCCTCAGAAGGCGTGCTGTCGGCCGGCTATCTCAAGGACGCCTCCGATCCGCAGTGGAAGGACGACGAGGGCATGAAGAAGTTCATGACCTTCATCGACAAATACATGCCGGGCGCCAACATCTCCGACGCCAACCTCGTCTATGGCTATGCTGCGGCGCAGACCATGGTGCAGACGCTGAAGCAGGCCGGCGACAATCTCACCCGTGAGAATGTGATGAAGCAGGCGGCGAGCCTGAAGGATTTCACGCCGGACACGCTGATCCCCGGCATCAGAGTGAATACGTCAGGCACCGACTTCGCCCCGATCGAACAGCTGAAGATGATGCGCTTCAAGAACGGCCAGTGGGAGCTGTTCGGCGACATCATCAGCGCGGAGACGGGGGGATAGTTTCTTCTAGAGCGGCAATGGAAGTGCACCCTCTCCCCTTGTGGGAGAGGGTGGTTTCGATGCGAAAGCATCGAAACCGGGTGAGGGGTCTCTCCGCATACTCTCACGTTCTGAGTACGGGGATAGATACCCCTCATCCGGCGCTGCGCGCCACCTTCCCCCACAAGGGGGGAAGGAAGAAAGTTACCCCGGCAGGAAAATCGCGAACTGCTCGTCGACCGTGCGGCGCAGATGCTCGCGGTAGGCGGCGTGATTGGGATCGTCAGGCGGAATCCGCCCCAAACTCGGATTGACAATATTCTTCAGCGGCAAAAACGCGATCGGTGCCGCGATCGGCGTCAGCACCGAGCCGCGGCCGGCAAGCAGCGTCGTGATGATGCCGTACATCTCGCCGGAATTTCTTGGCCGCGACACCGTGATGACGCGGTGCTGGCCGTGGCGGTTGGTCACGAGATAGACGAAGCCGGATTCGTTCGGCACCGCCACTTCGCCGAACTGCGTGTAGTCGACGTCCTGCCGCTCGCCCTCGCGAAACACCAGCGATGACACTGCGTCGTCCCAGCTGATCACGGTGCGATAGGCATAGATCGCGTCCCGCTCGCCGAACGACGGCCGGACCGTGATGTAGGTGCCCTCGATCCGCGCCACCGCGCGGCGGGAGTAGGAGCCGAGGCTGTCGGGCGCGATCTCGCCATTGACGGCGGGCGGCGCCGGTGGCGCCGTGACGGGCGTCTTGCGCAGGGAGACACCGAGCGCCTGCTCCAGCCGCACGGTGGTGGCGAGCGTGAACGGACGGCGGCCGCCGAGCACCTTTTCCAGCGTGGACAGCGAGAGCTTGGCCTGCTCGGCCAGGGTCTGCCGCGAGATGCGGCGGCGGGCGATCTCCTCGCGAATCGTCTCCGCCACCTGCCGGCTCTGCTCGGCGGAAAGCTGCTTGTCCGGCGTCGACATCGATACCCCTGCGGCGAGTCCTGAACGAATGGTCCCAGTCTAGCAGACCGGACAATCCATCACAAAACCGCACAAACCCGCCCTGGCGGGCGGCGTGTGGCGCCGGGCGGCGGCCAATCATTGCCGATCATTCTGCTCGCGCCAAATCGCGCGCCGTCAGAGATTTCGGACAAGCGAAAGCCTCGCTTGGGAGCGACTGACATGACGACGATTTGCGATGAGATGGACAACAGCCGGCGGATGCGCCTGTCGCGCAAGGCGCGCATTGCGCTGTTCTTCCTGGTGGAGAGTGTGGTCGCGCTGGCGATCGGGTTCGCCGCGCTTTTTTTGAGCTTTGGACCGGGCTGGTCGGCCGAGCGGCCGCAACCGGCCGTGCTGAAGCCGAGCGACGCGCGCTCCGGCTCGCTGCTGCTCAAGACCGATGACGGTTACACGGATGCGCTGCGGCTCGGCGTCGATGTCGATCTCACCGTGTCGGGCCCGACGGTGCGCGCCCGCGTCACCCAGATCTTCCGCAACCCGACCCAGCAATGGATGGAAGCCACCTACGTCTATCCGCTACCGGCCGGCGGTGCGGTCGACACGCTGAAGATGGTGGTCGGCGATCGCATCGTGGTCGGCGACATCAAGGAGCGTCAGCAGGCCCGCGCGATCTACGAGCAGGCCAAGCGCGACGGCCAGAAGGCTGTTCTGACCGAGCAGGAACGGCCGAACATTTTCACCAACTCGGTGGCCAATATCGGCCCCGGCGAGACCGTGCTGGTGCAGATCGAATATCAGGAGCCGGTGCAGCAGAACGGCAACGAATTCTCGCTGCGGGTGCCGATGGTGGTCGGCCCGCGTTATAATCCTGCACCGGTGGTGCAGAGCGTCGACCTCCGTCCTGATGGCGGCGGCTGGGGCTCGACTGCGACCGATCCCGTTCCGGATCGCAACCGCATCGCCTCGCCCGTGCTCGACCCGGCCGAGAACGCCGCGATCAATCCGACCAACATCACCGTGCGCCTGCAGGCCGGCTTTCCGCTCGGCGAGGTCAAGAGCCACTTTCACCAGGTCAAGATCGATAGCCCGGATAGCACCAGGCGCGTCATCACGCTGGCCGAAGGCCCGGTGCCGGCGGATCGCGATTTCGAGCTGACCTGGAAGCCGGCGGCCGAGAAGGCGCCGTCGGTCGGCCTGTTCCGCGAGCACGTCGGCAATGCCGACTATCTGCTCGCTTTCGTGACACCGCCATCAGTCGAGCAGGCCCGCGAGAGGCCGATGCCGCGCGAGGTGATCTTCGTGATCGACAATTCCGGCTCGATGGGCGGCACCTCGATCATCCAGGCCAAGGCGAGCCTGCTCTATGCGCTCGGCCGCCTGCAACCGAATGATCGGTTCAACGTGATCCGCTTCGACGACACGATGGATGTTCTGTTCCCGACGCCGGTGGCAGCCAACTCCGCCAATGTTGCGAACGCCACCTCGTTCGTCAGCGCGCTGCAGGCCCGCGGCGGCACCGAGATGGTGCCGTCGATGCGCGCGGCGCTCTCGGACAACAATCGCGAGGATGCCGACTATGTCCGCCAGGTCGTGTTCCTGACCGACGGCGCGATCGGCAATGAGCAGCAGCTGTTCGAGACCATCAGCGCGCTGCGCGGCCGCTCCCGCGTGTTCATGGTCGGCATTGGATCGGCGCCGAACACCCATCTGATGACGCGCGCCGCCGAGCTCGGCCGTGGCACCTTCACCCATATCGGCTCGGTCGAGCAGGTCGACGAGCGGATGCGCGGCCTCTTTGCCAAGCTTGAGAATCCGGCCGTCACCGGCCTGACCGCAAAATTCTCCGAGGCCACCGCCGACATGACGCCGTCGGCAATCCCCGACCTCTATCGCGACGAGCCGCTGGTGCTCGCCGCAAAGCTCGACAAGCTCGCAGGCTCCGTCGAGATCAAGGGCCGCATCGGCGATCGTCCGTGGAGCGTGACCCTGCCGGTGGCGAGCGCCGCCGAAGGCAAGGGCCTGTCAAAGCTGTGGGCTCGCCGCAAGATCAGCGATGCGGAAGTGGCGCGCACCACGCGGCAGGCGACGCCGGAAGAATCCGACAAGACCATCCTGGCGCTGGCGCTCGAGCATCAGCTCGTGACGCGGCTGACCAGCCTGGTTGCGGTCGACAAGACGCCGAGCCGTCCCGAAGGCGAGCCGCTGAAGCTCACCGAGCTGCCGCTCAACCTGCCCGCCGGCTGGGACTTCGCAAAGGTGTTCGGCGAGCGTCCGCGCCTGCAGGTCGCGCCGACTGAGCGCCGCGCCGATGGCGGTGACGCCAGGGTGCAGGTGGCGTCGCTCAAGAGGTCGCCGGTCGTCACCACGCCGCCCGCCACCGTGCCGCTGCCGAAGACGGCGACCGACGCGGAGCTGAAGATGATCGCGGGTGTGATCTTCCTCACTGTCAGTTTGCTCCTGATGCTGTTCAACCGACGTCAGATGTCATCACCCCGTTGACGTCGGCTGAAGGGAGGAGGCCGCCCCCTACCTCCTCCTTCAAAGAGCGCGCGCGGCTTCCACCCGTCCCCCAAGGCCGCGCGCGCCATTTTTTCTCAAGACTTGTCACCGCGACACGCAAGCAGATGCCCCGCTTCCTCCCGCCTCTCATCTTCGCACTGATCGGCCTGATCCTGTTCGGCCAGGGCGCCTACATCCACGCCAAGGCACTGCTCGCGCAGGTGCTGCTGGAGCGCGCGTTCACGAAGACCATCGCGACCGGACATCCCGTCAAGCCGTGGTCGTGGGCCGACACGTGGCCGGTGGCGCGGATCGAGGTGAAGCGGCTGCATGTCTCGACCATCGCGCTGGCCGGCAGCAGCGGACAGGCGCTGGCCTTCGGGCCCGGCCATGTCGAGCAGACCGCGGACGCAGGCGAGCGCGGCGTTGCCGTCTACTCCGCGCATCGCGATACGCATTTCCGCTTCCTGAAGGACGTCGCTATCGGCGACGAGATCGACGTCACGCGCGGCGACGGCAAGACGTTCCGCTATCGCGCCGACGCAAGCTCCATCGTCCGTTTCGATCAATCCGGCATCGATCCCGCAGGCCACGGCCATGAACTGGTGCTGTCGACCTGTTGGCCGTTCGATGCGGTGACATCTGGCCCGGATCGCTATCTCCTGCACGCAACGCTCATCCCGGCAGGTTCCTGATCAGGAATTCTCCGCCGCCCGGGATATCGCGCGCGGCGACGGCCTGCCCCGCGTGGGCGTGTGTTGCCAGCCCCTTCCCCTCCTCCTAAAAGCAATCAAAGATCATGGCCCGCCGCGCGCGACGCCGCCGGCCAAAGGAAACAACAACGAGGGCAGGCTCCATGGAAGGTCACGCAAGCACGGCGTCGCATGCATCGCAGAAATGGGCGCCGCCTGCCGACGCCAGCGATGTCGTCAAGAGCATCCATGCGATGCTGCACCCGCGCAACATCGTGCTGGTCGGCGCGACCGATAAGCCCGGCAATTATGCCGAGCGGATCTGGAACAATCTGGTCAAATACGGTTATCGCGGCGGCCTGTTCCCGATCAACGCCAAGCGCGAATCGATCTGGGGCGTCACCTGCTACAAGGATTTCGCCAGCCTGCCCGAGAAGCCCGACCACGTGCTGGTGCTGGTGCCGGCGCGCTTTGCCGTGCAGGTGATCCGCGACGCGGCCGCGGCCGGCGCGCGGTCGGCGACCATCGTGACCTCGGGCTTCAGCGAGCTGCAGGATGAGGAGAGCCAGCGGCTCGCCGCCGAGCTGAAGCAGGCGGTGAAGGAGACAGGATTGGCCGTGACCGGCCCAAATTGCCTCGGCAACCTCAGCGCCGGCGAGAACCTGTTCACCAATATCGACGACCGCATCGTCACCATGGAGCAAGGCGCGGTCGCGATCGCCGGCCAGTCCGGCGCCATCGTGATGGCGATCCGCCAGGCGCTGGAGGATCGCGGTGTCGGTGTCGGCTACATGGTCACGACCGGCAACGAGACGGGCCTCGAGACACCCGACCTGATGGCCTATTTCGCCGCCGATCCCTCGATCCGCGTCATCGTTGTCTATCTCGAGGGCGTGCGGAATACGAAAGTGTTTCGCGAGGCCTGCAAGGCGGCGCGCGCCGCCGGCAAGCCGGTGATCGCGCTCAAGCTCGGCGCCTCCGAAGGCGGCCGCGCGGCGGCGATGGCGCATACCGGTGCACTCGCCGGCTCGATCGAAACGTTTGATGCGATCTCGACCCGCGAAGGCGTGATCCGCGTCCGCGGCCTCGACGAGCTGATCGAGACCACCGAGTGCTTCGTGCATGCCGATCCGCCCAAGGGCAATCGCCTCGCCGCGGTGTCTCTATCGGGCGGCAAGCGCGGCCTGCTGATCGACGCGTTCTATTCCGCCGGCATGAATTTCGCGCCGCTCAGCCCGAATGCGTCCGCGCAGCTGGCGCAGATGCTCGGCCCCGGCAGCATCGTCGGCAATCCGCTGGATGCCGGTTTCGCGGCGGTCGTCGATCCCTCCGTCTACATGAAGTCGATCAAGATCATGATCGACGATCCCGACACCGATATCGTGATCATCGACGCCGAGCTGCCGAAGGCGCCGCATGAATTGCGCGAACGCAATCTGCGCATCGTCAACGACATGGCAGGCCAGGCCAACAAGCCAGTGATCTATATCAGCGCGATGTCGATCGGCTTCACCGAGTTCACGAAATCGCTGCGCAAATCACTGCCTGATATCGCGGTGATGCAGGGCCTCGACCGCGCCGTCGGCGCGATCAAGTCGCTGATCGAATATGCGGGCCTGCGCAAGGAAGTGCCCGACATCGCGTCGAGCTCAAAGGCCTCCGCCCGCGCCGTGCTGGAGAAGACGCTGAAGAGCGCCAATGGCGCGGCGGCGCTCGACGAGGTCGCCTCGAAGAAGCTGCTCAAGGCCTATGGCATCCCGATCTCCAAGGAGGAGATCGCGCAGACGGCGGCTGAGGCTGCGAAGATCGCCAAGAGCATCGGCTTTCCCGTGGTGGCGAAGGTCGTCAGCCCGGACATCCTGCACAAGTCCGATGTCGGCGGTGTGGTGCTGAATCTCAACAGCACCGCCGAGGTGAAGAGGGCTTTCGACGACATCACCAGGCGCGTGGCGAGGCTGAAGGGCAAGCCGAAGATCGAGGGCATTCTGATCGCCCAGCAGGTCAAGGCCGATCTCGAGCTCGTGGTCGGCGCCTCCCTCGATGCCGAGATGGGCCCCGTCGTGCTGTTCGGCACCGGCGGCGTCGACATCGAGCTGCTGAAGGACGTCGCGCTCGCCGGCGCGCCGCTCGATGCAGCCGAGGCCAAGGAGCTGATCGCCAGGACCAAGGCCGGCATCAAGATGAAGGGCTATCGTGGCAAGCCCGCGCTGCATGAGCCGTCGGCGGTAAAGGCGCTGGTCGGGTTGTCCAATTTGATGTCGGATGCCGGCAATCGCATCGCGTCGATCGACGTCAATCCGTTCCTGATCAACAGCAAGGTCGGCGTCGCCGTGGATGGCTTGATCGTGCTGAACAATGCGGCCGCGAAGAAGGCCGCGGGGCATTGATCTCTTTCACCTCTCCCCGCCCTTTTGCGGGGAGAGGTCGACGCCGGAGCGCAGCGCAGGCGGCGGGTGAGGGGCATGGCACAGTGCCTCGACAAGTTCGCGATGCGCCGACTGATCGATCGAGGAGTCGGAGAGGCCAATTGTATGGCACGATCGTGCACGGCCCCTCACCCGGATCGCATCTTGCGATGCGATCCGACCTCTCCCCGCAAAAGGGCGGGGAGAGGTGAAGAGGTACTCAAAAACTCGCGCCCCATTGCCTTGCCGTCTGCATCACCCAATCCCGATACAGCGTCAGCGGGGTAACGCCGGTCATGCCGCCGCAGCCGGCGGTGCCGTTCGGCCCTGTCGACCAGCTCACCACGCCGACAATCGCGGGGCCGCCCTGCTTGTCCTCGTACACCGGCGCGCCGGAATCGCCGGTGCAGGCGCCGAGGCCGTCGCGCGTGCCCTGCCCGACCGGATCGACCAGGCGAATCTGCAACGTGCCGGGCTTGCCGGTTGCGGCCAGGCTCACCACGCGGATGGTGCCGCCGCTCTTGCCGTCGCCGCGGACAGTCACACCGACACCGGCAATGGTGAAGCGGCCGCCGACCTGGATCGGAATATTCGGCATGCCCAGCACCGACGGCGCCTTGCCGGCCGCGGGCGCCGCAAGCTGCAGCAGCGCGACGTCGGCGGTGGCGACATGGTTGATCATCGCCTGCATCTTGAAGGCGGGATGGATCGCGACCGTGCGCACATCCTGCAGCTTCGGCTGCTTGTCCGGACCGTAGTCGACGATCTTGTAATCGGCGCCGGGCTGCACGCAATGCGCCGCCGTCAGCACCACTTTCGGCGCGATCAGCGCACCGGTGCAGAAATTGCCGCGCGAGCCGACGATGGTGACGACGGAGCGCGCCACGCCGTCGGTCTGCGGCGCACCGCCGCCGACGATGGCCGAGGCGGGCGTGGACAAGAGCGACGCCAGCGCCGCCGATATGAGAACCGCTTTCTTCATCCGCGCAGCTTTAGCCCGCGCCGCTGACATCGCCAAGCGCCGGATCGGGCTGGTTTCATGCGCCAATCCATGTTAGCCGCAGCCCAAGCATCTGATACGGGCAGGAACAGAATGATCGAGGCAGTGATCTGGGATTTCGGCGGCGTCTTGACCACCTCGCCGTTCGAGGCCTTCATGCGCTATGAGACCGAGCGCGGGCTGCCGGCCGACATCATCCGCCGCACCAATGCCGCCAACCATCTGGAAAACGCCTGGGCCAAGTTCGAGCGCGCCGAGATCGACATCCACGCTTTTGACGAGCTGTTCGCCGTCGAGTCCAAGGCGCTCGGCGCCGAGGTACGCGGCAAGGACGTGTTGCCGCTGCTGTCGGGCGATCTGCGTCCCGAAATGGTCGAGGCGCTGAAGCGCATCAAGGCGAAATTCAAGACCGGCTGCATCACCAACAATTTGCCGGCCAATGCGATCGGCAGCCACAGCGGCCGCTCGCTCTATGTCGCCGAGGTGATGGCGCTGTTCGACCATATCATCGAGTCCGCCAAGATCGGCCTGCGCAAGCCCGACCCACGCATCTATCAGATGATGGTCGAGACGCTGCAGGTGAACCCGAAGAACTGCGTCTATCTCGACGATCTCGGCGTGAACCTGAAGCCCGCGCGCGAGATGGGCATGACCACGATCAAGGTGCTGAACGCCGCGCAGGCGATCGGCGAATTGGAAGCAGCCACCGGCCTCACGCTGAGGTGAAGCAGGTTCCCCCGGGGTATTCACAGATCGTTCAGGCGCTGAAATTTATGCGTTGACCTCCTCTGGAGGTCCTCATGTCACGCTCGCTCATCGCTCTCGCTGCTGCCGGAGCCATCCTGTTCTCGGCCGCAGCTTACGCGCAGACCACGCCCGCTCCGGCGCCGGCCGCATCGACGCCTGCCGCCGCGCCGGCGACCGCAGCGGCCCCTGCCACCGGTGCCAAGCGCGCCGCCTGCCAGACCACGACCGCGGCGCTGAAGGGCCAGGACAAGCGTGACCAGATGCAGCTCTGCATGGCGCAGGCGCATCTCGATTGCCTGAAGCAGGCGATCGACCAGAAGATCACCGGCCCGCAGCGCAAGGATTTCGTGAAGACCTGCGCGAACTGATCCCACGCTCTGCCCTGTATTGCGTTCAGCGGAAATACGCCGGAACCATGCGCTATCAGGCGGCTGTTGCGGGCCAAACGAGCCTTGTGCTTTGCCCGCAACGGGCGCAGAACAGTTCCAAGTGTTTGAGATATTTGGAGCTAAATCTCGTGGCTGACACCAGGCCCACCGCCTCGATCGAGGCCGTGGAAAGCGGCCTTGCCGCACAGGGCTATATCGCGAGCCGGCAGATCGCCACCGCGGTCTACCTCTCGCAGCAGATCGAGAAGCCGATCCTGGTCGAAGGCCCCGCCGGCGTCGGCAAGACCGAGCTGGCGAAAGCGATCGCCGCGTGGCGCGGCATGAAGATGATCCGCCTGCAGTGCTATGAAGGCCTCGACGAGGCCAAGGCGCTGTATGAGTGGAAATACGCCAAGCAGCTGCTCTACACCCAGATCCTGAAGGACAAGCTCGGCGAAGTCCTCGGCGGCGCGCAGACGCTGGCCGCCGCGCTGGACCAGCTCCACACCTTCGGCGACGTGTTCTTCTCCAAGGAATTCGTCGAGCCGCGCCCGCTGCTGCAGGCGCTGGAGCAGCCGGCCGGCTGCGTGCTCTTGATCGACGAGATCGACAAGTCCGATGCGGAGTTCGAATCGCTGCTGCTCGAAATCCTCTCGGATTTCCAGGTCACGATCCCCGAGCTCGGCACGGTCTCCGCGGTCGCGCCGCCGACCGTGATCCTGACCTCGAACAGCGAGCGCGATCTCGGCGACGCGCTGAAGCGGCGCTGCCTGCATCTGCATATCGGCTTCCCCGAGCAAAAGCTGGAGGAGCGCATCGTCGAGAGCCGCGTGCCCGGCATCTCGCAGACCCTGCGCAAGCAGATGGTCGGCTTCATCCATGAGATCCGCACGCTCGACCTGAAGAAGCTGCCCTCAGTCAGCGAAGCGATCGACTGGGCCAAGGTGCTGGTGCTGCTGCAGGCGAGCGAGCTCGACCACGAGATCGTCAAGGACACGCTCAACGTGCTCTTGAAGTACGAGGCCGATATCGAGGCCGCAATGCCGCAGGTCTCGACCTTCATCGCCAAGGCATCACGCCAGGGCGTGTTCAGCTAGGCCCCCGATGCGCGAGAACCTGCATCGCTTCTTCCGGGCGGCGCGGGGCGCAGGCGTCAGGGTCTCGCCCGCCGAAAGCATCGATGCAATGCGCGCGGTGTCCGCGGTCGGCTTTGCCGATCGCGCCATCCTCCGCGACACCTTCCTGCTGACATTGGCAAAAACCCAGGACGAGAAGCGCGCGCTGGGCGATTGCTTCGACCTGTTCTTCAGCCAGCCCGAGCCGGAGCAGGACAAGCCTGATCTGGACAAGTCCGACGACCAGGACAAGCAAGGCAGTAACCCTTCCGCCGATGCGCATGGCGACAGCGCCGGCGGCGCGCCCAACGACAATATCGGCCCGCTGGCGCAGATGCTGCTGTCGCAGGACCGCAGCGCGATCTCGACGGCAATCGCCAATGCGTCGAACGCGGCGGCGCTGCCTGATATCCGCTACTTCACCCAGCGCGGCATCTTCCAGAACCGCATTCTCGATGCGATGGGTCTGCAACGGCTGCGCGACGACATCGACAATGCGACCGCGAGCAATCCCTCGCTCGCCGAGCGGCTGCAGGACGCACTGAACGGCCTGCGCGGCACCGTGCGCGACGCGGTTTCGCAGGCGCTCTTGCTCTACGGCCGCGAGGAAGCCGAGAATTTGCGTAACGAGATCCTGCGCAACGCGCCGCTGGCACGGATCGAGCCGCGCCAGGTCGAGCAGATGCGCAATCTGATCCGCCAGATCGCGCGCCGCCTGCGCGAGCGCTACTCCAAGCCGCGCAAGCGGCAACGCCGCGGCCATCTCGACGTCCGCCGCACGCTGCGCCGTAACGCGGCCTGGGGCGGCGTGCCCTTCCTCACCGCCTGGAAGCGCAAGCATCGCGACCGACCGAAGATCGTAGCACTCTGCGACGTCTCGGGTTCGGTGGCGCGCGTCTCCGATTTCTTCCTGCTCCTGATCCACAGCCTGCATGAGGTGGTCGACGACGTCCGCTCGTTCGCCTTCTCCGGCCACCTGATCGAGGTCAGCGACATCCTGGAAAAGAAATCGCCGGAGGAGGCGATGAAGGAGATCATGGCCAAGGTCGGCTTCGGCTCGTCCGACTACGGCAATTCCTTCGCCGATTTCGAGGACGACTACATGAGCGCGATCACGCCGCAGACGACCGTGATCGTGCTCGGCGATGCCCGCAGCAACAATCTCGATCCGCGCGCCGACATCCTCAAGCGGATCGGCGAGCGCTCCAAGCGGCTGGTCTGGCTCAACCCCGAGGGCCGCATGGTCTGGGGCTTTGGCGATTCCGAGATGCCGCGCTACGCCACCTTCTGCAGCGTGGTCCGCCAATGCGCCACCGCAAAGCAGCTCGAGCGCGCGGTGTCCGATATCGTGGCGACGTATCAGTAGACCTTTCGCAAAACTGTCAACGCCGTTGTCGCACCCGCTCAATTGAAGATTGAATTTCGATCTCGTTCTGCCCTACGATAGCGTCACAGATTCACGCAACATTCGAGGGGACCGAGATGCCGAAAGACATCGTCATTTTGTGTGACGGCACCGGCAACGAGATCGGCACCAACATCTCGAACGTGCTGAAGCTGTTTCGTGTGCTCGACAAGGATGACCGGCAACGCGTCTATTATCATCCGGGTGTCGGCACCATCGGGCTGCAGAGCACCTGGGGCCGCTTCAAGCAGAAGGTGCGCGGCCTGATGGGCCTCGCCACCGGCGCCGGCCTCGACGAGGACGTCCTCGGCTGCTACCGCTTCCTCTGCAACCATTACGAGAAGGGCGACCGGGTCTTTCTGTTCGGCTTCAGCCGTGGCGCCTACACCGTCCGTGTCCTCGCGGCGTTCGCCCATGTCATCGGACTGCTGCCGGTCGACCAGCTCGACCTCGCCGGCTACGCGCTGACGTCCTACAAGCAGGCCAGTGCGGAGGGCCAGAAGGACGATGGGTCGTTCGACGACACCGCGCTGAAGGAAGCCTGGCATTTCAGCCAGATCGCCGGCGGCCGCAACGTCGATATCGAATTCATCGGCGTGTGGGACACGGTCGCCTCGGTGATCGTGCCGCGGCAGGACAAGTTCTGGTTCGATTTGCAGATGCTGCTGTTCACGCGCACCAATCCGAGTGTGAAGAAATTCCGTCAGGCGATGTCGATCGACGAGCGGCGGCGCATGTTCCGCCTCAACAAATGGATCGAGCCGCAGCAATATCGCACGGATCAATTCGATCCTGCGACCGGCGTGCCGCAGGACATCCGGCAGGTCTGGTTCGCCGGCGTGCATTCCGACGTCGGCGGCGGCTATCCCGAAGCGGAAAGCGGCCTGTCGAAATTCCCGCTGATCTGGATGATCGAGCAGGCGAGACATGCAGGCCTGCGCATGGATCAGGCGATGATCGATCATCTCGCCTGGGGCGTGCCGCTGCCGCCGCATCGGCACGACTATGTGCCGCCGAATGCCGCCGCCGAACTGCACGACTCCCTGACCGGCGCCTGGTGGATTCTGGAATGGCTGCCGAAGTCGGACAAATGGAAGGAGTGGCCGGCGCGGAAATCCTTCCTCGGCTACTATCTGCCGCTCGGTGAGCCCCGCTTCATCAAGGACGGCGTGCTGATCCATCGCTCGGTGCTGGACCGGCAGGCGCAGGTTCCAGACTATCGCCCGATCAACCTGCCCCAGAGCTACCAGATCGAGGAGATGAGCCCGGCGCCGCTGGCCCCGGGCGCGCAGGTCGCCTGATCGTGCGCGCTATCCGGTTGCGAGAAGCCGTTTCGCCGCTCGTATCGCGCTTTGGGCTGTTGTAATCTGCCGGCAGCATCATGCCGCGGACGATTCCGGTTCCACCGGACGCGCCCGGCGCGTCATCGGATACGCCCTCTCGCATGCCCATCTCTGCCGCCCGCGACCAGGAGCCCGATATCGGGGCCCGCGCCCTCTCCGTGCTCAACCACGTCTTCGGTCTGCCGGGCTTTCGGGGCGCGCAGGAGCAAATCATCCGCCACGTCGCCGAGGGCGGCAATTGCCTGGTTCTGATGCCGACCGGCGGCGGCAAGTCGATGTGCTACCAGCTACCGTCGCTCTTGCGCGACGGTTGCGGCGTCGTGGTCTCGCCGCTGATCGCGCTGATGCGCGACCAGGTCGCGGGGCTGGTCGAGGCCGGCGTCAATGCAGCGGTGCTGAACTCGACGCTGTCTTACGAGGAAGCCAACGAGGTCGAGCGCCGCCTGCTCGCCGGCGATCTCGACCTGCTCTATGTCGCGCCCGAGCGCCTCTTGACGCCGCGCTGCCTCAACCTGCTGGGTCAAGCCAACATCGCGCTGTTTGCGATCGACGAGGCGCATTGCGTGTCGCAATGGGGCCACGACTTCCGCCCGGAATATATCGGCCTCTCCGCGCTGGCCGAACGTTTCCCCGACGTGCCGCGCATCGCGCTGACCGCCACCGCCGATGCGATGACGCGCAAGGAGATCGCCGAGCGGCTTTCGTTGACGGACGCGCCGCAATTCGTCGCGAGCTTCGATCGCCCCAACATCCGCTACGAGATCGTTGACAAGCAGAATGCGGTGACGCAGCTGAAGAATGTGATTGCCGAGCGCCATGCCGGCGATGCCGGCGTGGTCTACTGCCTGTCGCGCGCCAAGGTCGAGGACGTTGCTTCTGCCCTGAGCGATGCCGGCATCACCGCCCTGCCCTATCACGCCGGGCTCGACGCTGGTGTGCGCGCCCGAAACCAGGATCGCTTCCTCAATGAGGACGGCATCGTGATCGTCGCCACGATCGCCTTCGGCATGGGCATCGACAAGCCCGACGTGCGCTTCGTCGCGCATCTCGATTTGCCCAAGAGCATCGAGGCCTATTACCAGGAGACCGGGCGCGCCGGGCGTGACGGCAAGCCGTCCACGGCATGGATGGCCTATGGGCTGTCAGACATCGTGCAGCAGCGCCGCATGATCGACGAATCGACCGGCTCCGACGCGTTCAAGCGCGTCTCGATCGGCAAGCTCGACGCGCTGGTGGCCCTGGCCGAAACCGTGCATTGCCGCCGGCAACGGCTGCTCGGCTATTTCGGCGAGACGCGGGACACCGGGAGCTGCGGCAATTGCGACAACTGCCTGACGCCGCCGAAAGTGCGCGACGGCAAGGTGCTGGCGCAGAAGCTGCTGTCCTGCGTCTACCGCACCGGGCAGCGCTTTGGCGCGATGCACCTGATCGACGTGCTGGTCGGCCGCCTCACCGAGCGCGTCCAGCAATTCAACCACGACAAGCTGTCCGTGTTCGGCATCGGCCGCGAGCTCAACGAGAAGCAATGGCGCGCGGTGCTGCGCCAGCTGGTGGCGATGGGTCATCTGCGCGCCGACAGCGAGGCCTTCAACGCGCTGAAGCTGACCGACAGCGCGCGCGGCGTGCTCAAGGGCGAAACGGCGGTGATGCTGCGCGAGCAGCCGGAGGGCGCGCGCAACCGCGCGGTCCGCGGCAAGTCGCGCCGCGGGGAGCTCGCGCCTGCAAGCGGCGCCCACAGCGCCGCGGCCAATCCGGCGCTGCACGCCGCGCTGCGCGCCTGGCGCTCCGAGGTCGCGCGCGAACGCGGCGTGCCGGCCTACGTCGTGCTGCATGATTCCACCATCGACGGCATCGCCGCCGTGCGGCCGGGCACGCTGAACGAGCTGCGCGGCATCGCCGGGATCGGCGACAAGAAGCTCGAGCATTACGGCGATCAACTGCTCACCCTGGTGCGGACGACGGACGGCTGAACCGTCCAGCCCGCGCCCCAATACCGCGGCTTTGCCCATGGCAGCATGGGAGCCATACCCGGCACGGCAGTCCGGTTGCTTGCGAGGGGCGACCTCGTCGCCCTAATCTTCCCGCAACAAACGATAGGGATGAAACAGGCCATGGCCGAGGGACGTGCTGCGCGCGGTCACGCGCGACCTGCCGAAAGCGGAGCGTTCGATGCCGTCGTGGTCGGCGCGGGTTTTGCCGGGATGTACATGCTGCACCGGCTGCGCGGGCTCGGCTTCTCGGCGCGAGTCTACGAGGCCGGCGGTGGGGTCGGCGGCACCTGGTACTGGAATCGCTATCCCGGCGCCCGCTGCGACGTCGAGAGCCTGCAATATTCCTTCTCGTTCTCCGAGGAGCTCGACCAGGAATGGAACTGGTCGGAGAAGTACTCACCGCAGCCGGAGATTCTCGCCTACGCCAACCATGTCGCTAATCGATTCGACCTGCGGCGCGATATCCGGTTCGACACCCGCGTCACCGCCGCGACCTTCGACGAGACGACGAACAGATGGCGGATCGAAACCGATCGCGGCGACGAGGTCACCGCACAATTCTGCATCATGGCGGTCGGCTGCCTGTCGGCGCCGAACCGGCCGGCCTTTGCAGGCATGGACGATTTCCGCGGGCCGATCTACCACACCGGCGAATGGCCGCATGACGGCGTCGACTTCACGGGCCTCCGCGTCGGCGTGATCGGCACCGGCTCGTCGGCGATCCAGTCGATCCCGATCATCGCGCAGCAGGCCAAGGCGCTCACCGTCTTCCAGCGCACCGCGACCTGGTCGGTGCCGGCGTGGAACGAGGCGCTGTCGGCGGAGTACCTGAAGGAAGCCAAGACCCATTATCCGGAGCTGCGCGCGAAAGCGCGGGCGCGGCCGACCGGGTTCTATTTTCCATTCAACATTCAGCCTGCGCTGCAAGCGAGCGCCGAACAGCGCGAAGCGCAATATGAGGCTGCGTGGCAACGCGGCGGGCTGCCGTTCCTCGGCGCCTACGGTGATTTGCTGTTCGAGAAGGCAGCGAACGACACCATCGCCGACTTTGCCCGGGAGAAGATCCGCGGCATCGTGAAAGACTCGGCGACGGCGGAGCTGCTGTGTCCGCAGAACGTCTTCGGCTGCAAGCGGCTCTGTGTCGATACCGGCTATTTCGAGACCTACAATCTGCCGCATGTCAAACTGGTCGATGTGTCGAAGACGCCGATCGAGCGCTTCACCTCCGATGGGATTGTCGTCGATGGCACCGAATACAAGGTCGATGCCATCGTCGCTGCGACCGGCTTTGCCGCGATGACCGGCTCGTTCGACAAGATTGCGATCACCGGTCGCGGCGGGCGGACGCTGGCGGAGAAATGGCGCGCCGGACCGCGGGCCTATCTTGGAATTGCGACCGCAGGCTTTCCGAATCTGTTCATGATCACCGGCCCCGGCAGCCCGTCGGTGCTGGCCAGCATGATCCAGGCGATCGAGCAGCATGTCGACTGGCTTGCCGACTGCCTCAGTCACATGCGCGATGTCGGCGCTGACACGATCGAGCCGGTGCGCGCGGACGAGGATGCCTGGGTCGCCCATGTCAACGACGTCTCGACGGTGTCGCTGCGCTCGACCTGCAGCTCCTGGTATGTCGGCACCAACATCCCCGGCCGTCCCCGCGTCTTCATGCCGTATATCGGCGGCTTCCCGGTCTATGTGCAGAGGTGCAATGAGGTGATGAACGCCGGTTACGAGGGCTTTGTGCTGGACGGTGCGCGAGGCAGCAACGCGCCACCCGCCGTGCGCTTCACCGAGCGCTGGCAGGTGCCGCTCGACATCGAGGTGATCTCGCCGGCCGCAGTCGCGGCCAGGCGCGTGCCCGTCGTCTGAAGCGTTCCGCCGCGATTGCGCGGGCGCGCGTCGCCCATGCTATGGTCGCGCCGGACGCAAGACGCTGACGACTGATCATGACGGACGACAATCTCGACACACTGATCGCGCGGATCGGCCACGATCACGTCGCGCGGCGGCTTGCGGTCGAGACCGAGCACGAGGCGCAGCTGTTCGGCCAGGGCACGCTGGTGTTCAATCTCGAAAACTGGCGCGTGGCGCCTGTGGTGGTCGACACCGCGCTGAAGCTCGCCGGCCTCTACGGCCGGGCGCGGCGCAACGCCGATCGCGTGCTGATCGAGCGGAACACCGTGACGTGCCCGCATCTGCCGCCGGGCTTCGACGGCTTCACCATCCTGCAGATCAGCGATCTCCATGCCGATATCAGCGTCGGCGCGATGCGGCATCTGACCAGTTTCGCCGGCGACATCGCCTATGACATCTGCGTTCTGACCGGCGACTATCGCGGCCGCACCTTTGGCTGGTTCGACAAGAGCCTCCTGCTGATGCAGGAACTGTGCGCGCAATTGAAGCCGCCGCTCTACGGCATCCTCGGCAATCACGACAGCATCCGCATGACGCCGGCGCTGGAGGCGATGGGCATAAGGATGCTGTTCAACGAATCCGAGTCGATCGCGCGCGGCGATGAGACGATCCATCTCGCCGGCATCGACGATGCGCATTTCTACCGCGCTGATGACATTGCGAAAGCTGCAGCGCGAATTCCGCGTGACACCTTCTCGGTCCTGCTCGCGCACACGCCGGAATCCTACCGCGAGGCTGCGGACGCCGGCTTCGACCTCATGCTGAGCGGCCACACCCATGGCGGCCAACTCTGTCTGCCCAGCGGCATCGCCATCAAGCTCGAGGCGCGGCTGCCGCGCCACATGGGTGCCGGCGCCTGGCGCCACGCACAGCTGGCCGGGTACACCTCCCGCGGCGCCGGCACCAGCCTGTCGCCGGTGCGGCTGAATTGTCCCGCCGAGGTGACGCTGCATACGATGCGGCGGGGGTGAGCGCGTCCGATCGCCCCGGAACAGGTGCCGTAGCCCGGATGGAGCGCAGCGTAATCCGGGTTTTGTCAAATGCGGCACGATTCCCGGATTTCGCTTCGCTCCATCCGGGCTACGAAATCCTCAATTCCCCGGCTTCTTCGCAGTCGCGCTCTGCTCGGCGACCTTGCAGGTGATCAGCAGCGTAAACGCACGCGCAGCCTTGGCAATGTCGGCGGTTTCCTTGCGCTCCTGCGTTTCGGCGAGACGATAGGGCACCGCGCTGTTGTCGAGGAAATCGCGCAGCGCGCCGGTCTTGATGGCGAAGTTGATGTTCTCGGGGATGTTGCCGGTCGCACGTGCGAATTTGATCGCATCAAGCTTGCCCGAGACCACGCCGGCAATCGCGCCATTGACATCGAGCAAGGGTCCGCCGCTGTTGCCTGGCTGGACCGCAGCGCTGGTTTGCAGGTAGCGCGTGTCATTGAGGATGCCGCTCAGCGAACTGACGATGCCCGTGGTCACCGTGAAATCCGATGTCAGCAGGCCGTGATAGGGATAGCCGATCGCGACGACGCCCTGGCCAACCTGAATGGAATTGGTCTTGATCACGGCATAGTCCTTGAAAGGGCTCGGCGCCTGCAGCAGCGCAAGATCATTGGTCTCGTCGCCCGACACCAACCGCAGCTTGACCGGCGCTTCGCCGTTCAGATTGCCCGAGATTTCGCTACAGCCATCGATGACATGATGATTGGTGACGATGTGGCCGCTGTTGCTGATCACGAAGCCGGTGCCGAAACCGCCGCCGGACTTGCGTTGGCCCTTGGGTGACGCATCAGGTGTGGCCTGCGACGGCGGCGCGGCCGCCGGCTTCGCCGCCACCGCAAACTCGCCGGCATTGGCGACACCGTTCTTCTTCACGGTCATGACGCAGTTGAGCAGCGCCGGCAGCAGTTGCGCGGTCTGATCCAGATTGAACTGAAACAGCTGCCCCTGGGCAAAGGCTGACATCTGGCGCGCCTTGCGAAACTGCGTGACCAGCGCCGACGTCACGGGCAGATCGACGGCGACGAGCTTTTCGGCAAGGGGCCTGCCGTAAACATTGAAAGCCGGTTGGCCGTCGAACGTCAGCGTCAGCGGAAAGGCTTCGCCGGGCGTCAACCGCCAACTGTCATGAGCAAAGCCCAATTGCCAGCCTCCGTTCTCGCCAATCGAGACCGCGAAATAAATGCCGCTCTGGTAGGACGTGCCGGCCGAGCAGTGGGTGAAGGCGCCGTTCTTGTCGTTGGTGTAGGCGCCGCCTTGCCACTTGCCGACGGTGATCGACCCGTAGGGACCGCGGGCCTCCGTTGCCGTCACGGACAAGACAAGCCACGCGGCCGCAACGACCGCCCAAATTCCAGTTCTCATCACGCGTTACCCCCCGGCCACGGCTCATCTTACGGGGTCACAAAATTCCCGCGCAAGTGGTGAGGCGCCGATTGACCTTCCCTCTTGCGCGAAACATCACCGCGGGACACGGAAGGCACCTGCACCCTAACCTGCACCCTCAGGTTACCGCACAATGTTCCCATTTTGTTCCAAGAATGTCAACGCGCGGTTGTACAGCGCTGAGCCTATTTTGACGGGTCGACTGACGAGGACGCCGCATCCCGCGGGCGCCGCAGATAGTTGAACCAGCACCAGAAGGCGACGGCGTGGGTGCCAACGCCGACCAGGAAGATGCCGACGTACAGTTCAAGCGGCATTTCCCAGGTGCGGACGCGCGAGAGCTGGGAAGGATCCTGGTAGGACCAATAGCCGTGCGCGACGCAGAGCAGCCCGATGCCGAGCGTGACGACAGCCCGGCCGAATGCGCTCATCATCCGCAAATGTTGCTCTCCCCGCCCCGGTTGGCGGAGCGAGGATAGCGACGCAACCTGACGTGGGCCTTACGGACGACGCAGCGGCTAGCCGTTGCGGAACGCGTAGGCGTAGCCGTTGAGCGCGGGCGCGCCGCCGAGATGGGCGTAGAGCACCTTGGAGCCGGCGGGGAAGTAGCCCTTCTGCACGAGGTCGATCATGCCCTGCATCGATTTCCCCTCGTAGACGGGGTCGGTGATCATGCCCTCGAGCTTGGCGGCGAGGCGGATCGCTTCCTTGGTCTCGTCCGACGGCACGCCATAGGCCGGATAGGCGTAGTCCTCGATCAGCACGACGTCGTCGGCGACGAGATCCTGGCCGAGCTCAACGAGCTTGGCCGTGTTCTGGGCGATCGACAGCACCTGCGCCTTGGTCTGCGCGGGCGTGAACGAGCCATCGATGCCGATCACCTTTCGCGCACGGCCGTCGGCGGCGAAGCCGACCAGCATGCCGGCATGGGTCGAGCCGGTGACGGTGCAGACCACGATGTAATCGAACTTGAAGCCGAGTTCCTTCTCCTGCGCGCGCACCTCTTCGGCGAAGCCGACATAGCCGAGGCCGCCGAATTTGTGCACGGAGGCGCCGGCCGGAATCGCGTAGGGCTTGCCACCGGCGGCCTTCACTTCCTCGATCGCCTGCTCCCAGCTCTTGCGGATGCCGATGTCGAAACCGTCATCGACCAGGCGCACATCGGCGCCCATCACGCGCGACAGCAGGATGTTGCCGACGCGGTCGTAGACGGCGTCCTCGTGCGGCACCCAGCTTTCCTGCACCAGGCGGCACTTCATGCCGATCTTGGCCGCGACGGCCGCGACCATGCGGGTGTGGTTCGACTGCACGCCGCCGATCGAGACCAGCGTGTCGGCGTTGGAGGCGATCGCATCGGGAATGATGTATTCGAGCTTGCGCAGCTTGTTGCCGCCATAGGCGAGACCGGAATTGCAGTCCTCGCGCTTGGCATAGAGCTCGACCTTGCCGCCGAGATGCTTGGACAGCCGGTCCAGCTTCTCGATGTGGGTCGGTCCGAAGGTGAGCGGATAGCGCGCGAATTTTTCCAGCTGCATGGCCTTTGCATCCCCGTTGATGGTGGTGTCGGCGGTGAGCCCTATCATCAATGGCGGAAGAGGTGCTCTCGAATTTCGCTCATAAACTTCGCGATCTTTATTCCACTCAGCCAATATGATAACTATTTCTCTCAAGATTTAGCTCAGAGGCGAAAGATTCTTCCATGGCCTCCCGACTCGACCGAACCGACCTCAAGATATTGCGATTGCTGCAGAATAACGGCCGGCTGAGCAACGCCGAGCTGGCCGAGCAGGTCGGCGTCAGCCCCGCCACCTGCCATCGCCGCACGCAAGCGCTGTTTGACGAGGGCTTCATCAGTGGCGTCCGCGCCATGATCGCGCCGCGCAAGGTCGGCAAGGGCACGCTGGTCATGGTCGGCGTCGTGCTCGACCGCTCGACGCCGGAAAGCTTTGCCAGCTTCGAGCAGGCCGTGGCGAAACTGAAATTCGTGCTCGACTGCCACCTCGTCGCCGGCGACTTCGACTATTTCCTGAAAATCCGCGTCGGCGACATGGAGGATTTCAACCGCATCCACGGCAACCCGCTGATCGCGCTGCCCGGCGTGCGGCAGACCCGCACCTTCTTCGTCATGAAGGAGGTGGTCGACAACGCGGCGCTGGAGTTCTAAAGCGCGATGAGGTTAGGTTGAATCGTCATCGCGCTTTAGGTTTTTGTTTGAGCATGATCTCCGCGCAAACGCGTTCCGCGTTTGTCGCGAGGGAAAACCGCTTCACACTTTTCCGGATCATGCTCTAGCCGCCCGACGTCCCGTCCGCCTGCGCCTCGCGTCCGTCCCGCTCCTTGCTGCGCAACGCGACCTTGTCGCCGTCGAAGGTAAGCGTCCATGTCGAGGCGTTGCCGCCGCCGACGAATTGCAGATCGATGACGAACGTGTGCTCGTCCTTCCACGTGCCCTTGGCGGCGCGAAGGCCGAGGATACCCGGCGCGCTCTTGCGGTACAGTCCATCGAGGCCGATCGGCCCGTCGAGGCGGCGGAGCGCGGGATCGCCGGCGGCCGTCTCCACGAGGTAATGCGGATTCTCGCCGGCGAGGTACAGCGTCATTGTCTTGATGCCCGACGCATTGTCGGAGAATTTGTAGGTCTTGCCCGAAATCTCGGCTTCGAGCGTTGGCACAGCGCCGACCGGCGTCGGTTTCTCCGTGGCGACGTCGGCGACCGCCTTGGCCAGTTGCTCCGCTGCGACCGTGTCGGCCGGCAACGCAGACTCGGATTTGACGGCGCCGGAAATCTCATCGGCCAGCCTGCCGAACTCGCAGAAATTGCTCGCCGTCATCACCGCGACGATGTCGCGCTCGGGCAGCACCATGACCACCTGGCAGTGATAGCCGACCGACATGAAGACGGGCTTGTCGGGAAGGGCCCAGAACTGGTCGGCGTAACGCAGCGCGGGCTCAAATCGCGCCTTCATGTCCACGGTGGCATGGTTGACGGCCGCGAGGAAATCCGCCGGCAGCAATTGCTTGCCGTCCCACGCGCCCTTGCGCAGATAGAGATAGCCGATCCTGGCCATGTCCCGCGGCCGCATCGCAAGGCCGAAGCCGCCGGTCGGAACGCCCTGCGGATCGCGCCGCCATGCCGGCCGCGCGATCCCGAGCGGACCGAACAGCTTTTCCTGCGCATAGTCGGCGGTGTTCTTGCCGGTGATCTTGCCGACGATTGCGGACAGCAGCTGCGAGCCGCCGCTGTTGTAATAAAACACCTCGCCCGGCGCATGCGCCATCGGGCGATCGAGGATGAACTGGACCCAGTCCGAACTCGCGGTCATGTCGCGCATCGATTGCTCGCGGCCGCCAACATAACCTTCGTCCCATTCGAGGCCGGACGTCATGTTGAGCAGATGCTGAACCGTGATCGCCTTCTTGCGCTCGTCGAGATTGGCGATGTTGCGATCGGAAAAGAAATCCATCGCCGGGTGATCGAGACGATCCAGGAGGCCATCCTTGTAGGCCATCGCCAGCAAGGTCGCGACCACCGCCTTGGTCGAGGAGTTGATCACATGCGGCATGTCGGCGGTGTACGGCGCGTAATAGGCATCGAGCACGATGCGGCCATGGCGCGTCACCAGCAGGCTGTCGAAGCTGCGCGGGATGCCGGATGCGACCAGTTTTTCCAATGCGGCCGAATCCATGCCCTGCTCTTCCGGCGTCGACGTCTGCCATTGCGCAGTCGGCCAGACCGTCTCGGCGCGCTGTGCGCTCGCGGTGCCGGAATGGATCGACGTGAACAGGATGAGCGCGCCCAACAGGGACTTGCTTCGTGACGAAAAGCCGACGACGAGATCAGCGACCTGCATGCTCTGCCCTGCCTGGGATTGTTGCGCGCAGGCCAATATCACGCGCGGAAATCGCTCGTTTGACAGAAATTGCTGAATTTGGGCGAAGGCCGATCGGCATGATCCACGTGCGGAGACGTCGCCGGCCGTGTTACAGATTGTTGCTGCGACGACCGATCATGGCCCGGACGATTTCAGGAACGCCACGATCTTCGCGCGATCCTCCGCCGAGCGCACGCCGGTGTAGGGCTTCATGCGATTGCCCGACACCATCGCCTCGGGATCCTCGATGAAGCGCGCGAGCTTGTCTTCGTCCCAGACGAAGTCGGCGGATTTCATCGCCTCGGTGTAGGCGAAGTTCGGCACGGTGCCGGCCTTGCGTCCGACGATCGCATGCAGGCTCGGGCCGGCGCGGTTGTCGCCCTCCTTGACCGTGTGGCAGGTGCGACAGGAATTGTTGAAGGCCTGCTCGCCCGCGCGCGGCTCCTGCGCCAACGATGGCGAAGCCATACCCATTGCGTACAACGTCAGAACCAGTGTCCATTTCATGCCGATGTCTCGCCAGGCTCGATTCCGTTCCAACGTCGTCGCGATCCGAAAGGTCCTCCGCAAAACTGCGGCTCAAAGCGTTTTCCGGCGAAGTGGGCACCGGTTCGCGTGAAGAAAACGCGTAAAAAAGAGAAGCTAGAGCTCTGTTCCGATTTCATCGGAACGGAGCTCTAGTGGCACAAAGCGCACAGCCCCTTGCGGGATAAGCATATCAGTTCCGCGAATCTTCGGCAGTTTGTCAAAACATCGGCGAGCAAGCCCGTACTGCTACGGGGCGGGCAAATCACGGTTACGCCGCAATGCGCCGCAGGATTACATTGTGGGGCGTGACTCTGTGGGACGGTAGCGTGGGGAGCGTACGATGCCGACGGGTGAACAGCGAATGCGCGAAGAAGTGACTTGCACATGTGAAGCCTGCGGACATCGCATGAAGCTGCTGGCCGCGTTGCCGGCGACGGCGAAGCACGAAGCGGTGCGGGTGTTTCGCTGCTACGATTGCAATGCCGTGAGGTCGGAGCGCGAGGCCGCCTGAGCGACGCGACGTCGTCTACTCCGGCTTGATGTTGGCCGATTTGACGATCGGCCACCATTTCTCGATCTCCGCCGCCTGATGCGCGCGCAGCGCATCACCACTCTGCTTGTCGGGCGCAGGAATTTCCTGCCCCAGCTCCAGGAAACGCTGCCGCACCGCGGGTTCGGCAAGCGCCGTGCGCACCGCGGCGCCGAGCGTTGCGACGATCTCGGCCGGCGTGCCCTTCGGCGCCCACAGGCCGTGCCAATAGGCGATGTAGAGCCCCGGCAATCCCGCTTCATCGACGGTCGGAATCTCCGGCGCCGATGGCAGGCGCGACGATGAGGTGACGGCATAGGCCTTCACCGTGCCGCTCTTGACCTGCGCCAGCGAGTTCGACGCCTGGTCGAACATGATGTCGATATGCCCGGCCATCAGGTCGTTCAGCGCCGGACCCGCGCCGCGATAGGGCACGAACGAGAAATTGGTATCGGTGAGCTGCTGGAAGAACACGCCGGCGACATGCGCGCCGGAGCCCGGGCCTGCGGTGCCCGCCGTCGCCTTGCTGGCATTGCTCTTCAGCCAGCCGATCAGCTCCTTCAGATTCTTCGCCGGCAGGTCGGGCCGGGCGATGATCAGCTGCGGGCCGCTTGCGATCAGCGCGATCGGCGCAAACTCGCGCACATCATATTGCAGCTGATAGATCGCGCCGTTCAGGCAATGCGTGCCCCAATGCCCGATCGTGATGGTATAGCCGTCCGCCGCCGCACGCGCCGCCCGCAGGCCCGCCACCGTACCCGAGGCACCCGTGATGTTCTCGACCACCACGGGATGGCCGAGGCTGCCGCGCATATATTCGGCGAGGATCCGCGCCAGCACGTCGGTCGGCCCGCCCGCCGCAAACGGCACGATGATGGTGATCGGCCGGGTCGGAAACGTGTCGGCACGCAGGGCACGCGAGACCAGCGGGGCAACGGCGGCGCCGAGCGCGAGTCGCAAGAACGGCCGGCGCGACACGTTGGGCATGTGTTTCTCCCATCAGGCTTTTCTTGGGTTTGTTCCGTATCACTCTACCCCGTCTTCGACGGCGGTCGAGGGCTGCAACGTTGAAAAGATGAGACAAGATCGGCGTCAGCTGCCGGTAAGCCGCAGATGCTATGGCAAATGCGGGGCGGGGCAGGTCCGAGCTGTAACGGAGAATGACATGGAAAGCGCCGCCCTGACGTTCTGCAGCATCCTCGCAGCCGTACTGCTCTATCGCGCCGGCTATCGCAGCGGATTCGAGACCGGTGTCGATGCGGTAACCGAACTCCTCTTTAAGGTGCCGCGACCATCGATTCCGCAAGCCGGCCGCAGTGAGATCAAGACGTCGGAGTCGATTGGCTAAGCCACGGATGGGCGCCGGGCCTGATACCCTCCACTGTGTCGAGCGCCCCACTTCAATCCGGTGCCGCGAGCAGCCAGGCCAGATAGGCGTAGTACAGCGTCGCGGTCAGCGCGATCGCGACCGCACAGCCTGCGATGATCTCCACCTTCGCGGACCTCGACAGTCTCATGCGCGGATAAGGCGAACGCGGCGATTTGGTTCCACGCCGCAACACGCGGCCCCTGTCAATTGCGAGCGTGCCGCGCGTCACACGCGTCCGCGCGTGGCGTGATGTCTCTCACAGCCGGGCGGGAATAAAGCCGGCAACCTGTCTCCCGGTTGCGGGGTGGTCCCGTGCCATCACATCAATGGAGCACTGACATGACGATTGTGAATGAGGATATGGCCCATCGCGAGCTCTCGATCGAGGAACTCGACCCGGTGGCCGCCGGCGAATGGAGCTGGAAGGGCTTTCTCGGAGCCGTCGCGGGCGGTGCCGCGACCGGTGCCCTGGGCGGCGCGGCCGTCGGCGGCGTCGGTGCCGGCCCCGGCGCGGTCGGTGGCGGCCTGACCGGCGGCATCGGCTACTGCATCAGCGCGATCATCGACCTGTTCTGATCGGTCCATGGAGACGGCGATGCAGAACATGATCAAGGAGCTGACCGGCGACGAGCTGGAAACCGTGAGCGGAGGCATGACCAACACCGGCAAGTCCGGATCGGACACGCTCTCCGACATCCTGCAATGGATCATCAAGCACATCACGGTGCCGGCGACGCTCGGTGGTACCAGCCAAAAACACTAGACCTTCTTCCAGCGAAGTGGCTACGAAGCGGGGCTCTCGAAAGAGGCCCCGCTTTTTTCATGCCGGAAGGCGCGCCGGCGCAAATAGTCCCGCGCCTCGCAGCCGGCGTGACCAAGCTCACAGCACGCCGCTCGCCGGCGCGGCATGGTGGCTCCCGGATGACGGGATCCTCCAGTCACCATGACCCCAATGGAGATTGCAATGACCTCGACTGCACACATCGCCCACGAGTTTCGCCTGCTCGCCGACGACGAGATCGCTGCCGCGTCCGGCGGCTGCCGTCCGATCGTCACCGTCGACAAGCACGGCAACATCACCATCACCTCGCCGACCACCGATCGCGGCAAGGGCAAGACCATCTCCGCCGACTAATCAGCGCCGTCTGAACTGACGGCGCGCACGTAAGAGCCGGCGTCGCGAATGACGCCGCTGCCTGGCCGAGCTCGCATCGTCGCGACGTATGCGAGCTCACCGGCGTCTCGACTTAAGTATGGGATCGCCCGACCGCTCCTGTCCGGCGGACATTGGAACCATTGCCGGATTTTCCCGTTGCTCTCGCAGGCTGAATTTCAGCAAGCGAGGTTTCGGATCATGCCGGTTTCCTTGTCCCTTTCCGAGGTGCCCTATGGCGCCGATCAAACCCTTTACCTGGTCATCGACGAGCCACGGCTGATGGAAAGTGTCGCCAGCCCCGCGAAGGTGGAATTCGCCGATCTCGAAGCGGTTCTCAGTGGCATGTTGGACGGCCCGCTGTTCGAACCAATTCAGGTCGTAGCCTTCAACACGCTCGAACACTGGATCGAGGATGTTTCCGCAACGGTCGCGCAGGAGCTACAAAGCCGCTGCGCCACCTACGGCGTCGAGCTGCCCGCCCATCTCGCGGATTTCGTCGAACGAAGTGTGGTTATTGCGCGCTAAAGCATGATCCGGAAAAGTGTGAAGCGGTTTTCCGAAAAGATCATGCTCAAACAAAGAGCTAAAGCGCGATGACGATTCAACCTGATTTCATCGCGCTTTAGCTGACGCAGGAGCCCACGGACGAGGGGGAAGCTTACGCCGCTGGAAGACCGCCGATACGCCGCGAGTCGCTGCATGTCTCAGCGATCAGTAGCGTCCTCCGTCGCGCTTTTGTTGCGTGATCCAATCCGACAGGGTTTTGGGCCTGGAAGCTTCCGACGGCCGCCCTGTCACCTTGAGACTGTCCCGACGCGCCTTCTCCGGTCGACCTTGCAAGCGATCCGACGGATTCGTTGCCTTGACGGCTCGCGCGCCTACGGCCAATTGCTCGGCCGCCTCCCTTTCGAGACGAAGTTTTTTCAATCGCGCGATCTTCTCGCGCTCGGCTTCCACCTCCGCACTTTCATGCAAATGGAGTTTGGTTGGGTGAGTATCCTCGGCCGCGACCAGCAATCCGATGATGGTCGCTTCACCCAGCGCCTTGCAGGCCTCGAACCGATGCAGCCCCTCGATCAGCACGAAGCGCTCCTCGTCGCGCCGGACGAGAATGGGCTCCTGTTGCCCGATCTCCATGATGCTCTCGGCGATCTCCTGAACCAGATCGGGCCTGAGCGCCTTCTTCCGCTTCACGGGAACGTAGATCTTGTCGATCGGGAAGCTTTCGGGTTTGGGCATGGGTGGAGTGTAGAGAGGAAGGGCGGTGAAGCCAAGGTAGTCTGCGCGGTTCCGCGAAAGACGGTGTCGTCGATACTCCGATGCTTCGCTTATTCGTCAACCGCCCGGACCAGGCGCCCCATAACGAAGCCGTACCGAAGACCCGATCCGCGCCGAGGTGAAAAGAAATCTGAATGCGTCGAGCAGCCGGACGAGATCGCCAAGGTGGCGGCGTTCCTGCCCTCGAACAAGGCGTCGTTCTTGGTGGGGATTGCGATGCTGGTGGAGAGAGGCACTTGGCGTGAGAGCGCCAAGTGCACGTCGGGACACTCAACACTGCCCTAGCGGCAACAAGGAATCCATTTCATAGAAGGATGGCAGCATCTACGCCGTCGGCTACATGCAGACCAAGCCGGGTTGAAGGTACATCGAAGGATCAATGCATCTTGGCGCGCACCGCCTCAAACCGTTGCAGCATCCGATCAAGATCGGGATCCATTATGAGCGCGCATCCTTCGCGCATGCGAGCGATGGCTTCATCCATGTATGCCGCGTTCTCTCCGCGCTTGTTGAGTTCAATCGCGACGTGGCATAGCTCCCGATACGAATACTTGTCCAATTTGTGCCGATCAATATTGGTCGTTGCAAGCTCGAAGGCTTTGCGTAGCAAAGCGAGCCTGTCACCAAGAGAAATACCCGGCGTTTCGCTTGATCTCAACACCAACAGTCTGACCCTATATCGATCAATCGGAGAGTCCGCGCCGGCCGCCTCGGCCGCATCTCGAATCAAGTATTCCGTTTCGACGATGTCATTCTGATCTAGCCTTTCCCGGATTAGTCGGTGCCACGGTATCCGTTCAGCAGGAACAATCGAAACAAGCCGTCGATACAGGCGTTCGCGGGTAGCGCCATCTCCGATCCGAGCGATCCCAAACTCTGTGTCGCAGATGGCCCGGATGCTTTGGAGCTCAAGTGGCTCGAGAGGATTGATGTTGTCGATAATTTGGTCGAAGAGCCTTGTTAGCTCGTCAACGTGCGAAAACTTGTATTCCGTAATCTTCTGAGCAATTACGAGATGCCGCGTTGACCATCCGTAGATACCCCGCGACGGCTTGATGTCAAATTCGTCGACAATACCCGACAATCCATTGAGCACCGCCGCGACTTCGCTCGCCGAGATGCCCAGCATCCGGAGTATGAGCTGCCGATGCACGCGTGTACCGACCGCCTCAAGAGCCGCCACAAATCGGTAATACTCTTGCAAGGGCTCAGCTAGGAGATCATACTCCTGCAGAAGAATTGTATCCAAATTCTCATTTGCAAATATGTTCTTCAAACAGACGAACATGTCTGCGCTACATTTTTGACGCAGTCGTTCAAACTGTTTGTTTCTAGTCTCTCGCTTAAATTCGGTCTGAACAAGGTCGGAAATCGGCTTGCTATTCTCCAATAGATTTAGAAGAGACCGCATTTCATTTTCACTCAAGCTCGACAAAACAATGTGCTGGCCACGAGCAAAGAAATTTCGAGTCTTGATGCGCGGCGTCCATTGAGCGGAATTAGCCGTGGCCAATATTTGGAGCGCAGGCTTGTCGATCGTTGATAGGGCATCAAGGAGGTTATTCACCTCCTTCATAAAGTGAGTACATTCATCCAAGACTAGCAGACCTCTTGCTCCGGACGAGCGCAATTGTGCCTCCGTCTCAAGCCAGGCTTTGTGCCTAAAGACGAACTCATTTTTATGCTCCCAAGCCGTATAGCCCAGCTTACGGAATCCAGATGCGATTTTCCTTGCTAGAGTCGTTTTGCCCACGCCCGCCGCTCCCGTTAGAATCGCGACGGCGATTTCAACGCTCGCAAATGCCTCCAAGACAGAGCGCTCGTGATCTCGTTCGAAGGTTAGATTTGCTGTGATATCTGAATAGGTGGCCGGACCACCGTTAAACATACGAACGACATTCGCTGGCTGCTCAACCTCAATGGAAACATCCCTTACGGTGCTGACCAGCCCCAAGGGTAGAAGCGTCTCGTTGTTGTCATCGACCTGCGTTGACGCCGGAATCACACTGCTTCCCTGCGCAAAGGCATGCATTAACTCGTCGATCCCACCAAATGCGACTTTGGCCCCCCGATCTTCCAGCATTTGAGCCCGCAGATCGTCTCGGTCATATGCCAGCAAGTACACCTGTCCTTCCGTGCCTTGGGCCTTCGACTTCAGAACCTCCTTCACCAAGTCTTGCAGATGACGATCTCTTAGCGATTGTCCGATGATCAAAACATCGGACTGTAGCAACGTTCTTTCCAGCTCTACGAAACTGGCCTGACGGAATGCCTTGTGATCGTCATAGTCATCTTCAGTCAAAAGCAGCGATGATTTGTCGCCATTCGACCGATCTTGCGAAATGCAGCCATGAATTTTGTAGAGGCGATGACCCGAAGCATCTTCTTTCCGGGTGAAATCATAATTTGAACGGAAAACCGTTAGCTGCTTATTGTGCCGGCGATATGCTGCCTCGACGAGTTGATCGAAGTCTGTGGTAAAGATTGCTCCCCACTCAACATTTGGGAGGCCAAGCAATCCGCCAGTAGGCCTTAGTGGGCGCAAGATATTCTTGATCTCCTCGACAACAGCTGATCTGCCGTGGCGACGACATAAGATGCTGGTCGTTTCCAAGAGATCGTCGCTGATGGGCTCGGAGTTTGCGACTTTCTTCCAAAGAGTATGTGCAAGAGCCGCACCTGTTGGAGCTCCTGAAGGGATTGAAGCACCGGCGCCAAGTAGGAGGGCCGGATCTTTCCTTAGAAAATCAACGAGTTCACCAAGAGGAATGGGCATATCCAACTTCCCCGCCAATAAAGCACCGCAACAATTTGGTGTCGAACAATCGATCGCAACCTAGGAGGGTATACGGCGAAGCAGCGCCCCTCAACGGGCGAGAACGGCCTACAAACAACTTTGACGATTGTTGGGGCTGTCCGATTGGCTTCCGCCGGACCGGGAGAAAGTCTGGCGGAGAGAGTGGGATTCGAACCCACGGTACGGTTTCCCGCACACACGCTTTCCAAGCGTGCGCCTTAAGCCACTCGGCCATCTCTCCGGAGGGCCTCTCTTGAAGGGCCGGGGCGGATTTTGCAAGGGAGCGCGGGGCTCGGGTCGGAAATTTCCACAAACGATTGAAAATATTGGATAATTATTGGCTACGGCCGGCGCGGCGACGGTCGCGGGTTGAACCGGACGGGCGGTTTGGCCGACGATTGGTCAATCGGCCGGCGCAAATCAGCGAGGGGAATGACATGACCACGATCCGGACGCTCATCGGCGCCATCCTGCTTGGCCTCGCGGCCGCCTCGGTATCCGCACCGGCGCTGGCGCAATCCTGCACCAAAGCGGGGGTCGACGTGAGTTGCGACGACGGGCGGCGCGGCATGCTCGCTGGCGATGCGATCATCTGGAGCGACGGCACGCGCTCGAGCACGGTCTCGCCGCATCCGAGCGTGATCATCGGCAACAAATCCTCCGTCGTGGTCGGGCAAGGCGTGTTTGTCGGCAAAGGCGACGGCAAGGGCATGGCGCCGATGGAGAACCCGAGCGATCCGCGCCGCGCGCGCTGTCCGGTGCTGGACGGGGTGTCGTATTGTTATTGACCCGGAAAGATTCCGTAGGGCGGATTAGCGCCAGCGTAATCCGCCATTCCTTGCCGCGATGCCGGTCGGCGGATTACGCCTTCGGCTAATCCGCCCTACGATTCCTCTTTTATTAGACCGCTGATTTGCCCGACGGCGCAAGGCCTCGACGCAAAAATATTTCGTCTTGTACAAAATTCTGATTATGCTATATATGCCCCATCCCACCCTCTGAGGGGCGTTGCGCAATGTCACGAACGTGGGCCGGGATGCGGTGGACGCTGCGCGTGCAATAGATGTGTGTGCGCAAGGCGTACGGCGAAGTCGTGTGGGCCTGCCGCCCCAATGCTGGTGGCAAGTTCGTGGGGGATGAAAATTCCCCGGGGATGACGGTGACACCCAAGCAGGTCTCGCCGGGGCGAGCACGTATAAGCCGTAAAGCCATCGCGCAGGGGAAGCCGGGATGCCTCCGCTTCGCCTGTATGCTCGTGCGCGCACTTCCTTGAGTTGCCATTGCGCGCGAGACCGCAGGTGCAAGCGTGCACCTGGCTTCCCCTGCGCCCTCTATCTCAAGAGAGGGCGGAACGAGATGGAAAACTCGGGCGGAATGCGCCGCGAGAATGCGGACGCATATGCGCATTGCTGTTTGATAATTGAACCAGAATCGTAGGGTGGGCAAAGGAGCGAAGCGACGTGCCCACCATCTGCGGCGTGATCGTGATGGTGGGCACGGCGCAAGCGCGCCTTTGCCCACCCTACGCAACGCCCTCGCCTCAATGATATCTCGCCGCCAGATCCGTCGCCCGTCGCGGCCACAGCGTCGGTGGTTCGTGCGCCACCGTGCCCGCCACCTGCGTGTCCTGCAGCGCCTCGATGAAACTGGCGAACCATTGCTGGATGGTACTGGTGTTGAGCTTGGCCATCATCGCTTCCCAGCGCATGCGCCGCTCGGTCAGCGGCATCGACAGCGCGGTGGCGATGCTGCGCGCCATGCCGTCGATGTCGTGCGGATTGACCAGCAGCGCCGCATCGAGCTCGTTGGCGGCGCCGGCGAATTTCGACAGCACCAGCACGCCGGGATTGTCAGGGTTTTGGGCGGCGACATATTCCTTGGCGACCAGGTTCATGCCGTCCTGCAGCGGCGTCACCACGCCGACCTGCGCGGTGCGATAGAGCCCGGCGAGCACCGCCTGGCCAAAGCCCTTGTTGAGGTAGCGAATTGGCGTCCAGTCGACCTCGCCGTGAATGCCGTTGACGTCGGTGACGAGCTTGGCGACCTCGCTCTGCAGATTGCCGTAGGCCTCGATCGCGCCGCGCGAGGGCGTTGCGATCTGCAGCAGCGACGTCGTGCGCTTCTGCTGCGGATACAGCGTCCACATCCGGTCGAACGCCTTGATGCGGTTGACCAGGCCCTTGGAATAATCGAGCCGGTCGACGCCGATCGCAAGCTTCTCGCCATTCAGGCTGCGGCGAAGCCGCGACACGTCGGGATGCGTCATCGCCTTGGTGGCCTGCTGGGCGAATTTGTCGGGATCGATCCCGATCGGGAACACCGCCGCGCGGGTCTGGCCCGACGACGAGGAGATCACGCCGTCATGCACGACGAGATCGAGATCGGCCTGCACGTAGCCAAGGAAGTTCTCGCAGTCTTCCTCGGTCTGGAAGCCGATCAGGTCATAGGCCAGCATCGCCTCGATCAGTTCGCGATGATTCGGCACGCCGCTTATCACGGCGCGCGCCGGCCACGGCGTGTGCAGGAAGAAGCCGATCGGCTGGCTGACGCCGAGATCGCGCATCTCCGCGCCGAGCGCGAGGAAGTGATAATCCTGGATCCAGAAAATCGAGTCCGGCTTGCGGAAACGCAGCAACGCGCGCGCCATGAAGGCGTTGACTTCGCGATAGCTGACGTAATCTTCCTGCGAGGCGCGGATCAGATCGGCGCGCGAATGCAGCGCCGGCCACAGCGCCGAATTGGCAAAGCCTTCGTAATAGCCGCCGTAATGCGCGGCCGGCAGATCGAGCATCGCCAGCGCGCCGGCGCCGAGCGCCTCGACTTCGGCGAACGGCTCCCTTGTATTTCCATCACGGACGCGACCACTGGAGCCCACCCAGATCGCTCCGGATTTTTCGACAACGGGCAGCAATGCCGCCGCGAGTCCGCCGGTCATCGGTTCATTTGGTTTTCCGCGCGAGACTCTGTTCGATACGACGACGAGGTTCACCAGGTCCCCTCCTGTTTCACTCGCGTATTAACAACCATTCATCAAGATGGTTCCGAGCGCCCCATTCCGAAGCTCGCGCCACCCTTGCGGCAGGCACTTGCGCGAGCTTCGGAAGGAAAGGGGCGCTCGCAAACTAGAATCTCGAGTGCCGCTGATCGATTTGAAGTTCCTACAGTGCCCGCTGCAGACTCTGAGGAACTTCAAATCGGCGGCACTCGACCAAGGAATCTCCCAATTGAAACCAAATTCTGGCGAATGCGTCAGGAACTCACGGGAACTCGCGAAAAGATAATTCCACGCGAGGTGCGCAAGACGACGCAAAAGAACCGCAATCGAAAATCGCGCGAGGAAACGCGTGAGTCGATTATGGCAATGCTACGACCCTTTCGTCATCGAGCAGATGCGCAAGGAACTCGCGCACATCACTCGGCGCATCGAAATGTCCGGCAACACCGGTGGCGCGGCGACCAACAGAGAAAGAAAGACCGTTGAGATCGGGCATGATCGCAAACACGGTTTCATCCGTGACGTCATCACCGATGAAGAACGGACGGCGTCCCCTGAACGGCGCATGCGTCATCAGTTCGCGCACGCCGCTCGCTTTGGTGAAACCGGAATGCTTGATCTCGCAGACGCTCTTGCCCGGCAGCACCTCGATCGGCGCATTCGGCAGGTCGGCGCGGATCAGCGACACCGCCTCATAGATCGCCTTCTCCGCATGCGGCGCCAGCCGATAGTGCAGCGCCAGCGAGTAGCCCTTGTCCTCGAGCAGAATGCCCGGGCTGAGCTTTGCGATCGCGGCGAGGCGCCGTTTCAACTCCTTGTCCATCGGCGGCGCATGCGCAGCGACCGCCTCGGCCTCCGCAGCAACATCGAGCCGCATCTCGGCGCCGTGACCGCCGACCGCGGGAAACACGTCGGGCGCGAAAATCAGATCGATGTCATTCAAGGAACGCCCGCTGACCAGCGCCAGCGCGCCATTGGTCCGCTCATGCAGCCGCTTCAGCGTCTTCGCCAGCCCCGGCGGCACCCAGACCTCGCGCGGCGTCGGCGCCAGATCGAGCAGCGTGCCGTCGATGTCGAGCAGCACAGCGGTCTGGCTCAGGTGCGGCACCAGCGAGGCCGGCACCGGTACGGCGTCCGGCGTCTGACCATCATCGGGGATTTCGTCATCCATGGGCAATTTGGCCACGCTCTGTTTCATCTCATCTTACTCCACACATGCCAGCGGTCGTGCGACAGTTTCGAGCGATTTTCGCTCTGCCGCCACGGCGTAGCGCCAGGCAACAACAGCCGCGACCATCATGAGCGCCGACCCCAAGAGGTAGCCGGCGAAAACCGAGTTGCGCGATCCGGTATCGATCAGCGCGCCGAACAGCGCCGGACCGATCACGCCGCCGATGCCGGTTCCGATCGCATAGAACAGGGCAATCGCGAGCGCGCGCACCTCCAGCGGAAAGGTCTCGCTGACGGTCAGATACGCGGCGCTCGCGGCGGGCGAGGCAAAGAAGAAGATCACCATCCAGGCGATCGTCTGGCTCTGCGCAGAGAGCACGCCGATCGAGAAGAGATAGCCGGACGCAGCGAGCAGCACGCCGGACACGCCGTAGGTCACCGCGATCATGGTGCGGCGGCCGAGCGTGTCGAACAGGCGGCCGAGCAGCAGCGGCCCGAGGAAATTGCCGGCGGCGAACGGCAGGATGTACCAGCCGACATCATTGGCGGGGATGCCGAAGAAGTCGGTCAGGATCAGCGCGAAGGTGAAGAAGATCGCATTGTAGAAGAACGCCTGCGCCACCATCAGCACGAGCCCGACCAGCGAGCGCTGCCGATAGGCCGAGAACAGCGTCGAGGCGACCTCGCGCAGCGGCGTGTGGCTGCGCATCCTGAGCTTGATCTTGTCAAAATCGTCGCTCGCCTGCGCATGGCCGAGCACGGATGTCTCGATGTCGTCGACGATCTTGTGCGCCTGATCGGGATGGCCGTGGATCATCAGCCAGCGCGGGCTCTCGGGAATCCACATCCGCATGAACAGCACGACGAGGCCGAGCACGGCGCCGGTGAAATAGGCGAGGCGCCAGCCATGGTCGGGCGCGAGCACCGCAGGATCGAGCAGCACGATGGCGCTGACTGCGCCGATCGCGGCACCGATCCAGAAGCTGCCGTTGATCACGAGATCGGTCCAGCCGCGATAGCGCGCCGGCACCAGCTCCTGGATGGTCGAATTGATCGCGGTATATTCGCCGCCGATGCCGGCACCGGTGAGGAAACGAAACAGCGCGTAGCTCGCGACATTCCACGACAGCGCGGTCGCAGCCGTCGCGGAGAGATAGACGGCGAGCGTGATGAAGAACAATTTCTTGCGCCCGATCCGGTCGGTCAGCCAGCCGAAGCCAAGCGCGCCGAGCACGGCACCGGCGAGATAGGCGCTGTTGGCAAGGCCGACGTCGAAGTTGGAGAACTTCATCGTCGGGCTCTCCTTCAGCGCGCCCGACAGCGCGCCGGCGAGCGTCACCTCGAGCCCGTCAAGGATCCAGGTAATGCCGAGCGCCAGCACCACGCGGGTGTGAAAGCCGCTCCAGGTGAGGTTGTCGAGCCTGAGCGGGATCGAGGTCTCGATGATGCGGTCGTTATCCTGCGCAAGCGCAATGGCGTCGCTCTCGGTCGCAGGGCTGCGCTGTGGTTGCAGAGAGGTCATCTATTCGAACCAATGGGAAAAGCCCCGGAACAGAACGTTCCAAGGTTCTCGCTCCCAGGATTGCGGCAAACGGGATGCCCGCCACGCCGAGATAACGCCGGGGGCGCGCTGCGGTTCCTGCAGTGCGGGATAGGAACAGAGCGTGAAGCGAGCGGTTTTCGACGGAAAATCGATGGAGCTGACCATGGCCGCAGGCAAGCATGCAACGCGCAAGACGGCGAAGAAGTCCGCGAAGACGCGAAGCACGGCGCGCCGGACAACCGGCACGCGGAAAACGTCATCGAAGCGCTGGTCACAGCGCGTGACCAGGGAGAGCGACGCGCTCGATCTCAAGCAAGGTGTATTCAAGCAGACCAGCGCGAAGAAGATCGCAGCGTCCCTGAAGCGATCCGCCGAGCACAGCGCGCGACGCAAGAGCGGCGCCTACCGCTCGGCGCTGTCGATGCTGACATTCTATATCAACCGAGCAGGCAAAACCCTGCCGAAGACGCAGCGCACGCGCCTGGAGCGGGCGAAGGTGGAGTTGAAGCACCAGTTTGGGCGGGATTGATTCCGTCGTCCTGGCGAAAGCCAGGACCCATTACCCCAAATGCAAAAGGCTGGAGCCTGATGGGGCCCCAGCCGTCGCAAAACAGAGCACGGTGGTTATGTTGGGGTGGACGGCCCCCGACGGCATCAGTGTGCCAGAATGAGGTCGGTAAGATCTCAGACAAGGGAGCCGTCCATGAGTGAGATTATCAGAGTTGGCATCGACACGTCCAAGAGTGTTTTCCAACTGCATGGTGTGGATGCAGCCGAGCAGCCGGTGCTGCGCAAGAAGCTGCGGCGGCGGGATTTTCTGAAGTTTTTCGAGCAGTTGCCGCCGACCAAGGTCGGCTTGGAAGCCTGCGGTGGTTCGCACCACTGGGGGCGCGAACTGATGAGGCTGGGGCACGAGCCGAAGCTGCTGCCGGCGCAGCATGTGAAGCCGTATGTCCGACGCAACAAGAATGACCGGCAGGATGCCGATGCGGTCTGTGAGGCCATGAGCAGGCCACGCATGAGCTTCGTGCGGATCAAGAGTGCGGAGGAACAAGCGGCGCAGATGCTGATGGCGATGCGCCAACGGCTGATCGACTACCGTACCCAGCTCATCAACACCATTCGCGGCCACGCGGCCGAGTTCGGTCTGACAGCCGCCAAAGGGCCCGCCCATGTCGAGCCACTGCTGGCGCGGATTGCCAAAGACGCAACAGTGCCCAAGCTTGCCAAGGACCTGTTCATCATGCACGGCCAGGAATACGACCGGCTGAAGCTTGAGTTGCGCGAGATCGAGACGAAGCTGAAGGCTTGGCATCGCGAGAGCGAGATGAGCCGTCGCCTTGCCGAGATTGATGCCATCGGCCCGATCGGCGGCTGTCTGCTGGCGATCAAGGTGGCCGATCCGCAGGCCTTCCGCTGTGGCCGCGACTTCGCCGCCTGGATGGGGTTGACCCCGAAGGATCATTCCACCGCCGGCAAGATGCGGTTCGGTGTCATTACCCGTGCTGGCGACGAAACCCTGCGCCGCACCCTTGTGCTCGGCGCCACCGCGGTGATCCAGCAGGTCAACAAAGGCAAGGCTCGCCCCTCGCCCTGGCTACGCGATCTGATGGCGCGAAAGCCGCCAAAGCTCGTCGCCGTGGCGCTCGCCAACAAGGTCGCGCGCATCGCCTGGAGGTTGATGGTCAGCGGCGAACGCTACGATGCGGCACGCGCCGCTTCATTCCACGCAACACCGACCTCGAAAAGCTCCCGACCCGCCGCTTTCGCCAGTCCATGGCCGCCTACAACAACACCCCACGCAAATGCCTTGACTTCAAGACCCCGGCGGAGGTCTTTGCTGCTCAACTGTTGCACTTCGAATGTGAATCCACCTCCTGGCTTTCGCCAGGACGACGATAACAATCAATCGATCTTCCGCGCTTCTTCCGGCAGCATGATCGGGATGCCGTCGCGGATCGGGTAGGCGAGCTTGGCGGAGCGCGAAATCAGCTCCTGCTTCGCGGCGTCGAATTCCAGCGGGCCCTTGGTGATCGGGCAGACCAGGATCTCCAGCAGCTTCGGGTCGGTGGTGATTTCGAGGTGATCGGGCGTCGAATTCATTGGTGTCTCCGGCTGGCCGTTCTCTAGCACATTCAAGCGCCGGAAGTCATGACGATGGCTTTGTCGCCATCGCCAGCAATTCGTCGAGCACGGCCTGCTGCTTCTCCGGTGACAGCGCCTGGTCGGACAAGGCCTGGCCGAGAAACGCCCAATAGAGGATCTGCGCACGGACGCCGGCGATGTTGGCCGCAACGCCGGCTTGCCGCAACAGGCCCTCGATATAATCGAGCCGGCGGCGGTCGATGGCCTGCAATGCCGCGCGCGCGGTCGTGTCATGAGCGGCCCAGCTCCGCACGGCCTTCTCCAGCGACAATTTTGCGCCGAAAGTGACGCGCAAGAGCTCGGCCAGCCGGTCTTCGCCCCTCGCCGCCTCGACGCGGGCGATGATCTGCTCGGCTGCGACCTCGCGCCATTGCTTGAGGATCGCGGCGTGGAAGGCGCCGATATCGGCAAAGTGCCAGTAGAAGCTGCCGCGCGAGACACCTATCGCCTTCGCCAGCGGCTCGGCCTTCAGCGCCGTGAAGCCGCTTTTCGCGAGTGTCTTCACGCCCTGATCGATCCAGTCCTGCGCCGAAAGCTGATCGGCCATGGTTCCCTCCGCCCTGTTCCACCATACACTTGTGTATTGACAGGCGCCAGCCACCGGAGTCATAACCATACAGTACTGTATGGAGACACTTCGATGCGTGATCTTCTGCTGCAAGGCGCCGGCGTCATCGCCATCATCATCAGCCTGATCCATGGCGTGCTCGGCGAGACCAAAGTATTCGCCCGCGCGACCGTCGAGCCGCCGCGACTTCGCCTGTTGCTTCGCCTGGTTTGGCAGGCCGGTACCATCGCCTGGATCGCCGGCGGGCTGCTGCTGATCGCGGCCCCCTGGATGTCGTCCGACATCGCGCGACACTGGATCGTTGCGACGTTCGGCGTCGTGTTCGGCTTCGCGGCCATCGCCAACCTGCTCGCCGTCCGCGGTCTCCACGCTGGCTGGATCGGCATGACCGCCGTGTCGCGCTCGCCATCGCCGGATACTAGGAGAGGACGATGGACGATCGTATCCGCCTGACCGTCGCCAACGGAATTGCCGATGTCCAACTGAACCGGCCCGACAAGCTGAACGCACTCGATCCCGCGATGTTCGTCGCGATCTCGGAGGCTGGCGCACGCCTGCGCGACGATCGTAGCATTCGCGTCGTCATCCTGTCCGGCGAAGGCGACGCGTTTTGCGCGGGCCTCGACATGGAGCGTCTGGTTGCCACGACTGAAGGCCAGTCGATCCTGCCCTTCGCCGACCTCGGCCGGCGCACGCACGGCATCGCCAACTGGGCGCAGCATCTGGTCTGGCTGTGGCGCGAGCTGCCGGTGCCTGTCATCGCCGCCGTGCACGGCATCGCATTCGGCGGCGGCTTTCAGCTGATGCTTGGCGCCGATCTCCGATACCTCGCGCCGGGCACGCGGTGCGCGATCATCGAAGCCAAGTGGGGCCTGGTGCCCGACATGGCCGGCACGCAGCTGATGCGCCATCTCGCACGCGAGGACATCGTGCGCGAGTTGACCTACACCGCGCGCATCTTCCCGGCCGAGGAAGCGCTGGCCTACGGGTTTGCGACCCGGATCGTGGACAATCCCCACGATGCAGCGAGACAAACGGCGCGCGCAATTGCGGACCGCAGCCCCGATGCCATCCGTGCCGCAAAGCGGCTGCTCAATCTCGCGGCCGAATGCGACGCCGCAACGGGCCTCGCGGCAGAGACGGACGCGCAGAAGGCGCTGCTCGGTACGCCCAACCATATCGAGGCTGTCCGTGCCAATCTCGAACGCCGCGCGCCGCAATGGAGTTTCGCATGACCACACAAAGCGGACTGACGCACCACGATCTCAACGCAGCGAACGCTTCGGCCGGCTTCAATCGGCTCGCCGGTTTCGAAGTCGTCGCGGCAGCCGATGGCGCATCCGAGCTGCGCATGCAGTGGCGCGATGACTTCACCCAATATGCAGGGCATCTGCATGCCGGGATGATCGCGGCCCTGCTCGACACCGCCTGCGGGTTTGCGGCCGCGACGCTGGCCGGCTCGGTGACCGCGTCGCACTTCTCGATGAACTGCCTGCGGCCCGCTGTCGGCCGCAGCTTCGTCGCGAAGGGCACCACGCTGCGCGCCGGCCGAAAGCAGGCGTTCGCGCGCGCCGAGCTGTTTGCGGAGAACGAGCAGGGCGAGGCGGTGTTGGTGGCGACCGGCGAGACCGTGCTGGTCCCGATCGGCGCCTGACCGGCCCATCACGGGAGTTCGAACATGTCAGCTGTTCTCGTCACCGGGGGCACCGGCCATCTCGGCCGTGATCTCGTCGATCGCCTCGTCCAGGCCGGCCACAAGGTTCGCGTGTTGGCCCGAACGCCACAGCCGCGCGCCGACGTCGAATGGGCGGTCGGCGATCTCGCAACAGGTGCAGGCGTGCATGCGGCGATGGACGGCGTCAGCATCGTGATCAATGCGGCGACCCACTCGCCGATCGCCAGGCGCGGCGGTTTCCGGCCGATCGACTTCTTCAGGTCACCGCCCGCGGTGGACGTCGATGGCACCGCACGGCTGCTTGCGGCTGCGCACGACGCCGGCGTCCAGCACTTCCTGCACGTGTCGATCGTCGGGCTCGACGACGCCACGCTGCCCTACGCCCGCGTCAAGCTCGCGGGCGAGCAGCTGGTGCGCCAGTCGCCGCTCCGCTGGTCAATCGTCCGCGCGATGCCGTTCTACTATCTGCTCGAGAATTTTCTGGCCCGCCTGTCCTGGTTGCCGGTTTGGCCGGTGCCGAAGGCGTCATTCAATCCGGTCGACACGACCGATGTTGCCGGCTATCTCGCGGCCTGCGCATTCGATGGCAACGCCGGCGACCGCGCCGAGATCGGCGGTCCCGAAGATCTCAGCTTCGTGATGCTCGCGCGCGAATATCAGGCCGCGCGTGGGCTGCGGCGGGCAATCCTGCCGTTGCCGCTATCGGAGAAATCGGCGCGCGGCATGGGCTTTGTCGTAAGCCAAGGCGTACGCGGCGGGCGATCCTGGATGGATTGGCTGAGCCGATGCCGTGACGACGGCGAAGCGTCCTGATCACGACTGAGACTTAAGGCCGCAGCACGCCGCCGAATCCAAATTTCGCTCGGACACTGCTGGCATTTTTTCGCCAGCTAGAACGAATCTAAAATAGTTCAGAACGAATCTAAAAATGTCGGTCGCTCCGCCGTGTTGACTTCATCGACTGCATCGCGTCCCTCGGTTTCGCTTCGCGCGGTATCTTGCGCGTGCGATACGGAGGAGATCATCGTGAAGGTTATTCGTACTGCTGTGTTGGCGTTGTCGATCGGTGTGTGCATCAGCTCGGCCGCCATGGCTGACGGCTTCAAGAATTGCACCAAGCTCGACAAGGCATCCTGGAAGCCCGCCAGCGAGGCTGAAGCCAAGGCCAAGGCGCTGGGCTATGAGGTGCGCCGATCCAAGATCGAGGGATCGTGCTATGAGGTCTATGGCGTCAAGGAAGGCAAGCTCTACGAGCTGTTCTACAGCCCGGAAGATCTCAGCCTGAAGCACACGATCGCCAAGTGATCTGACAAGTGATCCGAGCCGAAAAGTGATCCGAGCTGAAGAGTGATCCGAGCCTCAATGGAAGAGGCCGTGCCAGAGCCGCGCGGGACGCCTTCGGGACGTCCCGCGCAAAAAACCGTTGCGCGGATCGTGCAGGTCTGGGACCTGCCGCTGCGGCTCTGGCACTGGTCGCTTGCGTTCTGCGTCCTGGTCGCCTGGTTCACTCCCACCGTCTATGACCGCGTGCACCGGATCGCGGGCTACACCGTGATCGGCCTGCTGGTGTTTCGCGTGATCTGGGGTTTTTGGGGATCGCGCTATTCGCGATTCCGGATGCTGTGGGTCCGGCTGCGCGCCGCGCCACACTATCTCTGGAATCTCCGGCGCGGCATCACCGGCCGCTACATCGGGCTCAACCCCGCCGGTACCGCGATGCTGGTGGCGCTGCTCGTATCTCTCGCGATCTCGGCGGTGACAGGTGCAATGCAAGTCACCGTGACGTTCTTCGGTGTCTGGTGGGTGGAGGATACCCATACCTATTCATCCGACGCGGCCATCATCCTGGTCGTGCTGCACGTCGTCGGCGCCATCGCGATGGGCATCCTTCAGCGCGAAAATCTGGTGCGCGCGATGTTCACCGGACGCAAGCACATCCGCAATCGCTGACGCCGCGCAGTGGTGCGAAATTACCGAAGTTCAGCTTCGGTAAATGTCTGCGTCAATCTGCCTCCGTAAACATACTGCCTTCACTCAAGCGCGCGTCGTCGAATCGCAGTGCAGTTTATGGCGTCATCAATTTCGACAACGGAATCGACTTACACGCAGATAACTGTGCGACCAAAAGTTGTGAAAACTTAACGCGAAGAAAGTTCAATCGGACTATTCGTCGAGGCGTTCAATGAAGGGCCGACGACATGTTCCGCGTATTTACCTGCCTGACCGGAGCGCATGATTGGCGGCTCGTGCTGCTGGCCGGCCTGGTTTGCTTCGTCGCAAGCATTGCCGCGGTCAACATCTTCCATCGCGCGATGGCGGTGCAAGCCAGGACGCGTCTGATCTGGATTGCGATCGCGGGTGCTGCGATCGGTTACGGAATCTGGGCGACGCATTTCATCGCCATGCTCGCCTACGAGCCCGGCATTCCCACCGGATATGGCATCGCGCTCACCGCTCTCTCGCTTGCTGCGGCGATGGTCCTGACGTCGGTCGGCTTCGGCTTTGCCGCCAACGATCCCGGCCGATGGCGCGCGCCTGTCGGTGGCGCGATCATCGGCGCCGGCATTGCCAGCATGCACTATCTCGGCATGTGGGCGCTCCAGGTCCCGGGCCATGTGGTCTGGTCGATCGACCTCGTGACGGCCTCCATCGTGCTCGGAATGCTGTTCGGCTACGCGGCGCTCGCGATCGCGGTCCGTCACCAGGACCGCTGGATGACGCTGGCCGCAGCGCTGCTGCTGACGCTCGCGATCGTGTCGCATCACTTCACGGCGATGGGCGCGGTGGAGCTCGTTCCCGATCCGACGAGCGCACCTGACGTCCTGTCGCTCTCGCCGGCCTTCCTTGCCGTGGCGATCGCCGGCGTGGCGCTGACCGTGCTCGGGATGAGCCTGGTCGGTGTCTTGGCGGATCGCCGCCTTGCGCTTCGCACCAGCAGGTTCGAGGAGATCATCAGCCAGCTTTCCCTCGCCCGCGGCCAGGTCGAAGCATCCCAACGGGAGTTGCAGGAGCAGAAGTTCTGGCTGGATACGGCGATCAACCACATGGGCGAAGGCCTGTGCATGTTCGATGCGCAGAAGCGGCTCGTGGTTTGCAACGATCGGTACGCCGAGATGTACCGGCTGCCGCCCGAACTGGTGCAGGCGGGCGCGTCGCACCGCGACATCATCACGCACCGGATCGCGAGCGGCATCTTCAAGGGCGACACCAGCGAGAGTGCCGCGGCACAGCGGCTCGCGACCCTGAACGCGCTGTCGACCACCGAGATATCGAGCCGGATCGACGAATTGTCGGATGGCAGGCTGATCCGCGTCACGCGACAGCCGATGGCGGGCGGCGGCTGGGTGGCGACGCATCTCGACGTCACCGAGCAGCAGCGCTCCGAGGCCAAGATCACCCACATGGCGCAGCACGACGCGCTGACCGACCTGCCGAACCGCATGCTGCTCCGGGAGCGCATGGAGCACGCGCTCGCGATCACGCGCCGCGGCGGGCCGAGCCTCGCGGTGCTGATGCTCGACCTGGATCGCTTCAAGGAGATCAACGACACGCTCGGACATCCCGCTGGCGATGCGCTGTTGCAGGCGGTCGCCGCACGGTTGCGCCGCTGCGTCAGCGAGACGACGCTGGTCGCGCGGTTCGGCGGCGACGAATTCGCCGTGATCGACTACGTCACCGATGCCGCCGCGGAAGCGGGCATCCTCGCTGGCAGGATCATCAGGGCGCTGTCCGAACCGGTCGATCTCGGCCACCACCAGGTGATCACGGCCACCAGCATCGGCATTGCGATCGCGCCGCGCGACGGCGCCGATTCGGACGAGATCCTGCGCAGCGCGGATCTGGCGCTGTACGCGGCCAAAAGCGGCGGACGCGGCTCGTTCCGCTTCTTCGAGCCGGAGCTCGATCAGCTGTTGCACGCACGGCGCAACCTCGAGCGCGACATGCGCAGCGCGCTGGTCAACGGCGAATTCGAGCTGCACTATCAGCCGTTCGTCAATGTCGCGAGCGGCGAGATCTGCGGCTTCGAGGCGCTATTGCGCTGGCATCATCCGCAGCGCGGCATGGTGCCGCCGGCGAAATTCATCCCGCTCGCGGAGGAGACCGGCCTGATCGCGCCGCTCGGCGAATGGGTGCTGCGGACCGCCTGCATGGAGGCGGCGAAATGGCCCGACGATTTCAGGATCGCGGTCAATTTGTCGCCCGCCCAGTTCAGGAGCCAGGAGCTGGTTCCGGTCGTCGTGAGCGCGCTGGCGGGTGCCGGAATTGCGCCGCACCGGCTCGAGCTCGAAGTGACCGAGACGGCCATCATCCACGACAGCGCGGCGGTGTTTGCGGCGCTCGGCCGGCTCCATGAGCTCGGGGTGCGGATCGCCCTCGACGATTTCGGCACCGGCTACTCGTCGCTGAGCTTCCTGCAGAAGTTTCCGTTCGACAAGGTCAAGATCGACCGCAGCTTCGTCCACGAATTGTCGGCCACGGCGGAGGAGGCACGCCGGTTTGCCCGCGCGGTGGTCCGATTCGCCGTCAGCCTTGGCAAGGCGACGACCGCCGAGGGCGTCGAAACCCAGGACCAGCTCGATGTCCTCTCCGCCGAGGCCTGCCTCGAAGCGCAGGGCTTTCATTTCAGCCATCCGGTGACGGCCGCGAAGGTCGCGCAAATGATCAGGAAGGAAATCCGGATGACGGCAAGACGGCGACTGACCAGCCTCGCGGTGGCCGGCAACGGCCACTGACCACGGAAGCGGCCAACTCACTGCAATGGCGGGTCGCCGCTGGTGCGCTTCTTGGCGAGGTCCATCTCGGTGACCGCGATCAGGATTTCGGCACGGGTCTTCAGGTCGGGCGCTTCCAGCATGGCCTGCTTCTCCGCCGGGCCATAGGGCGACATCATCGCCAGCGCATTGACCAGCGCCTCGTTCGGCGCGGCCTCGATGCCTTCCCAGTCGACCTTGAGATTGTTGGCCTTGAGGAAGTCGGTCAGTACCGCGAGCAGCGCCTCGCGATCGACGGCGTCCTCGCCCTTGCGCGCGGTGAAGTCGTCGACAAAGGAGAAGAAGTCGACCTTGCACTGGCGATAGGCGGTCTGCACCGCCAACTCCTCGACCACCTTGAAGCGCGCCACGCCGGTCAGCTCGAGGATGTAGCGGCCGTCGCCGGATTCGGCGAGCTGGGTGATGCGGCCGACGCAGCCGACCTTGAACAGCATCGGCTTCGCCTCATTATGCGAATGCGTCACGTCGGGCTGGATCATCCCGATCAGGCGATGACCGTCGCGCAGGGAATCATCGACCATCGCCAGATAGCGCGGCTCGAAGATGTTGAGCGGCATCTGGCCGCGCGGCAGCAGCAGCGCGCCGGGCAGCGGAAACACCGGAATGATCTCGGGAAGCTCGCCGGGTCCGCGATATTCGGCATTGATCGGCATTGGCGGCCCCGGTGCTGTTACATGAGCATGATCCGGAAAAGTGTGTCGCGGTTTTCCGACAAGATCATGCTCAAAAATGAAACCGAAGCGCGATGTTTTCGCGCTTTACGAGAACAGGATCGTCGACAACCGCTTGCGTCCCTCGACGGTTGCTTCATCGGTGCCGCCCCACGCTTCGAAGAACTGCACCAGCTGTTTGCGCGCGCCGTCGTCGTTCCACTTGCGGTCGCGCTTGACGATGGCGAGCAGCTGCTCGGTCGCCTCGACGCGCTTGCCCATCGCGTTCAGCGCGGTGGCGAGATCGAATCTCGCCTGATGATCGAGCGGGTTTGCGGCGACTTTCTGTTCCAGCTCGACGATCGGGCCGACCGATTGCGCCTGCTCGGCGAGATCGATCGCGGCCTGCACCGCCTTCACTGCGGCATCGTTGCGCTTGGATTCCGGCACCATGCCGAGCGTCTGCTTGGCCTGCTCGATCGCGCCCGAGGTGACGTAGCATTTGGCAAGCCCGGCAAGCGCTGCGATGTTGGTGGCGTCGAACGCCAGCACCTCGGCATAGATCTGCGCGGCACCGGCGGCGTCGCCTTCGGCGAGCACGGCTTCGGCTTCCTGCAAAATCTCGGCGATGTTCGGTTCGCCGGGCGCGGTGACGCCCTTGGTGATCTTCTCGATGAAGGCGTTGACCTGGCTCTCCGGCACCGCGCCCATGAAGCCGTCGGCCGGCTGGCCGCCGACGAAGGCGATCACGGCCGGGATCGACTGGATGCCCATCTGGCCCGGAATCTGCGGATGCTCGTCGATGTTCATCTTGACGAGCTTGACCTTGCCCTTGGCGTTGCGGACGGCCTTTTCGAGGACCGGCGTCAGCTGACGGCAGGGCCCGCACCACGGCGCCCAGAAGTCGATCATGACCGGCTGACGCTTCGATTCCTCGATGACGTCCTTCACGAACGTCTGCGTGGTCGTCTCCTTGATCAGGTCGGCCGCTGCCGGCGGCGTCGCCGCGCCGCCTTGCTCCATTATCGTCACGATGTCCTCGCCTGGTCTTGCGCGTGAGAGGTCGGAAAAATCTGGAGGCGTTCTAGCACGCTCCGATCGGCCGGTTCAGCCGTCCATTGGGGCTAAATGGCGGTCCGCCGGTAAATTTCAATCGTTGGCCGACAGGTACGTTCCCATGGGAGAATCGGGCGAGCCATCCTGTGGGGTCTTGGGCTGACGGCGCCAGCTCGGCCGGACCTGGACGCCCGGTTCGAGGGCCCGGCTCGAATCGCCATGAGGCGATGGCGAGCCGAGGCCGGTTCCGGGGCTGGCAGGCAAAGATTTATTGCGGCGCCCCCGTTTCGGGCCGATTCCGGGATCATTTTTAAGCAATTCGGGCGATTTCGCCGGTCCCGGACCGCGCTCTTGTGTTGCATTCGCTGATGGCTTTTGGCATAGGTCTGCCGTTGCCGGCGAGCGATCGCCGCCATCTCGGATGCGGGTGTAGCTCAGTGGTAGAGCACGACCTTGCCAAGGTCGGGGTCGAGGGTTCGAGCCCCTTCGCCCGCTCCAGATGTCTCGCCGACCGAGCTGACAGGATGATGAAGGCCCGCCCGTTCGTGCGGGCTTTTTGCTTTTCAGGGCAAGTTGGCGATCTCGGGCTCCGGATCGAGATGACTCGGGCGCCAGCCCAGCTCACTCCGCGCCTTTGCCCCGCTCAAGTGTTGATCGCGACCGTAACCTCGCGCCCATTCGCCAAGTTCGGTGGCGATCGTGTCCGTCGAGACGATCTCCGGCGTTTGTGGTCCGCCAAATCGTTTTGCGAATGCACTGGCGATTTGGCCGACCGGGTAACTCTCGATCGCGGCGCCGATATAGCTTGACCCTGCCGGTGCGTGCTCGAGCGCCAGAGCGTAGAGCGCGGCCAGGTCTTCGCTGTGCACCAGCGGCCAGCGGATCTGCTCGCGGCCAACGATGCGGATCGCGCGGCCTTCCTTCGCGTCGTGCAGAAAGCGGCGGAAGACGCCGCCGGCCGGCTCGTAGACCATCGCGGGGTGGATGACGATGCCGTGCACGGACTGCGACGCCAGCACGCGCTGCAGCTGCGGCACCATCCATGCGAATGCCGGGAGCGGGTCGAATGGCGTTGCTTCGGTGACCACGGTGTCATCGGTTGCACCGAACAGCCAGCAGCCGCCCGTCGTGATCAAGCGCACCTTGTTTGGTTGTGCTGCAAGCGCTGGTAGCAGCACGTCGAGCAAGTGGCGCTCGATCGCGCCCATGTCGGATGCAAAGTCGCAGGCGGTATGGATGACGGCGTCGATCGCCGGCAGCCGGGTCGCCCAAAGCTCGGGCAAAGCGATGTCGCCCATCATCGGAATTGCGCCGCATGCGGCAATGCGAGATGCGGCTCCCTCCGACCGCGCCAGGCCGATGACCTCGTGGCCGCGCGCGATCAGCTCCCGCACGACGGCCGAGCCGATTGCGCCAGTCCCTCCTGTTACAAAAATGCGCAACCAATGCTCCAACCATGATCGCGAGCAGTGCGGAATACGGAAACCGTTGGCTTCATCTGATTATTGCGTTGCAGCGCGGCACGCACTTTCCATTGCGTCTGAATTTTTCTCTTCAACTTGTTTTGACTACGGCGCAGCATGTTGCCCGCGCTTCTCTCCCGCAAATCATGTGCTACCATTTTGCCGTCTGACCCACCTTACAGACCGCCAAAATTCGTCTTCATCAAGGGCGTGAACAATAAACAACGGCGCAAGCTGCAACGGCTTGCATAGGGGAGTGACGCGATGAAATCGATGTTCAATCGATCAGTGCTTGCCAATCGATCCATACTTGCGTTCGCGGCGATCGCGCTGCTGGCGGGGACCACCTTTGCCAGTGCGCAACAGGCGGACAAGAACCGTCCGCTGAAGAAATATGAATCCGGCACGAAGGAATTCTGGACCCATCCGCCGGACGACTGGTTCCTCGGCGACGAGACCGAGGCGCAGAAGGGATTGGCGCCGCCGTCGGGACCGCCGACCGGTGCCTCCGATGCCGAACTTGCGGCGATGATGAAGAAGATCAAGCTGCCGCCGGGATTCAAGATCGAGGTCTATGCCTCCAACGTGCTCGCCGCGCGCCAGATGGCATGGGGTGACAAGGGCACGCTGTTCGTCGGCTCCTTCGGTCTCGGCAACGTCTATGCGATCAAGGACAACAACGGCAAGAAAGAGGTCAAGACCATCCTCAAGGGCCTCAACATGCCGACCGGCCTGACCTTCAAGGACGGTGCGCTCTACGTCATCGCGGTCGACAAGCTGATCAAGTACGACAACGCCGAAGCCAATCTCGACAATCTCGGCCAAGGCAAGGTGGTGTATGACGACATGCCGTCCTACGCGGCGCATGGTTGGAAATACATCACGGTCGACAAGGACGGCTGGTTCTATCTGCCGTTCGGCCCGCCCTTCAACGTCGGCATTCCCCCGACCAGCGTCTCGCAGATCCGCAGAGTCGATCCCAAGACCGGCAACGCGGAAATCTGGGCGCTCGGCGTGCGCAACTCGGTCGGCGGCGACATCGATCCCCGCACCGGCAAGTACTGGTTCACCGAGAACGCCCGCGACTGGATCAGCGACGATCTGCCGAGCGACAAGCTCAACATGATCTCGAAGATCGGCGAGCATTTCGGCTATCCCTACTGTCATCAGGGCAATCTGCCCGACGACAAGTTCGCAATGGGCCACAAGTGCTCGGAGTTCACCCCGCCGGTGTTCAATCTCGGCGCTCACGTGGCTCCGCTCGGCATGAAGTTCTATACCGGCAACCAATTCCCGGCCGAGTACAAGAACAGCATCCTGATTGCCGAGCACGGCTCCTGGAACCGGCATAAGTACCAGGGTGGCCGCATCGTGCGCATCACCGCCGGACCCGATGGCAAGAATGCCAAGCAGGAGATCTTCGCCTCCGGCTGGATCGAGGGCGACCAGGGCTATCTCGGCCGTCCGAACGACATCCTGCTCGACAAGGATGGCTCGATCCTCGTCGCCGACGACTGGGCCGGTGCGATCTATCGCATCAGCTACAGCAAGAAGTAGCGGCTGAGAACGAATGTGAGGCTGCGGTGGCCGATGAGGCGGCCGCAGCCTCATGTTTTTGCAGGCGCGCGCTCGCACCGGGCCTGGAGCTCACACGCGTCAATCGGAATTATCGCTCGGGCTGCGCGCGGCGCGGGCCGCAAGAAAAATCCTCGCGAAAGCGCTTTTCCCATGCTCAGACAATTTGGTTCGCGTGCCCTGCTCGGCGGTGCCCTCGTGCTTGCGGTGGCGCCGACCCGCGCTGCCGATATCGCCGCCGGCAAGGAGAAGGCCGAGATGTGCGTCGGCTGCCATGGCGAGAACGGCATCTCGCAGATGGAGAACATCCCCTCGCTGGCGGGCCAGCTCGATCAATTCGTGCAGTGGCAGCTGGTGTTCTTCCGGGCCGGCGCGCGCAAGAACGAGCAGATGCAACCGATCGTCGAGCAGCTCAACAATGAGGACATCCGCAATCTCGGCGCCTACTTTGCCTCGCTGACGCCGCCCAAGGGGCCGAAGGACGACGATCCGGATCTGTCCGCCAAGGGCAAGCAGGCCGCCGCCGGCCGCCGCTGTGCCTCATGCCACACCGACACGTATGTCGGCACCAAGGCGGTGGCGCGGCTCGCCGGGCAGCGCGAGGAATATCTGGTCAAGGCGCTGCATGATTACAAATCCGGCGTGCGCTCTGGCGGCGCACAGGCGGTGATGGCCGACGTGGCCTATCCGTTGAGCGAGGAGGAGATCACCGCGCTCGCGCATTACCTGGCGCATTTGTAGCCACACAAATGTGTCGTCCCGGCGAAGGCCGGGACCCATAACCACAAATGTCGATTGCGTTTGCCGCGCTGGAACGACGAGTCCCGTTCGCAACATCTGCTGCGGCGTATGGGTCCCGGCCTTCGCCGGGACGACGCGGAGAAATATCTATGCTCGCTGCTTCTCATACGCCTTGAGATGCGTGTACGCCGTGCGCAGCTTGGGCACCGGGATTTTCGCCGCATCGGCGCGCACGATCAAATCGCCGATCACGTGATCGGCCTCCACCGGGGCGCCCGCCTTGATATCGCGGAACATCGACGCGGTCATCGGCGATCCCTCGGCGGTCAGCATGCCGCGCGCGCGCTCGAAGAACGGGCCGCCCGGCTTGTGGCCGGCATCGGCCGCGATCGCGCTGCATTCGTCGAGGATGCCGAGCAGGAAATCGCGTCCGCCGAGCGCGGCGAGGATGTTGCCGACCGAGGTGCGCATCAGCGAGGTCGATGCGGCGAGCGAGGCCAAAAACACCCACTTCTCCCACATGTCCTGCATGATGTGCTCGCTGGCGGCGGCGCCATTGATCACGGAGAAGGTGTCCGCGATCGCACGCACGCGGTCCGACATGCCGCCGGCGCGCTCGCCGAAATTCAGCGACTGCATCGGCGCGAGCTGCACCACCTCGCGCGCCTCGTTCAATGTCGCGGCGATCGCGCAGAGCCCGCCGAGCACGCGCGGCGCGCCGAACTTCTGATCGAGCACGCCCAAATGCAGCATGCCGTTGAGCACGGGGATGATCGCGGTCTTGTCGCCGACGGCGGGCGCGAAGGACTTGATCGCATCCTCCAGATCGAAGGCCTTGCAGCTCAGCAGCACGACATCGAACTTGTCGGCGATCTTGTCCGCCTGCACCGTCGGCGGGTTCTTCAGCGTGACATCGCCGTTCGGGCTCTTGATCACGAGGCCGGCGGAGGCGAGCTCGGAGGCGCGTTTCGGGCGGACCAGGAAGGTGACGTCGCGTCCGGCCTGCAGCATCCGGCCGCCGAAGTAACCGCCGATCGCACCGGCGCCGACCACGAGAACGCGCATAGTTTCATTCCTTTTGTTGTTGTTTCGGATCGCGACTGGCGAATAGGGAGTAGCGAATAGTAGGACGTCAGCGCGCCATTCGCTACTCTCGACTCGCTATTCGCCGACTCACCATTTCTCTCCGAACGGGCGAATCTCCATCTCGAACGTCCAGGCGCTCTTCGGCTGCCGGTAGAGCTGCCAATAGGCGTCCGCGACGGACGCCGGCGGCATCAGCAGATCCGGATTGTCGAGCGCCTCCTTGCCCCACATCTGCTCGCGGCGTTCGCGCACCCAGGCGGTGTCGACCCCGGAATCGATGATGAGATGCGCGACATGGATGTTCTTCGGACCCAACTCGCGCGCCATCGCCTGCGCCACGCCGCGCAGGCCGAACTTGGCGCTGGCAAAGGCCGCAAAGCCGCTGCCGCCGCGCAGCGATGCGGTGGCGCCGGTGAAGAAGATGTGGCCGCCGCCGCGCGGCACCATCAGCCGCGCCGCCTCGCGCCCGGTGAGGAAGCCGCCCCAGCAGGCCATCTCCCAGACCTTCCGGAACACGCGATCGGTCGTCTCAAGAATCGGGAAATTGACGTTGGCGCCGACATTGAAGATGCAAACCTCGAGCGGCGCATGCTTGTCGGCGTCGTTGAGGAAGGAGATCACCTCCTCTTCTTTGCGCGCATCGAGCGAGCGGCCGAAGATCGCACCTCCCGCGGCCTCGACCTCCTTCACCAGCGGCTCCAGCTTCTCGCCGTTGCGGCGGCCGGCGAACACGGTGAAACCCTCGGCGGCGAATTTCTTGGCGATCTCGGCCCCGATGTAGTCGCCGGCGCCGACCACGGCGCAGGTGGCGTTTCGTCTTTGCATGGTCATTTCCCCGACACCATTTCCTCGACTTCGCGCAGCTGCTCCTTGCCGAAGAAAATCTCGCTTCCAACGAAGAAGGTCGGCGAGCCGAACGCGCCGCGCGCGACGGCGGACTGCGTGTTCTCGATCAGCCTGGCCTTCACGTCCGCATCCTGCGCCCGCGCGAGCAGTTTTGCCGCGTCGAGGCCGGAGGCGGCGAGGGCTTTGCCGGCGATCTCAGGATCGTCCATCTTCTTCGGCTCGACCCACATGTGGTGGAAAGCGGCTTCGACGTATTTTTCGAACACGCCTTCGAGCTGGGCCGCGACGGCTGCGCGCATCAGGTTCAGCGTGTTAACCGGGAAGAACGGATTCCAGGTGTAGGGCTTCACCTTGAAGCGCTTGACGAAGCGCTCGGTCTCGATCTTCTGGAACTCCGGCTTGTTCTTGATGCCGGCGAGCGTCTCGGCCGGCGATCTGTTGTTGGTGGCCTTGAAGATGCCGCCGAGCAGGATCGGCACATAGGTGAATTTCACGCCGGTGCGCTGCTCGATTGCCGGGATCGCCTCGTGGCTCAGGAAGGCGTTCGGGCTGCCGAAATCGAACAGGAATTCTGGGCTTTGGCTCACGGCGGTCTCCCTGACTGGATAGCTCTTATATGATCCCTATCATTTCAAGTGACCCTAGCCGCTGATTCCTGCCGGATCAACCGGTCGTGACCTCGCCGCGGAACGCGCGGCCTGCGAGTTCAGCGGTATGGTCGCGAATGTCTGCCGGCCATTCCGCGATCAACTTCTCGAACCGGGCTCTGTCGGGCGCAAACAGCGCGCGGATCGCCTCCTCGAAATGCGGCCGGTTGCCGGCCATGGCCGACATGAAGCGGTAGGCCGCCTCCTGGGCGTGGCGGATCCGATCCTTGTCCTCGCTGACGCGGCGGGCTTCGTCGACCAGCCGGCGAATCGCAACGGAAGCACCGCCCTTCTGCTGCGCCAGCCAATCCCAGTGCCGCGGCAGCAGCGTGACCTCGCGTGCGACCACGCCGAGCTTGGGACGGCCGGGTCCGCGCGGTATGGCCACGGGTTCCGCGGCGGTCTCCGTCGCCGGCACATCCGGCTTCGGCAGCCGGGTCAGCACTTCGTCGATCGAGCCACGGAAATCGATGTCGATGACACCGGAGGTGTTGCCGTCGAAGATCAGGATCGCGGCGTCCTTGCGCTTGTCGAGCAGCGCCTTGGCCGCGCGCGCGATCTCGCCGAGATCGCCGGCGGCGATGCGGCGCTCGCCCTCGAAGGCGACATAGGCTGCAGTCATCGTTGTTGTCTCCAGACGGCTCTCATATTGCCCGGGTAAATCGAGCGTGTCACGGGGGTGCGCCTTATGCTCATCTCGACTTTGTCGCGCAGGGCTGGCACCAACCAATGTTTGATCTTGAGTATTCCGGGGGACGCCTATGCTGACGGTTCATCATCTCAACAACTCACGCTCGCAGCGCGTGCTGTGGCTGCTCGAAGAGCTCGGCGTGCCCTATGAGATCGTGCGCTATCAGCGCCAGCCGGACATGCGCGCGCCGAAGGAGTTGCGTGCGATCCATCCGCTCGGCAAATCGCCCGTGATTACCGACAATGGCAATACGGTCGCCGAGTCCGGCGCGATCATCGACTACATCATCGCCACTTACGGCAACGGCCGGCTGATCCCCGCGCCTGATACCCCTGAGCGGCTGCGCTTCACCTATTGGCTGCATTATGCCGAGGGCTCGGCGATGTCGCCGCTGCTGCTGAAGCTGCTGTTCACGCTGATGCCGAAGCGCGCGCCGGCACTGCTGCGGCCGCTGGTGCGGAAGGTGTCGAACACGGCGCTGACCACGCTGGTCAATCCGCAGCTCAAGCAGCACATGGCCTATTGGGAGGGCGAACTCGGCAAGAGCGAATGGTTCGCCGGCAACGAGTTCTCGGGCGCCGACATCCAGATGAGCTTCCCGCTCGAAGCCGCATCCGCGCGGGGCGGGCTGGAGGACGGACATCCCAAGTGCATGGCGTTCCTCGAGCGCATCCACGCACGCCCGGCCTACGCCCGGGCGCTGGAGAAGGGCGGCCCGTACCAGATCGGAAGGTAGGACGCCCGATATCGGCTCGGATTTCGACCAAGGCATCCAATAGTTATACCCGGACGATATTGCGTTGTCAATATTATCCGGGTATAAAATCCCCAGTTCGCCACTGAGGGAATTGCCATGAAGGCCGAGGCCCGAAAGCTCGCCATTGCCGACTATAAGAAGCGCCCGAGCATCGCCGGCATCTTCGCCATCCGCTGCGCGCGGACCGGCGAGGTCTGGGTCGGCCAGACTTACGATCTCGACAAGATCCAGAACCGCATCTGGTTCTCGCTGCGGATGGGCGACCATAAGAACGCCGAGCTGCAACGCGCCTGGACCACACATGGCGAGGCCAGTCTCAGCCTCGAGGCGGTCGAGAAGCTGAAGGAAGAGGAATTGCCTTACGTGCGCGACGCGATCCTGAAGGAGCGCCTCGCGCATTGGCGCGCGACGTTGGGCGCGCAAGCTGCGTAGCTCAAGGCTGCACCGCTGCGATCACTTCTTTCACCAGCCGTGTAAGGCCGCGGATATCTCCGCTCGGATCGACGCTGTCGCCGAGGCGGACGATGACAAGCCGCTGCGTCGGCATGATCACGGATGCGCTGGCCGAGATCGCCGGACGCGAAATAGGAATCGCGGGGCATACCCGCGCGCACACGGCCCCTGGCGTTCGGATGCTCGCTGCGATTGGTCCAGAAGCCCGCGCCGTAATCGGTGTCGAGCGTCGCTGCAGCAGAGTAGTCGACCCAGTCCTCGTGCAGCATGCGCTTGCCCCCGACCACGCCGTCGTTGAGGAACAGCAAGCCGAACCTGGCCCAGTCGCGCGCGCTGGCGAGCATGTAGGTCGAGCCGAGCAGCGTGCCGGCCCCGTCGAATTCGAGCGTGACATTGCGCATGCCGAGCGGATGGAACAGCTCGCGCCAGGCATAGGCGAGCGACTTCTCGGGGCCGCCGGTCGCGTCGCGGATGATCCGCGCCAGGATCTGTGTCGTCGGGCTGGAATAGTGCCAGCGCTTGCCGGGTGGCGCGATGCTGGGTGCGTTGACGGCAAACGACGACGTGTCGCGGTGCAGGTAGATCATCTGGCTCGCGGGATCGAAGCCGGTGTTGGTCTCGTCGAGCGCAAGGCCGGAGGTCATCTTCAGGAGATGCCCCACCTCGATCTCGCGCCGTGGATCGGTGGCGCCCTTCCATTCCGGGATCGGCGCCGGAAGCGACGGCGAGGTCAGGCCTTGCTGCGTCATCACGCCGATCAGCGCGTTGACGACCGATTTGGTCATGGAGAAGCCGAGCAGCTGTGTGTCGACGCCGACGCCCTCGGCGTAACGCTCGGCGATCACCTTGCCGTCGTGCACGACGACGACTGCCTTGGTGCGCCGGAACGGCGGCGCAGCCGGCTCATCAAAGGCATGATCGAGCGCGGCCTTCAGCGCGGGATCGGCGGGGATGACGAGCTCGGGCCCCGCGATCTCAGGCAACAGCGGCGGCGCCTTCGGCGTCTTCAGCGCCTGCAGATCGACCTTCAGCAGATAGGGCGGCTCCGTTCCGTTCAGCAGCACGCAGCCGACGCCTTCATGAAAGATGGCGCGGCTCGCAAATCCCAGCGCGGATGCATCGACAGTCCAGGATGCACGGTCGATGTGATAGCTGAGGACATGGCGGAGCCGGCGCAGGCCGTCGCGCTCGATCATCTCGGCAAACACGGTCTGCGGATCGAAGCCGGAGACAAACGTCTTGGAACAGACGTTGTGCGCGACCACGCCGGTCGCGACCCGGATCGCGCGATCGGCGCGGAAATAGACTGCGGCCGACGTCGGCACCGCAATCAGCCCGGCCACGGTGATCGCCGTCCACGTCTTCCAGCCCACGCTTATCCCCCTCCCGGATTGCGCGGCGTTCTAGAATCCCATTCCGACTAAATCGGAATGGGATTCTAGATTCTTGTTTTGACGCGTTTTCTTCACGCGAACTGGCCTCCACTTCGCTCGAAAACGCCTTAATGCGACGTCTGCGCGCTGCCAACCGAAGGGAGGGGCTGCACGGTGACGCCCGGCGGCGGCACGTCGTCATCGGGAACGAAGAAATCAGACATCAGCGGCACCGAGCGGTCGACCCGATACGGCTCGAAGTCGCGCACGCCGCTGGCATAGAGCACCTTGTCGTCGATGCAGAAATGTCCGGTGAATTCGCGCGACGGTCTCGTGAAGATCGCGTGCGCCGCATCGCCCATGATCTCCGGCGTACGGCTGGCGCGCATCATGGCGCCGCCGCCGAGGAGATTGCCGACCGCGGCGGTCGCGATCGTGGTGCGCGGCCACAGCGCATTGACCGCGATGCCTGCGGATTTCAGCTCGCCGGCAAGGCCGAGCACGCACATGCTCATGCCGTACTTCGCCATCGTGTACGCCGTCGAGTGCTCGAACCACTTGGTCTTCATGTCGAGCGGCGGCGACAGCATCAGGATGTGCGGGTTCTCCGCCTTCCTCAGATGCGGGATGCAATATTTCGACACCATGAAGGTGCCGCGGGTGTTGATGCCCATCATCAGATCGTAGCGCTTCATGTCGGTGGCCTGCGAATTCGTCAGGCTGATCGCGCTGGCATTGTTGACGCAGATATCGATGCCGCCGAATTCGGCGACGGTCTGCTCGATTGCGGACATCACCTGCGCCTCGTCCCTGATATCGCAGACCACAGGCAGCGCCTTGCCGCCGGCCGCGCGGACGTCGTCGGCCGCCGTATAGATCGTGCCCTTCAGCCGCGGATGCGGCTCGGTGGTCTTCGCCGCGATCGCGACATTGGCGCCATCACGCGCCGCCCGCAGTGCGATCGCCAGCCCAATGCCGCGGCTCGCACCCGAGATGAACAGCGTCTTGCCTTTGAGGGATGTCATCTGACCACTCCGTTATGGACGCACATCTGTCGGACTCCCTCTCCCCTTGTGGGAGAGGGTTGGGGGTGAGGGGTATCTCTCCAATCGGCACACTGTGCGCGGAGAGATACCCCTCACCCGGATCACATTCCGCTTCGCTGCATGCGATCCGGCCTCTCCCACAAGGGGAGAGGCGAAGCGGAGCAAGCCGCACCAAGTGTACTCACATCACCCATCCGCATGCAGCACGCGCCCGCGCGTTTCCGGCAGCGCGTAGGCCGCCAGGAAGAATACGCCATACGCCGCCACCGCGAAGATCGCGATCGCATTCGCCAGCGACGTTGTGGTCGAGAGCGCGCCGACCAGGAACGGGAACAGTGCGCCGACGCCGCGGCCGAAATTGTAGCAGAAGCCCTGGCCGGAGCCGCGCAGGCGGGTCGGATAGAGCTCGGTCAGGAACGCGCCCATGCCGGAGAAATAGCCGGACGCGAAGAAGCCGAGCGGGAAGCCCAGCACCCACAGCACTTCGTTGGACAGCGGCAGCTGGGTGTAGAGCAGCACGACCGCGATGGCGCCGAGCGAGAAGATCAGGAACAGGTTGCGGCGGCCGATGCGGTCGGCAAGCCAAGCGCCGACGAGATAGCCGACGAACGAGCCGATGATCAGGGTCGCGAGATAGCCGGTCGAGCCGACCACCGACAGCTTGCGTTCGGTGGTGAGGAACCGCGGCACCCAGAACGTGATGGCGTAGTAGCCGCCTTGCATGCCGGTGCCGACCAGCGAGGCCAGCAGCGTGGTCTTCAGGATCGAGCCGTGGAAGATTTCCCACAGTGCGGGACCGGTGCCGGCGGCCTGGTGCTGCGCCCGCGCGGCGGCGGAGATTTCCGGCTCGGTGACGTAACGGCGGAGATAGAACACCAGCAGCGCCGGCAGCGCGCCGATCACGAACATCCAGCGCCACGCGCTCTCCGCCGGCAGGAGCGAGAACAGCACCGCCTGCGACAGCACAGCGAGGCCCCAGCCGACCGCCCAGCCCGATTGCACCGAGCCGACCGCGCGGCCGCGGTACTGCGCGCGGATCGCTTCACCCATCAACACCGCGCCGGCCGCCCATTCGCCGCCGAAGCCTAAGCCCAGCAGCGCACGGGCGATCAGCAGTTGATCGAAGTTCTGCACGACGGCGCAGACCAGCGAGAAGAACGAGAACCAGAGGATCGTGAGCTGCAGCGTCTTCACCCGGCCGATGCGGTCGGAGAGATAGCCGCCGAGCCAGCCGCCGACGGCGGACGAGAGCAACGTCACGGTGCCGGCGAGGCCCGCGGTGCCGGCATCGACCTTCCACAGCGTGATGATGGAGCCGATCACCAGCGGGTAGATCATGAAGTCCATGCCGTCGAGCGCCCAGCCCGAGGCGCAGGCCCAGAAGGTGCGTCGCTCCTGCAGGTTCATGTCGCGATAGAAGGCGAGGAGGCTGGTGTCCTCGATTTCGGCGATGTCCATCGCCTTCGGCTCGGTCGTGCTCATGCGCGTTTCCCCGCAACGTCTTTAGCGCCGGCTTCTTGCAGCACGCGGCCGGCTTGGCGCGAAGAAGCAGCTTAGCGCGGTGCCGTAGGGTGGGCAAAGGCGCGTTTGCGCCGTGCCCACCATTCCCGGCGTGCTCGCGATGGTGGGCACGCTTTCCGCCTTCGCCAAGGCTTCGGCGGGACAAGCCGCTTTGCGCTTACTGCCCCGCAGCTTCCGTTCCGCGGGTGCGCGGGTCCGGTGCACCGAGCAGGCCGTGTGGCGTCACCGCGATCGAATTGGCGGAGGAGTAGCCGAGACCCTCGACCAGCTTGTGGCCCTTCGCTCGGAGTTCAGTGAGCACGTCGCCGGGAATGCCTGTCTCGTAGCGCACCTCGTCCGGCAGCCATTGATGATGGATCCGCGGCGCCGCGACGGCGGCCGCGACGTCCATCCTGTAATCGATGACATCGACGATCACCTGCGTCACCGCGGAGATGATGCGGCTGCCGCCCGGCGTCCCCGTCACCAGCACCGGCTTGTTGTCTTTCAGCACGATGGTCGGCGACATCGACGACAGCGGCCGCTTGCCGGGGCCCGGCAGATTGGCCTCGAAGCCGACCAGGCCGAAGGCATTCGAAGCGCCAACCGCTGCGGTGAAATCATCGAGCTCGTTGTTGAGCAGCACGCCGGTGCCCTCGGCGACGAGACCGACGCCATAGGGGAAGTTCAGCGTGTAGGTGTTGCTGACCGCGTTGCCGCGGGAATCGACGACCGAATAGTGCGTCGTGTTGCTGCCTTCGCGCGGCGCCGCCTTCGCCACCAGCAAGTCGGCCGAGGGCGTGGCACGGGCGAGATCGATGCCGGCGCGCTGCTTGGCGGCATAGTTCTTGGCGAGCAGCAGCTGTGTCGGCGCGTCGACGAAGGCGGGATCGCCGAGATAGCGCGCACGGTCGGCATAGGCGCGCTTCATCGCCTCGATCATGACATGCAGCGAGGCCGCCGAGCCCTGCTTCATGTCGGCCATCGCAAAACCCTCGAGGATGTTGAGGATCTCGATCAGCACGATGCCCCCGGAGGACGGCTGCGGCATCGAGACGATGTCGTAGCCGCGATAGCTGCCGCGGACCGGCGTGCGAATGACGGGTTGATACGCTTTCAGATCGTCCGTCGTCATGATGCCGCCGGCATCCCTGACAGCCTTGACCAATTTGTCGGCGACCGCACCCTCGTAGAAACCGCGCGGCCCCTGCTCGGCGATCGCCAGCAGCGTTGTTGTCAGGTCGCCCTGGACCAGCCGATCACCTTCATGCAACGGCGTGCCGTCGGTGCGTGAAAATGTCTTGGCGGAATCCGGCCAGCGCGACATCCGCTTGTACATGTCGGGCAGCGTGTCGGCGATGTCGTCGGTGACAACAATGCCGTCGCGTGCGAGATCAATTGCCGGTTTGAGGATTTGTGCCAGTGTGAACTGTCCGGAGCCGTATTTCGCCAGCGCCAGCGCAAGCCCCGCGACCGTGCCGGGCACCCCGATGCCGAGCGCGGAGTTGCGCGACTTGTCATTGTCGGGCTTGCCGTCGGCGCCGAGGAACATATCGCGCGTCGCGGCCTGCGGCGCGGTCTCGCGATAGTCGATTGCGATGTCTTCATTGTGCTCGGCGAGATGGATCACCATGAAGCCGCCGCCGCCGATATTGCCGGCGCGCGGATAGGTCACCGCCATGGCAAAGCCGGTGGCGACCGCGGCATCGACGGCGTTGCCGCCCTGCCGCAGGATGTCGGCGCCAATCCGTGCCGCCAGCTTCTCCTGCGCCACCACCATGCCGTTTTCGGCGGGAATGCCATGCACGGTGTCGAGCGGCGGCGGCGCATAGAAGCGGCGCTGCTCCTGCGCGGTTGCAGGCCAGGCGGCGAGTGCGACCAGACCGAGTGCGACAAAGGTCCTGCGGGAAAGTGCAATCGCTGTCATCAAAATCCTGCCCGACGCCGATGTGATCATTCGCAAAACGCTCACGAAGGATGCCCATGCTATATGGGAACCGATTCGGCGGGCAAAACGCCTGTTCGTGATTTTGACGAGAGATCATTGGTGGCAGTGATTACGAACGAGGCGAATGCGGGGCAGGCACGTACCTATCCGGGCCGGGCGGCCGTCATCAGCTGGATCTTCTTCGATTGGGCCGCGCAGCCTTACTTTACGCTGATCACGACCTTCGTGTTCGCGCCCTATTTCGCGAGCTTCGTTGCGCCGGATGCGGCGAGCGGGCAGGCGATGTGGGGCTTTGCCACTGCGGCAGCCGGCCTTGCGATCGCGCTGCTGTCGCCGGTGCTCGGCGCGATTGCGGATGCCAGCGGTCGCCGCAAGCCGTGGATCGCGACGTTCGGCGCGCTGCTGGTGTGTGGCGCCAGCGCGATGTGGATTGGCAGGCCCGGCGATGCCGGCATCATTCCGTGGCTGCTACTGTCTTACGCCATCGCCAGCGTCGGCGTCGAATTCGCCACCGTCTTCAACAATGCGATGATGCCGACCTTGGTGCCGCCGGAGAAGATTGGCCGGCTCTCCGGCACCGGCTGGGCGACAGGTTACGTCGGCGGCATCCTCAGTCTGGTGCTGGTGCTCGGCTTCCTCGCGGCGAATGCGCAAACCGGCCGCACGCTGTTCGGCCTGACACCGCTGTTCGGTCTCGATCCCGTCATGCATGAGGGCGACCGCATCACCGGGCCGCTGACGGGTCTCTGGTTCATCATCTTCGTGACGCCGATGTTCCTGTTCACGCCGGACTATCCGGCCAAGCGGCCGGTGCGTGAGGCGGTGCGCGAAGGTTTGCGCGAGCTGAAGCAATCGCTCGCCGAGTTGCCGCAGCAGAAATCGCTCGCGCGGTTTCTATTGGCGAACATGATCTATACCGACGGCCTGGTGTCGCTGTTCGCCTTCGGCGGCATCTATGCGGCCGGCACGTTCGGCTGGGACACGATCCGGATCGGCACCTTCGGCATCATCCTCGCCTTCGCCGGGACGTTCGGCGCCTGGCTCGGCGGCAAGCTCGACGACGCACTCGGGCCGAAGCGCGTGATCACCGGCAGCATGCTGATCCTGCTGCTGTCAGTCGTGGCGATCCTGCTGGTCGACAAGGACAGGATCCTGTTCGTGAAGGTGGCGCCGCCCGTGCCCGATGGACCGCTGTTCGGTGCTGCTGCCGAGCGCGCCTATCTCCTGCTCGGCTGCCTGATCGGCGCCGCCGGCGGGCCATTGCAGGCGGCCTCGCGGACGCTGCTCATCCGTCTCGCGCCAAAGGATCGCATCGCGCAATATTTCGGCCTGTTCGCGCTGACCGGAAAGGTGACGTCCTTCATTGGCCCGCTCCTGATCGGCGCCATCACCGCGGCGACGGCGAGCCAGAAAGCCGGCATGGCCGTGCTGGTGGTGTTCTTCGTCGCCGGCCTCGCCCTGCTCGCGCGGGTGCAGGAGTGGGATAACTCGTAAGGGCACCCGTAGCCCGGATGAAGCGAAGCGCAATCCGGGGCACTGCTCCCGCGGAGTGACTTTCCCGGATTTCGCTGCGCTCCATCCGGGCTACGAAGTCAACTCAATGCCTGAAATGCCGCGTCCCGGTGAACACCATCGCGATGCCGTGCTCGTCGGCGGCCTTGATCACCTCGTCGTCGCGCATCGAGCCGCCGGGCTGGATCACGGCGGTGGCGCCGGCTTCGATGCAGGCGAGCATGCCGTCGGCGAACGGGAAGAACGCATCTGAGGCGACCACCGAACCCTTTGTCAGCGGCTCCGCGAGCTTGAGCTCAGCGGCGGCATCCAGCGCCTTGCGCGCGGCGATGCGGGCGGAATCGACCCGGCTCATCTGGCCGGCACCGATGCCGACGGTGGCGAGATCCCTGGCGTAGATGATGGTGTTCGACTTCACATGCTTGGCGACGCGAAAGGCGAATTTGAGATCGCGCAGCTCGGCGTCGGTCGGCGCACGCCTGGTCGCGACCTTGAGGTCCATGGCGTCGATCACGGCGTTGTCGCGGCTCTGCACCAGGAGGCCACCGGCCACGGTCTTGGCGGTGAGGCCGACCGCGCGCGGATCGGGCAGGCTGCCGGCCAGCAGCAGGCGCAAATTCTTGCGCGCGCCGATGATCGCGATCGCTTCCTCGCTGGCGTCGGGCGCGATGATCACCTCGGTGAAGATCTTGGTGATCTCGCGCGCCGTGTCGGCGTCGAGTGCGCGGTTCATGGCGATGATGCCGCCAAAGGCCGAGGTGGAATCGCAGGCCAGTGCCTTGCGATAGGCGCTGACGAGATCGGAACCCTCGGCGACGCCGCAAGGGTTGGCGTGCTTGACGATGACGCAGGCCGCGGTGCGCGCCGGGTCGAACTCGGCGATGCACTCATAGGCGGCGTCGGTGTCGTTGATGTTGTTGTAGGACAATTCCTTGCCCTGCAGCTGCCGCGCGGTGGCGACACCCGGCCGCTTCTCCGGCGTGGCGTAGAACGCAGCGGTCTGGTGCGGGTTCTCGCCATAGCGCAGTGACTGGATCAGTCGGCCGCCAAAGGCGCGGAAGTCGGGTGCGGTGGTCTCGAGCTGGGTCGCGAACCAGTTGGAGATCGCGGCGTCATAAGCGCCGGTGCGCGCATAGGCTTTTGCGGCGAGACGCCGACGCAGCCCGAGCGAGGTTGCGCCCTTGTGCGCAGTGAGCTCGTCGAGCACGGACTGATAGTCCGTGGCCTCGACCACGACCGCGACATCATCATGGTTCTTCGCGGCGGCGCGGATCATGGCGGGGCCACCAATGTCGATGTTCTCGATGCACTCCTCGAAGCCGGCGCCTTTGTCGACGGTGGCCTCGAACGGATAGAGATTGACCACCAGCAGATCGATCGGCGCGATGCCGTGCGCTTGCATCGCCGCCGCGTGTTCCTTGTTGTCGCGGATCGCGAGCAGGCCGCCATGGACTTTCGGATGTAGCGTCTTGACCCGGCCGTCCATCATCTCGGGGAAGCCGGTCAGCTCGGAGACGTCCTTGACCTTCAACCCCGCCGCCGCGATCGCCTTCGCGGTTCCGCCGGTCGAGACGAGCTCGACGCCGTGGCCGGCGAGGGCGGTTGCGAATTCGATCAGTCCGGTCTTGTCGGAAACGGAAAGCAGGGCGCGAGTGACGGGGCGGAGATGGTCAGCCATGGGCAAAGATCCTCTGTGTCGGGAGTACCTATGCCCAGGCGCGCGGCAGCTATATCCCGCGCTTCCCGATGGTGCTCCATCCAAGGTCGCCAGTTGCGCGAGCGAGGGCTCGTTACCAGCTTTCGGCGCCTTTCACAACGGCCGCAAAAGAACGAATTGTGCGCGTTACAGCGGCAGTTCCGGCTCGCGACGGGCATTGCGCCTTGCATTGGTGGCGGCGGCTGAGGTCGAGGAGCGCACGAAACTCCAGCGCACCGAGGAGGCCTGGCGGGCGTCCTGCCGGATCACGATCTGGGAGGTGCGGCGCGGGCCGTCATTGCCGGCCAGGAACACGCTATCCTCCAAATCGACCTTGTCGTCCATCGCCTCGAAGGTCCAGACGTCGCGGTTCGGCAGCACCAGCATGACGCCGCGCGCATCCGACAGCCGGCTCGCCTTCACCGACGGATGCAAATGAAAGCGCAGCGCAAAGTCGGCGTCGGCGCCCTTGATGCGGCCGCCCGGCGCCGGCGACAGCGTGTCCTCGCCTTCGAGCCGGGTGCCGTCATGCGATGCCATCAGCACGCGGCGGTGGATCACGCCGAAGCGGGAGAGATAGCCGTCATGCGAGGTCGTCAGCAAATCGCCGTTGGTGACGGCCTCGCGGTAGTTCTCGACATTCGCCGGCCCGCTGGTGATGGGCGCGCCGCGCAACAGGCGCTTCATCGCCGACAGCTCGACGAACTGGCACGACGAGGCCTCGTGATAGGTCAGCGTCGAATGCGCGGCGGTCGAGCGCGCGAACGGGCGCCAATTGTCGCGGCCGGTGGTCGGCATGCCGCAATTGACCACGATGCGGCAGATGCCCGCGGAGAATTCGAACGACAGGCAGCCGGCATGCGCGTCCTGGCTGACACTCGGCGGCGGCGGCGAGCCGGTGTCGACGATCACGGTCATGGCGCCGGCGTCGAGTCGCTGGAAGCCGGTATGCGGCATGTTCGCCATCGGCACGCCGTGGGTATCGTCATAGGCGAGCAGCGTGGCGACGAGATCTGATGGCGCGGTGCTCATGCCGTTGAACAGCGCAAAGCTGCCGTCGCCGTGACGGAAGAAGCGCAGCATCGGCATCATGCGGTCGATCGCATTGAGCAGTGCCGGCGGCGGCGCGATGTTCCGTGCGGCAAAGGTCTGGCGCAGCGGCAGCAGATCGCTCAGCAGTTCCACCAGCGCGCCGGGATTGCGCGAGATGTGTCCGCCGTCGGGCAGGATCTGGCGCTGCAATTCGTCCGACAGCTTTCGCGAGGCCGAGCGGATGTTGCGCGCCTGGTTGGCGAGGCACAGCGCGGCGTAGCACAGCGCGATCAGCACCTGCAGCCGCGGCACGCCGTCGGCATTGTCGAGGGTGGTGTAGCGGAGATAGCGGATCTCGCGCGCCAGACCGCGGAGGTATTTGCGATAGAACTTGCCGTCGGTGTCGCCGAGCACCAGCGGCGCCTGCGACAGCAGCGAGATGACGCGGCGCGCGCGCACGTCGGCGCGGCGCTCCAGCGGACGCTTGCGCGATTGATTCGAGATCCAGTCGTCGACCAGCGAGCGCGCATTGGCGCGGGTCAGTGCGGTGTCGGCGGCACGCAGATGGCGCAACCAGCCGAAGCCGAGCAGGGCGGCCTCCCAGTCCTCCGACGGCGGCTCCAGGTCGAAGATCGAGCGGCCGTGGCAGGTGACGATCTTGCCGGCGAACACAAAGCGGCCGGCATAGATCTCGGCGGCGCGGGTGGCGTCGGCGGTACGCAGATCGTGCGGGGCGATGATCAGCCGGTCGGTGCGGCCGGGCCACAGCCGCGACAGCGCGACCGTGCCGCCGCTCGCACGCGCGATCATGCTGCGTGCGAACCGGCCAGCGATCAGCGTCGAGATGCGTCTGCGTTGAGCGACCGACACGCCTTGCCTTGTGGGGAGGGATATTGCCGTAAGCGAATCCTTTTAATCCGGAAACGCTCCCAAGACACCATCTTGAAAGCGTGCGAATCAGGGCGAGGCTAAAAGATTCCGGTTTAAAATCAGGATTTAACCAGCCGCGCGGCGTAAAACCCGTCCAGCCCGCCCAGCCGCGGGTCATCATGGGGCAAATGGCTGGGCAGGGTGCGCAAATCGCCCTCTTGGGTGACGATTTCGCCGAGGTCCGCGACCTCGCTCTTCCCGATCGGCGCACGCCTTAGGCCCGATTCGGCAGCCAGGAGCGCGGCGATGGCGTGCTCGCCCTCCTCGGGCTCCAGCGAGCAGGTGCAGTAGACCAGGGTGCCGCCTGATTTCAGCAGGCTCACCGCCCTCTGCAGCAGGCGCTTCTGCAGGGTGGCGAGGGTTGCGATGTCGGCCTCCTGCCGCAGCCAGGCCACGTCGGGGTGGCGGCGGATCGTACCGGTCGAGGTGCAGGGCGCATCGAGCAGGATGCCGTCGAAGCCTTCGCCGTTGCCCGGCCATTCGACGGCGTCGCTCGTGACCTGGTCGGCGGCGAGCCCAAGCCGGGTGAGGTTGTCCCGCAGCCGCACCATCCGGGCCGGCGAGCGGTCGACCGCGGTGACGCGGGCGCCGGCCAGCGCGAGCTGCGCGGTTTTGCCGCCGGGCGCGGCGCAGAGGTCGACGACCGCCTTGTCCTTGATATCGCCGAGCAGGCGCGCGGGCAGGGCTGCTGCGGCATCCTGCACCCACCATTGTCCTTCGGAGAAGCCGGGCAGCATGGTGACCGAGCCCTGCAGCAGCGTGCGCACGGTTCCGGTCGGCAAGGTCTCGCCATGCAGACGGGTCGCCCATTGCGCGGCGTCGGATTTCACCGTGAGGTCGAGCGACGGCTCGTGGCCGACCGCGAGCGCCATCTCGCGCGCGGTGGTCTCGCCGTAATGCGCGCTCCAGCGCGCCATGAGCCATGGCGGCAGATCCAGCGACTGGGTCTTGACCTCCTCGACCAGCGCCAGCCCTTCGCGCGCGCAACGGCGCAGTACGGCGTTGACGAGGCCGGCATATTTCGCCGCGCGGCGGTCCGATTGCACCAGCCGCACCGAGAGATCGACGGCGGCGTGATCGGGCACATCCATCCAGAGAATCTGGGCCGCACCGATCAGCAGCGCACTCTGCGCGCGCGGCGCATCGGTCGGAATGCCGCGATCGAGCAAACGCGACAGCACATGGCCGAGCGTGCCGAGCCGGCGCAGGATGGTCGACACCAGCCGCCGCATCAGCGCGCGGTCGCGATCGGCGAGCGATTTCAGGCCGGGATGCGCGCCGGCGCCGTCGAGCTGGTCGTCGAGTGTGCGATGCTTGTGCAGTACGCCGTCGAGGATGTCGGCGGCGATGCGGCGTGCCGCGAGACCGGGCACTTCAGCGGGAACTGCAAATCTTGAAGGAGGCATGGAGCGGGATTATTCTTCTGAAGGTGCTGAATTACTTTCGGCTCATGCCTGTGACAGCGGAAAACACCTGTGGCATGCGAATATGCCAAATGTAAGAATCGCTGCCGCGAATTTCGCGATCGTGATGTGATCACGTTCACTAGAGAGACGACCTTCTCTGTAGTACGTTTTGCGTCCCAGAAGGTTTTACCATGACCCACGATTTCTCATCTCTCACGGAACTCGCACCGCGCAAGGTGCTGACGCCGGCTGCGCAACGTGCCCTCGCGGAAGCGGAGGCGCGCCGCAAGGCAGCGGAAGACAGCGCAAGAGCGCGGCCGAAGGAATTCCAGGGACCCAAGGGCCTGGAGCCGACCCGCTATGGCGATTGGGAAAGCAAAGGCATCGCGTCGGATTTTTAAGCTTTGCCGCTGAGGCTTGCCTGATCGAACCGACTCAGGGCTCTATGTCTTGACGCGTTTTCTTTACGCGAACCGGGGCCGCTTCGCTCGAAAACGCTATGGCTCGACGGCATGTCCTCGTCCGACAGAATAAATCCCTATCGCGCCTCGCGGAGACGCTTCGCGTCCGCGCTGCCTTGGGTGTTCATTGTCGGCGTAACCGCAGGCGTGATGCTGTTCCGGCAGTGGGTGCATTGGCCGATCTCGCAAACCGAGAGCCGCTCGCCCGAAACTGAGTTGATCCTGAAGCATTCCGGCAGCGCCGACGTCAGGCATCCCGTCGATGTGCTCTGGACCATCGATGGCGACACGTTCGAGGCGCGCGTGCACTTGCCTGACGGTCTCGACGTCGCAACACGCGTGCGGCTGCGCGGGATCGATGCGGCGGAACTGAAAGCGTCCTGTCCGGAGGAATTGCAGATGGCGCAAGCTGCAACAGTTGCGTTGCGCGGCCTGCTCGGCCAGGGCGCAGTCGCGATCTACAATATCGGTCCCGACAAATATCAGGGCCGCGTCGTTGCTGACGTTGCGACGAAGAAGACGGAGAATGTCTCGGCGGCGATGCTCGCGAGCGGTCACGCGCGCGCCTACAATGGCGGCCATCGCGGCGCCTGGTGTGCGAACGCGAGTCGTTGAGGAGTGACGCAACGCATGCAACAAAAAGCCGCGCTGCTGCGCGGCTTTTCATTTCAGAGAGAGAGATGAAGCTCAGCGCGTGACGACCACGGTCGTGCCGACCGAGACGCGCGAATAGAGATCGGTGATGTCCTGGTTGAGCATGCGGATGCAGCCGTAGGACACGAAGCCGCCGACCGAGCCCGGCATGTTGGTGCCGTGGATGGCGTATTCGCCGCCGGCGAGCGTCATCGCCGCGACGCCCATCGGGTTGCGCGGCGATCCGCCCGGGATCACGTCCGGCATGCTCGGCTTGTCGCGCTTCACCTCGGCGGGCGGCGACCAGGCGGGATTGGTGTACTTGCCGTCGATGCGGGTGGTGCCGGCCCACTGCTTGCCGGACTTGCCGACGCCGACCGGGTAGCGCATCGCATGGCCGGAATCGAGGATGAGATATAGCCGCCGCTCGTTGGTCTTCACCACGATCGTGCCCGGCGAATAGTTCTCGCCGCGGAGCCCGACCATTTCCGGCCGCGCCTCGGCCGCCGATGACATCAAAACGCCTGCCCCGATGGTGGCGGCCAGCGCCACCGCAATCCTCATCGACATCAACCTCTCCACTTCCCAACGGCCCCTCGCGGGGCCTCAAAACGAAGGTGCAAACCCCTCAAAAATCGGGTCCGCTGGTCTCACGCACGCAACGTTAACCGCGTGTCTTAACCGGCTGGTTTCCAAGCCGGCCGCGAGACGCCTCTGGATGGGGGGAACAAAGGAAATGTTCGAAATAAAGTAAATGACTTGAAAACAACACTCGGCCGCCAAATATGCGGCAATCGGCCAAAGGCCCTGACAATCGCGTGAAACGACAAGGGCCGCGGCGATTTTCGCGCGCGGCCCTGCCTCTTTTCTGATGATCAGCCGGCGGCAATTACGCCGGCGCGCCCTTCTTGTTCTGCCGGTTCTGCACGAGATCATCGACCACGGCGGGATCGGCGAGAGTCGAGGTGTCGCCCAGGCTGGACGGTTCGTCCTCGGCGATCTTGCGCAGGATGCGGCGCATGATCTTGCCGGAGCGGGTCTTCGGCAGGCCGGGCGCGAACTGGATCAGGTCTGGCGAGGCGATCGGGCCGATGTCCTTGCGCACCCAGGCGACCAGCTCCTTGCGCAGCGCCTCGGTCGGCTCCGTGCCCTTCATCAGGGTGACATAGGCGTAGATGCCCTGGCCCTTGATGTCGTGGGGGTAGCCGACCACGGCGGCCTCCGAGACCGCCTCATGCGCCACCAGCGAGCTCTCGACCTCGGCCGTGCCCATGCGGTGACCACTGACGTTGATCACGTCGTCGACCCGGCCGGTGATCCAGTAGTAGCCGTCGGCATCGCGCCGGCAGCCGTCGCCCGTAAAATACTTGTTCTTATAGGTCGAGAAGTAGGTCTGCTCGAACCTGGCGTGGTCGCCATAGACCGTGCGCATCTGGCCCGGCCAGGATTTGGTCAGACACAGATTGCCTGATGTCTCGCCCTCCAGCGTCTTGCCGTCGGCGTCGACGATCTCCGGCACCACGCCGAAGAACGGCCGTGTCGCCGAGCCCGGCTTCAGTTTGGTGGCGCCGGGCAGCGGGGTGATCAGAATGCCGCCGGTCTCGGTTTGCCACCAGGTATCGACGATCGGGCAGCGGTCGTCACCGACCACGCGGTGGTACCACTCCCAGGCCTCCGGGTTGATCGGCTCGCCGACCGAGCCAAGCAGGCGCAAGGATGCCCGCGAGGTCTTCTTCACCGGCTCGTCGCCGCCCTGCATCAGCGCGCGGATCGCGGTCGGGGCGGTGTAGAAGATGTTGACCTTGTGCTTGTCGATCACCTGCCAGAACCGCGAATTATCCGGGTAGTTCGGCACGCCCTCGAACATCAGCGTGGTCGCGCCGTTGGCCAGCGGTCCATAGAGGATGTAGCTGTGGCCGGTGACCCAGCCGACGTCGGCGGTGCACCAGTAGATGTCGCCGTCGTGATAGTCGAACACGTATTGATGCGTCATCGAGGCGAACACGAGATAGCCGGCGCTCGTATGCAGCACGCCCTTCGGCGTTCCCGTCGAGCCCGAGGTGTAGAGGATGAACAGCGGATCCTCGGCGTGCATCGGCTCGCACGGGCATTCCGTCGTCACCACCTTGGCCGCGTCGTGGTACCAGAGGTCGCGGGTCGGGTTCATGTCGACGGCGCCACCGGTGCGCTTGACGACGACCACCCAGTCGACGCCGCCGGTCTTGGCAATCGCCGCATCGACGTTGGCCTTCAGCGGCACCTTGCGGCCGCCGCGCAGGCCCTCGTCGGCGGTGATCACGACCTTGGAATCGCAATCCTTGATACGCTGGGCGAGGCTGTCGGGCGAGAAGCCGCCGAACACCACCGAATGGATGGCGCCAATCCGGGCGCAGGCCAGCATCGCGTAAGCCGCCTCCGGGATCATCGGCAAATAGATCGTGACGCGGTCGCCCTTCTTGACGTTCCTGGTCCGCAGGATGTTGGCCATCTTGCAGACTTCGTCGTGCAGCTCCTGATAGGTGATGTGCCGGGATTCGGAGGGATCATCGCCCTCCCAGATAATCGCGGTCTGGTTGGCGCGCTTCGCCAAGTGCCGGTCGATGCAGTTCCAGGCGACGTTCAGCACGCCGTCCTCGAACCATTTGATCGAGATGTTGCCCGGCGCGTAGGAGACGTTCTCGACCTTGGTGAAGGGCTTGATCCAGTCGACCCGCCTGGCCTGCTCGCCCCAGAAGCCGTTCGGGTCCGACACCGAGCGCGCATACATCTCGCGGTATTTGGCGTCATCGACATAGGCGCGCTTGGCCCAATCGGCCGACACGTCGTAGATCTTCTCGGACATCGTTCCCTCCACTCGACTCGTTGCGCGCTTTGGGCGTCGCAAAGCCATCCCGGTTGTTATCGTGATTATGCGTCGCGCGACAGCGGGCGGACAAGCGGCCGGTCCTAGGACCTTGGTTGGTCCGCCCCCGCGACTGATATTGCGACCCTATGACGGGGTCCGCGGGCCCGCTTTGAGCCGGCTCAAATCAACGTTAGCGAGCGAATGGCACCTATGAACGGTATCTAATAACCGTCAATGACTGATTCGCGACTCGCAATGTCCCGCCATACCCCCTAAATGGCTTCCCCGGGGCCGGACGGCCCTACCGGAACCAAGCCACAAGAAACGGCATTACCGGGAGAACAGGCAGGACAAGGCGTCTGGACAGATGATGGATCAGCAGAATTTCGCGGCTGAGCGGCCCGTTTCCGCCGATCCTGCTGTTGCGCTCGCAAAAGCGCTCGGTCAGTGGCCCAAGCAGCCGCCCGCCAGAGCCAGGATCGCCGGTCCCGTGGTCGCCAAGACCTCGGTCGAGGACCTCGCCCGCGACATCGGGCTGCGGCTCGGCGATCAGAACGAGCTGACCATTCGCCGCATCAAGCGCGGCAAGTCGTATTCATTCGTTCGCGCCAACGGTTCCCGCATCCGCGACGCCAGGACGATCCGTCGTCTGCATGCGATGGCCATGCCGCCGGCCTATCGCCAGGTGCGCTACTCCAACGATCCGAGTTCGCATCTGCAAGCCGTCGGGCTCGATGCTGCCGGCCGGCTGCAGTACCGCTATCATGCCGATTGGGAAAAGGTCCGCGAGCAGCGCAAGGCGCATCGGCTGGCCAAACTGGTCGCCGCGCTCCCGAAAATCCGGCGCAAGGTTTCGGCGTTCCTGTCGGGCGACGAGCCGACCCGCGAGTTCGCGCTGTCGGCGGTGATCGAGCTGATCGCGCGCACCGCGATCCGCCCCGGCAATGAATCCTATGCCCGCCTCAACGGCACCCGCGGCGCGACCACGATGCTCAAGTCCAACGTCACGATCGAAGACGACAGCATGGTGCTGACCTTCAAGGCGAAGGGCGGCAAGGCCGTGCGCAAGGAATGCGATGCGGCCAAGCTGGTGCGTGCCGTCGGCATCCTGCGCACCGTGCCGGGCAAGCGCATGTTCCAGTATTACGACCGCTCCGGCGTCGTGCGTGCCGCCTCGACCACGGCGGTGAATGCGTTCCTGCGCGAGATCGCCGGCATCAAGATCTCGCTGAAGGATTTCCGCACGTTGATGGCCTCCGCCGTCGTCGTGGAATCGTTGTCGCGGATCACGCCGGCCACCAGCCAGCGTGGCCGCAAGAAGCAGGTGCTCGACGCGATCCGCGCCGCCGCCGACCAGCTCTCCAACACGCCCGCGATCTGCCGCAAGAGCTACGTCCACGACACCATCGTCACCGCGTTTGAGGACGGCATCCTCGAGCGTTTCGCCGCGACGATGGGTGGCTACCGCACGCAGAGCAAGCGCGAGCAGCTGCTGGCGCAGGTCGTGACGGCGGCGGGGGCTTAGAAATTTCGCTGGCTTCGTAGAGCCTGAGAGCCAATTCGTTTTGGCGTTCGACATCAAGGAGCGTTGGCGCCCCTTGATGTCAGAGCCAACGG
>NZ_JAFCJX010000031.1 GCF_018130695.1 Bradyrhizobium jicamae | reverse complement strand
CCTCGCACCGTACCAACCTCACTCAAGCCAATCGAAGGGCCTTGACTCACAAATCCCCATATGAGGGTGGGCAAAGGAGCGTAGCGACGTGCCCACCATCCACGGCGTGCGCGTGATGGTGGGCACGCTACGCTTTGCCCACCCTACGGCATCGCGATGTGCGGCTAGAACTTCAGCTCGGCCCCCGTCACCCGCCGATACGCTTCGAGATACCGCTTGCTGGTTGCATCCACCACGCTCATCGGCAACGGCGGCGCGGGCGCATCGCCGTTCCAGCGGCCGGCGCGGCGCTCGACGTCGAGATAGTCGCGCAGTGGCTGCTTGTCGAAACTGGGCTGCGGCTGGCCGGGCTTGTAAGCGTCGAGCGCCCAGAAGCGCGATGAGTCCGGCGTCATCACCTCGTCGATCAGGATGATGTTGCCATCCTTGTCACGGCCGAATTCGAATTTGGTGTCGGCGATGATGATGCCGCGGGCGCGGCTGGTTTTCTCGCCATAGCCATAGACGTCGCGCGCCATCTTCTCCAGCGTTGCGGCAACATCGGGACCTACGATCTCGCGCACGCGCTGAACCGTGATGTTCTCGTCATGGCCGGTCTCGGCCTTGGTCGCCGGGCTGAAGATTGCGGGGTCGAGCTTCTCGCTTTCGACGAGGCCCGCCTTCAGCTTCTCGCCGGCGAGCGTGCCATCAGTCGCATATTCCTTCCAGGCCGAGCCGGAGATGTAGCCGCGGATCACGCATTCGATCGGAAACACCGTGGTACGCTTGCACAGCATCGCGCGTCCCTGGATGTCGCCGCGATGGTTCTCCAGCGCGGGCACCTCGCTGATGATTTCGTCGGCATCGGCGCTGATCATGTGGTGCGGCACGGTGGCCTCGAGCTGGCGGAACCACCAGGCGCTGATTTGCGTGAGCACCGCGCCTTTCATCGGAATGGTTTCGGCCATCACCACGTCGAACGCCGAGATGCGGTCAGTGGTCAGCAGCAGCACGCGGTCCTCGCCGACGGCATAGATGTCGCGCACCTTGCCGCGGCCGATCCGGGGCAGGGGCAAATCGCTTGAGAGCATCGCGGTCATGGGCGTGGTCTTTCGAGGCGGCGCGGCCCGCGTGCCGGGCAGGCGGACCGCTGGAGGGATGAGCTTTCGGAGATAGCTTACTCCGGCAGCGGAATGAACTCATGTTCTTGGGGAACTGCAGCAAAACGCCCGGTTTTCCAATCCTGTTTGGCCTGTTCGATCCGCTCCTTGGAGGACGACACGAAATTCCACCAGATATGCCGCGGCCCTTCCAGCGCGTCTCCGCCCAGAAACATCATTCGCGTCGGCTTGGTCGTCCTCACGGTGATGCGATCGCCCGGCCGGAAGATCAGGAGCCGCGGAGCCTCGTAGCGCTCGTTTGCGATCTCGACCTCGCCCTCGACCAGATAGATCGCGCGCTCCTCATGGTCGGGGTCGAGCGGCACCGAGGTGCCGGCGTTCGCAGTCACCTCGGCATAGAACCAGGGCGAGACCATCTCGACCGGCGAGGTGATGCCGAACGACGAGCCGGCGATGATCCGCGCGGTGAAATCGCGCTCCGAGATCATCGGCAGATCGCCCGCGGCATAATGCTGGAATGACGGCGCGATCTCTTCCTTGCCCGCGGGCAGCGCGATCCAGCTCTGCAGGCCCAGCATCTTCTGGCCGTCGCGCCGCTGCACGTCGGGCGTCCGCTCGGAATGGGCGATGCCGCGGCCAGCGGTCATCAGGTTCATCGCGCCAGGCTGGATCTCCTGGATGTTGCCCTCGCTGTCGCGATGCATGATGCTGCCGTCGAATAGATAGGTGACAGTGGCCAGCCCGATATGCGGATGCGGCCGCACGTCCATGCCCTTGCCGGCGAGATATTGCACCGGGCCGAAATGATCGAAGAAGATGAAGGGCCCGACCATCTGCCGCTTGCCATGCGGCAGCGCGCGGCGCACGGCAAAGCCGTCGCCGAGATCGCGGGTGCGCGGCACGATGACGAGATCGAGTGCATCGCAGGATTTGGGATCGCCGAGTTCGGGATCGAGGTCGGGCATCCAGCTCATGGAAAACTCCTTCTTCTTTCTTGCCGCGATGGTAGCAGGATTTGATAGCCTCGTCGCCGGCATCGCGGGATGCGGCGCAACGCCGTTGCAGCGCAAATTTGGAAACAGGGGCAGGCCATGGTTTCTCCGATCAAGCCGGGCGCGAAGCTGTTGCAGGTCGACGGTCCGACCATTGAAACGCCGCGCCTGATCCTGCGGCCATGGCGCGTGTCCGACATTGCGCGCAACACGGCGATGCTCGGTGATCCCGAGGTTGCGCGCTTCATCACGCCGGATCGCAAGCCCGTGACATCAGAGCAGAACGGCTGGCGCAATGCCGCGATCATCTCCGGCCACTGGGCGCTGCACGGCTTCGGCATGTTTGCCGTCGAGGAGAAAGCGAGCGGTGATTACGTCGGCCGCGTCGGGCCGTGGTATCCGCCGGGCTGGCCGGGCTTCGAAGTCGGCTGGGCCATTACGCCGGACCGCTGGGGACGCGGCTATGCGGTTGAGGCGGCGCGCGGCGCGATCGACTGGGTGTTCGCTAATTTCACCGTCGACCGCATCGTCCATTGCATCGACGCCGCTAACGCGCCTTCTCAAGGCGTCGCGCGGCGGCTTGGCGCCGTGAATGAAGGACCGGGCCAGCTCAATGATCACGTCGTCGATATCTGGGTCACCGCGCGCGACCGTTGGACGCGCGATGGTTCTTGAAAAAAGCCGTTCGACGAACGATGTTCGGCGAACCGAAGCTTTGACCGATGACATCGCCCGATGACCCTTGCCGCCACCGAACTTGCCTTGCGCGCCGCGACTGTGGCGCTGCTGCTGGCGCTGGCGGCATCGCTGTTCACTGATTTTCGAAAGGTTCTGGCGGGAAAGCTCGCGGTCGCCTTTGCGCTCGGCTCGGCTGCGCATGCGGTAACCGCGTCGATCGGCACGACAGGGCCGATCTCGGCGTGGCATGCGCCGCTGATTGCATTCTCGACCGGCAATGTCGTGGTGTTCTGGCTGTTCACCCGTGCGCTGTTCGACGAGGCGTTTCGATTGCGCGGGTGGCATGGTGCGATCTGGGCCGCGGTCGCCAGCTACAGCTTTGTCAGCTGCATGTGGATCGCCCCCGCCGGCAACGCGCGAGCCGCGATCGTCGCGATCAATTTGCTTGCGCTCGCCTTCATCATCCTCGCGGTCGCGCAGACCATCACGTCATGGTCGTCCGATCTGGTCGAGCGTCGCCGCCGCGTTCGCGTCTTCATTGTCGCCGCCGCCGCACTCTATGGCGGCGCGAATGCGTTGCTGCAGATCAGTGCCGTCGGCAGCGGCACATCGGAGCTCGCCAACACGCTCAACGCGGCCGTGCTCGCCGCCGTCGTTGCTGCGATCACCTATGCGATGATGCGCGTCGAGGGTGCCGAACTGTTCCCGGCGCCGGTGGAAGCCGACGCGCCGATGAGTATCCAGCCCGCGGCGGACGACACGGCGGACCAGAAGCTGATCGACGCCCTGATGCGGCTGATGGCCGATGAGCGCATCTATCGCCAGGACAACATCACCATCGGCACGCTGGCGACCCGGCTGAGGATTCCCGAATACCGGCTCCGCCGCCTGATCAACCAGCGGCTCGGCTATCGCAACTTCAACGTCTTCCTCAACAACCACCGCATCGAGGAAGCCAAGGCGGCGTTGGCCGATCCCGCGCAGGCCGAGGTCCCCGTCATCACCATCGCCATGGACGCCGGCTTCCAGTCGCTGGGGCCGTTCAATCGCGCGTTCAAGGCGACGACAGGTGTGACCCCGACGGAGTACCGGAGGGCGAAGGCGAGCGCGGTCTAACTCTCTCGCCTTGTGCTCACATTTCGAGACCTTTGGAATCACTGAATAATTCCAGAATCGGCCAGCCCCTTTCAGTCTCCAACCACCCGATTTCCAAACTCGGCGAGCCTTCCCGCCACCCCTCCGGCTTGATCCGCCCACATACCCAAGCCGGAGGATCCCGTGACCCGTCGCAAGCTCATTCTCGTTCTAGCCGCCACGTCAGCGCTCAGCGCGATTGCCCTCACCGCCGCCCGCGCTCGCGACGTGCCCAAGGTCGCGACCGGCTTCATGGCCAATCTGCTGTGCACGGAGACTTTCGTGTCCGGCCTCGCCCCGGAACGGACTTTTGCCGAGACGAGGGACGCGATGCCGGGCGCCAGCTTGATCACCTGGGCGATGGACTATCAGGTCGACCGCGCGAAGAAGGACGTCACAGTGACGCTGTTCGGGCTCGGCCGTAGCCATGCCGTCTATCGCGAAGGGCTCGGCTGCTATCTCGATCACGGCGTGGCGCCGGCCGATCGCGCGCTATCTTCGATGACCCCGCAGGCTGGGCTGCTGCCCGAGATCGCCGGACCCAACGTCGTTGCGCCGCAGAGCCCGCAACTCGCAGCGGCGCTCGATCGCGCTTTCGCCGAGCCGGCGCAGCCGCCGTTCCGCCACACCCGCGCGATCGTCGTGATGAAGGACGGCCATGTCATCGCCGAGCGCTACGCCGACGGCATCGGCATCGACACGCCTCTGCTCGGCTTCTCCGCGACCAAGTCGGTGATCTCGGCGCTGATCGGCATCCTCGTCCGCAAGGGTGCCTTGAAGCTCGATCAGCCCGCGCCGATCGCCGCGTGGCAAAACCCCGATGATCCCAGGCACGGGATCACGGTCGATCACCTGCTGCGCCACACCTCAGGCCTTGCGCTCGGCAGCTCGCTGCAGGCCTCGCTCGGTTCTGCGTTCGAGCCGGTCAATCGCATGAAGTTCATGGAAGCTGATATGGCGGCTTATGCGGAAAGCATGCCACTGGAGAGCATACCCGGCCGTGCCTGGAATTATCAGGACGGCAATCTCGTCATCCTCTCGCACCTGATCCGCAACGCCGCCGGCGGCCACGCCGCCCGCGTGATGCGTTTTGCGCGGCAGGAGCTGTTCAGTCCGCTCGGCATGCGCAACGTCACGCTCGAATTCGACGCCGCCGGCACGCCGGAGGGATCGAGCCAGATGCTCGCCAGCGCGCGCGACTGGGCGCGTTTCGGCCAGCTCTATCTCGACGACGGCGTTGTCGGCGGCAGGCGGATCTTGCCCGAGGGGTGGGTGACCTATTCGGCATCACCGACGCCGAGCGGCTGGGTCGGCATCGGTGCCGGCTTCTGGACCAACCGTGGCGACAGCTTTGGCGCGAACTACCGCGTCGACCACGGCATGCCGCGCGACGCCTTCTTTGCCAAGGGCACGATCGGGCAGTACGTGGTGATCGTTCCGTCGGAGCGCCTCGTCATCGTGCGGCTTGGCCGCTCGCCGAACTGGCCGGCGGAAGCTGATGGTGTGTTTGATCTCGTGCACGACGTCGTCGCAGCGACGTCAGGCAAGGCCAAGCTCGCGGGCGGCAACTGAAGAATCGTAGGGCGGATTAGCGAAGTGTAATCCGCCATTCTTCGGGGCGGCATCGGTCGGCGGATTACGCCTGCGGCTAATCCGCCCTACGGCTTCGCTGGAACGACGAGCGCCGATCACAACTCCTGCTGCAGAATATGGGCCCCCCGCTTTCGCCAGGGCGACGGTCGGCTACTGCCGTCCCAACTGCGTCGCCTTCGCCACGCGGTCGAACCGCTCCAGCGTCAGGATCGCGTCCGCGAGCTGATCGGCGCGCTTGTTCAGCACCGGCCGCGCCAGTGTCAAAAACTTCTGCTGCATCGCTGCCGCATCGGGGAACGAGGTCGGCTCGCCGGAGGGATCAGCGTAGAGGCGTTCATGCACGCCGTCGTCGGTGGTGATGCTGACGCGGGCACCGAAGGGATGAGTGCGGCCGACCTCGAGGCGGTCGTCCTGCACCACGTCGAACTTGTCGGCGAGGGCGTCGATCGCTTTGTCGCCGAGCCGCTCGTAATCGTCCCAGCCGAAGCGGCCCTGGTCGAGCGCGATCGCGCCGGTGAAGAACATCGAGAACTGGCCGCCGACCACAGAGGTCGGATGGCGCTTGGTTGCAGCATCGCCGGTCAGGGTGATGCCGTTGCGGTGCAGGCCGATCTCGACCTTCCTGATCTGCTCCGGCGTCAGATTGTGCTCGCGCCGCATCGCGATCAGCGCGTCGATCGCAGCATGCGTATAGCGGCAGCTCGGATACGGCTTCACGCCGATCTTCATCGTCTCGTAGACGTTGCCGAGGCCCGACACGGCCTTGTCCGGATGCGCATCGTCGCTGTAACCGACGAGCAGGCCGTGCTTACCTTCGACGGATTCGGTCGAGCCGACGAAATCATTGCGCGCCAGGGTCGCGGCGATCACGCCGTTCATCGCGGCGGCGCCGACCTGGTAGCGCTTGTTCCAGGCGCCGTTGACCAAAAACTGCAGCGAGCCCGCGGCCTGGCTGCCGGAAACGCCGAAGGCCGAGATGATCTGCTCCTTCGTCAGGCCGAACAGCTTTCCGGCTGCGGCGGCCGCGCCATAGGTGCCGGCAGTCGCGGTCGGGTGGAAGCCACGGGCGTAATGCGAGGTCGGGTCGAGCGCGTTGCCGAGCCGGCAGCAGACCTCATAGCCGGCGACGATCGCGGTCAGCACGTCGCGGCCGGAGGCGCCGACCATCTCGCCGACGGCAAACGCGGCCGGCACCACCGGCGCACTCGGATGCAGCGAGGAATCGGCGTGGGTGTCGTCGAAGTCGAGGGAGTGGCCGAGCGCGCCGTTCAGGAGTGCTGCCACGGCCGGCGTCCAGGTCTTGCTGTCGCCGAACACGGTGGATTCGCCCTTGCCGTCCAGCGCCAGCGCTTCCAGCATCTTCATCAGCGAGGGCGTCGATTCCGCATCGCGCCGGGCACGGATCGTGCTGCCGAGGAAATCAAGCGTCAGCACCTTGGCGCGCTCCAGCACCTCCGGCGGAATGTCCTCGAATTTCAGGTCGGCGACATAGGCGGCCAGCGTTGCGGTTTCGTGGGCCATCGTGTTTCCTCATTTTTGCGGCGCAGGGTAGGCGGGTGCCTTTCGGCTTTCAAGCCGCCTTGCCGCCGCGGGCTTAGGCCTTGCTTGAAGTGACTTAACACAGCCTGATACGTCGATGTCGGAACGGGGTGCATGAAGGTCTTCGCAAAACGCATGTTCGGCACGGTCTGGGCACGCAAGACTCAGCTCGCGCTGGCGGTCCGGATCGCGACGTCGGGGGTCGCGGCCTATGCGATCGCGGTGGCCCTGCACCTCCTGCTGCCGCTCTGGGCGGTGCTGACCTCGCTGATCGTGACGCAAATGAGCGTCGGGCGCTCGCTCAAGGCCACCCGCGACTACATGCTCGGCACCATCGGCGGTGCGATCTATGGTGGGGCGATCGCGGTGTTCATCCCGCATTCCGGCGAGGGCAGTCTCCTAGCTCTCCTGGTGCTCGCCATCGTTCCGCTGGCCTTCATCGCCTCGCTGAACCCGAGCCTCAATTCGGCGACGGTGACGGCGGTCATCGTGCTGCTGCTGCCGACCATGCACCAGTCCAATCCGCTGGATTCGGCGATCGACCGCGTCTTCGAGGTCACCGTCGGCGCGCTGACCGGACTGGCGGTCTCGTTCCTTGTGCTGCCGTCACGCGCGGTCAGCCAGATCCGGGTCAATGCAGGAACGCTGCTGGAGCTGCTCGCCGCGGCATTCGCCGAGCTGCTGGCCGGCCTGACGCGCGGTCTCGACAACGACGCGCTGCACCGGATCCAGGACGGTATCGGCACTGCCATGACAAGCCTGCACGCGACGGGCCTTGAGGCCGAGCGCGAGCGGTCGGTGCATCTGTCGTCGGGCCCGGATACCGGTCCCTTGCTGCGAACCATCCAGCGCTTGCGCCATGACGTGGTGATGATCGGCCGCGCCTGCGTGGTGCCGTTGCCATCAGACATTCAGGTGCGCTTGGCCCGACCATTGGCAGACGTCAGCGCCGCGATCGTCGCCTACATGTCATCGGTCGCGATCTCCTTGCGTGCGGGCAGCGGCGCCGTCGACATCGCGCCGGTCGACGCGGCGCTGGAGGCCTATAGCGAGGAGGTCGCCGCGGTGCGCAGGGACGGTTTGATCCGCGGCCTGCCGGTCGATGCCGCCGAGCGGTTTTACGCGCTGGGTTTCTCGCTGGCGCAGATGCGGCAGAATCTCAGCGACCTCAACCGCTGCCATGGCGACTGGTGTGGCAGCGAATCCATGGAGGTCACGACTGCCAGGAGCTAGTCGATATAGACGCCGAGGAAACTCAGCATCGATGTATCGCGCGTCTCGATCCCCGCCATCAGCTCCTTCAACGCCGCATCGAAGCTCGTGGTGGGATGCTCAAGCTCCCATGCGCCGTCATGGTCCCACTGAAAGCACCAGCCGAACTTGTCGCCGGGCTCGAGATGGATCAGCAGGCAGCGGCTTTCCTGCGCAGGCTCGGCGACGGGCACGAGATGGTGCAGCGAGACGCCATACTGGCTGCGGAAATAGGGCACGACCTCGGAGAGATCGGTGTCAGTCATGGTGATGAAGTCGAACAGGTTCTTGCGTTGCCTGTCGAGGTTGGAAGCGCGGTAGAAGCACAATTCGCCGGAATGCTCGGGCAGGCGAACTTGCAGCTCGGTCTGGCCGTAGGCCATCAGGAATTTGCGATAGTCCCGCGGCAGGGTCATGCCGAGGTCGTTCTCGGCAGCTTGCACGTCGTCGGTGCTGTCAGGCTTCTTCGTCGCCCAGCGCCAGCCCTTGTCGGATTTCGGCTTCGCCTTCCGTCGCGCCACATATTCCGCATAGGCCGGCAGCGCCATGATGTCTTCGTAGCCGCCATGCATGTGCCAGCTGTAAGCGAGATCGAACGCCTCCTCCTGCCGGTCAGGGAAATGCAGGCAGAGGATGGTGGCGCGTTGCACGCCGCGGTCCTGGGTGGGGGCGATCTTCCAGGCCTGGTCGATTGCATCCAGCGCCGCCGCCGGATCATCGGCGCGCAGTTGCGCCCAGCTCAACGCTTCGCAGTTGCGTGCTTCCAGGTCGGTCTCGCGGATCGACCAGCAATAATGCGACGTCTTCGACACGCGGCGCGCCGCAAAAGTCTTGCGGGCCTGTTCGGCGAAGTGGATGGTCTGGGTGTTGTCGGTGTCGGCTGCGTAGCCGTGATGCGCGGCGAGCCAGAGATAGAGCGGCTCGTGCTCGGCCGGCGTGCCCTTCAGCGCGGCGAGATGGCGCGCCTGCTCGTCCAGCGGTGCGCTCAAGGCCGTCAGCATCAGATCGTCAAGGCCCTTCTGCCAGTCGAGCTTGGCCCGCGGGTCGGGCAACAGGTTGCGTAGCGTGTAATCGGTATGCGCAGTCTCGAAATAGCCGGCAGCAACCGTCTCGGCCACGAGGCGCCGATAGGTCGCGACGGCGTCCTCGATGCTTGGATATTCCTCGCGCAGGAAATCGTCCTTCTCCGGCGCGCCCTCGGTCTGCATGTGGATGCCGATGATCATCGGATTGCCGCCCGGGATCAGCAGCAGCTCGCGATCGTCGTCACCAGGCGGGCGGTGGAAGAACTTTGCGAGATACATGAGGCCTCCGGACGCGAGCGACTGATAGAGCCAGTGCTGGCACCGGCCGTCACGTCTCAGTCGCATGCTCGGAGAAACCGGTTCACGGCGCCGGAGCGATCAGCGCCGTTGCAGGCCGCTGCCGCGACCGGAGGGGCGACGTCCTCATTCAGCGGCCAATCTGCTCGCGAGCAGGCGGAAACGCAAGACGAGCAGCAGCGCATAGACGGCAGTGCCGAGCGACAGGCCGATCCAGACGCCGACCGCGCCGAGCGAGGTCCAGAAGCCGAGGATGCAGGCGGAGACGAAGCCGACCAGCCAGTAGCTGATGGTCGCGAACAATAGCGGGATGCGCGTGTCGTTCATGCCGCGCAGCGCGCCGGCCGTGATGGTCTGCACGCCGTCGGCGACGAAGAAGGTCGCGCCGACCATCAGCAGCATCGCGGTCAGTTGCGCCGTCGCATCGGTGGCTTCACCGAGGAAGATTTCCGCGATCTGGAACCGCGCCAGGATCACGGCCAGCGTCATCGCGCTCATGAAGGCGCCGCCGAGCCACATCGCGACATAGCCTGCGCGTCGCACGTCATCCGCATCGCGGCGGCCGACCGCCTGTCCGACCCGCACGGTTGCGGCCATGCTGATGCCGAGCGGCACCATGAACAGGATCGCCGCGATCTGCAGCGCGATCTGGTGGGCGGCCAGTGCCGTCGTGCTGATCAATCCCATCAGCAGGCCGGCGGCGCCGAACAGGCCATATTCGAGCAGCAGGGCCATCGAGATCGGTGTGCCGACCGCGATGAGCTTGCCCATCAGTGACCAGTCGATGCGCCAGATCCGGCCGAACACGTGATATTTGCGGAACGGCCGGCGGCGCGCGGTGAACCAGACGCCGGCGAGGAAAGTGCCGAGATTGACGATCGTGGTCGCAAGGCCCGCGCCGAACAGGCCGAGCGCGGGCGCGCCCCATTTGCCGTAGAGCAGCAGATAGACCAGCAGCGCATTGGCCGGGATCGCGGCAAGCGTGATCCACAGTACCGGCTCGGGCCGGTTCACCGCGCTCATGAAGCCGCGGATGGCGATGAACCACAGCGCCGGAAGGATGCCCCAGGCCAGGCCGAACAGATATTGCTGCGCCTGATGAGCGGCCGCCGGCGCCTGTCCGAGCGCGATCAGGATGGTCTCGCCATGGAAGGGCAGCGCCATCATCGGCAGTGCCACCAGCAGCGCAGCCCACAACCCGACGCGCAGTGCACGCCGCACCATGCGCGGATCGCGGGCGCCGAACGCCTGTGCGGCCAGCGGCGAGACCGCCGAGACCAGGCCCATGCCGACCGTGAAGCTGACGAAAAACACCGTGTGCGCCAGCGCGGCGGCAGCCACGGTCTCGCTGCCGAGCCGACCGACAAAGGCGAGGTCGGTCGTCATCATCGCGATCTGGCCGAGTTGCGTCAGGGCAAGCGGCACCGAGAGCTTGAGCGTTTCCGCAAGCTCCGTGGTGACGGGATTGCCGGGGACTGCGACAGACGCGCGCAGCGCGCTCGCGACCGGCTCGATCTTGTCGAGGGACGTCATGGAGCAACGCTTAGCACGGCAAGCGGGCCAAAAGCATGGCCGCGCCATCACAAAGCGTTTTCAAGCGAAGTGGACGCCGGTTCGCGTGAAGAAAACGCGTCAAAACAAGAATCTAGATCACGATCGCGCTGGCACCCGCTTGATCTTGGCGCCGAGCGCGTTCAGCCGTTCGTCGATGCGCTCATAGCCGCGCTCGATCTGGTCGGCATTGTTGATGGTCGAGGTGCCCTCGGCGCAGACCGCGGCAAGCAGCATCGCCATGCCGGCGCGGATGTCGGGCGAGATCATCGAGGCGCCATGCATGCGGCTCGGGCCTGCGACAATCGCGCGATGCGGGTCGCACAGCACGATGCGCGCGCCCATCGAGATCAGCTTGTCGACGAAGAACATCCGCGACTCGAACATCTTCTCGTGCATCAGGATGATGCCGTCGCACTGGGTCGCGGTGACGATCGCGATCGACATCAGATCGGCCGGGAAGGCCGGCCAGGGCTGGTCCTCCAGCTTCGGCACGTGGCCGCCGAAATCGTCCTGGATCTTCATGGTCTGGTTGGAGGGCACGACGAGATCGTCGCCCTCGACGCCGCAGACGATGCCGAGCCGTTCAAAGCCCATCCGGATCGAGCGCAGATGCTCGACGCCGGCCTTGGCGATCCGCAGCGGCGAGCGCGTCACCGCGGCAAGCCCGATCAGCGAGCCGACCTCGATATGATCGGGGCCGATCGCAAACGTTGCGCTGCCGAGCGTCGCCGGGCCGTGCACGATGATGGTGTTGGTGCCGATGCCCTCGATCTTGGCGCCGAGCGCGACCAGGAAGTGGGCGAGGTCCTGAACATGCGGCTCGGAGGCCGCGTTGCGCAAATAGGTGGTGCCGCGGGCGGCGACGGCTGCGACCAGCGCGTTCTCGGTCGCGGTGACGCTGGGTTCGTCGAGGAAGACGTCGGCGCCCTTCAGCCGCGAGGCGCGGAATTCGAGGCGGTGTGTCGCCGTGACCGTGGCGCCGAGCTGCTCGAAGGCGAGGAAATGCGTGTCCAGCCGCCGGCGGCCGATCACGTCGCCGCCGGGCGGCGGCAGCGCCACTTCGCCGCAGCGGGCGAGCAGGGGACCGGCGAGCAGGATCGAGGCGCGGATCCGCGCGCACAGATCCGGATCGAGATCGGCAGCACGGATTTCCTTGGCGTGGATCAGGAGCGTGTTGCGCTCGGTCCATTCGGCGGCAGCGCCGACCGAGCGGCACAGCTCCACCAGCGTCTCGGTGTCGCGAATTCGCGGCACGTTGGTGAGCGTCACCGGATGTTCGGTGAGCAGCGCTGCGGCGATGATCGGCAGCGCGGCGTTCTTGTTGCCGGCGGGCGTGATGGTGCCGGCGAGCCGGCGGCCGCCTTCTACGATGTACTGGATCGGCGCCACGCGGAAAAAGGCCCCCTGCCGGACTTGGATGTCGAAGGTCTAGATGTCGAAGGTCTGGATATCGAACGCCTAGATGTCGAACGGCTAAATGTCGATCGTCGCGCTGAGCGAGTGTTCCTGGATAAAGTCGCGGCGCGGTTCTACCACGTCGCCCATCAGTTTGGTGAAGATATCGTCGGCCTCGTCGACCTCCTTGACCTTCACCTGCAGCAGCGAGCGGGCCTCGGTGTCCAGCGTGGTCTCCCACAGCTGCTCCGGATTCATCTCGCCGAGACCTTTGTAGCGCTGCAGCGTGACGCCCTTGCGCGCGGTGCCGGTCACGGCTTCGAACAGGTCGATCGGGCCGTGGATATTGCTCTCGCTGTCCTTGCGGCGCAGCTTGCCGGTCCGCGCATAGACGTCCTGCAGCTTCTTCGCATATTCGTCGAGCTTGCGTGCGTCGGCGGAGCCGAGGAAGGCGTCGTCGATGATGGCGACATCCTTGACGCCGCGGACGGTGCGCTCGAACTGGAAGCCGAGGCCCTCGGTGAAGGTGCCGATCCAGCCGCGCTCGACCTCATCCTCCAGCGAGTCCAGCCGCTTGGCGATGTAGTCGGCGGCGGCTGTGGCGGTTTCGATACTGCCGGTGATGCCCGAGTTGAGCACGCCGGCGATCGCGGCCTGCTCGATCACCTTGCGGTTATAGCGGCTGTGCAGATTGCGCAGCACGGCGCGGATGACACGGGCATCCTCAACCAGCGACAGCAGGTCGCGGCCGGCGCGTTCATCGCCGGAAGCCGGCTTGAACACGCATTCGTCGAGGCCGGTCGAGATCAGATAGTCTTCCAGCGCGCGCTCGTCCTTCAGGTACTGCTCGGACTTGCCGCGCGACACCTTATAGAGCGGCGGCTGGGCGATGTAGAGATAGCCGCCATCGATGATCTCGCGCATCTGGCGATAGAAGAAGGTCAAGAGCAGCGTGCGGATGTGGGCGCCGTCGACGTCGGCGTCCGTCATCACGATGATCTTGTGATAGCGCAGCTTCTCGACGGAGAAATCGTCGCTGATGCCGGTGCCGAGCGCGGTGATCAGCGTGCCGATCTGCTCGCTTGACAGCATCTTGTCGGGGCGGACGCGTTCGACATTGAGGATCTTGCCGCGCAGCGGCAGCACCGCCTGGAATTCGCGGTTGCGGCCCTGCTTGGCGCTGCCGCCTGCCGAGTCACCCTCGACGATGAACAGTTCGGACTTGGCCGGATCCTTCTCCTGGCAATCGGCGAGCTTGCCGGGCAGCGAGGAGACGCTGAGCGGATTCTTGCGCGTGAGCTCGCGTGCCTTGCGCGCGGCTTCGCGGGCGGCCGCGGCCTGGATCACCTTGCCGACGATCACCTTGGCCTCGGTCGGATGCTCCTCGAACCAGGCCTGGAGCGCCTCGTTCAGCACGTTCTCGACCACGGGACGCACTTCCGAGGACACCAGCTTGTCCTTGGTCTGCGACGAGAATTTCGGGTCGGGCACCTTCACCGACAGCACGGCGGTCAGGCCTTCGCGGCAGTCGTCGCCGGTCAGCGTGATCTTTTCCTTCTTCGCATTGGCCTCGGCATAGCCGTTGACCTGGCGCGTCAGCGCGCCGCGGAAGCCGGCCAGATGGGTGCCGCCGTCACGCTGCGGGATGTTGTTGGTGAAGCAGAGCACGTTCTCGTGGTAGCTGTCGTTCCACCACAGAGCGGCCTCGACGGCGATGCCGTTGGCCTCCGAGCGCACCATGATGGTCGCCGGCACGATCGGCTTCTTGTTGCGGTCGAGATATTTGACGAACTCCTCGACGCCGCCGGAATAGTACATCTCCTCGCGCTTCTCGACCGCGTGGCGCATGTCTGACAGCACGATGTGGACGCCGGAATTGAGAAACGCGAGCTCACGCAGGCGATGCTCCAGGGTCGCGAAATCATATTCGATGTTCTTGAAGGTCTCGGCGGACGCGTGGAACGTCACCTCGGTGCCGCGCTTGCCCGGGGTGTCTCCCACGACCTTTAGCGGCGCGACGGCGTCGCCATGAGCGAACTCGATGTAGTGCTCCTTGTCGTCGCGCCAGATGCGCAGCTGGAGCTTGGAGGACAGCGCGTTGACGACGGAGACGCCGACGCCGTGCAGACCGCCGGACACCTTGTAGGAGTTCTGGTCGAACTTACCGCCGGCGTGCAACTGGGTCATGATGACCTCGGCCGCCGAGACGCCTTCGCCCTTGTGGATGTCGACCGGAATGCCGCGGCCGTCATCGTACACGGTGACCGAACTGTCGGCGTTGAGGGTGACCAGGACGCGGCTCGCATGCCCGGCCAGCGCCTCATCGATCGCGTTGTCGACGACCTCGTAGACCATGTGATGCAGGCCCGAGCCGTCGTCGGTGTCGCCGATATACATGCCGGGCCGCTTGCGCACGGCGTCGAGGCCCTTCAGCACCCGGATCGATTCCGCGCTGTACTCAACGGGAATGGGCTGCTGAGTTTCGGCAGGTGTCTGCCGGGCAGGTTCTGTCATGTGAGGCCTTCGAGGGATGTCCCAAATCAGCGGCGCAATACGAGGCGCTGATTACGTTATTTGTGCCATGAAAGAGGTGTTGCGCATAGCGCAATCTCTCTGTCTACAAGCTGTTGAATAAATGGGATTTTTTGGCCCTTTTTCAAGGCCCTCGAAGGCCGATTCGAAGCCCCGTGAAAACCACGATTCGGCAGCCGATTCCGGCACCATTGCGGGGCGATTCTTTGCCGCTGATTCAGGCAGGGCAGACGGAGCTCCACGGCCCCCTGGAAGGCCGTGGAGCGGTGCTGTCAGTACATCTGCAGCGGCAGCACGTCGCCGCCGGGGCCGATCATCACGCCCCAGGTATCTCCGGCAGCGATCTCGATCTCGTTGTTGCGCGCGGGCCCGCCTGCGATCCTGAGAGCGTACTGGTACTTGCCCGGAGGCAGGTCGATCATCGGAGGCCTGGGCGATTGCGGTCCACCGGCGCCGGCCGCGATCCTGATCGTCTGCTTGTTGATTGAAACCGTGGCTTCGCTCTTGCCAATGTTGCCGAACATCAGCTTGGACTGGCCCGGCTTCGGCACGACGTCGGCCTTGGCGGCCGCCGCCGGATATTTTTGCGCGAGATTGACCGATGTCTCGCCGTTCTTGCGGCCGAGCTTCAGCGTGGCTGGCCCTTCCGGCGAAGTGAACGCCAAGTGCACTCGCTCGGATTTGACGATGGCGGCTTCGGCCGTCTCCTGCCAGCCGCGCTTGCCGAGCTCGCTGCGATAGAAGGCGAGGACCGTGTTGAGGTCGGCGGGAATGCTGGCCTCGAGTTCCCGGCGGAACGGCGCATCGCTCCCGGGCATCTTTCCGGTTCCGATCGAGGTCATGCTGCGCTGTTTCGGCACCGGCAACGCGGAATCAGGATCGGCGTCGAGCGTTTCGGCGACGGCCTTGCTTGACGATTCGCTTGACGCCTTGCCGCCGGCCGGGGTGGCGTTTGCCACCACGAGCGCCGATCCATCGGCGCTGACGCGGACCTTTGGTCCCATCTGCATGGCGGTCAGCGACAGCGCCTTGCCGCCTTTGGAAAACGCCATCACGGCCATATTGGGCTGGTTGATGATCGAAGGCTTCTCCTTCCATCCCTGCGATGTCAGGGAGCCGCGGTAAAACGCGGCGACGGCCTTCACGCTGGAGGCGGAGTTGAATTCGAGCCTGCCGTCGGCGCCGTCGAACTTCACATCCACTGCGTTCTCCGGCAGAGGCACCGGCGTCGTGCCGTCGGCAAGCGCACGCAACGGCGCATCGGATAGATTGGCAGCCTGCGCCGCGCGCCGCGCCTCGTCGGCGGCGATGACTTGCTTTGCCATCGCAGCGGCGTCCGTCATGAACTTCGCGTCGGCTTCCTTCTTCGCCCTGGCGCGCGCCGCCAGCGCCGCTTCCTTCACCTGCGTGGCGAGGCTGACCATGGTCAGGTCGTATCGGCGGCCGAGCTTCAGCGTTGCGGTCTGTTCGGGCGAGGAGAAATTCAGCGTGACGTTATCCGGCGCCACGAGTGCGCCGCCCGTCTCTTCCATCCAGTTGCGGCTGGCAAGCTCGCGGCGATAGAAGGCGAGCGTTGCGGCCATTTCGCCGATCACGGCGACCTCGGTCTGGCGACGATCGGAATCGGAGCCGCCGATGCTCTTCGCGGTCTTGCTCGGCTTCGGGCGCGGCAGGCCGGCCATCTCGGAATCGGCCTCGAGCGCCTGCAGCGCGAATGGCGCGACCCGAATTTCGACGCCGGTCTTGCCGTCGCTGCGGCGCTGCAGGGTCAGCATGACCGGGCGCTGCCGATAGAAGCCGTCGCCATCGGCGTGGCCAAAATAGGCGCGGACGCCGTTCTCGACCGTTTCGTTGAGCTCTGCGTTGGGCCAGCGCGCCGCTGCATCGCCAGCGGTCAGCGGCTTCCAGCCGATCGCAGTCATTTCGGTGCGGAAGAAATCAAGCGTCGCTTCGAGCGCGAGCGGCGCGATGCAGCCGAGATAGGGCCGGTGCTGGTCGAAGACGATATCGGTGGCCTCGGGCGGGAACGGCACATTCGCCGTGATCCGCTCGGGGACATAGTTCACCACGGACTGATCGGGCCGGCCGAGCCCTTGCGTGAAGGAGACGTGCAGGCCCTGCTGGGCCTTCTTGAAGGTGAGCGAGCTGCTCTTCTCGTCGAGCGGTCGGAGGAATTGCACCCAGCCGTCGGCGGCGAGGAGCTTCCTGGTCGCGGCCGAGGTCTGGGCGACGACGGTCGGAACGGTGTAGTTCAGACTGTACTGCTGGTTGCGGGACGGGTCTTCGACGGCACCTTCGAGTCGCGGCAGCGTACGAACGTCGACGATGCCGCTGTCGGCCCTGGCCGCGAGCGGCGCGGCGGCGGCGATCAGCAAGATCAGTGGCAGCAGGCGTTTTCCGGCCGGGACGATCCCGCGCGCGATCTCAGGCATTCTCGTCTCCGGTATTTGCTGGTGCGCGGGGCGCGCGACCGCAACAGTCGCGGCATCGCCGGCGCAGCTCCGAAAACTAGTCGCGCCAGCACGGGAGCAGGTTCAAAGCGGCTGCTACGGGCGTCAGCCGCGGCGCGTGGCGCGGCCGGATTCGACGTCGAAAATCTCGCCGGTCGGGCCGATGTCGGCGAAGGCTGCGGGATCGGCGCCGGTCATCCAGACCTGCGCGCCGAGCTTTGCCAGTTCGTCGAACAGCGCCTTGCGCCGGCCGGGATCGAGATGGGCGACGACCTCATCCAGCAGCAGCAGCGGCACGATGCCGGTCATCTCCGCAACCAGCGTCGCGTGCGCCAGCACGAGCCCGATCAGCAGCGCCTTCTGCTCGCCGGTCGAGGCATCGCGGGCCGGCATGTTCTTGGGCGCATAGACCACGTGCAGGTCGGTGAGATGCGGGCCGTCGAGCGTGCGGCCGGCCGCGGCATCGCGGGGACGGCCGGCGCGCAGGATCTCGCGATAGCGGTCTTCCACCGCCGTGGCAGGCTCGTTCAGCAGCGCGTTCTCCATCCAGCCGTCGAGCGCGATCTCGGCGGAGGGAAACGGCGAGGCCGCGCCGCGTTCGCGCAGCATCACGGCAAGCCGCGCCGCCGTCTGGCCGCGCGATGCGGCGACGGCGACCGCGAGCTCGGCGGTCTCGCGCTCGATCGCGTCGCACCAGTGGTCGTCATAGTTGCGCACTTCGAGCAGGCGATTGCGCGAGCGCAGCGACCGGTCCAGCGCCGAGACGCGGCTGGAATGGTCGGAGTCGATCGCCAGCACCAGGCGATCGAAAAAGCGCCGCCGCTCCGAGGCCGCGCCCATGAACAACCCGTCCATCGCCGGCGTCAGCCACACCATGCGCAGGTGATCGCCGAATGCGGTTGCGGAGCCGACCGGCTCGCGGTCGATGCGGCAGCGCCGGCCGGTCGCACCGGCGTCGCCATTCGGCGCATCGATGCCGGTGCCGAGTGTGGCGAGCCCGAGCGCGCCCTCGACCTCGGCTGACACCGCCCAGGAGCCGTCGCCCTGATTGTCGGCGACATCCTCCAACGTGGCCCGCCGCAGGCCGCGGCCCGGCGACAGGAACGAGATCGCCTCCAGGCAATTGGTCTTGCCGGCCCCGTTCGGTCCCACCAGTGCCACCACATCCCCGCGCGCCGACAGCGTCGCCGTCCGGTAATTCCGGAAATGCGTCAACGACAGGCGATGAATGCGGGACGGGGTCATTGTTCGCGGATCGGCCTTCCTTACCCTCTCCCCCTGTGGGAGAGGGTGGCGCCTCACGAAGTGAGGCGACGGGTGAGGGGTATCTCACAGCTCGGCAAGCTTTGCGAGAATGTCCTCCAATACGGATTCAGGCGTCCTCAGAACGTCATTGTTCCAGTACCGCAAGACGTGAAAGCCTTCAGCAGCAAGGGCGGCGGATCTGGCAGCGTCGCGCTCTGATGCTTCATGTTGGCTTCCATCAATCTCGATGACGAGGCGTTTCTCGAAGCATGCGAAGTCGAGGATGTAGCTCTGAAACGGCACCTGTCTGCGAAACTTTAGATGTGACAAGCGCCGGTCACGGAGCAAAAGCCACATCTTCGATTCGGCGTCCGTCGGTTCGCGGCGCATCTTCTTTGCGAAGCCGCGGAGACGCTCGTCAGTCTTTCGATGGCTCGGAGGCTGCGGCACGAACCCCTCACCCGGCGCCTTCGGCGCCACCCTCTCCCACAAGGGGAGAGGGTGCAGTTGCGCTCGACGAGAGAATCACACCCGCATCGGCATCAGCACGTAGAGGGCGCCCTTGTTGTCCTTGTCCTGCACCAGCGTCGGCGAGCCGGGGTCGGCGAGCTTCAGCACGGCGACCTCGCCCTCGATCTGGGCGGCGATGTCGAGCAGGTAGCGCGAGTTGAAGCCGATATCGAGCGCGTCGGCGGCGTATTCGACCTCGAGCTCTTCGGTGGCGCTGCCGGAGTCGGGGTTGGTGACCGAGAGCACCAGCTTGCCGGCGGAGAGCGCGAGCTTCACGGCGCGGCCGCGCTCAGAGGAGATGGTGGAGACGCGGTCGACGGCGGCTTCAAAATCCTTTTTGTCGACCACCAGTTCCTTGTCGTTGTTCTGCGGAATGACGCGGCCGTAGTCGGGGAAGGTGCCGTCGATCAGCTTCGAGGTCAGCACGACATTGCCGAGCGTGAAGCGGATCTTGCCCTGCGACAGCTCGATCGCGATCTCGGCCTCGCCGTCCTCGATCAGCCGCTGCACCTCGCCGACGGTCTTGCGCGGCACGATCACGCCGGGCATGCCGGTGGCGCCCTTCGGCAGCACGAGGTCAATTTGCGCCAGGCGGTGTCCGTCGGTAGCGACGCCGCGCAGCGTCGCGGCCTTGGCGGTGCCGGCGGCGTGCAGATAGATGCCATTGAGATAATAGCGGGTCTCTTCGGTCGAGATCGCAAACTGCGTGCGGTCGATCAGGCGCTTGATGTCGGACGCCGGCAGCGCGAACGAATGCGTCATGTCGCCGGCGGCGAGATCCGGAAAATCGCTCTCCGGCAGCGTCTGCAGCGTGAATCGGGAACGGCCGGCCTTGACCGCCAGCACCGAGCGGTCGCCGTCCGCCTCCAGCACGATCTGCGAGCCATCGGGCAGCTTGCGCACGATGTCGTAGAACATATGCGCCGGCACGGTGGTCGAGCCGGCGGTTCCGGTTTCCGCAGCCAGCGTCTCCGTCACCTCGAGGTCGAGGTCGGTCGCCTTCAGCGACAATTTGGCGCCCTCGGCGCGGATCAGCACGTTGCCGAGAATCGGGATGGTGTTGCGGCGTTCCACGACACGGTGAACGTGGCCCAGCGATTTCAGGAGTTGCGCGCGCTCGACGGTGACCTTCATTGCAATACCCGCCAGATCCCTCAGATGAAAAAAGCCGGGCAGCCGGTCATGACAGCGCCGCGGCATGGAAACCCGGAAAGCCGGATCAAAACCGATTTGATCAAACCCCCGAGGGGACCGCAAGGTGGCGCGGATGGGCCGCCGGTGCAAGCGAAACGCGGCCGTTCCCCAACGTTTTCGGCGACAAAAACAGACGCCCTCCCTCTTGCAAAAGAGGGAGGGCGATCAAGGAGGTGAGGCCTTTATTCCTGCAGCTGGCGCTTCAGCGATTCGACCTCTTCGGACAGCGCGGTGTCCTTGGCGACCAATGCCTCTATCTTGCGCACGGCGTGCAACACCGTGGTGTGGTCACGGCCGCCGAACCGCCGGCCGATCTCGGGCAACGAGCGCAAGGTGAGCGTCTTGGCCAGGTACATCGCGACCTGGCGCGGGCGCACCACATTGGCGGTCCGGCGCGACGACAGCAGGTCGGAGCGGCTGACATTATATTGTCGCGCCACCACGCGCTGGATGTCCTCGATCTTGATCCGCTTCGGTTCCTGCGGACGGATCAGGTCGCGCACCTCGCGCTCGGCCATCTCCAGGGTCACCGGCTGATTGTTCAGCTTGGAGTGGGCGAGCAGGCGGTTGATCGCGCCTTCGAGGTCGCGGCCGTTATGGGTGATGGTGCGGGCGAGATAGTCCAGCACTTCCTCCGGTACGTCGAAGCTCGCGTGATGGACGCGGGCCGCGGCGACGCGCGACTTCAGGATGCCGAGTCGCAGCTCCTCGCCGAGCGAGGCCATCTCGACGACGAGGCCGCCGGCGAGCCGCGAGCGCACGCGATCGTCGAGGCTCTCGAGATCGGACGGCGGACGGTCGGCCGCGATCACGACCTGGCGGCCGGCATCGATCAGCGCGTTCAGCGTATGGCAGAACTCGGCCTGGGTCGACTTGCCCTGCAGGAACTGCAGGTCGTCGATCACGAGCACGTCGATGCCGCGCAGCGCTTCCTTGAAGGCGAGCGCCGTCTGCGTCTTCAGCGCGGCGACGAAGCCGTACATGAATTTTTCCGCGGTGAGATACAGCACCTTGCGCTCGCTGCCGGAATTGCCGGCCCAGGTCACCGCCTGCAGCAGATGGGTTTTGCCCAAGCCGACGCCGGCGTGGATATAGAGCGGGTTGAACATCACGGGATCGCCGCGCCGGCCTTCCGCGACCTGACGCGCAGCTGCATGCGCCAGCGTGTTGGAGCGGCCGACCACGAAGCTTGCAAAGGTGAGGCGCGGATCGAGCGGCGAGCCGCCGAGCGCGTCATGATTGGCCGAGACCGGCGCGGTCGCGAACGAGCGCAGCTCCGCGGGGCGGCCTTCGCTGCGCATGACCGGGCGCGCTTCGATCGGCGCGGCCACTTCCTTCACGGGTGCCGCGGCGCGGATCGCGGAGCGGACGGTGAGGTCGATGCGATGCACTTCCGGCATCTCGGCCTGCCAGCAGGACAGCACGCGATCGGTGTAATGCGCCTGGATCCAGCTCTTCAGGAACCGGGTCGGAACCGACAGATGCACGCTCTCGTCATGCACGCTCTCCAGATCCATTCGCGCAAACCAGCTGGTGTAGACGTCCTCGCCGACGGTCGTGCGCAACCTGCTCTTTACCCGCGACCAGCGATCCTGTTCCGTATTCGTCATTGTCTCGCACTTCTTCCAAAGAGGATAATTGATTGGCCCCAAAATGCGCCGCGCATGTGTCGTGCGACGACGCGACCTCAAGCGGACATTTGCTGCTCCGGACACACCTCTCCCGTTCGGCGACAACGCCGCGGTCAGGTCAGCGGTTCGGAGAAGAAATGTTCCGCGAGGTCAGCGCGTACTCGACGTACTCAGGCTGGGAATGGAGCTGGAGACCGAGGAGCTGGTTACGGCACCGTGGGAGTTCTGCAGGCCAACTGTGATGGCATCGATTGCAGTGGTGTGTCCGTAAAGCATAGTACCTCCCCCATCGCCGCGAGCGATCGCGACGAGTCATCCGCTCGCAAGTGTTTTCGAATTTGGTCTGCCGCAACCAGTCACCGAAGTGGCCGGCGTGGCGCCGCCGCGTTTCTGTCAGTCCTCGTCAACCCTGTTCGTCTGCTCCGCTCCCGGCTCTGCCAGATGCCGATGGTTGTCCGTGATCTCTCTTGTTCGAGGCATCCGGAAACCGGGTGCTTCGCCGGAGAAATTTTGGCACAGTTCAACCGTCCTCATATTGCTATGAGTTGTGGATCTAGCTTCGCTTGGAGAGCGTCGCTAACGCGCACACCGCCGCCGATTTGCACGTCCGCCCTTGGGTCTCAAACCGCGCTGATCTGGAGAGCCGTGGGCGTCGCGAACGAGAAGAACAATTACACCAAGCGCATGTCCTGACAATCCGTGGATTCGACGGGGACGCAGACTCTTCGCGACTGTTGCGAGACGGCAAAACCGAATCCGCGACATCAAGTTTTTGAATCAGCGCACAGATTCACGCGTGTCATAAACGACGGTGCAATACCAAAAAATTTTCATAAATTTTTTACGTTTGCCGTCGCGCAGATCGATTTTCCAATCGCTCGATCACGCTATGTGCATAAGTAATTCGCGAAGCGTCGTTTTTCACGATTACTTTTGCAGGGTAACTCCCACACGGCATTCCGAGCTTTGTGCTCGGCAGTTTTCTTCGCGCATGCAGCGCAAATTCGATCTTCGAGACGTTGCGCGCGTTGATTTCGTCCAGCGCGTGCGCTTCGAAGTCCGACGAACGTTGCATCCCTGTAGAACTACGGGGCACGCGAAATATGACACGCTTGTCGGTGTTCAGCAAAGGGACACATTGCACCCGTCGGAACTATTCCACCGGGAAAAACACGCGCGACGATGTGCAAAGGGACGCGAAAACAAAAAGCCCGGCGTGAGCCGGGCTTGATGACGAATTATTTTTCCAGTCAGCGCTATCGCGCAGCGACGCGCTTTCGCGCGTGCCTTACTTCGCGAGCTTGGCGATCTGAGCCGACAGACGCGACACCTTCCGGCTCGCGTTGTTCTTGTGAATGATGTTCCGCTGCGCGGCCTTCATCAGTTCCGGCTCCGCGCGGACCATCGCCTTCAGCGCCGCTTCGCGATCGCCGCTCTTGATCGCTTCCTCGACGGTGCGAACCGCGCCGCGCATCTGGGTGCGACGCGACTTGTTGACGATGGTGCGGCGGGCAATCTTGCGGGTCGCCTTCTTGGCGGAAGTGGTATTGGCCATGTTCTCAACTGTCCTTCGGCGGTGGTCGCTCGGTGGTCGGGCTCGAGCGCGCCGGCCGGTTCAAATCGTGATCTCGACTGCGGTATTGGTACTATTGTCTCGGTGGAGTTGGTGTTCCTGAGGAGGCCAAGCCAGGGAGCAAACCCCCATAGGCGGCACTGTCCAAAAGAACAGCGGCGGCAGGATTGCGCCCGCCGCCATCGGCCGGTCTTATAGAGGGCAGAGGGTAAACCGTCAAACGCTTTCGAACGCCAAAATGGGCAGGAAATGCGGTCTTTATGGGGGTGGTAACGCCCTGAAGTGGTTGAATTTCCGGGGCGCCCCCGGTAAGGCCTGACGGCCCGGCCAAGGGCGCGATGATTTGGGTGACGCATGATCCGCGGCTTTTTCCGATTGATCGGCCTTCTGCTGCTGGCCGGCGGATTCGTCTTCATGGTCTATGACGGTGCCCGCTATGTCGCCGACCAGAACCTGCGCTTCACCCGGCTCGGCCAGTTCTGGAACGACATCCACCAGTCCAGCCAGGCCGCCTTCCGCGTCTGGGTCGAGGGGCACTCGCCCTGGCTCTGGAACAGCGTGATCAAGCTGCTCCTGGATCAGCCGGTCTTCGCGGTGCTCGGCATCGCCGGTATCGTGCTGATGCTGCTGTTCCGGCCGCGCAAGCCCCTGATCGGCTACGCCCGCGACTGAAGCGGTCGAAGGCAGCGGCCGCGCCCCCGGGGTAACGGGGCTGCCATCATCTGCGTAAAGACCTATATAGAGACAGCCGGCCCGCTGGCCGTTGCTACGTCGGCCGATCTCCTGCCTGGAGGCTCATCCATGTTGTTCATGCGCAAGACCACCGCGTTGCCGTCGGCTGCTGAAGCGCTGCCGGGTCGCGCCACGCCAATCCCGACCGCGACCACCCATTTCGTTAACGGTAGCAAGTTGCAGCCGCCCTATCCGCAAGGACTCGAGCAGGCGGTATTCGGTCTCGGCTGCTTCTGGGGTGCGGAGCGCAAGTTCTGGGAGCTCGGTGACGGCATCACTACGACCGCGGTCGGCTATGCCGGTGGCCATACGCCGAACCCGACCTACGAAGAAACCTGCTCCGGCCGCACCGGCCACACCGAGGTGGTGCTGGTCGTGTTCGATCCGAAGAAAATCACCTACGAGAAGCTCCTGAAGACGTTCTGGGAGAATCACAACCCGACGCAGGGCATGCGCCAGGGCAACGACATCGGCACGCAGTACCGCTCGGCGATCTACACCTTTAGCGATGCGCAAGCCAAAGCAGCCGAGGCGTCGAAGGCGATGTATCAGAAGGCGCTGGCCGCCAAGGGCCTCGGCGCCATCACCACCGAGATCGCGCCATCAGGCGCGTTCTACTTCGCCGAGGACTATCACCAGCAGTACCTCGCCAAGAATCCGGCAGGCTATTGCGGGCTCGGCGGCACCGGCGTGTCCTGCCCGATCGGCGTCGGCGTGACGGCCTGATCTTCTTCACCTCGCCCCGCTTGCGGGGAGAGGTCGAAATTCGCGCAGCGAATTTCGGGTGAGGGGGACTCACCGCGAGTCCTCTTGTCACCGTTGTCGCGGAAGCAGCCCCCAACCCTCTCCCCGCGAAGAGCGGGGCGAGGGGGCTTTCCCGCCAAACACCATTTGTTAACCATAACGGGTGCAAGACTAGGGCGGTCTCGTTTTTCAGGGATGGCCCCCAGTGCCGGTTGCGCGCGCGTTACGATTGCCGATCACCGCCATCATCACGGCGCTCGCGCTGTCGGGATGCATGCGCACGGCCGGTCCCGTCGCGGTTGCCCAGCCGCAAGCCGATCTCGATTCCATGGCTTACGGTCAGACCTACACCGCGCCCGTCGTCCCCGTTGCCGACAACAGCGGCGGTGGCGCCATCAGCGCGATGCGCTCGGCCTTCGCGTCATCACCTCGCGGCTACCCCGCACCCGCTTATGTCGCGCCGGCGCCGGGCCCGGTCGTCTACGCCGCGCCGGTCGAGCCGGTCCGCTATGATGGCGGCTATCACCTCGATGCCGGCGACAAGCTGCGTGTCGTGGTCTACGGCCAGGAAGGCCTTACCAACACCTACGCGATCGACGCCGCCGGTTCGATCACCATGCCGTTGATCGGCAGCGTTCCCGCGCGCGGCCGCACGCCGGCCGGGCTCGCAGGCGAGATCGCGGCGAAACTGCGCAACGGCTTCATCCGCGATCCCTCGGTGGCGGTCGAGATCGAATCCTACCGTCCGTTCTTCATCCTCGGCGAGGTCGCCGCACCCGGACAATATCCGTATGTGCCGAACATGACGGTCGAGAGCGCGGTCGCGATTGCCGGCGGCTTCTCCCCGCGGGCGCGGCGCGACAGCGTGACGCTGACCCATACCGATGCGTCGGGCTCCGGCCGTTTCGTGGTGCCGCTGGGCACGCCGATCAGCCCGGGCGACACCGTGCAGGTCGGCGAGCGCTGGTTCTGATCGCGTCGTTTTCCTCTCGCAGCTACCGCCTGAAGTCGAGCCGTCCTTCCGGGAAGCAGCCGTCGATGCGCGTGGCATCGACGATGAGTCCGATCCATGGCCGCGTGATGCCGGGATCGGTCAGGTTGATGTATTTTCCGACCAGCCGATTGGTGCCCTCGCGTGCGGCATCGATCAGCCCGTGCCGCCGGCCGCCGTCCCAATCAAAACGCAGATAGACTCGATCGCCGACGACGCGGATCTCGGCGCGGCCCTGCTTCCATTTGTCCGGCGCATCACCCGGAATGGTCGGATCGGCGCCGCCGTTCCAGCGGCTGGCCCACGCGCCGTCCAGATTTGCCGCCTCGGGAATCGGCGCCCATGCTGCGGCGTTGCCGTCGCCGCCGTCGCCTGACAACGTCGCACGCTCGGCATAGTGCATCACGTCATGGTCGTCAGGTTCGGGAACGTCGATGGTTCCGAACGGATTGCGGATCTTGAGTGCGGTGTTGTTTGGCATGGCGATGTCCCGGCGTGAGTTGACGTGATGAAGCCAGCTCTATCGCCGGGCGCCAGCCGGCGCCCACCCGATTTCCGGGAGAGGCGCCGGGTGAATTACCGCTTCAAATGCTTGGCGAAGAAGTCCAGGCTGCGCGGCCAGGCGATGTCGGAACTCGCCTTGTCGTAGCTCGCACGTTCGTCGCAGTGAAAACCGTGCTGCGCGCCGGGATAGATGAAGACCTCGACCTCCGGCCGCTTCGTCTTGATGGTCTCGACATCCGTCAGCGGGATGCCGGCATCCTTCTCGCCGAAATGCAGCTGCGTCGGAACATCAGGCTTGTCGTCGGCGAAGCGCACGACGGCGCCGCCGTAATAGCCGACCGCAGCCGACAGCCCGGTCAATTTGGTCGCGGCCGCATAGGCGATGCTGCCGCCGAGGCAGAAGCCGATGATGCCGACCGGACCTGCCGATTTCGCGACGTCGATTGCGGCCTGCGTGTCGCGCAGCATCGCCGCCCAATCCGGATTGGCGACGAATTTTCGCGCGTTTGCCACTTCATCAGGCGAGTAGCCGCTCTGGAAGTTCGGCGTGATGCGGTCGAAGATCGACGGCGCGATCGCGACATAGCCTTCCTTGGCGAGGCGGTCGCAGATCGAGCGGATGTGGTGATTGACGCCAAAGATCTCCTGGATCACGACGATGGCGCCATTGATCGCGCCGGCCGGGTCGGCGCGATAGGCGCCGAGTTGAAAACCGTCTGACGCCGTCAGCTTGATATCCTGTCCCACGGATTATTCCTTCTTGTTGGTCATGAAAGTCTCGGGATGCGGTGGCTATCGCCACATCCAGTTTTCGCCCCAGTCCGCCCTCCAGCCGGTCAGCCGTCCCTTGCGGAATTGCAGATAGAGGCGGTCGTGATGCGGAAACAGCCCGCTGCCGCCGAGATCGCGGAAGGTCAGGAACACCTCATTGCCTGGCTTTCCCTTGATGTAGATGAGTGGCGTGCCGAGTGCGCGTTGTGCGTCGTCGATACCCATGCCGAACGCCAGCGGTGCGGTGTTCGACAAGGTCGCGGTGAAGGTCGGTGCCACAGGGCCGCCGAACGGGGGGAGAGGCTGCGCCATGGCGGGCGTAGCCGCGCCTGACAGCATCAGCACGACGAGAAGCTTTTTCATGAGGCGGCCTTTCGCGGTGCAGGCGAGTTGAGCTGATCGAGGAACTGCAGCACTGCATCGATGAAAGCCTGCGGCTGGTCAATATTCACGGCGTGACCGGCGTTCGGGATCACGATTTTTTGCGCGCCCGGAATCTTCGCCGCCATGTAATCGGAGGCCGCCAGGAACGGCGTATCGTCGGCGCCGACCACCACCAATGACGGCACCTTGATATCGGGCAGTGACTCGATCACTCGCGCATCGCGCTGGGCCAGCATGCCGCGCGCGGCGAGCGCCAGGCCCTTGGCATTGCGATGGGTGACGGAGGCGCGCTCGCGGCTCGCGCTCTTCAAGATGTCGAGCCCGTCGCGCTCGAAGCGCTCGCCGGTGTCGCGGGCGCGCTTGTTCCAGGTCTCGCGCGCGTCGTCCTTCTTGAAGCCGGGGCCGGTGTCGATGATCAGCAGCGCGCGCACGCGTTCGGGGTGGGCGCGGTGGAAGGCGAGCGACATGTAGCCGCCGAGCGAGAGCCCGCCGATAACAGCCTTGTCGGCGCCGACCGTGTCAAGCAGCGCGGCGATGTCGGCCACCGTCAGCGCTTCGCTATAGGCCAAGGGATCGTCCGGATAGTCCGACTGGCCGTGGCCGCGCATGTCCCACAGGATCAACTGATGCTGCTTCGCCAGCGCTTCGATCTGGCCCTGCCACATCGCAGAGGTGGATGAATAGCCGTGCGTCAGAATCAGCGGCGAGCCGCTGCCATGCACCTCATAGAAAATGCTGACTCCGTCGCGATCGAGTTTTGGCATTCAGTTTCCTCGCCAGTTCCCCGCCGGTTTCCTCAACGTAACCACCTCGACAATCCTAGCGTGACAGACCTGTTGTTGGGAAATGCGCAAACGGCAGAGGCTATGCGCGTGGGCATCGCGTCGTTGACGATGTCGTGACGTGCTTGCCGCAACGCACAACCAGTGCCGCATGAAATTTATTTTCTTCGAGCAATTCCAAATTGAATTGCCTCTAACGCGGAACCAGATCATTGTCTCGGCAACTGTCGCTGACCCGGTGGGCGGCAGGCGTGAGCCAACCAGTGAGCTGCCGCCGTAAGCGGCTTCATACACCGGAAGGGGAGAGAGATGCCAAATCTCAATATCAACGGACGGAATATGTCCGTCGAGGCGGCCAACGATACGCCGCTGCTATGGGTCATCCGCGAGCAATTGCAGATGACCGGCACCAAATTCGGTTGCGGCGCGGGCCTCTGCGGCGCTTGCACGGTCCACGTCAATGGCGAAGCCGTGCGGTCCTGCCAGACCTCGGTCTCCGATGCCGTCGGCAAGAAGATCACCACCATCGAAGGTCTCTCCGCCAAGGGCGATCACCCCTTGCAGAAGGCCTGGGTCGCCGAGCAGGTGCCGCAATGCGGCTACTGCCAGTCCGGCCAGATCATGCAGGCCGCATCGCTGCTGTCGAAGAATGCGAATCCCACCAAGGAAGAGGTGGTCGCGCATATGGACGGCAATCTCTGCCGCTGCATGACCTACTCGCGGATCCAGAAGGCGATCATGCGCGCTGCCTCCGAAATGCGCACCGCGGCCGCCGCAACCGATCGGAGGCCCACATGAATAGCCACGTGAAGATCACCTCGAGCGGGCCGGCCGATCTGAGCCGCCGTTCCTTCCTGGTCGGCACCGCCGCAACCGGCCTCGTGCTCGGTTACGCCGCCGTGCCCGGCATCGATCAGGCGCTTGCCGCGCCGTCCAGCTTCGAGCCCAGCGTCTGGTACGCGATCGCGCCCGACGGTCTCGTCACCGTGACCTGCGGCAAGGCCGATATGGGCCAGCACATCGCCTCCACCATGGCGCAGATCGTCTGCGAAGAATTGGGCGCGAAGTGGAGCGACATGCGCGTCGCGCTCGCCTCCAACGATCCGAAGTTCAACGACCCCGTGCTGGGTGCGCAGATCACCGGCGGCAGCTGGTCGACCATGATGAACTTCGATGCGATGAGCCGTGCGGGTGCCGCGGGGCGGACCGCATTGGTCGAAGGTGCGGCCGCCGCGATGGGCGTGCCGGCCGGCGAGCTCGTGGTGCGCAATTCCGTCATCTCGCATCCGAAGTCGAAGAAGTCGATGTCGTTTGCCGACGTGGTCAAGAGCGGCAAGGCGACCAAGACCTTCACGCCGGATGAATTGAAGGCGCTGAAGCTGAAATCGCCCGACCAGTACACGCTGATTGGCGTGTCCGTTCCGCAGCTCGACATCCCCTCCAAGACCAACGGCACCGCCAAGTACGGCATCGACGTCATGGTGCCCGGCATGGTGCATGGCGCGGTGGTGACGCCGCCGGTGCGCTACGGCGCCACCGTGAAATCGGTCGACGACAGCGCGGCAAAGAAGGTGCCGGGCTTCATCAAGGCCGTGACCCTCGACGACAAGACCGGCACCACGACCGGCTGGGTGGTCGCAGTCGCCAACACCTACGCCAGCGCCAAGAAGGCGGCGGCGGCATTGAAGGTGTCCTACGACGGCGGGCCGAACGCGAAGCTGTCGAGCGAGTCGCTGTTTGCCGAAGCCAAGCGGCTGCAGGGCCTCGATGACTCCGGCCAGTTCTTCGTCAAGGACGGTGATCCCAACGCAGCGTTCGGAACGGCGGCCAAGGTGCTGGAGGCGGAGTACACCACCAACATCAACATCCATGCGCCGATGGAGCCGATGAACGCCACCGCGGAGTTCAAGGGCGACATCCTGCACATCTATTCCGGCAACCAGTTCGCGACACGCTCCGGCGCGATCGCCGCCGGCGCCGCCGGGATCGATCCGAAATACGTGGTGATGCATCAGATGTGGCTGGGCGGCGGCTTCGGCCGGCGGCTCGATGCCGACATGATGATCCCCGCGGTGCAGGCGGCCAAGGCCGTCGGCAAGCCGGTCAAGGTGATCTATACGCGCGAGAACGACATGACGATGGATTTCTCGCGTCCGCTCACCTACCAGAAGGTGAAGGCCGGCATGGACGGCGATGGCAAGCTCGTCGCGCTCAGCCACGACGTGGTCTCGGCCTGGCCGACCGCCCGTTGGGGAATCCCCGATTTCCTGACGCCGTCGGTCGACAAGAAGGGGCCGCTCGATTCGTTCACCGTGAACGGCTCGGACTTCTTCTACACCGTGCCCAACCACTATGTGCGGGCGATCAAGAACGAGATGGCGCACAACGCCACCCCGTCGGGTCAGCTGCGCTCGGTGGCGCCGGGTTGGACCTTCTGGGCGGTGGAGAGCATGCTCGACGAGATCGCGAATGCGACCGGCAAGGATCCGGCCCAGTTCCGCATCTCGCTGCTCGACGGCGCAGGCAAGAATGACGGCGGCGCGCAACGCCTCCGCAACACCTTGCTCGCGGCGATGGGCCTTGCCGGCTACGGCACCAAGAAGCTGCCGAAGGGCGAGGGCATGGGCGTGGCCTGCGTGTCGTCGCAGGAACGCGCGACCGCAAGCTGGACCGCCTGCGTCGCTCACGTTGCCGTCGCGCCCTCGGGCGAGGTGACCGTCAAGAAGCTGACGGTCGCAACCGACGTCGGCACGCAGGTGCATCCCGACAACATCCGCGCCCAGGTCGAGGGTGCGGCGCTGTGGGGCATGTCGCTCGCGATGTTCGAGAAGGCGACGCTGAAGGACGGTGGCATCGAGCAGACCAACTTCGACAGCTACACGCCGCTTCGGATGAGCCAGATGCCGGAAGTCGCGGTCAACGTCATCGCCAATGGCGAGAAGGCGACCGGCGTCGGCGAGCCCGCGGTGACGGTGGTGGCGCCGGCGATCGGCAACGCCATCTTCAACGCGGTCGGCGCCCGCGTCCGCGCGCTGCCGATCACGGCGGAAGCGGTCAAGGCGGCGATGAAGGCGTAAAACGCGAGCGCAGCTTCGTCATGTGAAAATAACGATCCGCCGGAGATTCGTCTCCGGCGGATTTTTTGTCTCTCCTGCTGATTCTGCTGCAGGAATCCGGGATCGATAAAATTGTAGCTGATACGCTTAGCCGCTGTTGAGCATCCCCATTAAGTCGGAACGAACGCCTGCGCAGGTAGCGTTAGCCGTCGGTCAGCATTGCGTTCGGGGAATCCATGACTGCCTTAGCCACCACCAACAAGACTTCGAAGCGCCGGTTGTTGCTGGCGTCGGATCGGAGCGATCAGAGCAGCGAGCTTGCCAGCATCCTGCGCTCGGTCGGCGACGTCGACACCATCTCCACCGCGCAGATTCCGGAGAAGCCGGGCCAGGATCTTTCGGGCATCGTGGTCGACATCAACCTGCGTTCGCCCGAGAGCGTGCAGCTGGTGCGCAACAAGCTGCAGAGCGCGGCCTATCGCGAGATGCCGCGGCTGTTCGTGCTGGCGGATGCGCTGCATCACGCCTCGATGCAGGCCTGGGCGCTCGGCGCCACCGACACGATCTCGCGTCCGTTCGATGCGCGCGGCATTCTGCAGCGCATCCGCGCCGCATTCCCCGACAGCACGGGTTACGACGAGACCGATCGCGGCAAGGCGCTCAATCGCGGCGTCGAGGCCGCGCATATGGTGATGGTCAAGATGTTCGAGCGGCTGCCGGCCGGCGAGCCGCTGAAATTCTCCGATATCGTCGCGGCCGAGAACAAGATCATCAAGGCGATCAAGCACAATTCCTTGCGCGAATGGCTGACCACGGTCGGCTGCCACCACACCGAGACCTATCGCCACTGCCTGTTCGTCACCGGCTTTGCCGTGGCGTTCGCCCAGCATCTCGGCATGCGCGACGACGACCAGCGCCGGCTGGCCCGCGCGGCGCTGCTGCACGACGTCGGCAAGGCGTTCATCCCCGTCGCGCTGCTCGACAAGCCGGGCGAGCTCACCATGGAAGAGATGAGCATCATGCGCGAGCATCCGCGCCGCGGCTTCGATGCGCTGTCCGCACAGGGCGGCTTCCCGCCGGAAATGCTCGACGTGATCCTGCATCACCACGAGATGCTCGACGGCTCCGGCTATCCCAATGCGCTGTCCGGCAGCGAGATCAGCGACATCGTGCGCATCACCACGATCGTCGACGTCTATGCCGCGCTGGTGGAGAAGCGCGCCTACCGCCTGCAGTTCACCCACGCCAAGGCCTTCTCCATGATGGAGGCGATGAACGGCAAGCTCGACCAGCAATTGCTGCAGGCGTTCCGCCCGGTAGCGTTCGGGCATTATTGAGCCACGCTGCTCCCGCTCGTCATTGCGAGCGAAGCGAAGCAATCCATCTCTCCGCGCATGCGGAACGATCGATTGCTTCCGCCTTCGCCAAGGCTTCGGCGGACAAGTCGTCGCTGAGTTTATCATCCGGCCCGCCGAAGGCGGGACCGGGTGGCGCCTCGCAATGACGGGTGAAACCTAGCCATTCAACGCAAGTCCCCATTCTCCCCTCCGCCTAGATTCCGGTGGTCATCGACGCCGATACGCGGGGACGATCCATGGGCATGACATCGCCGGCCAACCTCGACATCCCCGCCGACATCGCGGCCGCCCTCGTCGATCCCGCCGCCTATGCCGACCACCGCGTCCACGACAGCTACCGCTGGCTGCGGGCCAACAATCCGCTCGGTATCGCACGGCCGGAAAAGTTCGATCCATTCTGGGTGGTCACCAGGCACGCGCATATCCAGGCCATCAGCCGGCAGAACGAGCTGTTCCACAATGCCGACCGCCCGACCACGCTGACGACCCGGGCGGTCGAGGAGCGCGTGCGCAAGATCACCGGCGGCCCCAATCTGGTGCGTTCGCTGGTGCAGATGGACGCGCCGGATCACCCGAAATACCGCGCGCTGACCCAGGGCTGGTTCATGCCGGCCAATCTCGGCAAGTTCGAGCCGCGTGTCCGCGAGATCGCGCGCGCGACGGTGGAGCGGATGCTGGCGAGGGGCGGCACCTGCGACTTCGTGGAAGACGTAGCCCTCGGCTATCCCCTTCATGTCATCATGGAAATCCTCGGCGTGCCCGAGCAGGATGAGCGGCGCATGCTGCGGCTGACGCAGGAACTGTTCGGCCCGCAGGATCCCGACACGGCGCGGATCAAGGAGCAGCTCTCGGCCGAGCAGTTCTCGTCGATGATGCAGGCGGTGATCGCCGATTTCTCCGCCTATTTCCGCGCCATCACCGAGGACCGCCGCCGCAATCCGCGCGACGATCTCGCCACCGTCATCGCCAACGCTAAGATCGGCGGCGAGGACATGCCCGAGCATGACGCGACCAGCTACTACATGATCGTCGCGACCGCCGGCCACGATACGACATCATCATCGACCGCCGGCGCGATCTGGGCGCTGGCGGAAGACCCCGCGGAGTTCGCCAAAGTGAAGGCCAATCCCGATCTGATCCCGGGCCTGGTCGACGAGGCCATCCGCTGGATGACACCGGTCAAGCATTTTATGCGCGCGGCAACGGCTGACACCGAACTTGGTGGTCGCAAGATCAACAAGGGTGACTGGCTCATGCTGTGCTACGCCTCAGGCAATCGCGATGAGGAGGTGTTCGAGGATCCCTATCGCTTCCGCAGCGATCGCAAGCCGAACCGCCACGTCGCGTTCGGCTACGGCGCGCATCTCTGCCTCGGCCAGTATCTGGCCAAGCTCGAAATGCGTATCTTGTTCGAGGAGCTGCTGCCGCGGCTGAAGTCGCTCTCGCTCGACGGCGAGGTGAAGATGACGCAGGCGTATTTCGTCAACGGCCCGAAGAAGCTGCCGATCCGCTTCGAGGTGAATTGAGGGTGATTTCGTAGGGTGGGCAAAGCGCAGCGTGCCCACCATCACGAGCACGCCGGGAATGGTGGGCACGGCGCAAACGCGCCTTTGCCCACCTTACGCATCTAATGCGTCTCGGCAAACGGCCCCGCCGCATACACTACCTTGCCGCCGACCATCGTCATCACTGATCTGATCTTGCCGATCTCCTTCACAGGCGCGGTCATGTAATCCGCCGACAGCACCGCAAGATCGGCGAGCTTGCCCGGTTCCAGCGTGCCGCGCTTGTCGTCGTCATTGGCCATGAACGCAGTGTTCTTCGTGTACATCTCCAGCGCCTGGCGGCGGCTCGGGGCTTCCTGCTCGCCCCGGGTCTTGGTACCGCCGATCGTGGTGCCGTCGAGATACCATTGCAGCGACACGAAGGGATTGTAGGACGACACGCGGTGCGCATCGGTGCCGCCGCCGACCACGAGGCCAAGTTTCAGTGCGGTCGCGATCCGCGGCATCATCCTGGCCTGATCGACGCCGACCTCCTTCTGCAGCCGCTCGCCGCCGAAGTAGAGCCCGTCCTGCACGCCCCAGACCAGGCCCAGCGCCTTCATCCGCTTCAAGCTGTCCTCCGACGCATTGTAGAGGTGCAGCACGGCCCAGCGCAGGTCGCGCACCGGATAATCCTTGTTGATGTCCTCGACGACGTCGAGCAGATCGCGCACGGTGCGGTCCGGGTTCCAGTGCAGCTGGATGGTGTAGCGCTTCGAAGCCGCCCAGCGCAGCAGCTCGGCGAGTTTGGCTTTTCCATCCGGCGTGATGTCGCCATCGGTCCAGTCGGCCCAGATCAGGATCTCGCCGGGGCCGTTGAAATGCAGCATGGCGTCGCCGAAGCCGGGCGGCGACAACTGGGTCAGGTTCTGCAGGTCGGCGAGCTCGCTGCCAGGTTTCGGCGCGCAGAGATGATAGGCCACGCGCACGGTGAGCTGCTTGTCCTGCCACAGCTTGAACACCGCCTGATAGCTCGCCGGATACATGCTGACGCCGCCGCCATCGACGATCCCGGTGATCCCAAGACTGTTCATCTCGCGGAAGAATTTCTTGGAGCCGTCGACTTGTTGCTCCATGGTCGGCTTCGGCAGCTTGTCGAAGATTTTCCCGAGCGCAGCGCCGGTGGCATCGATCACGCCGTTCAGTTTGTTGTCGGCATCGCGCCCAAGCTTGCCACCGGGAGGCATGTCATTGTCGTCGCGGATGGCAAGCGCTTCCATCGCCTTGGGCGACAGCAAGAGCCAGTCATAGAGATGCTGGATGTAGACGGGATTGCCGGGCGCGGCGGAAGCGACCTCGGCCTGGGTCGGCCGGCGCTTCTCGGCGAACTGCTCCTCGGTCCAGCCGCCGGCGACGATGATCCAGGAGCCGGGCTTCTGCTCCTTTGCGGCTTTCGCGACCTTGTCCAGCGCCTCCTTCAGCGTGGGCACGCCGATCCAGTTCACCTCGGTGCCGAAGGTCAGCGCGGCACGGACCCCGTGAATATGGCCGTCGGTCAGCCCGGGGATCACGGTGCGGCCGCCGAGGTCGATCTGCCTGGCGCCTCTGCCGGCGAGCTTCTTCATCGCCGCCGAGCTGCCGGTCGCGACGATCTTGCCGTCGCTGATCGCGAGCGCCTGCTGGGTGGAGAACTCCTTGTCGACGGTCAGGATCTTGCCGTTGAAGAGGATGGTGTCGGCGGTTTGCGCCGCCGCCGCACTCGTCGCGAGCGTCAGCAATGCGGTCGTCAGAAGCGCGCCGGTTGATTGCGCAAGCCTTCGTTCAAGCCCCATCGTCGTTTCCCCCACATGCCCTGTGCAGCCTTACCGGCTGCTTGCTTGTTCTTGTCGGGAGCCTTTGTGCCACCGCTTGCGGCGCCGGGCAAACGTCGCGCGGGAAGGCCGTCAGTCGGCGTAAGACGAAATCTCGATCAAACTCCCATCCGGGTCGCGGCAATAGACCGAGCGCAGCGTGCCGCGCGCGCCCTGTCTTGCCACGGGCCCTTCCTCGATCGCGACGCCGTTGGCCTTGAGATGCGCGACCACTTCGTCCGGCGTGCTTGAGGTCAGGAAGCAGAGGTCGTCGCTGCCGGCCATCTCGTGGTCGGCGGTGAACCAGTCCACCTTGTCGGCATCGCGCGGCCGCACATTGATCTTCTGGTTGCCGAACACCAGCGAGGTCCGCGGCGTCTTGCCCGCGCCGGGATCGAACACCTTGACCTCCATGCCGAGGATCCTGCTGTACCACGCAGCGGAGAGCGCGATGTCGGCGACATTGATGACGAGATGATCGAGCGCGTTCACCTTGACGGTCATGATCGATCCTTTCGGCTTGGCCTTTGGTCCTGCTTGGCCTTTAGTCTTTCGTCGCAGCGGCGGCCCAAGTGTCGCACTGGCCGCATCAGCCGTTGTTTGCTAAACCCGCGCCGACCGCAATTCAACAGAAACGGGCAGGGCGCCAAACCCCGCCGCATCGGGAGACTCTTCTCATGATTTCACGCCGCACCGCGCTTGGCCTGATCGGCACCGGCATTTCGACCCTTGCGATCGGCCGCGCCGCGGCTGCCGATTATCCGGCGCGGCCTGTGCGCTGGATCGTCGGCTATCCGCCGGGCGGCGCTACCGACATCATCGCGCGCCTGGTCGGCCAGCGCCTGTCGGAGAAGTTCGGCCAGCAATTCGTGATCGAGAACAAGCCGGGCGCCGGCAACAACATCGCGACCGAGGCCGCGATCAATGCCGAGCCGGATGGCTACACCCTGCTGCTGGTCAACCCGGCGAACTACATCAACACCTCGCTCTATGCGAACCTGAAGTTCAACTTCGTGCGCGACGTGGCGCCCGTCGCCTCGTTCCAGCGCGTGCCCAACGTGATGACCGTCGGCAAGGACGTGCAGGCGAAGACCGTCCAGGAGTTCATCGACTATGTGAAGGCCAATCCCGGCAAGGTGAATCTGGCCTCGTCCGGCAACGGCACCTCGGTGCATTTGTCCGGCGAGATGTTCATGGCGATGACCGGCTGCAAGATGCAGCACGTGCCCTATCGCGGCGCGGCGCCCGCGATCACCGACATGCTCGGCGGCCAGGTGCAGGTGATCTTCGACAACATGCCCTCGATCATCCAGCACATCCGTTCCGGCGCGCTGCGCGCGCTCGCCGTGACGACGACCGAGCGTTCCCCGCTGTTGCCGGACGTGCCGACGGTGGCCGAGACCGTGAAGGGCTATGAGGCGAGCGCGTTGTTCGGCATGGGGGCGCCGAAGAACACGCCGAAGGAAGTCATCGCCAGGCTCAACGGCGAGATCAACACCATCCTCGCCGAGCCGGACATGAAGAAGCGCCTGGTCGAGCTCGGCGGCGATCCGCTGATCCAGACCCCGGAAAAGTTCGGCGACGACATCAAGGCCGAGACCGACAAGTGGAAGAAGGTGGTCGAGTTCGCCGGCCTGAAAGTGGAGTAGGTCACTCGAACTTTCCTGCGGCAATCGCGTTCTGAACCTGGCGGGCCGGTATCGCTACTCACCCGGTATCGATACGCCGGCCATTCCGGCCCGCGGCAAGGAGAACGACGATGCGTAAGATGATGTTGGCCATGCTGGCCCTGACGGCGATGGGTGCCGGAGTGTCCACACTCTCCGCGCCGGCGGCTGCCGCCTATGATTATCCGTGGTGTGCGCAGGGCCAGGGCTACGGCTATCCCGGCGAATGTTCCTACCGCACCCTTCAGCAGTGCCAGGCGAGCGTTTCCGGGCGGTTGCTGACCTGCGGCATCAACCCGCGCTTCGCCTATGAGCGTCGCGGCGCCTACGTCGCGCCGTACTGATTGACCGGTGCAGGCGTGACGGACTGGCCCTGCCGGAGGCGGGGCTTTGCTTCTCGTCGTTCGTCGCGGACATGTCACGAAGGCGTGCGCAGCTGGGTGCTTTCCGATATCATCATGGAATAAGACGGCACGTGCGAACCTTTTGGGAAGGTGCCGGCGTTTCTTTGGTGATGGGGAGGATCCGTTCATGCGCAAATTGCAATTGGCGATCATGGTGCTTGGAGCGGCCGCGCTCGCGAGCGTCTCGGATGTGCGGCCTGCAGCGGCCGGCCCCTACGATTTTCCCTGGTGCGCCCAAGGGATCGAAGCTGGCTATCCCGGCGACTGCTCCTACCGTACCTATGCGCAGTGCCAGGCAAGCGTCTCCGGACGGCTGTTGTCCTGCGGCCCCAATCCGCAGGTCGCAGCCGCTCCTCCGCCGGTGCGCCGCAGTCGGAAGGCGCCATACCATGAGTGAATCGTCGCCCGGCGATTGAGTTGGCGCGCGCGACGTTGCGTCATCACGAATCTGCGAGATGACGCAATGACCGGCGGATTCGCCGTCGAGCGTCCGGAATAAAGCCGCGCTTCAGAACCTTCATTCGTATGCGGCGCGACGAGGAAGCGAAGGAGATCGGTCATGCGCACATCGCGATTGGCAGTGCTGGTGCTTGGTGTCGTCTCGCTCGCAGGGCTCACCGGTACCGGCCCGGCGGCAGCGGATCCCTATGATTATCCCTGGTGCCTGCAGGGCAAGGAGACCGGCTATCCCGGCGCGTGCTTCTATCAAACCTACGAGCAATGTCAGGCGAGCGCGTCCGGGCGCCATGTCTATTGCGGCATCAATCCGCGTGCGGCCTTCAACCAGATGCCGCCGGAGCCGCGATACGGGCGGCGCGTTCCGCGCTACTGACGTGAGCCGAATTGGCTGAATGAGAACGGCGCGCGGCGAGCGCCCGTTTGAGTGAGTCCTGCTGACCGAATTCCTTCCCGCGCAACCCGTATGACCGGCTTGACTTCGAGCTGCATGCCCCTATACTAAACCACATGGTTAAGTATCAGGACGAGACGTTGGACCGTACCTTTGCCGCGCTGTCCGACCCCACCCGTCGCGCCTTGCTGGCGCGTCTTGGTGAGACGGACAGCCTGTCCGTGAGCGAGTTGGCCCAGCCATTTGCGATGTCGCTGCCCGCGATCATGAAGCATCTCGACGTGCTCACGGATGCCGGCCTGGTCGCGCGCGAGAAGACAGGCCGCACGGTGGCGTGCCGGCTCACCGCCAGGCCGATGGAGCAAGCGATGAACTGGCTCAATCACTATGCGCAATTCTGGTCCGCCAATCTCGATCGCCTTGCCGCCTTTGTGGAGGAAGACCCATGGCCAACAGCACCGCAGCCGCAGCCGACGTTGCCCAACGACCGAGCCTCACGCTCACGCGCCGTCTCCGCGCCAGGCCGGAAAAAGTCTACGCCGCGTGGACCAACCCGGAAAACCTAGCGCAGTGGTTCGGGCCGTCGGTGGTGACCCCGGGCACCACGCGCGCCGACCTCGATGTCCGCGTCGGTGGCCGCTATCGCATCAGCTTCAACAATGCCGCCGGCGACTATCACGAGGTCGGCGGCGTCTATCGTGAGGTGGTGCCGAACGAGCGGCTGGTATTCAGCTGGGCCTGGCACTCGACGCCTGAGCGCGAGTCGCTGGTGACTGTTACGATCAAGCCCGACGGCGCCGGCACGCTGCTCACCTTCCATCATGCCCAGTTCGCTGACGAGACGGCGCGTGACAACCATCAACGTGGTTGGACCGAGTTCCTTGCCAATCTGGAAAATTATGTCGCTGCCTAAGGAGTATCCCATGCAACCGCACAAGATCGTTTCGCGCGAGGAATGGATCGCAGCCCGCAAGGCGCATATGGCGCGCGAGAAGGAACTGACCCAGGCCCGCGAGGCGCTCAGCGAAGAGCGCCGCGGCCTGCCCTGGGTCAAGGTCGACAAGCACTATGTGTTCGACGGACCGAACGGCAAGGTTACGCTCGTCGATCTGTTCCAGGGCCGGCCGCAGCTCGTGGTGCAGCACGTGATGTTCGCGCCCGACTGGGACGCGGCGTGCAAGAGCTGCTCATTCTGGGCCGACGGCTTTGATCGCATGGCGCCGCATCTTGCCGCGCGCGACACTACCATGGTCGCGATCTCGCTCGCGCCGATCGCAAAACTCGACGCGTTCAAGAAACGGATGGGCTGGACCTTCGATTGGGTCTCGTCGGGCAACAATGACTTCAACTCCGACTATGGAGTCACGTTCACGCGCGAGCAGATCGACGCGGGCAAGGCGCTCTACAATTTCGGAACCACGCCATTCTATGGGCCGGAACTGCCAGGGATCAGCGTCTTCTATCGCGACGAGAGGGGAGACGTGTTCCACACCTACTCCACCTTCGCCCGCGGCCTCGACATGATGAATGCCGCCTACCACTATCTCGACCTGACGCCGCTCGGCCGTCATGAAGATGGTTTGCCGTATCCGATGGATTGGGTGCGGCACCGTGACCAGTACCAACCGCAACCGGTTCAGGCATCCTGCTGCCATAGCTGACGCGCCACGCGTTACGCGCACGCCGTCATTGCGAGCAAAGCGAAGCAATCCATCGAGCCGCATGTGCGGAGCGATGGATTGCTTCTTCGCTTTGCCCCTCGCAATGACGGAACCAACAACAGGAAACGCCGATGCCCTACGTCGATGGCTTCATCGTCGCCGTCCCGAAGAAGAATTTGAAGGCCTACGCAAAGCTGTCGCGCAAGGCCGGCAGGATCTGGCGCGAACATGGCGCGCTGGATTATCGCGAATGGGTGGCCGATGACGTCAAGCCGGGCAAGCTCACCTCGTTTCCGCAGAGCGTGAAGCTGAAGACGGGCGAGACCGTCGTGTTCGCCTGGATCACCTACAAGTCGCGCGCCCAGCGCGACAGGATCAATGCCAAGGTGATGGCCGACAAGCGGCTCAAGATGAGCCTCGACGCGATGCCGTTCGATGCCAAGCGGATGATCTATGGCGGCTTCGCCAATCTCGTGACGGTCTGAGCCGCCGGCGCGCGGCGTTAAGCAGACATTAACCATAGCCATCGCGAGGCGACATGCTCGCCGCCGCGAAGGCTCTTGCATTTACTTGGCGATGCCGTATACTTTGCAATACAAAGTGCGGAAGCCTCATGCGCGATCTCGACAAGGCCCTGGCCGACATATTGGCGATCCGCAGCCAGATCGCGGCCGGCACCGCGTTCCGCGGCTACGGACCGGCGACAGTCGCCGCCACCAGCGGCATCGCGCTGCTCACGACGGTCGCGCAACATCTCTGGCTCGCTAACCCCACCGCAAATCCGGTCGTGTTCCTGGTCGGTTGGGCCGCGGCGGCGTTCGTGTCCGCAGGCCTGATCTGGATCGAGATGCAGGCGCGCTCGCGGCGGCATCATTCGGGTCTTGCGGACGCGATGGTGCAGCAGGCGATCGAGCAGTTCCTGCCGGCGGCGGTCGCCGGCGTCCTGCTCGCGATCCTGCAATGGAAATTCGCGCCGGAGACGCTGTGGATGCTGCCGGGCCTCTGGCAGGTGCTGGTCTCGATCGGCGTGTTCGCCTCGGTCCGCTCGCTGCCGCGCACGATTGCGCTCGGCGGGGCCTGGTATTTCCTGTCGGGCTTCACGGTGCTGTTGATCGCGAGCCAGAGTCACACGCTGTCGCCCTGGACCATGGGCGTTCCTTTCGCGATCGGCCAGTTGCTGCTCGCCGCGCTGCTCTATTTCGCTTCGGGAGACAATGATGTCGAAGACTGACGCGCCCAGCGCGCCATTCGCCTATGACGGCCTCGATCGCGTGATCCACGAGAAGGCGCGGCTCGGGCTGCTCACCTCGCTGATGGCGCATCCGAAGGGACTCGCATTTGCCGATCTCAAGCAGCTCTGCGGTCTCACCGACGGCAATCTCAGCCGCCATCTGCAAGTGCTGCAGGAGGCCGGTCTCGTCGACGTCATCAAGGGCTATGAGGGCAATCGCCCGCACACCACATGCCGCCTGACCAAATCCGGCCGCCGCCGCTTCCTGGATTATCTCGCCGTGCTCGAGCAGCTGGTGCGCGACGCCGCCAAGGCTGCGGGCAAGGGTGAAAGCACGCCCAATCGCCTCGGCATCCAGCACGCCTGACACCCCTTTTTTTGCCCGGAGACTTTGTGATGCAAAGTAACGCTGCGACAAACCCTGAAACGCTCCTGCATGTCGGCATCATCATGGACGGCAACGGCCGTTGGGCGACCCGCCGCGGGCTCTCGCGGCTGCGCGGTCACGAAGCCGGTGTGGAAGCGATCCGCCGCATCGTCGAGGCCGCGCCCGACCAGGGCGTCGGCACGCTGACGCTCTATGCCTTCTCCAGCGACAATTGGCGGCGGCCGAAAGCCGAAGTCACCGCGCTGATGGCGCTGTTGCGCTTCTATCTCGCCAACGAGATCGAGGCACTGGTGAAAAACGGCGTCCGCCTTACCGTGATCGGCCGCCGCGACCGACTGCCCGATGGCATCGCCAACGCGATCGCGCGCGCCGAAGCCGAGACGGCCGACGGCACCACGCTGCATCTGCGCATCGCCATCGACTACTCCGCGCGCGACGCCATCCTCAAGGCCGCGGCCAACGCCGTCGGTCTCCAACTCACCCGCGAAAGCTTCGCCGATCTCATTACCGGCCAAACGAATCTGCGCGATGTCGACCTGATCATCCGCACCTCCGGTGAGAAGCGGCTGTCCGATTTCCTGCTCTGGGAGGGCGCCTATGCCGAGCTGCACTTCACCGAGCGGATGTGGCCGGAGTTCGATGGCGATGATCTCGCCGAGGCGCTGACCTCATTCCATCGCCGCGAGCGCCGCTTCGGCGGCCTGCAGGCGATTTTGCCGCAGGAGGTGCCGAGCCTCTAAATCCCTCGGCGATCGCCAGACGCGATCGCGCGAAGCATCGCGTTTCGCATCCCAAAAGCTCAGCCGGGGGGTTGGGCTTTCCACTCCAGAACATGCGGGGACGACCGATCACGCCAACAGCGGGAGCGACCGTTCATGCGCATTCTCTTGATCAATATCCCCCACCCCTCGATCGGCAGCCGGATTCCCGACGATCATCTGCCGCCGCTCGGGCTGCTGTCGATCGGCGGTCCGCTGATCGACGACGGCCACGATGTCCGTCTGCTCGATGCCGAGTTCGGCCCGATGCCGGTCACCGCGATCGTCGCGGAGGCCGCAGAATTTCGCCCCGATGCCGTGCTGTTCGGTCATTCCGGCTCGACCTCGGGCCATCCCGTCATCACGGAGGTCGCGCAAGCCATTGTCCGCGTGATGCCGTGGGTGCTGATCGTCTATGGCGGCGTGTTCCCGACCTATCACTGGCGCGAGATCTTGGATGAAGAGTCCTATGTCACCGCGATCGTTCGCGGTGAGGGCGAAGAGACCGCGCGGCGGCTGATGCGCGCACTCGAATTCGGTCACGATCTCGACGTCATCGCTGGCATCGCTTACCGCGATGGGCAGGGCGTCCGCGCGACGCCGCCGGCGCCGGTGATCCGCGACCTCGATGCCTATCGCGTCGGCTGGGAACTGATCGATCACGCACGATACAGCTACTGGGGCGGCTTGCGCGCCGTGGTCGTGCAGTTCTCGCGCGGCTGTCCGCACCTCTGCAATTATTGCGGCCAGCGCGGCTTCTGGACGCGTTGGCGGCATCGCGATCCCGTCCGCTTTGCCAGGGAACTGGCGCGGCTCAATCGCGAGCATGGCGTCAAGGTGATCAATTTTGCCGACGAGAACCCGACGGTCTCGAAGAAAGTCTGGCGCGCCTTCCTCGAGGCGCTGATCGCCGAGAACGTCGATCTGATCCTGGTCGGCTCGACCCGCGCCGACGACATCGTGCGCGATGCCGACATCCTGCATCTCTACAAGCAGGCGGGCTGGCAGCGTTTCCTGCTCGGCATGGAGAACACCGACGAGAAGACGCTTGCGCTGATCCGCAAGGGCGCGACCACCACGACCGATCGCGAGGCGATTCGCCTGATGCGCCAGCACGGCATCCTGTCGATGGCGACCTGGGTGGTCGGCTTCGAGGAGGAGACCGATCGCGATCACTGGCGCGGGTTACGACAATTGTTGTCCTACGATCCCGACCAGATCCAGATGCTCTATGTCACGCCGCACCGCTGGACGCCGTATTTCCGGCTCGCCACCGGCCGCCGCGTGATCCAGACCGACCGCCGCCGCTGGGACTACAAGCATCAGGTGCTGGCGACGCGGCACATGCCGCCGTGGCGCGTGCTGCTGTGGTTCAAATTCACCGAGATGGTGGTGCAATGCCGCCCGAAGGCGCTGGCGCGCGTGCTGTTCCATCGCGACGCCGGCCTGCGCCACGCGATGCGCTGGTACACGCAGATGGGGCGGCGCGTCTGGCCGCATGAAATCCTCGGCTTCTTGCGTGACCGCCGCGTGACTGACGGACCGAGCGTCGAAGCCTTCTGGGGCGCGCCGCAGGATGCTGAAGAAGAATCGATGACATCTGTGCGACCCGAGCGGCGCGTCGGCGCGGCGAAGGCAGCGTAAGCCCATACCGTTGCGCGACGTGGATAACTTTCGCGCTTGCTGGACTGCGGAGTCGGTGACACGATATCCGTGTCATTGACTGCGCAGAACACAAGAACCGCTGCGGTCTGGGGCGTTGGGGTGAGCATTCAGATTGCCATTCTGAAAGTATTGGCCAGTCACGGCAGTGGCCGTGCGACGCTCGATTCGCTCAAGCACGATCTCGCAATTCTCTCATCGAGCGGTCCGGAGTGGCAGGCGCGCATCAAGCGTCTGGCATCGCGGGTTCGGGACGTCGATATTTTCAGCAACGGTTATGTCGTGCGTGACGCCGACGGCTGGAAGATCACACAGGCAGGCCGCGATTTCCTGCAGACGCTGGAAGCGGTGACGCAGGACAACCGCGCGCCTGCGCCAGTGGCCGACGTGACCACGCGAGAGGGCGCGCTGATCGTCGTCGGCCATCGTTTCAAGACCAACGCGCGGCGTCCGCGTGATCTCGCGCACACGGGAACCGTTCGCCGCGGTCCCATTTCCGAGCAGCGTTGAACCGCAACGCCATCCAACGTGACTCACTCGCGGGGCACGGCTCTGGAAGGTCGCAAATGACGGCTATAACTCAATCGATCGCCCGCGCATTTCCCGCAAATTCAATTCAAGTCACCGTCGTCAGGCAGCTGCTGCTGTTCGCGCTTGCGGGTCTCTGCGTCTCGCTGCTGGTGGCCACTTACGGCCTCGATCTCAGTCCCGGCCTGTTCTGACGCCGCAACATTTTCGATCGCCAGGTCATATTGGATTAGCCGGGCCGGGTTAGCTAAGCGCACGCTTCCCTCTCATCGAACCCGGGCCGGATCTCCCATGGACAAGCCGATGCGCTGCCAGTGCGGCAGGACGCGAACCATTGCGCTCGACCAGCATTTCCGCACCGCTCTGCTGTGCCCGAAATGCGATGAGGTCGAACGCGCCAAGCCGGCGCCCTCGCGCGAGGATGCGCTGGCCGCGAAATAGGCGGGCCTTTTCGGGAACTCGGCCGTACCGATCGCGCGCAAACGCGCTATAAGCGTCGCTTGATCCGTAATAAGCGACGCTGAGATGGCCCGGAATACCGATGAAAGTCCCGTGACGCTCGCCGATATCCATGCGGCGGCGGCGGCCATTCGCGACCAGGTCCAGGTCACGGCCTGCAACGAGAGCCGCACGCTCGGCGAGATCTGCGGCTGCCGCCTGTTCCTCAAATTCGAGAACCTGCAGTTCACCGCGACCTTCAAGGAGCGTGGCGCGCTGAACCGCCTGCAGGCGCTCTCGCCTGACGCGCGCAAGCGCGGCGTCATCGCGATGTCGGCCGGCAACCACGCCCAGGGCGTGGCCTATCACGCCAAGCGGCTCGGCATTCCCGCCACTATCGTGATGCCCGTCGGCACGCCGATGGTGAAGATCGCCAACACACGGCGGCACGGCGCCGAGGTCATCATCACCGGCCAGACCCTGGAGGAGGCCGCCGCCTTCGTCCGCGAGCAGACGGTCGCACGCGGCCTGATCCAGATCCATCCCTATGACGATCCCCTGATCATTGCCGGGCAGGGCACGATCGGGCTCGAGATGCTCGCTGAAGTGCCTGACCTCGACGTGCTCGTGGTGCCGATCGGCGGCGGCGGCCTGATCTCGGGGATAGCGACCGCGGCGAAGGCGCTCAAGCCCGATATCCGTATCATCGGTGTGCAGGCGCAGCTCTATCCCTCGATGTACAACGCTGTCAGAGGCGAGCAGCTGCCGATGCGCGGCGACACGCTCGCCGAAGGCATCGCGGTGAAGGCGCCGGGCGCGATCACCACCAAGATCGTGCGCGATCTCGTCGACGACATCGTGCTGGTCAGCGAAGACCAGATCGAGGGCGCGGTCGCGATGCTGATCTCGATCGAGAAGACGGTGGTCGAAGGCGCCGGCGCCGCGGGCCTTGCCGCCGTGCTTGCAAACCCTGCGCAATTTGCCGGACAGAATGTCGGGCTGGTGCTGACCGGCGGCAACATCGACACGCGCCTCATCGCCTCGGTGCTGACGCGCGAGCTCGCGCGCGAAGGGCGGCTGACCCAGCTGGCGCTCGACATCGTCGACCGGCCCGGCCAGCTCGCCGCGGTCTCGATCCTGCTGGCGGATGTCGGCGCCAACATCATCGAGGTCTCGCATCAGCGCACCTTCTCAGACCTGCCGGCGAAGGCGACGCTCTTGGAACTCGTCATCGAGACCCGCGACCGCGCGCATCTGGAAGAGGTGCTGCTAAGGCTCGGCCAGGAGGGGTTTTCGGTGAGGGGCGGGTAGGCCTACTCGCCCGCCGCCATCTCGGCGAGCTTTGCGATCGTGTTGATGTTCCGAGCGGTGCCCTGGGCGGCCGCGGGAATCCTGAGCTTCGATTGTCCCATGCCGTTGCGATAGGCGACATAGATCTCGCGCTTGCCCAGCCGGACCTGCTCGTCCTGCTGACCCTTGATCTCCTTGAGCACGTCTTTCGGCGGCGCCTCGTCGAGGAAGATCGCAACGGTCCGGTTCGGCGGCTCCTTCGGGAACGGATTGGCCTTCAGCACCGCGGCCATTTCCTCGGCGGTGCGCACGGCGACGCCGACCGGTTTTCCCGCATAGGCCTGCAGTCGCGCCTCCAGCGCTGTCTTCACCTTGGCTGCGCCGAGTTTTGACGAGAACACCACATTGCCGCTGGCGATGTAGGTCGCGACGTCGGCAAAGCCTGCGTCGACGCACATCGCCTTCAATTCGGTCATCGGCAGCTTGCCGGTGCCGCCGACATTCACCGCTCGCAGCAGCGCGACATAGCGGGGCATGCGTGCCTCAGGTCAAGAGTAGCGCCATGCCCGGATCGCCCTTCTCCATCGCGCGGCGATAAGCGGGGCGTTCGGCGATACGGCCGAGATAGCTGATAATGTTGGGGCAGCGCTTCAGGTCATAGGGCAGGAAGTATCGCATCGTGGTCAGCGAGAAGCCGATCATGATGTCGGCCGCAGTGAACGCGTCGCTCGCCAGATATTTGGCGTCGCGCACCCGCGCATCGACGAGATCAAAGGAGCGGTCGACCCGCGCCTTGGTCGCGACCAGCATCGGATTGTCTGATGGCAGGTTGAGCCGGTTCAGGATCATGCTGCGGCCCATCTGCGCCTGCAGCGTGCCGTTGGCGAAGTGGAACCAGTACAGATAGTTCGCGAAGTCCGGATGATCCGGCTTCAGCGTCAGCCTTCCATTGCCGTATTTGCCGATGATGTACTCGACCACGGCGCCGGACTCCGCCAGCACCAGATCGCCGTCGGTGATGACAGGCGCTGCCCCGATCGGATGCAGCGCCTTGTAGTCGGCGGGTGCCAGCATGGTGACGGGATCGCGCACGGTGTGCTTCAGCTCATAGGGGATGCCAAGCTCCTCGCACAGCCAGACGATCCGCTCCGATTGCGACTTGCCGAGATGGTGGACGGTGAGCATCGGGACTCCTCCTGCAGCGTTCCCGGAATGGCTTTAGGCCTCTTCCTTCTTCGCCGGCTTCTTGGTCGGCAGCGGCTCTTCCATCGCCCGCTTCATGGCGCGGACATAGGCCTCGGCGGCGCTCTCGGCCGAGTTCTGCAGCCGCTTGGTCGTTGCGGCGGCGTTCAACGCGGTGCTCTTGGCCAAAAACTTGAAGCGCGCCTTGGCGTCCTTGTCCTTGGCCTTGGCGGCCCGGGCCGTCCATTGGGTCTGCTGCTTCTTCGCGGCGGCCATCACGGCCTTGGTTTGGGCTTTGACGGTCTGTCGGATTACGGCGTTGAGGTCGGCGTCGGCCATCAGGGGTCACTCGTTGGGCGCGATGTGCGCGTGGGCACATGGATTTTGGATGAGGAGGTATCACTAGCGCACCTGATCCGGTTTGAACATGTGCTCTTCCGGTCATGGTTGCTCGATCCCAGCCGTTGTAGGCTCCGATTCGAAACGGCCGGGGAGGGAGCCCGCAACCGATGGGGCAGCTCAATCGACGCGAGCTGATGGCGCATGCGGCCGTGATGGCCGCGGCCGGCTTGTCCGCCGCGCATGCCGCGCCATTGCGGGCGCTCGCCGCGAGCGGTGAGGTCGATGCCGTCCTGAAGGCCAAGGTCGAAGCGGGCGAGGTACCTGGCGTTGTCGCCATGGCCGCGACCGCACGCGCGACCATCTATGAGGGCGCCTTTGGCCCCCGTGCACTCGGCGCGCCCGCAACAATGTCCGTCGACACTGTGTTCCGCATCGCCTCGATGGTGAAGCTGTTGACCGCGGTCGCGGCACTTCAACTCGTCGAGCAGGGCAAGCTCAAACTCGACGAGCCCGCCGCCAGCATCGATCCGTCATTGGCCGACCCGCAGGTGCTGATCGGCTTCGATGCGAAGGGCGTGCCGCAGTTGCGCCCGGCGCGGCGCCCGATCACGCTGCGCAATCTGCTGACCCACACCTCGGGCTTCAGCTATCCGCTGTGGGATCCAAATGTCGGCCGCTACAGAAAGGCGGCGCGGGCCAATGCGGGCCTGCCGCGCAGCGCGCTGATGTTCGAACCCGACAGCAAATGGGCCTATGGCGGCAGCATCGATCGGGTCGGGCGGCTGGTGGAGATCGCAAGCGGCAGCACGATCGATCGCTATTTCCACGACAACATCACCCATCCGCTCGGCATGAACGACACCGGCTTCACGATCACCGAGACGCAGCGCGCCCGCGAGGCGCATCTGCATGTCCGTGATAAAGGAAAGCTGGTGCCACAACCGCAGGAAAAGCCGAGCGCGACAAAAGTGTTCTCGGGAGGCGGCGGCATCTATTCCACCGCGCCCGATTATCTCACGCTGCTGCAGGCACTGCTCAATGGCGGCAGCCTTGGCGGCAAGACCATCCTGCGGCCGCGGACGGTTGAGCTGATGGCGGCCAACCAGATCGGCGATCTCGAGGCCGGCGTGATGAAGACGACCAATCCGGCCATATCGGCCGATGTCGATTTCTTCCCGCACAGGCGGCTGCGCTGGGGCTTTGGCGGCATGATCAATCTCGACGCCGGGGCCGATGGACGCAAGGCCGGCAGCATGACTTGGGCCGGGCTCTACAACACCTATTACTGGATCGATCCGGCCGCAGGCCTCGCCGGCGTGATCATGATGCAGGTGCTGCCGTTCGCCGATCCGCGCTCGCTCGGCGTCTATCGCGCCTTCGAGCGCGCGATCTACCGGGCGCTCAATTCGGCGTGAGCGGCGAAATGCCATGCTATGTTGTTCGCCCTCCGCGCCGTCTCTGATGTCTTCCGAAACCGCCTCGCTGGATGCCCCGATGCCGATCATCAATCGACGAAGCCTTCTTGGCGGCCTTGCACTTGCGGCGGCGTCGCGCCCGTTGTCCGCGGCCACAGCCGAGATGCTTGCCGTTGACGCCGGCGAAGGCCAGGTCGCAGTGACCCGCTACGCAGCGGACAGGGGCGGCAAGCGCCCTGCGGTCATCCTGTTGCACGGATCGCGCGGCTTTGACCTCAACCGGCGGGCCTATGAGCGTCATGTCAACGCGCTGACTGCAGGCGGCATCGATGCCTATCTCGCCCGTTACTTTACTGACACCGACGCGCAGTTGCTTGGGAAGATGACCTCGCCTGCGCGCCGAGAGGCTTACGAGAGCGAAAGATTCAATGCCTGGGCCGAACGCACCTCGTCCGTGCTGACGGCGGTACGCGGTGCGCACGGTTCGGGCGGGATCGGTCTACTCGGCTTCTCGCTCGGCGGTTACGTTGCCGCAGTGACGGCCGCGCGCGACGAGCGCGTGTCAGCACTGGCGGTGATGTACGGTGGCATACCCAAGGACATCGCGACTGATGTGAAGCGTCTGCCGCCCCTGATCGAACTGCATGGCGAGGCCGATCGCAACGTGCCCCTCGCCAAGGGTGAGGAACTGGTCAGGCTCGGTAAAGCGGTCGGCGCATCAGCGGAGATCGTCAGATATCCAGGCAAGGCTCATGGTTTCGACTTCTCGGACGACGATCCGATGACCGCTGACGCGGTCGGCCGCGTCGCGCGATTCTTCCAAGCGCACCTGAACCCCGTCTAGCTGCGTCGCGCATTCCCAGCGCAACCTTCGGTGCCGTCTTGCTCCGACAAATAGAACGGAGGCGCACCCACTTGGGAAGAGGCCGGCGATACGAAAGTATGGGGGTGACGCGGAGCGAATGTAGGGGGCAGGGAAAACGCCGATCGGCGCTATAGCGGACGCAAGTCGCGCGCATTGAAGCGCGCATTCTCATGACATGGGGAGGAGAGCTTGATACGCCTGCTATTGCTGCTGCCGTTTGTCGGCCTGATGATCGTGCCCTTCTATAATATCAAGGAGCCGATGCTGTTCGGCTTCCCGTTCTTCTATTGGTATCAGCTCGCCTGGGTGCCGCTGACCTCGCTCCTCACCTGGATCGTCTACAGGAGCGTGCGCGATGCTGACTGATGTCGACACCCCCGCACTCGCCGTCTTCATCGCCTTCTTCGTGCTGGTCACCGGCATGGGCTTCGTCGCCTCGCGCTGGCGCAAGCCGGAGACGCTCGCCCATCTCGACGAATGGGGCCTTGGCGGCCGCAAGTTCGGGACCTGGATCACCTGGTTCCTGGTCGGCGGCGATTTCTACACCGCCTATACCGTGATCGCGGTGCCGGCGCTGGTCTATGCGGTCGGCGCCTACGGCTTCTTCGCGCTGCCCTACACCATCATCGTCTATCCCTTCGTGTTTGCGGTGATGCCGGTGTTGTGGAAAGTCGCCAAGGACAAGGGCTACGTCACCGCCGGTGACGTGGTGCGCGGCCGTTACAATTCGCGCAGCCTCGAGCTTGCGGTCGCCGCCACCGGCGTGGTCGCGACGATGCCCTACATCGCGCTGCAGCTGATCGGCATGGAGGTCGCCATCAAGGCGCTCGGCCTGCATGGCGAGCTGCCGCTGATCGCGGCGTTCCTGGTGCTCGCGCTCTACACTTATTCGTCGGGCCTGCGTGCGCCGGCGCTGATCGCCTTCGTCAAGGACATCATGATCTACATCGTGGTGATCGCGGCGATCGCGATCGTGCCGTCCAAGCTCGGAGGTTACGGCGAGATCTTCACCGCGGCGGATACCGCCTTCAAGGCCAAGGGCTCCGGCGGCACGCTGTTGTCTCCGGCGCAGGTGTTCCCCTACGCCTCGCTGGCGCTCGGCTCGGCGCTCGCGGCCTTCATGTATCCGCACACCCTGACCGGCATCTTCGCCTCGTCGGGCGGCAACACCATTCGCAAGAACGCGGTGCTGCTGCCGGCCTATACGCTGCTGCTCGGTCTGCTCGCATTGTTGGGGTACATGGGGCATGCGGCGGGGCTGAAGCTTGCCAGCAACAATGACGTCGTGCCGGAGCTGTTCAAGACCCTGTTCCCGGGCTGGTTTGCAGGCTTCGCTTTCGCTGCGATCGCGATCGGCGCGCTGGTGCCGGCCGCGGTGATGAGCATCGGCGCGGCCAATCTGTTCACCCGCAACTTCTGGAAGGTCTGGATCAACCCTGCCGTCACCCCGGCCGGCGAGGCCCAGGTCGCCAAGGTCACCTCGATGCTGGTGAAGGTCGGGGCGCTGCTGGCGATCCTGTTCATGCCGACGCAGTTCGCGCTCGACCTGCAACTGCTCGGGGGCCTCTGGATCCTGCAGACGCTGCCGGCGCTGGTGTTCGGGCTCTATCTGAACTGGTTCTCCAGCACCTCGCTGCTGATCGGCTGGGCGGTCGGCCTTGCCGGCGGCTCGTGGCTGGCGTGGTCGGACGGGCTGAAGCCGCTGCACAGCATCGACTTCGGCGCCGGCAAGGTCGCGATCTATACCGGCCTGCTCGCGCTCGCGCTCAATGTCGTGGTCGCGGTCGTGGTCAATCTGGGGCTCAAGGCCATCGCGCAACCGCGCCCGGCCAGCGAAGCGGCCTGATCCGGCACCCACGCGGCCGGAAAACGCTCTAGTATCGGCGGCCCGCGGCGTGTCATCACGCGCCGCGGGTCGATCGCATCAGTGAGGGCTCCTTGCAGGGCTGGTTCGTTCTTGCCATTTCGGCGGCCTATGTGACCGCGCTGTTCCTGATCGCCTGGTGGGGCGACCGGCGCAGCGCCGCTGGTCCGCTGGTGCCTGCGAATTCCTGGGCGGCCGCGGTCAGCTATTGCCTCACGCTCGCGGTCTACAACACCTCCTGGAGCTTCTACGGCTCGGTCGGCCGCGCCGCGACCAGCGGGCTCGACTTCGCGACGATCTATATCGGCCCGACCTTGGTGCTGCTGTTCGCGCAGCCGCTGCTGGCCAAGGTGATCGCGATTGCGAAGGCGCAGAACGTCACCTCGATCTCGGACTTCATCGCCGCGCGCTACGGCAAGAGCCAGTCGCTCGCCGCACTGGTGACGCTGGCCTCGCTGCTCGGCGTGCTGCCTTACATCGCGCTGCAGCTGAAAGCCGTCGGCAAGAGCTTTGACTATCTGATCCTGCAGCCGGAGCGCGCCAGCATTGCCGCGATGCACTTCTGGCAGGATTCCGCCTTTGCCGTCGCGGCGTCGATGGCGCTGTTCGCAATCGTGTTCGGCGTCCGCCACGTTCATGCCAGCGAGCACCATCGCGGCCTGATGCTGGCGATCGCGTTCGAGAGCGTGGTCAAGCTGGTCGCCTTCCTTGTCGTGGCGTTGTTCGTGCTGTTCGGCATCGCCGGCGGGCCTGCCGAATTGCTGGCGCAGGTGCGGGCCGATCCGCAGCTCGAACGCGTCGTCGCGTTCGATCTCGGCCAGCCGGTCTGGCCGGCAACGATCATCATCTCGGCGATCGCATTCCTCTGTCTGCCGCAAGCCTTTCATGTCGCGATCGTCGAGAACGAACAGCCCGCCCATACCCGCACCGCGAGATGGCTCTATCCGCTCTATCTCGCCGCCTTCAGTCTGCTGATCCTGCCCATCGCTGCCGCGGGCCTGGCGCGGTTCGGCGGCATGATGGATCCCGACACCTATGTGATCTCGCTGCCGATCGCCTCCGGCGCCGAGACCGTCAGCATGATCGCCTTCCTCGGCGGATTGTCGGCCGCGACCGGCATGGTGATCATGACCGCGGTGGCGCTCAGCACGATGCTCTGCAACGACGTCATCATGCCCTTGCTGCTGCGCTGGCGCTTCCTCGGCCGCCGCGCCGCCGACTGGTCGGTGTCGCGCACGCTGATGGCGGTGCGCCGGCTCTCGATCGTCGGCATCCTGCTGTTTGCCTATCTGATGCATCGGCTGGTCAATCAGGGCTATCCGCTCACGGTGATCGGCTTGCTGTCATTCGTCGCGGTGGCGCAGTTCGGCCCGGCTTTCATCGGCGGGCTGTTCTGGCGTCGCGCCAACAAGGCCGGTGCTTCCATCGGCATCGCGGTCGGCTTCGTCGTCTGGGCCTACACGCTGCTGCTGCCGTCCGCCGGCCTGCTATGGCCGGCGCTCGCGCCGGTCGCGCATGACGGGCTGGTGCCCTGGCTCAAGCCGGGCGCGCTGTTCGGTCTCGAAGGGCTCGATCCGATCTCGCACGCGACGCTGTGGAGTCTTGGCGCCAACATCGTCTGCTTCACACTGTTCTCGCTGCTCGGTCGACAATCGACCATCGAGCGCAACCAGGCGGCTGCGTTCACGCACGACGCGGAACTCGGAACTGCATCGGTCCTGTCGTCGCGTGTGGTGATCCGGCTCGATGATCTGCGCGCGCTCGCGATCCGTTTTGTCGGGGCCGAGCGTGGCGGGGCCGCCTTCGACACCTATCTGGCAGCACGTCGCGCCGGCCGCGCGCCGCCGCTCGATCCTTCCGGACTGGTCGATCTCGATTCGATCCGCTTCACCGAAAACCTGCTGGCCGGCGCGATCGGCGCGGCGTCGGCGCGCGTGGTGACCGCGGCCTCGCTGGAGGGGCATTCGCTGTCGCGGCGGGCGGCGATGGAGATGCTGGACGAGGCCTCCGAGGCGCTGCGTTTCAACCGTCATCTGCTGCAGAGCACGCTGGAAAGTGTGCCGCAGGGCATCTGTGCCTTCGACGCTGATTTCAACATCTCGGCCTGGAACGGCCGCTTCATCGAGCTGCTCGATCTGCCGCGCGATTTCGTGCGCGTCGGCCTGCCGCTCGCCGACCTGATCGCGTTCAACGTCGACCGCGGCGAATATGGGGCTGCCGAATTCGCAGCGCTGCTGGTCAATCGCGACGTCGCGACGACGATCTGGCCTTACGTCTACGAGCGCAAGCGGCCCGACGGCACGGTGCTGGAGATCGTCTATGATCGCACGCCCGAGGGTGGCTACGTCTCGACCTATGCCGACGTCACCGAACGGCATCGCGCCGCCGAGGCGCTGCGCCGCGCCAACGAGGATCTGGAGCTGCGCGTCCGCGAACGGACCGAAGCGCTGGAGCGCGCCAAGGCCGACGCCGAGCAGGCCAATCTCGGCAAGACCCGCTTCCTCGCCGCAGCCAGCCATGATCTGCTGCAGCCGCTGAATGCGGCGCGGCTGTTCCTGTCGGCGCTCGACGAGAGCCTGCGTGCGCAGCCGACCGCCGGCGACAAGGAACGGACGCTGGCCGGCAGCGCGATCACGGCGTTGCGCTCGACCGAGCATATGCTGGATACGCTGCTCGACATTTCCTCCTATGATTCCGGCGCAGTGCGCGCCGAGCCCGTCGACTTTCCGATCGCCGATCTGCTGGCACAGCTCAGCGTGGAATTCGGCGCCATGGCGCGCGAGCGCGGCCTGTCGTTGCGCGTCGTCGAGAGCGCGTGCGTGGTGCGGAGCGATCCGCATCTGCTGCGGAGAATCCTGCAGAACCTGCTGTCGAATGCGGTGCGCTACACCCCGAAGGGCCGCATCCTGCTGGGCTGCCGGCGCAAGGCCGGCGCGCTCCGGATCGAGGTCTGGGACACCGGCATCGGAATCGCCGAGGCCGATCGCGCCAGGATCTTCGAGGAGTTCCAGCGGCTCGTGCCCGCTTCCGACAAGGGCCTCGGCCTCGGGCTTGCGATCGTCGACCGCATCTCGCGTCTGCTCGGGCACAGCATCGACGTTCGCTCGCGTCCCGATCAGGGCTCCTGCTTTGCCGTGACCATTCCTCTGGCATCCGGTCCCGGCGTCACGCTGCGCCCTGCGCGTGCCGCGGCTGTACCGTTGCCGGCCGAGCAGCCCCTCAAGGTGCTCTGCCTCGACAATGACGCCGCGATCCTGCAGGGGCTTGCGGCGCTGCTCGGCGGGTGGGGGCATCAGGTCGTGACTGCGCCCGACCCCACTGCAGCGATGGCGGCTGCGTCCGCGCAGCCGCCGGATGTCGTGCTCCTCGATCATCACCTCGATGGTGGCCGCAACGGCCTCGACTTCCTCGATGATCTCCGGCGCGTCTCCGGGCGGAACGTCCGTGCGCTGCTGATCACCGGCGATCGCAGCGAGGAGGTTCGCCACGCAGCGAAAGCACGCGGCTGCGAAATCCTGCTAAAACCGGTGAAGCCCGCCGCGCTGCGCCGCTTCCTGAGCGGCGAGGCGACCCGGCGGCTCGCTAAAGCGCAATGAGACTAGATTGAATCGTCATCGCGCTTTAGCTCTTTCTTTGAGCATGGTCTTATCGGAAAACCGCGTCACACTTTTCCGGATCATGCTCTAGCCAAGAGGATCCCCACGCGGCATGACCACACGCATCGTCATTGGCGACGACCATCCGCTGGTGCAGGCCGCACTGCAGAGCGCATTGTCGTCCGTGCTGCCTGATCTCGAGATCATCCCGTGCCAGTCGCTGGACGAAATCCTGGCGGCGGTGCCCGATCGTATCGCGGAAATCGATCTGATCCTGCTCGACCTGACGATGCCGGGCGTGCAGGGCTTTGCGGCGCTGTTCATCCTGCTCGCGCAATTTCCGACCGTGCCGGTTGCGATCATCTCGGCGCGGCAGGATGCGGCCACCATCCGCCGCGCCATCGCCTATGGCGCCTCCGGCTACATCCCGAAATCGCTCGGGTTGCCGGCGATGGCGGAGGCGATCACGCGCATCCTCGGTGGCGAGATCTGGATGCCGCCGAATATCGGCGGCCGCGGTTCAGTGCAGAGCGAGGACGTCGAGCTCGCCGCGCGTGCGGCCTCGCTGTCGGCGCAGCAATTGCGCATCCTGGCGATGATCGTCGACGGCAAGCTCAACAAGCAGATCGCGGGCGAGCTCGGCATCGCCGAGCAGACCGTCAAGGGGCATGTCTCCACGATCCTGCGCAAGCTCGACGTCGGATCGCGCACCCAGGCCGCGGTGCTGGCTGAGCGGCTGGCGTTCGGACGCTGAGATATCGGCCACGGACGAGCCGCGCCCCCTCGCCCCGCTCTTGCGGGGAGAGGGTTGGGGTGAGGGGCTGCTTCCACGAGTTGCGCTCTATCGATAGACCTGTACCCCCTCACCCGGAACGCATCTGGCGATGCATTCCGACCTCTCCCCGCAAGCGGGGCGAGGTGGAGCGGAACTACTCCGTCCCCGGATTGAGCGGCAGCTTGTTGCCGGCGAGCAGGCCGGCAAGTTCCACCTGACGGCGCAATCCGGTCTTGGCCATGACAGCCTTGAGCTGGTTGCGGACGGTCTCGCGCGAGATGCCGAATGCAGTGGCGATGGTCTCGATGGTCCGGCCCTCGCCGATGCCGCGCGCGACGCGGGCTTCGGCCGGTGTCAGGTCGAACAGGCCCTGCAGCAGTTCCGGCGTCGGCACCTCCGCCTGCACCACCGGCGTGACGATCAGGATCGCGATGGCCTGGGCGAACACGTCATGCGCGGCGCCGCGGATCGGTACCAGGTGCACGATCATCGGCGGATGATCCCGCTGTGCCGTGACCGGGATCGAGCGAACGTCTGGCGTGATCAGGCCGTGCTCGAACGCGGCCAGCGCCCGGGCGAGCAGCGCGTCGGCCGTCTCCGAAGTCAGCGCGACACGGTCGCGGCGATCCTGGATCACATCAGGCATCAGCCGCTCGAGCTGCGCGTTGGCTGCCATCACCTGGCCGCCGCGTCGAAGCACAGCCGCCGGCAGACCGAGCAACCCGAGCGAGGTGGCCGCGGCCCGGGCGCGATCGAGGCCGAGGCGGGCGGAGAGCAGCGATGCCCGCGCCAGATGCGGACGAAGCGGATCGAGTTGCTCGGCGACCGCCCGCGGCACGGGGCCCTTGTCGTGCGCCTTCTCGATCGAGAACACCAGCGTGTCGCCGGCCGGTGAGCGGATCGCGGTGCCGACGCACCAGCCAAGGCCGTTCGGCCGCAGCCAATCGGTGTAGAACGCGGAGGCGTCGATCTCCTCCATCGTCATCGCGTCGAAGTCGGTCAGGAATCGCGGCTCGGTGAGCGGCACCAGCCGCTGCCCGCGCGGATTGTCGAGATACCATTTGCTTTCGGTCCACTCCGCCATCGCGTCATGGATGCGCTGCGACGACAGCCAGCGCGGCTCGCCGGGGCCTGCCGCGAACAGCAGCGTGCCTTCGGCGTCTGCCATCTGCGCCAGCCGGTCCAGTACCAGCTGCCATTTCTCAGGCACGATGGCGGCTTCGTAGATGTCGTCGATCAACAGGCTCATCGGCACCGCATGTCCTTCGCGCGTCGTCCCCCCTTTCCGGTCTTGCGCGCCGGCTTGCCGTGCATGATTGGATTGTGCCGCAGCGCGGTCAATCCGGATTGTTGCGTGGAAACTCAGTCGGAGTTCACTTCGGCGCGGACTGCGTCGGCAGTTTCACGCCGGCGAGCAGGCCGGCCAGTTCCACCTGTCGCCGCAGCCCGGTCTTGGCGAGCACGGCTTTGAGCTGGTTCCGCACGGTTTCGCGCGAGGTGCCGAAGGCGCCGGCGATCGTCTCGACGGTCTGGCCTTCGCCGATGCCGCGCGCGACGCGCGCTTCCGCCGGCGTCAGGTCGAACAGGCCCTGCAGCACTTCGGCCGTCGGCACCACCGATGGCACCACCGGCGTCACCATCACGATCGCGGCGGCGTCGGCGAAGATGTCGCGCGCGGCGCCGTGGATCGGCACCAGGTGCACGATCATCGGCGGCCGATCGTCTTCGGCCGGAATGGGCACCGAGCGGACGTCGAGGCTGACCAGGCCGCTGTGCAGTGCCGACAGGGCCTGCGCAAACAGCGGATCGGCCGTTGCAGCGCTCAGCGTCAGGCGTTCAGTGCGGTCCTGCATCACCTCGGGCATCAGCCGCTCGAACAGCGCATTGGCCGTCATCAGTTTGCCGCCGCGCCGGAGCACTGCGGCGGGCAGGCCGAGCAGCGCCAGCGATTCCGTCGCCGCGCGGGCGCGCTCGAGTCCAAGTCGTGCCGACAACAGCGCAGCGCGGGCGAGATGCGGCCGCAGCGCATCGAGCTGCGTCAGCGCGTCGTCCTCGATCGGGCCGAGATGGAATTCGCGCTCCACGCTGTAGACCAGGAAATCGCCACTCGGCACCGGGATCGCGGTGCCGGCGCCCCAGCCGAGCCCGCGCGGCCGGAAGAATTCGCGGATCTGGTAGTCCTGCGGAATCTCCTCCGGCGTGAACAGGTCGATCTCGCGCAGGAAGCCCGCGTGCTTGGCGGCGAGCAGCCGCGGCAGCCGGCCATTGTGCTGGTGCCAATTGCCTTCGGCATAGGCCGTCATGTCGTCGACGATGTCGGGGGAGGCAACCCAGCGCACATCCTTCGGATCGGCGGTCAGCAGGATCACGCCGCGCGCGCCGGCGATGTCGGAGACGCGGTGCAGCACCTTCGGCCAGAACTCCGGCACAACCGCGGCCTCATAGACCAGATCGATCAGATGCTCCTGCAGATCGTTCTTCATCGGCCATCCCGCACATATGCACGCTAAAGGGGATAACCCGCGAGCGGCGGAATCCTTCCACGAGCCGCATGGCAATTTCGGGTCCGATCGTGAGAGCAGGGGGTGGTTCCAAAGAGTCTCGACATCCCGCCGTTTCGCAGGGCGAAACGCCTGCGGCGACGCGGTCAGCGCGGCGCGCGCAGCGTCAGTCTGGCGTGGAAAGGGACACTCAGATTGCCGACCAGCGCGGTGCCGTCGACCTCGGCCGCGCCCTCCGAATAGGTGCCGGTGAAGCCGCAGGATACCTCGCGGTTGCCGAACACCAGATTCAGGCCGGGCGCGTCCTTGTGCTGGTTGACGATCATCTCGCCGCGCCACTTGCCACGGCTGAAAGTGTAGGAGCCGGTGTAGTAGAAAAAGGTATCGCCGCCCATGATGCGGCCGCCCTCGAGCACCAACACGCCGGTGGCGTGGCCGCGCTTGGCGCCGCTCATCTCGATCGCGATCGTGTAGAGCCCATCCGTCACCCGCGATTCCTGGCTTGCACCGGCGGGATCGGGTCGTTCGGCAATGCTCACGGTTCCACCCACTGCCGCTACACCGCGGCTAGCACATTACAGCCGCTCTCGCGGTTGCCCGCAATGGGCTAAAGCATGATCCGGAAAAGTGTGAAGCGGTTTTCCGAAAAGATCATGCTCAAACAAAGAGCTAGAGCATGGTTCGCGATCGCTCAATCGGCCGGCTTGATCCGCCGGTAGCGGAAGTCGCAATGCGACGCGCCCTGCATGATGGTGCGCATCCGCGTCAACTCGATGTCGTCGCCAAATCCTTTCGCGGTATCGAAGTCCGCGCGGCGATCAGGGTTTCGGTTGTGCCCGCTTACCCGAAGCCAGAATAGCCGGACGCCCGGCCCATCCCGGAAACGCCGGGGGATAGCGGACCAGCTCGACCTTGTCGAAGAAGGTCTCGAACTGCTCGACCATGAACTCGATGTTCGGCGCCAGCATATGGGAATGCACCTTGGCGCCGTCGTTCTCGATATAGCTCCAGACGATGCCTGTGATCATCACCTTGCCGGCATTATGCGTCGGCGCCTGATAGGGCAGATTGGTGCCGGTGATCAGCCGGGGGTCGGCGAGCGGCACGAAGCAGGTGCCTGACGGCGCGGTCCACGCCCAGAGATTTTGGATCAGCTTGCCGATGTCCTCGATCGTATCGACGAGACCATAGGCGTACCACATGCAGGAGACCACGCCCCAGCGGTCATTCCATTCCGCAAACGGCTCGCGGAAATCGCGCCGCACCAGCGGGACGCCGTCATTGCCGTCCCGCGCGCGTTCCAGCATCGCCGGCGACAGATCGAGGCCGGTGCGTTCGATGTTCGGAAACTGGCGCAGGAAATAGCCGGTGCCGCAGGCGACATCGAGCCACGTCGTATCAGGCGTCAGCAGATTTCGCAGCAACTCGACCTCGGCATCGGTATCCGAACGCACCAGCGGCGCCAGCAGGAACTCGCGCTCATAGGCGGCCGCATAGTCGCGGTCGTAAAGGGCCGTGATCTCCTCGGGCTTCATCCTGTTGTCCTTCGCATCATGCAGTGTTCAGCGCCCGAGCCGCCGCTGGTTTTCCGCTGTTACGATCATGCCCCTGATCTCCGCGATCAACTCGATGGCAGTCGGATAGAACAGCACGACATGCGCGATGGGAAGCCAGATCCAGAAGGGATCATGGATCGCCAGTTGCAGCGCGGCTGCAATCGGGAGCCAGAATATGTAGAAGGTCTCATTGGCGAAGGGTACGCTGCGGCGGACAGTCCACGGCTCCGCCGTCAGCGCGAAGCGGAAGCCGAGATATGATTTGATCAGCTCGATCGCGCAATAGACGACGAAGACAAGCGCGATCAGCGGCGCGAAGCGCCAGGTCACGATCGCCAGCACCGCGCTGACCGGCAGCTCGATATAGAGGTTGAAGAAGGTGAGGAACCGGATCAGTGCGTTGGGTTGCGCGCGCGTGGCGAAGGTCACCGTGCCGGAGCGCAGATCATTGGCGCGGTCGCCGATCTGGTGATGCAGGATGCCCTTGATGCCGAGCACCGTGGCCCACAGCGCGATGACGAATGGAAAGGCCGCGCTGTGGCCGGCCGCGGTGCCGAACACGGCGAGCGCGAGCAGGGTCGGCGTGACATGCGATCCCAGCGCGTCGCAGGCAAGGCCGGCGAGGCCGCGTTCCTTCAGGCGGATGCCGGGCAGGGAGTAGATCGCCGGCCACAACAGATTGAGCGTCAGCAACAGCAGTGCCAGCGCGGAGTAATGCGCGGTCAGTGCCGGCACGTAGCTCGCGAGCAGGAACAGCAAGCAGAGCAGGATGCGCGTGCTCCAGTTGGTATCCGTCAGCTGGTTCGGCTTGCCCGCGCGCAGATCGGTTTCGACATCGAAGGTGTCGTTGATGACATGGCCGAACGCCGCCACGAGGCAGACTGCGCAGAGATAACTCGCCAGCAGTGCCGCCGATGTCAGCGCGGGCGCGTCGCCTCCGGTGATGGCGAGATAGGCGATCGCCAGGAGCGGCGGTATCTTGGCGCGCCACCAGTTCTGCGGGCGGATCGCCAGCAAGGGTCGGATCGCGGCACCGCTCATCGCCGGTCATACCTGCTTGCGGAATGGCTCTCGGTTGTCAGTGGAAAAATCATCGTTGCCGGGAATCCATTTCGCAGGCTGAAGGTCCGGAGAAAGCCTCTTTCGCGCAGCCCCATGCCCGACTAAAAGTGACCCGGAACGATCCCGTTATAGGGGATGGCCCGATCTTTTGCGACGCTGATTCGCGGCCGTCTCGCTGCGCGGGCCCGCATTGGCGGGCGGATGACGCTGCTTTTCGATGCAGGGAGTGCTGAGTGCTCGACGACGAATTCAAGGATCTGGTGATTCGTCGCCTCGACGAGATCTCGAGCAAGATCGAGCGTATCGAGAAGCGGCCGAAGCGGCCGCCGTTGCGGATCTCATTGCGCAACTGGCTGATGACGCCGCCGATGTGGAAATTCCAGCAACATGCGCCGCGCCCGCTCGATCTTGCCGCGTTCGGCCCGCCGATGCCGCTGCCATCGGAGGCGCCGCGGATCGCGATCGTGACGCCGAGCTACAACCACGCGCATTATCTCGATGCGACGATCGACAGCGTGCTGGCGCAGGACTATCCGCAGCTGACCTATCGCGTGCAGGACGGCGGTTCGATCGACGGTACCAGGGAGCTCCTGGAAAAACGCGGCGATCGCATCGCCTGGCGCAGCCAGCCGGATCGCGGCCAGGCCAATGCGATCAATCTCGGTTTCGAGGGCCTCGACGCCGATATCATGGCCTATCTCAACAGCGATGATTTGCTGCTGCCCGGCACGCTCGCCTATGTCGCGAATTATTTCGCCGATCATCCCGACGTCGACGTCGTCTACGGCCACCGCATCTTCATCGATCTCAACGGCATGGAGGTGGGCCGCGCCGTGTTGCCGCCCTATCACGACAAGGTCCTGCAATATGCCGATTACATCCCGCAGGAGACGATGTTCTGGCGCAAGCGGGTGTGGGACGCGGTCGGACCGATCGACGAATCCTTCGACTATGCGATGGACTGGGACTTCATCCTGCGCGCGCAGGAGGCCAATTTCAAATTCGTGCGGCTGCCGCGCTTCCTCGCCTGCTTCCGCGTGCATGACGCGCAGAAGACCGCAGCGAATCGCGATGTCGGGTTGATGGAGATGGAGCGCCTGCGCAAGCGCGCGCTCGGCTTCGAACCGACCTATCTCGACATCAACCGCTTCATCGCCCCTTACCTCGCCTTGCAGTTCGGCTATCACTGGGCCTACCGGCTCGGTCTTTTGTGGCACTAGCGCTTTCTCGCAGTCGTTGAATTGTGGTTCGGCGCCGTCCGTTTCGGCAGCTTTTTTAGCAAATGCGTCGCGCGTCGTTTACTCCGGATTCAGCATGAATCCACCGCGGCTCCGGTACTTTCCCGGCCTGCGCCTCCGAGCGGCGGCGATCGGCAATATGACGTTAATCGCGCCATGCGAAGCCTCGCAGGTCGGAGCATTGTCATATGGACGCCAGCCGTCGCGATCTGGGCAAGACCCGCCTGCCGCTGTGGGCCGCGGGATTTGTCGTTTTGGCCTGCGCGGCGGTCCTGGCGATGGGCGGTTGGCGCGAATGGGAATCGCGCAGGGTCGATCTCAGCAGGGCCGAGGTCGATATGGCCAACCTTGCGCGCTCGCTGACGCAACACGCCGACGATACATTCGATCTCGCCGACACCATCCTGACCGGAATGGTCGATCGGCTGGAGACCGGTGGCACCGAGCCTGCGGCAATAGCCAGGGTCCAGACCTTTCTGCAGCAGCGCCGGTTCAATCGACAGCGCATTCGCGGCATCTTCGTCTACGACGACACCGGCCGCTGGCTCGCGACCACGGAACAGGTCAATCTGGCCGGCCTCAACAACAGTGATCGCGACTATTTTCAGCATCACAAGGCGTCGCCCGATCGCGGCAGCTTCTTCGGGCGCCCGGTGAAAAGCCGTTCCGGCGGCCAGTGGATCGTCACCGTCTCGCGGCGCTTCAATCATCCCGATGGCAGCTTCGCCGGCGTCGCGCTGACCACCATCGACGTCTCCTATTTCATCAATTTCTACGAGCAGTTCGACGTCGGCGCGAATGGCACGATTTCGCTGCTCAACACCAACGGCATCCTGCTGGCGCGCAGTCGCGACAAGGATGGTGTCTATACCGGGCGCGATATGTCGAAAGCGCCGTTGATGCGCGAGCTGGGCAGCCGGCCGGCCGCCAGTGTCTACTATTTCAAGTCGCCGATCGACGGCGTTCAGCGCCTGAGCTTCTACCAGCGCAGCAGCCGCTATCCCATCATGGTGCTCGCCACGCGGGCGTACGACGAGGTGCTCGCGAACTGGCGGCGCGAGGCGGTGACGCGGGCGATCCTGGTCGGGGCGCTCACGCTGCTGATCGCGCTGATCGGCTTCTATCTGGTGCGCGAGCTGCTGCAAGGCAGGCGCATGGCGGTGGCGCTGGTCGCCAAGGAGGCCGATTTCCGACTGCTGGCCGAGCAATCCAGCGACATGGTCACACGGATCGACCTGGAGGGGATCATCCTTTACGTATCACCCTCGTGCGCCCGCGTCGTTGGCTGGAGCGCGGACAAGCTCCTGGGCACGCCTGCGCTGGCCGGCGTCCATGATGAGGACCGGCCGCGGGTCGAACGCACGGTTGCTTCGCTCAAAGCCGCCGAGACCGAGGAAGCGAGGATCATCTACCGCACACGCCACCGCGAAAAGGGCGAGATCTGGATCGAGAGCGCGTTGCACGTGACGCACGCGTCCGATACCGGCGCCATCGATGGCGTCGTGGCGATCTCGCGCGACATGACCGAGCAGAAGGATCTCCAGGACAAGCTCGCGGCGCTCGCGATTTCCGACGGCCTGACCGGCCTGTCGAACCGGCGTCATTTCGACGAGCGGCTGGCGGATGAATGGGCGCGCGCCCGGCGCGACGGCACGCCGCTCTCGCTGCTCCTGATCGACGTCGACCATTTCAAGAAGTTCAACGATCTCCACGGCCATCAGGCCGGCGACCTCTGTCTGCGCACGGTGGCGACTGTGCTCGGCGCGCAGGCGCTCCGTCCGGCGGACATGGCGGCGCGCTATGGCGGAGAGGAATTCGCGTTGCTGCTGCCGAACACCGATGCCGCCGGCTGCGCCGAGGTCGGCGAACGGGTACGCACGGCGCTGCATGCGCAGGCGATGCCGCATCCAGGCAATCCGCCGTCGCGCATCGTTACTGTGAGCCTTGGTGCCGCAACGCTCGTGCCGACACAGGTGGTCGCCGATTCCGCGCTGTTGCTGGCGGCTGCCGATCGCGCGCTGTATTGCGCCAAGGAGAGCGGGCGAGACCGGCTCGCGACGTCGGGCCAGGTGATCGCGTGGCCCGCAAGATCCGCGTAGGCTCGGCTATCGCGATGGCTCTCATCAGCGCCGTCAAAGGCGTCGGCACGAGGCTCTCGAGCAATCCGCCACCATCAGCACGTCGTTGAAATAAGGCGCACCGGCTCGTCGCCACGTCAGCCGACGTCACGAGCTGCGATGCGCCGTCGTCGCGGGCCTGGCACGGCTCGCGCGCGCTTGGCCGCGATGCGCCCGGCGGCCGCCAGCGCCGCGCGCGCCCAAATCAGGAACTCGTCGGGCTCGTCGAACAGCCGCTCCGGAACGCGCCAGAAGGCGAGGTCGATCGTACCGCCCTGCTTCGCGTAGTTGAGCGGCGGATAGGCTTCCGCCTCCTTGAAGACGTCGCGGTTGTCGTCATCGACGCGGAGATAGAGTGTGTTGTCCCTGACCATGCCGAGCATCAGCGCGTCGCAGAACACGCCGGTCTTGCCGAACATCCGCCGCAGCGTGACATGGCCGAGCGGCGCGAGCTGCTCGCGCAGGAATTCGGCAAAGCTGTCGCTGGCGACCATGGCGCATGATCCGGAAAAGTGCGAGGCGGTTTTCCCTCGCGACAAACGCCGGAGGCGTTTGCGCGGAGATCATGCGCAGGCAAAGACATAAAGCGCGCTTCGCTTTAGCGCTCGGACGCCCCGTCGCTCTGGCGGGTGAGCTTGAGATCGGCCGGCGTCGCGGCGAGGCGCGTCGGGCGCCGTTCGGCCTTTTCATAGGAGGTCGCGAGCTCCAGCAGGCGTTGCCTGACAAAGGGATCGGCGTGTTCGGCCAGCTCGCGCACCAGGCTGGCGCGCTGTTTCCTGAATTGCTCGTCCAACATGGCAACCCCCGGACGCAACAGAAATGATCAAATGGACGCCGGACTCCGCCGATGCCCGCAATGCTCGGAGCCTAGCGGGATTCTGCCCGTTCACCTGTCACCCGCGCGCAACAACCCGGTGTTTCCTGTGGAGATTTGGCCCCGCGACGGTATCGGCCTGCCACGGGAACCCAATCGCCTGGGCGGCGTTATTGCTGTGTCGTGGAGGGCTTTGCCCATGACCCAACACCGAACTGCGCTGATCCTGTTCGCGGCCGCTCTCGCCATCGCGCTGGTCGCGGCATCGGTGACCACGCTGGAGAATGTCAACACCCGCGAGGTGAGCAGCGATGCGGCCCCCGGCACGACCGGGTTGGCACGCCCCCATCCGCCGCTCGATCGTGCACCCGGCCAGCCGCTGCAAACGACGCGGTGAGGCGTACCCCATCAGGGGACGTGAACAAGCCACGACATCAACTTATATAAGTGGCACGGTGCCGGCATTGCCGGAATCGGCCCACTTGCCTGATGGAGCTTATGGATTGAGCGTTGCCTTCACCAAGGAAGAAAGCGCCGAAACGGCGTCCGAGACGCTGTTGCCGGACCGCCCGATCTCGCCGCATGCCAACCTTGTGACCGCCGCAGGCCTGAAGGCGCTGGAGCGCCAGCTCGCAGAGGCGCGCGAGGCTTATGAGGCCGCGCAAAGCATCGAGGACGTCAACGAAAAGCGGCGCCAGGCAGCAGTCCCGCTGCGTGATTTCAGGTACTTCACGGACCGGGTTCGCACGGCGCAACTCGTCCCTGACCCGACGTCGACCGACACGGTCGCGTTCGGCAGCACCGTGACCTTCAGTCGCGCCGACGGGCGCGTGCAGACCTATCGCATCGTCGGCGAGGACGAGGCGGACCCCAAGGCGGGCTCGATTTCCTTCGTCGCGCCGGTCGCGAGGTCGCTGATGGGCAAAGCCGTGGGCGACGTCGTGGGGTCGGGGAACCAGGAACTGGAAATCACCGCCATCGCATAGGTATCGTTTGCGGGCTGCTCGGTTGAATTCGGGCCGCCGCGGGCTTATGCGTGGGCGCCATGGATACCGCCATTCTCACCGCAAAACCCCTCGCGTCCTGGCCTCGCCACCGGACGCAGCCGAAGCCTGCGCCGTTCCTGCCGATGAGCCGCGCCGAGATGGCCAGGCTCGGCTGGGACGCCTGCGACATCGTGCTGGTGACGGGCGACGCCTATGTCGATCATCCGAGCTTTGGCATGGCGATCATCGGCCGGCTGCTGGAGGCGCAGGGTTTCCGGGTCGGCATCATCGCGCAGCCGGACTGGCAGTCGGCCGAGCCGTTCAAGGCGCTGGGCAAGCCGAACCTGTTCTTCGGCGTCACCGGCGGCAACATGGATTCCATGGTCAACCGCTATACGGCCGATCGCCGGCTGCGCCATGACGACGCCTACACACCGGGCGGCGAGGGCGGCAAGCGGCCCGACCGCTGCACCATCGTCTACGCCCAGCGTTGCCGCGAAGCCTACAAGGACGTGCCGATCGTGCTCGGCGGCATCGAGGCCTCGCTGCGCCGTATCGCGCATTACGACTACTGGTCCGACAAGGTGCGTCGCTCGGTGCTGGCCGATGCGAAAGCGGACATCCTGCTCTATGGCAACGCCGAGCGCGCCGTCGTCGAAGTGGCGCATCGGCTGGCTGCCGGCGAGTCGCCGCGCGAACTCGGCGCGGTCCGAGGCGTCGCGCTGTTCCGCCGCGTGCCCGAAACCTACACCGAGCTGCATGCCGACGATCTCGACTCTGCCGACGAGGGCGCCGCCCGCCGCGCCGGCGATATCGTGATCCGGCTGCCGGCCTGCGAGCAGGTCGAGCAGGACAAGGAAGCCTATGCCCGCGCCTCTCGCGTGCTGCACCGGGAGAGCAATCCCGGCAATGCGCGCGCGCTGGTGCAGCGTCACGGTGATCGCGATCTGTGGCTGGCGCCGCCGCCGATTCCGCTCACCATGGAGGAGATGGATTCGGTCTACGATCTGCCCTACGCCCGCGCGCCGCATCCGTCCTATGGCGATGCGAAGATCCCGGCGTGGGAGATGATCAAGTTCTCGGTGACGATCATGCGCGGCTGCTTCGGCGGCTGCACCTTCTGCTCGATCACCGAGCATGAGGGCCGCATCATCCAGAGCCGCTCCGAAGGCTCGATCCTGCGCGAGATCGAGCGCATCCGCGACAAGACACCGGGCTTCACCGGCGTGATCTCCGATATCGGCGGTCCGACCGCCAACATGTACCGGATGGCGTGCAAGGATCCGAAGGTCGAGGCGCTGTGCCGCCGGCCGTCCTGCGTCTTCCCCGACATCTGCCCGAACCTCAACACCTCGCACGACGACCTGATCCGGCTCTATCGCAAGGTGCGCGAGGTCAAGGGCGTCAAGCGCGTGATGGTCGCCTCCGGCGTGCGCTACGATCTCGCGGTGCAGAGCCCGGAATACGTCAAGGAGCTCGTCACCCATCACGTCGGCGGTTACCTGAAGATCGCGCCGGAGCATACCGAGCGCGGCCCGCTCGACAAGATGATGAAGCCGGGCATCGGCGCCTACAACCGCTTCAAGCAGATGTTCGAGGCGGCGGCCGAGCAGGCCGGCAAGAAATATTATCTGATCCCGTATTTCATCGCGGCGCATCCGGGCACGACCGACGAGGACATGATGAACCTCGCGCTGTGGCTGAAGAAGAACCGCTATCGCGCCGACCAGGTGCAGACCTTCCTGCCGTCGCCGATGGCAACGGCAACCGCGATGTATCACACCGGCGTCAATCCGCTGCGCGGCATCCGCCGCGGCGGCAGCGACAAGGTCGAAGCGATCAAGGGCCTGCGCCAGCGCCGGCTGCACAAGGCGTTCCTGCGCTATCACGACCCCGACAACTGGCCGGTGCTGCGCGAGGCGCTGATCCAGATGGGCCGCCGCGACCTGATCGGCTCGCGCCCCGACCAGCTCGTGCCCGCCCATCAGCCGCCCGGCACCGGCAAGGCCGCCGGCACGCGGCGCCCGGTGCGTCCGGGCGGCAAGATGCAACGCTTCACGACCAAGGGCGTGCCCATAAGGAAATGACGGGGGAGGCGCGTCCGGGGCATGCCTCTCAGGCGCACGCGAATGAAGACCTTCGAGCTTCAATTCCTCGCGGAGTGCAAGGCCCCATAGGGCGCGTAGCGCATCAAGGATATCAGTGAACGACGGCGGGTAGCGGTCCCGGTGCGACCGCTGCCATCGGGACCTGTCGCCATCGCTCAGAGGTAGTGGGCGAAATGTCGCACTCTTCATCCTGCCCGCTATAGCTTAAGATTGTATCTCATAGTGACACACCGAATGATTGTTTATTGAAACGGTTGCAGGATCCGCCTTGATGGCGGTCCACGCTCCAAGACCCTTGGAGAAGGCAATGGCCAAGACCCCGAGCGGCAAAATACATCCGAAGTTGCGAATGGTCGGAAATGCAAATTTCGAAGTCAACCAGATCCGAGCGGAACTGTCATCGACCCTTTGCTTGCCTGCTTCAGTACCAACAAGCTCGCAATGCCGAGGTGAAGGCGCCGTTCCCATCGCACCCAATTCCAGTGCACCCATCGTCGCCGTCACCAGGAACTGGGAGCCGGACAAGCGAACGCTGGTGAACGTGTTCGTCGATCTGCGGAATCCTTCGGTGCCTGCCATTCCCGGAGAAAAGCACCGAAAGGGCAGCATTGCGCTCGCCGAAATTGCCGTCGCGGACGTCCAGAAGATTGCCGCGAGGAAAGGCGTCGCAATGGTCTCGCCGTCCGAGTCCCTGAAGTTTTCCGAGCCCGTCCAATCGGGCGATGTGGCTGAAAACAACGCTCAGAAGGCACCCGCCCTGCCGAAGGGGGCCAGGCAGGGGCCGGTCCTCGTCGGAATCGTGGACGTTCAAGGTTTCGATTTCGCCCACGAAGATTTCCTTGCGCCGCTGCAGGCTGGAGGCAAGGCCACCCGCTTTGTCCGAATTTGGGATCAAGGCGGCCGGTCGCGGAAACCGCCTCAATACCTCGGCAAAGGCGGCAAGCCCAGATTTGACTATGGGTCGGAAATTCGCGCCGATCACATGAACAAGGCGCTTGCGGACAGCGCCGCGACAAAATTGCCGGCGGTCGATCTGGAGCCGCAATCCCAAACCATCCCCGGATCGCACGGAACGCATGTTGCAAGTATCGCCGCCGGGAATAGCGGCGTCTGTCCGTATGCCTTCATCGCCGGGGTCTTGATCGCTCTGCCCGCCTCGGACCTCGACCGCCGCAAGTCCTTCTACGATTCAAGCCGGCTCGTCGACGCTATCGAATATCTCATCGATGTTGCCGAAGAACTCGGAAAAACAGAGAACAATGGCAGCCCGCTGCCGATATCCATCAACGTCAGCCTGGGTACCAACGGGGATGCGCATGATGGCAGCAGCCCGCTTTGCCGCTGGATCGAGAACTCGCTCTCGATCTCCGGCCGCTGCGTCACGGTGGCAGGCGGCAATGCCGGCCAGTCCGCGCCGTTGACCGCCGGCGATCTGGGCTTTGTGATGGGCCGGATACACACGGCCGGAAAAATTGCTTCTCGCGGACTCGAGACGCGTCTCGAGTGGACCGTTATCGGCAACGGACGATCGGATATTTCGGAGAATGAGCTCGAAATCTGGTACAGCGGTCAGGACCGCTTCCGGGTTTGGCTGCAGCCGCCGGATTCCAGTGAATGGATCGGGCCGGTCGACGAACGGCAATATATTGAGAACAGGCAACTGCCGGACAGTACCTTCGTCAGCATCTACAACGAGATCTATCATCCGGTAAACGGTTGCAATCAGATTGCGATTTACCTCTCGCCCTACCTGAAGCGCGGCCAGGTGATCGGCGTCGCGTCCGGCATATGGACGGTTCGCCTTGAAGGGACGGACATACGTGACGGACGCTTCCATGGATGGATTGAGCGCGATGATCCGGCGCCGGTGGGAAAAATCGGAACCCGGGAAGCGTGGAGGTTTCCATCGTTCTTCTCGGAACGGACCAACGTACCGGTGTCGCAGATCAGCTCGCTCGCCTGCAGCCCGCGCGTCATCTCGGTGGCTAATCTCGATTTGCGCAAGAGCCGAATTCACGCGACGAGCAGCCAGGGACCAACCCGCGATGGCCGCCTCAAGCCCGACATCGCGGCGGCGGGAACCGACATTGTCGCTGCAAAGGGATTTTCCGGTGCGAGCAATGAATGGATTGCCCTGACGGGCACCAGCATGGCGAGCCCGTATGTTGCCGGCATCGCCGCGACCATGCTCTCGTTATCGCCGCAGCTCAATGCGGCGCAAATCGGCAGCATCATCCAACGAACCGCGCGGCCTCTGCCCGGCAAGACGTTCGACTGGGCCAATGATGCGGGGTTTGGCGTAATCGACCCACAAGCATGCCTCGATGAAACGCTGAAGGCGAGTCGGCGACAAGACATCACGGACATTCCGACAAGCTAGTTTTTCGTTCAATGTTTGGAGCGCGACGCCATGGAACTCAGGGTTTTTCATTCCGACAAGGGCGACTGCTTGCTCATCAAAGGCAGCGGCGGCGGCAAGATATTGAGCGACGGTGGGATGCGGGAAAGCTTCGTGAATCATGTCGCCGCGCATCTCGCCGAGGAAGACGCCATTGACCTGCTGTGCGTCTCCCATGTCGACGACGATCACATCGGCGGCGTGCTCGAACTGCTCGACAATGCGATGGCCTGGAAAGTCTTCAGGCATCATCAGGCTTCAGGCGACAACGAATTCAATGAGCCGGACGTGCCGGAACCGCCGAAGATAAAGCGAATCTGGCACAACGCCTTTCACGATCAGATCGGACAGAACGCCGGAGAGATCAGCGACATGCTTGCGGCCATGGTCCCTATTCTCGCCGACGTCGACGACGACCAGCTCCGCGACGCTGCCCTGGAAAACCAGGCCATCGTGTCGAGCAACAAGCAGGCAATAAAGGTGTCCCAGCGCGTCAGCGCCGAACAGCTCGACATCCCGCTGAACGAGAATCAGAAGCTGATCATGTTTCGGAGCAACAATGCGACCGTCGCGTTCGGCAGCCTCAAATGCAGGATTGTCGCGCCGTTCGAAGAGGATCTGGACGCCTTCAGAGACGTTTGGAACGACTGGCTTCGCGACAACCGGGAGACGGTCAGGAAGCTGCGCGACCAGGCCAGGAGGGATGCCGGCGAACTTGAGGAAAATGTCGACACGATCCTGGGGCCTGCCTTCGCCGCGACCCAGCTGGGCGACAGGACAAAAGTCACGCCGCCCAATCTGGCGTCCATCATGCTTTATGTCGAAGACGGCAATACCACGCTCCTGCTCACCGGTGACGGACACGCGAATGACGTGATCAAGGGGCTGGACAAGCTCGGCCTCCTCGAGAACGGCAAGCTGCACGTCGACATTCTGAAGGTTCCGCATCACGGTTCTGAGAAGAATACGACCAAGGAATTCGCCAGGAATATCACGGCCGACAATTACGTATTCTGCGGCAATGGATTCAGCGGAAACCCCGAGCCCATCGTTCTCGATGCCATTTTCAACGCGCGCTCCAACGACGGAACGAACAGGAAATTCAAGTTCTGGTTCAACAGCTCGAAGGAAAGCGAAACGAAGCAGGATCGCCTGAAGCACATGAAAGCGATCGAGGACAAGGTCAGGACTCTGCGCGATCAGGACAACCGACTGCAGTTCTTCTTCCTCGGGGAGGCGGACTTTTTCGATTTCACTCCCTGACTGGCGGTCATGCGTCAGATAGTAGGCCTCACCAGCCTCGGCCCCGTATCTAAAGCAAGACGAGATCAGGTTGAGGTGGCGCCGAATCGGAAGTTCACCTCTCCCCGCTGGGGAGAGGTGGACCGAACCCGCGGTCAGGTCGATTCATCCCAATCTCATCGCGCCTTAGGCCACGGCCTGCCGTTTGCGCGAGGCATGCGATGGCCATGCGAGATCGGCGAGCGGTGCGGGCTTGCTGAAGACATAGCCTTGACCGAGAGAAATTCCGAGCAGGCGGATCTTGTCCAGCTGTTCCTCGGTCTCGATGCCTTCAGCAACGATGGACAGGTGCAGCGTCCTGGCAAGCTGAACGATCGAGCTCAGCACAGCAAGCGTCTCGGGGCGGCCGATCCGGTCGACAAATGACTTGTCGATCTTGACCTTGTTGAATGGGAAGGCGGTTAGATAGGACAATGACGAATAGCCGACGCCGAAATCATCGAGGGCAATGGAAACACCGAGCCTCTGCAGGCGCTGCAGCGTCTTGAGAGTCTCCTGGCTGTCGGCCAGGAAGACGCTCTCGGTGATCTCGAGCTCCAGCCGTTTCTCGGGAAGGCCGCTGTCGGAGAGTGCGAACATCACGGAATCGACGACGTCGCTCGTGGCAAATTGCACGGCCGACAGGTTCACCGCCACCTTGATGTCGTCAGGCATCGTCATGGCGTCACGACACGCCCTGGCGAGCACCAGCTTGCCAAGCTCGACGATCAGGCCGCCTTCCTCGGCCACCGGGATGAATTCGGTCGGGGAGACGAAGCCCCTGGTCTTGTGGCGCCAGCGCGCGAGCGCTTCGACGGATTTGGTCCGGCCCGTGCCGAGCTCGATCACCGGCTGGTAGTAGACCTCGATCTCCTCGCGCCAGATCGCCTCGCGAAGCTCGATTTCGAGGATGTTGCGCTCGTCGGCTTCGGCCTTGAGTTCGGGCGAATAGATGTTGAAGCAGTTGCGCCCGGCATTCTTCGATTGGTACAGCGCGAGATCGGCGTTGCGCAGAATCTCGTCGATCAGCGTGCCATGCTCGGGGACCACGGCAATGCCGATGCTGCATCCGATCACGATCGGATGGCCGGCTATGTCATAGGGCGCGGAGATCGCATTGATCAGTCGCCCTGCAAGCGCCGCTGCATCTTCGTGAAGCAAGCCCTGGCCCAGATTGACGATCAGCGCGAATTCATCTCCGCCGATCCGGGCTGCCGTATCGGTCGCGCGGATCTCGGTCTTGATCCGGCCGGCAACCTGCTTGAGCAGCGCATCGCCGGACTGATGGCCGAGCGCGTCGTTGACGGGCTTGAACTTGTCGAGGTCGAGCAGCAGCACGGCGAAAGGCGTGTTGAGGCGGCGATACCCTGCCAGCGTTTCGTCGACGCGCTCCCTGAACAGGTTGCGGTTCGCAAGCCCGGTCAGGCTGTCATAGTGAGCCAGCCTCTCGATCCTGTCCTCGGAGGCCTTGCGTTCGGTGATATCCTCATGAGTGGCGATCCAGCCGCCGCCCTGGCGCCGCCCGTAGGAGATGTAGATGACGCGCCCGTCCGGGAATGTCACCGTGTTCGAGGTGTTTTCCGCGACCGCGAGCCTGTCCTTCAGATTTCGCAGGTAGCCGTCGAGGTCGGGCACGGCATCCTGCTTCGCGAACACCTCCTGGAACGTCATGCCGAGCCGGGTCTGCTCCGGCGAAAGATCATAGGCGTCCAGCCAGCGCCGATTGAATGCGATCAGGCGGTCGTTGCCGTCGAACATGCTCAGCCCCTGGGACAGGTTGCGGAGCACGTCCTCGAACTTGCTGACGGAATCGCGCAGCTCTTGTTGCGCCAGATCGAGCGCCCGCTGGCGCCGCCAGTGGAACGCGGCCGCGCCGGCGATGATGAAGGTGAGAAGTAGCGCGCCACCCAGATAGATCTTCTGTCGCGATTGATAGCGCGAATAGATCTCCTGTTCGGAAACGCCCACCGTGAAAATGAGAGGAAACAGGGACGATCTGCGCGCAGTAATCAACCTGTTGCTGCGATCCGGACGGCCCTCGCTCCAGTATTGCGTATAGTTGGTGTCCCGCAATGCGTCTTCCAGCCGGGACACGCGACGTTGGCCGAGCACCGTGCCCGGGTCTATTCCCCGCGTCGCCAGCACGACATAGTCCTGATTTCGAAGGACAAGCGTCCCTCCTGTTCCGAGCTTTGCGGTGTCGTAGAAATTGCCGACCAGGTCGACACTGATCGAGCCCACGACGACGCCGATGGAATTGTGTTCGAGGTCGAACAGCTTTCGCGCGATCTGGATGGTCCACTTGCCGGACGCGCGCCCCAACACCGGCTTGGCAACATAGAGATTGTCGCCGGATTGCCTGAGCACATTGGCGAAGTGCTCCCGGTCGCCAAGATAAAGCGGCGGTCCGGAATAACCCGTCGTCGTCTGGTGCAGGTAGCCGTCCAGTCCGATTAGCGAGAACTGAACGACATCGCCGCTCGCGATGCGCGCCCTGTCGGCCCATGATTTCAGGTCGAAGCCGGCCGGATCCTGCGCATTGAGGGCCCGCACGATCAGCAGCGACTGATCGACCCGTTCAAATATCCGTTCGGTGTTTTCCTCGAACAGCTTGGCGACGCTGTCGCCATGCGCGCGGGCTTGCTGGAGCGCATCGGTTCTTTCCGAAGAGCTGATCGCGAAGTAGCCGATCCACACCAGCGGCAGGAAGAACAAGGCGAGCTGCAGCGGGGCGCTGCGCCAAATGATCGCCGCCGCGTCGACAATGATGTTGCGGAGTTTGCTCAAAACGTTCGGCTATCCGGTCGGTGACGAAAATTGTGTCTGCAAACCACGGTGGCGGCGTTGAAAGCGAAGCCCTTGCCAAGCGACGGCGGCAACAAGGCGTTTCCTGACCGGGAGCCTAGGTCCACGTCCTTAAGGTTTGGTTCCGCAAGATTCCGATGATTTGCTTCAAAATGCCCGTGGAATTCCGGCCGCAGCGTCCCTGCGTTATCGTGATACCGGCGCGTGGCTGTTGCTGTGCGAGGCGCCGGCACGCGAGGGCTGATGTACTGCAGCGTCGGGCGCAGCATTTCACCACGAAGGGCGTGACGATCAGGAGATGAATCTGCGCCTTGGCGTCAGATGCGTTGCGGACGTCGCGTGCTAGAGATCGAGCACGACCGTTCCCGACACGGCATCGGTCACGCCGCGTCCGTTGCCCTGATCCTCGAGCACGGATCGGAAGCTGTCGAGAGTCTTGATCATCGCGGGGCGCGCCGCGGCCATCGCCTCCTGGCTCGACCAGGTGCCGATCAGGCAGAAGGTCTGCTCGCCGGTCTTGATGATGACGCCATGCGCGAGGCCCGGCCATTTGGCCTTGCCGTTGCGGTGCGCATCGAGGAAGGCGGCCTCCTCCCCCTGCTTCACCTTGAACCTGACCACATTATAAACCTGCATGATGCGTCTCCGAAAAATGGATTGAGGAAAACGGGTGTCGCTCACGGTCTCGGGCGACATATCCAAACGGTCGCCCCCGGTCGATTGTCGCCCACGAGGGCGGTGCCGTCGACGCGAATGATGTCGCAGGCGCAGGGGGGTTGAGCGATGTTCGCCTCAAAACAGCTGCACCGGCGACAGGCGGCGCGACATGTCGGCGGAGAAGCCATCGATCGGAAATGCCGGCGTCTTGTCTTCGGCCATGTCGGCGAGAATTGCGCCGATCACGGGCGCAAACTTGAAGCCGTGTCCGGAGCACGCCGACGCAACAATGATGCGGGCGTCGTGTGCGGCCCGATCGATCAGGAAATGGCCGTCAGGCGTATTCGTGTACATGCATGTCTGCATCTTCCGGAGCGGACCGTTGCCGTCAGGCATGTAGTCGGACACCATCCGCCTGATCTGCGCCTCATCATCAGGCGCCGCGTCCTGGCGCAGGGCGTCCGCGTTCTGAAGCGATCGGCCGTGCAGATGCGATGCCGCCTTCCATCCCGACTCCCTGTGGTTGGGAAAGCCGTAATAGGCATTATCCGGGGTCGCCAGCAAGAACACCGGCAAGGCCTCCGGCGTGAAGCTCGCGGCGACCTGCGGCTCGAACCAGCCCACCACCTGCCGCGAGATTTCGAGCGGAAGCGGAATATCGACCAGTTCGGTGAGCCAGGCGCCGGCGGTGACGATCACGCGCTCGGCGCTGACGCGTCCGGCGCCAAGATCGATCTCCGGATATTTCGATCCGCTTTCGATCCGCCTGACCTTCGTGCCGGCCATCAGCGTTCCGCCCAGCCGCACGGCTTCGCGGACGAAGGTCTTGATCGCCAACTCGGGGATCAGCAGGCCGCCGTCGGCTTGAAAGTGCCCGGTCCAATCATCGGGCACGTCGAACGCCGGAAATCGCATGCGGATGTCCCGTGCGTCCATCTCGTCCACGTGAAGCGAATGTTGACGCGCGGCTTCCAGCGAGCGACGGATCAGGGGCGCGCCCGGGAAACCGATCTCGACGCAGCCGATGTCGAGGAAGATGGTCTCGTCGGCGCGCTGCTGGATCTCGGCCCAGCGATGCCGCGCCTCCTGAACCAGCGGCACATAGGACGGATGCTCGAAGTAGGCGAGGCGGATGATGCGGCTTTCGCCATGCGATGACCCCCTGTCGTGACCGGGGTCGAATTGCTCGATGCCGAGCACGCGCGCGCCGCGCTTCGCCAGCTCGAAGAAGGCGGCACTGCCCATGGCGCCGAGGCCAATGACGACGGCATCATATCGATCGTTCATTCCGGCGCCTCATGATGCGCGTCTTGCATTCGGATATTGCGCGCGCCGCCACCGTAATTCCACGGAAAATCACCAAGGACAAGCGCCGATGCCGATGGCATAGAAGCCAGCGTCGTCTCACGAGCGGCGCGCTGAGCGCGCTAACGTGGAATTAATCTCATCGGTTCATAATTCACGAAAGTTGTAGATGGGTGCTGCGTAGAGGAGCCGTCGCGAGGACGTCCCAGCGACGGCTTCCCTTTGCCCGCTCATTCGAGGTCAATGCACATGACCACAACATCGGAAGTGCAAAGCCTGGCCGAACAATTCGACCCTGCTGCCCTTGCGGCCGCGGCCGCAGCCATCGCCACGGCATCCGAACCTGCAGCTGTCGAGGCTGCAATGCCGACCAGGAAGGCCAGCCGCAAATCGGTCCTCGTCCTGTCGGTGTGCGCCTTGGCCATCAATGGCACGGCGGCCATCTATGCATGGCGGTCTGAGTTGCCGTTGCCGGATGTCAGCCGTCTGGCCGAGCTGCTTCCGCACCAGAAAGCGTCCACGCCAACGCCGGATCCGGTCGTTGCCGCCTTGAAGGATGTTCAATCGGCTCAGCAGCAACACACGGCTTCGCTGCAGCAGAACAATCAATCACTGCAGCAAAACACCGCTCTGCTGCAGCAGGACTCGCTCATACTCTTGTCGCTCCGACAGAGCATAACGGACGAGCGGGTCGATGTGAGGAAGATATCCGCGCAGCTTTCCACGCTGATCGCGAAGGTCGACTCGTTGCAAGGTTCAATGATGTCGGAGATTACGTCGTCCATCCGACGAGGGCACGCCTACCGGCTGGCGCTGCGCAAACGAATGACCCGGGAATCGAAACCTGCAGGGCCGGTCTCGATTGGCGGAGCTCCCCTCACTGTTCCGGCGACGACACCGGCAGCCCCGGAAAGCTGACGACCTGCCAGGGGGTGAAATCGCGACAGCCCGATTTGTGAGATCACGCCGGCGTGGACGAGCCCAAACGCTCGGCGAGGTTGGGCGGCGGCAGCCCCCGTTGAAACAGCAGCAGATCGAGCGGGGGCGGCTCCTGCTTGGTTGTGATCGACAGGCATGAGTGCGCCTGACCGCGGTGGTGCGTCTGATGATTGAAAAGATGCAGCAGGATGTCCGATAGCGGCTGTTCCTGCGGCTTCCCCGACGTTGTCTGATAGGCATGCGGCCGCGCGAGAGTTGCGTCGTCGTAACCATTGACCACTGCGATGAGGCGCGAGTCCTCGGCGAGGCGCGCCCGCGCAAGCTCCCGGCGATCCTCGTAGAGGATCCCGTCGAGACGCGTGGGCTGCTGGCCGACACCCGTGAGCCGGGTCAGCCAAAGCCTGTCGGTCAAGAGGAGGTGGTTCAGCGTCCCATGCAGGCTGCGGAAGAACACGCCTGCGTCGGCGCGATACAACTCCTCCGGCAGCGCAAGCGCCGCTTCGTAAAGCCGGGCATTGGCCCAGGAATTATAGGCAGCAAGCTGCTGGAACACATTCGGCATCGGCGGTCCTCCCGCTTGATCGGTAGCAGTTTGCGGCGGGATCGAAGCGTGAGATAGTCTCACCTGTCATCACCAGTCGATGCGGCGAGTCATGCTTCCATCGCTCAGAGGTTTGCAGGCGCTTTCTCTGCTGTCGCGGACCGGCAGTCTCACGGCAGCGGCTGATGTTCTTGGGGTCAGCCGTTCGGCCCTTTCCCATCGGGTCGCAGATCTCGAGCGCCAACTCGGCGTTACACTCATGCAGAAACGGGGGCGCAGTGTCGTCCTGACCGATGATGGCGACGCGCTCCTCGCGGTGATGGGCGACGCCCTCGACCGCATCGAGGCGGCTGTCGAACCGATCCGCCGGCGACGCTCTCAGTTGCGCATCAGCACGGTCGCGACATTGGCGTCGCACTGGTTGTTGCCGCGATTGCCGGAGTTCCGGGCCCGGCATCCCGACATCGAGGTGGCACTCACAACGACGCGTCGGGTTATCGATCTGGAGGCCGAGGATTTCGACTGCGCCATTCGACACGGATCGGGCAACTGGCCTGGACTGACCGCGACCTTGCTGTTTCGCGAGACCCTCGCTCCGGTTGCAGCGCCCGGCGCCGATCAGAACCTTAAAGGAACCTCCATCATCCGCGCCCGATCACGCTTTCGCGACTGGTCGCTTTGGTGGGCGGCATCTCAGCGGGCTGGAAAGCCAAGTGAAGGCGGCCTGGTTGTCGAGTCGCGCGCGCAAGCTCTCGAGGCGGCGCTTGCCGGCGGGGGGATTGCGATGATCGACATGGCCTATGTCGACGAGCACCTTTCCGGCCGGCGTCTACAGCTTCTCGCGCCACCGATCACGCTCGACGAGGGCTACTATCTCCTGCGCCGACCCGTTCGTCGAAATGATCGGCTCCTCGGCGCATTTGAGAAATGGATTCTTGCGGTTTCAGCGCGCTCTGCGGGCCGTCACAGTTTTCCATAGACCTGCGCTGCGACCGCCTTCAGGCGCACGACCGAGCCGGACTCCGGATGCGGCTTGACCGGCGCGAACAGGATCGAGGCCTGCCTGCCGTTCTTCCAGACATAGATGTTGACGGCGTTGCCGTTGCCCTTGGTGCAGGAATGCTCGCCGAAGGCTTCGCGGCCGAGCTCGGGTATCGCCACGTGCTTGCACGGGCCTGCGCGCTTCATCATGCCGATGACGGTGTCGCGCGACATCTCGATGACCGCGACAGTCATGGTGTTGGCCTCGCGATCGAACATCATGCAACTGCCCGCGCCGGTCCGCTGGAGCGTCAGCGTGCTCGTGTCGAGAAAGCCGTCGGCATCCGCGGCAGTGAGCCATTCGCAACTGCCGAACCGCTCGCTGGTCTTGCCCACATTGCCGATGGCAACGCGCGCGACGTCGGTGAGCGGTCCGAGCAGCGTGCCGTCGGCACGCCGGCCGACCGGATAGACGCTGATCTGCACAATGTAATCGCCGGACAGGGCGACGACCGAGGCCTCCTGGCGCTGTGCGTCGGCGGCGCTCGTTCCGCCCTGGCCTTCGTCACCGATCCCGGACACCGCGCCAAGCGGCATGCGCTCGCCGAGCGTCTTGACGAAGGTTGCGTACAATTCCCTGGCGCGGTCCTTGTCGGGATTGCGGAACACGGTCAGCATCATCGTGTCGCCGCGCCCGGCCTGGTAGATGCAGCCGCGGCCGTCCTGATTTGAAATCAGCGACCATTTGATCGCCGGCATCGCGCCGGCGAGCGCCTGAGCGCCGATGAACGGGCAGGTTTCAGCAGCGCGCGCGGGAGGCACCGGGACGGCTGCGATTGCAAGGAAGAGAGCGAAAGAGGAGAAGAGACGATCAATCATGCGCATGGGATCGTTGACTACCGCAAATGGCGCACCCGACACGATTCGAACGTGTGAGCCTTGCCTTCGGAGCAAGATAACGTGCCCGTTCGCAAAAAGCGATAGGGCAAGCAACTGGGTGGACAGAGGAGAGCCTTCGCCCGGCCGCCCGCAATGCGAAGCGTGCACACGTGCATACAAAGCCGGAAGGAAGAGCAGGCAAGCAATGATCGTCGCAATCAAGTGCGGGCTTGGTCCTCAAGCCCGTGCAGCATTTCGCTAGCCCGCTTGAAATCGGGCGTATCGTGCCCTTCGGTGAACCTGTCGCAAGTCGATCTTAGCAATTTCTGCGCTTGGTCACGCTTGCCATTGTGACCCCACAAATTGGCGAGATGGATAGCAGTGCGCAATTCGAGGGCCTTGGCGCCTTGCAAGGACGCGAACTCCAGGGAGCGCTTCAATCCTGCTTCGACCGCTTCTTCGGCTTGGCCCGTTTCCCGCATCAGCAGCGCGCGGTTCAGAAGCAGGCGATCCATATAGAAGAATTCGCCGATGTTTGACGCGACGTGAATCGCCCTTTCTACTTCGCTCAGACCTTCCTGATATCTTCCGGTCATCAAGTGGATTTCGGCGATAACCCCGTAGGCGCGCGATAGAAGAATTTGGTTTCCGGTCCGCTGCAGTAAGCCGGTGCCCTCCGTTGCAAGCGCAAGACCTTCTTCCGCTTTGCCAGAGTATGCCAATGCCCAGCCGCGATAGATCAGTCCCATCGCGCGCGGCAGCGGAAGTCCGTATTGCTCGGCGAGGTTTAGGAGTTCCGCCGTGTTTGCAGTCACGCCGAAAACATCACTGCGTGTCATCTGCGATTCAATGACGAACCAAAGGCCGTGCATAAGCGTGGGCTCATGGTTGAGCCTCCGGGCCAACGCCAGGGCCTGATCGCCCCGGTCCTTTGCTTGTGCCGCATAACCGAGACTCGAACAGAGTTGTGAAGCGATCGCCAAGCCGCAAACGGCGGGGTCGTGCCCGAGATACAAGAACCGGTGATGCGCGTGGCGCTGCTCATCATAAAGCGCCAATCCGGCATCGATATGTCCGAGAGCGTCCTTCATTGCCCCTCGGCCCCACCGCACGGGCCACGCGGTATGATGTGCTTGCAGCAATACCTCCTGACTGTCCAGATCCCGAGCAATCCTGTGCAGATCGCGTGACACTTTCTCCGCTGCATCGAGCCGGCCATTGGCATAGTGGAAGAGCCAGAGGTTTGCGATAGAGGGTGCGACCTCCTGTGAACTGTCGAGCTGATGGCCCACTTCAGTGGCCCGTTCGACAACTTCGCCGACTTCGGTCGCACCCCAGCCATAAACGCTCATCAACGCCGGCGCGAGCTGCGACAGGATCGCGAGCTCGATGCCAAGGCGGTCACTCGCTTGTGGATGCCGCTCCAGCAGGGCCAGCGCGCGACGAAAGTGGGCCGCCGCTTCGCGATTGTTCGCCCTACGAGCACATTGTTCTCCTGCCTTCCGCCAATAGGCTATCGCTTCGGCCGGTCGGCCGGCTTGCTGCAGATGAAAGGCGACGATCTCCGGCGCAGCGCTGTCGGCGGTTCCCCTGGACAGCATTGCAGTGGCGATGCGTGCATGGATATCCCGCCTCGAAGTCCGGAGAAGCGTGGAATAAGCGGCATCCTGCACAAGGGCATGCTTGAAAAGGAAGGTGGCCTCGGGAAGCGATGCGCTCTGGAGGATCAGTTCCTTCTCGACCAGCCGGGCAAGTGCATCCTCCAGGTAGACGGGAGGGCGCTGCGACGCCGCCGCAAGAAGATTGTATGAAAACTCGCGTCCGATCGCCGCGCCAAGCTGGGCGATCTCCTTTGCTGGCTTTCCCAGACGGTCAAGACGTCCAATCAACGAGGCCTGCAAAGTTGAAGGGATACGACGGTCCGGTGCCGACGGGGTGGAGCCGTTCCTGACGACATTGGCGTCTCCGACTTCGAGCACAGCTCGTGTCACCTGCTCGAGGAACAGCGGCACACCGTCCGACCGATCGATGATTTCCTGCACCACTCCCTCGGAGAGCGGCGCATTGGTGCGTTCGATCTGCCGTACCAGGGTGACCGAGTCTTCCGGCGAAAGCCGCGGCAGCGGCAGCGATGTCACGTGAGATTGGCCTGCCCAGGACGATTGAAACTCTGTTCGGGATGTGACGAGCGCCAGAACCGGCAATTGCCGCATCTGCCGAACGGCGAGATCCAGCCATTCGCGCGAGGTCGGGTCGATCCAATGGACATCCTCAAAGATTAGCAAGACCGGCTGGCGCCTTGCCGCGCCAACCACGTAACGCAAAAGAGCGTCCAACGTCTTTTCTTTCGTACGCTGCGGTGAATAGTCCATTGCACGGTCGTCGTCGGACCGCGGCAGCGCGAGCAACTCTGCAATCAAATGGACATCCTCGGCCACGTCTGAGCTGGACGTGAGGAGCGTTTCAATCTTGTTGCGCTTGGCCTCTGGAGTATCTTCATGTTTGAAGCCGGCCGCCCGTTCCAGGCAGGCGATGATGGGGAAGAGCGCGCTGTCGCGAGTGTGGGGCGCACAAAAAAATTGCAGAATGGTGTGGGGCTCGGACCGAAGCTGCTCGGCGAATGTCGCCACGAGATGCGACTTTCCCAGTCCCGCCTCGGCCGAGACCTGAACCACGCGGGTCTCACCACTTTTTGCCAATCGCCAGTAACGTTTGAGCAGTTCGATTTCTGCCTCGCGCCCGACGAACGTCATCGTGCCTGCGTGAAGAGCTTCGAACCGGCTTTCAGCTGCGCCGGCCCGCAGCACTGCCCATGACGTCACAGGTTTCGGAATGCCTTTGAGGTCCTTTGCTTCGAGTTCTTCAAGATCAAACAGCCTGCCGAGTTGCTCTCGGGTGCTTTCGGCGATGACAACCATTCCGGGCTCTGCCACGCCTTGCAATCGCGCCGCCAGATTCGGTGTTTCGCCGACGATGCCGCGTTCGCGCGCTTCGTCTGTCTCGATCAGATCGCCGACGACGACCATGCCGGTTGCGATGCCTACGCGCGTTTGCAATGCGACCAGCGTCTTGAGTTCACACACCGCCGCGACAAGCTCCAACCCCGTCCGAACGGCGCGCTCCGCGTCCTCTTCATGGGCTTCCGGATAGCCAAAGTAGGCGAGCACGCCATCCCCCATGTATCGGGCAACAAATCCACCAGAGCGGCGGATGATCTGCGTCACGCAATTCTGGTAAGATGAGATGATTTCTCTGAGATCTTCCGGGTCCAGGCGCGTGGAGAGGGCTGTCGAGCCTACCATATCGGAAAACAATACTGTGACCTGGCGGCGCTCGGCGATCTCCCGTGGTTGCGGCTCGGACGGGCTGGCGGGTGCGGGCGATGCTGGTGCGATTGCGGGCCGGCCAACCGCCGCGAGTATTTTCCGTCGATGTCCGAGGAGAATGCCAAGCTCCTTAAGATCCTGATCAGTCAGATGCGGAAGCACCGAGATGTCGATGCCATTCTCGACGAAGCGCTGCGAGTACTCGGACAGGCCGATATCTTCCAGCCACTCGGCGATATGCTGCATCTCCGTCCCCATGTCGGTAGCCGGGCTCGATCGACCGTTCCAGCCATCTAACGACGATGCGAGTAGCCAAGCAATCGAGGTCGCGCGCCAAATCGATCCAACATGACAGCACTACTTACTTTTCAGCTTCAGCTGTCTGGGTGCGGATATTCAGCAGAGAAGTCAGGCACCGCATCCGCGATCCAATACCAGCGGCTCTCCTTGCGATAGCGCCTGCAGAATTCTATTGCGTGAGCCCGCTGCAGATCGTCGCTGCGCGCTTTTGGTCTCCCAGCACATCGACTGGCTGACGGGGAAAGCCTCCCACAGGCAAATTCAGCTTTACTTCAGAATATGAAGTAGATAGTATTATATCTATAGTAAGCGGCAGGGAGCCATGCGCCTGGCGGGCGGCCGTCTTTGCGAAGCGATTGCCGCATTTGATCTTTCCGCGCGCATCTGCGCTCGAGACCCCGTTGTTTGCGCCCCGGCTTGCCGCGGGGCGCGGGGGATGCGGTGTCGGCGCATCTGCTCGCCTTTTCCGAAGCGCCGGTCGGCACTGGAAGGAGGAGATGATGGCGGTAACTGAAGCGGATAGCGGGGTGTTGTCCAAGAGCAGCTTCTGGATGGGAGTCGCGGCTTATCTCGTGCCGACATTTGCGATAGCGTATGTCTGGCACCTGGTCCTGTTCGCGCCGACCTACGACGCGCTCGGGATATATCGTCCTGATCCCATCATTCCTTTCGGCTTCGTTTCCATGGTGATTCAGGGAATCATCTTCTCTTGGGCCTATCCGCGGCTCTTTCCCGCGCGGGGCAGCGCCACCTTCAGGCCGGGCGTTGCCTACGGGCTGGCGCTTGCCGTGCTGTCGTGGTCGTTCACGACGCTGGCCGTTGCCGCCAAGAGCATCATGAGCTCCGTCCCGCTCTATGTGCTGCTGGAGACGGGGTTTACGCTGCTCCAGTTCGCAATTGTCGGACCGCTGATTGCGCTCGCCTATCGAAACTGAGGACGGAGAGACGAGATGCCGAAATACGTCATCGCCTATCTCGGCGGCAAACAGACGGCGAACCCACAAGAGCGGGCGGCGCAGATGGCCAAATGGAAAGCGTGGGTCGATGGACTGGGCGACCGCATGATCAACCCTGGGATGCCACTCGGGCAGGGCAAGCTTGTAACCTCGAATGCCGTGTCCGAGCGCGGGCCGAACCATTTGACCGGATTTTCGATCGTGCTTGCCGACAACATGGACGCGGCGCTCGACATCGCGCAGCGTTGTCCGTTTCTCGAGATCGGGACGATCGAGATCGCCGAAGCGATGGAGATGCGCTGAAGACCGGTGGATCGCCGCGATCGGTGGATTGACCAGACCAAGCGGAGCAGTCATGTCATCTGAATGAGCGGAGCTCGCTATAATCAGTTTTGCGCGCTCGCGCGCGCGGCCGAAATTGTCGGCGAGCGCTGGACGTTGCTGATCATCCGCGAACTGTTGCTCGCGCCGAGGCGGTTCGGCGACCTTCGCGAACGTCTCGGCGACATCAGTCCGGCGCTTTTGACGGATCGGCTCAATGCCTTGATGGAGGCGGGCGTCGTGCAGCGTGTGGTGCTGCCGGCCCCGTTCAACGCCCAGGTCTATGAGCTCACCGGAACAGGCCGCGCGATCCAGCCCGCGATTCGCGAGCTGATCCGTTGGGGTGGGCGTTTTCTGTTTCCCATGCGCACGGGCGAAACCTTCGAGCCGGACTGGGTGTTGCTCGCACTCGAAGCGATTGCGAGCCGCACGGCAGTGCGGCAATGCCGCATCGGTTTGCGTATTCCGTACCCGGATGGAACGACGGGATTCATCATCGAGGGCGGTCCCGCGGGGACCAGTATTGCCAAAGGCGAAAGTTCCGGGATCGCAGCGATCGAGGCGCGCTTCGACGTCCTGCTACAGATATTGGGAAGACATCTGCCGCTTGACGATGCCGTCGCCAGTGGGGCAGCCAAGATCGAGGGGAGCGTCCATACACTACGCAAGCTGCCAAGCCTGTTTGAGCTTGCGACAGCAAAGCGTTGATGGCTGCGTGCGCGTCAGCCGCCGTTCGCGACGACTTTCTTTCCAGATAGCTTGCTCGCTCGAATGTGGCAGGACTCGAGTTTCGATTCGAGCGCGGATAATGCTCTGCAAGACACCAATTTGGCGCACCCGACACGATTCGAACGTGTGACCTTTGCCTTCGGAGGGCAACGCTCTATCCAGCTGAGCTACGGGTGCGTGCGGGGTTCATTTAGCTGATTGGCCTGCTCCGGGCAACGGCTTTGCGGGGCCGGTTGGGGCAGGCAATTGGGCCCGAACGGCCAGGTCCGACGTGCGAATCGTGCCGGATCGCGCTTGCCGGGAGAGTCGACGCCGTGTGGGCGGCCCGCGCCGGCTGCCTCTCACTGCGGCCTCGAAGAAGGCGGCCCGCGCCGGCCGCAACGGCGCTTGGCTGCATGCTGCAGCGCTTCCATTGGCAGGAGTCGCGGCCAGTTGGCGCATGGACGCGTGTTCATACTGCTCGCCGTGACGGCAGGGCGGCGCTAACATCCGCTGAAATCGTCGGGTTGGATGTCGCCAATGAACGAAGCCGGCGCGACATTTGCGTTGGGAAACGTGCTGGAGGATTTTGCGCTGTTCCAGACCCTCAGTCCGGAACAGCGGCTGAAGGCGTTCAAAGCCATGATCCGCCTGGATCTGGTGCGTGGGCAAATGCTCGTCGCCCAGGGCGGCGCGTCGGACTCGTTGTTCATGGTGCTGCATGGCGCGCTGGCTGTGCGCAGGAAGGGTGACCTCGAGCCGATTGCGGAGCTTCGCGCCGGCGAGCTGGTCGGAGAAATCGGCTTCTTCGGCAATGTCCCGCGCACCGCCGACGTGATCGCGATCCGCGACAGCAGCGTGCTTGCGCTGACGCGCACCGCATATGAGGCGCTCTCCAGGGATGCCCCGGCGATCGTCGAGGCGCTGCTCGGGGCGCTGGCGCGCCGCTTCGCCAAGGAGACTGCGCGTCTGTTGCCGATCCGCGCCTCACCGAAGGCGCGAACGGTCGCGCTGATCGACGGCGGCCGCGAGATCGTGCCCGATGTCTTCGATCGCCGCATGCGTGACGGGCTCGCCGCCACCGATGCCGAGATCGTCGATCCCGCCCGGGTCGGTGCGATGTTTCCCGGTCGCGCCCTCGACGCACCGGAAGTATCCGACTGGCTCAACAGGCTCGAGCACGCCGCGCCGCTGGTGATCTATCTCGGCGGGCGCGATGCGCCCATATGGGTGCGCAAGGCGATCCGCCAGGCCGACATGGTCGTGTTCGCCTGCCGCGGCGATGCGCCCACGGGACCGCTGACGGAGGTCGAGGCCTTCGCCTGCGAGGTTCATCCGTCGTCGGCACGCCGCATCGTGCGCATTCATGACCGGCGCAGCAGTCACGTCAGCGGGACCACGGCCTGGCTCGCCCGGCTGCCGTGCCTCATGCACCACCACGTCGCGCTGGAGGATCGGGTTGACATCGACAGCCTGATCCGCTTCCTGTCCGGCCGCGCGATCGGCTTCGTGGCCGCCGGCGGTGGCAGTTTTGGCACGGCGCATGTCGGCATCTACAAGGCGTTTCGCGAGCGCGGCGTGACGTTCGACATCTTTGTCGGCACCAGCGTCGGCTCCGCCATGGTGGCGGGGTTTGCCAAGAATCACGAGGCGGAGCATCTCGAGCGCGGCACGCACGAGATCTTCGTCACGAGCCGCAGCTTCCGGCGGCCCACCTGGCCGCGCTATTCGCTATTGGATCACAAGGCGTTCGATCGTGCGCTCGCCAATCAGTACGGCCGCGACGTCCGGATCGAGGATTGCTGGCGGCCGTTCGCGGCGGTCGCAACCAATCTGTCGACCCATAGTCTGGAGCTGATCCGCTCGGGGCCGCTCTGGAAGGCGGTGCGCGCGTCAAGCGCCATTCCCGGACTGTTGCCGCCGTTTTATACGGCCGAGGGCGCGATGCTGGTCGATGGTTGCCTGATCGACAACGTGCCGCTGGCACCGATGCATCAGCTCAAGAGCGGCCCCAATCTCGTCGTGCATTTCGGCGAGCCCGCGGCCGAGATGTTCGACGTCGCCTATGACGAGCTGCCCGGGCGGTTCGAGCTGTTCGCCGCCATGCTGACGCCGTTCCGCAAGAAGCTGCTTCCGGCCGCGCCGAGCGCGGTCAACGTGCTGTGGCGCAGTCTCGTCGCCCATCAGCGTTACGATACCTTGCCGACCGCGCCGTTCGATCTGGTGATGCGGCCGCCGCTGTCGCCCGATATCGATGTGACGGACTTCGACCGTCATACGGAGATTTTCGACACATCCTATCTTTGGGCGCGAGAGGCCATCGCTGCGCTCGAGGCCGAAGGCAATTCGGCGATATCAGCCATCCTGTCGTCCAGCCGGCCGGCGACTGAGCAACCGCGCCATGCTGCCGAGCTTGCTCGCAGCGTCCGATCCGGTTGAGCGACGGGCGCGTTGTGAGCGATTGTCGCCAGCGATGCAGGCGGTAGACTGTCTCGATCAAGGCCGTCCAACGGCTGCTTCTCGGGGAGATCGGCATGCGTCCGCTGGAATTCGGCTGGTATCTGCCCACGCATGGCGACACCTGGGCCTATGGGCTGATGGAAGCCCAGATCGCAGGCTCGCCGGAACTTTGTGACCGCGTGGTGCAGGCGGCCGAGCAGGCCGGCTTCGAGTATCTGCTGATCCCGGTCGGCTCGGTGTGCTGGGAGGCCTGGATCACGGGCGCGTTCATGGCGGCGCGGTCGTCGTCGATCAAGCCGCTGATCGCGGCGCGGCCCGGCTACATCAATCCGGTGCTGCTGGCCAAGATGATCTCGACCTTCGACCAGATGTCTGACGGCCGCATCTGCATCAACCTGATTGCCGGCCAGAACGAGAGCGAGGTCGAGGCCGAAGGCGTCCGCTACGCCAAGGAGGAGCGCTACGCGTTGATGGAGGAGGAGGTCTCGATCCTCAAAGCGCTGTGGACCGCGCGCGGCCCGGTGCATTTCGACGGCCAATTTCACCAGATTGCCGGCGCGCACATCCGCCCGCGGCCGCTGCAGCAGCCGTTCCCAAAATTCTATCTCGGCGGCGGCTCGCGGCAGGCCTGGGAGCTGTCGGCCAAACATTCCGACGTGCATCTGTTCTGGGGCGATCTGCCGGAGCGGATCGCTGACAATATCGCCGAGATCAGGCGGATGGCGCGCGCACATGACCGCGAGGACGCCATCGGCTTCGGCATGCGGCTGCAGGTGATCTGCCGGGAGAACGAGGCGGATGCGTGGGAGGCTGCCGACACGCTGGTGCGCCACGCCACCGCGCGGCAGAAGCAGGAAATGAAGACGCTCTACAACCGCTCGGAAGCCAACCAGCGCGTGCAGCAGCTCGCGCGCGACTATGGCGATCTCCTGATGCCGCATCTGTGGACCGGCATCACCAAAGTGCGGCCCGGCGCCGGCATCGCCGTGGTCGGCAACCCCGCGCAATGCGCCGCGACGCTGCAAGCCTTCATCGATGCCGGCTGTCACTCGTTCTGCCTGTCCGGCTATCTGCATGATGAGGAGGCGGAGCGGTTCGGGCGGTTGATCCGGCCGATCCTGGCGGCGAACAACCCCGGGCGGTTGGTGGCGTGATGGATCAACGCTGGCGGTAGCGAACGTCCCCGAGACCGCTTATGATGAGGTGAAGCCGAACGCGTCCGACGACAGCCCAGATGGAGGACATCATGAGAGCAGCTTTGCTCGCGGTTCTGACGGCAGGTTTCTTCCTCGGCACGAGTGCAGCCAACGCCGCGGACGGCTGCGGTGTCGGCTGCCACGCCACCGCGATGGGCGCCTGCGTCGTCGATGGCTGGACGTCAGGCGCGCGCGTCAGGAACGAATGCCCTGCCACCTCGCGCCCCCGTCCTCCCTGCGGCGGTCACGGCTACATCTGGCGGCGGACTCACCAGGCGTGTCTGCAAACCGTTAAGGATTGGCTGTAGAAATTGTAGGGTGGGCAAAGCGACTTCTCGCACCGTAGCTCAACAAGCGAAGGTGGAAGCGTGCCCACCATCACGAGCAAGCCGTAAATGGTGGGCACGGCGCTGACGCGCCTTTGCCCACCCTACGGCACTGAGCATGATCCGGAAAAGTGTGAAGCGGTTTTCCGAAAAGATCATGCTCAAACGAGAAGCCCAAAGCGTTACGCCGGCACAATCACCTTGCCGATCGGCCACAGCGCGATGCCTGCGAGCTTCAGGTGCGCCCAGGCAAAGGGGATGCCGATAATGGTCACCGCGAGCAGGATCGCGGTGAAGAGATGCCCGAGCGCGAGCCACCAGCCGGCGAGGATGAACCAGATCAGATTGCCGATGAAGCCGAGCGGCCCGGTGCCGATGTCGGAATAGCCGGTCACTTCGTCGCGGCGCACCGCGCGCGAGCCGAACGGCAATAATGTGTAGACCGCGATGTTGAAGGCGGCGCGGGCCCAGGGCAGGCCGATGATGGTGATCGCCATGATGACAGCCGCAATCATCCAGCCGGCCGCCATCCAGGCGCCGCCGATCAGAATCCAGAGCAGGTTCAGAAGGATAGAAACAGGCTGCATGACACGACATCCTCACGTCGGGGACAGGCACGCCTGATATAGGTGGGCCGGTCCGCAAGCGGTAGATGGGGCCCCTCATGGTCAGGAGCGCGTAGCGCGTCTCCGGACGATGCTTCGCATCGCCGGGCGAACCATGCGGCCCCGTCCGTGGCCTACATCCTTCGAGACGCGGCCAAGCGGCCGCTCCTCAGGATGAGGGGGGTGTCACGCCGCAAGATTACGCTGTCGCGCGCGTTCGTTCGGCGGTCGCGCCCAGCAGCGCGCGGATGTCGGCCGCCGGCTTCGGCGGGCTGAACAGGTAGCCCTGCATCTCCGTGCAGCCGAGCTGGCGCAGCAGCGCGCGCTGCTGCTCGGTCTCGACGCCTTCCGCGGTCGTCGTCATGTCGCGGGAGGCGGCGATGCTCACCACCGACTTGACGATGGTTGCGGAGCCGTCGAGCTCGATGTCGCTGACGAAGGAGCGGTCGATCTTGATCTTGTCGAACGGGAAGCGCTTCAGATAGCTCAGCGACGAATAGCCGGTGCCGAAATCGTCCAGCGCGATGCGGACGCCGATCGCGCGCAGCTGATGCAGCACGGTCAATGCCGCCTCGTCGTCGCCGATCAGCACGGCCTCGGTGATCTCGAGCTCGAGCCTGGACGGCTTCAGCCCGGAATTGGCCAGCGCGCTCGCGACCTTCAGCGCCAGCGTCTGGTTCTTGAACTGCACCGGCGAGACGTTGACGGCGAGGCGAACGTGGTCCGGCCAGTTCACGGCTTCCGCGCAGGCGGTGCGCAGCACCCACTCGCCGAGCTCCGAGATCAGGCCGGTGTCCTCGGCGACCGGAATGAATTCGGCCGGCGACACCATGCCGCGCTCGGCATGCCGCCAGCGCAGCAGCGCCTCGCAGCCGGTCACCGCGTTGGAGTGCAGGCCGAGCAGCGGCTGGTAATGGATCTCGAAGCCGCCATCGACCATCGCCTGGCGCAGGTCCTGCTCCATCATCAGCCGCGCCTTGGCGCTCAGGCCCATCGCGGGCTCGAAGAAGCGGTGGGTGTGGCGGCCCTCGGCCTTGGCGCCGTACATCGCGATGTCGGCGTTCTTGATCAGCTGGTCGAGCTCGGTGCCGTCCTGCGGCGCCAGCGCGACGCCGATGCTGGCATCGGTCGACAGGTGATAGCCGAGGCAGTCGCAGGGCTGGCGGATCGCCTGGTGCACGGCGGTGACGAACGCCTCGACCTCCTGCGTGTCCCTGATGCCGGTACGGATCACCGCAAACTCGTCGCCGCCGAGCCGCGCGATCAGGTCGCCGCCGCCGAGGCAGGCCTTGATGCGGCTGGCAACCGTTTTCAGGAGCTCGTCGCCGATGTGATGGCCGAGCGAATCGTTGATGCCCTTGAACTCGTCGATGTCGATATAGAGCAGCGCGAACTGCTCGCCGGCCTTCGCCTTCTCCAGCTCGCGCTCGATCTGCTGACGGAACAGCACGCGGTTGGGCAGGTCGGTCAGCGCGTCGTAATGGGCGAGGTGCGCGATCCTCTCATTGGCGCGCCGCTTCTCGGTGACGTCCTCGACGACGTTGATGATGTAGCGCGGCTGGCCCGCCTTGTCGCGGATGCCGATCCGCCGCGAGGTGATGTAGCGCGAGCCCTTGGCCATCGAGCCCTGCAAATGCTCGTCCTTGAACAGGCTGCAATCCGGGGTTTGCAGCAGCTCGTCGTCTTCCGAGGTGACGATATCGGCCCATTTTTCCGGCTGGAAGTCGAACGCCGTCTTGCCGATCACCTCGTCGCGCGACCGGCCGAACTCGGCTTCGGCGACGCGGTTGATCAGGACGTAGCGGCGACTGTCGGCGTCCTTGACCGTGATCTGCGAGGGGATGTGGTCGATGATCTCGCGCAGGAAGGTCTGGTTGCGGTCGCGCTCCTGCTCGAGCCTGCGCCGCTCGGTGATGTCTTCCATGGTCGCGACCCAGCCGCCATGGCTCAGGGGCTTGCTGACCAGGCTGATGGCGCGGCCATCAGGGCATTCCATGACGGAGCTGCTGACCTTGCCCTCACTGATGTTCTTGCGGACCCGCGCACAGAATGCATCGACGTCGCCGGTGAACGAGCCGGTGTCCTTGCGATGCTGGATCATGGCGCGGAAATCGATCCCGGGCTTCACGATCTCGGGGTCGAGGTCGAACATGTCGAGGTAGCGGCGGTTCAGGGTGATGACGCGCCCCGCGGCGTCGTGCAGCACCAGGCCCTGCACCATGTTGTTGATGGCGATGTCGAGCTGCTGCCGCTCCGCCTCGACGCGCTGCTGGGCCTCGCGGCCCTGCCGCACGATCTGGCGGACGATGGCGAACAGCACCATGGCGACGATCGCGGCCGCCAGCGTCGCTGCGATCAGCAGGAAGCGGGTCTGCGCGCGCCAGTCGGCGAGCGCGGCGGTCACGGTGTTGGTGGCGACGATGACGGCGGGGAAGTGGTTGAGCTTGGCCGCGGAGCCGAGCCGCTCGGTGTCGTCGATCGGGCTCCGCACCCGCATGGTCTGCAGGCCGCCCTTGCTCAACACCAGCTCATGCAGCGGCGCGGAGAATTTCCTGCCGAGCAACTCCTCGACATGCGGATAGCGCGCCAGCAGCGTGCCGTCGTTGTGGAACATGGCGATCGCCGCGCTCTTGCCCGGCGCGATCGAGGCGAAAAACTTCTCGTAATTGAGCGGATCGATGCGGCGGGTCATGACGCCGAGGAACGTGCCGTCCGGTCCCGTCAGGCGATGGGCGATCACGGTGCTCAATCCGCCCACGATCAGGCTCTTCAGCGCCTCGGCGCGTACCGTGTCGGGATGCGGATCGAACTTGAAGTTCTTGAAATAGGCGCGCCCGGAGATGTCGAGCTTGGGCGCCGGCAAGTCGCCCGACCAGGCGATCATCTTGCCGTCGGCGTCGAACAGCGAGATGTGCCCAAGGAAGGAGACGCCCTTGGCCTTGAGGATCCGATGGGCTTCCGGCGTCGACATCCTGGTCTTGAACATGTCGGCGGATGCGATCTCGGAGATCCCCAAGTGGTCGATCATGTTCGCGGCGATGGTGTCGGAATCCTCGAACTGCTGGTCGAAATGCCGGGCGAGCAGCAGCACGGTGTTCTCCAGCTCGCGCTCGCTGTTGGCCAGCGCCCGCTCGCGGAATTCGCCGATCATCGTGATGGTGCCGAGGAAGATCACGGTGACCAGCAGGGTGCCGCAGACGCTCAGCCACAGCACCGGCCCGCGCAGCGTGGCCACGACCCGCTGCCAGCTGGCGCTTCGTCCGGACGGGATGCTCTTCAGCCCCTGCAACGATCCATGCATCTCTCTAAACCCCGAGACATGCATACGATGCAGGTGTTCGATATCAGGTTAGCAAATCCGGTTACTCAACATTTAATCGCGGCTTTTGCGGCGCTGACGCACCGGTGGTCCGCATTGCAATGGCCGGCGCGGGCACCAGGCCTGCCCGGTCATCAAGGACGGCAAGAGTCCGTTAAGCAAACCAAAAGGGAGATCGGCGCTGCGCTCCCTCGCCGAAGCCCGCCTTCGGGCGAAGGCGGATGCCGGGGAGAGGCGAGGAGAATCACCGCCGATAGCCGCTGGCGCGGGAGTAGGCGACGCGGCCTTCGGGGGCCGGGCGGGCCGACAGGCTGGCGCGGGATTCGCTCGTCTGCGGGATCGCCGGGCGCAGATCCTCCAGGAAGATCGGCTTGGAGAAGTAGTAGCCCTGGGCGTAGCGGATTTTGGTCGCCGCCTGCAGATAGGCGAGCTCCTCGTAGGACTCGATACCCTCGGCGATCACGGTCATGCCGAGCGCCTCGCTCAGCGACTCGATCGCACGCAGAATGCCCTGGCTGCGCGGCCGCTGATGGATGTCGGTGATGAAGGAGCGGTCGATCTTGATCTCGTCGGCGGTGATGTCGGCGAGCGCCGACAGCGACGAGTAGCCGATCCCGAAATCGTCGATCGAGATGCCGACGCCGATGCCGCGCAGGATCGGCAGGATCTGGTCCTGGAAATGCGACTTGGCGACGAAGGCGTCCTCGGTCACCTCGACCATGAAGCGCGTCGGGAAGCCGGTGTCATCAAGCGCGCGCGCGAACGAGCGCATGAACTCGGGATTGCCGGCCTGCTTGGCGGCGACGTTGATGCTGATGGTCGCGGCCGGGCCGAACGTGTCGTTGATCAGGTCGATCGATTTGACGATCTCGGCCAGCACCAGATGGGTCAGCTCGTCGATCAGGCCGAGCTCGACCGCGAGGTCGATGAAGGTGCCGGGCGCCTGGATCACGCCCTCGTCGTCGCGCAGCCGGACCAGCGCCTCGATGCCCTTGACGTCCTGGGTGCGGATGTCGACCTTGGGCTGGAACGCGCAGCAGAAGCGCTTTTCCAGGATCGCGAGCCGCAGCGACTGCTCGATCTTCATCCGCGCCAGCGCCTCGCGCTCCATGCTGGAATCGAAGAACGCGGTCGAACCCTTGCCGTTGTTCTTGACGCGGTACATCGCGATGTCGGCGTTCTGGCGCAGCGCCTCGTAGCTGCGGCCATGCGCCGGATACAGGCTGACGCCGATCGAGGTCGAGGCGAAGATCTCGGACTGGTCGATGAAGAACGGCGCCTTCAGCCGCTGCTGCATGGTTTCGATGAAATCGCCGACCTCGCGCTGGTCGCGGATCGGGTTGAGCAGCAGCAGGAATTCGTCGCCGGAGATGCGGGACAGGATGTCGGTCTCGCGCAGCGCGTGGCCGAGCCGCTTCGACAGCTCCACCAGCAGCGCATCGCCGACGGCGTGGCCGTAATAGTCGTTGATGTGCTTGAAATTGTCGATGTCGAGGAAGGCCAGCGCGAACGGGGCCACCGGCCCATCGCGGTGGATCAGGCCGTTGACGCGATGCTCGATCACCCGCCGGGTCGGCAGCCCCGTCAGCTCGTCGTAATAGGCCGAGCGGAACAGCTGATCCTCGAACGCCTTCTGCTCGGAGATATCGGTCGAGTTCGAGATCAGGAGCTTGCGGCCGCCGACCTGCGCGGGCCGGTGCGCGGTCAGGAACACGTGCCTCGTCGCGCCATGGGTCAACGCTTCTTCCAGCACCACCGGGCGGCCGGCACGTAGCAGTTCGAGACAGTTTTCGTGGCGCTCGTCGAGCTGCGCGGATTGGCCGGCATTGGCGGCGAGCCGCAACTGCGCCGCGGCGGCGTCGTTCACCAGCAGGAATGTGCCGTTCTCGTCCTGAACGGTCACGCCTGATGGCAGCAGGCGGAAAAGATCGCGCAAAATGCGAAGCTCTTGGTCGCAATTGCTTTCATTAGCGGGCATTGGCGCTCCAGCCTGAAAGTCATGTTTGGAAAGAAGATGCATCCGCCGAGCTTCGCAAGGTCTCTCTTCATTTTGGTTAAGTGGACCCGGGAAAACACGGGTCATAAAGGCGGCGATCGGTCTTTTCACGGCGCTGCCCGCGATCGTCATTAACAGACCATCAATGCGATGCGACGGCGCTTGCGGAAATGGTTGCGACTCCGCGGGCTTGCCGCGCGCGTGCGAAACACTATTCGCTTTGCTTATGCGCTCCGCCTAGTCGCGTTCCGATTGCGGAATCCGGCACTGCATCGTGCAGTGGACGCCGGTCCTGAGATAGCTGATCTCGGTCTTGCCATCGAACGGCCGCAGCGCCGATTTGAGCAGCCTGGTGCCGAAGCCGGCTTCGCCGATGGTCGTGACCGCCGGGCCCTCGGTTTCATCCCAGATCACGTTGAGGCGCTCGTCGTCGGTTGTCCACGACACTTGCAGGAAACCGCGCGGCGAGGAGAACGCGCCGTATTTGGCGGCATTGGTGGCGAGCTCGTGGAAGATCAGCGCCAGCGAGACCGCGAGCTTGGCCGGCAGGAACAGCTTTTCGCCATTGAGGTTGAAGCGGACATGGCCGTAGGGCCCGAGCTCGGAGCGCAGCAAGTCGCCGATATCGCAGCCATGGCCGTCGACGCGCGTGATCAGATCGTCGGTCGCAGTCAGCGCGCGGATGCGGTGGTCGATACGGTCCCACACCTCGGGGCGGTCCTGCAGCGCCTGATGCAGCACGGCATGGATGGTCGAGGATTTGTTCTTCAGCCGGTGCTGCAGCTCGTCGACCACCAGCTTGCGGTATTGCTCCTCCTCGATCAGCCGTTGGGAGATCTCGCGTTGCTGGGTCACGATGGTGCGATAATGCTCGACGCCCCAGATCGCGATGCCGCAAACCGCCCAGAAAATCATCAACAGCGCAAAACGCGCCGGATCGGCATGCACGCCGGAGAAATTCACGAGCACGCCGAGCGCGCCGCTCACCACCGCGGTCGCGATCCCGACCCGGTAGCCGCCGAAGGCGGTGGCAAAGAACACGGCTGGAAAGTAGGGCGTGAAGAACACGTCGGGGCGAATCTGGGCAAGCCCGAACCGCGCCGAGGTGGCCAGCACCAGGCAGAGCACCGCAAATGCGGTCGCAAACATCAGCGAGGGCTGGGAAATCCCCTGCCAGCCCCGCCTGAATTCATCGATCAACTTCGCCATCCCGTTTGTTACTTCACGTGATCAGCGGACCCAAAATAAGGCTGCCGTGACGAAATTCCCGCAGTTGTGGTTTTGCGGTCACAATCGGAACCTCGTGAGGCGTCGAGAAACGCGAATGAGGATTGAGGTGATGTGAGCAGTGCCGCTGGACGCCCTCTCCCGCTTGCGGGGGAGGGTTGGGGTGGGGGTGTTTCCGCGTTGGGAATCTCGATGTGGAGACACCCCCACCCGCCACGCATCTTCGATGCGCGTCGGCCTCCCCCGCAAGCGGGAGAGGCGAAGTGAGCCAGCGGGTCCACCGGCGCTTGCGTTGTGGAAGCCGGTGGGGAATATCGAGATCGCAGGCGCCGACGATGGTTTCCGACCGATCCCATCACGCTTTGGGTGCCTGATCCGCCGGATGGGGACCGCATGAACGCAAGGGTCGAGCGAAAACTGCGCTTCCTGGCCGCGATCATCGCGACCGGCATCATTGCCGGCGTTGTGATCAATTTCGCGCAGGGGCGTACCAGCCCGGTCCAAATACTGACGGGCGCCTGTTACGGTGTGCTCACCTGCGTGGCGCTCGGATCGATCGAATTGTTCATCTTCGACGGCCCGCTCTGGGATTGGCTCAACCGGCTGTCCTTTCTCGCCAATCTGGCGGTGCGCAGCGCGGTCTATGCCGTCGTGATCATTGCCATCCAGTTGCTGCAGCCGGGCGAGATCATCGTGGGATCGCCGCGCGAAACCTCGCTTAGCGTATTCTGGATCAGTGTCGCCTATTCCGCCGGGGTTTCGGTGCTGCTGAACCTCGGCTTCCGCATCGCCACGCTGATCGGCCCGCGCGTCTTCATGAATTTCGTCACCGGGCGCTATCACTTTCCGGTCGAGGAGAACCGTTTCGTGCTGTTCGTCGACATCGCCGGATCGACCGGCCTTGCCGAACGGCTCGGCGGTGTCGGCATTCACCGCTTCCTCGACCGCGCGTTCCGCCTGCTCACCCATTCGGTCGTGGATTATCGCGGCGAGGTCCTCAACTATGTCGGCGACGAGGTGATCGTGACCTGGCGGGAGGAGGCCGGGATGGTCGATTGCCGGCCGCTGCGATGCTTCGCGGCGATGCGCGATGCGCTGCAGGCCGCCGCGCCGCAGTTCGAGCGCGAGTTCGGCGCCGTGCCGCAAATCCGCGGCAGCCTGCATTTCGGTCCCGTGATCGTCGGCGAGATCGGCGACGTCAAGCCCGCGATCGTGTTCAACGGCGACGTCATGAACACTGCGGCGCGGCTGGAGGAACTGAGCCGCAAGGTCGACGGCGGCTTCCTGGCCTCACGTGCCGCGATGGCGCGCTTCAAGGCATCGCCGCCGTTCCCGCTCAGCGATCTCGGCACGCTCCCGATCCGCGGCCGCGTCGACGGGATCGATGTGGTGGGGATTGGGGCGGCAGTGACTGCGTAGCTGCGTAGGGTGGGCAAAGGCGCTCTTGCGCCGTGCCCACCTTCGAGAGCACGCTCGTGATGGTGGGCACGTCGCTGCGCGCCTTTGCCCACCCTACAAGATCTACGAATCTACGAAGTGGGCTTCACCACCACCCTTAAGCCATCCCTTGGCTTCGGGATCGGCCACATCTGCCAGCTCGGCGCATAGTTCGCCGGCAGCGAGACCTCGAGATTCCCGAGGAAATGCCGCGCAAAGCATTTCGCCTGCATGTAGGCGAAGTGCAGGCCGAGGCACATATGCGCGCCGCCGCCGAACGGTATCCAGGCGAAGCGATGGCGGCCGCGCTGCGCCTCGTCGGTGAAGCGCATCGGGTCGAATTTGTCCGGCTCGGGCCAGATCTCCGCCATGTGATGCGTGAACAGCGGATTGATGCCGACCAGCGTGCCGGCCGGGATCGCATAGCCCTTGAACGTGAAGTCGCGCACCGCGCGGCGCGGCATCGACGGCACCGGGGGCTTTAGCCGCAGCGCCTCCTTGAACGCCATCTCCGTCAGCGGCATGGCATTGAGATTGTCGAGGCTGGTTGGCTGGCCGGCGGCGATGCTGAGCGCGCCAATCTCCGCGCGCAGCTTCCGCTGCCAGTCCGGATGCGCCGCCAGCTCGCCGACGAAGGAAGTCAGCGACGACGTCAGCGTGTCATGCGCCGCCATCATCAGGAAGCTCATATGGTCGATGATGTCCTGCTCGGACAGCAGCGCGCCGTCCTCATGCGTCGCCTGGCACAGCTGCGAGAACAGGTCGTCGCCGCCGCCCTTGGCGCGCCGGATCGGAATCTGCTGCGAGAAATAGGCGATGATGCGCTTGCGGCCCTTGACCCCGCGTCCCATCTGCGTGCCCGGCAGCGGCGTGCGGATTGGCGCCACCGCCGCCGCCACCATGTCGACGAAGGCGCGATTGACCTCGTCGACCTCGGGCCCGATCTCGGCGCCGAGGAATGAGGTCGCCGCGAGGTCGAGCGTGAGCTGCTTCATCGCGGGATAGATCTTCATCTCGCCGGGCTTGGCCTTCCATCGCGCCACCCGCGCCGCAATGCCCTTGTCGAGCTCGGTGAAGTAGGACTTCATCGGCTCGGATTTGAATGCCACCGAGAGCGCGCGGCGATGGATGCGGTGCTCGTCGAAATCGCGCAGCATCAGGCCCTTGGGAAACAGCAGGCCGAGGACGCTGCCCCAGCCGTGTTCGGAGGAGAACTGCCTGGCCTGGTCGAACAGCAGGAGCTCGTTGGCTTCGGGGCCGAGCAGCGTGACGCTGGTTTCGCCGAGCAGGTAGGTGCGGTACACATGGCCGTATCTGGCGGCGTTGCGCTCCACATAGCCCTTGGGGTCGGCGAGCGCCGCCAGCGTGTTGCCGATGATCGGCCAGCCCTCATTGCCCGGAATATGCGTCAGCGTGTTGCGCTTTGGCGGCGTGAAGGTGGAGGCGGTGGACGCCACGCTCTGCATCGACATCGGCAATGCTCCAATTGCAACCAGCGGCGGACCCGGATCCTGGATCGGACCCGCTCAATTCCCCGAAAGATCATGCCCAAGCAAAGATGCCCGCTGCCTGGCCGTGGAGGGAAAATAACCCTTTGCCGGTCCGCTGCAAGGCGCGGCCTGCGACACCCAAATCGTGTCGCGGCACCGCCCGTCCATGCTATAGCGCTCTTTCCAATAATGCGGGCAGGGTTTGCGATACGACGTCGCCATCGCTGGGCTCGCTCAAAAACAAGGCGAACGCAGGGAGCAGGCGTCATGTCGAACTTGGTCCGCGGATTTGTGATCGCGCTCACACTCGGCTGCATGACGGTCGGATCGCAGGCCGTGGCGCAGAGCAAGCCGAAGGTCACGAGCCTCGGGCCCGACTATCCGAAGACGGCCATCTTCATCGGCAACAGCTTCTTCTATTACAACAACGGCCTGCCCGGCCATGTCAGCCTGCTCGAGAAGGCCGCCGATCCCGAGCACAAGGCAGCCTATCGCAACACCATGGTCACGATCGGCGGCTCCGGCTTCGACTGGCACGACGTCGAGAGCTATTTCCGCCCCAACGCGGTCGGCAAATATTCCTTCGACGACAACAACGTCGTGGTCTTCAACAAGCCCGGCAGATTGTTCGACGCCGCGGTGATGATGGATTGCAGCCAGTGCCCGATCCATCCGACCTTGAAGCCGGTGTTCATCGAATACGCCAGGAAGGATGCCGACATCGTCCGCACGCACGGCACGCGGCCGATCTTCTTCATGTCCTGGGCCTATGCCGACAAGCCGGAAATGACCGCGCAGCTCGCGGAAGCCTACACCGTCGCCGGCAACGAGAACGATGCGCTGGTGATCCCGGCGGGGCTTGCGTTTGCCCGCGCGCTCCAGCAGCAGCCTGAATTGGTGCTGCACGTCGCCGACAAGCGCCATCCCACACTCGCCGGCACCTATCTCGCCTCCTGCGTGGTGTTCGCCGCACTCACGGGAAAATCACCGGTCGGCAATCCCTACCGCGCCGGCATCGACGAGCAGACTGCAAGATTCCTGCAGCAGGTCGCCTGGGACACCGTGCAGGATTATTACGGGAAGTAGATGACGTTGTGAGGTGAGCACGCCGTTCAGGCTCCCTCCCCCCTTGCGGGGGAGGGCTGGGGAGAGGGGTAAGCCCCGGGCGAGATGATTGCTCAGTGCACCGTTCTCGCAATCCTTCAACCGCTTGTCGTTGCAAAGACTATGGAGAGACCACCCGTGTGAACCCCTCTCCCTAACCCTCCCCCGCAAGGGGGGAGGGAACCCTACCGTCGGCGCGTCCCTCACTGATTGAGGAGCATCGACCTTCCCAGGTAAAATATTTTTCAGAAACTAGATTCGGGTTCGACGAATTTAACTTGACTCCCGACCCAAATCAGTGGTCTAATCCTCGCCGTCTCACCCGACACGAGGGGCGCTCGCGAACGCCACGAACGTGGGTGAGGATGCGGTGGCCGCCGGGCGTGCGACAGGCGTGTGTGCGCAAGGCGGACGGTGAAGTCGTGTGGGCCTGCCGCCCCGATGTTGGTGGCAAGCACGCGAACAGGCTAACGCCTGTCGCTGGCGATGGTGGCACAAAAGCAGAGTCTCACCAGGGCGA
>NZ_JAFCJX010000030.1 GCF_018130695.1 Bradyrhizobium jicamae | reverse complement strand
ACAGGTTCGGCGGAGGCATCCGGCCTTCCCTGCGCGATGGCTTTACGGCTTATACGTGCTCGCCCTGGTGAGACTCTGCTTTTGTGCCACCATCGTCAGCGACAGGCGTTAGCCTGTTCGCGTGCTTGCCACCTGCATCGGGGCGGCAGGCCCACACGACTTCACCGTCCGCCTTGCGCACACACGCCTGTCGCACGCTCAGCGGCCACCGCATCGTCACCCACGTTCGTGGCGTTCGCGAGCGCCCCTCGTGTCGGGTGAGACGCGATATTGTTAGCATAATCGGAAGTTCGTGTAAAGCATATTATTTTTGCCGCGCGACCTTGCGCCGTCGGGCAAATCAGCGGTCTAATGTCAGCGGGAGCGCTGTAGGGTGGGCGAGCCCAACGGGTCCGCGCAAAGCGCAGGCCGATGACAGGCTCCGGCGTAATCCGCCGACCCGGGTCGTGGCGAAAGATCTACGATCTTCGAGCTAGAGCATGATCCGGGAAAGTGTGAAGCGGTTTTCCCTCGCGACAAACGCCGAAGGCGTTTGCGCGGAGATCATGCTCAAACAAAGACCTAAAGCGCGATGACGATTCAACCCAATCTCATCGCGCTTTAGTAATTGATCCTCAGCCCCAACCCGCCGTGGATCGTATTGCCCACCGGCTGCGGACCCACGGTGCCGTTGAGGAAGAGATCGGCGACCCAGCCCTTGGTGATGCGGTAGCCGATGCGGCCGCCATACTCGAACCAGCCCTGGTTGCCGATCGTCGGAACGATGGTGCCGTTGCCGGTCACGGTGGCGACGATGCCGGAATGGTTGGCAAAGGACTGCACCCAGCCGCCATTGACGTTGGCCTCGATGCTGCTGCCGAACAGATGCGTCCACTGGCCGCCGATTTTCACCAGATTGGTGCGGTCGGTGCCGTCTGCGATCGTGGCGTTGAACGGGTTGAAGGCGACGCTCGCGGGATCGCTATAGCCTTTCACGCGCTGCCAGAGCTGCCAGACCTCGATCGAAGCCGCGACTTCGTCGCGCGGTGAGATGCGGCTGATCCAGCCGGCGCGGCCGTAGACGCCGTAATTCGAGCTCGTGGTGTCGCCGGTCACCGACACCGGCCCGAGGCTTGTCGAATAGCTGCGCGTGTAGCGCACCTTCTCGAACGGCGACAGGATCGTGCCGATATCGAAGAACGGCCGCGACGGCCCCCAATCGACGAAGTCGTAGCGCAGCGCGAAGGCGCCGATCGGCGCGCTGGTGACGTTGTAGCCGCCCTCGCTGTACTGGGTGTAGGCGATGCCGGCGAGCAGCGACAGATTCGGCGTCAGAGTCTTGCGGCCGTGGATGCCGGCCGAGAACGAGCCGGCCGAGCCGAACGCACTGACACAGTCGTTGCAATTGACCTGTTCGTTGACGCCGAGCAGCACCGATCCCAGCACCCGGTTGGTGATCATCTGGTTGAAGCGCTGGTCGGCGAGGCCGTTGATCGAATTGCCGCTCGAGCCTGCGCCCGTGACCGGCGGAGGGGTGGCGCCGGTCGTCGGCGACGGGCTCGGTGTCGGCGTTGGGCTCGGGCTCGGAGAAGGAGACGGGGTCGGTGTCGGCGTTGGGCTTGCACTAGGGCTCGGCGAAGGAGAGGGCGACGAGGTCGGCGAAGGCGACGAACTTGGCGAGGGGGAAGGGCACGGTCCGTCGCATTCGGTGGGGTTCACAATGGTGGTCGCGCCGTTGGTCGTCTGCGCGTCCGACGCCTTCGTCTGCAACACCAGCGACAGCGTCGCGACCAGCATCGCAGACAGGATCAGGTTGCATGTGCGCTGTGCCATGGTCACTGCCCGCACAGCATGCCGGTGGGATCATCCTGCACCGGCGGCGTCACCGTCGGCGTTGCGTCGGCATATTGCGTCACCGTGCACAGGCCGGCCGCCTTGGTGCAGGTCGAGGCGAAAGTCCACGGCGAGTTGTTGGTCTTCTTGATCGTGCTGCGGCCACCGGTCGAATTAATGATCGCGGTGTCGCCGGGCTGCGTCAGGTCGATGCACTGGAGCGTGGTGGTGCAGACGGTGGATCCGCCCTCCTGCAGCACGACGATGGTCTGACCGCGCTGCGACAGGATATCGAGGATGGTGCCGCGCACGCCGATGGTCGCGAGCGGCGTCGTGATCTTGTAGGCCGCCTTCTCCGAATGGCCGGTGACGAAGCGGAATGCGCCGTTGGTCAGGCGGATCGCGACGTCGCGATAATGATGCTCGTCGTCGAACACGGTCTTGTCGAGCTTGAGCGTCGCGCTCGGTCCGAGCGAGAGATTGGTGCTGTCGGCCATCACCAGCCGCGCGGCGCTGTCGGTGCCGGTGCGCACGACCTCGTCGCGCAGCAGCGCATCGCCGACATTGATCGGCGTGGTCGTGGCCGCGACGCGGACCACCTCGTTCTTGACCACGGCAGCTTCGCCGACGCGGGTCTGCGCGCGCGCCGGACTTGCCGCGAGCGCCATGACGATGCCGAATGCGAAAAGGGAAAGAAAGCAGTGGCGCGAATGCATTTCCAAACCGATCGATTTATCCCATCATCGTACCGGATCGCGCGCGCTGAGGATGTTACAATAATGCCACAAGCGGCGCTGAGCTGGCCCGATGGTTAGTGGCGACGGATTCGAAATGCGTTCAAATAGACCTCACACAAAAATTGGACACGTGAGCACTTGATGTCGAAGTCACGCAAGCGCCCCGTCAGCATCGCGCCCGAATCACCCTCTGTTCCGTATCCATCGCGCCGACGCATCGTGATTTCGGCGGCGCTCATCTTCGTCGTCGCGCAGTTCCTGCTGTTGCCCGGTATCACCACTCCCGACAAATTCTATTTCGACGAGGTGCATTACGTGCCGGCGGCACGGCAGATGCTGCAACCGGTGATGCAGGAGCCCTTGCTCAACCCGATGCATCCGCCGCTCGCCAAGGAGATCATCGCGCTCTCGATCAAGATGTTTGGCGACGGCCCGCTCGGCTGGCGTATTCCCGCGACGCTGTTCGGCGCGCTGGCGCTGGTCGGCGTCTATCTCTGCGGGATAGCCTTGTTCGCGGCGGAAGGGTCCGCGCTCGCGGCGGTGCTGATCGCCTTCTTCAACCAGATGCTGTTCGTGCAATCGCGCATTGCGATGCTCGACATCTTCGCGCTGACGTTCAGCCTGTTTGCGATCGCGGCGTTCGTCCATGGCTTCCGGCAAAAGCAGCCGCAGCGCTGGTTCGCGCTGATGGGGCTTGCCGTCGGCTTCTCGATCGCCTGCAAATGGAGCGGGCTGTTCGTGCTCGCGACCGCGATCGCGATCGTCGCCGCGGTCAGGTTGATGCAGAGCTGGCAGACGCGGTTCGCCGATGGCGATGCCGAGGACTGGTACCGGCCTGATCTCTGGCCGGACTTTCACCTCGGCCATTTCCTCGGCTGCTTCGTGCTGATCCCGGCCGTTGCGTATCTCGTGACCTTCGTCCCGCTGCACGGCCTGTCGCCGTCGGCCATCATCGAGGCGCAGCGCCGCATCTTCGCCGACAACACGACGACGGCGATCGCCGGCCACACCTATATGAGCTCGTGGCCGTCCTGGCCGTTCCTGGTGCGGCCGGTCTGGTATCTCTTCGACAAGCTCGGCGACGACCGGATCGCCGCCGTGGTGTTTCTCGGCAATCCCCTGATCCTGTGGCCGGCGCTGATCGCGCTCGTGATCGCGCTGCGCGACTGGATCGTGGCGCGCAAGGAGACCGCGTTCCTGGTGCTGGCGTTCTATCTCGGGCCGTATCTTGCCTGGGCGCTGCTGCCGCGCACGCTCGGCTTCATCTATTACTATCTGCCGGCCGCGACGACGGCGAGTTTTGTCCTCGTCTATGCGCTGACCCGCAGCAGGGTGCCGCGCTGGGGACTCTGGGCGTTCGTCGCGGTCGGCGGCATAGGCTTCGTCGCCATGCTGCCGATCACCGCAGCCTTCGTCGAGACCTCGATGGCGACGTTCAATCGCCTCATGCTCTTCCAGAACTGGATCTAGACCGTGATGAGGTTTGGTCGAACTGGCTGGCTTGCGGCGTCTTCACCTCTCCCGAACGGGAGAGGTCGGATCGCATCGTAAGATGCGGTCCGGGTGAGGGCGCCGCTCTATCGAGAGACCGTAACCCCTCACCCGGCGCTGCGCGCCGACCTCTCCCAAGGGAGAGGTGAAAGTCGCGCTGCCGCTTCAACTCGGCCGAATTTCATCATGCTCCAGACATACGAAAGCCGCCTGCCGTTGTCGGCAGGCGGCTTGATTGCATCGGCCTTACTGCGCGGCGGTCTTGGTGTCCATGTTGACGACCTGGACGCGGCGGTTGGTCGGGTCCATCGGCGCGTTCGGATCCTTCGGCTTGGTCTTGCCATAGCCGACGGTCACGAGATTCGAGCCGGTGAGGCCGTATTTCTCAACCAGCACGCGCTTGATGGTGTCGGCGCGGCGCTCCGAGAGGCCCTGATTGTATTCCTCGCCGCCGATCGCATCGGTATGGCCGGCGACCACGAAGGTGGAGCCCTTCAGGCTGGGGTCGGACAGCGCCTTGCCGAGTTCCGCGACCGCCTGGGTCGAGCTCTTGGCGATGTCGGCCGAGTTGTAGTCGAAGTGGATTTCCAGATCGATCTTCGGCTTGCTCGCGGCGAGCTCGGCGATCTCCTGGCGCTCGCCCATCGAGAGCGAACGGGTCTGGCGGTTGCGCACGCTGTTGAGGAAGCTGGTTTCCTTGGCTGACACGGACGGGTCGGCCGGGGGCGTGGTCGACAGGCTGCGGGTCGCCGAGGTCGGCTTCAGCGCGTTCACGATCTTGTCGGCGGTAACGACGTCGCCGGCCAGCGCCACGCCCGCGGTCATCGACAGGGCGGCGCCGATCGTCAGAAGGGAAAGGGTCGAAATGCGGGTCATGGTCGTATTCCTTGAAATTGTGGGCCAGCCAATCTGGCTTGCTGACCTTTGGATGCAGGGACCCTAGGACAGGTTCAAAGCCGGGAACGTGACCTGGATCACGGAGGGCCGTTGCGCACCAGGCTAATCCGGGTTCCCCGTTTTTGAACCGGATGGGGCCGCGCAGAAGGCGTTCTTCGTTGCAGTGGATTGCCGGTCGCATTCCGGTCGCCGCGCTGCCGATCTCGCGACAAATAATCGGCACGATGGCGGCCTAGCCAAGACCCTGATCGACGTGAGTGAGAAGCGAAGACAGGCGACAGTGTTCGAGACGATCAGGCGGCAGCGTGGCTACAGGGAACATCGCAGGGACGATCGCGGGCGCGACGAGGGAACGGCAGCGATGCCGATCCTGATCGGGGCTGCGATGATCGCGGCCGCGATCCTGTTGTCGACATTCGTCTCGGCGCTCGGCAATCGCTATGTCGGCTTCGAAAGCCCGAACGACGACACCGCCTGGCTGGTCGACCGCCTCACCGGCAGCGTTTACAAATGCCAGGCGCCGGATCGCGGCAAGGCATCCTGCACGGCCGAGATTGCCACCGGCAGCCTTGGCGACCGGCCGAAGCGCTGATCGCCTCTCCCCACATCCTTACGAATCCCGCTACAGTGCCGCGCCATGCCCCGCGCGACCGCACCCGTTCCCGTCAGCACTGCTCAGGCCCGCCACATCTGGCTGCGCGCGCAGCGGCTGGATACGGTGGCGCCGTTCGGCGAGGGCGCGCGAGCCGTGGCCGATGCCGTCGGCCATCTCGGCTATGTCCAGATCGACACCATCAACGTGATCGAGCGCTGTCACCACCATATCCTGTTCACGCGCATCCCGAACTACCGCCGCGCTGACCTCCGGCAGGCGCAGAGCGCCGACAAGAGCGTGTTCGAATACTGGACGCACGCGCTGTCCTACGTGCCCGCCAAGGACTTTCGTTTCTTTCGTCCGCTGATGCGCGAGCATCAGCGCGAGGGCCACAGATGGTACGCCTCGGTCACGCCGGCGGACACCCGCAAGGTGATGCGGCTGATCAAGGCCGGGCCGCTGACCATCCGCGATATCGAAGACGACGTGCTGACCGAGAAGGAGCATCTCTGGCAGAGCCGCAAGCCCTCCAAGCGCGCGCTGCAGCTCGGTTTCTACACCGGCGTGCTCACCGTCAGCGAGCGCAACGGCATGCTCAAGACCTACGAGCTGATGACGCGCCATTTCGGCTGGGACAAGCCGCCGAAGCCCGCGACGTCAGCGGAGACGACGACCTATCTGCTGGATCGCGCGCTGCGCTCGCAGGGCATCGTCAGCCTCGATTCGATCTGCCATCTCGACGCGCCCAGCAAGAAGCCGATCCGCCGCCTGATCGACGCCCGCGTGCGCCGCAAGGAGCTGGTGCCCGTTGCGCTCGACGGCGCCGGCAAGCAGGAGCACTGGGCGCGGCCGGAGGTGCTGGAAGAACAAGGCGAGGGCGATCCGAATCTCGTCCACATCCTCTCGCCGTTCGATCCGCTTGTGATCCAGCGCAAGCGCACCGAGCTGTTCTTCGGCTACAGCCATCTGTTCGAGGCCTATGTCCCAAGAGCCAAGCGCAAGCTCGGCTATTTCGCGCTGCCGGTGCTGGTCGGTGACGACATCGTCGCTGCCGTCGACCTGAAGACCGACCGCCAGAACAAGAAGCTTCTGATGCAGAAATGGAGCTGGGTCGGCAACGGCAAGAAGACCGCAGCCCGCAAGGAGCTGAAGCGCCGCATCGAGGACGAGCTCGACCGATTCGAGCGGTTTCAACTGGCGGAATAGGGCTGATCAGCGAGGCGTGATCCGCCGCCGTGTGCACGACGAAGATGGCGGATCCTGCTAACGCGAATCAGTCTTTCGGATTTGCGTGATGTCGGCGCGATCCGCGGCCGCGACACCTCATTTCCTGCCAGGGAACACCGTGGTCATACGGAATCCACATGATGGCGTGCATTGGCGTAAGCTTCCTTCCGTTATTACCAAGGGCCATTTCATTCCGTGACGATAAAAGCGAGGAGCCGCTGATGATCTCAGCGGCTCTTTTTCTTGCGCGCGGTCCGCCTGCAATGGCGTGTTCTACTTTCGTCGCTGCAGACGCGGCGATGCCAGGAACTTCGTTCTGGGGCGGAGAACACCGGATGACGGAACCCACGCGGCAAGTCGCGCCGACGAATGCGTCAGCAATCGTTGCCGGTGGGCGCGCCTGGTTGCGCACCTTGCGCTTGCTGGGCCGCCGTCGGCTGTCCCTGCATCTGCTTCTGCGCATCCTGCGATGAGGCAGCCGTATTGCCGGTGGATTGGTTCATCGTGCTGGTCGGCGGGTGTTCGGAACTCCGCGACGTTGCGCTGCCGACGGTTTGGCCGGTGTGTCCGGGCGTCGGGCCGGAGCCCGCGTCCTTGTTGTTCGCCATGTTGCAGGGACCGGCCTGTGCGATGCCGGCGCTGAGCATCAGCGCGGCACAACTCATCCAGATGATTCGTGGTTTCATGCTGCTTCTCCAACTTGACGTGAATGTCCGTCAACGACGCACCGGCGCACGCGTTCCTGCTTGAATGACCGCATGCCCGCTATGGATTCCGCGGCTTCGGCGGAATAGTGTTGTTCCCGGCAAAGTGGGCAGGACAGATGGTTGCAGGTGACCGCGACGGCGGACGTAACGAGATTCGGGGCAAACCGGAGCGAGCCCGGCGACGTGTCGTGGTCGGGGTCGCCGCGCTGATCTGGGCGATGGCGGTCGTCACGCCCGTATCCGCCCAACCGCTCGCCCAAGGTGTCGCCGCGCTCAGCCGGCAGGACTACCAGCGCGCCTCGCAGATCTTCATTCCGCTGGCCGAGCGCGGCAACGCCTCCGCGCAGGCCTATCTCGGCTTCCTGTTCGAGACCGGTCGCGGCGTGCCGCAGAACTACACGGAGGCGGCGATGTGGTATCGCCGCGCGGCCGAGCAGGGCGACAGCCTCGCGCAATATTCGCTCGGCCTGCTCTATGATCGTGGGCAGGGCGTACCGCGCGACATCGTCGAGGCCAGCAAATGGCTCAATCTGTCGACCGCCGCCGCCCCACCGAAGGCACGCGAAGCGCGGCAGCGGATCCGTGACGCCGTCACGCGGAAAATGTCCCGCGACGAGATCGCGCAAGCGCGGCTGAAGGCGCTGGAGTGGGCGCCCACGCGCGAGCACTGACGCTGCTTCAGCCCAGGATCGCTTCGGCCAGCCAGCCGAGCCAGATCGCCGGTGCCAGGAACAGCCCGAACGGCAGGAAGGCGGCCGCACGTAAGGGGCGGCGGCGCAGCCAGGCATTGGCGAGGTAGGCGCCGAGCGCGGCGAGGGTCGCAACCTCGACCACGGCGAACACCGTCACCAGCCCGAGCCAGGCCCCTGCGACGGCTGCGAGCTTGATGTCGCCGAGCCCGAGCCCGTCGCGGCCGCGCCAGGCCCGGTAGGCTGCCATCAGGCCGAGGAAGGGCAGGGCGATCGCCAGCGCCCGGCCGGCCGACCAGAGCATGGCAGGCCAGCCGGCCTCGGGACCGACGGTCGCGGCGCGGAGCAGCGCCAGGCCGGCTGCGGCCGCCGTCAGTTCGTTCGGGATGATGAAGCGCTCCGCATCGGTCACCGCGATCGCCAGCATCAGCGCGCCCAGCAACGCGCCCAGCAGGCCGTCCGGGCCGGGAGCCGCGATCAGGCTCACTGCCACCATGGCCAGGAGGGCGAAGGAGAGGCCGGCCTGGCGGAGTTGGGGGGCGGGGATCACGGTCAAACCGGCTGGATTGGTTCACCTCTCCCCGACGGGGCGAGGTGAACCGCCGATGCGGCTGGCATGTAAATTCATCACGCGAGCTAGCGCGGCGGGACGCCGGGCGGGGTGGTCACGACCACGGGATTGCTGGTGCCGACGATGCGGCTGTTCATCTTGGTGCGCATCTCCTCGGCGATGACATGGGCATCGACGGGGTCGCGGATCAGGGTCGGGCGGATGAACAGGATCAACTCGGTGCGGGCCCGCGCCGTGGTCTGATGAGCGAAGGCGTCGCCGACGCCCGGGATCGAATCCAGCAGCGGGATGCCCTGGCGGCCCTTGTTCTCGCTCTCGCTGATCAGGCCGGCGAGCAGCACGGTCTGGCCCGATGTCACCGCGATCGAGCTCTTGACGCGGCGCTGGGTGATGGTCGGCGTCAGGCCGTTGGCGCCGGCATTGGCGACGCTGGAAATCTCCTGCTCGATGTCGAGCACGATATTGCCGCTGGCGTTGGCGCGCGGCAGCACGCGCAGGATGATGCCGGTGTTCTTGTAGTCGATGGTGTTGACGACCGTGTTGTTGGAGGTCAGCACGGTGGCGGTGCCGGTCGAGAACGGCACCTGGTCGCCGACCTGCAGGGTCGCCGGCTGGTTGTCGAGCACGACCAGCGACGGATTCGACAGCACCTTGACGTCGGTGATGCCGTGCAGCGCATCGATGATGACGCGCGGCGAGTTTTCCGCCCCCACCAGTATGTTGAAGCCAGGCAGCACGCGGCCCATCAGCGCGCCGGCGGCGGCGTTGACTGCGTTGGTCTGGGGCTCGATCGAGTTGCTGCTCGGCGAGGTGCCGGAGATGACGTTCGAGATCGAGCCCTTCTTGCTCGCAAGGAAGAACTGCACGCCGTAGTTCAGCTGGTTGTTCAGCGTGACCTCGGCGATCGTCGCCTCGATCGCGATCTGGCGCTGCGGCCGGTCGATCTGGCGGATGGTCTGCTCGACGATGCGCTGCGCGTCGGCGTTGGCATAGACCAGCACCGCATTGTTGTTGACATCGGCGGTGAGGCGCACGTTCGGCAGGAAGCTGCCATTGCCGGAAGAGCGCATCGCGCTGCCGGTCGGGGATGGCGAGTCCTGCGCCTGAGCCGGCGCGGCCGCACGCGTGTTGAGCGCAGGGCCGGTGCCGGTGACCGGCGTGGCGGCGCCGGCGCCCGCGGTCGGCAGCGCGCTCAGCGAGGCGACTGCGTTGGTGCCGGACGACGACACCGCGACGCCGGAGCCTGGCGAGACCTGGCTCGACGCGCTGTCGAGCGAGGCGCCACCGCCCGATGGCGCCACCAGCATCTCCGTCAGCAGCGCCACGACCTGCTTCGCGTTGCCGTAACGCAGCGGATAGGATTTCATATTGGCGGCCTCGACGTCGGATTTGTCGAGCCGCGTGATCCAGGTGCCGGCGCGCTTGAGATATTCCGGCTTCTGGCTGACCACGAGAATGGCGTTGAGGCGGTTGATCGCCTGGAACTTGACGACGTTCTGGCTCAGCCCGCCGTCGCCGGAATCCATGATCTTCTCGAGTTCCGAGATCAGCGGCTCCGGCGACGAGTTTCGCACCGGGAAGATGCCGACCGATTGGCCCTTCATCCAGTCGGCATCGAAGCTCATGATGGTGTCGATTGCGGAGGCCCGCTCGGAGCCGCTGCCGGTAACGATCAGCGTGTTGCGGCCATTGTCGGGCCGCAGGGTCTGGGCCTTGACGCCGAAGCCGTCGAGCAGCTTGAACATGTTCTGCGCCGAGACGTAGCGCAGCGGGATCACGCTGATGCCCTGGCCGGCCTCCGCGGTGTCGCTGCGATCGATGCTGCCGGCGCCGGCCTCGGCCGAGGGAATCAGGCGATAGCTGCCGCCACGGTCGCGCACCAGCGCGACACCGGACATCTTCAGCGCGTTCTCCAGCACGTAGATCGCATCCGCCTTCGGCACCGGGCGAACGGACGCCAATGTGACAGTTCCTTGAACGCGCGGATCAATCGTGTAGCCGACGTTCAAGACGTCACCAAGAATGACCTTGGCGACGGTCGCGACCGGGGCGTTCTCGAAATTCAGGTCATAGCCGCCACCGCCGCCGTCGCGTTCGGCCAGCGCCCCGCCGGCGGGCGTGGTGCCGTCGCTGAGATAGATCGCGGGCCGTGACGGGCTTTGCTGCCTGAGGCCGCCAGCGCCGGTATCGGTGGGTTGCCGCGGCAACAGGTCGATCGAGTTGACCTTCTCGGCAATATCCTGCGCGCGCTGGTCTTTCGGGTTGGTTTCGATCGACTGATCGGCCGTGACGATGCACGCGGTGAGCGCGAACGCGGACAAAAATAGAACGAGCGTTCCAGCCAATCCTGAACGCAGGCGCGCAAGCGGGTGGGCCACTCTAACCAAAATACGCCTGCCAGACGCTACTGAGATATTGGAAAAGCATGTCCGATCCCCCATGGTTCGGACGCTCATCAATTTGCGCCACGATTATGTTTTTGCTACTAAAAGAGTCAAGCGCAAAGGCCCTGTTGCGGCACGCGAAGGCTGTTGTATTCCGGTAACAAGGTTAGCGGTGGGAATTCGATGCGCGACCTGTCCGCAGAGACCTTCCGGCAGCACCTTCTGGAAAAATATTCGCTTCCGGCACGCGCGCGGGCCCGCGTCGAAACTTCAGCCAATTCAACCCTGACGCGACCGCTGCGCGAGCTGTGGGAGGCGACCGACCTGTCGGCCGCCGAGTTCGCCGACGAGGTCTCGGATTATTTCGGCGCGGTACGGCTCGGCCTGCCGCAGCTGCTCGCTGCGACAGCGTGCCTCGACGGCTTCTCGCGCCGCTTCCTGCGGGAGTCCACGATCTTCCCGCTGCGCGCGGCCAATGGCGGCTATCGCATCGCGGTCGCCGATCCCTCCGATACCGCCGCGATCCGCGCCGCCGAGATCGTGTTCGGCGAGCCCGTTGAGGTCGCGGTCGCCTCGTTCGAAGACATCACGACGGTGCTCGATCAGCGCATCGCAGCCGATGGCGCCGCCGATGAGACAGTGAAGGGTGCGAGCGCGCAGTCCGACGACGACATCGAGAGCCTGCGCGATCTCGCCAGCGGTGCGCCGGTGGTGCGCGCGCTCAACGATCTCCTGGAGCGCGCGGTCGAGCTGCGCGCCAGCGACATTCATATCGAGCCGTTCCGCACCGGCCTCGTGGTGCGCATGCGCGTCGACGGATTGTTGCGCGCGCTGCCGCCGCCCTCGGGGATTCCGCCGCAGGCGCTGATCTCGCGCGTGAAGATTCTCGCAGGGTTGAACATCGCGGAACGTCGCCTGCCGCAGGACGGCGCGGCGCGCGTCCGCGTCAGCCGCGCCGAACTCGATGTCCGCGTCGCGACCATGCCGACGCAGGCCGGCGAGAGCGCCGTGATCCGCCTGTTGCCGCGCGACCGCGGCCTGCTCGAGATGAGCAAGCTCGGGCTCGCCGCGCGCGACGAGAAGACCATGTCGCATCTCTTGACCTTGCCGCACGGCATGATCGTGGTGACAGGGCCGACCGGCAGCGGCAAGACCACGACGCTGGCGACCATGCTGTCGATCCTCAACGAGCCGACGCGCAAGATCCTGACCATCGAGGATCCCGTCGAATACGAGATCCCCGGCATCAACCAGTCGCAGGTCAAGCCGTCGATCGGGCTGACATTTGCCTCGGCGATGCGCTCCTTCGTGCGTCAGGACCCCGATGTGATCATGGTCGGCGAAATCCGCGACGCCGAGACCGCGCATATCGCCGTTCATGCGGCGTTGACGGGCCATCTCGTGCTGACCACGCTGCATACCGACACGGCCGCCGCCGCGGTGCCGCGGCTGATCGATCTCGGCATCGAGGGCTTTCTGTTGAAGTCGACCTTGCGCGCGGTGGTGGCGCAGCGGCTGGTGCGCGTGCTCTGCGACCGCTGCAAGGTGCCGCACGCGCTGAGCAAGGATGACATCGACAATGATCCCCGCTTTGCGGTGATCGGCTTCAAGGCGGGGGAGGTCGTGCACGAGGCCGGCGGCTGCGAGCGCTGCGGCGGCACCGGCTATCGCGGCCGCAACGGCGTGTTCGAGATCCTCGACATGTCGGACGAGGTGCGCAAGCTGATCGGGCCGCAGACCGATTCGCACAGCATCGACCAGGCGGCGATGGCCGGCGGCATGACCACGATGCTGGCGGATGCCGTGGCCAAATGCCGGGCCGGCGTGACCACCGTGCCCGAGGTGTTCCGCGTCACGACGGTGCGGTGAGGTGATGCCGAACTATCGCTATCGCGCGATGAATGCCAATGGCGAGCTGGTCTCGGGCGCGATCGCTGCGCCCGCACCGGGCGACGTCGCAGTGCGCATCGAGCGGCTCGGCCTCGTGCTGGTCGACAATGTCACGCTAGAGGAGGGCGGCTCCGCAGCGCGCGCCTTCAGCCTGTTCAACAAGCCGAAGCCCGAGGACGTCACCATCTTCACCCGCGACCTCGCGCTGCTGCTCCGCGCCGGCGCGCGGATCAATGACGGGCTCGAGCTGCTCGCCGCCGATCGCGACTTCGGCCGCTTGCGGCCCGTGGTGGCCGACATCCGCTCGCGCGTCGTCGCCGGCGAAAGCTTTGCAGAGGCCTTGGCGCGGCATCAGGGCTTGTTCCCGCCGATGTATGTGGCACTGATCCGGGTCGGCGAAGCATCCGGCTCGCTCGATCAGGTGCTGGAGGTGCTCGCCGATGAGCGCACCCGCACCGAGGCGCTGAAGCGCCGGCTGATGGAGGCGGTGCGCTATCCCTTGTTCGTGCTCGGCGCGGCCGGTTGCGTGCTGCTGTTCTTCCTCACCTTCGTGCTGCCGCAGTTCGCCAGCGTCCTGCAGGACTTCGGCGCCAAGGTCGATCCGTTCATCCTCGGCTTCCTCAATCTGTCGACCTTCCTGCGCGCCAATTCGGATGCGGTGCTGGCGATCCTCGCCGGGACAATCGCGATTGCCTGGCTGTCGCTGCGGCAGGAAGGCGTGCGGCGCGGCCTGATGGGCGGGCTGACGCGGATGCCGATGGTCCGCGAGGTGATGAAATATTATCGCACCGCGCTGTTCTGCCGGAACCTCGGCCTGCTGCTCGGCAGCGGCGTCAATCTGACCACGACCTTGCGCATCCTCGTCGACATGATGGCCTCAATTGGCGCGTCGGCCGTGTGGACCGACGCCGCGGACCGGGTCCGCCACGGCGCGAAACTATCGGATGCGCTCGCCGAGACCCAGGCGCTGCCGGCGATGGCGGTGCGCATGCTCCGGCTCGGCGACGAGACCGGGCAGTTGCCGATGCTGTCGGGGCGGGTCGCCGAGTTCTACGAGGCCAAGCTGCAGCGCACGCTCGACCGCGTGGTCGGCATTGCCGGTCCCGCCGCGATCATCGTGATCAGCATCGTGGTCGGCGGTTTGATCGTGTCTGTCATGACAGCGTTGATGTCGGTGAGCCAGATTGTGGGTTGAGGTCCTTTGAAATGAAGCGATTGCAAATGAAGACGAGAACGGCACGACGGCGGCGCAGCGGCGAGGCCGGTTTCACGCTGGTCGAAATCCTCGTCGTCATCACGATCATCGGGTTGATCATGGCACTGGTCGGGCCGCGCGTGCTGAATTATCTCGGCGAGTCCAAGGCGAAGGCCGCAAAGATCCAGATCGAGAGTTTTTCGAGTGCCCTCGACCTCTATTATCTCGACCTCGGCCGCTATCCGAGCACCAATGAGGGATTGGCGGCGCTGACCCGCAGCAACAATGCGCAGGGTTGGAACGGGCCATATTTGCGCGGCGGTGTGGTGCCGAACGACCCCTGGGGCCACGGCTACATCTATCGCGCGCCGGGCGAGCGCGCGCCCTATGACATCATTTCCCTTGGTTCCGACGGACAGGAAGGCGGCAGTGGCACGGCAGCCGACATTGCAAGCGGCACGCGCTGAGCGGTCGCGGGGCGAGGCGGGTTTCGCGCTGATCGAGATCCTCTGCGTGCTCGCGATCATCGGCATGCTGGCGGCGATCATCCTGCCGTCGATCCCGCGCACCACCACGCGGGCGCGGCTGGAGAGCCTTGCGGTCGAGACCGCGGCGCTGCTCAAGGCCGATCGTAGTGCTGCGTTGCGCCGGCGTATCCAGGTCGCGACGCTGGTGGACGCGCCGTCGCGCGCGATCCGCTCCGGCGCCAGCGGGCGCGTGCTGCGCCTTCCGGCCGACGTCACGATGGACGCCACGCTTGCCGCGCGATGCGCCGACCGCAGTGCCGGGAGCTCGATCGATTTCTTTCCGTCCGGGATGTCCTGCGGCGGCACCATCGCACTGGCGCGGCCGGGCATGGGGTATGAAGTCCGCGTCAACTGGCTGACCGGAGGCGTCGAGATTGTCACGCAGAAGCCGATCTGAACGGGGTTTCACGTTGATCGAGGCGCTGGTCGCGCTCGCGATCATCGCGGCCGTGCTGTCGTCGATCGGCATGGTGATCGGCACCTCCGTGCGCGGCACCCGCTCGATCGATGCAAAGCTCTCGCTGAGCGGCGCTGCCGACACCGTGCTGGCCTCGCTTCCCCCGCGCAATGCGCTGGTTCCCGGGCGACAGACCGGTGAGCTCGCTGGCCATCGCTGGCGCATCGACGTCGCCCCGATCGCCAATGCGGCGCCGGATGCGCCGCCGAGCCGCTTCATGCCCATGGCCGTCAACATGCGGATGCAGGGGCCGGGCGGCGCCGCCATCCAGGTCACGACGGTGCGGCTGGTGCCGATGCCCTCCGAACAAAAGGCGGGCGAATGAGACGGCGGCGATCATGGCGCGATGCGTCCGGCTTCACCCTGCTCGAGGTGATGCTGGCGACGCTGTTGATGACGGTGATCCTGGCGGCGCTCGCCACCGTCACCTCGCAATGGCTGCCGAACTGGAATCGCGGCATCGCCCGCGTCCAGCGTGCCGAGCGGCTGGCAATCGGGCTCGAGCGCGTGCTCGCCGATCTCTCGGTCGCCGAGATGACGCCGATGACTGCAGACGGCAAGAAGCCGCTGTTCGAGGGCAACGAGCTCTCGGTCACCTTCGTGCGCACCGCGGTCGGCCCGAACACGCGGCCGGGGCTGGAGATCATCCGCCTGATCGAGAAGGCCGACGCACAGGGGCTGGCGCTGGTGCGCGAGCGCGCGCGGTTCCGCCCGATGCCGCAGGATGCGCAGATCCGCTTCACCGATCAGGTGGTGCTCATCCGCGCGCCATTCCGCGTGACGTTCTCCTATGCCGGGCCCGACCAGGTCTGGCAGCCGCGCTGGCGCGACCAGACGCAATTGCCGAGCCAGGTGCGCGTCGCCGTGCGCGACGGCAATACCGGGCAGGTGCTCGCCGTTTCCAGCGCCGCGATCGTGCACGTCAACGCGCCGGCGGAATGCGCGCGGGCCAAGAATGTCGCGGCATGTCTGACGGCGCGGCTCAATCCCACCGCCGACAAGAAGGAGGAGCAGCTGTGACGGCCGCGCCTCGATACGCAAGGGAATCGCAGCGCGGCTTCATCGTCATTGCGGTGTTGTGGATCCTCGCGGCGCTGTCGGCGCTGGTCCTGGTCTATCTCACCTACGTCACCAACACCGCCGTGATCGTTGCCGGCACCACCGACCGGATCCAGACCGAGGCGATGGTGACCGCGGGCCTGGAGCTGACCGCATTGAAGCTTGCCGGCTACAGCGAGGCCGCGCGCCCGACCAGCGGCACGTTCAACGCCCGCGTCGGGCGGGGCCGGGTGTTCGTGACCTTCCGCTCGGAGGCGGCGCGGATCGATCTCAACCTGGCGCCGAAGGGCTTGCTGTCGGGGCTGATGATCGGGCTCGGCGTCAACCCGTCGGATGCCGCGGTCTATGCCGACCGCATCCTGGCCTGGCGGGCGCCGACCGAGCTCGGCGCCAGCGATCCTGAAACCTCGTTCTACAAGACCTCGGGGCTCGCCTACGCGCCGCGCCACGCGCCGTTCCCGACCACGGAGGAGCTGTGGCTGGTCTACGGCATTCCCCCGGCGGTGGTCGAGCGGATGCTGCCCTTCGTCACCGTGTTCAGCAATCTTGCCTCCATCAACGTGCGTGACGCCGCGCCGCAGGTGCTGGCGGCGCTGCCGAACATCACGCCGGAGAGCCTGCAGGCGGTGCTGACCCAGCGCGCCGACCCCGCGCTCGACCCGCGGACGCTGATCGGCATCACCGGCGGCGAGGGCGCGACCCTGGCCGGCGCGAGGGCCTATCGCGTCACCGTCGAGGCGGAATTGCCGGACGGCCGGCGGAGCGGAAGCGAGGTGGTGATCCTGCTTCTCGAAAGCGGCGACGAGCCGTATCGTGTATTGTCGTGGCGTAACTCGTCCGACGGCAGCACGGCGCCGCAAAGGGCTTCTTTGAGATGAAACTGGTTTCGAGCCTCAAGGCCATGCTGGCGGCCTGGACCGGCAGCGTCGCGGCGGCGGTGATCGCAGGAATCAACCGCGTCGTGTCGCCGCGCATCGTCCGGCTCGTTGAGGGCGACGATGGCGGCTTTGCGGTGGAAGCGGCCGGCAAGGCGGACAACGCGCCAACACGGATCGCCTGGGCCGACAGCGCGCTGTCGGCACCGAATCTCGCGAATCTGTTCCGCGGCAGCCGGGTCGAGATCGTGCTGCAGCCGAAACGGTTTCTGTTCCGTCCGCTGGAACTGCCGGCCCGCGCGGCGGATTTCCTCGAAGGCATCGTGCGCGCGCAGATCGACCGCCTGACGCCGTGGAGCGCGGGCGAAGCCGTGTTCGGCTGCACCGCGCCGGTCGCACAAGGCGCAGACGGCATCACCACCATGATCGCGGCGACCACCCGCAAGGTCGCGACATCCTATGCGCAGGCGGTGGCCGCGTTCCATCCGGCGGCGGTGGCTGTATGCACCGATGTCGAGGGCCATGGGAGCCGCGTGAAGGTGTTCGAGCAGAGCGCGCGCGGCGCGCTCGATGTCAACAGGCTCAGCCGCGCGCTGCAGCTCGTGCTGGCGGTCGCTGCCGTCGCGGCGCTGCTCTCGGCGTCGGTGTCGGCCTATGTCGCCAGCAGCCTCGGCGCGCAGGAGGATGAGGTGGCGCGGCAGATCTCGGCGCGCCGGGCCGCGATCCGCGCCGGCTCCGACGGTGGCGACCGCTCGCCGGTCGCAGCCCTCGAGCGGCGCAAATACGAGACGCCGGCGAGCGTGATCGTGCTGGAGAGTTTGAGCCGGCTGCTGCCCGACCACACCTATGTCACGGAGATGCATCTCGCCGGCAACAAGCTGCAGATCTCGGGTATCACGGCCGATGCACCGTCGCTGATTCCGCTGATCGAGCAGTCCGGGCATTTCACCCGCGCCACCTTCTATGCGCCGACCACGCGTGCGCCGTCCGATCCCGGCGAGCGCTTCCATATCGAGGCGCGGGTCGAGCCGAAGAACACGGTGACGCCATGAGTGTCGGCAACATCGTCACGCGTACGCTGACGCATTCGCCGTTGATCGCCGTGGTGCTGTATCTCGCGGTGCTCGTCGGCCTCGTGACGACGAGCGCGCTTGCGATCACCGACGTCTTCGATCACCAGCGCGCGCTGGTGCAATCCTCCGACCTGCTTGACCAGCTGCGCGGCCGCAAGCCGCGCAACGCCGGGGCGCTCTCGGCGGAGCATCCCGGCACGCCATTCCTGGAGGGGCCGACGGTCACGGTCGCCGGCGCCGCGCTGCTGCAACGCGTCGCCGCTGCGGTCGGCGCGGTCGGCGGCACCATCCAGTCCTCGCAGGTCGATGTGCTCGGGACCCAGGCCAAGGATGGCTTCGTCGGCCTCGTCGTCAGCTGTGAGATGGAGCAGCCGGCGCTGCAGAAGCTGCTCTACGACATCGAGGTCGGGATGCCCTTCCTGTTCGTCGACCAGCTCGACGTCCAGGTGCCGCAGAATACTGCAGTCAACGAGGGCGTTGCGGGCCGGATCCGCGTCGTGATCGGCGTTTCCGGACAGTGGCAGGGCAGCAAGTAGGCGCCGCGATCAAGTTGGGGTGAATCGTCACCGCGTCTCGGTTCTTGTTTGCGCATGATCTCGGCGCAAACGCTCCGCGCATGTCGCCGGTTCGCGCTGGCACCGATGCAGCCTTCGGGTCCGGATCATGCTTTCGCAAAAGGTGATGGCCCGCCAAGTCTTTTGGCGGGCCATCTTTTCCTGGATCGAAAACCGTATCTGCTTCCGAGGGATTACTTCAACGGAATGGACGTCGGAGTTCCGTTGGTTCCATTACCGTCGATGCTGTTGTTGCCATAGGAATTGACCAGCCCGCCGGAGAGTGCGGCTACGCCAGTCGTGTTGCCGGTAATGGTAACGTTGTTGAGTCGTGCAAACGCGCCCGAGTTGATCGCACGGACCCCGTTTCCGGCGTTGCCGAGGATGAGCGCATTGTTGTCGACGGTCACGCCGATCGGTGCGCCTGCCACAAATACGATGCCGTCCTGCCGGTTGTACTGCAAGATGCCGCCGTGGATCACCGCATTGACGCCCGTCGTGCTGCCCGACGTATCGATCGCCAGCCCGAACGCGTTGTTGTAGGCCGTGATGTTGGTCAAATCGACGAATGCGCCGCCGCCGGATGCCGGATTGACCTGAACAGCCGCACCCGTCGAGGCCGTCCCGTTGCCGCTGGCGTTCAATCCGTTGATGAACAATCTGCTGAATGCCTGCGGCGCAAACTTGACGCCGAAGCCGTTGGGCGAGGCGCCGCCAAAGCCGTAAAACGCGCCGCCATAGATTTGCAGCAGATAACCGGAGTTGAACAGGACGCCATTGTCCGACGTGCCGTTCCCTCTCAGTTCGAGGTTCACAAGACTTATGTTAGCGTTGGCAGGCGCATTGATCGTAATGGCATTGCCGGAGGTCACGGAAATGAGAGCGCGCGAACCCGGATCGTTCGTCGAACTTCCTGAAATTCGAATTGCCTTGGTGATCACCACCGCACCAAAGTCGGCAACGGCGTCGAGCGCCTGGATAAAGCCTCCAGCGTTGGTCTGATCGTGCGCTCTCTGGAAATTCCTGCAAGGCGCTGCGAAAGTACAGGCGTTGCCATCGTTCCCTGTCGATGAGACAAAGCTGGTGACATTTTGCGCTAACGCGCCTCCGGTACCGATAAAAGTCGATGCTAACAAAATTCCAAACGACAGACAGAGCCCCTTGCGCATGTGCAATATCCTTTCTGCATCGCTGTGGGAGAAATACGCGGCTGAAATGCTGCCGCAATTGAAACAAGCTTTAAACACATTGACGATAGCGGCAGCCGAACATGCGCGTCAAGCTGTCGCGACCGATTTGGTTGTGATCAGAGGCCGGGGACTCTTCCGGTCGCGCTCGGGACGCGCCCGGGGTCATAGGTGGGCGCGAGCGAGATCGTCGGCGGCGGTAATTGGCCGCGGGAGTGCGCTGCCAAATCTTGCAACCCCGGTAAAACCCCGGGGACGCCACCGCTGTAGGTTGCGGGCTGCACCGGCAGGTTGAGCGGCGCCTCTCCCGGCAATGGAAGTTTGACGACAACTGTCTGGTGATCTTTCTCGAGCGTGGTTTCTCGTCCCCGAACCAGGCGCAAGATCCATCCGACATGGCCATCACCGACCTTCAGGCGAATCGTTTTCCCTGTCGACTGGTCCATGAATATCGCGATGCCCTGCTGGTCGTTCACAACCGAACCGACGAGGGTCAGCTGCGGGGTCTCCGGCGAAGGCGGTGGTGGCGGCCTGACAGGCTCTGGCGGTGGCGCGATTGCCACGGCGCGGGCGGGGGCGCGGCGCGAGGCGCTGAAAATGGGACGTTCGCGCGTGACCGACAACGTCGAAAGAGGAATCGCCCAAAGCGGATTCCCATGCCGCTCGACGTCGTCTCGCTTCGCGGCCGGAGCTGACGGAGCACGGGCACCATAGCTGAATGTTTCTATCGGCCGCGCCGAATCCCTGCCCAGGCTGATCGGCGGCAGCTCAAGGTCCCGGTCGAGCTGATCCCCAGTGGGAAGCGCGTGTGCTCCTGCCGCCCAAACCAGAAAAACTGTACTCAGTCCTGAAATAGTGCGACGCGAATAAAGATTGCAACGGTTCATCGTCTTGGCACCGTCGGTTGGAATGGCCTCAGGGTACACCAATTCCCCGCTGTGGCCACAAGTTTTGGATTGGTGCGCGGCAGGGATGGCTCCCCCTGCAAGCCAAGTTCACCAGCTGTACTTCGCGACGCCCTTGCCGGCGTAGCTCGTGACATTGCCGGAGAACTCGCCCTCGAAGGTGGCGGCGAGCGAGAAGCCGTTCAGCCACTTGACCTCGGCGCCGCCGCTGACGAGGGCCGAGTCCGGATTGCCCTTGGCGCCGTTGACCACGAAGCTCGCGCCGGGCAGCGTCTGGAAGATCGCGGTGACCGCGCGATCGTTGTTGTAGTCGTGCGCCCAGGCGAGGCGGCCGCGCAGTGTCAGCATTGCGTCCTGCAGCGCATACGACTTGTCGGTGCGCAGGCCGAGCTCGGTGCGGGTCGCGGTCGTGGTCTGCGAATTGTAGTTCAGCGCGAATTGCGGCGTGCCGACGATCGCGGTCTCGCCATAGCCGGGCAGATGGAAGCTGATTGCCTGCGCCGCGGCATAGGGCGTGATGCCGACGAACGGCGTCGCGAAGCGATAGCCGCCCTCGAACCGCGCGGAGAAGCTTTCGGCGCGGAAGCGGCCCTGCAACTGATCGAAGCCGGCCAAGGTCACGGTGCGGTTGGTGGTGACATCGTGCCAGCCATAGCCGAGCGCGGCGGCGAGATAGGCCGGGCCGATATTGTGGCGGCCGAACACGCCGGCCTGGAACAGATCGGCGGAGCCGCTGCCCATCGCGTTGGCGAGCGAATAGTTGGTACCGCCGCCGCCGAGCGCGAAGCCGACCAGCGTGTCCGGATTGATCTTGTAGTCGGCGCCCGCCGCAACGCCCCAGATCCGCGCGGTGGTGTCCTGCGAGCCGATCACGGCATTGCCGCTCGTCGTCGCCGAGCCGCCATAGCCGGCCCCCCAGACGCTCCAGCGGTTGGCCGGGGCTGCCATCAGCAGCGGCGCCTTCGTCGCCATCGCATAGGCGGCGCGCTCGCTCGCGGTCGCCGGACGCCGCTCGGCATAGTCCAGCGCGTCATCCTCGGCGGCAAAGCGCGAGGCGCTGTTCGGCGCGGTGAACCCGGCGCCACGGCCGGCGATGGTCGGATCGAGCAGCAGATTGAGGAACTGGCTGTCGGCGTTGATCGAGGACTGGATCACGCCGGTGCCGAGCTCGCCGGAGGCGACCGTCAGCCCGGCGGCATTGAGCATGGCGAAGGCCGCCGGGATCGAACCTGTCGTGTTGAAGAAGTTCGTCAGCGTGTTGGCGACATTCTGCTGATTGAGGTTCAACCCGGTCGGCGAGATGAATTTCAGCTGGATGTTGAGATAGGCGTTGTTGGCGTCGTAGCTCAGCGTCGACTGGAGATTGGAATTGTTGGAGATGACCGTCGGGTCGAAGGTCGTGTTGTTGAGGCCGCCGGTCGCGCTCAGGATGGTGTACTGCCGGTTGACATAGCTGCCGGCCTGAAACACCGCATTGACCTTGGCGCCGCCGAGATCGGCGGTGCCGCTGACGTTGGTAAGGCCGGCATTGGTCGGCGACACCTGGATCATGTAGGTCGAGGCGGCCGTAAAGGAGAGGTTGCCCTGTACGGTGAGCGGTCCGAACACGCTGCCGCCGGTCGAGCCGGCAACCAGCGTGCCGCCTGCGACTGCGGTGTTGCCGACCGTGCCGGAGCCGGCGAGCGTGCCGCCGGCGTTCACGGTGGTCAGCGCCGAGGTGGCGATTGAGCCGTCGACCACCAGCGTGCCGCCATTGACCGTGGTGTTGCCGGTGTAGGTGTTGGCGCCGGCGAGCACCTCCGTGCCAGCGGCCAGCACGATTCCCTTGGCGCCCTGGATGCTGCCGGAGAACGTTCCGTTAGCGTCGGTAATCGTCAGGTCGCCGCCGGCAATGAACGGGATATTGACGATACCCGTGCTGGCTCCCGAGAGCGACTTGATCGACGGGGCGCTCACGTCAAACTCGAGCAAGCCGTTGACGATCACCTGGCTGGAGGCCGCGATACTGCCCTGTCCGGTAATCACGCCGGGCTGAAGATAGAGACTGCCGCCAGCGGCGATCGTCGTGGTGCCTGTGTAAGTGTTGGTGCCGCCGAGAATCTGGCTGGCGCCACTGGCGATCGTCAGGCTGCCGCCGGTACCGAAGCCGATGCCGCCATCCTGGATGACGCCGTCGTAGATCGGGGTGGCCCCGGTGAGGGTGAGAGTTTTCGAACCCAATGCGACGACGCCGCCGAAGAAAGCAAACAGTCCGCCGACCGATGTACCGGTGGTTGTTTGGGAAATATCCAGCGTGCCGGTGCCGCCGAGGGTGACAATCGAGTTCGCGATCGAGCCATTGCCTTTGAGGGCGAGGGTGGCTCCGTTCGAGATCCCGCTCGTACCCAGGTAAGTGTTGACGCCAGAGAGGGTTTGCGTGCCGGCCTGGACGACCACGCCAGTGCCGCCCTGGATCGAACCCGCGAATTCGGTTGACGCGTTTGCGATGTTGAGCGTGTTACCACCGATCACGACGCCGCTGCTACCGCCGGCAAGCGTCTGGATCGTCGGCCCGTTCACCGCGGATACGTCAAAGGTCCCGTTCACCGTAACGACGCTGGAGTTCGAAATGCTGCCGGCGCCGGAGAGCGCCAGCGTGCCCGCCGAGATCGTCGTCGGGCCAGTATAGGTGTTGGCCGCGGTCAGCGTCATCGTGCCGGTGCCGACCTTGGTCAGGCCGCCGCCGGTGCCGGAGATTACGCCGTCGACTTGCGTGCTGAGATTGTTGCTGCCGGTCGTCAGCGTCTTGGCGCCGAGCACATAGTTGCCCGCGCCCTCGATCGAGCCTGCGGTCATGCCGCCCGAGGTCAGGCCCGACATGTCGAAGGTGCCGCCCGAGGCGGTGATGAAGCGCGCGCCGCCGCCGGTGCTCGAGCCGGTGAAGCTCGTGGTCGCGCCGTTGTTCGTCGTGATGGTGGAGCTGCCCGCGGTCGCCGAACCGCTGAACGTCAGCGAGCTGTTGTTGGTGATGGTGGAGCTGCCGGCGCTCGCCGAGCCGCTGAACGTGAGCGAGCTGGTGTTGGTGATCGTGGAGCTGCCTGCCGTCGAGGAGTTGTTGAACTGCAGCGTGCCGTCATTGGTGATCGATGCGGTGGCGGCGGTCGTCGAGCCGTTGAAGGTCAGCACGCCAACAACACCGTTGGAGATCGTCGCGCTGCCGGCCGACGCGTTGTCGAAGAAATCCATCCCGATATTGTTGGTGATGTTGGCGCTGCCGGCGGTGCTGCTGTTGAAGAACTGCACGTTGCCGAAATTGACGATAACAGCTGTGCCGGCCGAGCTGGTGTCGTTAAAGGCCATCGTGCCGCCGGTGACGTTGTACGTCACTGGCGTGCTGCCGCCGCTCGCGGTGCTTGAATTCGTGAACACCATCGACGAGCTGACGTTGAAGGTCTGCGCGTTGGTCGAATTGTTGGAGACCCCGGCACCATTCACGACGAAGATGTCGTTGGTGTTGATGGTATAGGCCTGGGCATTCGGCGCAGCCGTGAACAGGATGCTGCCGATGTTCACCAGAGCGTTGCTGTCGACCGTGGTCGATCCCGTGTTGGTGAATGTTGCAGTGCCGTCCGGCACCGTCGGGGTGGACGTCCAGTTGGTGCCGTCCGTCCACTCCGTGCTCGTTGCCCCGGTCCAGGTCCCATCGACCGCATGCGCCGACACCACGCCAAGCGCCGTCGTGGCAAGCAGCACCGCGACCGATTGACGGACAGTGGCATTCAATCCTTGGCGAAGGAAGGGAACGGGCAGTTTCAGATCGGCCATGGCGTCGGTCTCAAAATGTTTACGTCCGGAAATCTTGTGCTACTGCGGCCGAGCAACACAAACCGGCGACACCAACTGCACCGATTTTCGCCATAATCCCACGGCGTTGCACCCGCACGCAACGCAACGCGGCGGTTTTTGACTGCAGCTTTAGCGCGATCGTTTCGTATTTCGGACAGCGTGACTGTTTGGCAACATCGAGGGCGAAACCGACCCCGCAAGTTCCGTTCTTGTCCAGGCTGTCACGGTAGCAAATCGCCGCGGCCTGCCGGCACGATTCGTCATCAGGTTGATGAAACGGACCGCTGCGGATAGGTTGGGCGTGCACCGCAAGAATTCCTTGCGGCCGGTGCCGGGAGAATCATGGTCAGCTGGTCCAAACTCGCTGGTCTCGCGCTATTCGCGGGCACCGCCCTGTGCGCTGCCTCGCAGCCACGGGCCGCGACCTCATCGACCATCGATATCCTGTCCAACGACCGGCCCGGCGACGGCGCCGAGACGGTCGATGTCGGCAGCATGAAACCGCTGGCCCGTCCGAATCGCGAGCCGGTCAAGGCGCCATCCAGCGGCAATCCGCTGTGGTCGGTGCCATTGTCGGTGCTCGGCGCGACGCAGGCGCGGCCGATCTTCTCGGCCTCGCGGCGACCGCCGCAACAGGCGGTTGTCGCGCCGGCGGCCGCAATTGCGCCGCCACCGCCGGCTCCGTCCGAGCCGGACCGGCCGGCGCTGGCGCTGATCGGGGCGGTGGTCGGCGACAGCGATGCGATCGCCGTCTTCCTCGACCGCGCGACGCAGAAGACGGTCCGTCTGCGGCAGGGCGACAGCCATGCCGGCTGGCAGTTGAGCGCCGTGCAGGCCCGCGAGGTCACGTTCAAGAAAGCCGACCGCAGCGAGGTGTTGGCACTGCAGCGTCAGGAAGGGACTGCCGATGCTCCGCCAGCCGTGGCTGCCACCGGGCCGGCCGTTCCGGCGCCGCAACCGGTCGCGGGCGCGTTCGACGGATCCTACGCGCCGTTCACGCCGCGTTCGACGCCGAAGAACGGCGAGTCGGACGGGTTGTGAGCGCGGGAGCGCTTAGGCCTCGAGGATCGCGCCAAGCGCATCGCAGACGCGCTGCTGCTGGTCTTCGCTGAGCCCGATCCACATCGGCAGCCTGATCAGCTGTTCGGACAGCGACACCGTCAGCGGCAGCTCGCCCTGCGTGCGCGCAAAACGCCGGCCTGCCGGCGACGAATGCAGCGGCACGTAGTGGAACACCGCGTTGATGGCGCGCTCCTTCAGTTTCCGCAGCACCATTGCGCGGTCGGTTCCGTTTCGCAGCAGCACATAATAGAGATGGCCATTGTGGTCGCAGCCATCAGGCACGACCGGGCGCCGCAGGCGTTCGCGCCGCTCCAGTGCTTCGAGCCTGTCGTGATAGCGTTGCCAGAGCACGATCCGTTCGCGCTTGATGCGTTCGGCTTCCTCCAGCTGCGCCCACAGGAAGGCGGCGTTGATGTCGCTCGGCAGGAACGAGGAGCCGATGTCCTGCCAGGTATATTTGTCGACCTCGCCGCGGAAGAAGCGGGCGCGGTCGGTGCCCTTCTCGCGGATGATCTCGGCGCGCTGCGCCAGCGCGGGATCGTTCACCAGCAGCGCGCCGCCTTCGCCCGAGATCACGTTCTTGGTCTCGTGGAAGCTGAAGCTGCCGAGATCGCCGATCGCGCCCAGCGCGCGGCCCTTGTAGCTCGCCGTGACACCCTGCGCCGCGTCCTCGACCACGGCGAGGTGGTGGCGCTTGGCGATCGCCATGATCGTATCCATCTCGCAGGACACGCCGGCATAATGCACCGGCACGATGGCGCGCGTGCGCGGCGTGATCGCCGCCTCGATCAGCTTTTCGTCGAGATTGAGCGTGTCCTCGCGGATGTCGACGAAGACAGGCACGCCGCCGCGCAGCACGAAGGCGTTGGCGGTCGAGACGAATGTGAAGGACGGCATGATGATTTCATCGCCGTCGCTTATGTCGAGCAGCAGCGCCGCCATGTCGAGCGCCGACGAGCATGAATGCGTCAACAGTGCCTTGGCGCACCCGGTGTGCTGCTCGATCCATCGGTGGCAGCGTCGGGTGAACGCGCCATCGCCCGACAGGTGGCGAAGTCGGTGTGCCTCGGCGACGTAGGCTAGTTCCTTGCCGGTCGAGTAGGGCAGGTTAAACGGAACGAGATCGGGGGCCACGGCGGTGCCTTGCGGGCGGGTTGGAGAGCGCCAGGTCGGGCGCGGATCAGTCCAGATAGGCGGTTTTGCGAGGGCAAATCAACGGCCAAATCGGGAGGTAATGGAGGCGGTGCGCCACTCCGCCGAGGCTCTCGACATCGCCGGTTCGCCCTGCTAGCCCGGTCCGGATGCTGGCGGCGTGTCATCTCGAAGCGGGGTGATCAGGGCCCGGCAAGCAACGGCCTGACAGCTGGATGGCATTGAGGAAAGATCCCCCCGACCTGCTCGGCAACTCCGCATGGAATGCGATCGCATTTGCGGTGGCGGTGCTGCTCAACCTGGCGATCCTGCCGTTCGTGGTGCTGCGGCTCGGCCTCGCCGCGTTCGGCGTCGCCGGCCTGGTCACGGCTTGCGTCGCGCCGGCGCTGGTGTTCAGCAACACGCTGGCGATGTCGACCGCGCGCGAGCTGGCGCAGCGGCTGTCGCCATCCGACCGCGACGACGCAAGGCGGCTGTTCGCGACCGCGGCGATGCTGGCGATCGCCGGCGGCGGGCTGATCGCGCTCGTGCTGGTGACCGTCGGCGCACCGTTCGCGCGCCTTGGATTTCACCTCAATGGACCGGCCGCCGACGATCTCGGACTGGCCTTCGTGCTGGCTGCGGCCGGCTGGCTGTGCCAGTGCGTCGGCGCGGTCTTCCTCGCGCTGTTCACGGCGCGGCAGGACTACCGTCGCATCGCCGCGATCAGCATCGCCAGCACGGTGGTCGCGACAGCTGCGATGCTGCTGTTGATTCCGCTCGCGCCGCGTGCCTCGACGTTCCTCGGATGCCAGGCGCTCGGCCTTGCCACCAGCCTGCTCGCCACCGCCTTCTGGTCGCATCGCGCGGTTGGCGCGTGGCAGGCCCGGCCCGCGCTGCATCGCGACGCGCTGCACCGCCTGTTCAAGCTCGGCAGCTGGCAGATGGCGGCGCAGGGCGGCGCCTTGCTCGCGGCGCAGGCGGATCGCTATCTGCTCGGCGCGCTGCTGCAGCCGCAATATGTCGGCTTCTACGGCGTCGCACAGCGGCTCGAGGAGGCCGTCTATGTCGGCGTGCTGAAGGTCGGCGAAATCCTGTTTCCGTTCTTCAGCTCGCTGCAGCACGAGGCCGAAGCGCGCAAGGCCGATCTCCTGCTGCGCGCGTCCTGGATCCTCAACGTGCTCGCCGCCAGCACGCTTGGCGGTCTCGTTCCCGTCGCGGGACCGCTGCTGCATTTGTGGACCGGTGCGGAAGTGGCCGCCGAGGCGCAGCGGGTGCTGGTGGTGCTGTCGATCGCGGGCATTCTGGGATCGAGCGCCAACGTGTTCGCGTTCTATCTGCTGGCCGAGGCGCGCTCGCGCTCGAATGCGCAAATCGCGCTCGTCACCGGCGCCGTCACGCTCGCCACCAGCGCGATCGCCTTGCCGCTGTTCGGATGGCAGGCGGCCGGCTGGAGCGCCTGCATCGGCATGATTGCGCAGATGACCACGACCGTGCTGTTGCTGCGCCGGAGTTTTGACCTCGCCGGCCTGTGGTCGCGGGTGCTGCATTTCGTGCTGATGCCGCTCGGCGTCGGCATCGTCACCGCGCTGGTGCTGCGTGGCGCGTTGGCGCGCGCCGCATTCGAACTTGCGCCGTCCTGGTGGTCCGTCGTGACAGTTGCCGCGCTCTCGGCTGCGACGATCTTCGTCGTGGCCGTTGCGGCGTCGCAGCTCGGACCCTACCGCGCCGTCTGCCGGCGCGATCTGCGCGCCATCGCCGGCCGCTTCCTGCCGTTGAGGGCGGTCTAGGCATGTGCGGAATCGCAGGCATCGTCAATCTGCGCGGCAACGCCGTCGAGCCGGCCGAGATTTCCCGGCTCACCAGCCTGATCGCGCACCGCGGTCCGTTCGGCGAGGGCACCTGGTTCAGCGCCGACCGGAGTCTCGCGTTCGGCCACCGGCGCCTGGCGATCATCGATCCCGGCGAGGGCGGGCGTCAGCCCATGGTCTCGGCCGATGGTCGCCACGTCATCGTGTATAACGGCGAGGTCTACAATTTCCTCGAGCTGCGCCGCGAGCTCGAGGCCAAGGGGGCGGTGTTCCGCAGCCAGTCGGACACCGAGGTGATCCTCGCCGCCTGGCAGGCGTGGGGCGAGGACATGCTGCCGCGTTTCAACGGCATGTGGGCGCTGGCGATCTTCGACACGGACAGCGGCGAGCTGTTCCTGGCGCGCGATCGCTTCGGCATCAAGCCGCTGCTGTACGCGCTGACATCAGAGCGCTTCGTATTCGCCTCCGAGCAGCGGGCGCTGGCACGCAGCGGGCTGATCGATGCGGCTGTCGACACCGACGTGGCGCGGCGGCTGCTGCTCGACGCCTTCGGCGTCGAGGGCAGCGCGCGCACGCTGTTCGCGCAAATCCGCCGCCTGCAGGGCGGTCATTGCCTGTGGCTGCGCGGGGGCAAGATCGAGATCCGCCGCTGGTGGCGGACCGTGGATCATCTGCCCGAGGTGCCCGGAAGCGAAGCCGATCGCGTGGCGCGCTTCCGCGAGCTGTTCCAGGACGCGGTCGGCTTACGGATGCGCAGCGACGTGCCGATCGGCACGTGTCTTTCCGGCGGCTTCGATTCCTCCGCCGTGATCTGCGCGATGGCGGATCACGAGAAGGCCGGCATGGGGCCGCGCGACTCGACGGCCTGGCGCCACGCCTTCGTCGCGACATTTCCAGGTGCTGCAAATGACGAGCGGCCGATGGCGGAGCAGGCGGCGGCCTGGGCCGAGGTCGCGCCGACCTTCCTCGAAATCGGCCGGGCGGATGCGCTGACCGACATCGATCAAATCCTCGACGACAATGACGATGTCTATATCGGGCTTCCGAGCGCTCCCTGGCTGATCTATCGCGAGCTCAGGCGCCATGACGTGACGGTGTCGCTGGACGGCCACGGCGCTGACGAGCTGATGGGCGCCTATCTGCAGGATGGGCAGGCGCGCGCGTTCCGGCTGCGCAACGCGGCCGCCGGCCTCGCCTCCCGTTCCTCGCTGGCGCGGCGCGGCGTCGATCTGTTGCGCGCGCTGACCCTCAGCGCGCGGGGACACTACTTCCTGCGCGGCGGCGTTGCCGGCATTCCCGCGCCGCTGGCGCTGATTGGTGACGATGACGTGCTGCCGCGCGAATGGGGCGACCTGAACCGGCGGCTGTACCGCATGTTTCATTCGACGGTGCTGCCCACCATCCTGCGCAATTTCGACCGTGTCTCGATGGCGCATGGCATCGAGGTCCGCATGCCGTTCATGGACTGGCGGCTGGTGACCTATACGATGGCGCTGCCGGAGAGCAGCAAGATGTCCGACGGCCAGACCAAGGCCGTCGCGCGGCGCGCGATGGCCGGTCTGATGCCCGACTCGATCCGTACCGCGCGGCGCAAGGTCGGTTTCAACTCGCCGATGCCTGAATGGCTGAATGGACCTCTGTCCGGCTGGACCTCCGCGCTGCTAGCTCGAGACGTGCCTGTCTTCACCGAGCTGGTCGACGAGACGCCGCTACGCGCGGCGGTCGACCGCCTGACCGTGTCAAAGGCGTGGGATTGGGAGACGGTCGGCCGGATCTGGCCGTATCTGAACATGAAATGGATGCTGGCGAGGTACGCCTGAACAATGCGCCTGTTCCAGAATAGCGGCCTCTACCCATCCTATGTCGCGCGGCTGAACCAGCTCGCGGCGAAGACCTCGCGCTTTGCCGAGCGGCGCGACGTGTTTCTCGACGACCGCTTCGGCGCGGCGCATTTCCTGCAGCCGGTGCTCGACGGATCACCCGACGCCTTCTTCACCAACGGCGACGATGAAATCCTGCAGCGCCGCTGGGCGCGCGAGCAGGGCATGGCCGGGGAGCCCGCGCTGGAGGCGATCCTGCTTGCCCAGATCGAGCATCACCGCACCGAGGTGTTTTATAATCTCGATCCGGTGCGCTATCCGAGCGCGTTCGTCGCCAAGCTGCCGGCCAGTGTGAAGGCGACGCTGGGCTGGCGCGCCGCGCCGTCAGGCAACGCGGATCTCACCGCCTATGGCGCGGTGCTCGGAAACTTTCCGTCGATCCTCGAATCCTGGCGCGCGAAGGGATGCCGGGCCGAACTTTTCTTCCCGGCGCACGATCCGGTGATGGATGAATACGGTCACGGCGAGCGGCCGATCGACATAGTATTCGTCGGTGGCTATTCGCGGCACCATCGCGAGCGGGCGCGGACGCTGGAGCGCGTGGCGAAGCTCGCAGACGCCTGGAACATCGTTTTCTGCCTTGACGCGTCACGGCTGACCCGGCTGGCGGAGAGCGCGATCGGCCGGCTGCTGCCGCTTGCGCGACATCGCCGTCCGGATGCCATTGCGGCGATCGCAAAGCCGCCGGTATTCGGGCGCGATCTTTACCAACTGATTGGTTCGTCGAAGATCGTCCTCAACGGCGCGATCGATATGGCAGGCCACGATCGCGGCAACATGCGTTGCTTCGAGGCGATGGGGTGCGGCGCGCTGCTGGTGTCAGATGCCGGGAAATACCCTCCGGGGATGCAGGCCGGCGTCACGATGGAGACATACGATAACCCTGCGGGCGTTGCAGGGATGATGGCGCGTTGCCTGCAGGATTGGCCGAAATCGGCGGAAATCGCCGCGCGTGGGCGTTCGCTGGTCGAGGAGACCTACAGCAAGGCCGCGCAGTGGCAGCTGTTTGGTGACCTCGTCGCCCGGCTCTAGCCGTGCTAGAGCATCCGCCACGATGGGCCCTCGATCGATCGCATGAACCTCGACTTCCTGATCCAGCGACTGACCGGTCGCAATTCGGACTATTTGATCCAGCGTCTGCTCGGCCGCGCGACCTGCCGGCTGCAGCCGGGGGCCGTGCTCGGTCCGAATGCGCGGATCAGGAACATCCGCGGCGACGCCGACAAGATCGTGGTTGGCGCCGAGAGTCGCATGTTCGGCGAGCTCATGACCTTCGGCCATGCCGGCGAGATCCGGCTCGGCGAATGGTGCTTCGTCGGCGAGGGGACGCGGATCTGGTCGGCGGCCTCGATCGAGATCGGCAACCGCGTGCTGATCTCGCATTCGGCAAACATCTTCGACAATCTGACCCATCCGATCGGCGCGCGGGATCGGCACGCGCAGGTGCGGCAGATCTTCAACCAGGGCCATCCGCGCAAGCTGTCGCTCGACGAAAGTCCGGTGAAGATTTGCGATGATGCCTGGGTCGGTGCCGGCGCAATGGTGCTGCGAGGCGTCACCGTCGGTGAGGGGGCGGTGGTGGCGGCGGGCGCGGTGGTGACCAAGGACGTTGCCCCGTTCACGATTGTCGCCGGCAATCCGGCAGTGCCGGTGCGGGAGCTCAGGTCCGATGAGCGCTGAGGGCAAGTTCACGACATGGGAGGAGGCGGTGGTCTGGCTGCGCAACCAGCCGGACCGGCGCCAGCTCGTGCGCGACGCCTTCTATGACGACCCGCTGATGGACGCCGCCGAGCGTTACTTTCAGAGCAGCGAGTGGCAGGCGGTCAAGGTGCTCATCAATGGGCATACCGGCGCCGCGCTCGACGTGGGCGCCGGACGCGGGATCGCGAGCTACGCGCTCGCGCGCAGCGGCTTCGAGGTGACGGCGCTCGAGCCCGACGGCAGCGCGATCGTCGGTGCGGCGGCGATCCGCGACCTTGCGATGCGCGCACAGCTGCCGATCGATGTGGTCGAGGAGTTTTCCGAACGGCTGCCGTTCGCGGATGCGAGCTTCGACGTCGTGTTCGCGCGCGCGGTGCTGCATCACATGCGCGATCTCGACGGCGCGTGCCGCGAGATGCATCGCGTGCTCAAGCCGGGGGGCCTGCTGATCGCGGCGCGTGAGCATGTGCTCAGCAAGGAGAGCGACCTGCAGGCGTTCCTCGACCAGCATCCGCTGCATCATCTCTATGGCGGCGAGCACGCCTATCTGCTCGACTGCTATCTCGGCGCGCTGAGGGGCGCCGGTTTTGCCGCGATCGAGACGCTGGCGCCGCTGCAGAGCCCGATCAACCTGTTTCCCTATACGATGGACACGCTGCGATCGGCGGTCGTCGACCGACTGACGCGGATGGTTCCGATCGCACCGCTGTGGCGGACGGCGTTCGCATCGCAATACGTCTTTATGTCAGTGCTGTCGCTAGCGGAGCGCTTTGACCATCGGCCCGGCCGGCTCTATTCGTTCGTCTGTCACAAGGCCTGAGCGATGACCATCTGGATCACCGGTGCGAACGGGTTCATCGGCCGCCATCTCGTCCGCGAGCTGGCGGAGGCCGGGCGCGTGGTGCATGGCGTCGGCCACGGCGCGCTCGATGCCGCCGAAGCGCACCGTCTGGGCCTGCAGTCCTGGATCAATGGCGAGGTCGATGCGGCCAATCTGAACGCGCTGGCGGCGGCGCACGGCTTGCCGTCGCAGGTCTTTCATCTCGCCGGCGGATCGTCGGTCGGGCTGTCGATCGAGCGTCCGTTCGAGGATTTTTCGCGCACGGTGACCAGCACCGCGCGCCTGCTCGAATGGCTGCGCGGCTCTGCGCCGGACAGCCGACTGATCGTCGTGTCGAGTGCGGCAGTCTATGGCGCCGATCATCCAGGCCCGATCACCGAAGACGCGATGCTGATGCCGATGTCGCCCTACGGCCAGCACAAGCAGATGATGGAGCAGCTCTGCCGCAGCTACGGCCACAGCTTTGGCGTTTGCGCAACCGTGGTGCGGCTGTTCTCTGTCTATGGGCCGAACCTGCGCAAGCAACTGCTCTGGGACATCTGCTCGCGGCTCGCCGCCGAGCCGCAAGTGCTCGCGCTTGGCGGCACCGGCGCGGAGATCCGCGACTGGACCGACGTTCGCGATGTCGCCCGCCTGCTGGCGCAGGTCGGTGAAGTTGCACCGCAGGACGGCTTTCGCGTCATCAATGGCGGTTCGGGGCAGGGCGCGAGCGTCGCGACGATCGCGGACAGCCTGATCCGGCATTTTGGATCGTCTGCGGTCGCGCGCTACTCCGGCGTCGCGCGGCCGGGCGATCCCGTCAGCCTGCTCGCGGACGATCGCCGGCTGCGCGAGATGACGTTCGACTGGCGGATCCCGCTCGAGCGCGGCCTTGCCGATTACGTCGACTGGTTCAAGGGCCAGCTCCGTGGCTGAGCCTGCGCCGCTGCGGATCGCCTTTACCAACATTCCGCGCCGGCTGTGGGCCGGCGGGCACAATTATCAGCGCAATCTGTTCGTGGTGCTGAGCCGCTATCGTCCCGGTGCGATCACGCCGGTGCTGTTCGCCGGGACCGACGACGATCCCGCGGAGATCGCGGCGCTCGCAGGCATTCCCGCCGTGGAGGTGGTGCGCTCGCCGGTGTTCGACCACGCGGCTGCGGGGCTTGCGCGCGTGGGCGGCGTCGCTCGTGCAGTTGCTTTTGGCCTGGATGGACCTGCCGTTGCCGAGTTCAAGGCGCGCAGGATCGACATGGTGTTCGAATCCGCGCGCTTCTTCGGCTGGCGGCTGCCGTTTCCGGCGATCGCCTGGTTCCCGGATTTTCAGCACCGCCTGCTGCCGCAGCTGTTTTCGAAGCGCGCCTTTTGGCGGCGCGAGGCCGGCTTCCGGATGCAGATCGCTTCAGCACGGCACATCATGCTGAGCAGCGAAAGCGCGCTCGGCGACTTCAGGCGGTTCTATCCGGGGCGATCCAACGGCGTGTCGGTGGTGCGCTTTGCGACAGAGCCGCCGTCCGGCTTGCTGACGGCCGATCCGGCCGAGGTGATCGCGCATCACGGCTTGCCGCAGCGCTATTTCTATCTGCCGAACCAGTTCTGGCGGCACAAGAACCATCAGCTGGTGATCGACGCGCTCGACCTGTTGAAACGACGCGGGCTGGACGTCGTGGTGGCCGCGTCGGGCAGCACGTATGATCCGCGCGAGCCGGACTACTTCGCGGCATTGATGTCGGAGGTCAAGACGCGCGGGCTGGATGCGAGTTTCCGGCACCTCGGCATGATTCCGATCGAACATGTCTACGCGCTGCTGCGGACATCACTGGCACTGATCAACCCGTCGCGTTGCGAGGGCTGGAGCACGACGGTCGAGGAGGCAAAATCGTTCGGCGTGCCGATGATCCTGTCCGAGATCGATGTCCATCGCGAGCAGACCGGCGGTGCCGCGCGCTACTTCGGCGTCGATGACGCGAACGCACTGGCGGAGCATCTGGCGGCGCTCTCGGCAGATGCCGGACCTATCGCTGCGCGCGAGTTGCGGCCTGATCTGGATGACCGCGTGAAGGCCTTCGTGGCCGATTTCGTCCACTTGGCGGATGCCGTGATGCAACGCGCAGGGACGCGATAGGCGTTCAGGTTTCTGTAGGTGGTTCGAGCCGCCCGCGAATTTGGCTATGCAGGTTCACTGCTGCTGATACCGGCGTGCGACGTCAACATCCCTCCGGCAACACCCACGCCGATGACATAGAGCCAGCCTTCATGGAAATCGAACAAATGGGAGTTCACCAGCGAACTGACAAGGTTCTGCACAACGACAATGAGACCGATCCAGGCAACATAGCTGCTCCGATTGAAGAACAGCATGAAGTGGACGTACCAAAGCGCAAACAGCACGAAGCAGCCCAGCAGGCCCCATTGCACCGCAACGTAGAGCGTCTGGCTGTGAGGGCTTCGGACGATATTGGCCCATTCACCGGTCTTGTGCTCCGCTGCTTTTGCGAGGATGTGACCGGTTGAACCCGTTCCATGGCCGAATATCGGAGCTTCGGCGATCGCCTGCGACGCCGTGCGCCAGTAGAAGAGCCGCTCTCCGCTCGACGTGGCAATATCGGTTTGCTGATCGAGCCGGTAATCGGCAATGGTCCGTGCGATCCGATCGCGCATGTATGGTGATGCAACGAGGGAGAGCATGACTATGCCGGTCCCTACGGCAAGGACCGGCAGGCAATATTTCCGATCCCAATACCTGACCGCAAAAACCACTGCCATGACAGGCCAGTACACAAACGCGATGCGAGCCACCACGACGAAGGTCATGTTGCACAGAAAGGCGAGAGATAGTGCCGCAAATGCCGCGACGAGATATCGCCTTTGCTTCTCCAGGAACGTCAGCAGCAGCGGAGCCAAAGCGAAACGCAAAGCGTGAACTCGTGGGTCTGGTCGATATAGTTTCGAACTGGAACTCCGTTCGTGTCGGTTGCGCTGATTTTCCATGCCGGTGCAAAGCTCACGATCCAGGACAACGCCATCAGGAGCGAGCAGGACGCCAGGAAGGCAATGAGAACCCAATGTCCCCGCTTGGATTGCGCAAAATGGTAGAGCAAGAGGGGGAGCACGACGAATTTGAAGAGGGGGGACATGCCTTGCAGCCGTACCACCCAGCTATCATCCGTCCACATCGTGCCGATCGCGGCCAACGCAACCAAGGCCAAAGGCACGAGGCTCGCGGGCCGCATGAGTGAGGCATAGAAAGATTTCGGGTCGATCATCGGAGCAATGATGAGCAGCCAAAGTCCGACGATCATGCTCACGAGCGACGTCGACCAGGGAAGCGCGGCTGCGATGGCGGCGGGATACAGGTCGGCGGCCAGGAGCCAAGGAGGCCATGCGGCAATCGTTGCTAGCAGACCCGCTGGCTTGCGAGAGGTGACCGCATCCGACATTCAAAACTGCTGTATCTTAAAAAGAAACCAAGCTGACCGAAGCCAGAACACTTCGAGTCAAGCACAATGCAAAATGGAGCACAATGCTACCAATGCACGTAGCGCAACACGTTCGCCGTGATTGACGTTCACGGCTTCGGGATCGCGGCCCTGGACTGCCTTCCATTCGTCCGTGGATCTGGGCCGTCACCGGCCGAAAGAAGATGGATCTGCCGGAAGACAGCCGGCACCCCGGTGGAAATCTCGAGGCCTCCTGACGCTGCACAATATGGTTTTCACTCCGGCGCGAAGATCGTGCGCGGGGTGACATACCAGATCGCAAACAGCAGGATCGTGCCGTGGCTCACCATGGTGACGGTCAGCGGCACATTCATGATGATCTGCGGGATCATCGACGCCGAGACCAGAACGAAGCCCGGCGGCAGGCCGGCCGCGGCGCGGTTGCCGATCGCAACGATCAGGCCGCAGACGAGCGCGGCGAGCGGCGCGAGATAATGGCCGACTGACGCGACGCCTTCGGTCGCGAACAGCGAGGCGTTGAGGTTGCCGAACCCGTAGGTGTTCTGCATCACGATGGCCAGCGGATACTGATACGGGCACCCGGCCAGCGCCTTGATCACGCCGATCTGGCAAAAATAGGTGTGGGGGTGGCTGGCGAAGAAGTCGTTGTAGACGTCGATCGCGGAAGATTGCACCGCAATCATTCTGATGTTGACAAGATAAAAGTACGCCATAATCGTCTGATGCTCGCGCAGCAGCATCAGACCGACGCCGATCGACATAGGCACCAGCAGCGACAGGATGACTACGGTCCGGGCGGCAAAAAATCTGGAGCCGATCCAGACCGCGAGCACCCAGAAGGGTGCAAAGAACGCCAGCTTGCTCAGCGTGATCGGATAGAACAGCGGGAAGATCAGGAGCGTAATCGCCGCCTTCCAGTAGGACCGCAGCACCAAATAGCCGGCGAAGGCCAGCGGCAGCAACGCATTGGGAACGATGCCGATCAGATAGCGCAGGACCGCTGGATAATTCAACTCGCTGCGGAAATCGTACATCTGCGACAGTGACACCAGCCTGAAATGCAGGCTCGAGGCGATCGCGACGGTCGCGAGCGCCAGCACCAGGATCGCAGTCAGCAGATGCTCGAAATTGCGGCGCGACAGCACCAGGGTCTGCTTCAGCGGCGCATGGACCAGCAGGGCCGGCAGCAGGAACAGCAGGGCCGAGACGGCAGCCGAGAGCCCTGCGACCCGGTGGTCGTAATCGTACCGGCTGAAGCAGTTCAGCCAGAGGAAACCCGCGGCGACTGTGAACAAATAGAAGCCGGTGAAATAGCCGAAGGTGAAGGGGGCGATCGCGAACAGCATCCCAACTGCGGAGAATGTCGCGCTCACGCCGATGGCATAGGCGAGATGCCCTCGGTCGAACAGAACGTAAGATTGATAATCGGCCACGATGATGAGCGACACGCAACCGATGGCGACGTGAAGCAGAACTGCGATGAATATCTTGTAGCTGAATGCGGTGGCGGCCGGTTCATGCTCAGCCCGATCCTCGGTGTTGCCCCTGTAATTGGTCTTTGAGATATCCCGCATTTTTGTTTCCGGACCTTGCCACAGCACGCAAGCGATACAGTTCGGCTGACAAGCCGTCAGGAATGCTGCCTCAGATTGCTTCTCATGTTGAAAACGAGGAGGAAGCACCAAGGAGGATGATGCGAACAATCAGTTGACCGCGAGCACCAACCCAACCGTCAGGCTCGAAGCCTCTGGGCATGGCGCGAGCGTCGCCACGAAATGTCAACATGAACGAGATGCCCCCACCAATGTCATCTAGCTTCAACCGGGGCGTGAAATCAATCGCAAATTCGCTCGTATAATTGAGGATTGCGGGGTAGGTTCCGGTCTGCGCCAACGTGAATCTACTGGCGCGGGACAACAGCCCAATACAGCCGGCCGTTGGTCCTTGGATCCGAGTTGTCACTGGTCGAAAAGAAAATGTACTTGGAAACCTTCCATTCCGAGTTCCGACGGTCGTTAACGAACATGGATCTACCACGGCCAACAGTTTTCAACTCAGTGTAGGAGGAGTGATTGGGCCCGAGGGGTTTATCGCCCTCGTAGACAATGACAGGCGTCGTTTGGCTGTTGTCGTCGTCATCAACGTGTTGCGACATCGTAAAGATCTGGCTTCGATAACCAAATCCTCCAATTGATTCGAATTTCAGAAGCCGTTCAATCTGGGCACCATTAGGCTCGCGGACGTGGGCGTAGTCTTTATGAACCCACAACGCGATGGGAAGGTAGAGGAGAAATATCGTCGTGCAAGCCAGCAAAAGGGTCAGGCCGCTCTTCGGCTTTTCAGCGGGGCCGGTCGGTAGCTCGGCGGCCAGCGTTTCGATCGCCCGTCGCGCATCGGGACGTGCACCTTCGGCAAACTCAAGCGCCTGTTCGCTGAGACTTTTTTTCGTCACGAAAGCCAATCCTGTCGAGGATGGTCACTCTACACCCTGAAATTGACTGAAGCTAGCTTGACGCCCGCCGGAATTTTCTGAGTTCCTGACATGGCAAGCAGGAGCAACCTGGCATCACGTTTGAGCGAAGATCGTGCGCGGGGTGATGTGCCAGATCGCGAACAGCAGGATCGTGCCGTGGGTCACCATGGTGACCGTCAGCGGCACGTTCATGATGATCTGCGGGATCATCGACGACGAGACCAGCACGAAGGCCGGCGGCAGTCCGGCTGCGACGCGGTTGCCGATCGCGACGATCAGGCCGCAGGCGAGCGCGGTGAACGGGGCAAGATAGTGGCCCACTGACGCGACGCCCTCGGTTGCGAACAGCGAGGCGTTGAGGTTGCCGAACCCGTAGGTGTTCTGCATCACGACGGCCAGCGGATCCTGATACGGGCAGCCGAACAGCGCGTTGATCACGCCGACCTGGCAAAAATAGGTGTGCGGGTGGTTGGCGAAGAAGTGGTTGTAGATGTCGATCGCCGATGCCTGCGTGGCGATCATGCGGATGTTGACGAGGTTGAAAAAGGCCAGCGCGGTGTCGGTGCCGACCAGCAGCATGAGTCCGACACCGATCGACATTGGCACCAGCAAGGACAGGATGACGATGGCCCTTGCCGCGAGTAATCGGGAGCCGATCCAGACTGAGAGCACCCAGAACGGCGCAAAGAACGCCAGCTTGCTCAGCGTGATCGGATAGAACAGCGGGAAGATCGCCAGCGCAATGGCGGCCTTCCAGTAGGACCGCAGCGCCAGGCAACCGGCGAAAGCCAGCGGCAGCAACGCATTGGGAACGATGCCGATCAAATAGCGCAGGATCATCGGATAGTTCAGCTCGTTGCGGAAATCGTACATCTGCGACAGCGACGCCAACTTGAAATGCAGGCTCGACGCGGCAGCCACAGTCGCGAGCGCCAGCACCAGGATCGCGGTCAGCAGATGCTCGAAATTGCGGCGCGACAGCACGAATAGCTGTTTCAGCGGTGCGTCGATCAGCAGGGCCGGCAGCAGGAACAGGAGGGCGGAGAGGGCGGCCGACAGCCCCGCCAGCGTGTGATCGTACTTGTACTGGCTGAAGCAGTTCAACCAGAGGAAGCCCGAGACGACCGTGAACAGATAGAAGCCGGAGAAGTAGCCGAAGCTGAACGGCGCGATCGCGAACAGGATCGCAAGCGCGCCGAATGCCGCGCTCACGCCGATGGCAGAGACGAGATATTCCCGGTCGAACAGCATGTAGGATTGGTGCTGTGACACGATGATGAGCGACACGCAGCCAACGGCGACGTGGAACAGGAGCAGAGCGAGCAGCCGCGCATCGAACCTGCTCGCGGCCGGCGCGAGCCCGGTGCCGGCCGTATCGCGCGCGCTATGGTCCGACTTGAGCATCGCGCGCGGCGATCACGCCAGTTCCAGCGTGCGCTTGAAATAGGCGATGGTTTCCTTCAGCCCGTCTTCGAGCGCGACCCTGGGCTGCCAGTCGAGTTCTGCCTTGGCCTTGGTCAGATCGGGCTGGCGCTGCCGCGGATCGTCCTGCGGCAGCGGCTTGAACACCAGCTTGGAGCGCGAGCCGGTGAGCTGGATGACCTTTTCGGCGAGCTCGCGGATCGTGAACTCGGAATTGTTGCCGATGTTGATCGGGCCGGTGACGTCCACCGCCGTCGCCATCAGCCGGGTGATCGCCTCGACGAGATCGTCGACATAGCAGAACGAACGGGTCTGGCCGCCGTCGCCGAACACGGTGATGTCGTCGCCCTTCAGGGCCTGAACGATGAAGGACGACACCACGCGGCCGTCGTCCGGCTGCATGCGCGGGCCGTAGGTGTTGAAGATGCGCGCGACCTTGATCGGCAGGCCGTGCTGGCGCAAATAGTCGAAGAACAGCGTCTCGGCGCAGCGCTTGCCTTCGTCGTAGCAGGAGCGGATGCCGATCGGGTTGACGTTGCCCCAGTAGTCCTCGGTCTGCGGATGAATCAGCGGATCGCCATAGACCTCGCTGGTCGAGGCCTGGAAGATGCGCGCCTTCAGCCGCTTGGCGAGGCCGAGCATGTTGATCGCGCCGTGCACGCTGGTCTTGGTGGTCTGCACGGGGTCGCGCTGATAGTGGATCGGCGAGGCCGGGCAGGCGAGGTTGAAGATCGCGTCGACCTCGACATAGAGCGGGAAGGTGACGTCGTGGCGGACCGCCTCGAACAGCGGGTTCTGCAGCAGGTGCGCGATATTGCGGCGGCTGCCGGTGAAGTAGTTGTCGACCGAGACCACCTCGGCGCCCTCGGCCAGCAGCTTTTCGCACAGATGCGACCCAATGAAGCCCGCGCCGCCGGTGACGAGGATTCGGCTGGTCTTGTAGTCCTTGAACGCCATCGGAATTCCAGTCGTCGGTTTCAGGTGTGGGCGCGCGGGCTGCGCGGAGAGCGGGCGAGTAATCTACCAGAATCTTGACGCGGGAGCCTATCGCTTCCGCAACACCAGCGACGGCTGCCGGGCGCGGGCGACATGCTCCATCGTGTAGGCTTGCGGATGGGCATTGAGAAACTCGCGCACCGCCACCGTCTCGCCGGGATAGCTCTGGTAATTCCACTCGTCGAACACGAAGATGCCGCCCGAGCAGAGCCGGTCATGCAGGCCGTCCAGGATCGCCTTGGTGGATTCGTAGAGGTCGGTGTCGCAGTAAACCATCGAGAACGACAGGCCCTGGTCCCGATTCAACAGCTCGGGCAGCGTGTTCTCGATATAGCCCTTGTGGATCGTGATGGTGTCCTGCAGGCGGTACAGCGCGATGAAGGCTTCGAGCTCGGCGAGATTGCCGGCATAGCGGCCGCGCTGCGCGGTCGCGTCCGCATCCTGCGCGCTGAACTGCGTCAGTCCCTCAAAGCTGTCGAAGGAGTGCACGACCTTCTGGCCCATCGGATCGAAGATCTGGAGCAGCTTCGTCATGAACATCAGGTTGCCGCCGCGCCACGAGCCGAACTCGGCAATGTGGCCGGGAACGTTGAGGACGCTGCGCAGCAGGTCCGAGATCGCGATGAAGCGCGAGAGGTTGGCCACGCCGCAATAGAGCGGCCAGTGATCGATCACCGACCACAATTCCCGCGGGCCCAATTCCTGTGACAGCGCCTTGCGCTCTGAGAGGTAGGTGGCGTCTTCCTTGGCGAACTTCATGATTTCCTCCAGGATCCCGTCAGATCCGCGCGCGGAGGCGTTCCGGCGCGGGGGCTTGCGACCCCGCGTCGTCGACCACCGCCAGCAGATCATTGGCGACGAGCTTTTCGACGATATCGAACAGGTCCCACATCGGGACCCGGATGATCTCCGCAATCTGCAGGAGATCGTTCGTGCCGTCGGCATAGGCAAGCACATGCATCATGTTCCTGACATGATCCGCACTGCCTTTCATCGAGATTGTCGGATAGAGGCCGCGTTTGCCGAGTTGCGGCTCGCCAAGCACGGTGGCCTGATAGGTTCGGTTGGCCTCGAGACAGGTGACGCATCGCACCATCGCCGAGAGCGCGCCGTGCAGGCCTGCCGGCGTCACCAGGCTGAGATCATCGAGCGACGAATGATACTCGGGATAGGTGCCGTATTTCGAGCGCATCACCGAGCAGAGCGGCAGGTCGATGCCCGGCGCGCAGTATTGTCGCTCATCGCTGCCGCGATCAAGGAACGAGTAGCTGCGGAAATCCGGCGCGACGTGACGCAGCACGTGCAGCGCGACGCGGTCGGCAATGGTGTTGCCGCGGCGCGAGGGCAGGTAGGAATAGGCGCGCTCGTCGCCGACGCAGGAGAGGTTGAACCCGGCTTTGACGTTTTCTCTCAGATGCGCGGCATTGCGGCTGAGATAGGCGATCGAACCGATGGTTTCGGGGATGAAGACAAAACGGTAGCTGTAGCGGCGCGGCGCCGAGCTGATCCATTTGGCGAGCCAGGTCGCGACCATCGGGCCGGACAATTCGTTGTTGGCCATCGAGGGGTGGCAGACATAGGTCGAGACAAAGATCTCGGTCGCCTCCGCACCGGGCACGAAGAGCTCGCCGTAGCTCAGATGTCCCGGCGCGAGTGTCGTGTCGATCACGGCGCGGTACTGACCGGGCTGGAGTTGCTCGCGGAGCCGGTGCGGCAGGCAAAAGCCCCAATGCTTGCGGTAATAGGAGGTGACGTAGGGGATCGCGTCCGGCTGCTCCGGCAGCGAATAGAGATGGGGCTGGAGATCTTCGAGGCTGAGCGTCGTGTCGACCGGAATCGAATAGCCGACGACATGCAGATTGTGGTCGGCGAAGTCGACGACGGTGCGCCCGTTCGGATCGATCAGGCGGGCCGAACGGATGTTCCATTCGTCGGGAATGATCCAGTCCAGCACCTGCGTGCCGGAGGCAATCTCGCTGATCGCAAGGCCCGGCAGATGCTGCTTGATGCGCCGGAGCGTCTCGCGCGTTCCCTCGCCGGTGATGCTGCGGCAGATCGGAAACAGCTCGCGCGCGAAGGCGTGCATCGCTTCGCCGGCCGCCATGTCAGGTGCGGCGAAAGCTGCGGTGGGTTCAGCCATGAGCCTTCGCCTTCAACTTCTGGGCACAGAGCGCAACGAGATCGTCGTAGCGGTGCGAGGATTCGATCTCGGTCGATTTGAAATGCAACCCAAGCTGGGACTCGATCGCGAGGATGAGCTCGATGTGCTTCAGCGAATCCCAGCCCGGCGTGAGATCAAGCCCGCCGCCGCGCAATTCATGATTGGCGGGCAGCCGGAGCGCGGAGCGGACCGTTGGCGCGATCGGGTCGGGGAGGGAAGCCGAGGTCTGTGGCGCGGCCGCTGGAGCAGGCTGTGCTGCGGCCGCGTGATGTTCGGGAGCGGCAACCGGCCCCGAATGAAAACTGAACTTGCCGCGCGACTGCGATCGCGGCTCCAGGAACACGGTATTTCCCGGCGCCTCGTGCGCGGCCACGAGCTCGACCAGCGCATCGGCGACCTCGGCGGGCAGCAGCGCTGTGTCGGCCTCCGACCGATAGGCCTCGGAGAAACGCGTCGCGACATAGCCGGGCGCCAGCGTGTAGCCGCGCACGCCATAGGAGGCGAAACGACGTTCGACGGCGTCGATGAGGTTCATCGCCATGGCTTTTGCACCGGAATAGGCTTCCCATCCCGGGATGGCGGCGCGGACGGCGGTTGAGCCGAGCAGCACGATCGCGCCGCGCTGGCGGGCGAGCATCCCCGGCACGACGGTGTCGGCAATCTCGCGCAGCGCCGAGAAATTGACGGTGACCAACTGGTCGACGGGCGCCATCACGGCGGGCGAGGCGGCATGAACGACGAGATCGAGGTCGTCGGTCTCCGCGAGCGCAGATGTCAATGACTTCAGGCCATCAGGCTTGCCGAGATCGCAGCCGATGAATCGCGCGTCGGCGCCGGTCGGCGCGAGCATTTTGGTGAGCTTGTCGCGCCGCGCATCCGGGCCGCGATCCCCGAGCAACAGTCGCCAGCCGGCGCGCGCCAGCGCCAGCGCGAGAGCGCTGCCGATTTCGCCGCTGGCGCCGGTGACGAGCGCGGTTGCCTTGTCCGCGTGGCGGATCAGATCTGACGGTCCTGACGTCCACGCCTGGCTGCGGGCCTGAACCCGCATCGCGGCATCGAGCACGACATCGCTGCCGCGCAGCGCCAGGACCCGCAGGGTCAGGATCCGATGGCTCTCATTGATCGCGACGATGCGCGCGGAATAGCGCAGGCGTTCGCCGTAGCGGACGGTCTTGACCGCCTTCACCTCGTGCCCGAGATAAAGCGAGGGCTCGCCGGGGAAGATCATGCCGGCGATCGCCGATAATGGTGCCAGCGTGAGATGCAGCGGCACGATCAGCGCGCCGTCGGCGGCATGCGCGGTCGCATAGGCCTGATCGCAATGCAGCGGGTTGGTATCGCCGCTGAGCCTTGCGAAGGCCACAAAATCGTCCTGCGAGAAGCTGCGCTCGAAAACGGCGTAGTCGCCGACGCGGAACTGGTCGAACGTCATCATGGATGTCATCGCGTCGCCCGGGACGACGGCGCGTCGGCCACCCGCTCCACGGCCTGTCCGTCGTTGATGGTGAGCCAGGCGGGCGCGGCCGGTGCCTGATCGCTGGCCCTGATCCATTCGCCGGATGAGGCTTCCTGCAGGAAGCCGGCATCGCGGAACACGCCGCGCACCGGCGTGTTGCGTTCGGTCTCGACGATGAAGCCGCCGAGGCCGTTCCAGCCGCGCTGCAGCGCGCGCGCCAGCGCCCAGTTGAGGATGGCGGGCTCCAGGCCGCGGCCGAGCACGCGGCAGGACAGCAGGAAGTTGTCGACCACACCCCAGCCGCGTCGCTCCGGATGCGGCTTGAGGATCAGCAGGCCAATGTTTTCGGCGCCGGTGTATTTGTCTTCCAGTCCGACCACGACCACGTCACCGCCGGCCGCGCCGATCGCCGTGAGCTGAGATTTGTCGTAGCGGCGCGTCGTGGTGTTGAACTGGTTGGTCTTCTGGCTGAGCTGCGCGGCGCGTGCGATATTGCCGCTGTCGAGCGGCTTCAGATGCAGCGTCATGCCGAGGCTGGCGTAAAAATCCTCGATGTTGACGGCCTTGCGGCGCTGCTGCTCGATCGCGCTGCGTGCGCGATAGCTGTCGGCGCGCTTGAGGTCCTCCGCCGTGACCGACACCACGTCGAGCCACGGGCATTCTTCCAGCGCCGCGACATAGCCTGCAGGATCGTCAGGCAAGTCGAGAATCTTGACCGCGGGGAGGTTGCGCTGCATCTGCTCGCGCTCGACTCTGTTGTCGTCGATCAGCAGCACCGACTCCAGGCCAAGGCTCAGCTCCTCACAGATCTCCTGCAGGTTCTGCCATTTCGGCTGCCAGTTGATGCGATGGCTGGCGACGTCGCTACTTCGGAGCTCCATCGCCGGATGCTCGTCGATCATCTTCAGTGCGAGATCGGTGTCGTTCTTGCTGACGATGGCAATTGCGATGCCGCGCGCCGTTAATCGCTTCAGCGCGCGCTGGAACTCGGTAAAGGCGTTGCCAGGATAGTCGCCGCCGAGCTGCACGCCCTCGATGCCGTCCTCACCGAGCACGCCGCCCCACATCGTGTTGTCGAGATCGAGCGCGATCAGCCGCGTGCTCTTGCCGATCGCAGCGAGGATCAAGCCGGCGCAGCGCCGCGCGAGTTGCCGGGAGAACGGCTCGGAATAGGGGAAGCGGCCCATCAACCACAGCCGGCTGTCGGTGATCGGGCCCGCGGCGCGCGCGGTCTCGCCGGCGACATCGAGCCAGACCAGTTGGTCGACGCCGGCCAGCGCTGCGCCGAGTTCGGCGTTGAGCCGATCGACCAGCGCGGCAAGCTCGCGACCGTTGGCACCGAGCGCGTGGCTTGCATGCGCGAAGCGGAACGCGATGGTCCACCCCTTGTGGCGTGCGGCATGCTGCTGGATCAGATCGCCGTAGGCGACGACGCGTTCGCGCAGCGCATCGGCGCTGATCGCCTCGATGGTCGTCGATGCCGCCAGATCCTCGAGGCGGTCGACGAAGATCGACACCTCAGGCGCAAATTGCGCGAGATCGGAGTTTGGGTTCAGGATCTCCTGCGGCAACTGGCCGAAGGGAACGGTGTGATAGGTGACGCGGCGCCCGACCAGCAGGCTGCCGAGCTTGCCTTCCAGCGCCGAACGCAGGCGCTCGACGTTGGAATGGCCGAGCAGTGCGACGCGCAGCGGTTGCGCCGTAGCCGCTTCCTTGCGCTTGGCCAGCTTGAACGCGATTTCCGGCGCGTGCTTCACATGCGCGAGCACGTCCTTGCCGAGCTGCTCGTTGCAGGCGCCGGCAAGCGCCTTGACCGGCGTCGCCTCGATGCGGCCGCGCCACAGCTCGCGCGTTGCGACCGCGCCCTGCGCCCGCAACGCGGCGACGGCGGGGGAGAAATCATTCGCGGCATTGATCTCGAGATCGCGCACGAACATGCGTGCGGTGGCCGTCTCCTCGGTGCGGCCGATGCGGCGCTGTCCGGAGAAGTCCTTGAAGTAGCGGTAGGGGACGTCAGCGAGTTCTTCGTAGCGATGAAACTGGGTGCAGAACTTCCAGTCGCATCCGAACATCACGAGCGTCGAATCGTGACGCTCGAAGAACTCGAAGGGACTGCCTTCGCCAAATGTGGTCTTGGCTTGCAGCGCCAGGATCTGGTCGGCGAGGGGACCCGCGACTACGAACGAATAGATCGGATGCGAGGTGCGGCGCGCCTGGGTGAGGCCGGTCAGCGCCCAGTCGGCGAGGACGCCGACTTCGGAGGGGCTGGACTGAAGATCGAACGGCTTGCCGCCGCAGAAACTGAAGGTGAAGGCCGGCAGCGCGATGGTCCAGCCGGCTTGCACCAGCGTGTTCAGTGCCGCCACGACGTCCCAGCGGCTGAGATCCTTGGGCGGCACCAGACCGGAGATCGAGGAGTGGATCACGAGGAGGCCGGGCTGCGGGGGAATGACCGCGCGCAACGCGCCCAGCAGTTCCTGCCGGTAGGGTATCTCGGCCACATTGTCTGATGCCATAGGTCGAGAGGTCCGTTGCATGCCAAGCCAAGGAAGCTATTAGCACTTTTCGCCGTTTATGGAAGCCGGACCTGCTCCCGCAAATGGTCGCTTCCGCAAGGTGAGACCGGTCCGGAATTTCATCCAGCCGACAGGGTGGTCGAGGCGTCAAAACTCGCGCCGCTTCAGCCAGGCCCGCGTCGCCCAATGGGCAAAGCACCAGCCGGATTTGACGAGGGAGAGGCGCTCGACATTGCGGTAGATGTGCCAGACCCAGCCGGCGGAACGGGCGCGGCGGCTGGAAACCGAGACGCCGCGGACGCGGTAGCGCGCCAGGTCCTCGTTCAGGCCATGGGCGACAGGGCCGTGTTTGAGGATGCTGAGCCAGAGACAGAAGTCGTCATAGGGCTCGTTCTTCATCGCGACCGGGCCCGAGACCTCGCGGTCGACCATCGCGGTCAGGGTCGCAATCGAAGTGTTCTTCAACAATTGCTCGTAGTTCAGCTGCTCCGGAACCGTGATCAGCCGTCCCGTCACCGTGCCGGCTTCGTCGATGCGGCGGAAGGCGGTGTAGCTGATCGCGGCGCGCTTCTCCTTGGCGAACGCGATCTGTCGCTCGAGCTTGGTCGGCAGCCAGAGATCGTCGCTGTCGAGGAAGGCCAGGAAACGGCCGCTGGCCTGATCGATCGAGGCCTGCCGCGCCAGCGCCGGGCCGCCGTTCTTCGCCTGCCGGATCAGCTTGATGCGGGGATCGCGCGCCGCGGCCTCCTCGATCAGCGCTGGCGTGCGGTCGGTCGAGCAATCGTCGGCGATCAGGAATTCCCAATCGGTAAAGGTCTGCGCCTGCACCGAGGCGAGGGTCTCGCCGATGAAGCGCTCGACGTTCCAGGACGGCGTGATGATGGAGACGAGCGGCATCGTGTCGCCTTCAGGCTTTCGCTGGCGCAGAGATCGCCGACGCCAGCGTCGCGGCGAAGGTGTCGAGCTGCGCGGGATTATCGATATAGAGCTCGCCCGGCACGGATTTGCGCCAGGCAGTCTCGAAATAGGGTGCGGCCTGCGACGGATCGAAGCCGGGCGCGGCGAGCGCATCGCGCAACCGTTGCGGCACGTCCTTCAGCCTGTCAGCGGTGAACACCAGCGGACAGGTGCGGTAGAAGGCGTCACCCATCACGACGACCGGCTTGCCGAGCAGCACGGCCTCGGCGCCGGACTTGCTGTTGACGGAGACCACGGCATCGGCGCGGCCCAGCACCGCGTAATTGTTGGTCTGCGGCGGCAGCAGCACGAAATTGTCAAAGCGCCGCGCCAGCTCGAAGAAGCGGCGCGACGAGATCGCGCCGATCTGCGCGGGATGCTCCTTGACGACGAGGACGTGGGTGTCCGGAATCGTGCGCAGCAGAAAGTCGATGGTCGCGACCTGGTCGAGATATTCGGGCGAGCGCAAGGTCAACGCCATGTCGGCCGGCACGTGCAGCGGATAATAGACGAACCGCGCGTCCGGCATCGGCTGGTAGAGATTCTTCAACCGTGTCGCGTTCAGGGCCATCTCGGCATGGACGCGGGCGTGACGGAGGTTGTGGCCGAACTCCTGGTGCTTGCCGAGTGCGTACTGGTCCCACAGCTTCTCGGCGAGCCGCCGTGAATTCCTCAAGTTCGCGACCTTCTTGAACGCGGCGGAGTAGTGATGCTTGTCCTTCTGCGGAATCACGATGGCGCGCTGGTTCAGCGTTTCGTCGAGATAGGCCCGCACATCCGCCGATACGCTGTCGGCCGGCTGTGCCATGGTGTCGGGTGCGGCAAAGCTGTCCGGCGTGTAATAGAGACGGCCGCGGAAGAAGGATGGTTCGATGAACCAGTTGCGGATGCCACGCTTTTTCGCGGCGTAGAACGCGGCGATGACGGAGAGGAAGCCGCCGAGCTCCTGCACGACGACGGCTTTCTTGCCCTGCGCCGACAGTGCGTCGAGCGCGCGCTCCATGGCATTGGCGTAGATCATGAAGCGGCGGCGCAGCGCGGCGCTGTCGCGGATGCCGAAGGTGACGCGCTCATGGCTGAACAGGAAGTTGGTGCCATCAAGCCCGTAGTCGGCAAGCCGCGCCTCGAACGCCTTGCGGTCGTCGACCTCCGATCCGCCGTCGAGCCCGCTGCGGTACATGTTGACGACAGAGACGCCCTGCGCCTCCGCCATCTCCGCGCTGCGGTCGTCGAAGGCCAGCAACTGCACGTCGCGGCCGGCGCGCTGCAGCCGCTGCGCCACCGGAATCCAGAACCTTGTCTGGTATTCGGCGAGCGTGGTGATCAGGATGGTCTCGGCGGCGGACATCGGGGGGCGGACGTTGCGTGACAATGGGGTGAAAGCTAAAGTAGCGGCGGCTTCGGCAACGACGCGCAGAAACGCTGTTGTTCAGCCAGAAGTCAGCGGCCAATATCGCAAGTTGGCGGCGATCACAACCATCACGACGGGCCGATTCGGCCTGAAATCCGTTCGTTTCGGGACGTTCTCAATTTGAATGACATGAGCGCTGCCAAGCGGGTGGTATTTCGCGTCGATGCCTCCATCGAAATGGGCATGGGGCACCTGATGCGCTGCCTGTGTCTCGCCAATGCGCTGGCGGAGGGGGGAACCCGGGCGCTGTTCCTGATCCGCAGTCATGCCGCGAAGCTTGCGACGCTGATCGAGGCCAACGGGCACGCGGTCAGGCCATTGCCCGATCCGGAACAGGCCGGCGCCGCCACGTCCTGGTTGCCGACGAGTTGGCAGCATGATGCCGAGCAGACGGGGCAAGCGATCAGCGAGGCCGGTGCGGCGGACTGGCTTGTCGTCGATCACTATGGGTTGGATGCGCGCTGGGAGCGGCTGCAGCGCACGCAGGTGCCGCGCATTCTTGTGATCGATGACGTCGCCGATCGCCCGCACGATTGCGATCTCCTGCTCGACCAGAATCTGGTTGCGGCGATGGAAACCCGTTACGCCAAGCTCGTGGGTGCGACATGCATGCCACTGCTCGGCCCGCGCTATGCGCTGCTGCGTCCGCAATTCGCCGAGGCGCGGCGGCAGCTTCCCCCGCGCAGCGACGAGTTGCGGCGGATCCTGATCTGCCATGGCGGATCCGATCCGACCAACGAGACAGCCAAGGCACTCACCGCCATCAGGCATCTCGCAGCCAACGGTCTTGCCGTCGATGTCGTGATCGGCCCAAGCAATCCGCACGGCAGCGAGGTCGCCGCACTATGCCAGGCCCTGCCGGACGTCGAACTGCATCGCGGCGCCGACGACATGGCCGGGTTGATGGCACGGGCCGATCTCGCGATCGGAGCCGGCGGTATCATGAACTGGGAGCGCTGCTGCCTCGGGTTGCCGACAATCGCGACCGCTATTGCCGACAACCAGGTCGGAGGGCTGACGGCCCTCGCGCGGGCAGGGGCGGTCGACTATCTCGGCCACGCCGGGACAGTCGACAGCGCGCAGTTGGCGGACGCGATCGCCGCGCTGAGGCGGGATGCGGGGCGGGTGCGCGCGATGGGCGCGGCGGCGCTGTCCCTGGTCGACGGGCAGGGCGCGGACCGCGTCCGCGCAGCGATGAGTTCCCTGCCGTTCTGATCACGGATCTTGCCGGGCGATCCGGGTTCTTGAATTTGTTTCGACTTTTCAATGGGAAGAACCCGCCGGAGGTGGTCGCCGTCGGTTGACTAGTCCGGGGCGCCAGCCTATTTGGAGCGGTGGACGGGGTTGGTGCAATGGGCCATTTTCGGATACGACCGGCCACGAAGGACGATGCGCGACTGTTGTTCGGGTGGCGCAATGAGGAGTCGACCCGGATGATGTCCAAGAACAAGGACACGGTCGACTGGAATGACCATGTGGGGTGGCTCGATCGTCGGCTCGCGCTGGCCGATCCGAATCTTTTCATTTTCGAACTCGATGAAAAGCCGGTCGCCACATTCAGGATCGACGGGGAAGACGTGTCCTATACGGTCGCGCCCGAGCAACGCAATCGCGGCATCGCGAAGCTGATGCTGAATGAAGTCAGGTCGCGGTTCGGGCGTCTTCGCGCACAGGTCTATGCCGACAATGTGCCGTCGATCAAAGTTGCCCAGACCGCGGGATTCGAAGTGGTGATAATCGATGTCTGAGCCGATGAATCGGCTGGTCGCGCCCGCAGCCCGTGGACGTGTCAGGAGCAAGTGATGACGGAGAGCATTTCGATTGCCGGTCGTTCGATCGGCCGGGCGCATCGCCCCTTCATCATCGCGGAGATGTCCGGCAATCACAATCAATCGCTGGAGCGCGCGCTCGCGATCGTCGACGCCGCAGCCGCGTCCGGGGCGCATGCGCTGAAGCTGCAGACTTACACCGCCGACACCATGACCCTCGATCTCGGCGAAGGCGAATTCTTCATCGACGATCCCAATAGCCTGTGGCGCGGGACCTCGCTGCATAAGCTCTATCAGGAGGCCTATACGCCCTGGGAGTGGCACAAGCCGATCTTCGCGCGCGCCCGCGACCACGGCATGATTCCGTTCTCAACACCGTTCGATGCGACCGCAGTCGACTTTCTCGAAGAGCTCGAGGTCCCCTGCTACAAGATCGCCTCGTTCGAGAACACCGATCTGCCGCTGATCCGGAAGGTCGCAGCGACCGGCAAGCCGATGATCATCTCGACCGGCATGGCGACGGTGGCCGATATCGACGAAGCGGTGCGCGCCGCCCATGAGGCCGGCTGCAGGGATCTGATCCTCTTGAAGTGCACCAGCACCTATCCGGCGGCGCCCTCGGACACCAATCTGCTGACCATCCCGCACATGCGCGCGCTGTTTGGCTGCGAAGTCGGTCTGTCCGACCACACGTTCGGCATCGGCGCCGGCGTCGCCAGCGTCGCGCTCGGTGCGACCGTGATCGAGAAGCATTTTACCCTGGCACGCGCCGACGGCGGGGTCGATTCGACCTTCTCGATGGAACCTGCCGAAATGGCGGCGCTGGTCGTCGAGACCGAGCGTGCCTGGATGGCACTCGGCCAGGTCCACTACGGGCTGACCGAGAAGGAAAAGAAATCGCAGGTGTTCCGCCGCTCGCTTTACGTCGCCGAGGATCTCGCGCCGGGCGATGCCTTGACGGAACAGAACCTGCGGATCATCCGCCCGGGCCTTGGGCTGCCCCCGAAATATTTCGAGACGCTGCTCGGCAAGCGCGTCGGCCGCGCGGTGCGCAAGGGAACGCCGATGAGCTGGGACCTGCTGACCTCGACCGAGGATGCGGCACCTGCGGAACGGCAGGCGAGGAACGCACGTGCCTGACCAGCCGCATATTTGCCTGATCGTCGATAATCCGCTGCGCGATCTCGAAGGCCTGGTGCTGCTCGGTCGGCAACTCGCGACCCGCGGCGCCAGGGTGACGCTGGTGCCGATGTACGAGCAGGGGTTCGATGTCCCGGCGCTTCGGCCCGATCTCGTCGTGGTCAATTACACGCGCCCGAACAACGCCGATCTGATCAAGTCCTACAAGCGTGCCGGCATCCTGGTCGGCGTGCTCGATACCGAGGGCACCGGCGGCAAGAATGCCGATCAGTTTGCCGAGATCGTCAAGACCACCGGCTGCCCGGATCTCGTCGACTTCTACTGCGTCTGGGGGCAGGCCCAGTACGTCGCATTCCGCGATCACGGCACCGTGCCGGAGAAATTGCTGCACGCCACCGGGTGTCCGCGGTTCGATTTCTGCGCGGCGCCGTGGCGTGAGGCGCTGCCGAGGCCGTCGATCGGTTCCGGCTATGTCCTGATCAATACCAACTTTCCCGTCGCCAATCCGCGCTTCTCCAGCGGCCCGGCGCACGAGGAACAGGCGATGATCGACGTCGGCTACACGCCGGAGTTCGCCCGCCAGTTCGTCACCGAATCGGCGCAGGCCTATCGCGCGGTGCTCGACACCTCGATCCGCCTGGCGCAGCATTTCGCCGATACGCAGTTCGTGCTGCGTCCGCATCCGTTCGAGAATATCCATTCCTATGACCGGCTGGCCGAGCTGCCGAATGCCCACGTCATCCAGCACGGCACCTCGCTGGAATGGATCAACGGTGCGCGGCTCTTGATCCACCAGAATTGCTCCACTGCGCTCGAAGCCGCGATGCTGCAGGTCGAGCCGTTGAGCATGGAGTGGTTCAACACGCCGTCGCTGCGTCTGGAGGCACCGACCTCGGTCAGCCGCAGCACGACCTCCGAGGCCGAACTGTTCGAACTGGTCAGGCTCGGGCTTGACGGTCAATTGCCGCCGCCCGCGCCGCAAGTTGCGGCGGCGCGCAGGCAGATCATCGGTGATCTCTATACCGCCGCCGACGGCGCGAGCGCGTCCCGCGTGGCCGATGTCGTTCTCGCGGCCATCGAGGCGGCGCGGCGCGGTGAGCGGGTCACGGCGGCGACCGGCCGGCCGTCGCTGCGCGGCGCCGTCGCCGGTGCGGTCCGTCGCACCCTCGGCTATCAGGCGAGTTCGGCGCTGCGCCGCAGCTATGGCTCGGCGGAGAACGAGCGGCGCCGTGCCGGCAAGGCCTTTGCGGTCGAGGCCGTGAATTCGGTGCTGCGGCGCGTCGACGCGGCGTCGGCCGACGGCCGCCGTTTCGCCGCCGCGCGCGCGGCCGGCCACTCGGCGCGCGCGATGAGCGGCATGAGCCTGCAGCTGACGGAAGCGAACTGACCGGTGCTCCGGCGATTCCTCCACAATACCGCGATCTCAGCCGTCGCTTACGGTCTTGCGGGCGTGCTCGGCCTGATGGCGGTCGGGGCGATCGCCAGGTTCTATGGGGTGGCAGTGCTCGGGCTGATCGTACTGACGCGCTCGTTCCTGCCGTCCGGTTTTCTGGTGTTGTTCGATTTCGGCGTCTCCGAGCTCGCAACGCAGGCGGTTGCGCGCGGCCGGGTTGGCGATTGGCGCGCGGCGAGCGAGAAGGTGACCCTGCTGACGCTGATCGCCGCGCTGATCGGCATCTTGTCTGCCGTTGCGCTCTATCTCGCCTCCGCTCCGCTCACCGCGCTCTTCAAGGTCTCGGCTGATCATGTCGACGCCTTTGTCGCGATCCTCGCCGTGACGGCACTGATGCTGCCGATTGCCTTTCTTGGCCTGATCGCCGAGGGGATCCTGAAGGGGCTCGAGGAATATGGCTGGCTGCGCCTGACCGAGGTGATCGGCAACGCGCTCTATGTCGCCGCCGTGTATGTCATGGTCTGGAAGGGCGAGCCGTTCGAGACGGTGGCCTATGCCTACCTTGCCATGACCGTCGCGAAATATGTCGTGCTGGCCGTCGTCGTTGAGCGCATGGCGCGCGAGACGCCGCTGCGCTTCGCGATGTGGGGACACGAGAGCCGTAAGGATGTTCTGCATCGCTGCTGGCTGATGTTCAACTCGCGGATCGCCGGCATCCTGCAACAGCCGGTCGTGCCGCTCGCAATCGGTGCGCTGTTCAGTCCGGTTGAAGTCGGTACCTATGACGTGCTCACACGCCTGACGCGGTTCCTGAAAACGGTGATGAGCCCGCTCTATTCGGCCATTTTGCCGCTATCGACCCAGATCGAGGAAGCCACCGACACGCGGCGCCTGCAGATTCTTGGACGCAATGGGCTGGTGCTGCCGTCCGCCATCGTGATTCCGGTCCTGACCGTGATGGCGTTGTTCTCGGACGAAATCCTCAAGATATGGGTTGGACCGGAGCATGCCGATCAGTGGCCGTGGTTCGCGCTGTCGCTGTTGATCCCGGCCGTGACGGTCCTGCTCGGCGCCGGCCAGACCGCGCTGATGGTGCGGGCGGATTTCCTGCGCCTCAACACACGCTATCTCTATCTCCAGGTTCTGATCCAGTATGCGGTCACCGCCATCGCGCTGGTCTGGTTTCGCGAACGTGCCTTCATCCTGGGATGGGTCGTCTCTTTCGTGGTGTCCGCGCCGTTCATTGCCCGCCGGATGCTCACGCAGATGGACCTGCCCGCTTCGCTGTTCTGGGAGCAGGTCGGCAGACAGGCGCTGGTCGCTGCCATCCTGACGCTGGTCGCTGCGGCTTACCGGATGTATGCCGGAGCGGAGGGGCTTCTGGGCCTTGTCATCGTCGGCGGCGTCGGGTGCTTGCTCGCTTGGGGGTTGAGCGCCACACTGATTCTCTCAGCCGGTGATCGTGCGATGTTTGGCCGCTTTGCCCGCGCCATCACGCGACGCCGGTAATTATCGGTAGAATCAGCGTTTTTTGCCTGCGAGCGGTGCGGTTCCCGTGGCTGAACCGCAGGCTGCTTTTCTTGCCCGCAAGGGGTGATTTTGCTAAGGCAGGCCTAGGATGTCGCAGGGCGGCAGGGTGGATTGAGCGGGCGATTCGGCTCGCATCATCGGGTTTTGACCGACAAGTTTGACGCGTCGGGTCGACGTCAGGGGATTGATATCATGGGATTGATGTCGAGGGCGCTTTGGCACGTGAATCGTTCGCCGCTGCGCTATGCGGTGAAGACCGGCGTGAGCGCCCTGAATCTGCAGGAAAAGCGCGAGCGACGCCGGCAAGCGCAACTTCTCGACGTGTCGCCGGCAGAGCGGGCGAAAGCCGAGAGCCTCAATCGAGATGGCTATGCCGTCGTCACCGACTTGATGCAGCCCGCGATCCAGCAGGAGTTTGCCGAGGCGGGTGTGGCGAGGCTCAAGGACATTGACAGCGCGAAAGGCAAGCAGACGCAGACCCACAAGAAATTCTGGGTGCGCCTGCTGGATGCCGAAATGACGGACGGGAAGCTTTCCGCCGACAATATCTTCGTCCGCTATGCTTTGCAGCCTGCGGCCATCAAAGTGCTTTCGGCGGCGCTCGGCGAGATTCCGTGGCTCGATTATGTGTTGTTGTCCTATTCGCGCCACACCGGCGAAGAACTCGTGTCGTCGCAGCTATGGCACCGCGATCATGACGACGTGCGTGTGATCAAGTTGTTCAGCTATCTCACCGATGTCGAGGAAGACGGCGACGGTCCTTTCACATTCCTGCCCCGTCAGTCGACCGAGAAGTTCGGCTATCCGCTGATGGGGAGCCATTTTCCGGACGAGCGGGTCTTCCAGAAGGTGCCGCGCGGCGACGTCAAGGTGATGAAGGCGCCGCGGCTCACCTCGTTCATGGTCGATACCGCCAAATGTCTTCATATGGGGAGCCGAATGGGGCCGGGGCACGGCCGGCTGCTCTACACCGCAACCTATTTTACATTCCCGCGCATGTATCCGGGCGCCAAGATCCGCCCGTTCCGACCGACACCGGATACGACGCCGTTGGAAAAGCTGATCATGGGACTCTGATTGTCCCGTGATTTCGATGTGCGGATCGTGAATGGAACATGCCGTGAGATTTAGGCCTGAGGTGAAGCCCGCGTCGCGACTGGATTTGTCGCGGGCATATGCGATCGATCTGGCGCGCAGCCTGCGGCGGATGGCGGTCAAGAACGTGCGGCGTACCCACGACATCGTCAACGACGAGTATAACGTGGGCGAGTGGGGCAAGGCACTTGCGGCTCGTGGCTGGATGCAAGCGCCGAGTCTGGAGCAATTCCTGATCGGGGAGAACGAAACCCCGCGTCTCGCCAAGGTGGACGGCGAGATCGTTCGCATTTCGACCCGCGACTACTACCGCTATCGCATCGGTGCGCTGTCGGAATTGATCGCCCGGCACGCGGGCACGGCTGATGAGCTTGTGGAACTCGGCAGCGGCCTTGGCCAGAACCTGTTCATGCTGAGCTTCGATCAGCGCTGGAAGCGGCTGCGGGGCTTCGATATCGCGCCGAACGGCATCGAGGCCGGGCGGCAGATCGCAAATCGCTTTGGCCTTGGTGATCGCATCAGCTTCGACCAGCTCGATCTCACCAATGGCGACGATCCTCACTTCCGCGAATTGGCGGGCGCGACGGTCTTCACCTATTTCTGCATCGAACAGATTCCCTACGCCGTCGAAGCGGTTGTTGAAAACATCATGCGGGCTCGTCCCGCACGCGTGATCCACATCGAACCGGCCGTGGACATGCTCAAGCTGTCGCAGCCGAGGGATTTCGCCAGCCGGGTCTACATCAAGTCGATGGACTATCAGACACGGCTGTTCAAGTTGCTCGATAGCCTGGACAACAGCGGTCGAATTCGCATCCTCGCGCGCGAACGGATGCAGTACGCACCGAGCCTTCACAACGACGGTCTGCTATACGTGTGGGAACCCGTCCAGTAATGGATAAGGTCGATCTCCGAAAAGAGGAGGCTGCGTTGTCTCTGAATGATGGGCTGGTGGCGCAAGGCGCAACTGCGGATCTGGGAATTGCCGACGCCATCGCGCGCGGCTATCCGCCTTCGGTGCTCTACCTTCGCAATGACGAGGTGGTCGAGACCGAGGTCTGTGCGTTCAATTACTTCTCGACCTTTTCGAAGGACTTCCCGGAAGCCGAAGCCCATGTCTGGCTGTTCGACGGGGCGGGGGTGCAGGTCGGCTATTATCGCAAGGACCTCGGATTGAACGGGCAGTTGCAGCTGAAGACCTCTCGCGTGTGCCCGAACGTTTCGGGCACCGTTGCCGTGACCTTGCTCCCCAAAGGAGACGCAAAGATCCGATCCGGCAAACGCGTCACGACAGGTTACTATGCGCAGTATTTCTCCCAGCAGGGCGCGGTCGCACTGTCGCACGAGCGGGAGCCGGTCACCGCGACCACCTTTCCGTTGCCGGCCTGGGCGCAGACCTATCTGACGAAGTTCATCGAGCATTCGGGAGTCATCGTCGTGAACTCCTGCCTGGCCGCCGACGGCGTGGCATCGGGAAATGCAAGGCTTGTCGCACTGAATGGCGCCGTTCTCGCCGAGCAGCGGCTTCCCGCGATCCCTCCGATGGGAGGCCGCCGCCTCGCCACGCTGGAATTATTCCCGGAAGCGAAGCAACTCGTTGGATCAGCGGAGAGCTTTGCCCTGGAAGTCAGCGGCGAGAACATGGCAAGTCCGTTCAGCTACTATCAGTTCGCAAACGGCAAATTCAGTTTGCATCATTTCTAGGATCGTACCGTGCCAAGATTTCCGGTGACGCCATGGAAGCCGTATGAACCTCGGTTCATTCTGCCGACTTTTGCGGGGCTCGATAACCGGCTCGGGCTTTCCATACCCGTCTGGTATCGGCCCCTCAATCTGCGTTACCTGCGCAGCCTCGTTGCAGGCAGCCTGAAGAAGAACTTCATTGAATCCGTGAAGGATCTGGGGCCGGAGCTATTCAGTCTCGCCAGCTCTGGGTTCAGCAGAAAGCTGCGCTTCAAGCTTCATATCCTGTCTCGCCGGGGAGACTACCTGACCTCCCACGTCATCCCGTCGGCCTTCGAGCCGGGAGCGTCGTTCGATATCGATCTGTCGAAGCTCCTCGCCGAGTTGAAATTGCCTGAAGACGACTATCTTGTGGTCGCTGTGATGTCGCGCGGCCGAATGGATGGTGTTCGCTCGTCCCCGGCGAGCTTCTCGATGACCTATCTCGACCAGGACAACGTTGCGATCTACCGGACCGGCGCCTTTGCCCGGCCCTTGAATGAGGGGCGGCTCAAGTCGCATGTCGGGTTCACGGGAATCAATCCGAAGGTGATTGCGACGCAAGATGTGGTCAGCAGTGTTCTGCTGATCAATCATTCCTCCGATCCGGAATATGCCTTTCCCGCGCATCCGACGTCGGTCTTGATCCGCGAGGACGGCGAGCAGCTCCAGGGGGACTTCGGCGAGATTGCCCCGCTCGGCGCGCGCGAGATGTCGGTTGCTGACATGTTCGGCCCCCAGGTGTTCGATTTCCTGAAGCCATTCAATGGAAGGGGGACCACCGTCACGACGTGCCGGGGCATGACACTGGCAAGTCTTCACTTGCAGCGTTCCAACGACAACCGTCGGACCTTGCTCGGCATCGAGCATTCCCGACCGGCCCACATGAATCTGGCCGGAATTGTCCAGCACTAGCGAGCGAGGCCGAGGGGCAGCCGAGGGCCATGAGCCGGGCTGGGCCAGTTGCCGTGTTACCGGGGCTGATCCTCTGGACTTACCCATGGCTGTGGACGTCGGGAGCGCTGACGCGAATGGGCTGAACGCTGATTCCGAGGCTTGAGGTGCGCCGGGGCGGCCCCGCCCGGCGCCTTTCAATCGCGGCAAAGCTCCTCTATGCAGGGAAAGCAGGTCATGGGGTGGCGACGGACCAGAACGGCGACTTTCGGAACCGGTTCCCGGTGATCGCCGGCCCGGGGCGAGCTGGAACAGCGGATTCAATCATTGTCAATCGAAGCGTTCATTGTGGCCATTCTGGAGACGATTGCCGCAGCCGCGGTTTTTGCGGCGATGGGCTTCATCGTGGTTCGTCGTCCGGTGATCGCCATCATGTTCGTGTTCGTCTTTTTCGCGTTCAGTTGGCGGCTCGGATCGATGCTCTATATCGATTTGTCGGCTCCGGTGTTCTCCGAGCAGCTCGAACGAAACATCGGTTCCGCCATGGGCGTCATCCCGCTTGCGGTCTCGCAAGGCATGGTGCTGGCGGCCGTGCTGCTCGCGTTTCGGCCGCAGCGAGTGCGAGCTCTGTACGCGATACCAAATGAGCCGCCGGCCGAGGTGCTGCGCGAGGCTTCGCGCCAGATCGCCGAACTCGCGTTCTGGGCGGTGCTGCTGTTCGTGATCGGCCTGTTCATCGAACTCCTGATCCAGGGGCCAATTCCACTGTTCGTCGGAATGGAGCGGTTCGATTATGCTGTGCAGTACGCCGGACCGCTGCACCGACGGCTCATCGAGTGGGGCGCCATGCTGACGTTCCAGCTCGGGGTGTTCTTCGTCGTTCCGACGTTGCACGATCATCCGGTTGACCGCCGCTTCGCGGTTTTGTTCGCGCTCTTGATGATCTACCTTTTCCTGGTTGGGCATCGCTTCTCGTCATTCTACGCCTATTCCTCGTTCTTCCTGATCGGGGTGGGCGGGGGTCTGCTCGGGCTTCGGGCCAGCGGCAGGCGGCTGCGCGATCTGTTCAATGCTCGCACGCTTCGTACCATCGCCATTGCTGCGACGGCGCTGGTGCTGCTGGTCATCGTAGCGTTGGTCTATTCCTACACCGTGGTGCGCGGCTTCGAGGGCGCCCAACTCGCCGAGAAGCTGAAGCAACGGATGCTGATCCAGCAGGGTGAAATGTGGTGGGCGACCTACCACAATGTGTTCAGGTTGGGCGACTGGGATTTCGAGCAGGCGTTCCACAAGCTCTTCATCGATCCCTTCGACCCGACCCGCAACTCCACCATGCAGTTCCTGATGGAGCGGGCGTTGCCGGAGGAGCGGGCACACTTCATCCTTGCTCAGGGGTCATCCTACACCGGCGGCTGGCCCGAGGTCTGCTTCGAGCTGGGCGGCCCGCTCGGCGGGTTCCTGCTGGTCGCGATTTCGGCGATCATATTTGCCGAGTTCATGTTCCTGCTCGCTCGCTGCGTGATCCAGGAGCGGCTCGCGACCTGCTTTTTCCTGTCCCCGATCCTGTACGCTTTGTCGATCAATATCGTCTCGGGAATGGCCAATTCGTTCATCCAGACGACTTTTGTCGTAAAGCTTGCCGTCGCGTTGATAGTATACATGACCGAGGACAAGTGGAGGTCGAGCCGGGTATTGGTTCCATCTTCGGGCTTATCTGAAACCCTTCTTTTGCACGAAAAAAAGGCTGAGGCATGAACGAGCCGCAAGTTTTTGTGTCTAACGAACAATATTTAAGCGGATTGCTTACGACACTGCTCCAGGCGCTGCGCCCGCGCAAATTACTGCTGATCCTGCTGCCCATTACGGCCACGCTGCTGGCGTATGGCGTCTCGCGCCTGCTTCCGCCAGTGTTTGAGGCACAGGCGAGCATACGGATCGGCCGGATCGATGGAGCCGAGCAGATCAGCCTTCAGACTGCGAGCGTGCGGGTCAATACGGTGTCGTTCAAGCAACGCGTGCTGCGTGCGATGGAGATGCCCAATTACGAGGAGAACCGGCAGGCGCAGTTGATCTTCTGGACCCTCTCGGCGAGGCCGGAAACCTCGGATACGATTGCCGTCAGCGTGCAGGCATCCTCTGTCGAGCAGGTTCGGCAGGTCTTTGATACCATTGTTCAGCTCCTGAATGCAGATCAGAAATGGGTGACTGAACCGCTGATTGCCGACATCAATGAGCAGATCGTCGGACTCGATACAACGATCGCAGAGCTGACGCGGGCCAGAGATTCACTGACGGCTCTCGGCAAATCAATGGCGGAAGTGCAGTCGCATGATGCCGCTTCGGCCGCTTTCCGCTCGGTCTGGCTGTTCGACTTGTTGGCACGCAACGAGCAGCGGCTGGATGCGGCCAAGAATCAGCGGCACGATCTCGCCACGCGTCTCGGATCTTGGCGTACCTACCAGACGGCGACGGTCGATGCCGCATTCATCCTGCCAAAGCAGATTGCGCCGAGGCCGTTCCGCACCGCGATCTTGATTGGCGGGCTGACATTTCTGGCCTGTGTCTTGTTTGCCGTATGGCGGTCGCCGACGCGCCGGATCAGACAGGTACCGGTCTGATCGAGGTCATTCGCGGGGGCGGCGGTAGCGGCCGAGGAGGCATCGTGCTGAAGCAGGCGGTCGTGCTGGTTGGCGGGCTCGGAACCAGGCTGGGCGAGCGGACGCGTGCCGTTCCCAAGCCGCTGCTCGAGGTCGGTGGCAAGCCGTTCCTGGACCACATCCTGGGAGAGCTGGCGCGCTATCCCGGCATCGAGCAGATCGTGCTGCTGGCTGGCCATCGTGCGGAGCAGGTCGTCGAGCGCTACGAGGGCAAGCGCCGGCGCAATGCGTCGGTGACGGTCGTGACGGAGCCTGCTCAGCTCGGCACTGGCGGTGCGCTAAAGCATGCCGCGCCGCTGCTGATGGAGCGCTTCTTCCTGCTCAACGGCGACTCCTTCTTCGACTTCAATCTGCTCGACCTCGCGATGGAGGCCGCCCAATCCGGCGCCGTCGTGCAGATGGCGCTGAAGCGCGACCAGGCCGGCGACCGCTATGGCCGTGTGCTGCTCGACCGCGACGTGGTGAAGAGTTTTCTGCCCGCCGGCGCGCAGCCGAACGGGCCGATCAATTCGGGCGTCTATTGCATCGATCGCAGCATCCTCGACCTGATCGGCGAGGTGCCGTGCTCGCTCGAGCAGAGCGTCTTCCCGGCGCTGGTGGCGCGGCAGCAATTGCGGGCGACGCTGTATGACGGCTTCTTCATCGACATCGGCGTTCCCGCCGATTTCGACCGCGCCCAGACCGAGATGCCGGCGGCGCTGCGCCGTCCGGCCGTGTTCTTCGACCGCGACGGCGTGCTCAATGTCGACAAGAACTATGTGCACAAGATCGAGGATTTCGAGTGGATCGCCGGCGCGCGCGAGGCGATCAAGCTGTGTAATGACCGTGGCTATCTGACCTTCGTCGTGACCAACCAGGCCGGCGTTGCCCGCGGCTATTACGGGATCGAGGCGGTTCACGGCCTGCATGACTGGATGGGTAGCGAACTCGCCGAGGTCGGCGCGCATATCGAGGAATTTCAGTACTGCCCGTTCCACGAGGACGGCGTGGTGGAGGCGTTCCGGGGCTTTAGCGACCGGCGCAAGCCGGCGCCCGGAATGCTCCTCGATTGCCTGAAGGGCTGGCCGGTCCGCACCGAGGGAAGCCTGCTCGTCGGCGACAAGCTTCATGACCTGGAAGCCGCCGTCGCGGCCGGCCTCGTCGGCCATCTGTTCGAAGGCGGCGATCTCGCGAGCTTTCTCGAGCCACGGCTTCGCTAAAGCGCGATGAGATTGGGTTGAATCATCATCGCGCTTTAGCTCTTTGTTTGCGCATGATCTTTTCGGAAAACCGCTTCACACTTTTCCGGATCATGCTTTAGCTATTTGCCCTGCTGCACGCGGTACATGAACTCCGCGAGCTCCCAGTCTTCCACCGTATCGATGTCCTGCACCAGCGTGCGCGGCAGCACCACGCCGATCGATTGCGGCGAGAACAGCGGGACATCATCGAGGAATGCCCGCGCGGTGCCCCAGTAGAACTGGCCGGCGTCGTGATAGGCCACTTCGAGGTCCTGCGAGCGCGTCATGCGGTGTTCCGGATACAGCGCGTCGACGCGCCCATCCGAGTCGAGACGCACGCCGCGCTGGATCGGGAAGTCGAACGTCGTGACCGAAAAGGCAAAGGCGGCGTCGGAAGCGAGCAGGGCGTCGTGACCTTCGCGGATATAGTGCGGCCGGATCAGCGGCGCGGTCGCATAGATGCAGCAGGCGTGGGTGACATCCTGCCCCTGCGCGATGAACCATTGCACCGCATGCCTGACAACCGCGTTGGTGCCAGTGAAGTCGTCCGCGATTTCCTTCGGCCGCATGAACGGGATCGAGGCGCCGAACTGGCGGGCGACCGCGGCGATCTCCTCGTCATCGGTCGACACCACGATCTGATTGAACAGCCCCGCCTGCCGCGCGGCCAGAATCGAATGCGCAATGATCGGCTTGCCGCAGAAGTCGCGGATATTCTTGCGCGGAATCCGCTTGCTGCCGCCCCGCGCTGGAATGACCGCGATCTTCACGCCAAAATCTTCTCCAAAGCTGCCACCACGGTGTCCTGCTCGGCGTCGGTCATCTTCGAGAACAGCGGCAGTGTGATCGCGTCCTCGTAATAGCTCTCGGCCTCCGGGAACATCCCGGGCGTGAAGCCGAGGTTGCGGTAGTAGGGCTGGGTGTGGACGGGGATGTAGTGCACGTTGACGCCGATGCCGGCGGCGCGCAGCGCGTCGAACACCTGACGGCGGCTGAGCTTGATCGCGTTGCGATGCAGGCGGATGACGTAGAGATGCCAGGCGGAATTGGTGTCGGGATGCTGCCAGGGGCAGGTCAGCGGCAGCTTCGCCAGCAGCCGGTCATAGCGCGCGGCGAGCTCGCGGCGGCGCGCGACGAAGGGATCGAGACGGGCCATCTGGCTGGTGCCGAGCGCTGCCTGGATGTCGGTCATACGATAGTTCAGGCCGAGCTCGATCTGTTCATACATCCACGGACCGTCGCGCTCCTCGTTCGGACGCGGCTCCTCCGGCGCGCGTTGCGACGGACGGATGATGCCGTGGGTGCGCAGATAGGCGATGCGTTCGCCGAGCCTGGCGTCATTGGTGAGCGCCATGCCGCCTTCGCCGGTCGTGATGATCTTGACCGGATGGAAGCTGAAGATCGTGACGTCGCCGAACTCGCCGCTGCCGACCTTGCGGCCGCGATACTCGCCGCCGACGGCGTGCGAGGCATCCTCGATGATCTTGAAGCCGTAACGGTCGGCAAGCGCGCGGATTGCGACCATCTCGCAGGACTGGCCGGCGAAGTGCACGGGCACGACGACCTTCGGCAGCCGGCCCTGCTTGTCGGCCGCCGCGAGCTTCTCGGTCAGCGCTGCGACGCTCATATTGTAGGTGCGCGGATCGATGTCGACGAAGTCGACGTTGGCGCCGCAATAGCGGGCACAGTTGGCCGACGCGACGAAAGTGTTCGGCACGGTCCACAGCCAGTCGCCCGGACCGAGGTCGAGCGCGAGACAGGCGACGTGCAGGGCAGCGGTCGCGTTGGACATCGCGATCGCGCTCTTGGCGCCGCAATAGGATGCCAGCGCGCGCTCGAAGGTCGGCCCCGCCTGACCCTGGGTCAGCCAGTCCGAGCGCAGCACCTCGGTGACCGCATCGATGTCCTCAGGCGAGATGTCCTGGCGTCCGTACGGGATCATTGGACCGCGATTCGGTTGAATTCCCTGATTTCGTCGATGGTGAGGAAATGGTCGTTGCGGCCGGAATTGTACTCGAAACCGTCCTCGACCGGCGCGCCTTTCTCGCCGATCTGGTTGGTCAGATAGTCGACGTCCTTGCGGAAGAACTTGATCGTCGGCTTGATCACGAAGTGATCCTGGAAGCGCAGCGTCAGGTGCGAGTCGTCGGTCGGGCACATCACTTCGTGCAGCTTTTCGCCCGGGCGGATACCGATCACCTTGGTCGGCAGATCAGGCGCCATCGCAGCCGCAAGGTCCGGAATCCGCACCGAGGGGATCATCGGCACGAAGATCTCGCCGCCGGACATCCGCTCAAAGCCCTTGCGCACGAAATCGACGCCCTGCTGCAGCGAGATCCAGAACCGCGTCATGCGCGGGTCGGTGATCGGCAGATGCTCGGCACCCTCGGCGATCATCTTGTTGAACAGCGGCACGATCGAGCCGCGCGAGCCCACCACGTTGCCGTAGCGCACCACCGCGAACATGGTGCGGTGACCGCCGGCCATGTTGTTGGCCGCGATGAACAGCTTGTCGGAGGCAAGCTTGGTGGCGCCGTAGAGGTTGATCGGTTGCGCCGCCTTGTCGGTCGACAGCGCGATCACCTTCTCGACATTGGCCTCCAGCGCGGCCTGGATCACGTTCTCCGCGCCGTGAACGTTGGTCTTGATGCACTCCATCGGATTGTATTCGGCCGCCGGCACCTGCTTCAGCGCCGCGGCGTGCACGACATAGTCGATGCCCTTCATCGCGGTGCGCAGGCGCTCGCCGTCGCGCACGTCGCCGATGAAGTAGCGCATCGGAGCCTGGTCGAACTCCTGCTGCATCTCGTACTGCTTGAGCTCGTCGCGCGAATAGACGACGAGGCGGCGCGGCTTGAAGTTCTTCAAGACGCTGCCGACGAATTTGCGCCCGAACGATCCGGTGCCGCCTGTGATCAGAACAGACTTTTCATTGAACATGCTGGAGTCTACGCCGGCTCGTATTGGAGGTATTTGGGGGATACGGGGGTGGTTACCATACGCTCCGCCCCCCGTCCACGACCATGTTCTGGCCTGTCATGTAGCTCGATGCATCCGAGCATAGGAACTGGATGGCGGAGCGGTATTCGTCGACATGGGCCATGCGGCCCATCGGAATCAGCCGCGTCAGCCGTTCGACGAATGCGGGATCCTGATTGTTGAACACGCCGCCGGGCGAGATCGCGTTCACGCGCACGCCCTTGTCGGCCCAGTAGGTCGCCAGATACTTGGTGAGGCCGATCAGGCCGTGCTTGATCACCGAATAGGTCACGGGCTTGACCGGCTGTTCCTCCTCGCGCGTCACGTTCGGCTGGCGGTAAAGCCGCTGGTCCGGCGCGATGACGCCGAGATCGGAAGCGATGTTGAGGATCACGCCGCCGCCGCGTGCGGCCATCGCACCGCCGAACACCTGCGAACACAGCATCGCACCGGTGAGGCCGACCGCGATCTCGGTCTGCCACTGCGGAACCGGAAACGCCTCGAAGCGCGACGAGTGCATCACGCCGGGCGCCGACGTCACCTTCGGATCGATCGCGGCATTGTTGACGAGGACGTCGACGGTAATTCCGCGGGAAACGAGCTGCTCGCTGACCTCCTCGACCGAGCCCGCCGAGGTCACGTCGAGCGCGGCGGCGACCAGATCGGCTGACGGCGTCTTGTCCTTGATCGCGGCAATCGCAGCTTCCGCCTGCGCGGTTCCGATATCGGTGACGACGACGCGGGCGCCGATCTCGACCAGCGCCGCGACATGCTGTCGTCCGAGCAGGCCGCCGGCGCCGGTGACGAGCGCGGTGCGCCCGGTGAGGTCATAACGCGAGGCGGGAGCGGTCATGGCAAGACTCCAGTTCAGGCGCGCAGCTGGCCGCCGTCGGCGACGACGACGGTGCCGGTGATGAAGGACGCGCGCGGCGAGGCGAGAAAGGCGACGAGGTCGGCGATCTCCTCCGGCCTGCCGAGCCGGCGCAGCGCGACCTCGCGCGTCAGCATGTCGTCGACCGCGGCCTTGTTCTCCCTGAGCTTGCGTTCCCAGGTGCCCTCAGCCGCAAGAATGTTGCCGGGCGCAACCGCGTTGATGCGGATGCCCTCGGTCGCGAGCGGACGCGCGAGACCGCGCACCGTCGCATTGAGCGCCGCCTTAGCCGCGGAATAGGTTACGGGCGCGCCGAGCGCAGCGAGGCCACAGATCGAGGAGATGCAGACGATTGCGCGCTCGCCGCTGCCGCGCGCCATCACCGGCCGCGCCGCCTCGATCATGTTGGTGGTGGCGAACAGGTTGAGCGAGATCACGCGCGACCATTCCGCCGAGGTTTCCTGACCCGGCGGAACAGAGGCGCCGCTGCCGACATTGCAGACGAGGACGTCGATGCCGCCATGCCGCTGCTCGACCTCGCGCACCAGCGCTGCCGCCGAGGCGGGATCGGTAACATCGGCGGTGTGGCAGGACGTCGCGCCGCCAATCTCCTGTGCGGCGGTCTTCAGTGTGTCGGCCCCGCGCGCGGCGAGCGCAACTTTCGCGCCTTCGGCAGCGAGCGCCTGCGCGATCGCACGGCCTATGCCGCGGCTGGCACCGACGACCAGGGCAACGCGGTTGTCGAGCTCGAGCTTCATCGCCGGGCCGCCCCGATCCAGCCGATGGTCATGTCGCGGTAGCGGGCGAGCGCGCCGGCGTGATCACCGTCGGCGGCGCGCGCAGTCTGCAGGATGTATTGTCCGGTGTAGCCGGACTGCTCGATCAACCGGATCGCCTTGGCGAGGTCGGCCGCACCGGTGCCGAGCGGCACCGTGGTGCCGCCACGCAGGCGGTCCTTGACATGGACGTTGAGGATGCGCGGCGCGTAGGCTGCGATCTCCTCCGTGCTGTCATAGCCGAGCGAGGCGCTGTTGCCGACGTCGTAATTGATGCCGAAGGTTTCCACGGGCAGCTTTGCGATGAATGCCGCCAGCGGTGCCGGCGGCAGATCGGATTCGAAGACGATCTTGACGCCCTGTCTTGCGAGGGACGCCGCCCGGTCGCGCAAAACGTGGAGCAGCGTCGCTTCCTGCTCGGCGGTCTCGATCTTGCCGTTGTCGACCAGCGGGATCACGACGAATTCGACGCCGAGCTTGCTGCAGGACGCCACGACGAGATCGAGATCGTCGACCAGCGCGGCTCGCGCGCTGCCGCTGGCTTTCCAGAACGGAGCCTGCATGAAGCAGTCGCCGGTCAGGCTCGGAATCCGCAGGCCGTTGGCCTGCGCGACGCCGATAATGTCCTTTTGTCCGGCTTCGGTGGTCAGCGGATTTTCGCGCAACCGGTCCTGGTCGATGGTCCATTCCATCCGCGTCAGGCCGAGCGCCTTGGCGCGCGGAAATTCCTCCCGCCATTCATTCCATGGGAAGGCCTGGATCTTGCCGTCGACCATGGCCGACAGCCGTCCCTGCATGAAGCCGATGCGTTGAAGCGGTGAGGTCACGATGTGCGATCCGTTGATATAGCGAGGCCCTTGGCGGTCCAGCCGCCGTCGACGAACAGTTCCTGCCCGGTGACATAGGCCGACGCCGGCGAGGCCAGGAAAATCGCTGCGCCGACCATGTCGTCGGGCTGGCCCCAACGGCCGAGCATGGTGTGGCGGCGGCGGTCTTCATGCATCGCGGGATCGGCGTAGCTGCCGGCCGTCATCTCGGTTGCGACATAGCCGGGCGCCAACGCGTTGACGCGGATGCCGTCGCGGGCGTAGTCGGCCGCCAGCGCGCGGGTGAGGCCGGCCAGGCCGGCTTTCGCGGCGACATAACCGGGATTGCCGGGGAAGCCGCGCACCGAATTGATGCTGGTGACGTTGATGATCGAGCCACCGCCGGCCTGCTTGAGCAGCGGATAGGCCGCAAGGATCGTGGCGTAGACGCCGGTGAGGTCGGTTGCGACCGTGGTGCGGAAGCGCTGCAGCTCATCGGCCTGGCCCGCCGGCAGGCTGATGCCGGCGGCGTTGACGAGGATGTCGAGCCGGGCAACCTGAGTGAAAGCGCGCCGGATCGCCGCATCATCCGCGAGATCGCAGGCAATCGCCGTGACGGCCTGCGGTGCTGTGCCGGAGCGGCTGAGGCCGAACACGGTCGCGCCTGCGGCTGCAAGGCCCGCCGCGATCGCTGCGCCAATGCCGCGCGAGGCGCCGGTGACGAGCGCGCATCTGCCCTGGAGCGAGAAAGCGGTGAGGTCAGGCATAGCCATAGCTGCGCATGATGGCCGCACAGAGCTTGATGTCCTCGATGCGGTCGATCTGGAACATCTTGTGGCGGTCCATCAGCTGCATCCCGATCTTGCCGCCGAGGCGGTTCTGCTGCTCGCGCAGCAATGAGGGAATGAAAACGTAGAACGAGCCGTTCTCGAGATAGCGTTTCTCGATCTGCTGGCGCATGCGGCGGTTGTGGAAGTCGTAATTGATCGGCTCCGGACCTGATGTGCCGATGCGCCAGTTGAAATAGTCCTCGACCTCGCAGACCGAGAGCAGGCTGTCGAGCTGCTCCCGCTCGAAGGTGTCGAGCGCCTTTTCGATGTCGCTGGATTCGCGGATCGGCGAGGTCGCCTGCAGCGCAACGATGCGCTCGAACGGGCCGTGGGGGCGGTCGACGGCTTCGAGCGCGTGCAGCCAGGCCGATTCCGAGGAGGCGAGATCGCCGGAGATATCCTCAGGCCGGCGAACGCCGATCGCACCGGCGGCTTCGGCTGCGGCGAGGATCGTGTCGCTGTCGGAGGAGACCGCAACCGCATCGACGCCCCGCGCGGCCTTGGCCTGGATCACGGTCCAGGCGAGCAGCGGCTTGCCGCAGATGTCGATCAGATTCTTGTTCGGGATGCCCTTGGAGCCGCCGCGCGCCGCGATCACCGCCAGCGTGCGCTTTGCTTCTTGCGTGGTCATATGCGGCCCTCAAGGCGCTCGAACGCCGTCCAGAAACCTTCGCCCATGTTCTTGTGACCCTGCCAGATCTCGGGGATGAAGGAGGCACCGGGGGCATGCTTGCGCAGCACCGCGCCGATCTCGTCGAAATCGATCTCGCCTTCGCCGATCTGCAGGCCCTCGCCGTCGAGGCCCTTGGCGTCGCCGAAATGCAGATGCGCGGTGTGCGGGCCGAGCTGCGCCAGGCCTTGCGCGAAGTCGAATCCGAAATGATTGGCAGCGAGTTTGGTGTGGGAGATATCGACGCACATCCGCAAATCGTGCCTGGCGCAGAACGCCGCCGACTCCTCGGGGAAGATGAAGATGTTCTGGTGGCGCTGGCCGCCGAAATGCCAGGGGAAGGGCGCCATGGTCTGCGGGATCAGCTCGACGCCATCCATGTCGAGCTCCTTCAGGCTCGCCGCGAAGATGCGATAGCGCTCGGCTTTCTCCTCCGGCGGCAGCGGCTCGTCCATCGTGAAGCCGCCGATATTGGCGACGATCGGCGGCCGCTTGGTCTTCGGAAAGAACTTCTTGAGCCCGCGGGTGATGTCGATCACCGCCTGGGTCTGCTCCAGCGAGTAGCGCCGCAGCGCCTCGTCCGGCGTCGCCAGATCCATCAGCTTGCTGCCGGCGAACAGCTCGGGGGCATGCACGACGAAACCGAGATCGTAGGTGCCGGAGAGATAGGCGGCAGGATCGCGCTCCATGTCGCTATAGCTGAGATGGAACTCGATGATGTCGGGCTGGCAGATTTCCAGGAAACGCTCGGTGTCGTGATAGCGCACCGGCACGCCCCAGGGCCGGTCGAAGCGATAGCGCCGCGCCTTCGCCGCGCCCTCGTCGAGGTCGCTCTGGAAGAAATAGTCGTCGGCCGACATCTTGCGCGCGATGCGCTTGCCGATCAGTGCCGGCATCTTCAGCGGCGACAGGCCCTGGCCCGGGCTTTTCACGGCGACGTCGGCGTCCGAGATGACCGTGCCCGCGGCGATGTCGCGCGCGGCGACCAGACTCTTGGCGAGGTTTTCGCGGTTGATCAATTCGCCCTGGCTCAGCACGCGCTCGGCAAGTTTCTCGCCGCGCGCGGCTTCGACTTCACGGATGCCGCTGACCAGCGCCTTGAACTCCTCCGGCTCGAGGCTCGCGGCATGGTCGGGGCCTTCCATCTCGCGGTCGAGCGTGATGTGACGCTCGATCAGCACCGCGCCCATCGCCACGGCGGCCGTCGACACCGCGATGCCGCGCTCGTGGCCGGAATAGCCGACAAAGGGATGGATCTCGCGCAGCGTCTCCATGAAGCGCAGATGGATGTTATGGAGCGCGGCGGGGTAGGTGCTCTGACAATGCAAGAGAACGTAGTTCGCCTTGCGATCGTCGAGGAATTTTGCGGCAGTCTTGATCTCGTCGGAGGTGCTCATGCCGGTCGAGACGATCAGCGTCTTGCCGGTCGCGGCAAGTTTGGCCAGCAGAGGCAGGTTGGTCAGGTCGGCGGAGGCGACCTTGTAGGCGTGGACGCCGAAGCTCTCGAGCACCGCGACGCTCGCAGCGTCCCAGGGCGTGCAGAGATACTGGATGTTCTTTGAGGCGCAGTAGTCGGCGATGCGGCGCTGCTGCTCGGTTGTCAGCTCGAACCGGCGCAGCAGATCGAGCGTGTACTCGACCGCGAGATCGTCGTCTTTTCCGGACAGCGAGGAGGCGCGATAGACCTCGTCGAGCTTGCGCATCTGGAATTTGGCGCAGTCGGCACCGGCCGCGACCGCGGCGTCGACCAGCTTGATGGCGCGGTCAAAGTCGCCATTATGATTGTTGCCGATCTCCGCGATGACATAGCACGGCTGGCCGTCGCCGATGGTGCGGTTGCCGATCGTGATCGTTGCGGCTTGCGTGGTCGAATTCATCAACATGCTCGATCTATGACCTCACCGCGGCGGGGAACCGCGATTTCCAGGTGCGCAGTCCGTTCTCCTCGAAGGCGATACGGGAGCAGCGCAGGCCCCTCTGCTCCAGCGCCGAGATCAGCGGATAGCGCTCGAACGGACGGACGAAGAAGATGAAGTAGCCGCCGCCGCCGGCGCCGAGCAGCTTGCCGCCGACGGCGCCATGCGCCTTGGCGTGATCGTAAATGCCGTCGAGCTCGGTCGAACTGATCTTCGAGCTCAGGCGACGCTTGGCGTGCCAGGCCTGGTCGATCAAATGGCCGCATTCGAGCAACTGGCCGCGCAGCAGATGATGGCGAAGCTGCCGCGTGAGTTCCTTCTGGGTCGCCGCGGCGGCGACCGCGTCGGTGGTCTGGTGCTGTTCCTTCTGGTCGCGATGCACCGAGCCTGAATCGTGATTGGAGCCGGTATAGCAGAGCACGAGGCTCTCCTCGAGCTCGGCAACAATGTTGGGATCGAGCCGCAGCGGCACGATGGTGTTCTGCTCGGAGGAGAACTCCATGTGATTGAAGCCGCCGAACACCGTGGCGTATTGGTCCTGCCAGCCGCCGGGGATGTTCAGCATCAACCGCTCCGCCTGGAACGCCATCTCGGCCATCTCGTGCCGATCCCATTGATCGCTGCGGAACTCGTTGAAGCAGCCAATGATCGCGGACGACACCACCGCCGAGCCACCAAGACCGGAACCGACCGGAAAATCCGCCGACACGTCGAGATCGAAGCCATAGGCCGGCTTGATCAGGCGGACAACCGACTTGATCAAGGCCAGTTCGCCCTCACTGCCAAGGCTAGCAAGATCGTCGGCCTCGATCTTGCGGCGGAAATCGTGCGAGTAGATCCGGATGCGGCTGTCGTTGCGCCGGCGAAGCGTCGCATGCGCGTACATCGCGATCGTCGCGTTGATCACCGCACCGCCATTGTCGACGAAATAATGCGTAAGGTCGGTGCCGCCGCCGGAAAAGCTGATGCGCACCGGCGAGCGGGCCCGTGCGAACACTTCACTCTCCTCGGAGAGGCTGAACACGTCGCGGCTGAACACGTCGACCAGGCGGCCAGCCGGATCGAGGATCGGGACGACGTGGACGCGTTGGTCCAGGAGCTTGAGGATCTGTTCGCGCGGCGCGCCGGCGGGCGCTGAGACAAAGTCACGGTTGATGCAGCCGGCAACCGCGCCGCTGATCGCGATGCCGGTCAGGAGCCGCCGGCGGATATCGCCGTCGGTGACCGCGCCGACGATGCGCCCCGCATCGTCCCGGGCGAACAGAATACCGAGCTTGTTGGCATTGAGGCGCCGAAACGCCTCCTCAATCGTCTCGGTCTCGGCGATGGTGAGGTGGCTCGTGTCTGCCAATGTCATGAATCCAAAAATAATAGGGAGTACAATGCCTTAACCCCGTGGCGAGCCGCTCGGAAACGCCCCCATTTTCGAGTCGTTAGATACGGCAGGGGGGAGGATCATGCAAGCTGCACGGCAGTGGCGCTTAGTGGCCTTGTATGCTAGCGCGCCGGAATACGGGGGCTCTTGCGGGGTGCGGACTGCGCCGGAACCACCGTTGACGTCCCGGATCAGGGCTCGCGCGCTTGCAGACGATTGAACAGTTCCTGGAGCCTTGGGTGCCCGCCGTCCGGCGGGCCTCGTTGTTCTTGCCTGCGCCGATCCGGCCCACGCCGATCCATTTCTCGGCGATTTTCGTCTGGGTCATGTCGGCCAGCATGGCCCTCATGGCAGCCATGGTGCGATGGCCGATGCCCGGACCGCATGTCTGGGTGTTCCTCAAGGCCGTTCTGCTGCTCGGCGCCGTCGTCTCGGCCGCGATCCTGGCGATCGCGCGGGTCGAGCGCCTTGGCGGCTCGCTGGCCGAGGTGCTGGTGGCGACCATGCTGACGCTGTTCCTGCCGTGTCTCGCCTGGCTGCTCGGAGGGGCGACCGACCTTGTCGCGATTCCGATTCTGCTGGTTCTGTTTGCCGCAGGCCTGCGGCAGGTCGTCCTGGCGGCGCGTCGTGCGCTGTATCAGACCGCGCTGGCGATCGTCTGCGGGATCCTCGCCGGGGTCGGCTATTTCCTGCTGATCAATTCGCTCGGCATGGCCAATGTGCTGTCGCCGGAACAGGTGCTGATCGGCGTTATCAATCTTGACACGCTATTCCACGCGACCATCGCGAACATGCTGATCAAGCACGGCGTGCTGAGCATCGGCCTCGATGGTTTCGGGCCGCTCGAGTATCATGTCCTGTCGCACATCTGGTTCGGGTGCGCCGGCCTGTGGCTCGGCACCGATACGATCACCGCCTACTATGTCGGCGGACAATTCGTCGCGATTCCCCTGCTGTTCTTCAGCCTTGCGCTTGCGACCTATCTGGTGCGGCCAGCCGCACGAAGGCTCGGCAACGGTGCGTTGATCCTGCTGCTTCCGTTGCTGTTGCTGCTGCTGAGCGAGATCTACGGCTGGACGTCGTATCTGGTCTCCGAATCCTATTCCCTTGCGCTTATCTTTTTCCTGCTGGCGTTGCCGGTCCTCGCGGAGATGGCGCGCGTCAGACCGCATCGCGCGCTGGATCTTCGTACCGTATCGCTCGCCGCCGCGGTGGTCCTGATGCTGCTCAGCAAGGTTTCCGTCGGGGCGGTGTTCGGAGCAGCCTTCTTCTACGTGTTGTTGCGGCTGTGGACCGTGACGCTGCTCGGATTTCTCAAGCTGTCGGCTGTCCTGGCTCTGGTGTCTGTCGTGGGACTGGCCACGCTGTACGGCAATTTCGGCGGGTTTTCGACCTTCGATCCCTTCAGCTTCGTCTACGACTATCCTGAAGGTGCCTGGTCGAACATCCTCGCAAACGCGACGCTGCTCGTTGCGGCGGCCGTCGCCTGGTGGTTCGGTGCGCCTGAGGGGCGGCGATCCGCGGAGATGTTCGCGTTGATCGCCGTGGCTTCAACGATCCCGGCGCTGTTGCTCTCGATTCCCGGCGGGTCGGCGTATTACTTCATCAATATCGGGACCTTCGCGGCTGCCGTGTTCGTCACCGCCTATGGCGGCGCGCCGCTCTGGCGATGGGCGCCGCGGCTGTTCCGGCCCGAGTTCGTGCTGGCAGCGATCCTGGTGGCCGTGCTGCAGACGGATCGGAAGATCAACAGCCCCTTCGTGCTCGGCAACCAGCTTGCCGAAATGCAGCGGCGCACCCGCGGTGCCCTCGCCGAAGGCACCATTGCGGATCCGGATCCCTGGCAACGCGTCCTGACCGTGCTCGACCCGACCAATGAGAACCGGAGGCTTTTCGCCAAAGACGTCAGGCGCCTGAAACGCGCGCAGGCTGTGCGGACCCTGGTGGACGCCGGCCTTACCCGGACGCGGGATGCCGCCGTTTTCGTTCCGCCGGAGAATTCGGCCTACTGGATCTCCTATCGCAACTGCAAGGCCATCTCCTTCTTCGTTCCCGCCATGTTTGGCGTGCCGATGCTGCGCGGGCTCAACCCGGTCAGCGCCGAATGCAACCAGGAACGCTACTACGGGTATGCAGCCTATACCCCTGACTCGATATCGCGAGACATGACGGACGCCGACCTCTGCACCCGTGGCGCGAAATGGGGTCTGAAGACCATCTTCGTCCTGACCTCGCCGGTTGAGGTCCGCAAGGTTGTGTGCAGTCCGTAAGTCCCAGCCGGAGCGACGGGGGCCTGCTTGCCCTGGGAGGGGCTTTGTGAGTATTTGGCGGGGATTCCGGCGAGGCGCCGGGCGACCTTGGCTTCGGTCGGCCTTGCCCACGTTCACCGGCGATAGCCGATCTTACCAGCGATAGACAAAGGCTCTGCATGATCAGATTTGGCCTGCTTGGATGCGGGCGTATCGCCAAGCGCCACTCCGATCTGTTGGGTGGCAATCACATCGCGGGTGCGGGCCTGGTTGCGGTCTGCGATCCCATTCGCGCGCGCGCCGACGCGATCGCCGCGAAGTTCGCGGTTCCCGCCCACTACGACATGGAGGAGTTTCTCGCCCGCAAGGACATCGACGCGGTCGCGGTGCTGACGCCGAGCGGGCTGCATCCGGCGCATGTCATCGCCTGCGCCAAGGCGGGCAAACATGTCGTGGTCGAAAAGCCGATGGCGCTGCGGCTGCAGGATGCCGACGACATGATCCGCGCCTGCGACCAGGCCGGCGTCAAGATGTTCATCGTCAAGCAGAACCGCTTCAACGTGCCTGTGGTCAAGGCGCGCGAGGCGCTCGACGCCGGACGCTTCGGCAAACTCATCCTCGGCACCGTGCGCGTGCGCTGGTGCCGCGATCAGGCCTATTACGACCAGGACGACTGGCGCGGCACCTGGGCCTATGACGGCGGCGTGCTGACCAACCAGGCGAGCCACCACGTCGACATGCTGGAATGGTTCTTCGGCGACGTCGTCAGCGTGCATGCGCGCGGCATGACGGCGCTGGCGAAGATCGAAACCGAGGACACCGCGGTCGCGACCCTGAAATTCCGCAACGGCGCGCTCGGCATCATCGAGGCGACCACCGCGGCGCGGCCGACCGATCTCGAGGGCTCGCTCTCGATCCTCGGCGAAAAAGGCACCGTTGAAATCTCCGGCTTCGCGGTCAACCAGATCAGGCACTGGCGCTTCGTCGACGAACTGCCGTCGGACAAGGACGTGGTCGAGAAGTTCTCAGTCAACCCGCCGAATGTCTATGGCTTCGGCCATCAGGCCTATTATCACCACGTAGTCGATTGCCTGGAGAATCAGCGCGCGGCGCTGGTCGATGGGCTCGAGGGCCGCAAGAGCCTGGAGCTGATCTCGGCGCTGTATGAGTCGATCGAGACCGGCGCCGAAGTGCCGCTGCGCTTCACGCCGCGACTCAGCCGGTTGGGTATGGTCTCGTGAACAAGCCCGACATTCATCAAGCCGGCGTGCGCGACGTCGACTTCGGCACCGGCGTGAAGATCGTCGAGCCCTGCAATCTCTATGGCTGCAAGATCGGCGACGACTGCTTCGTCGGCCCCTTCACCGAGATCCAGACCGGCGTGGTGGTCGGCGCGCGCACCCGCGTGCAGTCGCATACCTTCATCTGCGAACTGGTGACGATCGGCGAGGATTGCTTCATCGGCCATGGCGTGATGTTCGTCAACGACACCTTCTCGACCGGCGGCCCGGCGCGTGGACGCCGCGACCTGTGGCGCGAGACCAAGATCGGCAATCGCGTCTCGATCGGCTCCAACGCCACCATCATGCCGGTCAAGATCGCCGACGACGTCGTGATCGGTGCCGGTTCGGTGGTGACGAAGGACATCACCACATCAGGCACCTATGCCGGCAATCCGGCGCGCCGGCTGTTGACTGGACCCTAGGAGACCACAGATGGCGGTGCCGTTTGCCGATCTGCAATTGCAGTATCAGAACATCAAGGGCGAGATCGACGCGGCGATCGCGAACGTGATCCGCGACAACGCCTTCATCCGCGGCAGCTATGTTGATGCCTTCGAGCGCGAATTCGCGGTTGCTGCCGAGATCGCACACTGCGTGTCCTGCGCCAACGGCACCGACGCCATCTATCTCGCCTTGAAGGCGCTGAAGGTGCAGCCGGGCGACGAGGTGATCACGACGGCGCATTCCTGGATATCGACGTCTGCGATGATCACCCATTCGGGCGCCACCGTCGTGTTTTGCGACACCGACGGCGCGACCTTCACGATCGATCCGGCGGCGATCGAGGCGGCGATCACGCCGCGCACCGTTGGCATCATCCCGGTGCATCTCTACGGCCAGCCCGCCGACATGGACGCGATCATGGCGATCGCGAAGAAGCACAAATTGTGGGTGATCGAGGATTGCGCGCAGGCGCATCTGGCACGCTACAAGGGCAAGATGGTCGGCAGCTTCGGCGCGGCCGCGACCTATTCGTTCTATCCGGGCAAGAATCTCGGAGCGATGGGTGATGCCGGTGCCGTCGTCACGAATGATGCCGCACTCGCGGAGCACATGACCATGCTGGCGCGGCACGGTGGCCTGGTGAAGCACCAGCACCGTATCGAAGGCGTCAACAGCCGGCTCGACGGCATGCAGGCCGCGATCCTCTCGGCCAAGCTGCCGCATCTCGCCGACTGGACCAAAGCGCGGCAGGACGCCGCCGAGGTCTACGATTCCGGCCTCAACCAGATCGAGGACGTGACGGTGCCGCAGGTCGCGCCTGACCGCAGCCACGTCTACCACCTCTACACGATCCGGCATCCGCGCCGCGATGCGCTGGCTGCGCATCTCAACGCCAACGGCGTGCAGACCGCGATCAACTATCCGACCGCGCTGCCGTTCCTCGCCGCCTATGAACGGTTCGGCCATCGCACCGGGAAATTCCCGAATGCGCATCGCGACCAGGGACAGATCCTGTCGCTGCCGATGTTTGCCGAGATCAGCCGTGCGCAGCTGGACGAGGTGATCGAGCTCGTGCGGAAATTCTAGCGCTCGTCCGCGATCACCTTGCCATCATTGGGCAGCGCACCGGCGCCGACCAGTTCGACATTGCCGCCAAGCTTCGTCACCGCGCGAAGACTTGCGCCGAGCTCTTCGCGTAGCGCCTCGCTGGCCGCGGCGGCCTCGGCCTTCAGCGTCATCACGTCGGTCTCGCCGGCGCGGCTTACGACGAGGCGGAGACGACCGAGCGACGGATGGCGCTTGCCGATCTCGGCGATCTGCTCGGGGCGCACGAACATGCCCTTGACCTTGGTGGTCTGGTCGGCGCGGCCCATCCAGCCCTTGATGCGCATGTTGGTGCGGCCGCACGGGCTCTTGCCGGGCAGCGTGGCGGTGAGGTCGCCGAGCGCGAGGCGGATCCAGGGGTGATGCGGATCGAGCGAGGTCACGACGATCTCGCCGACATCGCCAGGCGTGACCGGATCGCCGGTGCCGGGCCTGACGATCTCCATGATCAGGTCCTCGTTGACGGTCATGCCGTCGCGCGAGGGCGTCTCGAACGCGACCATGCCGAGATCGGCGGTGCCGAACGCCTGATAGGCATCGATGCCGCGCGACTTCATCTCCTCCTGCAGCGACTTCGGGAAGGCGGCACCCGACACCAGTGCGCGCTTGATCGAGGAGACGTCGCGCCCGGCGGTCGCCGCGGCATCGAGCAGGATCTTCAAAAAGTCGGGTGTGCCGCTGTAGCCGATCGGGCGATAGGCCTCGATCAGCTCGAACTGCTGCTCGGTATTGCCGGGACCGGCCGGGATCACCGCGCAGCCGAGCGCGCGGGCGGAGGCGTCGAAGATGAAGCCGCCGGGGGTGAGATGATAGCTGAACGTGTTCAGCACGACGTCGCCGGGGCGGAACCCGGCCGCGAACAGCGCCCGCGCGCCGCGCCAGGGGTCGTTGTGGGTGCCTTCGGGCTCGAAGATCGGGCCTGGCGAAGTGAACAGACGGGAGAACGAGCCGGGCTTGTCGGCCACGAGGCCTCCGAATGGCGGGGCAGCCTTATGCAGGGCAGGGAGTTCCGACTTGCGCAGCACCGGCAGCCGCGCCAAGGCGTCCCGGCTGGTGATGGAGGCGGGATCGACCCCGTTCAGCCGCTCAGCATAGGCGGGCGCCCGGATGGCCTTGCGCAGGATCTCCGGCAACCCGGCGAACAGCGCGGCTTCGCGCTCGGCCGGATCGCGCGTTTCCAGGGCGTCATAATGCTCGGACATGGCGGGACCTCAATGGCTGGCGCGGGTTGCGCGGCGTCTTGCGCGTGCTATCAGACGGCGGCAACCGGGATTGGTCTGGAACAAAGAATGGCTGAAGCTGAGAACGCCGCGGGCGAAGCCGCCGACGTCGTGGCAAGATTGAAGGGCCGCATGATCGAGCAGGCGCTGCCGCTGTGGGCAAGCGCGGGCTGGGACGACGAAGCGGGCGGCTTCTTCGATCGGCTGCATCCGGACGGCAGTGCCGATCGCGATGCGCCGCGCCGCGTCTTCGTGCAGGCGCGTCAGATCTATTGCTACGCCAAGGCGGCGCAGATGGGCTGGTATCCCGAAGGCCGCGCGATTGCGCTGCGGGGGCTCGACTATCTGCTGGCCAAAGCGAAGGCGCCGGACGGCAAGCCCGGCTTTGTGCACCGGCTGACGTCTGATGGCGGCGTGCTCGATCCCTTGCGCGACTCCTACGACCACGCCTTCGTGCTGTTCGCGCTTGCGACCGTCTACAGCCTCGACCAGGACGCGCAGGTGCGCGCCGAGATCGATGCGCTGCTGGCGTTCCTCGATGCGAAACTGCGCTCGCCGCATGGCGGCGTGCTCGAAGGACTGCCGCCGTCGATGCCGCGCCGGCAGAACCCGCAGATGCATCTGTTCGAGGCGATGATTGCCTGCTTCGATGCGACCAAGGACCTGTCGTTCCAGCAACGCGCCGGCGAATTCTTCGTGCTGTTCCTCGCCAATCTCTACGACAAGCAGAAGCACGTGCTCGGCGAGTATTTCGAGGAGGACTGGTCGAAGATCAATCCGGTCAGCGTCGAGCCCGGCCACCAGGCGGAGTGGGTCTGGCTGCTGAAGGGATTCGAGCGCATCACCGGCTGCCCGACGGGGCGGCCGCGTGGCGAGCTGCTCGCATCCGCGTTGCGCTATCGTGACGCGGCGACCGGCTGCCTGGTCGACGAGGGTGATACCGAGGGCAACATCCGCCGCCACTCGCGGCGGCTGTGGCCGCAGACCGAGATCGCAAAAGCGTGGATTGCGCAGGCCGAGTCGGGCGAGGCGGGTGCCGCGGACGAAGCCCGCGCCGCGCTGGTGCGGCTTGAGCGGCACTATCTCGACCATCCGGTTAAGGGCGGCTGGTACGACCAGTTCGATCGCGACGGCAAATCGCTGGTCCCGACCATCCCTGCGTCGTCGTTTTATCATGTGCTCTGTGCAGTCAGCGAAGCTGAACAGGTTTTGAGTTAGTTACAGCCAGCGCTTGCGCCGCTTGAAGCTCTTGAGGTTCTTGAAGCTCTTGCGCTGGTCGCCGGCGCCGCCGAGGTAGAATTCCTTGACGTCCTCGTTGTCGCGCAGTTCGTCGGCCGAGCCGTCGAGCACGACCTTGCCCTGTTCCATGATGTAGCCGTGGCTCGCCACCGACAGCGCGGCGCGCGCGTTCTGCTCGACCAGCAGGATGGTGACGCCGAGATCGCGGTTGATCTCCTTGATGATCGCAAACACCTCTTTCACCAAGAGCGGCGACAGGCCCATCGAGGGCTCGTCCATCAGGATCATCTTCGGGCGCGCCATCAGCGCGCGGCCGATCGCCAGCATCTGCTGCTCGCCGCCGGAGAGATAGCCGGCGAGGCCGGTGCGCTCCTTCAGCCGCGGGAAATATTTGAAGACCATGTCGATGTCGGCTGAGACCTCGTTGTCGCGGCGGGTGAAGGCACCGAGCCGCAGGTTCTCCAGCGACGTCATGTCGGCGACGATGCGGCGGCCCTCCATCACCTGGAAGATGCCGCGGCGGACGATCTTGTCGGGATCGATGCCGTTGATGCGCTCACCCTCGAACAGGATCTCGCCGCGCGTGACCTCGCCGTCCTCGGTCTTGAGTAGGCCCGAGATCGCCTTCAGCGTCGTCGACTTGCCGGCGCCATTGGCGCCGAGCAGGGCGACGATCGAGCCCTTGGGCACGTCGAGGCTGAGCCCGCGCAACACCAGGATGACGTCGTCATAGACGACCTCGATGTTGTTGACGCTGAGGATCGCCGGCGGTGGGACGGCGGTCGGCGCGGGGCGGGTGGCTTCGAGGGTTTGGGTCATGTCGCACTACTCTCCACTGTCGTCACCCGCGCATGCGGGTGACCCAGTATTCCAGAGACGCCGATGCTCATCTGATAGGCCGCGGCGTACTGGATCCCCCGCATGCGCGGGGGATGACAACCTGTTTGGTGGCGACTGGTGCGCCACTCACCACCCAAACCATTCCGGCTTGCGCGGCAGCTCGACGGTCTTGACCTTCTCGAGCTTGATGGTGCCCTTGCCCATGAGGTCGTTGATGTCGCCATCGGTCGCACCCGATACCTTGGAGCGATAGAGGTCGACCTTGAGCGTGCCGCGATGATCCTTCTCGGTCCAGGTCGAGGGATTGCAGACGCCTTCCATGCCCGCGGGCACCCAGTCCTTCTTCTGGTAGAAGCCCTTGGCGACGTTCTCGCCGGTGGCGCCGCCGTTCTTGGCGGCCCAGTCGAGGGCTTCCTTCAGATAGAGCGCGCTGCAGACCGCGGCGATGTAGTGCACGGGGCGGTACGCCTTGCCCGACGGATCCGACATCTTGGAGATTTCCATCAGAGTCTTCATGCCGGGCGCGTTGCCGCCCCAGCTCACCGCGGTGCGCAGCGGGAAGATCACGCCGTCGGCGGCATCGCCCGCGGTCTTGGCGGCGTTCTCGTCCATGCCCCAGACATTGCCGAGGAACTGGACGTCGACGCCGGCCGTCTTGCAGGCCTTCAGCACCGAGATGTTGGAGGCGGCGGTGTTGCCGAGATAGGCGTAGTTGGCGCCGGAGCTCTTCAGGCTCAGGCACTGCGCGGAGTAGTCGCCCGGCGCGAGCGCGAACACCAGCGGCGGCAGCACCTCGAAGCCGAGCTCGGTGGCGAGCGCTTCACCGGCGGCCTTCGGCGCGTTCGGGTAGGGGTGGTTGGCGCCCATGTGGACGAACTTCGGCTTGCCCGACTTGCCCTTGGCCTTCCAGTCCTCGGCCGCCCAGGTCAGCATCGCGCGCATCGAGTCCGAATAGCTCGGACCGTAGAAGAAATTGTACGGCGCGGGCTTGGCCTTGCCGCTGGTGCCTTCCGGATCGGTGAGCGCGGCGGCGTAGGAGCCGGAGATGTCGGGGATCTTGTCCTGCGCGAGGAAGCCGGTCAGCGCCTCGGTGTCGGCGGTGCCCCAGCCCATGATCGCGGCGACCTTGCCGTCCGGCGCCGACCACTTCTTGTACAGCGCGATCGCGCGCGGCACCTGGTAGCCATAGTCGTTGCTGTCGACACTGAGTTGCTTGCCGCCGACGCCTCCGTTCTTGTTGACCCAGGCGAAGGTGTCCACCACGCCCTGTCCATAGGGCGTGCCGACGTCGGAGGTGCCGCCCGAGAGGTCCTGCAGATGGCCGATCGGAATCTGCGCCTGCGCCGTGGCCGATACGCCGCCGATCAGCAGCGCCAAGGAGACCGTGCTCAAAAGGGATTTGATCGTCATTGGGTCGTTTCCTCCTGTTATTCGTTGATGCCGTCTTTTCAGGTCCCGTTCCTGCGTCAATGCGAGAACGGGTAGAGTTTCCAGTAGGTCTTGATCTGCCGCCAGCGATGCGCGAGCCCGTCGGGCTCGAACATCAGGAAGCCGATGATGATCAGGCCGATCGCGATCTCGCGCAGGAACGTGATGTTGTTGTTGAGCTGCAGCGCCTTGTCGATCGCGCCGCCCTTCAGCTGATGGCTCAGCCACTCCATCGATTCCGGCAGCAGCACGACGAAGGCCGTTCCCATCAGCGTGCCCATCACCGAGCCGGTGCCGCCGATGATGACCATGGCGAGGAACAGCACCGAGCGCTCGATGCCAAAGCCTTCCTGCGAGATCACGAGCTGGTAGTGCGCATAGAGCGCGCCGGCGATGCCGGCAAAGAACGCGGCGAGGCCGAACGACAGTGTGCGGTATTTGGTGAGGTTGATACCCATGATCTCGGCAGAGAGATAATGGTCGCGGATCGCGATCAATGCGCGACCGTCGCGCGTGCGCATCAGATTGGTGACCAGCAGGTAGGAGATCACGAGATAGGCCAGCACGACGTAGAAATATTGCTTATCGCCGCGGAAGGTGTAGCCGAAGATCGAGAACGGATTGGCGCTGGCCGGCACCGAGCCGCCGGAAAACCATTCGGCACGGGAGAAGAAGTCGAGCAGGATGTACTGCGCGGCGAGCGTCGCGATGACCAGATAGAGCCCCTTCAGCCGCGCCGCCGGCACGCCGAAGATCAGCCCGACCAGTGCCGTGACGACGCCGGCGAGCGGGATTGCGAAGAACACCGGGATCGGCGCGTTGTTGGAGATGTAGGCCGAGGTGAAGGCGCCGAGCAGGAAGAAGGCGGCATGGCCGATCGAGATCTGGCCGGTGAAACCGACCAGCACGTTCAGGCCCAGCGCCGCGATCGCGAAGATGCCGATCTGGATGGAGATGCTGAGCCAGTAATTGGAGAGCACCATCGGCGCGAAGCAGGCGATGATGATGCCGGCGATCGCAAAGTTGCGGCTGGTTACGGTCGGGAAGATCGTGGTGTCGGCCGCGTAGGTGGTGCGGAAGTCGCCGGATGGGATGAGCGTGCGCGTTGCCATGATCAGACCCGTTCAATGTCCTTGGTGCCGAACAGGCCGTACGGCTTGATCATCAGGATGATGATCAGCACGTAGAACGGCGCGATCTCGTAGAGATTGCCCCAGTGCAGATACTGGCTGTCGACATATTGGGCGACGTTTTCCAGCAGCCCGATGATGATGCCGCCGAGCACCGCGCCGCCAACTGAGTCGAGGCCGCCGAGGATCGCCGCCGGAAAGACCTTGATGCCGTACGCGGACAGACCCGACGAGACGCCGTTGACCACGGCGACGACGACACCGGCCACCGCCGAGACCGTTGCCGAGATCGCCCAGGCCATCGCGAACACGCTCTTCACGGAGATGCCCAGCGACTGCGCGACTTGCTGGTTGAACGCGGTGGCGCGCATCGCCAGGCCGTATTTCGAGGCGCGGAAGAACCAGGCCATGCCGACCATCATCGCGAGTGATACGACGAGGCTCATGACATAGACGGTCTGGATCTGCAGGCCGAACAGGTTCACCGCCTGGCTCTCGAACACCCGCGGGAAGGGCTGCGGATTGACGCCGAAGATCCATTTCAGCGCGGCCTGGAACACGGTCGAGAGGCCGATCGTCACCATGATCACGGAGATGATCGGCTCGCCGATCATCGGGCGGAGGATCACGACCTGGATCGCAATGCCGAAGATGAACATGAAGACTAAGGTGATCGGCATGCCGATCCAGAACGGCACCTGATACTTGGTCAGCAGCGCCCAGCACACCCAGGCGCCGACCAGCAGCAGCTCGCCCTGCGCAAAGTTCACGACCTGCGTCGCCTTGTAGATCAACACAAACGACATCGCGACCACGCCATAGAGCGTGCCGACCACGAGGCCGTTGACGATCAGCTGGATGAGGAAGGCGGTGTTCATGTGCTATGCTGAACCTTTCGCCTCTCCCCGCGTGCGGGGAGAGGCCGGCGTGCGCCGAGCGATGCGAAGCATCGTCCGGAGCACGACGGGTGAGGGGGAGCCTCCGCATGCGCGGTGCTAACGAATCCAAGACCGATCGAGCGCGACGCCTGCGAGGTAACCTGAGCGATGCGGAAGGGGCGCTGTGGTACAACCTTCGCGCCCGCCGGCTGAATGGACACAAGTTCGTCCGCCAGGAGCCGGTTGGCCCTTACACGGTCGATTTCATCTGTCGCGAAAGCCGCCTCATTATTGAAGTGGACGGTGGGCAGCATGCCGACAGCCAGAGCGACGTCGTTCGCGACAAGTGGCTTGCTGACCACAACTACCGTGTCTTGCGATTCTGGAACAATGACGTTTTGGGTAACTTGGCGGGTGTCCTCGAAACGATTGTCACCGCGCTTGCGGAGGCTCCCCCTCACCCGGATCGCTGACGCGCTCCGGCCTCTCCCCGCAAGCGGGGAGAGGCGAAGGGATGCAGTGTGCTCGGCGACTGGCGCCCTCATTCCGCGGCCTCCGCGGTGACGGCGCGGCCCAAGTCCACCACCTGCAGGGTTGTCCGCACGCGCTGCGTCGTGCCGTCCTGGAAGCGGATCACGGTGTCGACGGGGATGTCGCGCTTGCCGCCGTAGATGCCGTCGATGATGTCGGCGTATTTCTCGTTGATGACGCCGCGGCGCACTTTTCGCGTGCGGGTCAGCTCGCCATCGTCGGCGTCGAGCTCCTTGTAGAGCAGCAGGAAGCGCGAGATGCGCTGCGCCGGCGGCAGGGTGGCGTTGACGGTCTCGACCTCTTTCTTCAGCAGCGCATAGACCTCGGGGCGCGAGGAGAGGTCGGTGTAGGTCGTGAACGAGATGCGATTCTTCTCCGCCCATTTCGAGATGATGGAGTAGCGGATGCAGATCATCGCGGCGAGCGCGTCGCGGCCGGCGCCGAGCACCACGGCTTCGGCGACATAGGGCGAGAATTTCAGCTTGTTCTCGATATATTGCGGCGAGAAGCGCTCGCCGCGCGAGGTTTCGGCGAGATCCTTGATGCGATCGATCACGACGAGCTGCTGGTTGTCGTTGTAGTAACCGGCATCGCCCGAATGCATCCAGCCGTCCTTGATGTCGGCCACCGACGCCTCGGGGTTCTTGTAGTAGCCGAGGAACATGTTGGGGTGCCGCACCACGATCTCGCCGACGCCGTTGACGTCGGGGTTGTCGACCTTGATCTCGATGTCGTCGGCCATCGGCACGCCGGTCGTGTCAGGATCGACCTTGCCGGGCGGATGCAGCGTGTAGGCGCCGAGCAACTCGGTCTGGCCGTAGAGCGTACGCAGCGGGACGCCCATCGCCTGGAAGAACTTGAAGGTATCCGGCCCGAGCGCCGCGCCGCCGGTCGCGGCCGAGCGCAGCCGGGAGAAGCCAAGCCGGTCGCGCAGCGCGCGGAACAGCAGCTTGTCGGCGAACAGCGAGTGCTTGCCGTCGGCCAGCGCTGAGAGGCCGGTCTTCATGCCGAGGTCGTAGAGCTTCTGCTTGAACGGCGAGGCATCCATCACGCCGGCGCGGACGTCGGCGGCGATCGATTCCCAGACGCGCGGCGCAAACAGCACAAAGGTCGGCGCGATCTCGCGGAAGTCGTTCATCATGGTGTCGGGCTCTTCGACGAAGTTCACCTTCATCCGGCAGAGCAGCCCTTTGCCGAGCACATAGACCTGTTCCATGATCCAGGGCAGCGGCAGCACCGAGACGTATTCGTCGTCCGGGCCCTTGGGATCGAAGGTGAGATAGGTCGCGCAGTGCCGCAGCACGCGGCCGGCGGCGAGCATCGCAAGCTTTGGATTGGCCGTGGTGCCCGACGTGGTGCAGAGGATCGCGACATCCTCACCCTTTGTCGCATCGACCAGTCTGTCATAGAGACCCGGCTCGCGCGTAGCGTGGTCGCGGCCCATCGCGACCAGCTTGCTCGCCTCCATCAGCCGCGGATCGTCATATTTCCGCATGCCGCGCGGATCGGAATAGACGATGTGCTTCAGCTTCGGCGCGCGATCGGCGAGCGCCAGCAGCTTGTCGACCTGCTCCTCGTCCTCGGCGAACACGAGCTGCGCCTCGCCGTAGCTCAGCAGATAGGCGGCTTCCTCGTCCAGCACGTCGCGATAGAGTCCGAGGCTCATCGCGCCGATCGCGTGCGTTGCGATCTCGGCCGCGACCCAGTCCGGCCGGTTGTCGCCGATGATACCGATCACGTCGCCGCGGCCGAGCCCGAGCTCGACCATGCCGAGCGCGAAATCATGGACGCGGGTCTGGTAGTCGTTCCAGGTGAACTCGCGCCACAGGCCAAAATCCTTCTCGCGCAACGCGATCTCGCTGCCATGTTCCCTGGCGTTGAGCCGCAGCAGCTTTGGATAGGTGTCGGCCTGCGCGACGCGAGCGGCGTAGTCCATCATGCCGCGCTCTCCCGCACCGCCGGCTTGTCGTCGGGATCGACGAGGATCTCGTCCTCTTCGCCGAGATAGGCGCGCTTGACGTGGGGATCGGCCAGCACGGTGGCCGGATCGCCCTCGGCGATCTTGCGGCCGAAATCCAGCACCATGACGCGGTGGGAGATGTCCATCACGACGCCCATGTCGTGCTCGATCATCATGACAGTCATGCCGAACTCTTCGTTGAGGTCGACGATGTAGCGCGCCATGTCTTCCTTCTCTTCGAAGTTCATGCCGGCCATCGGCTCGTCGAGCAGGATCAGCTGCGGCTCCAGCGCCATCGCGCGCGCGAGCTCGACGCGCTTGCGCAGGCCGTAAGGCAGGGTGCCGGCGGTCGCCTTGCGCACCGACTGCAAATCGAGGAAGTCGATGATCTCTTCCACCTTGCGGCGATGCTCGAGCTCCTCGCGCCGCGCGCCGGTCAGCCAGTACAGCGATCCGGTCAGGAAGTTGTTCTTCAGGAGGTGATGGCGGCCGACCATGATGTTGTCGAGCACGCTCATATGGTGGAACAGCGCCAGATTCTGGAAGGTGCGGCCGATGCCGAGCCGCGGCCGCGCGTTCGGATTGAGGCCGGTGATGTCCTTGCCGCGATAGAACAGCTGGCCTTCGGTCGGCTTGTAACGGCCGGAGATGCAGTTGACGATCGAGGTCTTGCCGGCGCCGTTGGGGCCGATGATCGAGAACAGCTCGCCCTCGTTGACGCCGAAACTGACTTCGGTCAGCGCGCGGACGCCACCGAATCGCAACGACACGCCGCGCACTTCAAGACTGGTCGCCACCAAATAATCCCTCCCGGTGATGGCGCTTGCTGCGCTCTTCATCCGCTTTTGCCCAAGCGATCCTAATATGACCGCGCCGGTCAGGCCATGCAGCCAATGGTCTCGACCGGCTTGGTGCCGCTCTCGTTCCCGACGGGATCAAAAGCCGCATCGCCCAAGGTGGCCCTCAATAGAGGAAAGCGCTATTTTGAAATGTCTCGTGCCTGACAATTCGGCGACAAAGTTTTTTGGGCGAGCGAGCGCCTTCACCTTTGGTCGGATGAAGGTACGATGGTCTTGCTGCAATGCAGCAATGGACGGGGTGACACGACGGTGCGGCTGGCTTCGGGATCATGATTTCAGAGGATCATCTGAAGCGCATTGCCGCGTGGTCGCGCGAGCTCACTGACCGCGAGATCGAGGTCGCCCGCGCCGGCATCACCGAGCGGTCCTACGGCACCGGCGAGACCGTTTTCATCCGCGGCGACACGTTCGGCTATTGGGCGGGCGTGGTGAGCGGCCTTGCCCGCATGGGCGGGGTCTCGCGCGATGGCAAGGAGACAAGCCTTGCCGGGCTGACGGCGGGGGCCTGGTTCGGCGAGGGCAGCGTGCTCAAGAACGAGCCGCGCCGCTATGACGTGGTCGCGCTGCGCAACAGCCGCGTCGCCCTGATGGAGCGCTCCGCCTTCATGTGGCTGTTCGAGAACAGCGTCGGCTTCAATCGTTTTCTGGTGCGCCAGCTCAACGAGCGGCTTGGCCAGTTCATCGGCATGCTCGAGGTCAACCGCACGCTGGATGCAACCTCGCGGCTTGCCCGCAGCATCGCCTCGCTGTTCAACCCGATCCTCTACCCCGAATCGACTGCGCATCTGGAGATCACCCAGGAGGAGATCGGGGCGCTGTCGGGCATGTCCCGGCAGAATGCCAACCAGTGCCTGAAGCGGCTGGAGAAGGACGGTCTGCTCCGGCTCGAATATGGCGGGGTCACGATCATCGAGCTCGAGCGCCTGCGCAACTACGGCGAATGACCGTCGTCGTGGCCTAAATCCCTGATTTCATGGGGCTTCGGCATGACACGCCGACATTAGACTTGGCGCAGGGTGGGTGCTACAGACCGACCCCGGCGGGCGCATGTGGCGCCTCTGGAGACATGATGACGGCTCAGGACTCAAAGCGGCGCGTTGCGCTGATCACCGGTGTCACCGGGCAGGACGGCGCCTATCTCGCCGAATACCTGCTCGGCCTCGGCTACACCGTGCACGGCATCAAGCGCCGCTCGTCGTCGTTCAACACCGCGCGCGTCGACCATCTCTACCAGGATCCGCACGCCGGCAACGTGCCGTTCCTGATGCATTACGGCGATATGACCGACTCGACCAATCTGATCCGCCTGATGCAGCAGATCCGGCCGACCGAGATCTATAACCTCGCCGCGCAAAGCCACGTCCAGGTCTCGTTCGAGAGCCCGGAATATACGGCGAATGCCGACGCGATCGGTGTGCTGCGACTGCTGGAAGCGATCCGCATCCTCGGCATGGAGAAGGAGACGCGGTTCTACCAGGCCTCGACCTCGGAACTGTACGGCCTCGTACAGGAGGTGCCGCAAAAGGAGACGACGCCGTTCTATCCGCGCTCGCCTTACGGGGTGGCAAAACTCTATGGCTACTGGATCACGGTGAACTATCGCGAGGCCTACGGGATGTTCGCCAGCAACGGCATCCTGTTCAACCATGAGAGCCCGATCCGCGGCGAAACCTTTGTCACCCGCAAGATCACCCGCGGCGTCGCGAGGATCGAGGCGGGGCTGGAAGAGACGTTGTATCTCGGCAACCTCGAGGCCAAGCGCGACTGGGGTCATGCGCGCGACTATGTCGAGGGCATGCACCTGATCCTGCAGGCCGATACGCCCGATGATTTCGTGCTCGCGACCGGCGAGACCCGTTCGGTGCGCGAATTTGTCGAGCTTGCCTTTGTTGAGGTTGGCCGCAGCATCGAATGGCGCGGCCAGGGCGTCGAGGAGACCGGCGTCGACAAGAAGAGCGGCAAGACCGTCGTTCGCATCGATCCGGCCTATTTCCGCCCGACCGAGGTCGATCTCCTGGTCGGCGATGCCAGCAAGGCGCGTGAGAGGCTCGGGTGGAAGCCGAAGACGCCGTTCGCGCAACTGGTGAAGGACATGGTCGCCGGCGATCTCGCCGAGGCCCGACAGGACGTCGCCAATGGCAAGCGCCCCGTTTGATCTCGCCGGCAAGACCGTCTTCGTCGCCGGCCATCGCGGCATGGTCGGTGCGGCGCTGGTGCGCCGGCTTGCAAGCGAGAATGTGCAACTGCTGACGATCTCGCGGAACGAGGTCGATCTGCGCGATCAGGCCGCCGTGAATGCATGGTTTGCCGCCAAGCGTCCGCAAGCCGTCTTTCTCGCGGCTGCCAAGGTCGGCGGCATCGTCGCCAACAACACGCTGCGCGCCGAATTCCTCTACGACAATCTGGCGATCGCGGCGAATGTGATCCACGCCGCTCATGTCAATGGATGCGAGAAGCTGATGTTCTTCGGCTCTTCCTGCATCTATCCGCGATTGGCTCCTCAGCCGCTGCGCGAAGACACGATGCTGACCGGCGCGCTGGAGCCGACCAACGAGCCGTATGCGATCGCCAAGATCGCCGGCATCAAGATGGCCGAGGCCTATCGCAGCCAGTACGGCTCGGATTTCATCAGCGTGATGCCGACCAATCTCTATGGTCCCGGCGACAACTATCACCCCGAGTACAGCCACGTCGTCGCCGCGCTGATCCGCCGTTTCCATGAGGCGAAGGTGTCGGGCGCTGGGAATGTCGTGGTGTGGGGCACGGGCACGCCGCGGCGCGAGTTTCTCTATGTCGACGATCTCGCCGATGCCTGCGTGCATCTGATGAAGACCTACTCGTCGCCGGAGCTCGTCAACATCGGCACCGGCGAGGACATCACCATCGCCGAATTCGCCCGCGTGGTCGCGGCGACGGTCGGCTATGGTGGTGAGATCAGTTTCGACACCTCGCGGCCCGACGGCACGCCGCGCAAGCTGCTCGATGTCAGCCGCCTCGCCAAGCTCGGCTGGCGCGCCAGCACGTCGCTCGAAGACGGCATCAAGCGCGCCTATCAGGCGTATCTGAGCGAGACGAAGCGGGCGGCGGAATAGGGCGTCGAACGTCTCCACATCGTCATTGCGAGCGCAGCGAAGCAATCCATCTCACCGCTTGCGGAGCGATGGATTGGTTCCGCCTTCGCCAAGGCTTCGGCGGACAAGTCGTCGCTTTGCTCCTTGCAATGACGGTGGGGCGACTACCGCGCCGCCGCCCGCGGCGGGTTCTTCGCCAGGGCCGCCGCCATCGCCGAGATCAGCGGCCGCATGAAGAAGGCATCCTCGGCCGGATAGATGTCGGTGCGCAGGCCGTGGGACTTGAGCTCGTCCGAGACCGCCGGCCCGACCGAGGCAATCGGCGTGCGCTCGAGACCCTGGCGCAGCCTGTCCTCGCAGCCGCGCGTTCGCGCCACTTCGATCAGGCGGCGGATCTGGCCGAGATTGGTCAGCGCAATCGCATCGACGTGGCCTTGCGCCATCTCGTCGATCGCGGTGACGATATTGGCGTCGGCGGCCCGCGCGTCATAGACGTAAGGCAGCACGGTATCGATCTCGGCCCCCTGCGCCTTGATCGCGCCGAGCAGTACGCCGTGATCCTTGTCCGGATAGAGTTGCAGGCCGAGGCGGTGCCCCTTCAGATCGAGTTTGCCGAGCATCTCGGCGACGCCTTCCGACGTCGGCTTCTCCGTGGTCATCTGCGGCTCCAGGGCGATCTCGCGCAGCGCCTTGCCCGGTTTTGGGCCACGGGTGAATTTGCGCGCCTTGGCAAGGCTCGCGACGAACTCGGTCTCGACGCCGAGTCGCCGCACCACCTTCATCAGCCGGCGCAGGCCTTCGCCGGTCATCAGCACAAGATCGTCGAACGGATGCGCGATCGCGCGGCTGATCCAGGCCTCGATCGGTGCCGGATCGGGCGCGTCGTGGATGGTGAACATCGGGCATTGCAGCACGTCGGCGCCCTGTTCGGTGAGCAGGCGGGAGAACTGCGCCTCCTCGCGGGTTTCCAGGATCAGGATGCGGTAGCCGTTCAGCCGGTCAGCCATGGTGAAGCTCTAACAATGGTGGTGGCGATTTGTTCGATTTGAACCCGCAGGCGGGATTGGCGCAAGGGCGCCGGCGGTGTTAGACGGAGGCCGAAAAGTCAATCGTTCCACAGCATCTGCTCAAGTCTTGGTCAATCTGCATGTCCGACCATCAATTCGTCCTGACCCTGTCCTGTCCCGATCGCCCGGGCATCGTCTCGGCGGTGTCGACCTTCCTGGCCCATAACGGGCAGAACATCCTCGACGCCCAGCAGTTCGACGACATCGAGACCAAGAAGTTCTTCATGCGCGTGGTGTTCACCGCGGCCGATCTCGCGGTCGAACTGGCGGCGCTGCAGACCGGTTTTGCCGCGATCGCCGAGCGCTTCGGCATGGAGTGGCAGATGCGCGACCGCGCCAACCGCCGCCGTGTCATGTTGCTGGTGTCGAAATCGGATCACTGCCTGGTCGATCTGCTCTATCGCTGGCGCACCGGCGAACTCGAGATGATCCCGACCGCTGTTGTCTCCAACCATCCGCGCGAGGTCTACGGCGCGCTCGATTTCGGCGACATCCCGTTCCACTACATGCCGATCACCAAGGAGACCAAGCGCCAGCAGGAAGACGCGGTGTGGCAGCTGGTCCAGGACACCAAGACCGATCTCGTCGTGCTGGCGCGCTACATGCAGATCCTGTCGGACGAGATGTCGGCGCGGCTGTCCGGCCGCTGCATCAACATCCATCACTCGTTCCTGCCGGGCTTCAAGGGCGCCAGGCCCTATCACCAGGCGCATGAGCGCGGCGTCAAGCTGATCGGCGCCACCGCGCATTACGTCACCCGCGACCTCGACGAAGGCCCGATCATCGACCAGGACGTCGAGCGCATCAGCCACCGCGACACGCCGGAGGATCTGGTGCGCAAGGGGCGCGACATCGAGCGTCGCGTGCTGGCGCGCGCGATCCGCTACCATCTCGCCGACCGCGTCATCCTGAACGGCCGCAAGACCGTGGTGTTCGTGGATTAAGGCACCGCGCGCCGCGTCAATGCGCGGTGCTCTGGGCCTGTGCAGGTTGCGTGGTTTGCGCCGGCTTCGCGTCGTCGCCGCGTTCGGATGCCGGCAGCAGTCGCTTGCGCTCCCGCTCGCGCATGAACTCGTCATATTTGGCCGTGCCCGGCCGCGGCGGTGCATCCGAGGGCAGGCCGCCGGCCCAGGCCGGCATGACATCGGCCATCCCGGCGCCGACCGTCCCGTTGATCGAGCTGCAGGCGCTCAATCCGCACGCGGTGAGGGCGAGCGAGATGGCGGCGAGGATATGGCGGGCGGGAATCATCATCGGCAGAGGCTTAAGACCGTAACCTTTAAGGATGATGGATTTAGGGCGCGCCGATCGGTCGCAACAGGGGCTTCTTTGTTGACAAGACCAGTTTATTTGTACATTTGTACAAATGGCGGCTCGACGGCGAGTAATGGAGGACCAAGAGCGGTTGAATCCCGGGATGTGTCTTTAGTATCTTGGTACCGGTGACTGTCGACCGCCAAGCGGTATCGCGCGCGAAACTCGCCCATCGTCCGATTGACAATAGGGCAGTGAAAGACGCCATGTCGCCTTGCGGCACGGCCGCAAACATGCGGGTTAATTGAAGGGCAAGAGCCGGGCACTCGGCTCAAGTTCAGAAGAGTGGAAGGGGGAGAGGACGTTCATGTTCAATCGTCGCAACATGTTGCTGGCCGCATCGACGGCCGTGGTGGCGGGGCTCGTCGCAGGCGCTCCGGCGCGCGCCGAAGACACCGTCAAGATCGGCCTGATCGTGCCGATGACCGGCGGTCAGGCATCGACCGGCAAGCAGATCGACAACGCGATCAAGCTCTACATGCAGCAGCACGGCGACACCGTCGCCGGCAAGAAGATCGAGGTCATCCTGAAGGATGACGCGGCGGTCCCTGATAACACCAAGCGCCTCGCGCAGGAACTGATTGTCAACGACAAGGTCAACTTCATCGCGGGCTTCGGCGTCACGCCCGCCGCGCTCGCCGCAGCGCCGCTGGCGACCCAGGGCAAGGTCCCCGAGATCGTGATGGCCGCGGGCACCTCGATCATCACCGAGCGCTCGCCCTATATCGTGCGCACCAGCTTCACGCTGGCCCAGTCCTCCACCATCATCGCCGACTGGGCGGTCAAGAACGGCATAAAGAAGGTCGCGACGCTGACTTCGGACTACGCGCCGGGCAATGACGCGCTGAACTTCTTCAAGCAGAACTTCACTGCCGGCGGCGGCGAGATCGTCGAAGAGGTCAAGGTGCCCCTGGCGAACCCCGACTTCGCGCCGTTCCTGCAGCGCATGAAGGACTCCAAGCCGGACGCAATGTTCGTGTTCGTGCCGGCCGGGCAGGGCGGCAACTTCATGAAGCAGTATGCCGAGCGCGGTCTCGACAAGACCGGCATCAAGGTGATCGGGCCGGGCGACGTCACCGACGACGACCTGCTGAACAACATGGGCGACGCCGTGCTCGGCACCGTCACCGCGCATCTCTATTCGGCGGCGCATCCCTCGCAGATGAACAAGGATTTCGTCACGGCCTACAAGAAGGCCTTCAACAACCGCCCGGGCTTCATGGCGGTCGGCGGCTATGACGGCATCCACCTGATCTATGAAGCCTTGAAGAAGACCAATGGCGATACGAATGGCGACAAGCTGATCGAGGCGATGAAGGGCATGAAGTGGGAGAGCCCGCGCGGCCCGATCTCGATCGATCCGGATACCCGCGACATCGTGCAGAACATCTACATCCGCAAGGTCGAGAAGGTCGACGGCGAGCTCTACAACGTCGAATTCGCCACCTTCGAGGCCGTCAAGGACTCCGGCAAGACCAAGAAGTGACCACGAGTCACTCGTAACCTAGGCCGCACTCTCACCACGTCATGCCCGGGCTTGTCCCGGGCATCCACGTCGTTCCGCGGCGAGAAAGACGTGGATGGCCGGGACATCTTCGCGAAGACGCGCTTCGCGCTTTTGCCCGGCCATGACGAAATTGTCCGATCGATATGACTCTCTAACGCTGGCTGATCTCGCCTTCCATGACCACGCTCTTCACCATCCTGTTCGACGGCGTCGCCTACGGCATGCTGTTGTTCGTGCTCGCCTGCGGGCTCGCGGTCACGCTCGGGCTGATGAACTTCGTCAATCTCGCCCACGGCGCCTTCGCGATGACCGGCGGTTACATCTGCGCCGTGCTGGTCAACCAGCAGGGCTGGGGGTTCTTCGCCGCGCTGCCGCTCGCCTTCGTGGTCAGCGCCGTGATCGGCGTGGCGCTGGAGCGGACACTCTATCGCCACCTCTACACCCGCAGCCATCTCGACCAGGTGCTGTTCTCGATCGGCCTGACCTTCATGTCGGTCGCAGCCGTCGACTACATCATGGGATCGTCACGGGTCTTCATCAAACTGCCGGCGGCGCTGGAAGGGCAGATCGACCTGTTCGGCGTGGGCATCGGCCGCTACCGGCTGATGATCGTGGTGATCTGCGGCCTGCTGACGCTGGCGCTGCAATTGATCCTGGCCAAGACCCGGTTCGGCAGCCGGCTGCGCGCCGCGGTCGACGATCCCCGCGCCGCGATCGGGCTCGGCATCAACGTGCCGCAGGTGTTCGCCTTCACCTTTGCATTTGGTTGCGGCCTTGCCGGTCTCGGCGGCGCGCTGAGCGCGGAGATCCTCGGGCTCGATCCGTACTTCCCGCTGAAATTCATGATCTACTTCCTGATCGTCGTCACCGTCGGCGGCTCCTCGAGCATCACCGGGCCGTTCCTGGCCTCGCTCTTGCTCGGCATCGCCGACGTCGCCGGCAAATATTACGTGCCGAAGATGGGCCCGTTCGTGATCTACACCGTCATGATCGTGATCCTGCTTTGGCGTCCCAACGGCCTGTTCGGCCGCACCGCCGCGCGTTGAGCCCGATATGACTGCGCCATCCGACGTCTCCACCTCTGCCATGGCCAGCGCGCGCTGGCGCCCCAGCGAGTTCGCGTTCTGGATTCTGGTTTTGGCCTGCGCCTTCCTGTTTCCGTCGCGCTACCTGATCATGACCGACATCCTGCGGCTGGCGCTGTTTGCGATGTCGCTCGATTTGATCCTCGGCTATGCGGGCATCGTCTCGCTCGGCCATGCCGCCTTCTTCGGCGTCGGCGCCTATTCCGCCGGCTTGCTGGCGCTGCACGGCATCATCAACGAGCCGGTCATCGCGCTGGTCGCCGCCGGCCTGGTGGCGACCGTGCTCGGCTTCCTCACGAGCTTCCTCGTGATCCGCGGCGTCGACCTGACGCGGCTGATGGTCACGCTCGGCATCGCGCTGCTGCTCGAGGCGCTCGCCGAGCGTTTCTCCAACATCACCGGCGGCACCGATGGTCTTCAGGGCATCGAGATGCAGCCGATCCTCGGCATGTTCGCCTTCGACATGTTCGGCAAGACCGGCTTCTTCTATTCGCTGATCGTGCTGTTCCTGATGTTCCTGCTGGCGCGCCGCGTGGTGCATTCGCCGTTCGGCCTGTCACTGCGCGCGATCAAGAACAACCCGCTGCGGGCGGCCGCGATCGGCGTCCCCGTCAACCGCCGCCTGATCGCGATCTATACGCTTGCCGCCTTCTATGCCGGTATCGCGGGCGCGCTGTTCACCCAGACCACGGCGCTGGCCTCGCTCGACGTATTCGCGTTCGAGCGCTCGGCCGACCTGATGCTTGTGCTCGTGATCGGCGGCACCGGCTATCTCTATGGCGGGCTGATCGGCGCCGTCGTGTTCAAGATGCTGCAGGAATTGTTCCAGACCATCACGCCGCAATACTGGCTGTTCTGGATCGGCCTGGTGCTGATCGTGATCGTGATGCTCGGCCGCGAGCGCATCCATCGCTGGGTGCTGTTCGTGCCGAACCTGATCATTCGCCAGCTGTTCGGACGCAAGGCCGTCGTCGCCGTTCCAGAGAGTGACGCATCATGAGCACGATCGCACTGGAAACGCGCGGGCTAGAAAAATCCTTCGGCGGGCTCCGCGTCACCCGCGACCTCTCGCTCAAGGTGGTGCAGGGCGCCCGTCACGCCCTGATCGGCCCGAACGGCGCCGGCAAGACCACCATCATCAACCAGCTGACCGGCGTGCTGAAGCCGAATGGCGGCCGCATCCTGCTCGAAGGCAACGACATCACCGACCTGCCGGTGCATACGCGTGTGCTGCGCGGGTTGTCGCGCACCTTCCAGATCAACCAGCTCTATCCCGACCTGACGCCGCTGGAGACCATCGGCCTCGCCGTCTCGGAACGGCTGGGCCGCGGCAGCGACTGGTGGCGGCGGATGGGCACGCGTGAGGACGTCAACACCGAGATCGCGGAGATCCTCGGCCGTTTCCATCTGCTCGACGTCATGAACGAGCTCACCTCGACGCTTCCCTATGGCAAGCAGCGTCTGCTCGAGATCGCTGTCGCGATCGCAACCAGGCCGCGCGTGCTGCTGCTCGACGAGCCCGCAGCCGGCGTGCCCGAGAGCGAGCGGCATGACATCCTGGCGGCGGTCGCGGCCTTGCCGCGCGACGTCACGGTGCTCCTGATCGAGCATGACATGGATCTCGTGTTCTCCTTCGCCGACCGCATCTCGGTGCTGGTCAATGGCGGCCTGCTGACCGAGGGTGCGCCCGACGAGGTCGCGCGCGATCCGCAGGTGAAGGCGGTCTATCTCGGCGAGGCGGCGGATGCCTGATCTTCTCTCCATCCAGGGCCTGCGCGCCGGCTACGGTGAGGCCGTGGTGCTGCCCAACATGTCGCTGTCGCTGGCCGAGGGCCAGGTGCTGGCGCTGCTCGGCCGCAACGGCACCGGCAAGACCACGCTGATCAATTCGGTCGTCGGCATCACCCGCCGCTTCGGCGGCAGCGTCGCGCTTGGCGGCAATGACGTCACGACGATGCGGCCGGACCAGCGGGCGCGGGCGGGAATCGGCTGGGTGCCGCAGGAGCGCAACATCTTCCGCTCGCTCACCGTCGAGGAGAACATGACGGCGGTCGCCCAGCCCGGGCCGTGGACCGTCGACAGGGTTTATGAAATGTTTCCGCGATTGAGAGAGCGGCGCAGCAATTTCGGCAACCAGCTCTCCGGCGGCGAGCAGCAGATGCTGGCGATCGGCCGGGCGCTGACCTTGAACCCGAAGGTGCTGCTCTTGGACGAGCCGACCGAGGGGCTGGCACCGATCATCGTCGAGGAGCTCTTGAAGGCGATCGGGACCATCACCCGGTCCGGCGGCATCTGCTCGATCATCGTGGAACAGAACGCGCAAAAGATTCTGGGGCTGGCCGACCGGGTTGTGATATTGGAGCGCGGCACGATCGTCCATGACGCCGCAAGCAGCGCGCTGAAGGCCGATCCCTCGGTCCTCGATCGCCATCTCGGCGTCTCCGGGGCCAAAGCGCACTGACCTTTCTCGGGAGTTGACCATGCAGCGAACCAAGCCTCCGTTCCGCGCCGACGAGGTCGGCAGCCTGTTGCGGCCGCCGAAGATCAAGGAAGCCCGCGCCAGGCTCGAAAAGGGCGAGATTTCGGCCGATGAGCTGCGCAAGATCGAGGATTCCGAGATCGAGAAAGTCGTGCACAAGCAGGCCTCGATCGGCCTGAAGCTCGCGACCGACGGCGAATTCCGCCGCTCCTGGTGGCATTTCGACTTCCTCGCCAAGCTCGGTGGCTGCGAGATGTTCCACCCCGACATGGGCATCCAGTTCGCGGGCGTGCAGACCCGCCACGACGCCGTGCGTGTGATCGGCAAGCTCGACTTCCCCGACAATCATCCGATGCTGGATCACTTTCGCTTCCTGAAGAAGGTTGCGGACCAGGCCCATGTCACCGCCAAGATGACGATCCCGTCGCCTGCGGTGCTGCACTTCCGCGGCGGCCGCAAGCTGATCTCCAAGGAGGTCTATCCGGATCTGGAAGAATTCTTCCAGGACCTCGGCAAGACCTACCGCAAGGCGGTGAAGGCGTTCTATGACGCCGGCTGCCGCTATCTGCAGTTCGACGACACGGTCTGGGCCTATCTCTGCTCGCAGGACGAGTTGCAGAAGGCGCGCGATCGCGGCGACAATCCCGACGGCCTGCAGGAGATCTACGCCCGCGTCATCAACTACGCGATTGCCGATCGCCCGTCCGACATGGTGATCTCGACCCATGTCTGCCGCGGCAATTTCCGTTCGACCTGGATCTCCTCGGGCGGCTACGAGCCGGTCGCCGAGACCATGCTCGCCGGCACCAATTACGACGGCTACTTCCTCGAATATGATTCCGATCGCGCCGGCGGCTTCGAGCCGCTGCGCTATTTGCCGAAGGGCAACAAGGTCGTGGTGGTCGGCGTCATCACCTCGAAGTTCGGCGAGCTCGAGAAGAAGGACGACATCAAGCGCCGGCTGGAAGAGGCGGCGAAGTTCGCTCCGCTCGATCAGCTCGCGGTGTCGCCGCAATGCGGCTTCGCCTCGACCGAGGAAGGCAACATCCTCTCCGAGGAAGAGCAATGGGCCAAGCTGCGGCTCGCCGTCGATGTCGCCAATGAGGTGTGGGGGAAGTAACTTCCCTTTCCGGCGCAGGGAGGGTGTCGTGACGGCACAAAACCCTGATGCCATCATTGTTGGTGCGGGCCCTGCGGGGCTCGCCTGTGCGGCGACGATGCGCGCTGCAGGTCTCATCGTCACGGTGCTGGAGAAGGCCGACTGCGTCGGCGCCGTGTGGCGGCTGCACTATGATCGTCTCCATCTGCATACCGATCGCCGCCATTCCGGACTGCCCGGGATGGCGATGCCGTCGAACTATCCAGCCTATCCGTCGCGCGCGCAGGTCGTCGACTATCTCGAAAGCTACGCCGCGCGCTTCAAGGTCGCGCCTTCCTTCAACACCGAAGTCTCGCGCATCGCACGCGAGGGCCCGCTGTGGCGTGTGCAACTCGCCGATGACGCGATCGTCGCGCCGATGGTGGTGGTCGCGACCGGCATTGCCGATGCTCCGTATCGTCCGTCCTGGCCGGGCATGGCGACGTTTGGCGGTGAGATCATCCACAGCAGCGAATATCGCAATCCTGTGCCCTATGCCGGCAAGCGTGTTCTTGTCGTCGGCTTCGGCAATTCCGGCGGCGAGATCGCGCTCGATCTCGCCAATGCCGGCGTCGACGCCGCGCTGTCGGTACGCGGCCCGGTTCAGATTCTCCCGCGGGACCTGCTCGGTCTTCCGATCCTGTCCTGGGCGATCCTGTACCAGCGGCTGCCCGCGCGCTTCGTGGACGCACTCAACGCGCCCGTGTTGCGGCTTGCGGTCGGGGATTTCGAGAAGCTCGGGCTGAAGCGCTCGGCCAAGGGCCCGCGGCGGATGGTCGAGGAGGACGGCCGGGTGCCGCTGATCGATATCGGCACGCTGGCGAAGATCAGGGATGGATCAATCAAAATCCGCAGCGGCATTGCGTCGTTCAACGCGCAGGGCGTGGTGTTCGCTGATGGCGCGAGCGAAGCGTTCGATGCGGTCATCCTTGCCACCGGTTTCCGGCCGGACCTTCGGCGCCTGCTGCCCGATGTCGGCGGCGTGCTCGACTCCCACGGCATACCGCTGGTGACAGGGCGGCCGACCGCAGCGGCCGGGCTGTATTTCTGCGGCCAGATCACCGCGCCGACCGGGCAACTCCGCGAGATCGGGATCGAGGCGGAGCGGATCGCGCAATTCGCAAAGGGCTATCTGGCGAGTGCAGCCTGATTACTTCGCCGCCAGATAGACCTCGCCGAGCAGCGACGAGTTCGACCATGGCACCTGCTTGCTCCTGGTGGCGGCGACGACCTCGGCGCGGACCCGCGTCAGCATCTGCTGCACCTCGAGGCCGGGCGTGCCGAGATGGCGCGACAGCGCTGATGAGAACGGGCTGTTGGCGCCTTCGCCGTCGAGCGCGACCTGGCCCGGTGCGGTCGCGAACGCGATCAGCGTGCCGGCGCCGAGCGTCGATCCGGCACCGAGCGAGGTCGGTGCTGCGAGGCCCGAGCCGGCCTCGATGCCGCGGTTCGGTTCGCTCGATGCCACTTGCGGCGCCATCGGGTTGTTGCGGCAGGCGTCGAGGATCAGGATGTTGGTGCGCACCTGGTCGTCGAGCCCGGCCATGATCGTGTCCATGTCGACCATCGCGTCGGTCATGCGGGCGCCGGCCTGGAGCGCGATGTCGATGGGCACGAGATAGTTGCGGCCGTCGACCTGTACGCCGTGACCTGCGTAGTAGACGATCGCGACCTGCGCATGTGCGGCGTCGCGCAGGAAGTCGCGGATCGTCGTCTGCATCGCGTCGCGATTGAGATCGAGGCCTTCGGCGACGGTGAAGCCGATGTCGCGCAGGCTTTTTGCGATCGCGCGCGCATCGTTCGGCGGATTGGGCAGCGCCTTGACATGGGCATAGGCGCCGTTCCCGATCACCAGCGCGACACGGCGGCCGGTCGCGGCGGCCGGCGCCGGTGCGGCGGGGGCAGCGGCGGCGCCTGAATTTACTCCGGGCTTGTCGTTGGTGGTTTGCGGCTGCGTCGCGGCCTCCTGCAGCAGAGCCAGACGCACCTTCGCGGTGGCCTGGCTCGCCTTGCTGCCGGCGTCGGCGCCCTGGATGTCCAGCGTGGTGGCGTAATCCTGCTTGGCGTGCTCGACGTCGCCCTTGGCCTCATACGACAGGCCGCGCTGGCTATAGGCCGAGATCAGCACGCTGCCGGGCGGCGTCATGATGTTGGTGGGCTGCTGCTTGGCTTTCGCGAGCCGGATCGCCTCGGTCGTATCCGATATCGCGCGGTCGACATCGCCCTTGGCGCGCCAGATCACCGCCCGGTTGATCAGCGGCTGTGCCAGCGTCGGTTCGATCCGGATCGCCTGGTTGATATCGTCAAGCGCGCCATCGAGATCGCCGAGCGCCTGCTTGGCGATGCCGCGGTTCTGCGAGGTGAACGCCGATGGCGGCCCGGCCTTGATCGACGCGTCGTAGTCGGCGATGGCCTTGGCGTATTCGCCCTTGCGGCGATAGGCGTTGCCGCGGTTGTGCAGCACGATGCTGCCGGTCGGGCCCATCCGCAGCGCGTCGTTGAAATCGGCGATCGCGATGTCGTACTCGCCCTTGTCGAAATAGGCGGAGCCGCGCAGGTTGTAGGACGGGATGTTCGGCACGAGCTTGATCGACTCCGTCGTGTCCACGATCACCTGCGAATAGTTGCCCTTCTTGTTCCAGCCGACCGCGCGCCAGAAATAGACGGTCGCGAGCTTCTCGCCGGAAAACGCCTTCAGCGCGATGATCTTGCTGCACGCGTCGATCATCTGATCGGCCGGCGAGGTGTCGGTGGTGCAGAGCGTTGCGAGCGTTTGCTTGCCTTGCGCGAGCGAAGGCGCGGACCAGAGGACGGCGACGAAGACGGCAGGGATCAGGAGCAGGCGGCGCATTGGTCCATCCATGGAGCGGCATCCACCGATTTGTGGCTCCCGACCCGGCTGGGGTTCATTTCCATCGGTGGGCAGGATGTGCTAGGAGATTTATCTGACGTTTCGCTGCCCACCGCACTTTCCCAAGTCCCGCAGCCCGCCCACTGGCCCCATGAAGAACGACGAGATCCTCAGCCAGATTGCCGCATTCTGTCGCCGCTCCGACATGGCGGAGACGACGTTTGGCCGCCGCGCGGTCAACGACGGCAAGCTGGTGCACCGGCTGCGCGAGGGCAAGCGCATCACCATCGATACGCTCGACCGCATCCACGCCTATATCGCCGCCTCCACCCCGGGCGGCGTCGCGCCGCCGCGCGGCCTCGTGGTGCCGCCGGAGAAGCGCGATCCCCGGGCCAATTTCCGCTTCTTCGAGAACCGGCAGAAATACCTGCTGTTCGTGCACACCTGCAGCGAGAAGCGGGTGATCGCCGACCGGGTGGCGCTGGAACTGTCCGCGATCCATCCGCGGCCGCCGGCGCTGCGGGTGTTCGACGCCGGCGTCGGCGACGGAACCGTGCTGGCGCGGGTGCTGCGGGCGATGCATGGCCGCTTTCCGCACATGCCGTTCTACATCGCCGGCAAGGAACTCAGCCTTGAGGACGTCCGCCTGACCCTCGACAAGGTGGCGGACCGGCTGTTCGAGCACCCCGCGACCGTGTTCGTGCTGACCAACATGTACTACGCCGAGGCGCCCTGGCTGACCCCGCAGGCGACCGCGGCCGCCGCCAGCATGATCTGGCATGAGGTGCCCCTGCGCGGGGGCTCCTCGGGGGAATTCGCGGCCCAGGTCGCGGAACTCGGCCCATTTCTTGAGCAGAACTGGCGGGCCATGGTCAGCCCCCGGACGGGGATGCCGATCTATGAGCGGCCGGTGGCGCTGGTCGTGTACCGGGAGGACCACCGCTTCCTGCTTGATTCGATCATCCCTCGGGTCGGCAAAACCGAGGCCAATTTCGACCTTGTGATCGCATCCCAGCCATACCGGGCCAAATCCTCGGTGAATTTCCGGGCCAAACGGATCATTGCCCCGCTGGCCCGGGCGCTGCGGGCAGGGGGCCGTTTGATTGGAATCCACTCCCATGGCCACGATCCGGGCCTCGAAATCATCCAGTCGGTCTGGCCGGGAGAAAATCCTTTCGCGGTCAGCCGCCATGAGCTATTGCGCGCCGTGAAATATGAGCTCGGATCGGTGGGCCGCGACCTTAACTTTAATGCTTATGCGGACAACCGCTCGATCTTCCGATATGATATGGAGGCGCTGCCCAACGAAGTTACCGGCTCGATCGGAACCTCGACGGCCTTTGCGGCGTGGAACGCGGCGGTGTACGTCGCGCAGATTGAAGACGATCGGCTGACTGAAATGACTGAGAACGCCCGAACTCTCGAAGCGACGCGAGAGGTGCTGCGCAAGCACAACGGGCTTTGGTTTTACGACGAATCCTACGTCATCTCGCGTCGTCGAGACTGACATCCCGGGGTCACATTCACGAACGAACGTCGGTGTCCGACGAAACAAGGGGTTTGCTTGATGCGCGCGTCCTATCTCTTCACCAGCGAGTCGGTCTCGGAAGGTCATCCGGACAAGGTGTGCGACCGGATCTCCGACGAGATCGTCGATCTGTTCTACCGGGAAGGGCCGAAGGCCGGCATCGACCCCTGGCAGATCCGCGCGGCCTGCGAAACGCTCGCCACCACCAACAAGGTCGTGATCGCCGGCGAGACCCGCGGTCCGAGCTCGGTCACCAATGACCAGATCGAAGCCGTCGTGCGCGGTGCGATCAAGGACATCGGCTACGAGCAGGACGGCTTCCACTGGGAGAAGGCGGACATCGAGATCCTGCTGCATCCGCAGTCGGCCGACATCGCGCAGGGCGTCGATGCGCTGCAGCCGGGTGAAGTCAAGGAAGAGGGGGCCGGCGACCAGGGCATCATGTTCGGCTACGCCACCAACGAGACGCCGGACCTGATGCCGGCGCCGATCTTCTACGCCCACAAGATCCTGCGCCTGATCTCGGAGGCCCGTCACTCCGGCAAGGAGAAGGTGTTGGGTCCGGACTCCAAGAGCCAGGTCACCGTGCAGTACGAGAACGGCAAGCCGGTCGGCGTCCGCGAGATCGTGGTCTCGCACCAGCATCTGGTCGAGGACATCTCCTCCCAGCAGATCCGCGACATCGTCGAGCCCTATGTCCGCGAGGCGCTGCCGAAGGACTGGATCAACGGCAAGACCATCTGGCACATCAACCCGACCGGCAAGTTCTACATCGGCGGTCCCGACGGCGACTCCGGCCTGACCGGCCGCAAGATCATCGTCGACACCTATGGCGGTGCGGCCCCGCATGGCGGCGGCGCGTTCTCCGGCAAGGATCCGACCAAGGTCGACCGCTCGGCGGCTTACGCGGCGCGCTACGTCGCCAAGAACGTCGTCGCGGCCGGTCTTGCCGACCGCTGCACGCTGCAGCTCGCCTACGCGATCGGCGTGGCGCGGCCGCTGTCGATCTACATCGACACCCACGGCACCGGTAAGGTGCCGGAGGACCAGCTCGAGAAGGCCGTCGCCAAGGCGATGGACCTGACCCCGCGCGGCATCCGCACCCATCTCGACCTCAACCGTCCGATCTACGCCCGCACCTCGGCCTACGGCCATTTCGGCCGCACGCCGGACAATGAAGGTGGCTTCTCCTGGGAGAAGACCGATCTGGTCGAGCCGCTGAAGCGCGCGCTCTGATGCTTTCACCTCGCCCCGCTTGCGGGGAGAGGTCGCCACGAAGTGGCGGGTGAGGGGGAATCTCCGCGAGTTCAGTGCGCGGATAGCGCCCCTCACCCCGACCCTCTCCCCGCAAGAGCGGGGCGAGGGGGAAGGCCGCGTCACATGGCGTTTGGCTCGCTTTGCTACTGACACGCTGGACCCACCGATTAGGAAACAGACATGAACGCCCCGACGAAGCCCGGCTTCACCGACTACATCGTCAAGGACATCTCGCTCGCCGATTTCGGCCGCAAGGAACTCTCGCTGGCCGAGACCGAGATGCCCGGCCTGATGGCGACCCGCGAGGAATACGGCCCCAAACAACCTTTGAAGGGCGCGCGGATCGCAGGCTCCCTGCACATGACGATCCAGACCGGCGTGCTGATCGAGACGCTGGCGGCATTGGGCGCCGACATCCGCTGGGTCTCCTGCAACATCTATTCGACGCAGGACCACGCCGCCGCCGCGATCGCTGCCGCCGGCATTCCCGTCTTCGCGGTCAAGGGCGAGACACTGACCGAATATTGGGACTACACCGCGAAACTGTTCGACTGGCACGGCGGCGGTCACCCGAACATGATCCTCGATGACGGCGGCGATGCCACCATGTACGTCCATCTCGGCCTGCGCGCCGAGAACGGCGACGCCGCCTTCCTCGACAAGCCGGGTTCGGAAGAAGAGGAAGTCTTCTTCGCGCTGTTGAAGAAACAGCTCAAGGAAAAGCCGAAGGGGTACTTCGCCGGGATTGCAGCGAGCATCAAGGGCGTTTCCGAGGAGACCACCACGGGCGTGCATCGCCTCTATGACATGCAGAAGGCCGGCACGCTGCTGTGGCCGGCGATCAACGTCAACGACAGCGTCACCAAGTCGAAGTTCGACAACCTCTATGGCTGCCGCGAGTCGCTGGTCGACGGCATCCGCCGCGGCACCGACGTGATGATGTCGGGCAAGACCGCGATGGTCGCCGGCTTCGGCGACGTCGGCAAGGGCTCGGCCGCCTCGCTGCGCCAGGCCGGCTGCCGCGTGATGGTCTCCGAAGTCGATCCGATCTGCGCGCTGCAGGCGGCGATGGAAGGCTACGAGGTCACGACCATGGAAGACGCCGCGCCCCGCGCCGACATCTTCGTCACCGCCACCGGCAACAAGGACATCATCACCATCGACCACATGCGCGCGATGAAGGATCGCGCCATCGTCTGCAACATCGGCCACTTCGACAACGAGATCCAGATCGCGGGTCTGCGTAACCTGAAGTGGACCAACATCAAGCCGCAGGTCGACGAGATCGAATTCCCCGACAAGCACCGCATCATCCTGCTGTCGGAAGGCCGCCTCGTGAACCTCGGCAATGCGATGGGCCATCCGTCCTTCGTGATGTCGGCCTCCTTCACCAACCAGACGCTGGCGCAGATCGAGCTGTTCGCCAACAACAAGGACGGCAAGTACAAGAAGGAAGTCTACGTGCTGCCGAAGACGCTCGACGAGAAGGTCGCCCGCCTGCATCTCGCCAAGATCGGCGTCAAGCTGACCGAGCTGCGCAAGGACCAGGCCGACTATATCGGCGTCAAGCAGGAAGGTCCGTACAAGTCGGACCACTATCGCTACTGAGCGAACGGTCATTCCGTCGATATCGAAACACCGGCCTCAGGCCGGTGTTTTTTTGTCAGGCGACCTTCACGACGAATTCCGGGGAAGCGCTGTCGTCCGCATTCTTGACGACGATCTTCAACTCGCCCGCGCTGGCGACGTCGCCCGCGAAGATCGGAACGACCAGCTTGTCGGCCGTCACGCCGCTCGGCTTGCGCTCGCCGCCATTGACCGTTACGCCGCAGCCGGGCTGAAAGCCGCTGCCGTTGACCGTGAGCGGCGTTGCGCTTCCGACCGTCAGCTGCTTCGGATCGGTTGCGGTGATCACCGGCTGCGGCTTGTTGGCGCCGAGCTTGTCGGCGCGCTTCACCGGCTCCTTCATCGCGAACACGATGTCGAACACCGAGGCCAGCTTGTCGGTCGCCTGTTTCGAGAACATCCCCGCCAGCGCCGAAAAGCCGGCGATGGCGTAGGGATTGATCTTCAGCGCCGTCTGCATCTCGTTCGGCTCGGGATGAACCTGGACGGTCGGGATCAGGATGCCGCCGCGGATCACGAAATAGAACAGCAGCGCGACCGCAATGCCGACCGGGATCCGCAACACCATGAACCAGATCCAGCTCAAGCCCAGCCGCCGGTTGCCGACATAGTCGGAGAACGAAGCCAGCGTGTGCGTCAGCCCGCCGATGGCACCCGCCATCATGACGGTGAACATCATGTGCCGCTCCGGCGCCCAGCTATGGGAGAAGCCGAAGATGTTGACCGGCCTGAACGCCGTGTTGTTGAATTCGAGGACCGGCCAGGTTGCGATCAGCAGATAGAGGAACAGCGCCGCGAAGAACAGCAGCCACAGTCCCATGATCAGGATCACCCGCGGCGGGGCAGGGTCGAGGACGGGGGCAGGTTTGGCGGGCTCCGGCGCAGTGCTGGTCTCGCTCATGACAGCCTCAACAACCAATCAGGAAATGGATTTAGTATAACTACCTATGGTAGTTTGATCTGCCGGCCCGATCAATTGCCGTTCTGATGGTCGGGGGGCGCGGCCGGTGGCCGCACCGCCGCGGTCTGGCCATGCGCGGGAGCGGCTCGGGCTCCTCCCAGTATCGGCGTCCAATTGTCCCATGCGTTGTTTTGCGTATACGCGGGTCGCCTCGAATCGGCGATTGTGGGCAAAGGGTTAACGCCGGATTAACCGGCGGCTGATAGGCTGCGGTTTCGAGGCTGTAGCAGAGGAAACTGCCATGGAAGCCCAGAGAATCGCCGTCGACGCCGTGGTCGCGCTGACCGATTGCGACCGCGACGCGGTCACCGCCTTCATCCGCAAGCTCTATCTCGCCGGCGTGCGCGACCCCAAGCGGTTGACCTTCAAGGGCCTGCAGGCGCTGCGGGCGTAAGGCGCGCGGGTTCGGATTCAGATTTCAAACAGCCTGGCGTAAAACAGCCCTAAGTGGTGTCATCACCCGCGCACGCGGGTGATCCAGTATTCCAGAGACACCAGCGATTGAACCGATGGGCCGCGGCGTACTGGGTCGCCCGCCCCAGTGCGCAATCGCGCACATGGCGGGCGATGACAGTGAATAGGCGGATACGGCTTCGCATTCTCGCGACATGATTTGTCCGAGTTTTGCATCTCGTTCCGCCCTCTCTATGAATTAGAGGGCGCAGGGAAGACCGGGTGCACGCTGCACCCGCGGTCCCATGTGCCATGAGTAGAAAGTGGCGCACACGGGCATACAAATGCAGCGGAGGCACGCCGGCCTTCCCTGCGCGATGGCTTTACGGCTTATA